>CAWBEF010000014.1:0-393041 GCA_963787765.1 uncultured Solirubrobacteraceae bacterium | reverse complement strand
GTGACAGAGATTGTAAAAAAATTGTGAATAGAAGGGTTTGGTTTATGGTGCGGGCCATGTGGCCAGGTTTTGGATGGGACGGAGCGGCGGTTCATGAAGCGGCGACCTGGCCGGTTAGAGCTGGACATTTTGGCGGCCCGATAGGCATTGAATCACGGATTCGGCCATGAGGTGGCCATTCACTTGGCCTTGGGCGCATGGACGACGGCTGCATACGGGGGCGAAGATGCGGACAGCAAAGGCGACCAGGGGTACTGGCTGGGGTAACGGGCCATCGGCCACTTGAAGCTTTGCTCGACGGTGGCCGGCGACATGGCCGAATGGCCATGGCCGTGGACGTGTTGCCGACGGTCCGGCCAAAGAGAGTGTACTCGGTGCTGATGGCTTGGAGAAGCTTTGAGTTCAGGGTTGGCTTGGGGCTTCGGGTTCGCCGATGGGAGTGAGCGCCTGGCTGGCGACCATGGCCATGGCGAGGGGAGAATTGACGATGACTGGCACGTGTTCCATGGCGGGTCGGCTAACTTTGGCGAAGATGAAGATGTGGTTGGCCACGGGAGGCCATGGCTGGCCGATGGCGGTCATGGCGGCCAAGAAGTCGTGCTGGCCGGGGGCCTGAGTATGGAGATGTACTCTCACGGGATTAGAGATTTTGATTCGATCGGGGCCCCGGTTCCGTTCAACTTGCAGATTGCCGGGGGCAACATCGGCGACATGCCCGAGGCCATGGCAGGCTATTTTGCGCTCATCGCGGACTGGCAGAAGGACTTCGAGACGAACGCGACCAAGCTTCTCGGCTGCCGCGGGATGCTCTCGGCCGGAAACTCGCCGGGGCCGACGACGGGCTCGAGGCGCAGATCCAGCCAGTACTACCCGTACCAGTACGCGACGGGCGAGATGGGCGGCCGCTCTACCCGTTCTGGGAACACTATCTCATCACCGGCGACACGACGTTCCTCCAGAACGAGGCCTATCCGTTGTTCCAGGACATGGGCACCTTCGACGAGGACTTTCTCACCCAGACGGACAGCAGCGGCCACTATGTCTTCGCGGGCTCGGTGTCGCCGGAGAATCAGCCCGCGGGTCTCGGGATATCGCTCGTGGACGACTCCACGTTCGACATCTCCGGCGCCAAGTTCTCGTTGTCCGCGCTCATCCCAGATGTCCAACCGCTCGGGTTGCAACAGGGCGCCGGTGAAGGCGTCGAGCGCTGGACCGCGATCTCTGAACAAGCTGCCCTCGTACGAGATCAACTCCGACGGCGCGCTGGCGGAGTGGTCGTGGCCGGGCTTGAAAGACAACTACGACCACCGGCATTCGAGCCAGATGCTGGGCGTGTGGCCGTTCCGCGAGATCACCCCCGAGAGCGACCTCACGATGTTCAACGCCGCGCTCGTGACGCTGGCCAAGAAGGACCAGTACAACTACGAGAACGCGGGGCACGGCCTGCTTCACGCCGCGCTGAACGCCGCGAACCTGAAGAACGCGCAGTCGCTGACGAACCACGTCCTGACGCTGACGAGCCAGGGCTACTACTATAGTGGGCTCGCCTCGTCTCATTACACACGCACACAGCGTCTTCTGCACGGACACCGCCAACGCGATGCCGGGGGTGCTGATGGAGATGCTCGTCTCCTCCAGCCCCGGGACCGTGGAGCTCTTGCCCGCGCTGCCTGAGGCGCTCGACCAAGGGACGATTTGGGCGTGAAAGCCCGCAGCCAGCTCACCGTCGAAGAGATGACGTGGAACACCGGCACGGAGTCGATCGAAGTCTGGGCCGGCTCCGCGCTCGATCAGGACATCACACTCATCGTGCGCAAAGGAATCGCCTCGATCCAGAGCGCGACGTCGATCGACACGCCCTCTCGGGCAGATCGCGCGCGTCGTGCACCTGAAAGCGGGCGTCACAGCGGACCTCGTCATCGGCGTCGGAATGTAACTGCTCTTCGGCAGAGAGCTCGTCAAGGCTCATTCTGCTCCGGGAAGGTCTCGGCAAACGACTCGTCTGGGATGTTCGCTGGCCAGCCGATGATGACGAGAAACACGTCGAGCACGAAAAGGCCGATGGCGATGTCATTGAACAACGTCGCAAAGGGGATGTCCGGCCAGAAGCTGTTCGCCGCCCAGAAGAGGAAGGCAATGGCCAGCATGATTGCCTTCACGACCTCTCGTGGCGCGGGGCGGTGGGCGTTTTGGTAGACGAGGTACGCGACGGCGATCAGGGCAAGTGGCAATGCGCCGAGAAGGTCGTGGGCCCTCGGCGGGAACAGCTTCGGGAGAGCGTCCCAGACGAAGAGCAAAGCGACGGTCACGAGCGTGATCACTCCGAGGATGACTGGAATCGCACGGTGGGCTCGGTCAAGGCGGTGCACAGCCGGAGTCTAACTCGGCGACGGGAAGCGGCAGCCCGAACCGCGCGCCGAGCCGGATGAAATGCCTAGGCAATGCTTACGAAACATTTCCCCCCCCGCCCGCCCTTTGTCGCGCGTCATCGAACGAGGTCAGGCGGCGTCCTTGAACGCCGACCTTCACCGAAGCGATTTCGGAAGTGCACGCAGCGGTCAACGACCTCGAAGCCGAGAGCCTCGTGCGCGCGCTGGGACGGCTCGTTGTCGATCCAGGTGTCGGACGCCATCTGCATGCAGCCTTTCGAGCGTGCCCAGTCCTCGGCAGCCACGACGAGCGCTCGACCGACCCCTCGCCGACGGTGCTCCGGCTCGACGTACCACCCCTCGAGGAAGCCGATCGGCCGCAAGGGGTCGCAACCGTCCGCGGTGGGAGCGGAGTCCGACCTCGACGAAGCCCACCACCTTCCCCGCGACCTCGGCCACCAAGACGACGAGCGGCGTCGCGCTCGGCGGGTTGCCAGCGAGGATGGCGGCAGCTTCCGTCAGGTGCTCCTCCTGGGGGCCGTCGGGCCAGAGCGTCGCGAACTGGCGGGCAACTGCTTCGAGGTCGGCCAGGACGGCGAGGCGCACCTTCCTCATGGACGGCGCAACCGTACTCGATCCCGACCCCCCTTCTCATCGGAAGCAGTCCCTGCTACGTCGCTTCGTCGTGACCCGCGCCGAGCTCCTCGCCGTCCTGCGTCGCCACCGCATCGGCGTGCAGGCGTCCGTCTCGGAGGCGGGAGCACCGCAAGCCGCGGCTGTCGGGTTCGGCGTGAGCGACGACCTGGAGATTGTCTTCGACACCCTCGGCACGACGCGCAAGATGGCAAACCTCCGTCGGGACCCTCGCATTGCTCTCGTCGTCGGGTGGGACGACGAGCAGACCGTCCAGATTCGAGGGCGTCGCCGACGAGCCGAAGGGCGCCGAGCTTGACCGGCTCAAGAAGGTCTACTTCGAGGCGTACCCGGACGGACCGGAACGTCAGTCGTGGAAGGACATCACGTACGTGCGGGTCAGGCCGACCTGGGTGCGCTACAGCGACTTTCGCCCCGGCGGTACGATTGTGGAGATGGGCAAGGCGGGGCACCAGGGGAAGGTCGCCGAGCCGGTCGCGTGCAGCGTCGTGCGCTGAAGGAGGCTCGTCACGAGCAGCGGCGTTGCGCCCTCACTCCACGTGTACTTCGACCTTCTTCTTGGGCCCCGGCGCCTGGTCGTCGGGCACCTTCAGGAAGGTGAGCACCGGCAGCACGAGCAGGAAAGCGACCCCTGCGAGGAGAAAAACGCGGTTGAAGGCCATTAGCGTCGCTTGCTGCTCCACGATCCCGTCGATCACGCGCAGCGCCATGTGGTGCGCCTGGACCGGATCGATCCCGCCCCGGAGGAACATTCCCGTGAGCGCCTGCGTGCGATCGACCGCGGCTTGGTTCGACGCGTGACGTGAGCGACCAGCGCCATCCGGGCGGTGTCACCGTAGCGCGTGAGAAGCGTCGCGCTGACGGCGAGGCCGATCGAACCGCCGACCTGCCGGAACAGCGAGTTGAGCCCGTCGCGTCGGCCATCCTGTGACGGGGATCGCGGCCAGCGCCGTGGTCGACAGCGGGACGAACAGGCACGCGAAGCCGGCGCCCTGCGTCACGATGGCGAAGACGATGTCGCCCTGGCCGCTCTGCAGCGTGAAGTGACTCATGTCCCACGCGCCCAGGGCGATGAACAGGATGCCCAACCCGATCATGATTCGTGGAGACACGGCGTTGTAGATCCGGCCCACGATCGGCATCGCGATCAGCATCACGACGACGCGCGGCATCATCGCGAAGCCTGCGTCTCGTCGCCGAGAAGCCGAGCAGTGTCTGCATGAAGAGCGGCAGCAGGAACATTGTCCCCATCAGCAGCGCGAAATTCAGCGTGCCGATGAGCGTCCCCGACAGGAACACCGTGTCCTTGAAGAGGCGAATGTTGACGGCTGGCACTTCGCACGTCAGCTCGCGTACGACAAAGGCCGCGATGAAGGCCAGTGCCGCCCAGAACGAGATGGTGATCGACGTCGACTCGAACCAGTCGTCTTGCTGCCCCTCCTCGAGGAAGTACTGCAGCGCGCATAGCCCGGCGATGAGCAGCCCGATGCCCCACCAGTCGATGTTCGTTCTCTGCGCCTGAGCGAGGCTGCGGTTCTTCGCGACGATCTCCTCGTCCTCGTGGACGAAGGCCCACACCATGGCGAGGCCCAGGATGCCGATCGGCACGTTGATGTAGAAGATCCACGGCCAGGCGTAGTTGTCGACGATCCAGCCGCCGAGCGTCGGACCGATGGCGGGACCGAGCATGACGGCCATCGCGAAGAGCGCCATGGCCATTCCCTGTTCCTTGACGGGAAACGTCTGTCGCAAAATGGCCTGCTCGGTCGGCTGGAGCGCTCCGGCCCCAAACCCCTGCACGGCGCGAAAAGCAATGAGCGCGGGGAGCGTCCGCGCCGTCCCACACAGGATGGATCCCAGCAGGAAGAGCGCGAGGCAGAACATATAGACGCGCTTCTGCCCGAACTGCCGCCCGAGGAACGCCGTGAACGGCATCACCACGACGTTCGCGACGATATACCCCGTCGAGATCCACGTGATCTCCTGCACCGTGGCGCCGAGGGTTCCCATCATGTGCGGCAAGGCCACACTCACGATGGACGAGTCGATGGCGCCCATCAGCGTTCCGAACGTGATCGAGACGGTGACCAGCCACTTGTTGGGCTTCGGCCGCGCCAGGCGCAGGGACCGGATGGCAGCAAACTCGATCGTGCTGGAGGCCATGCTTCGCCCGCGATTCAATCAGGAGTGGGCCGCCGAGAGGCGCTCGACGATGCGAGGCCGTGATGCGCGGTCTGACGAATGTGCAGTTCGTTGTCTTCGACTAGGGGCTGTCCTTCGTTTTAGGACAGCCCACATCCTCCCGAAGGTCGGACTAGAGCCAGTTACTCGGCAGTCTACGCATGCCTGTCGCGCGCTCATCGTGCACAAGAAGTATCTTACCAGAATAGAGCCGAGCGGCCCGGCTCTTCCCCCGCCAAACGTCGGACAAATCCACACGACGCAGCCCCACGAATTCTTGCGTGTTGGCGCAGGACTTGCGCATCAGGCTCCCTCGCAAATCGCGGCGCGAACGCCGTCGCTACGTCCCGGCGCGCGCTCGGATCATCTCGCGGAGCACCTTTACGTCGAATGGCTTGTCCAGCACCGGATTGGGCGATGCCGCTACGAAGTCCCGGGCCCGTGTGGTGATGGCCCCGCCGGTCATGAAGACCATTCGCTCGGCCTGGTCTTGGGCGACACGCAAGACCTCCTCGTGCAGGTCCATCCCGGTCATCTCCGGCATCATGAGGTCGCAGAAGATCACGTCGAACCGCTCACCGGCCACGAACCGGGCAAGCGCGCCCCTGGCATCGTCGAGCGCCACGACGTCGTAGTCACGCAGGCTGCGCTTGAGGGCGTTCCCCACCATCACATCGTCGTCCACGACGAGAACTCGTACGTTGCGGAGGCTCGCGTCGGTCAGGGATGCAGCCACGGTGAAGGTTGACGGCGTGGCTGGAGGCGGCGGCACTTGGGTCGGTATGGCAGTCGCGCGGAGTCGCTGGACCACAGCTTGAATTCGCTGCGCCGCCTGTTGTACGTCGCTGAGAAGCTCCAAGGCCTCGGCCGTGCGACATGGGGGTCGTCGCGTTCGTCCCGAAGACGGACCAAGGCGAGGTCGAGGTTCGTGAGGAGCGCCGCGAGCGGGTTATTCAAGGCATGGCCGACGCTCCAAGCAAGCGCCTCCAAGGACTTGGACGACGGAGCGACCTCGACGTGCTCGACCGAGTCGTCTCGCGGATTTACCGTGGGGTCCGCCGCAGCTCGGCTGCTCATCGCAATACCATTACGTCTGCCGAGGACCCTCGTCGAGATTGAAGATGACTGCCGCGTCTGTCCAGGTCTGACGTACCTTTCCGGCAAGCGCGCAAAGCGCCGGCTGCCCGGGCCCGCCTACTGGCTCGAGTACGTCCGTCGCGGTCGGCGCAAACCTCGCGCGGTGAGCGGTGTAGAATTCAGGGCAACGCGGTTCAATGGTAGTAGCCCGCGCCCGCGTATAGATTCGGCGCCGGGTTGCAGGCCGCCTCGCCAGGCAACCCGCACAGCGCGTAGCGCGGCGTTCGCGTCTTGTCCCACAGGCCCCAGCCGTCGTCGGTCATCTTCCAGGCCTCATCAAATGCCTCGAAATAGAAGACAGTGACCGGCGCGCCGGCGCCCTTCCACGTTCCGAGCAAGTCGAGGTACATCTTCTGGTTGACGGGGTTGGCGATGGCGGGGTCGCTGACCTCTTCGATTGCCGAGGTCGGGTCGGTGGGAGTCGCTTTCCACCCGGTCTCCCCGATGGTGATTGGTAGTGACGCGCCGATTGTCGTCGCCGTCCCCGCCGCCGTCGTGTAGGAATAGCGTGCGACAGCCCGTGACGCGGACTGCAGGAAGGCCAGCGACGCGTTCATCATTGCGCCTGCACGCTGGGGGCCAGCCGGGACCGCGGTCTGCTGCCAGTTCCATTTGCCGTAGTCCAAGTCCGAGAGGGGTATATGTCGGTCCGACGAAGTCGAGCCACGGCAGCACGGGGTCCGGCGGGTAATTCGTGCCGGTGAAGCACCCGGCATCGGTGGTCCCCGCGTCGCAACCCTAGTCATAGCCGGCATCGACCACCAATACTCGTCAGCGGTAATGGGCTGGGTCACCGCGGCGCGGACCTGTTGGACGTAGCTGGCAAGGCAGCTGATCGGCGTACCGCCGCTCAGCGAGGTCTCGTTGCCGACGCTCACGACGGCGATGCTGGGATAGGTCTTCGCAAGCTGGATGGCCAGGGCGATTTGCGCTGCGTTGCCGGCGTCATCGCAGGTGGCATCGGTGGGCTCCACCGAAATTCCGAGGTGAAACTTCAGGTCGCCCAAGCCCGCGGTGGAGCTCGCCAGACGCACGATATTTTCGTTGACCGAGTCGGAGCCAAAGAGCCGCACCAGGCCGAACCCCGCCTGCTGGATCAACTGCAGATCCTCAGTTACATGGGCATCCTCGGAACCTCGCCGGCGCCGGGTCCGGTCGTCCGATACGGACTGTAGGCGATGGACCTGGCCGTCGTCTGAATGCAGAAGGGCCAGACCAGGGTGCGCGTCCGCCGCGCCGGCTTCTGGCAGTGCGGCCGCGTCGAGCGGGTTGTTCGCCCGCCGCGTCGAGCGCGTTGTTCGCGGCCGAGTCGGTCGCGTTGTTCGCGGCCGCGTCGGTGGTGCCGTTGGCGGCTGCATCGAACGTGCCCTCGGCGCCCCCTTCCGAAGCTCCTCCGCCGGAGGGTCCGCCCGCGCTCTTGTTCGCGCCCCCGCTCCCGCACCCTACCCCGACCAGGAGAGAGGCCACCGCCACGCACCTGACCAAGAACGGACTCGTTGACATCGCCCTCCCTATCCCTTCTCGCCCCACGTTCAGCTGCGACATGACTAGGGCCACTTGCGTCAGCGCGCCACAGGATTCGAACCTCTAGAGTGACGTCGACCGAGAGCGGCAATCCCGCTCCCAACAGAAGCGCCGACCCGACGGGTGAGTGGTCCCTGGACTCCACCGTGCGGCCGAGGAGACACGACTCCCCCCTTTGGGTGAGGAGCCGCGACGCTCCAACTGGGCATCATCTCAGGACTTTTTGACCGCGAACGCTACGTCGTCGGGCGTCGCACCGCTGGCCGTCGGCTTGCTCGAAGAGACCTCCGAGGAGCTTGCCCGTTGACGCCCCAGAACGTCCTTAATCCGTGTGCCGAGTGTGTGCCCTGCCCTTCGTCACGGGGGGCCCTCCTGGCTCGCTCGGCAAGCGCATCTTCCGCGCTACCCGCCATCGGGCCGGGACTCCGGACGCTGACGCGTTCGGCAGGCGGCCCGGAGACCGTGCGCGCCGCGGTCGCTCCCGACACCCGACCGGGATACGTCCCGGCGCTCGACGGCATCCGCGCGCTCGCGGTGGGGGCGGTGGTCGCCTACCACCTGCAGGTGCCGGGCTGCGGCGGGGGTTTGCTCGGTGTGAGCGTCTTCTTCACGCTGAGCGGGTACCTCATCACGTCGCTCCTCCTGCGGGAGTTCGAGCAGCGCGGGCGAGTCGATTGAAGGCCTTCTGGGTAGGCCGGCCCGGCGCCTCTTGCCGGCGCTGGCTTCATGCTCGCCGTCGTCGCGCTCGACCACCGCCATCGCCCGCCCCGAAAGCTCGTTGCGACGCTCCGCGAGGCGCTCGGCGCGCTCCTCTACGTCGCCAACTGGACGACGATCGCCAGCGGCGACGACTACTTCCGCGATTCACCGGTCCGGGGCCGCTCGACCATCTTTGGTCGCTCGCGATCGAGGAGCGTCTCTACCTCGTGTGGCCCCTCCTCGTGTACGGGCTGCTCTGGCTCGGCGCGCGCACTAAGCGCGGTCGCTGGCCGCTCGCGCTCGTGACCGCGCTCCTGGCGGCCGCCTCGACGTCGGCCATCTCCCACCTCTACGACCCGAACGCGGTGAACAACACCCGGGCCTACGAAGGCACCGATGCCGGGCCGCGGCCTCCTCGCGGCGCCCTCGCCGCGCTCGTACTGCCGTTCGGTCGCGCGGCCGCCGTGTCGCCGCGCATGCGCGTCGCGCTCGACCTGCTCGGCGCCCTCGGCCTCTCGGGCATCGCGCTCGCATCGCGTGCACCGACGACTATTCCGCCTTCCTCTACCGGGGCGGGGAGCTCGTGCTGGCTGCGTCGACCGCGTTCCTCGCGATGGCCGCCTCCCACCCCGAGTCCTTCGTCGCGCGCGCGCTCCGCGTCGGCCCGCTCCGGTGGTCGGCCGCGCTCGTACGGCGTTTACCTGTGGCACCTTCCGGTCGTCGCGTTCATGCCGGAGACGACGCTCGCGAACGTTCCCGTGGCGCGCGGCGTGATACAGGTGGCGCTCATCGTGGTGCTCGCCGCGGCTCATACTTCTGTCGAGGAGCCCTGCGTCGCCGCCGCCTCGCGCCGCGCCTCGGGGCCGTTTTGCTCCTCCCGGCTCGCGACGCTCGCGCTGGTCGTGGGGCCTCTGAAGTGCCGGGCACCGTGGGCGAGCGGGTCACGATTCGGCGCGCGCACCGCGGGAAGCCGACGCGGAGCGCGAGCCCGTCGCGACCGACCACCGCGCCCCGCCCACCGCTTCGGTGCGGCCGCGCCTTGGCGGGGGGGGCCCCGCCGGACCCCGCGATCCATGCGATGGTGCCGGGCGCGCCGATGACCTCGTGCCGCGAGGTGCTCCACGTCGGAGACTCCACCTCGCTCGGCCTCGTCTCCAAACACGTTCTCCCCAACGTCAACGACCAGATGGCGCGCGCTACCGCTCGGTCGGGGTCGAGCGGTTCCTGCCCGGGTATCCGCGGCGCGCGGAGCATGGTCGAGGTCTACCACGACGAGCCCAACGCGACGCAGGTCGTCCGCCGGGTCAGACGCGGGCGGGTACGCGGGCTGCTTCGTGCTCGCGCTGGGAACCACGATTCGGCCAACACCGGGCGGCGACGTGGCGCGGCTCGGAACGCGCATCGACACGATCATGGGGCTCATCGGCGAGGCCGCGAGGCCGCCGACGAACGGCACGACCAGCCCGACCGCGCCGTATACGACGGCCGCACCGACAGCCACGTTGTGCCCGGCCCCGTAGAGGATCAGGCAGCCGCCTATCCCTCCGACCGCCCCAAGCCCGGCCGGCAGGGGAAGCGAGCCGCCGAGCGCTCCGATGATGTAGGCCATCAGGACCGGCGCAAAGGGGGGCGCGCCGTGAATGTGCAGCGCAAAGAACGCCGTCCAGAGGACAAGGACGTCGAAGAACAGGTAGGCCAGGGCTCCGCCGAGGCTCCGCCAGTCTCCCCTACCGAAGAGAAGCGAGTCGGTGTCCTCGACGGCACGTGCAACCATCCCGATCCCCTCCGCGATACGCGGCCGGCGCGGTTCCAGCCTCGCCGCGAAGCAGTCCCACCGCCGGGCGATCAGGGATCACCGGACCGATCGCGCCGGCGGCAAATGCGGCGGGGAGGAACGTCAGCGCCACGTCGTTTCGGCCCGCCAAGAGCCCAAGCCCCAGCAGGACCCCGAAGACGATCAGGGCAAGCGCATCGATCGCCGTGTTGAGGAAGCTCAGGTTGAACTCACGCTCGGTCACCGTCTTCAGCGGCAGGCCGCACCGGTGCAACAGGACCGCTCCGGCGCCGACCCCAGAGAAGGAGCCCGCCGGGACCAGCAGGCCACCGCCCAGCTGCGCCCAGGCGAGGCGGGCGTCGAGCCGCGGCCGCGTCCCTCCTGCTCGAGCACCCGCCCGGGATCGACGATCCGCCGCCAGGCAACGACATAGCCGATCTCCGACAGCGTCTCGAGTCCCAGCGCCGCGAGCAGCCACAGCCAGCTGACCCGTTCGAGGCTGCCCAGCGCCTGGGCAAGGCTCGGTAGAAGCGGAACAGCAGGAACGCCAGGAGGGCGAAGATCAGCAGGTGGAGCCCAAAGCGGCGCAGGTGGCTGCGGACAGACCGCAGCGCGGCCGTCGTGCGGTGGGATACCGCCTGCGGGGCGACCGGTTCCGGCTGACTCGCGACTATCGTGGATAGAAGGTAGTCCCACTCGTCGGCTCCTCCGCTCGGCGTCGCTCCCCACCGCGCCAGATCGACGCACGTGTGAGCCCGTCCGATGCTCAATCAGGAACGGGCTGCACCGGTGCGGCGATGTCGAGCGACCTTCGTTTGCCCGGTTGACTCCAGGCCGGAGAGGATCGCCTGCCAGCTGTCGGCCAGGCACCGTTGCTGCGCCGCGGTGAGACGGTCGAGAACAGGCTGTGGACGTTGCCGAGGTGGGTCTTGCGCGCGGCGCGCAGGCGGCGTCGCCGAGTGGCGTGATCGTCGCGAGCAGCACCCTGCCGTCATGCTCGTCAGGCTCGCGTGTGACGAGCCCAAGCCCCTCGAGCTCATCGACGATCCGCGTGAGCCCGCTGCGGCTGAGCAGCGCCACATCGGCGAGCTCGGACATCCGCAACCGGCCGCCCCCCAGCCAGAGCTTGAGCAGCACCTCGAACTCGACCAAAGGCATACCGTGAGCGGCTCCCAAGAACGCGTCGAGCTCACGCGTCACGAGCGAGTGAACGGTGAGGAACCGACCATGCAGCCCGCTCCTGATCGGAAAACGTGTCCTTCGCAGCGCTCATCGAGACGTTGACTATATCGTTGGTTCGTGAAGCAAATTAGCGCCACCTCTACCCACCTGCGCCCCCGCGGGGGCGAGGAGCAACAGACCACCGCTGTTGAGCTGCTCTTCGACCTGGTCTACGTGTTCGCAATCACGCAGTTGTACACCTCGTAATCGCGCACCTCGATCTGACAGGCACCGCGCAGGCCGTGTCCTGCTGTGGGTCGTCTGGTGGGCGTGGATCTACACGACATGGATGGTGAACTGGTTCGACCCCCGCTCAGGCAAGGTCCGCCTGGTGCTGATCGGCTGCACGCTCGCCAGCCTCCTTATGGCGGCTGCGATCCCGACGGCATTCGGCGGCAACGCGCTGCTGTTCGCGGCGTGCTACACGGCGTTGCAGGTCGGGCGAAACGTCGCGTCGGTCTCACTGCTGAGCCGCTCACATGCGCTGCGCATGGTGTTGGAGCGGATCTGCGTGTGGAGCGCGCTGTCCGGCGTTCTGTGGATCGCCGGCGGCGCGCCGGCGTCGCTGCGACTGGCGTTCTGGGGTCCGGCGTTGCTCGTCGACCTGGCGGCGCCGCTGCTCGGCTACCGCACCCCGGGACTCGGCCGCGCGCACACCGACGACTACCCGGTCGAGGCGCCACTTTGCCGAGCGATTCCAGTCGTTCGTGATCATCGCGCTCGGCGAGTCGATCGTCGTGACCGGCGCGTCCGCCGCGGCCAAGGGCCTGGGCGGACTGACGATCGTCGCGCTCGGCACGGCCTTCCTGGTGAGCGGCGGGCTGTGGTGGCTCTATTTCGGCGAGGTCGCGGAGAACTCGCGGGCACACCTGCGCTCGGCCGCGGACACCGGCGCGCTGGCGCGCGACGCATACACCTACCTGCATCTGCCGATCGTCGCCGGCATCATCATGGTCGCGGTTGGCGATGACCTGCTCATCTCCTCACCCGACGGGGCACTGTCCGCCGCCGGAATCACCATGACGGTAGGCGGCCCGGCGCTCTACCTCGCCGGCGAGAGCCTGTTCCGCCTGCGCATGATCGGCTGGGTCAGCGCGAAGCGGGCTCTGGCGATCGTGCTGCTTGCGCTGTTCGGTGCCGCGGCCGGCGGACTGCCGGCACTCGCCGTCTCGGTGGTGGTTGCGGCGCTGCTCGGTGCGCTCGCGGCCTGGGAGTACCCGACGGTGCAAGCACCCAATCCAAGGTAGTTCGTTCGCGAACCACCGATCTGCTAGCTTGCCGCTATGGCCGACGAGGCGACTCCCGAGATCAAGATCACGCAGGACGGTCCGTACCTCGTCAACGGCTGCTTCCTCTTGCCGAGCAGGCCCTGACCGTCGACTCGTCCGGCAGCACCTGGGACTACGAGCAGCTGCGTGAGCTGCAGACGCCGGACACCTACGCGCTGTGCCGCTGCGGGCAGTCCGCGAACAAGCCGTTCTGCGACGCAGCCATGCCCGATCGGACTTCGACGGACAGAGATCGCCTCGCGCGAGCCGTTCACCGAGCAGGCCCGCGTTCTCGATGGTCGACGCTCGAGCTCCCAGACGCACCCGCGCTATGCGCGTTCGCGCGCATCTGCGACGGGCACGGGCGGATCTGGAACACGATCGCAGAGACAGACGACCCCGAACACCGCGACACCGTCGTTCACCAGGCGGCGCACTGCCCGAGCGGGGAGCTCCTCGCGCGAGACAAGCTCGCCGGCGGCGAGCCCGTCGAGCTTGCTCACCTGCCGTCGATCGTGCTCATCGAGGACCCCCAGCAGGATGCGAGCGGTCCGATCTGGGTGCGTGGCGGTGTTCGCATCACGAGCGCAGACGGAACCTCTTACGAGCAGCGCAACTGGGTGACACTTTGCCGCTGTGGCCAGTCGCAGAACAAGCCGTTCTGCGACGGCACCCAGCGCACATCGGCTTCAAGGCCCATCCGCAGGACACCTAGCGGCGCAGGTCGAACGAGTTGCGCTGTCCCCCGGCCGCTCAAAGGCCTCTCCGAACCGATCGGGATCGCGCCGGGCGACGAAGCCAGCTATGCCCATCTCGCGCATGAACCGGAAGAGGCTCCGACGATCACGGGCGTGTCGTCGAGCGAAGGCCTCCAGCTCGAACCGACCGGGCTGACGGCGACCTGTTCACCTACGGGCCGCCACCGACGATCACCCGCATTGGGCCGCACAGCGGGAGCGGGCCGCCGGGCCGGTGGCCGCGGTTCGATGCGCGGGCCCTGCGCGTGGCTACGCCGACGGCGCTCGCTAAGCCGCCAGGCTGATCGGACTCGCCGAGTGAGGCTTCACACTTGGACGTGAACACGAACACACCGCTTGCGGTCTGCACGTGGACGCCTTCCCGGTCCTCGTCCCCGAACTCGAGCTCGAGCTTGGCACCGTGCACGGGCTTGCCTTCAAGCGTGGCCTTGACGGGCGCCGCTTCGAACACAAGCCGGTAGCGGTTGTGTCCGTTCTTGCGCCGCCCCAGCTGACCAAACGCCCAGAACGGGCGGTTGCCGCTGATTCCGCCTTGGAACAACCTCAGCCCCAGCGTGCCGCTCACCGTCACCGTTCCGGTGGGACAGCCGGGATTGATTTCACCTTCGGCCACGGCGATCTGCAGCGAGGTGACGTGGCCGCGGCCGCTCCCGACGGTGAAGCTGGCGGAGTTCTCACCCTGCGTCTGGTTGTACGGCATCCACTCGCCGGCGATGGGCTTGGCGGGCTCGCCGGCGGCGACGGCCAGCGCGGGGAGCGCGACGAGCGCACCGGCACCGACGATCAGGATGCGACGCAGCCATGACATGGGATCGAACTCTACCGCCGCAGCGCTTTGCGGTCACGACCGGGCGCCGCGATCGGCGGGCCCATGACCGAGGCGGGCAGCAGCTCGCGGCCCTCGATCCCCGCACGGCGCGCCTCAGCACCGTTAGGAGACCTCGCGACCGAATTGTTCCCAGTTGTTCCCCAGGCCGAACAGACCACAGGCCAAGCGGAGCCCCGGAGGCCTGAATTTGCAGGCACTTCCTAGTATCGGGAGACAGGATTTTGAACCTGCGAGCGCCCGGCCCCCAGGGGCTCAGGGCCGGTGCCACCTGGGGCCAGATACAGAGCTGACGGCCCCGCGGGCCGCTTGGGTCGCTACAGGCCGCGTAGGTCGGGGCCTACGCCGGGGCCTGCGGCCTAAGGCCCCCGAGGCCCAGCCGGGCGGCGGCCCCGACCGTACCCGTTCGACTAGTTGACAAGCCGGGTAGGTTGCTCTCGATGTCGATTCAGGGCACCGTTGTTGCGCTCGGCCCGAAGCCCCTTCGCGGCCTTGTTGGGCGCCTGCGAATTCGTCGCAGTCCGGCACGACGCAGCTTGGAAAGGCATTTCGCGAACGGTGGCGCCCCTGTCGTGCTCACCGACGCCTACGACATGCGATTTGTCCTGTACGCGTGGGAGCTCGATCTCGCCGACGAACTGCTGAGCAAAGCCTATGACCGACCTGACTTCCGGTGTATCGCCAAGCTGCTAGCTCCCGGCGGCACGGCGGTCGATGTCGGAGCCAACGTTGGGGCGCACTCAATCATGATGAGCCGCACGGTCGGCAGCGGCGGGCGTGTGCTGGCCTTTGAGCCCGTCCCGGCGACGGCATGGCAAATGCGCGAGCACCTGGCCCTCAACAAGGTGGAGAACGTCGAGCTGGTCGAGGCGGCTATATCCAACGCGCCGGGGACGGTCGAAATGAGCCTTTTCGATCAGCGACACGCCGCTTGGAACTCGCGGAATGGTGTGGCCATCGACGGGATAGCGCCGATAGAAACGGTGGACGTACGTGCCGACACCCTCGACGACGCGATGCGCCGGTGCGGCGTTGAGCGGATCAACTTCCTAAAGATTGATGTCGAGGGGTACGAGCTCGATGCCTTGTCCGGTGCGCCCGACCTGTTAGCAGCAGGCGCCGTCGACTACCTGTGTTTCGAGATCTCACAAACCCCGCTGGAAGCGAGCGGACACGAAGCCAGAGAGCTGTTCGCACTGCTCGCGTCCTTCGGCTATCGCTGTTTCAGGTTCGACGAGGACGGCGACCGTTTCGTTGGCCCATTCGAGGACTCGGACGACGCCTACGTCAACTTCTACGCGAGCCGTGAGGACCTACGCCTGCTGCGGTAGGCGCGCCATGCTCAGGTCGTTGTTCGGCTCCTCCACGGCGATCCCAAACGCGGGATGCCGAACAGCATCACGATCGCCTTTTTCACGGTGCGGGGGCTCAGCGGGCCATCCAGCAGCTTGCCGCGCAGTTCTTCGACCTGATCAGGCGTGATCGTCGCCACGACCGTCTCCGCCCCGAACGCGGGCGTGAGGTAGCGGCGTGCCACGCCTTCGCAGTTGATGACGTAGGTCTCGGAGCCACCCTCCCGCTCAACGTGCTTGACCCTCGCGGCCTAAATATTTTCGGGCCTCGCCGGCTCCGAAAGCCGTGGGCCCCTGCTTTTCGGGGCCCGAGATTTGTAGGCCCCCGAGACCCGGCAGCAAAAAGACCCGCCGTAGCGGGCCTTTCCTATCGGGGAGACAGGATTTGAACCTGCGACCGCCCGGCCCCCAGCCGGGTGCGCTACCAGACTGCGCCACTCCCCGTGGCATTGCCTCGCCGATTCTACGTGCTCTGTGGCCGAGCGTTTCGTCCTAGCCCTTTGCGAACATACGTTCGTGGCCGATTCCGTCCCTGACCGAAGGTGCAGCAGATGCGACGAAATGAAGCCCGCGGATGCATTCGCTTGGCGTCGACTGCGGGGAGACAGACCCCCTCGTCCTCGAGTTCGATCACCTGGCCGGTAAGGAATTCGCTGTCTCCGCCGGGATGCGGGGACGCAATTGGGAGGCCGTGCTGCGGGAGATCGACAAGTGCGAGGTGGTTTGTGCAAACTGTCACCGTCGCAGAACCGCCCGTCGGGGAGGTTTTGTGCGCGCGGCGGTAGCTCAACGGTAGAGCCACGCCCTTCCAAGGCGTTGATGCGAGTTCAATTCTCGTCCGCCGCTTTTCCGCGCCCGACGCCATCCGACCGAGCCCTGACGGCATCGCCGCCCGTTCGCGCAAGGCGCTTCACGCGTGAGCCACGCGGAAGGGTGCGCCGGAGGTCCCCTACTCCAGCCCTCGCCGGCCGGGGAACGCCGCCGGTTTACGCTCCTCCACCGGCACCTCGCCGCCCTCGCCGGCCAGGCTGGGCGGCGGCCACGGGCCGTACCAGTTGTCCCGGGCCCCGTCCAGCGTGACCGTCGAGCCGTTGAAGGCGCGGCCGATCGGCGATACCAGCATCGTCACGAGCCAGGCGTGCTCAATGGGCGTCCCCAGTCGCTGAACAGGGACGCTTCGTGAGGCCCCGGCCCTGACGCTCTCGGGGTACTTGGCCGTCACCTCGGTCGCGAAGTGCCCGGCCGCGACGGCGATCACGCTCACCCCGGAGGGGCCCCAGCGAAGGGCCAGCTCGCGGGTCAGGGCCTCGACGCTCGCCCTGGCGGCGCCTGAATGGGCCATCCCGGGCATTCCGTGATGGGGCGATAGCGTGACGTTGATGATCGTCCCGCCGCCGGCGGGCCCGAAGGCGAGCTCCTGGGCCGTCTCGGACATGTTCAGCATGCCCCCCACGTTCAGACGCCAGACAGCCCGCCAGCCCTTTGCCGCGATCAGCTCGGCCGGGCTGAAGAACTGCCCCCCGGCGTTGTTGACGAGCGCGTCAAGCCCGCCCAAACGCTCGCCGGCGGTGCCGATCAGCCGCTCCGCGTCGGTTCGCTCGCGAACATCCCCGCAGACCCAGTCGAGCGTGCCGGGAAGCCCGTCCCCTTCGGCCACTGCCGCTTCGAGGACCTCCTGGCGCCGTCCGGTGATCAGGACGCTCGCGCCGCAGCGGGCAAGCTCGAGGGCCGTCTCGCGGCCGAGGCCCGTCCCGCCGCCGGTGATCAGCACCCTGAGGCCCTCGAGGGCGCCCTCGGCGAAGATCTGCGACCCGCTCTCCGGCTGGCTCATGGCCCGCGATCATAGGCTCATGGGAGCCTCGCCGGGACCCCAGGCCACTGTCCGTCCCCCATCCCGACTAGGGTTTGCCCGTGTCCCAAAGACCATTGGTCTTGGTTTCAGGACTGACCATCGGCGACTACCTCCTCTGGAACTGGTCGCTCAACGCCAACCACGCCGTGATCGCCCTGATCTCGGGGTTGACCTTGCCGCCACTGGCACTGGCGACACTCTGGCTCCTCGCCCTCTCGCTCGCGCGCCTCGTCGCCCGTGCCGCCGGACGCGGGCGCGTTCGCGGGGCGCGGGGATCGGCCCCGCCGGCCGCCCGTGCGGCCCGCCGCTCGGCGGGCGCTCTCGCCATGGAGGACGCCGCCGTGCAACGCCCGGCCGGCGAATCCTCCTCCAGCAAGCTCGCCGCCTGAGCGGCGGTCACTCCCTCCCATGAGCGCACGGCGAAGGCGCCTCTTCAGCCGTCGCCGCAGGCTTCCGCTGATTCTGGGCGGATTCGCCCTGACGCTCGGCGTCCTCGCGCTCGCCGGCTACCTCTATGAGCGCCATCGGACGGGCAGCGTCTACCACCCCCACGCCCGCTTCATCGCGCAGCCGACGCCGACCCTCCCGAAGTCCAGCCCCGCCACCTTCAGCTGGCCCCTCTACGGCTACACAAAGGACCACACCCGCTTCTTCCCGGCCCCCTCCTCGGTCCGCCCGCCGTTTCGTGTCCTGTGGGAGCACAACAGCCACGAACTGCTGGAGTTCCCGCCCGTCATCTACGGCGAGCGCCTCTACCAGCTGGGCGACAACGGGATGCTGACGGCCTATGACAAGCGGACCGGCCACGTGATCTGGCACAAACGGCTGGGCACCCTGTCGGCCTCGACCCCCGCGCTCACCTCCAGCACCCTCTACGCCACGGTCCTCGCGGCCGGTCGATCCGGGGCACCCGGCCGCGTCGTCGCGCTGAACGCGGCCAACGGGGCCATCCGCTGGTCCCGCGCCCTGCCGAGCGCCAGCGAGTCCTCGCCGATGATCGACGACGGCCGGCTCTTCTTCGGCTCCCAGAACGGGACCGTCTACGCCCTCGATCAGAGCACCGGCCAGGTCATCTGGACCTACCATGCCGCGGGCGCCGTCAAGGCCAGCCCCACCCTCTCCGGCGGCCTGCTCTACTTCGGCGACTACTCGGGCCACGTCCAGGCGATCTCCGAGCAGAGCGGCCGGCTCGTCTGGCGCAGCAACTCCGAAGGGGCGCTCCTGGGCAGCGGCACCTTCTACTCCACAGCGGCCGTCTTCTATGGCCGCGTCTTCCTCGGCAACACCGACGGGCGGGTCTATGCGTATGACGCCTACAGCGGCCGCCTCGACTGGGCCGTCCAGACCGGCGCATATGTCTATGCCTCGCCGGCCGTCACGAACGCCCCGGGGCTCGGCCCGACGATCTATCTCGGCTCCTACAACGGCACCTTCTACGCGATCAACGCCCGCTCGGGCGCCGTCAGCTGGCAGTTCAACGCCCACGGGCGCATCTCGGGCTCGGCGACGATCGTCGGGCGGATCGTCTACTTCGCCGACCTCGGCCACCACCGGACCTACGGCCTGGGCATCTCCACCGGCCGGGTCCTGTTCGAAAAGCCCACCGGCGCCTTCGACCCCGTCATCAGCGACGGCAGCGACATCTATCTGACCGGGTTCACGGGGATCTACGCCCTGGCTCCCCGGTAGGCCTCCCGGTCGCTCAGGCCCTGCGGCAGGAGCCGCCCGAGCTGAAGGCCCGCCCGAGCGAGAATCGCGCTGCGAGGCGGATCACGCCCGCCCTCGAGGCGGTCACATAGGTGAAACCTTCGGGGCCCTGCTCGACGCAGCCCGCACCGGCCGTCAACGTCCAGTAGCGGGTGAAGTGGATCCGCACCAAAAAGCGCCCCGGCCCGTTGGCCAGCAGGGCGAAGGTGTCATGGCCCAGTTCGGTCAGCCGGCCCGGCCCGCTCGCCACGGGCGTCGCCCCCGCGACCCGGAAGACCCGCCAGCCAGCGCTTCGGAAGACGGGTTCCAGGTAGGCCAGACCGCCGCGGATCAGCCTCACCTCGGCTGCGCTCGAGGGGTCCGGCTCGACATCCGCCAGCGCCACGAACGTGACGCCCTCCCGGTCGAGCCAGGCGCGGTAGCTTGCCGGCGTCAGAGCGCCCTTCAGCAGGACCCCGTCGTAGCGGTTGTCCAGCTGCTTCTCCCAGCCCCGGGCGAGCGACACCGACGGCGCCAGCAGGGCGGCCTCCCAGTGAGTCCTGGTGAGCGGGACCTCGATCCGGAACGGCCCCCCGGGCTGGCGTTCCAGGAACCGGATCAGGGGCGAGTAGAACGACGCCTCGGTCGCGGGTGAGCCGGCGACCGCCTCCGTTTCGCGCACCGGCCCCCACAGCACGAAGAGCGCAGCGAGCCCCAGGGCAAGCCACGTCACGGGCGTGAGGCGGTGTGAGCGAACGCCCGGGCCGGGCACGTCGCCCAGCACCGCACACAGCAACAGCGGCGCTGCCAGCAGGACCGCATAGCGCTCGATGTTGCTGCCGACCGGCGAGCTCACGAGCAGGCAGCCGAGGCAGGCCGCGAGGAACAGGAGCCCACCCGTCCGCAGCAGCCCCGCCTCGCGCGGAAGCGCCCACAGGAAGCTCAAAGCGACCGCCGCAGTGGCCGCGAATGAGACGATCGGGAAGGGCTCCGAGCCGCCTTCCGGGAACAGCAGCGCCAGCGGCAGCACGACAGCCGCCGCCGGCACGCCCAGCGCCAGCACGGCCCGCGGGGCGCGCTGGTGAAGGGAGACCGTGAGGCCGGCCAGCCCCACCAGCAGTCCCGCCACCGGACTGGCCGCCGCACACAGCGCCGCGCAGAGCGCCGCCGCCACCGTGTGGCCGCGGCGCAGCGAGAGCCCTGCCGCCAGTGCGATCGTCACCCCGAGCGCGAACGACAGCCGCCCCAGCCAGATGTCCCCGACCGCCGCCACCGCGAATGCGAGCGTGCCCCAGCGGGCGCCCGTGCCGAAGTCCGCCTCGGTCAGCGCGCCGAACAGGATCGTCGAGCAGACCGCACAGAGGGCCGCCAGGGCGCGCAGGCCCAGCAGATCTCCCAGCGGCGGGAACAGCAGGCTGTAGCCCGGGATGTGGTGCCCCGCATACCAGCGCTCGTCCCAGACGATGAAGCCCAGCTTTTCGAACAGGCCGACCCGGTAGACCTGGGCGGCCAGGTCCGGCGTGTGCGGGTAGAGGACCAGCCACAGGACCGCCAGGACGCCGGCAAGCAGGGGCCCGGCGACCCGAGTCGCTCCGCTTCTCTTCGCCACGCCAAGATAATGACGACCATGAGCCCTTCCGCAGCCCCACCGCCCCGGACCCGTGCGATCCGCGCGCTGCTCGCCGTGCTCATGACCGGGAGCCTTCTGGCGGGGCTCGGCTGCGGCACCTCTCAGCCCGGCCCCGTCCAGGCCGGCGAACTGGCCGAAGCCCAGACCTTTCCCTACTTCCCCGTCTACTGGGCCGGACCCCGCTTCGAGGGCTTCCCGATCACCGCAGCCGACGGCCTGCGCGGCTACATCGAAAAAGTCGGCGACTCCGTCTACTACGGAGACTGCGTCAAAAGCAAGGGGATCTTCGGCGGCGGGTCATGCCAGCTCCCCCTGCAGGTCACGACCGTCATCTACCACCTGCACCTGAACGGGCCCCTGGGGCCCCAGTACAACATGCTCGTCAGGGGCGTCCCGGCAACCGTCTACGACGAAGGCCGCTCGATCGAGATCTACACCGGGCGCACGGCGATCGACATCTTCTCCGACTCCTTCGCCCATGCCATCGCGGCGACCCGTTATCTACTGCCGATCAACGCACCGGGATCCGCCTCCAGACCCCTGCCGCTGCCTGTCTTCTGCCCCGGCCTGGCCGGCGCGGTCACCGGCAAGCTGGCCTACGTCATGGAACATCTCCCCCGGCACGCCTGCCAGCGCGACGCCGCCAGCCTGGCCTTCGCCAAACAGCTCAAGAGCTAACCGGCCCCCACCGCCGGGGCGGCCGGCTTGCCGATCTCCCGGCGCAGGCTGAGGAAGGCGACCGAGCCGATCAGCGCTGGGATCCACAGCGAGATCGCCCGGTAGACGACGACTGCCGCGATCACCAGCGACGCCGGGTGGGCTCCGAACAGGAGCAGCATCCCCACGAGCCCGCCTTCGACCGCGAAGAAGCCACCGGGGACGGGGATCGAGTTGGCCAGCATCCCGACCAGGTAGGCCATCGCAACGGCCCACACCGAGGGGCCACGGCCGAAGGCGTAGAGGCACGCGAACAGCGTCAGGTTGTCGAACAGCCAGTAGCCCACGGCCCCGAGCAGCCGCCAGTCCCGCGCACGGATCAGGCCGAGGGCATCCTCGACGCCGCCGCTGATGGCGATCAGCGCGATCACCCGTCGGCTCTCCTCCCCCTCGCGTCCCGCCGCCGAGCGTCTGGCCCAGCCGGCCAGCCCCAGCACGCCCGCGATCGTCGCGATCGCCGCCAGCGCCGGCACGAGCGTCAGCAGCGGGTTGCTCGAGCCGGCCAGCAGCCCCAGCCACATCGGGATGCCGATCACCGCCACCGCGCCGACGTTTACGGCACTCGTCAGCACGAAGATCAGGACCGAGCGCTTGGCGATCCGCTCGACCGAGAAGCCCCGGCTGCGAAGCACCCAGGCCCCCAGCGCGATTCCGCCGAGTCCACTGAGCGACACCACCGAGTTGACCGCCAGCTCGGACAGGGACAGGCGCGCCGAGAGGCTCCTCCCCAGCCGCCCGAAGACGAGCCCGAAGAGGACCACGTAGCCGGCACAGGAGAGCAGCTCGAGCGTCACCGCCAGCACGACCCAGCCGGGTTTGGCGTCGGTGATCTGCTCCGCGGCCGTGTGGAGACCCGGGACGCCCAGCAGCAGCCCGACGACCAGCGTGAAGAACACCGCCAGGCTGATGACGCTGTTGCGCAGCGTTCGCGAGGTCGACGCCAGCTGATCCGGTTCGCGGGCGCCCTGCTCGGGTTCGGCCCCGAGCGGATCGGCGGCGCTCATGCTCGGCTCGCTCTCATCTGAGCTCTCCCATTACCCGCCACGCTAGCCTGATGACGTGTCCAGATCGTCAAACGGTCATGGCTGAGCAGCCGCGGATTCTCGTCGTGGACGACGAGCCGGCCGTCCAGAGCGCCCTCGCCAGGGCCCTCACGCTCGAACACTACGACGTCTCACAGGCCGCCGATGGCCAGGAGGCGCTCGAGCAGCTCGGCTCCACGCCCTACGAGGCGGTCATCCTCGACATCGCCCTCCCCCGTCTGGACGGCCTCGAGGTGTGCCGCCGCCTGCGCCAGGGCGGTGACCGGACGCCCGTCCTGATGCTCACCGCCCGCGGCGAGATCGACGACCGGGTCGCGGGCCTGGACGCCGGCGCCGACGACTACCTGGCCAAGCCCTTCGCCCTGCGTGAGCTGTTGGCCCGCGTCAGGGCTCTGCTGCGCCGCGCCGAGGAGGAGGACGGCACCGGTGAGGCGGGCCAGGAGGTGCTCACCTTCGAGGACCTCCGCCTCGATCTGCGCTCCCATCAGGCATCGCGGGGCGAGCGGCCCCTGCAGCTGACCAGGACGGAGTTCCTGCTGCTCGAGATGTTCCTGCGCCAGCCCCGCAAGGTCCTCTCCCGCTCGGCCATCTTCGAGCACGTTTGGGGCTATGACTTCGGCTCAAGCTCGAACTCGCTGGGCGTCTACATGGGCTATCTGCGGCGCAAGACCGAGGAGGGCGGCGAGCCCCGGCTGCTGCACACGGTCCGCGGTGTCGGCTACGTGCTGCGCTCCACGCCATGAGCTTCCGCCGGCGCATCACGCTCGTCTCGGCCGCAGCCGTCGCGATCGCCGTGATCCTCGCGGCGCTGCTCGTCTACGTGCTGACCTCCGACCAGCTGCGCAGCCAGGTCGACAACCAGCTTCGCAGCCACGCCCGCGAGGCCGCCCGGCTGCAGCGGCTGTTCGCCGTCGGCGCCCTGAAGGTCGGCCCCAACGGGGCCGCCAGCCTCGATCTGAACGGCGGCGGCGCCTTCGCCGTGGCGGCCAAAGCGGCCGAAGGAGACCTCGACGCCAAGGGCGAGGAACAGGACGAGACGGGCCGGGCCACAGGCTCTGGGCAGCCACACCGGAGCGCCAGCAGCGACGGTCTGCCCCAGGGCAGCCGCAGGCCCGGCTCGCTGTTCGGCAAACTGCCTCCCAACCCCGACCAGGCCCGCGGCTACACCCAGGTTGTCGCCGCCGGCGGGCGGGTCCTGGCCCGCTCCGAACCGAACGTCACGCTGCCCGTCGACGAGCGCACCCTCGAACTGGCCCGCCACGGCGGCCAGCCCTTCTTCCGCGACCTCTACCTCGGGGGCGTTCACCTGCGTGTCCTGTCCCAGCCCTACGGCCCCAACCGGGCCGTCGAGCTGGCCCTGCCGCTGAGCGAAGTCGACAGCCTGCTCAGCCGGCTGCGCCTGATCCTGGCGCTCGTCGTCGTCGGCGGGATCGCCCTCGCAGCCCTGCTCGGCCGCCTCGTCGCCGGCGCCGTCGTCCAGCCGCTCAAGCACCTCACCAGGACCACCGAGCACGTCGCCAGGACCCAGGATCTGAGCGGCCGGATCGAGGCCGCCGGGGAGGATGAGATCGGCCGCCTGGCAACCAGCTTCAACGCCATGCTCGACGCTCTCGAGCGATCCATGGGCGCACTCGACGAGTCCGTCCATGCGCAGCGCCAGCTCGTCGCCGACGCCTCGCACGAGCTCCGCACACCCCTGACCAGCATCCGCACGAACATCGAGATCCTCCAGCAGCAGGGCGCCCAGCTCGAGCCCGGCGACCATGCCCGCCTGCTCGGCGACGTCGTCGGGCAGATCGAGGACCTGACCGACCTCGTCAACGACCTGATCGACCTGGCCCGGGGCGATGAGCCCTACAGCCAGACCGAGGACGTCCGGCTCGACCTTTTGATCGAAGAGGTCGTCGAGCGGGCCCGCCGGAGCGCTCCGGCCAACCTGCTGCGGATGGAGCTGGCGCCGACGGTCCTCTCCGGCGTCCCCGCCCGGCTCGAGCGTGCCGTCAGCAACCTGATCGACAACGCCGTCAAGTACAGCCCACCCGGCGAGCCCGTCGAGATCGTCCTGCGTGGTGAGGAGCTGACGGTCCGCGACCATGGCCCCGGTATCTCCGCAGCGGATCGCCCTCACATCTTCGACCGTTTCTACCGCGGCGCCGAGGCCCGCGGGCGCCCCGGCTCGGGCCTGGGGCTGGCAATCGTCCGTCAGGTCGTCGTTCAGCAGGGCGGGACGGTCATCGCCGAGGCGGCGCCGGGCGGCGGGACGATCATGCGGTTGCGCCTGCCCGGCGCCGAGGCACCCGGCGAGCGCTATGGCGATGAGCGCGACGCCCCGCTCACGACGGCCGGCGCCGAGCACTCCTCGCCGCCGAGCGCGCGCTGAGCCCTGGCCGCCCGCGAGCGCTCCCGGAAGCGTCCCGGCGGCAGGCCGTAGCGCTCGCTGAAGACCCGGCCGAAGTGCGGTGCCTGGCTGTAGCCGACGAGCCGTGCCACGTCGGCGACGGGGATCGAGGGCTGACTGCCCAGCAGCTCTGCCGCGGCCCGCAGGCGCCGGGCCTGCAGGTCCTCGCGGAAGGTCAGCCGGCCGTGCTGGGCATAGGCCCGCTGCAGCTCACGCGGCGAGCTGGCCAGCGCCGCGGCCAGCACCGGCAGGGTCAGCCGGCGGCGGTAGTGGCGGGCGACGATCACCCGGGCCCGCAGGTAGAGCTCTCGGCGGCTGGCCAGCGTCTCGGTGCGCACCCCCACCCATCCGACGAGGGAGCCCCGGCGTGACAGCCGCGCCGGGGTGACCGCCGTCCCCGGGCCCAGGGTCCTCAGACGTAGGCGCCCACGGCCGTTTCAACCGCCGCTCCGTAGGACCCTCCGAACAGCGCCGCATGGACCAGCAGCGGCGCCAGCTGGCACAGCTCGACCCGCTCCTCCCAGCCGTCCGCCAGCGGGGCCAGCTCCTCGTAGGCGTCGAAGATCCGCTCCGAGGGCGAGCCGAACAGGCGCAGCATCGCCAGGTCCATCTCGCGGTGCCCACCGTAGGCCGAGGGGTCGATCAGCCAGGCGCGCCCGTCGAGACCCGCCATCACGTTGCCCGACCACAGATCGCCGTGCAGCCGGGCCGGCGGCTCGGCCGGCCCCGTCAGATCGGCCAGGCGGGTGCAGAGCTTCTCCACCAGGACGGCACCCCGGGCCGTCAGGCCGCCGCGGTCGTAGGCGATTCCCGCCAGCGGGATCAGGCGCCGCTCGGCGTAGAAGCTCGGCCAGTCCGCCGTCGGCCCGTTGGGCAGGCGCAGCGAGCCGAAGCCCGTCTCGGGCGCCACGCCCGGCGGCGCGCCGAAGGCCTCCGCCCCGGCCAGGTGGGTCCCGGCCAGCGCCCGGCCGAGCTCCTCTGCACCCCGCGCACTCAGCGAGCCCGGCTCGATCCACTCCAGCGCCAGATAGGTACGGGACACCTCGAGCACCGCCGGTGTCCGCAGCAGCCCCGGCGCGGCGAGCCAGGCGAGACCGGCCGCCTCCGCCTCGTACTCCCCCTCGATCGTCTCGGGCCGGGTCTTGACGAACACCACCCGGCCGTCCGCCAGGGTCACCTGGAAGGCACGGTTGATAGATCCCCCGCCGAGCGCTCGCGCGTCTCCGGACCCCGGCGGCAGCGTCACGGCTCGCGACCCGCCCGGATCTCTGCCAGCAGCCCCTCGCAGGCGGCCAGGACCAGCTCGAAGACCTCCTCGAAGCCCCCCGGGCCGCCGTAGTAGGGGTCGGGCACGTCCAGGTCCCCACCGGCGGTCCCGGCCGGATCGAACTCGCGCAGGAGCCTCACCTTCACCCGCTGCTCATCGCTCTCCGCCAGGCGGCGCAGGTCGCGCAGGTTGGCGGCGTCCATCGCCAGGATCAGCCCGAAGCGCTCGAAGTCCTCCGCGTCGACCTGGCGGGCACTGCCCGCCAGCGCGACGCCCCGGCTCTGCGCCGCCGCCGTGGCCCTCGGATCCGGTGCGCTGCCGACGTGCCACGCGCCCGTGCCGGCGGAATCGGTCTCGATCTCATCCTCAAGGCCCTCCCGGGCGATCAGCGAGCGCATCACCCCCTCGGCCGTAGGCGAGCGGCAGATGTTGCCGAGGCAGACGAACAGCAGCCGGACGGGCTCCTCGGCCAAGGCCTGCTCCTACTCCTCGCCGAGCTCGAGCACGGCCAGGAACGCCTCCTGGGGAATCTCCACCCGGCCGACCTGCTTCATCCGCTTCTTGCCCTCCTTCTGTTTGGCCAGCAGCTTTTTCTTGCGCGTGATGTCCCCGCCGTAGCAGCCCGCGATCACATCCTTGCGGAACGCCTTGACGGTCTCACGGGCGATCACATGAGCACCGATCGCCGCCTGGATCGGGACGTCGTACTGCTGGCGGGGAATCCGTTTGCGGAGCTTCTCGGTCAGGGTCCGCCCCATCTCATAGGCCTTGTCCCGGTGGACCACCATCGAGAGGGCATCGACCGCGTCGCCCGCCAGCAGCACGTCCAGCTTGACCAGATCGGAGGGCCGCATGCCGCTCAGCTCGTAGTCAAGCGACGCGTAGCCTTTGGTCCTGGACTTCAGCTGATCGAAGAAGTCGAGGACGATTTCCGCCAGCGGCAGGTCGTAGTTCATCTGCACCCGCTCGGGTGAGAGGTAGTGCATCCCCGTGTGCTCGCCGCGGCGTTCCTGGCAGAGCTCCATGACCGCCCCCACGAACTCTTTGGGGGCGATTATCGAAGCCTGGATGAAGGGCTCGCGGATCTCCTCGATCGTCCCCGGGTCGGGCATGTCGGAGGGGTTGTGGACCTCCAGCTCCTCGCCGTTGGTCAGCGTCAGGTCGAACTCCACCGAGGGCATCGTCGCCAGCAGCTCCA
This sequence comes from uncultured Solirubrobacteraceae bacterium, assembly GCA_963787765.1. Classification (GTDB taxonomy): domain Bacteria; phylum Actinomycetota; class Thermoleophilia; order Solirubrobacterales; family Solirubrobacteraceae; genus Palsa-744. The sequence goes on along the minus strand of CAWBEF010000014.1, from coordinate 365,487 downwards.
GGTCGTACTCCCGTTCCAGGCGCTCTTTGACGATGTCCATGTGCAGCAGGCCCAAGAAGCCGCAGCGGAAGCCGAAGCCCAGGGCGTCGGATGTCTCCGGCTCCCACGAGAGCGCCGCATCGTTGAGGACCAGCTTTTCGAGTGCGTCGCGCAGGTCGGGGTAGTCGTCGGAGTCGATCGGGAACAGGCCGCAGAAGACCATCGGCTTGACCTCCCGGTAGCCAGGCAGCGGTTCGCTCGCTTCGACGCTCTTGCCCCTGCTCCCCGGCCCGGAGGTCCGCGTGCGGGTCGTCAGCGTGTCACCGACCCGCAGCAGCGTCACGTCCTTCAGGCCCGTGATCAGGTAGCCCACCTCGCCGGCCGCCAGCTGGTCGGCCGGCATCATCTGCGGGCTGAAGATGCCGATGTCGTCGATGTCCGCCTCGGTGCCCGTCGCCATCGCCCGCAGCGCATCGCCCTTGCGGAAGACGCCGTCGACGACCCTGATGTAGGCGATCACGCCCCGGTACTGGTCGAACTCGGAGTCGAAGATCAGCGCTCGGGAGGGCCCGTCGGGGTCGCCCGAGGGCGGCGGCACCCGTGCGATCAGCTCCTCGAGCACCGCAGCCACCCCCTCGCCCGTCTTGCCGCTGATCCGCAGGATCGACTCGGGGTCCTCGCCGATCAGCTCGGCCACTTCCCCGGCGACCCGCTCGGGCTCGGCCCCCGGCAGGTCGATCTTGTTCAGGCAGGGGATCAGCTCGAGCCCCGAGTCGACCGCCAGATAGGTGTTCGCCACCGTCTGGGCCTCGACCCCCTGGGAGGCGTCGACGACCAGCAGGGCGCCCTCGCAGGCGGCCAGGGAGCGTGAGACCTCGTAGGTGAAGTCGACGTGGCCGGGCGTGTCGATCAGGTGCAGCTGGTAGGTCTCACCGTCGGCCGCCGTGTAGAAGACGCGGACCGCCTGGGCCTTGATCGTGATCCCCCGCTCGCGCTCCAGGTCCATCGAGTCCAACAGCTGAGCCCGCATCTCCCGGGCTTCGACCGTGTGGGTCAGCTCGAGGATGCGGTCGGCCAGCGTCGACTTGCCGTGGTCGATGTGGGCGATGATCGAGAAGTTACGTATATGTGCCTGGTCCATGCGGGGCTACAGCCTAGACGCGCTAGCCTTGTCGGTCCGGCGGATCGCCAACTCGACGAGGGTTCACCCAGCCGCGGCTACGCGCCCGTCTTCGGAGGGGCGGCCTGTCCAGGTGTCGAGAGTGTTAAGCCGCCCAGGCGAAACACACAGTCCTGGGACGTATGTAGTAAGCGGCGATCTATGTCGGGCGCAAGCCGGGTGGGCCCAGTGCCCACCCGGCCTCTGCTCGGCGGGCCTCTGCTCGACCGGCCTCTGCTCGGCCGGGGTGCCGGCGATGGGGCCGGCCGCGAGCCGATCGGCCGGCTACGCGCGCCCGAGCCGGGCCCGGACCATCCGCGTCAGCAGGTGGGCCTCGGGGACCCTCATCGTCAGGACCGCCCGGGAATAGACCGCGAGGCCCGCCAGGGCAGCCGCCCCGACGCTCACGAGCTGGGCCGGGAGCGACACCCCCAGCAGCGACTCGAACAGCTTCCAGACGACCCAGGAGACGCCCGCCAGCAGAGCCGAGGCGATCGTTATGCGAGCCGTGATCATCGTCGTCAGGGCGCCCTCGATGCGACCGTTGAAGCCCGCCCGCAGACGGAACAGCAACAGCGCCGTCATGACCGCATTGGCCGCCACCGTCCCGATGATCAGCCCGGCGATCCCCAGTGGTTTGTAGAGGCCGACGCTCACGACGATGTCCACGGCGATGTTGATCGCCGCCATCCTCGTCGGCAGCCAGGGCCGCTGGACGGCGAAGAAGGCTCGCGTCAGCAGCAGGTTCAGACCGCCGAACGGGAGGCTGAAGGCGAACCAGAACAGCGCCACCGAGACCAGGTGGGTGGACTCGGCGTTGAATTCGCCGCGCTGGAAGACCAGCTCGACGATCGGCCTGGCCAGCACGATCATGAACGCCGCCGCGGGGATCAGCAGCAGGTTGATCTGGCGCATCCCGATCCCCACGACCCGCCGCAGCGCATTCGCGTCCCGGTCGGCCGCCATGCGGCTCATCGTCGGGAACAGGACGGTCGCCACCGCCACGCTGAACAGGCCCTGCGGCAGCATGTAGATGCGGAAGGCGTTGTCGATCGCCCTCGGGGCCTGGTCTGAGACGAGCGTGCCGAAGACGGAGTTGATCAGCTGGTCGAGGTTGACGATCCCCAGGCCGATCGTCACCGGCAGCATCAGCGTGAAGACCTGGCGGATCCGCGGATCGTGCCAATCGATGTGCAGCTGCAGGCGGAAGTCGATCCGGCCCAGCGCCCCGAAGGCCATCGCCAGCTGCACGAAGGTCGCGACCAGGATCGCAATCGCCAGCGCATAGACCCTGTTGCCGTCTTCCACGCCACCGTGGAAATGGGGTTTGAGGACGATCAACAGGACGATGATCACGACGTTCCAGACCGCCGGTGAGATCGCCGGGATCGTGAAGTGGTCATAGGACTGCAGGACGGCCACCAGGATCCCGTTCAGGCCCAGCAGCAGGATGACCGGGAAGAGGATCTGCGCGAGCCCTGCCGTCAGGTCGTCCAGCCCGCCCGAGAACTGGTCGCCCGTGAACAGCGGCATCACGAAGTGCGCCGTCAGGATGAAGAAGGCCGTCAGCGCCCCGAGGACGATCAGCATGATCCAGAACAGCGTCGAGGCCAGCCGGACGGCCTCCCGCTTGCGACCCTTCTGAAGCAGTTCGGTGAACACCGGCACGAACGCCGCCGAGAGGGCAGCGTTGGCGAACAGGTTGCTGATCAGGTTCGGGACCTGGAAGGCGATCGTGAACGCCGAGGCCGGGCCCTTGGTGCCGAAGAAGCTCGCCGCGACGATTTCCCGCAGCAGGCCCGCGACGCGCGAGACGCCCGTCGCGATCGAGAAGATCGCGGTGTTTCGCGCGAGCCGTCCACCCCCCGGAGGGGCCGGGACGGTCGGCTCCTCGGCTGGGTCCTCGGCGCTTGCTGTCAAGGGCGCTATAGTACGGCGCTCCGCGGCGCGGCCGGGCTATTCCCCGGTGCCTGCGGCGCACGACCATGGCCAACATCCACTCACAGAAGAAGCGGATCCTTCGCTCCGAGCGCGAGCGCCTGGAGAACCGCCGCTACACCTCGGCGATCAAGACCCACTTCCGCCGCCTGGAAGCACTGGTCGAGGCCGGCGAGCAGACGGCCGCCGGAGAGACCCACCGCGAGCTCGTCTCGACGATCGACAAGGCCGTCAAGCGCGGCGCCCTGCACCGCAACACGGGCGACCGCAAGAAGTCCCGTGCCTCCCGCGTCATCGCGGGAACTCCCGGCGAGTAGCCCGGCCCTCCCCCCGGCGCGCGTCTCAGGCGCCGGTCGTGATCCGCTCGATCGCCCGCTGGGCGAGCGTGTCCTCCTGCATCTGGGCCAGCGGGTTGCGCCGGCGGGGCAGCGGCGAGCCGCCCCGCGTGTCCAGCTCGAGCGCGGCCATCGCGCCCAGCGCCGCCCGCAGCCGCTCGGGGTCGCTGCGCGCCACGTCGGCCACCAGCCGCTCGGCGGCCCGCGCCGGCATCCGCAGCCCCCGCTTGACCTCGGCCACCGACTCCCCGGAGGCCAGTCGCAGTGAGATCGAAAGGGCTTCGCGCAACCGTCCCGCCATCAGATAGCTGAGACCCGCCAGGCGCTCGCCCTGCTGGCGCAGTCGCAGGTAGGCCAGCGTCGCCGCCGGGCCGTCGCCGCCGACGAGCGCGTCGGCCAGTCCGTAGGCCTGGTACTCGGCCGAGTGGGCCGCCCTGGCTTCGATCTCCGCCACCCCCACCTCGCGCGGCCCCGGCCCGGAGGCGCCGTCCGCCGAGCCACCTTCGAGGGCCAGCTTCTCGAGCTCGCGCAGCAGCCGCTGCTGGCGCTCGCCGACCTGATCGACCAGCGCCTTCGCCGCCGCCCCGTCCAGCGACAGGCCCAGCTTCCCGGCCTGCTCGCGGGCCCACCTGGGCAGCTCCCAGCGCTTCAGGGTCATCTGAGCGCCGATCACCCCGCCGGCCTTCTTGACCGCCGCATGGAGCGCCGCGGGGGCCTTCGCGCGGGCATCCTCGCGGGCGAAGATCCCGAGCGTCGTCTCGGGTGCGATCGCCGCCAGCGCCGGGGCCAGCTGGGACTCGACATCGGCCTGGCGCCAGCGCTCGGCTCCGTCGACGATGATCACCCGCCGCCCGACGCTCAGGGTCATCGCCGCCAGCGCGCCCGCCACCCCGGCGGGGCTTGCCGCCTCGCCCTCGAGGAACTCGACGCTGCCCATCCCCCCCGCCCCCGCCTCGGCCAGCGCCTTCAGCCCCGCACGCCGCTCCCCGACAGCGCCGTGGTCGTCACCGTGGATCAGGTAGACGGGCTTCAGCTCGGCCATCTAGCGAACGACCAGGTTGACCAGCTTGCCCGGGACGACGATCTCCTTGACCGGCTCACGCCCGTCGAGGTGGGCGATCACGTTGGGCGCCTGCAGGCAGAGCTGCTTGAGCTCCTCGGGGGTCGCGTCGGCCGCCGCCTGGACGCGGTCGCGGACCTTGCCGTTGACCTGGCAGACCAGCTCGTAGGCCTCGCTCTCGAGCAGCGCCTCCTCGGCCTGCGGCCAGGGCTGCTCCCAGACACGTTCGCCGGTCAGCAGCGCGTAGATGTCCGAGCAGACGTGCGGAGCGAACGGGAACAGCAGCGAGGCCGCCGTCCCCAGCGCGTAGCGCATCGTCGCCGGCGACACCTGATCGCGCAACCTCGAGCAGTCGTTGAGCAGCTCCATGACCGCCGCGATCGCCGTGTTGAAGGCGAACCGGCGCAGGTCGCCGCTGATCTTCTCGATCGCCCAGTGGGCCTTGCGCAGCAGCTCCAGGTCCGGGCCCTCGACGTCCTGCGGGAGCTCCAGGCCGGGTTGCGGCTCGCCGGCCCGCTCGGCCGTCTCGGCGGCCAGGCGCCAGAGCCGTGAGAGGAAGCGGTGGACCCCTTCGACGCCCTCGTCGGAGTAGTCCGCGTCCTGGTCGGGGGGCCCGACGAACAGGATGTAGCAGCGGGCCGCGTCCGCGCCGACCCGCTCGATGATCGAGGTCGGCGAGACGACGTTGCCCTTGGACTTCGACATCTTCGCGCCGTCCTTGGTGACCATGCCCTGCGTGAACAGCGAGCTGAAGGGCTCCTGGAAGTCCAGGTGGCCCAGGTCGGCCAGGGCCTTGGTGAAGAAGCGCGCATAGAGCAGGTGCAGGATCGCGTGCTCGACCCCGCCGATGTACTGGTCCACCGGCATCCACTCGAGCAGCGCCTCCGGGTCCCAGGCCTCCTGGTCGTTGGCGGCGTCGCAGTAGCGCAGGAAATACCAGGAGGAGTCCACGAAGGTGTCCATCGTGTCCGTCTCCCGCCTGGCCTTCCCGCCGCAGGACGGGCACTCGGTGTTGACCCACTCCTCGGCGGCCGCCAGCGGCGAGCGGCCCTTTGGCATGTAGTCCTCGATCTCCGGCAGCTCGACCGGCAGGTCCTCGTCGGGAACCGGCACCGTGCCGCAGCGCTCGCAGTAGACGATCGGGATCGGGCAGCCCCAGTAGCGCTGGCGGGAGACCAGCCAGTCGCGCAGGCGGTAGTTGACCGAGGCGTGGCCCTTGCCCTCGCGGTCCAGCCAGGAGACGATCGCCGAGAGCGCCTCGCGGTTGCCCATCCCGTCGAAGTCCGGGTGGGAGTCCACCAGGATCCCGTCGCCGGCGTAGGGCAGCTCGCCGGTGCCCTCTCCGCCCCCCGGGGCGGGCGCGATCACGCGCTTGATCGGCAGCCCGAAGGTGGTGGCGAAGTCGAAGTCCCGCTCGTCGTGGCCGGGAACGGCCATGATCGCGCCCGTCCCGTACTCCATCAGGACATAGTCGGCGACATACATCGGGATCTGGCGGCCGTTGACGGGGTTCGTCACCGTCCGTCCCAGCGGCACCCCGGTCTTCACCTTCTCGGTGTTGCCCCGCTCCTCGTTGGTCTCGTTGAGCGACTGGTTGACGTAGTCGCGGGCAGCCTGCTCATACTCGGTCCCGGCGGCCAGGCGCATCACGTCGGGGTGCTCCGGGGCCATCACGAAGAAGGTCGCCCCGAACAGCGTGTCGGGCCGCGTCGTGAAGACGGGATAGTCGATGCCGACGGCCTCGCAGCGGAAGGTCACCTCGGCGCCCTCGCTGCGGCCGATCCAGTTGCGCTGCATCGTCTTTACATGCTCCGGCCAGTCGATCCCGTCGAGGTCCCCCAGCAGCCGCTCGGCGTAGTCGGTGATCCGCAGGAACCACTGCTCGAGCTGGCGGACCTCGACCAGTGCGCCGCAGCGCTCGCAGTGCCCGTCCGCATCGACCTGCTCGTTGGCCAGGACGGTCTGGTCTTTGGGACACCACTTGACCGCCGCCTCGCGGCGGTAGGCCAGGCCCGCCCGGAACAGCTCGAGGAAGATCCACTGGGTCCAGCGGTAGTAGGAGGGGTCCGAGGTCGAGAGCTCCCGCGACCAGTCGATCGAGATCCCCCAGGAGCGGAACTGGGTCTGGAAGGAGGCGATCGACTCGGCGATCGAGTCGCGCGGGTGGACGCCCGTCTTGATCGCGTGGTTCTCAGCCGGCAGGCCGAAGGAGTCATAGCCCATCGGGTGCAGGACCCGGCGGCCCAGGCGGCGGTGATAGTGGGCGATCGCGTCGCCGACGGCGTAGCACTTGAGGTGCCCGATGTGGGGCTCGCCGCTCGGGTAGGGCAGCATCTCGAGCACGTAGGAGTTGCGTTCCGCGGCGGCCCGGCCGGGACCGGGCAGGCGCTCGGAGCCCCCTTCGTTGCTCACCTCCCAGGTCCGCTCGGACGCCCACAGAGCCTGCCAGCGCGGCTCGATCTCATGCGGGTCGTAGCGGTGATCTGTCATCCAGAGCCGCAGGTTAGCGGTCGGCCCTGGCCGAACTGCCGCGGCGCTCCGCCGCGGGAGCCTCAGGAGCGCGGCACGGCGAGCCCGCCCTGCTCGGCGAAGCGGCTCGAGCCCGCGAGCCGCGCCACGATCTCGGCCGGAGCCTTCGCCGGGGAGCCGGCGTCGAAGGGGGGCTGCGGGTCGTACTCGATGCCCAGCTGAATGGCCTGCGCCACCTGCGGGCCGGCGATCCGCCCGACGAGCGCCAGGGCCATGTCGATTCCCGCCGAGACGCCTGCCGCGGTCACGTACTTGCCGTCGAAGACGACCCGCTCGCTGCGTGGCTCGGCGCCCAGCCTGCCGAGCTCCCCGAGGGCCAGCCAGTGGCTCGTCGCGGCCCTTCCCTCGAGCAGGCCGGCGGCCGCCAGGATCAGCGAGCCCGTGCACACCGAGGTCATCCAGGTGCTCGTGCCGTCGACCCTACCCAGCCACTCGATGACCGCTCCGCCGGCCCGCTCGGAGACCTCGCCCGGTCCACCGGGCACGAGCACGATGTCCGGGTCCTCGAACTCCACGAGCGAGCGCTCGGCAAGCAGCGTCAGCATCCCATTGTCGGTCCGCACGGGGCCCGCCTGGGCGCCCACGAATGCGAGGCTCGCCCCCGGCAGGCGGCTGAGGACCTCGTAGGGGCCGATCGCATCCAGGGCGGTCAGCCGGTCATAGAGGACGATTGCGATCTTCATGTCGGTCTCCTTGTCGTTGTGCGGCTGTGGAAGCGGCGGCGGTACTCGGCGGGGCCCACGTCGAGGACCCGCAGGAAGACCCGGCGCATCGTCTCGGCCGTGCCGAAGCCGCAGGCCAGCGCGACGGCGCCGACCGGCTCGCCGGACTCCTCGAGGCGCCGCCTGGCCGCCTCGAGGCGGACCCGCTCGACGTAGCGGGCCGGCGTCACCCCCGTCTCGGCACGGAATGTCCGGGCCAGATGGCGCGGGCTCATGTGGGCCCGCGCCGCCAGCGCCTCGACCGAGTGCTCGCCGGCGATGTCCTCGAGGATCAGCCGCTGGATCTCGCGCAGGGGCTCCCGTGCCGGCTGCTGGGCCATCAGTGTCGCCGAGAACTGGGACTGGTTCCCGGGACGGCGCAGGAACAGGACGAGGTGGCGGGCGATCGCGAGCGCAAGCTCCCGGTCGACGTCCTCCTCGACCATCGCGAGGGCCAGATCCATCCCGGCGGTCACCCCGGCCGAGGTCCAGATCGGCCCGTCGCGCAGGTAGATCGGGTCGGCCTCGACGAGGACCCGCGGGTAGCGGCGCTGAAGCGCCGCGGCGTGAGCCCAGTGTGTGCTGGCCCGGCGGCCGTCCAGCAGCCCGGCGCCGGCCAGCAGAAAGGCGCCCGTGCAGACGGATGCCGTCCGCCTCGTCGAGGGGGAACGCTCACGCAGCCAGGCGAGGATCGCGTCCTCCTCGCGCAGCACGCTGCGCCCTGCACCGCCCGCGACGATCAGCGTGTCAAGGTCCTCACCGACCTCGGCCAGGGCGCAGTCGGGGGTGATCGTCAGCCCGCTCGAGCTGCGCAGCGGCTCGCCTGCGGCGGATGCGACGGTGATCGCATAGCCGGGGTCGGCGGGGCGCTCGTGTTCGATCAGCCTCTGGGCGGCCGCGAAGACCTCCAGCGGTCCCGTCAGATCGAGGCTCTGAACGCCGGGATAGATCACGATCACCACCTGCCTGGGCCTGTGTGCGGGCATCGGCCGATCTTCCTCCGATCACGCTCTGTCCGCAAGGACATATTTCCCACGCTTCCTGCCATCGCCAGGGGCCCGCCGGATGAACGCCGGGCTCACCCCGCACGGCCTTGCCCGGCCCAATACGATTGCGCCGTGCAGGAGCCCATCTTCAGCGACCCCGAGGAGACCTACGCGGCCGACCCCGACTCGCTGAGCTCGGCTCCGGGCCGCGTCGCGAGCATCGTCGCGGCTGCCGAACAGGCCGCCAGGGACCTGCGTGACAGCGCCGAGGCCAGGGCCCGTGAGCGGATCGAGGAGGCCGATCGCGCCGCCGAGATCCGCGTCCGCGCGGCCGAAGAGGAAGCACAGGAGCTCCTCGCCTCCGCACGCGCCGAGGCAGCCGCGACGAGCGGCGAGGCGGCCGCGAGCGCCGCGCAGCTGACGGCCGACGCCGAGCGCGCACGCGACGATGCGGCCCACAAGCTGGGCGAGGCCCAGCAGGCCGCCGAGCGTCTGCGCAGCGAGGCCCAGAGCGCCGCGAACCAGCTGCGTGCCACCGCATCGGCCGAGGCCGACACGGTCCGCGCGACCGCCGCGGCCGACGCCGAGACGCTCCGCGCGAGCTCCCTCGCGGAGGCGGCCACCGTCCGCGCCGCCGCCGAGCAGGAGTCCAACAAACTGCTCGAGAGCGCCCGCAAAGAGGCCGCCCGGATCGGCGAGGAGACCCGCGCGCAGACCGAGCGCCTGCTCCAGGCCCGCCGCGAAGAGCTCGGCCGGCTGCTCAAGGAGGCCGAAGAGGAGGCCAAGGACCTGAAGGCCCAGGCTCGTGTCGAAGCCCGCGAGATCGCCGCCGAGGCCCAGACCGGTCTCGCACGAGGTACTCGAGGAAGGCACCGAGCTCGCTCGCAATCTCCGTGACCTGTCGACCTCACTGCGCAACAACGCCGAGCGTCTGCTGCGCGATGTCCGTCTCGCCCACGGCGGCATGACTGCGGCCCTCGACCAGGTCGCCCCGTCTGCGAAGAACACCGCTTCGACCGCCAGGCGCAAGGGCCGCGAGAGCTCCTCCCGGGACAACGGCCCGAGCGAGGACCTCGACGTGCCCGAGTTCATCCCCCGCGGCTGAGACGCGCGCCGGGCTGCTTCCGTGGCGTGCGCCGGGGACGATAGGATTGCTGATCCCGGGGCTATAGCTCAGCTGGGAGAGCGCCGCCATGGCATGGCGGAGGTCGAGGGTTCGAGCCCCTCTAGCTCCACTCGCACCCGGCCGTGGTGGCTTCGCTAGACCTTCCGGTGTTCCGGCTCGGTCAGTGCGGCGAGAGGGTCGGGCGATGTCCACCCAGCTCCATCGCCACACCGACCGCCTGCCGGTTGCGCCGCTCGCCCTCCGGGACTAGTGTCGAGACATGGCAGAGCCGCACCCACGTGCCCGGCGGTCCTCCGCAGTCCCCGCCCGGACCCTTGTGAGCCTGCTGCTCACGGCGGCCTGCCTGCTGGCTTTCGCCGGGCGCGCATCGGCCGCGGCCAACCCGGCCGACATGCTCATCTACATGCCCTACGGCCTCGTCCACTCGCTCCACAGCTCCGCAGAACTCGACGGCTACCTGAGCGAACTGGACTCCTTCCAGATCGGCCAGTTCGTCTTCGCGATGCCGAAGTTCAAGAGCACCGGGACGCTGAAGCTGCCCAGGCACAACCGCGAAATGCTGCTGCGCTGGTCGGAGGCCGCGCAGGCCTACGACAGCGAACACGGCGCGGGCCTCGAGCTGACGGCCGTCTACAACGGCAAGGTCGCGACCAGGGGCAAGGGCCTGAACCTCGACGAAGCGGCGACCAGGGCGAACGTCCTCGCCGCGATCAGGGAAACGCTCGGGGACGGCCTCACCGGCGTCCAGCTCGACCTCGAGCCCTACCCCACCTCGACCGGGTTCCTCACGCTGCTCGAAGAAATCGACGCCGCCCTGTATGCGGCGGGGTTCAAAGGGCGCCTGTCCGTCACGGCGCCCGCGAGCGTCTCGCGCTGGTCGCCCTCCTACCTGCACCGCGTCTCCGAACTCGTGACCCAGCTCGACCCGCTCTTCTACGACAGCGAAAACACCACTGTCGCCGGCTATCAGTCCTGGATGGAGGCCGGCCTGGCCTACTACTCCCAGAACGCCTCCCCCGCCACCCGGATCGTCCCTGTGCTCCCCTCCTACTCGGCCGACCCCTGGCACTCGCCGAGCGTCGAGAACATCACGACGTCCACCGAAGCGCTCTCGGCGGGCCTGGCCGCCGGGGACCGCATCAACGGCGCCGGGATCTGGTCGGGCTGGGGCTTCCTGCTGGACGAGGAAGGCAAATATGAAGGGAGCGCCGACCGGGCGAGCTGGCGCTCGAGCACCCTCGAGCTGCCCTTCTCGCCCTGAGCGCCGGACGCTCAGGCCCCGGCGGCGGCTGAGCCCTCGCGCAGGGCCATCTCGCCGACCAGCTCACGCGCCGGGCCAGGGCCGGCGAAGGGCGCGATCGCCACGTAGGTCAGCTGGGGCAGGCGCCGGCGGACAGCCGGTCGCCTGCCCGCGGGCGATATCCCGCTGGATCAGCTCGAACAGGGCACCCGAGATCGACTGCGAGTACAGACGCGGCAGCTCGACCTTCGTGGGCCCGTAGCGGTAGCCCTCCTCGAGGAACAGCGTGAACGAGCGGGTTATGTCCTCCGCACGGCGAATCGAGGCGGCTCCTGCGGCATAGCACTCGACCATCCGCAGGTGGGCCAGGGCCGGATGCTCGGCGATCAGGCCGAGCAGCGCGTCGAGCGCCCGCCAGACCCGTTCGGGCCAGCGGTCGGCCGAGAAATAGGCGCTCGCCATCGTGTCCAGGATGTGCTGGCTCGGGTACTGCTGGGCCTCGAGAAAGGCCTGTTCGCGGTCGCTGAAATGGCGGTAGAAGGCATCTTTGGCGACGCCCGCCGCAGCCACGATGTCGGCGACCGTCGTGTTGGCGTAGCCCTTGTCCATCGTCACCTGGGCCGTGGCCAGGATGATCCTCGTCCGCTGGCTGCGGGCGACTGCGCCCGGTGAGAGACCGTGGCGCCCACGCGGCAGGCGCGGCAGCCCGAGCGCGACCTCGGCCGCCTGCGCGCCCGCCGAGGGCGCGGCGCCACCGGCGAGAAAGGCCTCGGGACCGATGCTCCAGCGGCCCCGTTCGGCGGGCACGGCATAGCTGCCCATCCAGCTGATGATGTCGTCCGTCACGCGGGTCAGACGGTCCTCTTCGTGGGTCCGCAGGTGACGCGAGACGATGTAGCGGACGCCGCCGATCAGGGCCCTGGCGGGAACATCGAGCGTGCCCGTGTCTGCGAGCGCCCCGTCCAGCAGCGCTTCGGAGCTCTGCTCCATCAGGTCGAGGACCATCGCGAGCTCCTCGCGCAGCCGCGGCCCGCCGCTGGGCGCCTCGACGAACATCACCCGCCCCGCGTCCGGGTCACTCTGAACGCTCTGCAGCAGCTCACCGAACGCAGGCCGGGCGGCCCGCGCCCATTCGCCCTCTTCCAGGGCGCTCTCCATGCGCGCCAGGGTTCGCGCGGTGGCATCCCTGTAGGCGGCCAGCATGCACGCTTCCTTGTCCTCGAACAGCTCGTAGAAGGTTGCACTTGAGACACCGGCCCGGGAGCTGATCTGGGCGATCGACAGGCCCTGGTAGCCATGGCTGCCCGAGAGCTCGACGATCGCCTCGATCAGGCGTTGGCGCTGGGTCGGGCGGCCCGCCGGGTGCAGCGGCCCGACTCCGCGACGGGCCGTGCGCTCGCCGCGGGCTGCCTGGATCTTGCGGGCGGGCTGTGGCATCTCCTCCGGGGAAACGATACAGCACCCCCAAAGCCGTCCAGAAGGGGGAAAACCACTGAGTCCATCAAGGTCCGCCGCTTTTTTTCTTCAACTACCGTCCGCGTTCAGCAACGCTTGAAAAGAACTCCCCCGACAGAACTCGCCTTGGTGTAAACCCCAGTATTTACGGGCCAAAACGGCCGTTCTGATGGTCACGACACGGCCCTCGTGTCCGAGGGGTTGACAGAACTGGGCAGTTCTGATTAGCTTACGCAGTCGTTCAGATTTGGGCCGCGAAATTTTTTGTGCGACTCGGGTTTGAGATCGGCGAAAGCGGGGAAAAGGAGTATCTGGATGACCAGGAGACTCGGTGGGGATGCGGAGGGGGCGGCGTTTGCGGCCCGGCTCCGTGGGGCCTGCCGAATCCTGTGGCCTGACGGCTGACGAGATACAGAGCTTGTGCGAGCGTCGCGACACACCCCTCCTCCGTGGCGCTCGCAGAGGCTCTGGCTCATCGGCCGACCGGGCGGAGCTTCGATTGGAGAGGGATAGCCGGACGGGAGCGGCGAGGGGTCGACCGACAGCGGCCCGATTTCTACAAAGGAGACGCGTGGAGAGATGAGACCGTTGAAGCAATATGTGGCCGGGCGCAGCCGGCGGGGGACACTGGCCCTGATCGCCGTCGCCTGCCTGCCGCTCGCCGGAGCGGCACCGGCGGCGGCGAAGATCAACAAGGAAGACTTCCTCAGGTTCATCAACTGCCCGGTCGAAAAGGGCAAGGTCTGCGCGTACGCCGAAACGCTCAAAGGGGAATTCAAACTCGGCAGCAAGAGCGTCCCGATCTCCACGCCGGTGGTGATCCAGGGCGGCCTCGCGGAACTGGGCCTCGGCGGCGACCCGCTGATCGCTCCCCGCTTCGGTGCCGTGCCGCTCTCGAAGTCGCCCCAGACCCTGCCCGGCGGCCTGACCGGCCTGGATGAAGGGATCGGCGGCCCGGTCACCGCGACCGCCGAACTGGCCGGGACGGCATACATCCGTCCCCTCGGTCTCGGCTTCGCCGAAGGCAGGGCGGTCGTGCTGCCGTTCAAGGTCCACCTCGAAAACGAACTGCTCGGGCCCAACTGCTACGTCGGCTCGAACGCGGAACCGATCGTTCTCAACCTGACCGACGGCAAGACAGAACCGCCTGCCGGCGTTGAACCGATCTCTGGCGCGATCGGCAAAAACGAAGGCCTCGACAAGGGCGACATCATCGCCTTCTTCGGCAACAAGCTGGTCGACAACACCTTCGCGGCGCCTGCCGCGACCGGGTGCGGGACGAGTGCGCTGCTCGAACCGGTCGTGACCGCACTGGTCAACGCCGACGCCGGGCTGCCCGCGGCGGCCGGCAAAAACTCGGCGATCCTCGAAGGGAACGTGTTCACGACGTTCTCGCAGTACGTCGCCAAGTTCGACAAGAAGGCGATCAAGGCAAAGGAAAAGGAACTGGCAGGAACGAAGTCCAAGCGCTGAGGGCAGCCGAGAAGCCCGAGCGCTGAACTGACAACGGCGCCGTGTGAACGCCGACTCCCGAGAGCGGCGGGTTCCAGGACCCGCCGCTCTTGCGTTCTGGCGCCCTCACAGGGGACGGCACGATCAGCGCTTCGCGCGCCGCCTGCGGCCGTTGCGCAATCATCCTGCGGTGACGCAACTGCTCGTCAAGCTGCTGCTCGCCCCGTCGTTCGTCGTCGGAGCATCCCTTGCCACCCGCCGCTTCGGCCCCCGGGTCGGCGGCCTGCTCGCCGGCCTGCCCGTCGTCGCCGGCCCGATCGTCCTCGCCTACGCGCTCGCCCACGGCAAGGGCTTCGCCGCCGATGCGGCCGCGGGAACGCTGCTCGGGCTGGTCTCGCTGATCGCCTTCGTGATCGTCTACGGGCGCCTCTCACGGCAGCTGGTCTGGTGGGGCTGCATGCTGTGGGGCTGGCTCGCCTTCGCGGGAGCGACGGCCCTGTTCAGCGCCTTCACGATTCCCGCCGGCGTCGCCCTGGGACTGGCGGTGCTCGCGATCGCGGCGGGGCTCCTGTGGCTCCCCCACCCGCGCGGGCCACAGCTCGCTGCCTCCGTCCCGCCGAGCTGGGATCTGCCGCTGCGCGCCGGCTGCGCGCTCGCGCTGGTCCTGACGCTGACCGCGATCGCGAGCTGGCTCGGGCCGCAGCTCAGCGGCCTGCTTGCGCCCTTCCCGATCATCGCGACGGTCCTTGCGACCTTCACCCACGCCCAACGCGGCTCGGATGAGACGGTCAGGCTGCTGCGGGGCATGGTCACCGGCTTCGGCGCCTTCGCCCTGTTCTTCTTCACCCTGGCGATCTCACTGCGTGGACTGGGGACCGGGCCCGCCTTCGCGCTCGCAACGGCGCTGGCGCTCACGCACCCAGGCGCTGGTCCTCTCGCGCTTCGCCCGCCGCGAGCCGGCCGGCGCTCTGATTCCCGCACCGGCCGGCGAGCCCGCCCCGCGTTAGCCGCCGGCGGCACACCTCAGCCGCTCGGATCGCGTTCCACGTCCAGATGGCGGATCCTGTCGCGCACGTCGGCGTAGCGCACCACCTCATAGACGATCATCGCGACCAGCAACGCGGTCATCGCTGCCAGCAACGACAGCGCGGAGATCGCCCCGCTGGCGCCGATCAGCCCCAGCAGCGCCACGGCGCAGACCAGCCGCCGGACGCTGAGGGTGTGAATGTTGCGCCAGCGGAAGGCGACGTGGCCCAGCAGGTAGAGCGCCGTCCCGCCCAGCAGGGCGAACGCCGGCACGAGCTTCAGCGGGTCATCGACGTGGGCCAGCGTCCGCTTCAGTCCGACCGCCAGCAGGGCGATGCCGGCAACCAACGGGAAGTGCAGGTAGGAGTAGGAGTCGCGCGCCACCTCGTTCTGCTCGCGGCCCGGCTCGACGCTCGCCAGGCGTCGTGCGGCGACGATCGCCGTGACGTCGAAGTAGGCCCACCACAGGGTCGCCGCGACCGCCATGCCGAGCAGCGCCGCGACCGCGATAGGTGTGTTGATCTTCTCCCGCGCGCCGACACCGATGGCGACGATCGACTCACCCAGGGCGATGATCACGATCGCGCCGTGACGCTCGGCGAAGTGCCCCGGTACGAGCTTCCAGCCGTCCGCACCGAACAGGTACGGGCCGGCCGCATCGAGCACCAGCGCAAGTCCCCACAGGCTGATCCTCAGCGTTCCACCGGCGAACGCGGCCACCAGGATCAGGCCCGCACCGATCGCCGTGCTGCCCGCCAGGCCGACGACCGAACGGCGCAGCGCCTGATCCTCGCGGCTGGCCAGCAGGAACAGGAAGATGTGGGCGATCCTGACCCCCGCGTAGGCGATCGCGAACGCCAGCGCGTCGGCGCCGAAGGCGCCGGGCACGCACAGTGCGGCGATCAAAAAGGCGCCCATCGCGGCAAACATCACCAGCCTGACGAGCCCCTCCTCCGGATCCACGACGCTCGTCAGCCAGGCGTAGCCGACCCAGGACCACCACAGCATCCCCAGCACGAGCAGCCCCTTGAGCAGCCCCAGCCAGGTCGGCGTCCCGGCCATCAGCGTCGTGCACTGCGTCAGCGCGAGTACGAAGACGAGGTCGAAGAACAGCTCCAGGGGCGTGACGCGCTCGCCCTCGCGCATCACCGCGCGTACGCGCGGGAGGCTCCTTCCCGCCTCGGTGCTCACACCCGTCCCCCCACCTTCATGGCCGGGCAACGGGTGCGAGCTCCGCGCGGGCGTGGCGCCGGTCGCCGAAGCGCCCGGCGCCCCCGTTGGCCGATCAGTGCAGCGACATGTTCGGCTCGCCCGCTGAGTTCAGACCTGATCCCGAGATCGTACACGTGCCGCCCTTGGGCGTCCCCGCGTTGTAGGCCTGCGTCAGGCAGTTGCGCAGACCGAGCTGCGCCCAGTAGTCCGGGTGGATGTCTTCCTGCAGTTCGTAGGGCCCGATCAGCGTTTCGAGCGTGCGGATCTGGTTGAACCACTCGCTCTTGTTGACCGCTTCGGTTGCTTTCCAGTTGGAGAGCCCCTCTTCCTCGAGCAGCCCGACGCCTTTGTCACAGAGCCTGTGCGCGTTGAACGCCGAGCCCAGTTCCATCGTCTTGACATTGGCGAGGCCAGAGGCCGCCGCGGCGCCCATCACGGCTCCGTTGATGTCCGGCAGCATCGTCGCGTTGGCGTAGTTGGCATCGGTGTTCCAGAACCCGCAGCCGCCCGTCGTCTGGCGGCTGTAGCCGCTCTGGGTGTAGCGGAATTCCGACCCGTTGGGGATCGGCGAGGGGTAGTCCTGAACGAGGATCGTGTATTGCGAGCTGGAGTAGCCCGCGTTGGTCATCGCGGTCGCGACGTTCTTGATCGCGGTCGTGATTTCACCCTCGACCTTGCTGATGTTGGCGGCCGTGAAGTTGTTCGTGACCGAGCTTTCTTTCGAGCAGTAGAAGTCGTAGAACCAGGTCGACTCCAGGAAGTCCTCGACGCACGTCGTGACGATCCCCGCGAAGTTGAAGTTGTTGCCGCCGATCGAAAGGGCGACGAGCTTCACGTTGTGGGAGGCCGCGAAGTGCTGCAGCATCAGCGCCTGGCCTTCTTTGCCGCCCGAGTTGTAGAAGTCGATGCCGGGCTTGAACTTGCCTTCTTCGGTGAAGCTCGTCGTCTTGGCGCCCGAGCAGGCCAGGTTCTCGCCGTTGACGCCGCCGCCGATGTAGACCTCCGCGGACTTCGAGCGGTGGCAGCCGGCGATCAGTTCGCCGTTGCCCGCCGCGTTGTCGTCGTAGGCCGTCGAGCCGAGCGCGTCGGTCTTGGATGAGCTTTCGTCGGTGTTGCCGGCCCAGCGCCCGCCCTCTCCCGAGATGTAGGAATCACCGAGGCTCACAGTCGTGGGCGTCCCCACGCCCGGCCCTTCCGCACGCGCCGCCGGCGCCAGTGAGGTGAAACAGAACGCGAACGCCGCCGCGCACAGCGCGGCGATCGCAACCAGGACCGAAGCCCGCCGCAATGCGATCGGGTCTTGCATATTGATCTCCCTCTTCTCCGCGCGCCGCCCCCAAGCGGCGCTGTCCGCGCGACCCTAACCGGTGGCCCGGCGTCCGGTCAACCGTCGCCGGCCGCGCGCGCCGGCACCTCGCCCCAGAGCTGCTCCAGGCGGTAGAACTCACGCGTCTGGGGGGTGAAGATGTGCACGACTACATCGAGGTAGTCCATCAGGATCCAGCCCCCCTCCCCCGTCCCCTCGACGCGGCTGGGCAGGCGGTCGTGGTCGTGCTTGAGGCCGGACAGGATGCCGTCGTGGATCGCCTTGGCCTGGCGGCCGGTGTTGCCGGTGCAGAGCAGGAAGTAGTCGGTGTAGCCGAGCACCCCGCGCAGATCGAGCTCGAGGACCTCGTGGGCCTTCTTGTCCGATGCGTAGCGCGAGATCTCGGCGAGCAGCTCCTGTGGCTCCATCAGCTGGGCTCCTTCCCGTCGCGGTAGAGGTGATGCTCGGCGATGTAGGCCGCGACCTCCGCGCCGAGCATCCCGGAGGCGTCCTCGCCGGCGGCGATCAGCGCCCGGGCGGCCGAGGAGGACGCCTCGATCGGCGCCATCTCCAGGAAGCGCACCCGGGCCGGCACCCGCGGGTCATCCCCGGCGGCGCGCTGGATCGCTGCCATTACCTGCTCGCGGTCGCTGCCCGAGCGTGACGCCACCGCCAGCTCGGCCAGCGCGAGAACCGTCGCGGGCTCGTGCCAGCCGGGCATCGTTCGCGCGGTGTCGGCGCCCACGATGAAGGTCAGCTCAGCCTCGGGGTCTCGCTCATGGATCTCCCTCAAGGTATCGGCGGTATAGGACGGCCCGCCCCGGTCGATCTCCAGCGAGCAGGCCTCGATGCCTGTCTGCCCCCCGGCCGCGAGGCGGCACATCTCCAGCCGCCGCAGCGGCCCAGGATCCTCACCGCCGGGCTTGTGCGGAGCGGTGTGGACGGGCATCAGCACGACGCGCTCCAGCGAGAGTTCCTCGCGGGCGTTGCGTGCCAGCGCCAGATGGCCGCGGTGGGGCGGGTTGAAGGTGCCCCCGAGGATGCCGATGCGAGCCAATCGCTGCTCAAGGACGGACGTGCCCGTCGCCCTCGACGAGGTACTTGAAGGTGCAAAGCTCGCGCAGGCCGATCGGCCCGCGGGCGTGGAGCTTCTGGGTCGAGTTGCCGATCTCGGCGCCCATCCCGAACTCGCCTCCGTCGGTGAATCGGGTCGAAGCGTTGACGTAGACGCATGCGGCGTCGACGCCCAGCTGAAAGGCGCGCGCCGCAGCGGTGTCACGCGTGACGATCGCCTCGGAGTGCCCGCTGCCGTGGGCTGCGATGTGCTCGATCGCCTGCTCGGCGGAGTCGACCAGGCCGAGTGCGATCACCGGTGCCAGGTACTCGGTGTCCCAGTCCGCCGCGCTGGCCGGCTCGACCAGTGCGCCGCCGGCCGCCGATGCGAGGCCGAGTGAGCCTGCGTCGGCACGGACGCGCACCCCTGCGCCCGTCAGCGCGGCGACGATCAGCGGCACGAACTCCTCCGCCAGCTGCTCGTGGACGAGCAGCGTCTCGGCGGCGTTGCAGACACCCGGCCGCTGGGTCTTCGCGTTCAGCACGATCCGCTCGGCCATCTGGAGATCCGCGCTGCGGTCGACATAGACGTGGCAGTTGCCCGACGCGGCGTAGATGACGGGCACCGTCGCCACGGCCTGGAGTGCCTCCTTGAGGCTCTCCCCTCCGCGCGGGATGATCAGGTCCACCGACTCGCGCTGGGTGGCGAGCTCGGCCAGCTCCTCGCGCCCGCCGCCCGCAACGAGGCTCACCGAGCCCTCGGGCAGGCCCGCCCCGACGGCGGCCTCGGCGGCGATCTGCGCCAACGAGCGGTTGGAGTGCTCGGCCGAGGAGGAGCCGCGCAGGACGATCGCGTTGCCCGACTTCAGGCACAGGGCGGCGGCATCGATCGTCACGTTCGGCCTGGCCTCGTAGACGACCGCGACGACCCCCAGCGGCACCCGGACCTTGCGCACGTCGAGGCCGTTCGCGAGCCGGTGGCCGTCGATCACCTCACCGACGGGGTCGGGCAGGGCCGCGATCTGGCGCACGGCACGTGCGATCGCCAGCACCCGCCCCGCGTCCAGGCGCAGCCGGTCCAGCAGGGCCTCGCCGATCTGGGCCTCGCGCCCGGCGGCCATATCGAGCTCGTTGGCCTCGAGGATCTCCGCGATGCGGCTCTCGAGCGCCTGCGCGATCGCCTCGAGCGCCTCGTCCTTGACGGCGGTGTCGGTGCGCGCCAGCACGCGCGCGGCGCGCTTTGCAGCACGACAGGTCTCTGCGACTGGGGATACGGCGACGGCCATTGCTACAGGGTAGGGCCCCTCAGTCGAGGACGAGGTAGTCGCGATGGACCGCCTCGTCTGTCCCGCGCGGCAGAACCTCGCGGATCGCCTCGGACTTCATGCCGATCACCCGCCTGAGCTCCTCGGCCGAGTAGCTGCAGATCCCCTTCGCCAGCGGCCGCGAGGCGGCTCCGCCGGCGCCCTCGTGCTCGGCGATCTCGACGGCGTCGCCGGCGTCGAACTCGCCCCTGACCTCGGTCACCCCGACCGGCAGCAGGCTTGCGGCCCCTCCGCGCAGCGCGCGAGCCGCGCCGGCATCGACGATCAGCGTCCCACGGGCGGGCTTGGCGTACTTCAGCCACAGCTTGAAGCTCGAGTAGCGGGCTTCGCCGGCGGGGAAGTGCGTACCCCGGGCCTCGCCTGCGAGGACCGCGCCAAGCGTCCCCGGGCTCAGGCCGTTGCAGATCCTCGTGCCGATCCCGGCCGCCGTCGCCATCTCGGCCGCAACGACCTTGGAGCGCATTCCGCCCGAGCCCAGCGGCGAGGTCGTGTGGCCGATCTCGAGGTCGTGCAACGCCGCGAAGTCGCTCACCTCGGCAACGATCCGCGCGTCCGGGTGCAGCCGCGGATCGGCCGTGTAGAGACCGTCGATGTCGGTCATCAGGATCAGCTCATCGGCCCCGATGAGGACCGCGACCTGGGCCGCGAGGAAGTCGTTGTCGCCGAAGGAGATCTCGTCGGTCGCCGTCGTGTCGTTCTCGTTGATCACCGGCAGGACCCGCCATTCGAGCAGCGTCGCCAGCGTCTGGCGGGCATTCAGGTAGTGGGTCCGGGCGCTCATGTCGAAGAACGTCAGCAGCACCTGGGCGCTCGTGACGTTCCGCTCGCGCAGAAGCTCGTCATAGACGCGGTAGAGCTTCCCCTGCCCCACGGCGCTCGCGGCCTGCAGCTCGCCGATCGTGCTGGGGCGCTGGGCGAGCTCCATCACCCGCATCCCCCGCGCGATCGCTCCGCTGGTGACGAGGATCGCCTCCTCACCGGAGCCGTGCAGAGCCGCCAGCTCCGCGCAGATCCCAGCCAGGACCTCCTCGCGGAGCGTCCCGTCGCTATCGGCCACGACGCTCGAGCCGAGCTTGACCACCACGCGTCTCATGGCGCGGAGCTTAATTGCGCGGGCACCGGTTGCGCCTATCCGGGGTCCAGCTCGAACGTGATGCCGGCGATCTCGATCTCATCCCCGGGTTCGAAGCCCTCGGCCTCGAGCGCGCCGATCACGCCGATCCTGCGCAACCGGCCCTCGAGATAGCCCATCGCGTCCTCGTTCTCGATGTCATAGCGGGCGACCAGCCGTTCGATGCCGCGGCCGCTGACCCTGAAGGAGCCCTCCCCGGTGCGCGCGACGGCAAAGCCGCTCGCGGCCAGGGGCCGGAAGACCATGTGCTCGACCAGCTGCTCGGGCTCCGCGCCGGAGGTGTGCCCGGGGGCCGGCGCACTCTGCACCGGGACGCTGCGCAACAGCTCAGCCGACAGCTCGGGAAGGCCCTCGCCGGTGGCGCTGGAGGTGAGCAGGACCGGCACCTCGGGCCCCAGCCGCTCGCGCCAGAAGGCCAGCGCCTGATCCTTGCGCTGCTGCCCGACCAGGTCGCACTTGGAGAGGGCCAGGATCCGCGGCAGCTCGGCCAGCCGCGTGTCGTGGGCCGCGAGCTCGTGCTCGATCGTCGCGTGGTTGACGAGCGCCTCGGCGTCCGCCTCGCCCGTCAGCTCCGGGGCGATGTCAAGGACATGGACGAGGACTCTCGTGCGCTCGACGTGGGCGAGGAAGTCGTGGCCCAGCCCGGCCCCGGCGCTGGCCCCCTCGATCAGCCCCGGGATGTCTGCGATCACCAGCTGGCGGTCCTCGCCCTCGAGCACCCCGAGGACCGGCGAGAGAGTCGTGAAGGGATAGTCGGCGATCTTCGGCGCGGCGCGGGTCAGGCGTGCGATCAGGGAGGACTTGCCGGCGTTGGGCAGACCCACGAGCCCGACGTCGGCCAGGAGCTTCAGCTGCAGCTCCAGCCAGCCTTCCTCCCCGGCCAGGCCGCGCTCGGCAAAGCGCGGGGCCTGGCGGGTGGGCGTCGCGAAGCGCTTGTTGCCCTTGCCGCCGCTGCCGCCGTGGGCGGCCGTCGCCCGCTGCCCGTCGGCCAGCAGCTCCCAGCAGCGCCCCGCCAGCTCCTCGGAGTCCTGCCCGGAGGCCGTGATCTGGGTTCCGGGCGGGACGCGGATCAGCAGCGTCTCGCCGTCCGCGCCGTGGCGCAGGGCGCCTTCGCCGTGGCCGCCGCGCCCGGCCCGGAAGTGGCTGCGGCGGCGAAACGCCTGCAGGTCGCGCAGCGACTCGTCGCAGAGCAGCACGACGTCACCACCACGACCGCCGTCGCCGCCGTCGGGACCGCCGCGCGGCACCATCGCTTCGCGGCGGAAGCTCATGCAGCCGTCGCCGCCGGCACCCGCCTGTACGTGGATCCTCGCCTTGTCGTGCAGCACCCACCCATCGTGACAGCCGGGGCGCCGGGAGCGGGCGGGCGATCCGGCTAGATTCGGGGTCAACCCAACTCGAACAGGAGCACTGCCGATGAGCACCGAGCGCCCCGCCGACGTGAAGCCAGTCCTGCTGATCACCGGCGCCTCCTCCGGCATCGGCGCGGCGAGCGCCCGCCTGGCCGTCGCGGCCGGCTGGCGGGTCGTGCTCGGCGCCCGCTCGCTGGATCGCCTGCAGGAGCTCGCCGCGGAGCTCGGCGGGCAGCAGACCGCGATCGCCGTCCGCTGCGACGTGACCGAGTGGGCCGACCAGCAGGGGCTCGTCGCCGCCGGCCTCGAGGCATTCGGCGCGATCGACGCCGCCTTCGCCAACGCCGGCTTCGGCGGCCCGCGGGGCTTTCTGAAGGACACCCCGGAGCACTGGCGCGAGATGGTCCTGACGAACGTCTACGGCGCAGCCCTGACGATCCGTGCGGCGATCCCCGCCCTGACCGACTCGAAGGGTCACCTCCTGATCACCTCGAGCGTCGCCGGGCGCCGGGTCCTGCCGGGGTCGCTCTACTCCTGCACCAAGCACGCCGTCACCGCGATGGGCGAGGCGGCCCGCCAGGACCTCAACGGAACCGGGATCCGGGTCACGCTGATCGAGCCGGGGATGGTCGACACCCCGTTCTTCGAGAACCGCCCCACCGATGCGCTGCAGGACGAGGACATCGCGCGGGGGGTCATCTACGCGCTCTCACAGCCGCCCCATGTCGACGTCAACGAGATCCTGATCCGCCCGATCGCCCAGCAGGGCTAGGCGCCCGGGCGCTCAGTCGTGGGCGAGGCGGTGCGCCAGGTAGAGCCCTGCGATCGCCGTGCCGCCCGCCACGGCGACCGTGCCGAACACCCCTGCCGGCGGTAGCGAGTCGCGCTCGAGGATCGTCGAGAGCGCGTCGGCCGCGTCGGCGAACGCGACTGCGAGGTGCACGCGCGGCCCCACGACGGGGTCATCGAGTGTCGCCAGCACCGCATAGCCGAGGCCGATGTCGCGCGCCGCGAGCCCGCGACCGAGGTCCTTGACGCCACCGTGGCGGGCGTTCTCCCGGCCCAGCCAGCGCGTCATCACCCGCTCGGGCGCCGCCAGCACCGTGACCCCGAGCGCGATCCGCCCGGCGCCGATCAGCCAGGCCGCCCGGCGAGGGCTCACGGGGCCCCTACTGGCCGTCTGGGAGCACGCTGACGACGCGCCCCCGGCGACCGGTGGTGAAAGCGACGGTGCCCGCGGCCCGGGCGTAGAGCGTGTCGTCCTTGCCGATTCCCACGCCGGGACCGGGCTTGAAGACGGTGCCCCGCTGGCGCACGATGATCTCGCCGCCCGTCACGGCCTGCCCCGCGAAGGTCTTGACACCCAGTCGCTGGGCGTTCGAGTCGCGGCCGTTGCGGCTCGAGCCGAGCCCCTTCTTATGAGCCATCTGCGGCCTTCTCCTCAGTCGGTTTGCTCGCCGGCGCCTCGCCGTCGGCCTTCACGGCTTTGGCTTTGGCCGTTTTCGCCGCGGCTTTCCCGCCGGCGGCGATCTCGGTCACCTCGATGCGGGTCAGCTCCTGGCGGTGGCCGGTCCGGCGCTTGTAGCCGCGCTTGGGCTTGAACTTGAACACCCGCAGCTTCTCGCCGCGGACGTGCTCGAGGATCTTCGCCGTGACCTTGACCTGCTCGAGGGCGGCCTTGTCGAAGACCGTCTCATCCGAGCGGTAGAGCAGCGGCTGCAGCGCGATGTCGGCGCCCTCCTCCTGCGGGAGGCGCTCCACGAGCAGGGTCTGACCCCGCTCGACGCGGTACTGCTTTCCGCCTGTCTTAACGATCGCGTACATGGGCCTGTCGGTCTCTACTCTCCGGCTCGTTTTGCCTTGTGCCTACTCGGCGGCCTTGGCCTTGGCAGCCGAACGGCGTCGCCCGCCCCTGCGGCCACGACGCCGAGGCTTCGATTGTAGGCCATCCTCGCCGGCCTCGGCGCCCTCGCCCGGCTCGAGCTCGCCCTCGCCGTCCGGCACCGGCTGCTCGGGCTCCTCGTCGAGCGCCGTCGCCGCGGGCGTCAGCCCCGCTTCCTCGCGTGCCTCGGCCTCGCCCGCGTCGGGCTGTGAGCGCCCGCGCCGCCGGCGCCCGTTGGAGCTCTCGCCGCCCGCGGAGCGCCCGCGTGCGGGCGCCGGTGCGGGGCGTGCGGGAGCCACCACGACCTCTCCGTCCTCGTCGAGCAGCAGGGCGCTCGCCGCCGTGCGCCCGACCTGGTCGATCCTGATCATCCGCTTCTCCCCGACGTGCTGGGCGGCACCGGCGATCGAGATGATGTAGCCGTCGATTTTGGCGACCGCGTCGTCGACGTCGTACATGTGCGGCTCGACGATCTCGACGAGCACCTCGTCGCCCTGGCGGAACGGCAGGGCACGCTCCTCGACCTCCTCGCGGGTACCCATGAAGGTGATCGCGAAGTGGTCCAGGGCAAGCCCTTCGGAGCCCTCGAACAGGAACGACTTGCCGGTCTCCGCCTCCAGGGCATGCAGGACCCGCGAGGAGGAGCCCGTGAACTGGGTGCTGACCCGCGGGTTCATCTGGACCAGGAAGGCTTCGGAGTCGGGGTGTTCGACGGCGACGTCGCGCAGGCGGCGCTCGAATTCGATCGCGATCGTCTCCTCGGAGCGGATCACGCCCTCACCCTCGCATGTCGGGCAGGGCCGGCTCATGATCTCGCGCACGCCCTCGGTGACGTTCTGGCGGGTCATCTCGACCAGGCCGAGCTTTGAGATCTCGGCGGTGAAGGTCTTCGTGCGGTCCTCGTCGAGGGTCTTCCGCAGCGTCTTCATGACGGCGTCGCGGTTGCGGGCGCGGGCCATGTCGATGAAGTCGATGACGATGATCCCGCCGATGTCACGCAGGCGCAGCTGGTTGACGACCTCCTCGGCCGCCTCGAGGTTGGTCCTGGTGATCGTGTCCTCGAGGCCCGCTCCCTTGCCGCGGCCGATGAAGCTGCCGGAGTTGACGTCGATCACCGTCAGCGCCTCGGCGTAGTCGATGATCAAATAGCCGCCGCTGGGCAGGTCGACCCGCCGCGAGAGGACTCCCTCGATCGCCTTGTCTACCTCGTATGCCTCGAACAGCGGCTCTGACTCCTGCCACAGCTCGACGCGCTCGACGAGCTCGGGGGCCGTGCGCGTGAAGAACGAGATCAGGCGGTGATACTGCTGCTCGTCATCGACGATCGCCCGCTCGAAGTGGGCCGAGAAGATGTCGCGGACGACCCGCACCGAGAGGTCTGCCTCCTGGAAGACGAGGTCCGGGGCGACGGTCTCCTTGACGCGCTTGTCGAGCACCTCGTGGAGCTTGTTGAGGTACTTCAGCTCGCGTTCGAAGTCCTCCCGCTTGGCGCCGTGGGCAGCCGTGCGGATGATCACCCCGCCCCCGTCCAGGGCGAGTTTGGCGGTCTGGCGGCGCAGGCGTTCGCGCTCGCGGTCCTCCAGGCGCCGGGAGACGCCGATGCCCTCGCCGGTCGGGGCGTAGACCATGTAGCGCCCCGCGATCGTGATCTCCATCGAAAGGCGCGCGCCCTTCGTCTTGAGCGGGTCCTTGACGACCTGCACGACGATCTCCTGGCCCGGCTTGAGCAGGTCGGAGATCCGCCGGCCGCCGCCGGTGCCCCGTCCGCGCCTTGGTGTCTCCACGCCCGGCAGGACGATCTCGTCGACGTGCAGGAAGCCGTTCTTCTCCAGGCCGATGTCGACGAACGCCGCCTCGAGGCCGGGCAGGACGTTGTCGACCTTGCCCTTGTAGATGTTGCCGACGATCGAGCGACCGCCGCGGCGCTCGATGTAGAGCTCAGCTACGCGGTAGCCGGCCTCCGGGCGCCTGGCCTTGCCCGCCTGCGCCTTGGCAGGGGCGGTACGGGAGGCGGCGGGCGTTCCGCTGGCCTCCAGGAGCGCGACGCGCGTCTCCGCGCGATCGACGCTGACTAGTACTTGCTTTTTCAATTTGATCCAGTCTTTCGGTGTTTGGGTGCGCCGAGCGCAGCTGGCGTCGAAGCGCCCGGCGGCCGTCGCAGGCGCACCCTGAAGGGCACACACACCCCGAAGGGCGCGCTCCGCAACCGAGCACACCCGGAAGGGCGCAAGCAGGCCGGCGGGCGAGCAGCGCCGCAGGGTCGATTTGGACCCTCCCGGCTGCCCGTGCGCGGACGGCACGGCGTTCGACGCCTGCACGCAATGTGAGCGTCGCTATGGACTGATCCGCCTGATTCGGGCCCGCGCAACGCGCGGGCCGGAGGTCTGGTGGGGGGTGCTCGGCGGACATCTGTGTCTAGAAGAGTGGAACGCGGCCCTTCATCGCTTGGGAGGAGCGCGCTCGCACGTATATCGACTGCAACAGGCCCATCGCCAACATCGTCGTGATCACCGACGATCCGCCGTAGCTCATGAGCGGCAGCGTCACCCCGGTGATGGGCATGATCCCAACGGTCATCCCCACGTTGACAAAGACCTGGAACATGAGCATAGCTGTTACACCGGCAGCGATCAGAGACCCGAACAGGTCCTGGGCCATGACAAGGACGCGCAGGGCTCTGGAGATCATCAACGCATAGAGCAGCAGCACGAGCCCGGCGCCGACGAACCCGTAGCGCTCACCGACGGCCGCGAAGATGAAATCGGTGTGGGACTCGGGCACGAACCCTTCCGATGTCTGGTCGGCGTTTTCGCCGCGGCCGGTCTTCTGGCCCGAGCCGATCGCGATCTTGGACTGATGCTGCTGGTAGGCGTATTCCCCTTCTTCGGAGGGATGCAGGAAGGCCGTCAGGCGTTCGACCTGGTAGTGCTTGAGCACGTTGACGCCCAGCGCCGGGGCGACCGCCAGGACGAAGGCTGTCGCGAGCACGACGAGGACCGCCAGCGAAGCCAGGTGCTTCCAGGAGCTGCCGGCGATGAACAGCAGCATGTAGGCGATCGCCATGTAGACCATGCCCGAGCCGAGGTCGGGCTGGGCGATCACGAACATCGCCGGCACGAGCGCGGCGATCATCACCCGGATCGTCGTGTCGCGCTCGCGCAGGTGGCGGGCCCGCTCGACGACGAAGGCCGACAGGGAGACGATCAGCAGCACCTTGCCGAGCTCCGAGGCCTGGAAGGAGAACAGCGGCAGGCTGATCGCCCGGGTCGAGCCTTTGGCGTTGTGGCCCAGGCCCAGGACCGCCAGGATCGAGACCAGCAGGGCGATGTAGATCCCGTTTTTGTAGCGGCTCAGGACCGTGTAGTCGACGCGGCTGAGGACCAGCATCGCGATGAAGCCGACGGCCAGGTAGATGATCTGGCGGTCGACGTAGTAGTGCGGGTCGCCGGGGATGAAGTTGCGGGTCGCCGCCGCGACGGTCACGACCGAGCAGATCGCCAGGCCGATGACGGCGAGCGTCAGCAGCGGGTCAAGCGGCAGGCGCAGGGTGCGCGCCGCGGGCGCGGGGGCGTCGTCGGGGGGCTGGATCGGGCTGAGGGGCATCAGAACGTCTTCGAGGAGCCGGCGACGAACTTCAGCGGCTTGCCGTAGTACTCGGAGGCCATCAGCCGGGCGACCGGGGCGGCCGTTTCGGCGCCATAGCCGCCCTGCTCGACGGTGACCGCGATCACGATCGGACGGCTGGCGTTGCCGATGTAGCACATGTACCAGGACTGGTCTTCTTTGCCGACGTGTTCGGCGGTGCCGGTCTTGCCGTAGACGGGGTCCTGTTCCTGGTTCCAGCCCACCCAGACGGGTGCCGAGGTGCCGCCGCTCTGGCTGGCCGCCTCGTGGATCCCTTCCATGACCAGGTTCAGGTCACCGTCGTTGAGTTTGACCGGCCGGGCCGCGGGAACGCTGAGGCTCTGCACCAGCCCGCCGTTGGCTTCGTCGATCTCCTTGCCCAGGTGCGGCGTCGGAGCCCAGCCTTCGCCGCCGTGGGTGTAGGCGTTGGCGAGGGTCGAGTAGGCGACGGCCATCTGCAGCGGATCGGTCAGCAGATCACCCTGCCCGACCGCCAGGTTCATGTTTTCGCCGATCGTCCAGGGCTTGATTTCCGCGACGATCTGACAGGGGCCGGAGTGCTTGGAGTGTTCGCATCGTTCCTGCGCTTCGTTTTGTTTCTGGCGCCAGGCCGCGTCGGGGATGACGCCTTCGAATTCGTTCGGCAGGTCGATGTTGGAGGGCCGTCCGATCCCCAGCTTGCGGGCCTCCTGCTGGATGATCGGGCCGGTGTTGGTGCGCTCACCGACTTCGTAGAAGTAGGTGTCGGAGGAGACCTTCAGCGCGGTGACCAGGCCGACCGCGCCGTATTCGGCCATGTTCGCGTTGCAGAACTTGCGCCCCGACCCGTGCACCTGGATGCAGGTCCCCGCCCCGAGCCCTTCGTCGGGTGAGAGGACACCGGCTTCAAGGGCCGCCATCGCGGTGATCGGCTTGAACGTCGAGCCGGTCGGGTACTCGCCTTCGACGGCCCGGTCGACGAGCCGGTCCGCTTCGCTGCCGCCGCCCTCGATTTCCTTGTATTCGGCTTCGCTCAGGGGCCTGGCGAAGCGGTTGGGGTCAAAGCTGGGCGCCGAGCCTGCCGCGAGGATTTCCCCGTTGCGCGGGTCCATCGCGATGAAGGCGCCCGCGACGGCCGGTTTGCCGCCGGCCTGGGCGTTTTCTTTCGCCTCGGTGAGCGCCTTTTCGGCCTCCTGCTGCAGGCCCATGTCGAGCGTCACCCGCAGCGAGCGGCCGGCTTCGGGCGGCGTCGGAGCGAGCTTCTTCGAGGGCACCGGGTAGCCTTCCGCGTTGACCTCGACGCGCTGGATCCCGCTTTTGCCGCGCAGGTAGCGGTCGTAGTAGTACTCGAGGCCTTCCTGGCCCACGATCGTCCCTTCGGGCACGCCGCGGAAGGCCTTGCTCTTGAGCTCTTCCTTGGAGACCGAGCCGACGTAGCCGAGCACGTTGGCCGCCATCTGCCCGTAGGGGTAGGAGCGGATCGCGACCGGCTCCTGGATGACGCCGGGGTATTCGTTGGCCCGCTCGCCGATCTCCGTCAGCACGCCGATGCCGGCGTCGGTCTTGATC
Organism: uncultured Solirubrobacteraceae bacterium; assembly: GCA_963787765.1. GTDB lineage: Bacteria > Actinomycetota > Thermoleophilia > Solirubrobacterales > Solirubrobacteraceae > Palsa-744. The sequence continues at coordinate 336,067 of CAWBEF010000014.1, read as the reverse complement.
GTCACCGGGGCGTAGACGACGGCGCTCGTCCCGCGCACGACGTCTTCATCGATCCCCCGCGCCGACATGCCCAGCAGGCGCCCCAGGCGGGAGAACAGCAGCCGCGCACGCCTCGCACCGGCCGGCAGCGCCGGGACGGCCACCGCCGGAGGGTGTTCCACGGCCCCCTTCAGGCGCAGGAGCTCGCCGCGTTCGCCCGCGGCCGTGGGGTCTGCCCCGTGCGTGGCCTGAAAGCTCTCCAGCGCCTTCACCGCGGCCCGGTGGGCTTCTTCGGCGGGGGTCAGGCGTTCCCTGTAGATCGTCGTCTGCTTTTCCACGACGGCCGCTTCCGGCAGCGCCGAGGGCACTATCTGAACGGCGTTGGTCGTGACGCTCGTGGCGATCGGCTGGCCTTCACGGTCGAGGATCTCCCCGCGCGGGGCGGCGATCGGCAGGTCGCGGACCCGGTTCGCGTTGGCCTGCTCGACGTACTGTTCGCCCGAGAGCACCTGCAGGTACCACAGGCGGAAGAAGATCACGCTGAACATGGCGATCGTGATCGCGCTGAGGATCGCGACACGCACCGCCAGCCCCTGGGAGACCGGGACCGTCGGGCCACGCCGCCTGACGGGCTCGATCGCGCTCATGCTTTGGTCAAGGGGCTCAGACCACCCGTGGTGTAGGCCCTGCGCCTGCGCCGCCGGCGCGGGTCCTCGGGCAGGGCGCTGCTCAGAGCCCGCCGCACGAGCGCGAACATCGGCAGCGCCAGGATCGAGTTCACCAACGTGCCCAGGATGATCTGGCGCAGCAGCTCCAAGCTGACCGGGGCATCGACGCCGAGCAGGAACTCGAACAGCGAATAGCCGATCAGCGCGGCGGCGGACCCGGCGGCACCGACGAGCAGCGGCGCGAGCGCCGCCTGCGGGTCGCGCAGTTCGCGCAGCCGCCCCGCCCAGTAGCCGATCACGGTGAACACGAGCGAGGTCAGCCCGAGCGTCTGCAGCAGCGCGAGGTCCACCAGCAGCCCGACCGCGAAGCCGGCGGCGGCGCCGAGCATCGAGCCCCCGAGCAGCCCGACGAAGACGACCAGCAGGACGTCAGGTCGGCGCTCACTCCGAACACGGGCAGCTCCGATACCACGCCGATCTGAAAGAAGACGATCGCCACGGACAGCCCGGCGACCCGGGCCAGGAGCGCCGGCGAGGGGTCGGAGCTCATCCGCCCGTCCCGGTCGAGGCGAGCTGTTCGGTCTGCGGCTCCCGGGGCCTGCCCGGCGGGCAGGTTCGAGAGGATCGTGCTCAGTCGCCCCACCCGCCCTTCGGCGCCGGAAGTCAGCACATCGACGACGTCGAGGTTGTGCAGGTCGGCGGCGGGACGGACGTTGACCGAGGTGTAGGCGCTTTCTTCGTTGGCCGAGGTGACCTGGCCGATCACGATCCCCGGCGGGTAGAGCGAGTCATCGGGAGGCGCGACGGTGCCGGAGGTGACCACCAGTTCACCCTTGGCGGGGACCGTGTTGGGCGGCAGGTAGCGCATCAGGAGGTCGTTCGGTTCGCCGACCTTGGGCACGACCAGGCCTGTCGCGCTGCTCGTCCCGATCCGCGCCAGGACGCCCATCGAGCTGTCGGTGATCAGGTCGACCTGTGCCGCCATCGGACTCGACCGCGACGACGCGGCCGACGAGACCTTCATCGTTGACCACGGGGTCGTTGACCCGGATGCCGTCGGGGGTCCCCTTGTTGATCGAGACGACCGAGTACCAGATGTTCGGTGACTGCCCGACGACGGTGGCGGCGACCGGGTGGTAGTCGGAGAGCCCGATCCGTTCCAGGTGGTAGAGCGCGAGCAGCTGCTGATAGGTCCGCTGCTTTTCCTGGGCGGCGACCAGCTCGGGGCGGAGCTTGTCCAGTTCGCGGCGCAGCTGGTCGCGCTGGCCTTTGGCGTGGAGGGTGTCCCCGAACCAGCCGAACAGGTCGCGAACGGGCTTGAGCGCTTTGTTGGCCCCGTCCTGGATCGGCGAGACGACCGCCAGGAAGTCCCGCTGGACGGCATGCAGCCGCCCGCTGGGCGCCTCGCCGAAGTAGGCGGTCAGCAACAGCAGGGAGAGCACGACGAGCAAACCGAGGAGGGCTCGTCGCCGCCGGACAGTCTTGTCGTGCATCTAGGACTACCTTCCGAAGCGTTCAGGGCACAGAGTACCCGGGGGCTCCCCGATCCGGCCCCAGGCGGTGTTCAGCGGCGGCGACGGCTGCGCGAGGTGCGGTTGGAGCGGTGGATCGCCTCGAACTCCTCGAGCGAGCGGCCCGATCCGACCGCCACGCAGGTCAGCGGCGACTCGGCCAGGTGGGCGGGCATCTGCGTCTCCTCGCGCAGGCGCTCGTCCAGGCCCTGCAGCAGGGAGCCGCCTCCGGCGAGCATGATTCCCCGGTCCATGATGTCCGAGGCCAGCTCCGGCGGCGTGCGGTCGAGCGTCTCCTTGACCGCGTCGATGATCTGGCTGAGCGGCTCCTCGAGCGCCTGGCGGATCTCCTCGCTGGTCAGAACGACCGTCTTTGGCAGGCCGGCGACCATGTCGCGACCGCGTATCTCGGCCTGCAGCTCCTCGGCCATCGGGCAGGCCGAGCCGATCTCGAGCTTCAGCTCCTCGGCGGTCTGCTGGCCGATCAGCAGCTTGTACTCTTTCTTGGCGTAGTTGATGATCGCCTCGTCCATCTCGTCACCGCCGACGCGGATCGACTGCGAGACGACGATCCCGCCGAGCGAGATCACGGCGACCTCGGAGGTCCCGCCGCCGATGTCGACGACCATCGAGCCGGTCGGCTCGCCGACGGGCAGGCCCGGCGCCGATCGCGGCGGCCATCGGCTCCTCGATCAGGTACGCGGTCCGGGCGCCGGCCGACAGGCAGGCCTCCTCGACCGCCCGCTTCTCGACGCCGGTGACGCCGGAGGGCACGCAGACGACCACCCGCGGGTGGGCGAAGCGGTTCTGGTGAACCTTCTGGATGAAGTGGCGGAGCATCTGCTCGGTCACGTCGAAGTCGGCGATCACGCCGTCCTTCAGCGGCCGGATCGCCTGGATCGTGCCGGGCGTGCGGCCGAGCATCCGCTTGGCCTCGATTCCGACGGCGTGGACTTCGCCGGTCCGCGAGTCGATCGCGACGACGCTCGGCTCGGACAGCACGATGCCGCGCCCGCGTACGTAGACGAGGGTGTTGGCCGTGCCGAGGTCGACCGCCATGTCGCGACCACCGAAGCCAGTCAGATAGCTGAAGATGCTCATATTGAGAGAGGTCCGACGCCCAGTTCAGGTCTGGCGCCGCGTGCATCGCGGCGCATTCGGCGGCCAGCGCCCACCGGGGCGTTCGAGGTGGGGAGTCTAGCGGAGCGGAGCGTCGCGGCCCGCCGACCATGCCAGCCGATTTGCAGGGATTTCAGCCTACGTTCCGAGCAGCCGGGGGTAGATGTCGATCAGGGCGGCCACGGGCAGGCCGACGACGTTCTCGTATTCGCCGTCGAGCGATCGATCGAGCGCCGCTCCGGCGCCCTGGATCGCGTACCCGCCCGCGCGCTCCGCGCCACTCCCCGGTGGCCACATAGGAATCGAGCGCCTGCTCGTCCATCGCTCCGAAGCTGACCCGCGTGCGGGCCATCGCCGTCCGCTCCTGCCCCGTCGCGCAGCACGGCCAGCCCGCTGGTGACCTCGTGTGTGCGCCCGGCGAGCGCCGCCAGCGTCGCGGCGCGCCTGCTGCTCGTCGCGCGGGCTTGCCGTAGATCAGCCCGTCGAGCACGACGACGGTGTCGCAGCCGATCACGACCTCCCCGCGCCCCCGCGCGACCGCGCGCGCCTTGCGCAGGGCATTCTCGACGGTCGTCGGCCCGCCGTCGCCGTGCTCGTCCGCGCTCGTCGAGCTCCTCGACGCCGGCGACCCGTACGCTGAACCCGACGCCCGAGGCGCTCGAGGATCGCCCGCCGCTGCGGCGAGCGCGACGCGAGGATGAGGCGGGGCTCGGCGTCGACGGCCTAGATGTCCCCGAAGAACAGCGCCGCCTCGCGGGCCGCGGACTCGGGCGAGTCCGAGCCGTGGACCATGTTGGCGCCCATCTCGATCGCGAAGTCGCCCCGGATGCTTCCGGTTGCCGCCTCGAGCGGGTTGGTCGCGCCGATCACCTGGCGGGCCGCCTTGACTGCGTCGATGCCCTCGAGCACCATCGCGACGATCGGGCCGGAGGTGATGAACTCGACGAGCTCGCCGAAGAACGGCCGCTCGGCGTGCTCGGCGTAGTGGCTGCTCGGCCAGCTCGCGCGTGACGGTCATGTGGCGCAGGGCGACGATCTTCAGCCCCTTGCGCTCGAAGCGGGCGATGATCTCGCCGGTCAGCGAGCGGGCGAAGGCGTCTGGCTTGACGAGGATCAGCGTACGGTCCATTGGTTCCTTTGCTGGAGGGGTGGTCGGTCAGGAGGTCGGCCGGCGTGCGCCCGCCGGGCCTGCGCGGCGCGCCCGCCGCGCGCCGGGGCGCGTCGCCCGACGCCTTTGGCTCGGCGGCCGCGACGGGCTCGGCCGCGGGCTCGCCGCCCAGCTCGACGCCCGCCGGGACCTCCAGCTCGGAGGCCTCCTCGGCCGCGGCCGCGGCGCTCGCCTGCGCCTCGGCCGGGCGGGCTTGGCTGAGCCCGGGCACGTCGGCCTCGCAGTAGGGGCAGATCGTCCACGAGCGGTCCAGCGGCCGCGAGCAGTTGACGCAGCGCTCCTTGAGCTTGCGCAGACAGCTCGGGCAGCGGACGAAGTCGTGCTCGATCCGGTAGTCGCAGTGCGGACACAGGATCAGATCGAGTTGGTGCAGGCGCGCTTCGGCGGCCTGCGTCTCCAGTTCACGCTCGCGGACGTCCTCGAGGTACTCGGGTGGGCGCAGGATCATGTAGATGACCGCGCCCACGAAGGGAAGAACGCGGCCGCCGTCGCACAGCCGACGAGCATCGGATCCACGATCCGCCGCCGCGCGTCGGCATAGGTCCAGTAGATCAGCGCGAGATACATGACGACGACGAACAGGATCACCAGGTCGACGGCCAGGTTCAGACCGCTGCTTTCGATTCCGAAGTAAGCGAGCGGAGTCATCGGCCGGCTGAGTTTAGAGAAACAGTCGGCCGAAACCGTAGCCAGCGGCGAAGAAGACGAGGATCACCAGCGCGACGATCAGCGCCACTGCACCGATCATCGTGAGCACGGATGGGCCTTCGTCGTTCATCGCGGAGAGGTCCCGAAGCGGACATCCGGGTCGCGAAGCCTATCGGAGCCCGCAGATTCACCCGAGCAGCTCGCCGACCAGATACACCGATCCCGTTGCCAGCACCGCGCCGCCGTGCGCGCGCGCCCACTCCTGTGCACCCTGCAGCGCGCGCTCGGGCCGCGGCTCGCAGACGCTCGCAGCGAAGCCCAGCCGTCGGGCCTGCGACTCGAGCGCCGCGGGCGACAGCGCCCGCCCGCTGGGCGGCGCGGTGAACCATGCCCGCTCGCTGACGCCCATCAGCAGGCGCAACATCGAAACGACGTCCTTGTCCTCAAGCACACCCGAGCACGAGCGCCAGCGGCCGCTCGCAGACCAGCTCGGGAAGTGAGCGTACGAGCGCCGGACCGCGTCGGGGTTGTGGGCCCCGTCGAGGATCGTCGGCGGATCCTCGCTGATCAGCTGCAGCCGGCCGGGGATCTCCGTGCGCGGCGCGCCGCATCGAGGACGGCCTGCTCGTCCAGCGCCGCTGCCCGCGCGGCGCAGGTGCGCCTGCGCGGCGGCGCGGGCCAGCGCGAAGTTGGCGCGCTGGAAGGAGCCTCTCGCGCGCCAGCCGTCACCTCCGCCGCGAGCGCGGGTGTCTCCTCGATCTCGGCCCCCCGCTCCCGCGGCGATGCGCTCGGCCACCGCGCAGGCGTCCGGGTCGAGGCCCGCGCCCGAGCACGAGCGCGCCGCCCGGGCGCACGACCGCGAGCTTCTCCTCGGCGATGTCGGTCACGGTGGGCCCGAGCCAGCGGGTGTGCTCCAGGCCGACGTTGGTGAGCACGGTCACCCCGGCGTCGATCACGCTGGTCGCATCGAAGCGCCCGCCCAGGCCCGCCTCGATCACCCCCACCTCGACCTCCTGGCTGGCCATCTGCCACAGGGCGGCGGCGGTCGCGAGTTCGAACTGCGTCACGTGGTCGTCCTCGGCGAGCGTCCGATTGACACGCTCCGCCGCCCAGCTCGCCCGGGCGATCGCGGCGGCGAACGCGTCGGCGTCGAGCTCGCGCTGGGAGATCAGGATCCGTTCACGCCAGGCCATCAGGTGGGGCGAGGTGTAGACGCCCGGTGCGCAGCCCGTGGCGGGCGAGGATCGCGGCGGTCATCCGCGTGGTCGAGGACTTGCCGTTGGTGCCCAGCACCTGGATCGTCGGGAAGGCCCGCTCGGGCGAGCCGAGCACGGTCATCATGCGCCGCATCCGGTCCAGGCCGAAGCGCATCCCGAACAGCTCGAGCGAGCGAAGCTGGCTCTCGGCCCGCGCCTCGCTCCAGCGCGGCGTCCGCGGCTGGTGCTCGCCGCTGCGCTTCGGAGGTTGCACGCGCGTGGGTGCGCCCGGCGTGGCGACCTCAGGCGTCGGGGTGCTTGCGCAGGTAGTCGATGAACAGCGGCCGCAGCGCCTCGCCGAGCTCCCCTTCGCCGCTGCGCAGGGCATCGGAGATGAGGCCTTTGGAGAACTGGATGTCGTAGTCGGCCTCGCCGGCGTCGCCGCTGGCGGCCTCGGCGGCCGGGATCAGCTGCAGCAGCGACCAGAAGAACCTCACATCGAGATGGCGCTCGGCGCGGTGCACCGCGCGGTCGTGCAGCTCCTGGGTCGAGCAGCTCCGGGCCTCGGCTGCTCCTCGCGGGCACGGTCATCCTCCTCTGGGCCTCAGCGCCGCCGCGCCGCGGCGGCGGATCAGCGGCACTCAGCTCGTCGCCCATGCCGCGCAGGTCGAGCTTGCCGGCGAGCTTGCGCAGTTCCTTGCGCTCCTTCTCGCTCAGCGCAGCCGAGCCGCCCCCGCGACTCGCGCACGAGCCCGACCAGGCGCTCGCGCTCGGCGGAGCTGAGTTTGCCGAGGCGCCTGCCGACCACGAAGCCGGCCTGCAGCAGCAACGCCCACGGCAGGGCCTTCGCGCGGTCGGCCACCGTTCGGGAGGACTTCTCGGCGTGTTTGGAGCGGGACATGTGGCGATCCTAGCGGGGCACCCCCTGCGGCACCCGCCAAACCGGCCGGCCGACCCTGGGGCTAGGCCGACTCCTCGCGCAGCGAGGCCTCGTCGGCCTCTTCGGGCGCGGCTTCGGTGACCAGCGTCGGCGTCAGGCCCTTCTCGACCGTCTCCTTCGTCACGACGCACTTCTTGACGTCGCGCCGCGAGGGCAGCTCGAACTGGACCTCCAGCAGGATCTCCTCGATGATCGAGCGCAGACCCCGGGCGCCCGTTTCCCGTTCCAGGCCCTTCTCGGCGATCGCGACCAGCGCATCCTCGGAGAACACCAGCTCGATGCCGTCGAAGGCGAAGAACCGCTGGAACTGCTTGGCGAGCGCGTTGCGGGGCTCGACGAGGATCGAGACGAGATCGTCACGGGTCAGCTGGTGGACGGCCGACATGACCGGCAGGCGACCGATGAACTCGGGGATCAGGCCGTACTCGATCAGGTCCTCCGGCAGGCAGTGCTCGAAGACTTCGCCCTTGTCGCGCTCGGCCTTGGACTCGATCGCCGCCGCGAAGCCGACCCCTTTGTGGCCGATCCGCCGCTCGATCACCTTGTCGAGGTTCGCGAAGGCGCCGCCGCAGATGAACAGGACGTTCGTCGTGTCGATCGTCAGGAACTCCTGATGGGGGTGCTTGCGACCGCCCTGCGGCGGCACCGATGCCTGCGTACCCTCGAGGATCTTCAACAGCGCCTGCTGGACACCCTCGCCGGAGACGTCACGGGTGATCGAGGGGTTGTCCGCCTTGCGGGCGATCTTGTCGACCTCGTCGATGTAGATGATCCCCGTTTCGGCCTTCTTGACGTCGTAGTCGGCGGCCTGGATCAGCTTCAGCAGGATGTTCTCGACGTCCTCTCCGACGTAGCCGGCCTCGGTCAGCGCAGTGGCGTCGGCGATCGCGAAGGGGACGTTGAGGATCCGGGCCAGCGTCTGGGCGAGCAGCGTCTTGCCGCAGCCGGTCGGCCCGAGCAGCAGGATGTTCGACTTCTGCAGCTCGATGTCCGACTCCGGCGGACATCATCATCTGGACGCGCTTGTAGTGGTTGTAGACGGCCACCGAGAGGGTCCGCTTGGAGGGATCCTGCCCGACGACGTACTCGTCGAGAACCTCGTAGATCTCGCGCGGCTTGGGGAGGTTCTCGATGTCGAACGAGGGCGGCGCCGAGAGCTCCTCGTCGATGATCTCGTTGCAGAGGTCGATGCACTCGTCGCAGATGTAGACGCCGGGCCCGGCGATCAGCTTCTTGACCTGCCGCTGGGACTTGCCGCAGAAGCTGCACAGGAGCTGCTCGTTGGAATCAGTTGGTCTGGCCATATCCCTTACCGCCCTCCTGTGATTCTGCCGCTGCGACGCCCGTTAGGCAAGTGCTGCACGGCGGTCTAGTGCTCTGAGATCACCCGATCGATGATGCCGTACTCCTTGGCCTCCTCGGAGCTCATGAAGTAGTCGCGCTCGGTGTCTTTGCTGACGTCCTCGAGCGACTTGCCGGTGTGCTTGGCGATGATCTCGTCCAGCCGGTGGCGGACGTCGATGATCTCCTTGGCGTGGATCTCGATGTCGGTCGCCTGGCCCTGGAAGCTCGATGACACCTGGTGGATCAGGATCTTCGCGTTGGGCAGCGCCATGCGCTTGCCCTTCGCACCGCCCGCCAGCAGCAGCGCGCCCATCGACATCGCGATGCCGACGCAGATCGTCTGCACGTCGGGCTTGATGAACTGCATCGTGTCGTAGATCGCGAGGCCCGCGTAGACCGAGCCGCCCGGGGAGTTGATGTAGATCGAGACGTCCTTCTCGGGATCCTCGGACTCCAGGTGCAGCAGCTGGGCGACGATCAGGTTCGCGATCTGATCGTCGACGGGGGTGCCGAGGAAGATGATCCGCTCGTTGAGCAGACGGCTGTAGATGTCGAATGCTCGCTCACCGCGCGAGGTCTGCTCGACGACCATGGGGACAAGGGGGCTCATAGACTCGCTTTGTTTGCCAACAGGCGACGGATTCCTCTAGAGGCTAGCGATCTGGCGTCCACAGTCCGCCGGCCTCGACGGCGCCCGGCCGGCTCGCCCGGCTCCTCCGCGGCGCCCTTCTCCGGGCGTCCAGAGCTTCTCGCGCGCCTCGGCCTGCGCCGGAGCGATCGGCTTGGCAGCCTCGGCGATCGCCTCGATCGCCTGGCGCGCGGCGAGATCCTCGCGCACCTCCTCGAGGCGGCCGGCCTTGCGCAGGTCCGCCAGCAGCGTCTGCGGCCTCGATGCCCTCGCGCTCGGCGGTCGGCGCGAGCACCTCGAGCAGCTGCTCGTCGCTTGGCTCGATCTCCTCGGCGGCGACGACCGCCGTGATCACCGCCTCGCGGCGCAGCGCCAGGTCGGCTTCGGGCTCCATCTCGGCCAGCACCTCCGTCCTCCTGGCGGCCGGTGATCTGCAGGTATGCCTCGCGCGAGATGCCTCGATGGGAGAGCGAATGGATCATCCGCTCCCACATCTCCGTGCGCGCGCGCCGTCACGAGCTCGGGGGTCACGCCGCACCGTCGCTCCGGCGACGGCGGCGTCGAGCGCGGCCTGGCGGAACTCGCGACTCGATCCGCGCCTCGTCGGCCTCGAGCAGGCGGGTGCGGATGTCCCCGCGCAGCTCCTCCAGGTCGTCGAAGCCGGCATCGATCGCGAAGTCCTCGTCCAGCTCGGGGCAGCTCCTTCTGCTTGACCTCCTTGACGGTGATCTCGAAGGTCGCCTCGCGGCCGGCCAGCTCCTCGGCTGCCGTAATCGGCCGGGAATGTCAGCTCGAGCGTACGCGTCTCGCCCGCGCCGGCGCCGAGGATCCCGTCCTCGAAGCCCGGGATCAGGTTGCCGCGAGCCGAGCTCGACGAGCTGGTCGCGCCCCTCGCCGCCGGCGAACGGCTCGAGCTCGCGGCTCCTCGCCGAGCTCCGCGTCCTCGACCGGCAGCGAGCCGACGTAGTCGATCACGACGAAGTCCCCGTGTCGCGGCCGGGCGCTCGGCCGTCTCCAGGCGTGCCAGGCGCTCGCGCATCGCCCTCGATCTCCTGCTCGAGGCGCGCCTCCTCGGCGCGCGGCTCCTCGCCGCGGCACCTCGAGCCCCTTGTAGGGTCCGAGCTCGGCCTTCGGCAGCACACCGATCTCGATCGAGAACTCGAGCGGCTGGCCCTGTGGGCGGCAGCTCGCCGAGATCCAGCTTCGGGTCCCCCACGGGGACGATCCCCGACTCCTCGATCGCGTCCGAGTACCAGCTGGAGAGCGTGTCGCGGACGGCTTCCTCGAGGACCACCTCGCGGCCCATGCGCTGGATCACGAGCGGCGCGGGCACCTTGCCGCGGCGGAAGCCCGGGAGTTTCAGCTCGCGGCCGAGCTGCCGCGCCTTGCGCTCGAGGCGGCCCTCGATCTCGCCGGGGGAACCTCGACCTGCAGGCGCACGCGGGAGTCCCCCAGCTCGGTGAGGGTGGTCTTCAGGCGGCCGGCACCCCCGCCACGATACCGTGCCGCGCGTGTGCGCCAGCCCCGACGCCGCGCTCGCTGCGCCGCGCCGAGGCGCGCATGCTGGACCGGTGCCGCCGCGCACCTGCTCGGCGGCGGCGCTCGACCTGCTGGCGGCGCGCATCGGCCCACCTCGCTCGACGGCGCGCCGGCGGCCGGACCCCGCGGGCTCGGGATCCGGCCCCGCGGCCGGCCCTCGCGATCGGCTGCGCTGACTAGGCGGCGCTGACGCTGCCTGGGTGCGGCCGAACGCAGGCCGGCGCGCCGCGCGGCAGCACGAGCACCGGGCAGCTGCGCGAATCTCGATCAGGTGCTGCGCGGAGGAGCTGATCGAGACGCGGCCCGTGCTCCGGCCTCGGGACGGGAGTCGATCACCAGCAGGTCGGTCTCGTCGTTGGCGACCGGCGAGACCTGGGCGCCGAGCGCCTCGGCGAGCGCCTCGGCCGTCTCGCGGGCGCCGCCGTCGGCGTCGCCGACGGCGACGATCTGGCCGATCCGGCTTCCGCCCTGCTCGGCGAGGTCGACCGGCGCGATCGCGACCGCCGTCCGGCCGCCCTCGAGCAGCCGCTGGGCGGAGTTGCCGACCGAGACGTGGCCCTTGGCGGTGTGCGAGTCCGAGCAGAACACGATCACGTCCGCGCCCTCGCGCTCGGCCAGCGCGGCCAGGCCCTCCGGCGTCGAGCGGTCGGTGACGACGTGGCCGGTCGCGGCGGGTCGCCGAGCAGCTCGGCGCCGCGGTCAAGAACGCTCCTGGCCTCGTCGCTCTCGGCCGCGTCGGCTCGGCTGTGGCTGACGTAGGCCAGCGACACCTCGGCGCCGGCCTGTGCGAGCAGGCTGCCGAGGGCGATGGCGTCGTCCTCGTTGGCGGTTCCGTCGTAGGAAACGATGATCTTTGGCAGGCATTTCGTTCTCTCCTTGTGTTGGCCGTGGATGGCCTTGAAGTGGTTGGCCCGAGTGCGGAGGTCGACTGGTGGAATGGCTTTCGTCCGATCGTGGCACGGTCCTGCCATCAGTACCAGTGATCTTTATGATTGCGTATAAGCTGTTGCTTATGCTTAATGTCGCCCGTCTGAAGGTCCTCAAGGAGGTCGCCTACCGCGGCTCGCTTCTCCGAGGCCGCCGCGGCGCTCTCCTACACGCCAGTCGGCCGTCTCCCAGCAGATCGCCGCGCTCGAGGCCGAAACCGGGCTGGCGCTGCTCGAGCGCCACCCGCGCGGGGTCAGCCTGACCGCCGCCGGGCAGACGCTGGTCGGCCACGCCGAGGGCATCCTCGCGCGCCTGGACGCCGCCGAGGCGGCGCTGGCGGCGATCGCCGGGCTGCGCGGGGGGCGCCTGCGGATGGCCTCCTTCCCCACCGCCGGGGCGACGCTGATGCCGCTGGCGATCGCCACCTTCCGCGCCGCCTACCCCGACGTCGAGCTGACGCTCGTCGAGGGCGAGCCCGAGGAGGTCGCGCCGCGCCTGCGCGGCCGGCGAGCTCGACCTGGCGCTGCTGTTCGAGTTCCCCGGGAGACGCGCTGAAGCGGCGCGACATGACCCGCGTGGAGCTGTTCGAGGATCCGATGTACCTGGCCCTGCCGCGCGAACATCCGCTCGCCGGCAAGGCAGCGGCTGCGCCTTGCAGATCTGCGCGACGACGCCTGGGTGCAGACCTCCCGAGCCAGCGCCTGCGCGCGCCACGTCGTGCGCAGCTGCCACGCCGCAGGCTTCGAGCCGAGGGTGTCCTTCGAGAGCGACGACTACCAGACCGTGCAGGGCCTCGTGGCAGCCGGCGTGGGCGTCGCGCTGATCCCGCGAGCTGGCGCTGTCGGTCGTGCGCGAGGACATCGCCATCCGCTCCCTGTCCCCCGCGCCGCCGGTTCGCCAGGTGATCGCCGCCGCGCCTGCCGGCGCACGCCTGGTGCCCGCCGCGCCGGCGATGCTCGGGATCCTCGAACAGGCAGCCGAGGTGCCGAGGAACTCCGAGAGCCCCAGACTGGGCCGACGCCCCGGGCGCTCGACGCCCGGCGCGTCCTAGCCGACTGCGGACGGCCGTGCGTTCCGGCGTCGGACGCGCGCCGGAGAGAGACCAAAAAAGAGGCGCCCGGCCGTAACCGGGCGCCCCTGCACTGCATGCTTCGGTTCGATGATCACTTGGCCGGGTTGGCTTCCCATGCCTGCTTGAGCAGCTTCGTGTTCGCCTTGTTGCCTTCCAGTGACGGTGGATGTCGCCGTCCTTGCCGGTCGGCGTTCCGCCTTCCTGCACGTTCGGGTTGCACATTTCCGTGTACTTGCAGATGCTTTCCCTGACTCTTCCGCGGCACCCTTCTTCTTCTTGTTGAACACCGGCGTTCGAATTTGCGACCATCACGTTCGGGAACTCTCTCGTTGATGCTTCTTCAACTTCTTTTTTGATTCGGTAACGCCAATCAGGTTGCCGTAGGGGTTGTAGCCTTGACGAACGATGATCGTAGAACCGGTGTACCGTTGATGCTGCCGTACGTCGCACCGTCGTACGCCAGCACTTTAAGGATCGTGCGCGATGTTCGTTCCGGACGATCGTGTATCGCCGAGCGAGGTGGCCTATGCCGTAGATGCAGACGGTCAGACCCTCCTTGAATTCGGGCTTCTCCCAGTCACTTGCCTTCGCCGATTTCACGTCAATTCCTTTGTGCTTCATAGGCGGCGACTGGTTCTTCGCCCGAACTGGTCGTTCGCGCCGATTTGAACGTGATCGTCTTGACTTCGTCGGTTTGCCCGTCGGTCAGCGTTCGACTTCGTTGAGGTATGTCCAGCGCGGCTTCGAGCTGCGAGACGCCTGCGCCACCGTATCTGGTGTGCAGCGGGAAGCCTCTGCGTCCGTGGTAGGCGCACGGCTCGCTTCAGTCCGTCGATTTCCTGGTAGGCGCACGGAGGGATTCGCCGTTCGGTCCACAGCTGCCCCCGAGCGCCGGGTCGTTGCCGATCAGCCCGTCGGTGGTCTCACCCGGGCACGCCGAGGTCCTGACAGCTGATCCCCGGCAGGTCTTGTATCAGGTCTTGTTCATGAAGTTGATCGGTAACCCCTCTTCGAAGCCGGCGCCGGCGTCACTCGATCGGGGTGTTTTCTTTCAAGCGCTGCGCCGCTGTAGCCGTAACGCTCAGGAGTCGCCGAGCGCCATGATGTCTGCACCGTCGGTTTCGCGGCCTTGCCCTCGGGCGGCCAGCGCCATGCGTGCGTTCGCCGCGGCCGGTCACACATCCAATCGCGGGCGCGCGAGCGCACCCCACGTGCCGGGCCATTCGTGGCTGACCTATCATGCGTCCTCGACTTGCGGGACATGCCCGCAGGCACAGCCGCCCTCAATGGACTCACATCCCTCTACAGGTTGTTCCCCATGCCTCTACACGGGAACTACGCCGGGAGATACCCACGGGGTTGACAAATGCCCCGCTGCACATGGGCGTCGCGGCAAGGCCGTCGAGACACCGGCGAAGCGGCACGCCCGGTCCCGTGTGCCCAATCGCCGCGCTTCTGAGCGGCCGTCCCGACGGCTGACGCTCACGCGCGCGGCGGGCCCTGTCTAATCGTCTAGCAGCTGCCGTCCGGCGCGCGCGTGGGACATTCACGGGCCATCCGTCCGTAGTGGAAAGGTCGTCGCCGCGATGACTGTCGTCGAGTCTGTTGCTGCTGATCGTTGGGCGCTGTTCGGCGCCGTGCTCTGCGGCCGCGTACATGCGCCGCAGCCCGCCGCGAGCGCAGCGCGGAGCTGAAGGCGATCTCGCTGGACGTGCTCGCCCAGACCGGCGACTCGCTGGCCCAGCGGCTCGCCGACGCAGCGCCGCGCGAGGAGGAGCGCGCCAGCGGCGAGATGGCCAGGCGCGACGGAGGAGATCAAGGGCCTCGTCGACCCCGGTCGCAGGAGAAGCTCGGACGGATGGAGAGCGAGATCGGCCGGCTCGAGCGCGAGCGCCGCCAGGCCCAGGGCGAGCTCGCGGCAGATGGTCCGCCAGCTCGGCGAGGGCGTCGGCACGCTGCGCGCGGAGACCGGCAACCTCGTCGTCGCGCGCTGAAGCGCCCCTCGACCCGCGGCTCGTGGGGCGAGATCCAGCTGCGCAACGTCGTCGAGATGGCGGGGATGGTCTCGCACTGCGACTTCCTCGAGCAGAGCACGATCCAGACGGGCGAGGGCGGTCCTGCGACCGGACATGCTCGTCGACTTCCCGGCGGCAAGCTCGTGGTGGTCGACTCCAAGGTCCCCCTCGACGCCTACCTGTCGATGCTCGAGGCCGAGGACGACGAGGAGCGCGAGGCCGCACGCGCACCGCCACGCCGCGCCAGACGCGCGAGCACATCCTCAACTCGCCTCCAAGGGCTACCAGAACCAGTTCGACTCGACACCCGAGTTCGTCGTCATGTTCGTGCCCTCCGACGGGATCTACCAGGCCGCGCTGGCCGCCGATCCCGCGCTGATCGAGTACGGCGTCTCCCAGCAGGTGCTGATGGCGACGCCGACGACGCTGATCGGCCTGCTGTGGGCCGTCCACTACGGCTGGCGCCAGGAGCTGATCGCCGAGTCCGCCCGCGAGATCGCCGAGTCCGCCCGCGAGCTGCACCAGCGCCTCGGCCGCTTCGTGACGCCGCTCGCCAAGGCGGCGCGCCAGCTCGACTCGGCGGTGGCGCCTACAACGAGGCCGTCGGCTCGTTCGACCACCGCGTGATCCCCCAGGTGCGCCGGATCGAGCAGGCCGGGCGCGGCCTCCGAGCGCGAGGTGCTCAGGCGCCGCCGGCGTCGAGATCACCGCGCGGGCGATCGCGGCCCGGCCGGAGCTCGACTCTCGAGGAGCCCCCGAGCGCGCCCGGCTTCGCCCGCGTCCAGCGGCCGACGGGCGGCGTCGCTCCCCAGCCGCCGGCGCGCTGAGCTCCAGCACGATCAGCGATCGCGCGCGACGCGGCACCGTCGCCGGCAGCTCATCGACCAGCGAAGAACAGCAGGTCGAAGGCGAGCGCCAGCCGCGACGTGAGCATCGCCGCGCCCGTCTGCGACGCCCGGCTGCTCGCCGCCAGCAGGGCCGCCGAGCACGCCCGCGACGAACAGGTCCCCGTAGCCCATCACCGCCGTGCCGAATATCGCGCTCTGCAGCCGCGGCAGCCCGGCCGCCGGATGGGCGGCGTTGAGCGCGTTGTTGGGACGCTGCAGCAGTTCGGAGACCACCAGGGCACGTGTCGGCGAGCTGCCATCGCGATGATTCCCGCCGCACAGCCAGCGCGGCGGCGTCACGGCCGCGAGCAGCACGCCCGAGCGAGACGCAGCTGAGGGCGGATGAGCGCCGCGCGCGCCTCCCCGACAAGCCGCCGCGGTCGACCCATGCGAGCGCGAACAGCGCAGGCACGAGCAGCGCCAAGGCCGGGCGCGGCCGCGGCCGAGCACACCCGAGCGCAGAGCGCCGCCAGCAGCGGCACCGCGCACAGCGCGAGATAGGTGAGGCCCTGGGCGCTCGCCCTGTTCGGCGGCCCGGCGACGACACGAACCGCGACGACCGACGCGGGCGGGATCGACGCCCAGCGCCCGCGCCGAGCAGGCGCTCGAGCAGGGCGCGCGAAGCGCTCGCCGGGACCGCGACGAGCGCCCCCTGCAGGAGCGACAGCAGCGCGATCGAGATCCAGAACGGCAGCACCACGCCAACATAGATCGACCGGCCGCCGCGGCCGGCCGCGCCTGGCGACGCGCCGTCACCGGGGCGCGCCTGACCGGCGTAGGATGGGCGGCGATGAGTGCGCCAGCCGACGCCGGCGCCGCCGATCCTGCATCTGTCCTCGGTCGTCGGAGGCCCGCTGCGCGACGCCGACGGCGAGCGTCTGGGCAAGGTCGAGGACCTGATCGTCCGGCTCGGCGGCGTCGGCTACCCGCCGATCACGGGCGTTCTCGTGACGCGTCGCCGGCCGGGCCTCCTTCGTCGGCGTCGACCGCGTCTCCGACATCGGACCCGGCGGCGTGGTGCTGCGCAAGGCGAAGCTCGACCTGCGCCATTTCGAGCGGCGCCCCGAGGAGGTGCTGCTGAGGCGCGACCTGCTGGACCGCCAGCTGATCAACGTCGAGGGCGCTCGGCTGGTTCGCGCGAACGAGATCGAGCTGGCGCTGCTCGCCGGCTCATGGCGGGTCGTCGGCGTCGACACCGGCCCGCGCGGCGGCCTGCGGCGGCTGCTGCCGAAGCCCCTCGGCGCGCACATCGCCACCGGCGAGTTCCTCGACTGGGCGCTCGTCGAGCCGTTCGTCGGGCCACGTGCCGACGGTGCGCCTGCGGGTCCCCCACCCGAAGCTCGCCAAGCTCCACCCGGCCCAGATCGCCGACCTCGTCGAGGCCGCCTCCAGGCGCGAGGGCGAGGAGATCATCCAGGCGGTCGGCGACGACGACCGCGAGCTCGAGGCCGACGTCTTCGAGGAGCTCGACGACCAGCACCAGCGAGAGTTCCTCGAGGACCGCCCCGACGCCCAGGTCGCCGCGATCCTCGCCCGCATGGCGCCCGACGACGCGGCCGATGTGATCGGCGAGCTCGACGAGGACCGCCGCGAGCCGGTGCTGGACGCTGCTTCCGGTCAGCCACCGCATCAAGGTTCGCGCGCTGCTCGGCTACGACCCGGCCGAGGCCGGCGGGCTGATGAGCCCCGACTTCGTGCTGCTGCGCGAGCCGACCCGCGCCGCCGACGCGCTCGCCGCCGTCCGCGCGCAGCGCGATCGCCCCCGAGCTGCTGACCGCCGTGTTCGCGAGCGCCGCCGAAGGCTCGCTCGAAGGCAGCATGCCGGTACCGCCCTGCTGCGCGCCGACCCGGGCCGGCGCGCTTAAGGACGCGGTCAAGCACGAGGTCCCATGCCTGGCTCCCGACGCCTCGTTCGAGGAGGTGGCGCGGCTGATGGCCGACTACAACCTCACCTCGATCCCGGTCGTCGACGAGCGCCAAGCGGATGCTCGGCGTGGTGACCGTCGACGACGTGCTCGAGGCGATGCTCCCGCGCGGCTGGCGCCGGCGCTTCGGCCTGCTCGGCGAGGACTGAATAGACTGCGCACGCTTCGAATAGAATGCGGGTGACGTTTCAACGGACAGTTCGATGGCGGTCCGAGTACCGCCCTTCATGCGTCGTATCCGGTCGGCCGCCCGCGGCCGACCGCGTCTGCCTGCCCGGCTTAGCCCTAGACGGGCCCGCCTCTTCGCCTTTCTGGGCCTGCTCGGCCCGGGCCTGATCGCGGCGAACGCGGGCAACGACGCCGGCGGGGTCGCCACCTACTCCTCGGTCGGCGCCAAGTACGGCTACGGCCTGCTCTGGACGATCGTCCTGATCACGATCTCGCTGGCGATCGTCCAGATGCTGGCCGCCCGCATGGGGGTCGTCACGGGCAAGGGCCTCGCCGAGCTGATTCGCGAGGAGTACGGCATCCGCTGGTCGGTCCTCGCGACCACCGCGGTCCTGATCGCCAACCTCGGCATCTGCATCTCGGACTTCGTCGGCACCGGCGCGGCCCTCGGCCTCGCCGGCGATGCCCGTGCAGGTTCGCGTGCCGATCGCGGCGGTCGGGATCTGGCTGATCATCGTCCGCGGCTCCTACCGATCGGCGGAGCGGATCTTCATCTGGTTCACGATCCCCTTCTTCGCCTATCCGATCGCCGCGATCCTCGCCCACCCGCATTGGGGGGATGTCGGCAAGGCGATCGTCGTGCCGCAGCTCCATGCGAGCTCGGCCTACCTGCTGCTGCTGATCGCCACCGCCGGGACGACGATCACCCCCTACATGCAGCTCTACCTGCAGTCCGCGGTCGTCGAGCGGGGCGTGCGCGAGGAGAGCTGCGCCGCGAGGAACGCGAGGCCGTACTCCGGCGCCGTGTTCGCGAACTGATCGCCTCGTTCATCATCATCGCCACCGGTGCGACGCTGTTCACCCACGGCATCCATGAATCTGCTCGGCCGCCGATGCGGCCCGCGCGCTGACCCCGTTCGCCGGACAGTTTGCCGAGGCGCTGTTCGGAGTCGGCCTGCTCGGCGCGAGCCTGCTGGCCGCCGCGATCCTGCCGATCGCCACCTCCTACGTGGTCTCCGAGTCGCTCGGCTACGAGAAGGGAGTGGGCAGCCGACGCGGGGAGGCGCCGGTGTTCGTGAACATCATCACCGCGATGATCCTCTTCAGCGCGTTCGTCGCGATCATCCCCGGCGTGCCGGTGATCTCGCTGCTGGTCGGAGTTCAGGTCGTCAACGGACTGCTGCTGCCGATCAACCTGTTCTTCATCTGGCGCCTGTCGCGCTCCGCTCCGGTGATGGGCGAGCGACGGGCGGGCAAAGGACTCGATCTGGCGACGGGGTTCACCGTGATCGTCCTCTCGGCCCTGTCGGTGGTGCTCGTGTTCGTCACGCTCGTCG
Source organism: uncultured Solirubrobacteraceae bacterium (assembly GCA_963787765.1). GTDB lineage: Bacteria > Actinomycetota > Thermoleophilia > Solirubrobacterales > Solirubrobacteraceae > Palsa-744. The sequence continues at coordinate 316,996 of CAWBEF010000014.1, read as the reverse complement.
GGGAGTCGCGGACCCGCCACCGGAGCCACGCCTCAGCAGCGAGGCCCCGATCGCGCCGCCGAGATCTCCGAGCGCCGCCACCTCGACATGGGGCGGGCGCGAGTCGGCGAACAGGTGCGGCTGCATCGCAGCCGCGATCCGCTCGGCCGCGGAGGAGCCGAGCCTGACCCCGAGGCCGCCGCCGATGATGACCGCCTTCGACGTCCAGCAGGTTGACGGCCGAGGCGACACCCGCGCCGAGCGCTCTGATCGCCGCTCGATCATCTCTTCGGCGAGCTCGTCGCCGTGCTCGAGGGCGCGCGACCAGATCCCGCTCGTCAGCCGTGTCCGGCCGTGCTCCTCCATCAGCTTGAAGAGATCGGTCTTCTTCTCCCCCTTCTTGACCAGCTTGCGGACGTGCTCTTCCATCGCCGAGCGCCCGGCGTAGGCCTCCATGCAGCCCCGCCGCCCGCAGGTACAGCGGGCTCCGCCGATCTTCGACGACCATGTGGCCGATCTCCCCGGCTCCCCCGCGCCCGCGCCAGGCGTCGCCCTCGAGTACGACCCCTCCACCGACGCCCGTCCCCCAGAAGACTCCGAGCAACGATGAGAAGGGACGACCGGCGCCCAGGTGGAACTCGGCTGCCGTGGCGACCTGCACATCGTTGCCGAGGCGGACCTCGGGGCCGAGTTCCTGCTTCAGGGTCGCCGCGAGCGGGAACGTCCCCCCCAGCCCGGGCAGGTTGCCCGCACGCGTGACGCTCGCCGCCTTCGACGGTGCCCGGAGAGCCGACACCGATCCCGCCCAGCTCGGCTACCTCGACCTTCGCCTCGGCCGCGGCATCGCGCAGGGCCGCGGCCATCTGGGCCGCGACGTCGGCGGGCCCTCCGCTGGTCGGCGTCGGGCGCCGCGCCGAGCCGATGACGCTGTGCCCCGGATCGACGATTGCCGCCTGGATCTTGGTGCCACCGAGGTCGATCCCGCCGAAGCTGGCCATCGGCGCCATCATCGCAGACACCACCGGCGCCTGACGGGCCGGCAGATCGTTCTTTACCTGCTCTTACAGGGTTTCTTCGCTCCGTCTTACAGCCTTCGCCGATCATGGGGCGCAGCAGACATGACCGACCGCAACACGGGCATCCTGGCCCGTATATGCACTGGGGGTCCTCTGCCTCGGCGCGATCGTCGCCGCCGTCCTCGTCGTAGGCCCTGCACCGGCCAGCTCCTGCGACGTGACCCGCACGACGACCGTCGCCCGCGGCGTCGTGCAGTCGACGGTGTCGGGAACCGGCAACCTCGAGCCGATCAGCCAGCTCGACCTCGGCTTCAAGACGAGCGGGACCGTCAGCGCCATCGAGGTCAACCCAGGGCCAGGAGGTCGGCCAGGGCCAGCTCCTGGCGACGCTGTCCCGAAAGCGCCGAAGTGACCCTCGAACAGGCCAAGGCGGCCCTGCAGTCGGCCGAAGCCAGCCTCGCCAAGGAGGAAGAAACGGACGGCGAAACCTCGACCGGCCAGAGCACGCCCGCCGCCGGCTCGGGGACCACCGCCAGGGCAGCCTCCGCCTCCGCGGGCGCCCCGGCCGCGACGACCCCGGCCTCGGAAACCACCGCGCAGAGCCCGGCGAGGACCCGCGAACCGGAAACCAAACGGCGCCGCCGCCAAGCCGACGTCCGGCGGGAACGGGATCGAGCTCCGACACGAGCACCGGCTCGGATCTTCGAGACGAGCTCGACGAGCACGAGCCTCTTCCACGACCTCCACGAGCTCCACCTCGACCGTCAGCACGGCAACGCGGAAGCGAACCTGGCCTCCGCCCGAGCGACCGTCAAGGCGACCGCCTGACCGTTCAGAGCGACGAACAGGCGGTTCAGGACACGCGCCTGACCGCGCCCGAGAGCGGACGATCGCCTCGCTCACCGGCCAGGTCGGAGAAGTCGTCTCGGGGAGCGGAACGACGAAGGCCTCAAGCGCCAGCAGCTCGAGCACCAGCTCGAGCACGGCCTCCGCCGGCCGCAGCGCGGCGCCTCGACGGGCGCGGGCGGGAGCGGGCTCGACCCGCGACTCCCTCCTCGAGCTTTCGCCGTGCTGGCCGATCTGAGCGCGATGCAGCTCGTCGTCCCGCTCAGCGAATCGGAAATCGGCAGCGTCCGGGTCGGCCAGCCCGCGACTGTGACCGTCGAAGCGCTGGCCGGGCAGAAGTTCGCCGCCCACGTCAGCGAAGTGTCGATCCTCTCGACGAGCAACAGCGGCGTCGTCAGCTACGACGTGACCTTCCGTCTCGACCAGATGGAAGCGGGGCTGAAGCCCGGGATGAGCGCGACCGCCGAAGTCGTGATCAAGCAGGCCGAAGGGATCAACGTCCCGACCAGCGCGATCACCGCCGACAGCGTGACCGTCGTGCGTGACGGCAAACACGTGCGCCAGGCCGTCACCACCGGCCTGGCCGGGAACAGCTCGACGATCATCCTGAGCGGGCTCTCCGCAGGCGAGACGATCGTCCTGCCCAGCACCTCGAGCACCACCAGCGGGCGCAGCTCGACCAGCCGCCTCGGCGGCGCGGTCGGCGTCGGGCTGGGCGGCGCCGGCTGCGGCGGCGCGGCGGCGGCGCGGGCCCCGGCGCGTTCTTCAGGGGCGGCGGATGAGCCGACGCGACGGCGCGCTCCGGCGCCTGCGGCGGACCCCGCGCCCGAGCCGCTGATCCCGGCCGCAGCGAGCGTCCGGCGGCAGCGCCCGGCCGCGGCCCCCGGTGATCCTGCTGGAGCACGTCTCGAAGGTCTTCGAGCTCGGCCAGATCAGGGTGCGCGCCCTGCAGGACGTCTCACTGCAGATCGAGACCGGCGACTTCGTGGCGATCATGGGCGGCTCCGGCAGCGGCAAGAGCACGCTGATGAACATCCTCGGCTGCCTCGACGCGCCGACGGCCGGCCGCTACCTGATCGACGGCGTCGACGTCAGCCACATGGACGAGGACGATCTCGCCGACCTGCGCAACCGGAAGATCGGCTTCGTCTTCCAGAGCTTCAACCTGGTACCACGCACCAGCGCCCTGGTGAACGTCGAGCTGCCGCTCGCCTACGCGGCCTGCGACGGCGCCGAGCGCCGCGCCCGCGCCGAACGGGCGCTCGCCTCCGTCGGGATGGCCACGCGCATGCACCACCAGCCATCCGAGCTCTCCGGCGGCCAGCAGCAGCGCGTCGCGGTCGCGCGCGCGATCGTGACGAACCCCGCGCTGATCCTCGCCGACGAGCCGACGGGCAACCTCGACTCGCGCGCCACCGAGGAGGTCCTGCGCATCTTCTCCGACTCAACGCGGCCCACCGGACGGTCGTCCTGATCACCCACGAGCCGGACGTCGCCGAACAGGCCAAGCGGATCGTCCGCCTGAGCGACGGGGAGATCACCGATGACCGCCGCCTGACGGAGTCCACGACATCCCGCCGGCCCCCGGAGCTGAAGTCGCCCACGGCGCCACGGCCGGCGCCCCGCACGCACGATGATCGGCCCGAGACACTGCGGATCGCCTGGAACGGGATCACCGCCAACAAGCTCCGCTCGGGCCTGACGATCCTCGGGATGACGATCGGCGTCGCCTCGGTGATCGTGCTCATAGCAGTCGGCAACGGCTCCTCAAGGCGGTCGAGTCACGGATCCAGAGCCTCGGCACCAACGTCCTCATCGTCCAGGCCAGCGGCGGCTTCCGCGGCGGAGCCCGCGCGAGCACGACGCCAGCGTGTCGCTCACCAAGGCGGACGCGGCGGCTCTCCAGAGTCCTGTGCGGCGCCCGACGTGAAGAGCGCCTCCCCGGTCGTCGACGCCTCGAGCGTCAAACTCGTGGCGGGCAGCTCGAGCTATGAACCCTCGTCCTTCGTCGGCACGACCCCCTCATATCTGAGCGCCCACAGCTACACCCTCGCCGGCAGGCGCGGCCTGAGCGCCGAAGACGTCGCGCAGCACCGGCGGGTCGCGGTGATCGGGCAGACGGTGCTCGAAGAACTGTTCGCCGGGGAGAGCGCCGTGGGGCAGAACATGAAGGTCAACGGCAGCAACTACGAAGTCGATCGGGGTCCTCGCCAAAAGGGCTCCAACGGGGCGACCAACGAGGATGACGTCGTGATGGCGCCGATCACGACCGTCCAGAACTCCCTGACCGGGCCCGGGCCGGTCGACTCGATCACCGTCCAGGCGACCTCGGAATCCACGCTCAACGCGGCCGAATCCCAGGTCACCCAGGTGCTCGAGGAACGCCACAAGATCAAGGACACCTCCGAACCGGGCTTCAGCGTGCTCAACCAGGGCTCCCTGCTGGAAACGTCGAGCTCGACCAGTTCGGTCTTCACGACGCTGCTCGGCGAGGTCGCTGCGATCTCGCTGCTCGTCGGCGGGATCGGCGTCATGAACATCATGCTCGTCAGCGTCACCGAGCGGACCCGGGAGATCGGCATCCGCAAGGCGATCGGCGCCCGCCGCGGCGACATCCTGACCCAGTTCTTGACCGAGGCCGTGCTGGTCTCGCTCGTCGGCGGCCTGGCCGGGGTCGCCGTGGGCGTGATCGGCAGCCAGTTCGAAATCGCCGGCGTCCATCCTGAAATCGCCACCTACTCGATCTTCCTGGCGTTCGGTGCGGCACTGGCCTCGGGCCTGTTCTTCGGCACCTACCCTGCCGCCCGCGCCGCCACGCTCAGACCGATCGAAGCTCTGCGCTTCGAGTGACCCGCCCTAGGAGCCCGCAATGACCGACCAGCCGACCGAGAGCCACGAGACACCCGTCGCCGCCCCGCCGCGGGCGCCCGAGGAGTCCTACGAGCCCGTCCAGGAGGGGGACGGGTGGTTCGATGAGCCCGAGACGCTTCCGCCCCGGCCGCGCCGGCGGCTGCTGACTCCGTTGCCGGTCGCGCTGCTGTGCGTGCTGCTGACAGCCTGTGGCTTCATCGGCGGCGTTCTCGTCGAGAAGGGACAGGAAGGCTCGGGCGGCTCCGGAACGACGGGCGGCTCCGGTCTGGCCGCCCGGTTCGCGGCGCTGCGCGCCGCCGGCGGGGCCTCGAGTGCGGGCAGGTCGGCCGGCACGGGCACCGCCGGGACGACCGGCGCGGGCGGCGGGTTCCCCGGCGCAGCGGGGAGCTCGACGATCGGCCAGGTGGCCTTCGTGGAAGGCTCGACGCTCTACGTGACCGAGACGACCTCGGGCAACACGGTCAAGGTCAAGACCTCCGCCGCCTCGACCGTCACCAAGACGGTCAAAGGGACGGTCCATGCGATCCATCCCGGCGAACAGGTCGTCGTCAGTGGCCCGACCGCCGCGAACGGGACCGTGACCGCCGAATCGATCCGCGTCGGGAGCACCGGCTCCGGCGGGCTCGGAGCGCTGTTCGGCGGCGCCGGGAGCACCGGCTCGACATCGACCACCTCGACCACGACGAGCAGCAGCACCAGCGGCCCTGCCCTGTTCGGCAACGGCTGACATGGCTCGCCCGCACAAGCTTGGATACTCAACAAAGGGAAGACGAATGCACCAGAATCACCGCACCATCCGCAGAGGGCCGCTGGCGGCCTGCGCGGCGTTGCTGCTCGCCTCGCTGCTGTTGGCAGCCTGTGGCAGCTCCTCCAGCACGACCGCCAGCACGGCGGCCGCCAACGCCTCGGCCACGGGAGGCGCCGGACGCTTCAAGGCCGTTCGCGAATGTCTGGCCAAGGCCGGCATCACGCTGCCTCAGCGGACCGGGACACCGGGGACCGGGACACCCGGGAACGGGACCGGAGGGCCTCCCACCGGCGGCTTCGTCCCGGGCGCCGGCGCCGGCCCGACGCTTCCCAAGGGTGTGACCCGCGAACAGTTCCAGGCCGACCTGCGTAAATGCGGTGGCGGCTTCGGGCGAGGGGGCGGCTTCGGGCGGGCGCGGCTGAACAGCGCGGCCTACCGCCAGGCGCTGGCGAAATTCGCGGCCTGCATGAACCAGAACGGCGTCAAGCTGCCGGCTCCGAACACCTCGGGCACCGGGCCGGTGTTCGACACCAAGGGGCTGAACACGACGAGCCCCGCGTTCACCGCGGCAAGGGCGAAATGCTCGACGCTGCTGCACTTCGGGCCTGGGGCGCCCGGTGCGGGCGGGACTCAGCCCGGCGGCGGCGGAGCGGGCACGCCGAACGGGGCGGCCCCGCCCAGCCTCAAAATCGGATGAGCGGATGGGGGCCGAGGCCGGCGAGCGGCCCGGCCCCCACCTCGCCGGCCGTCTGAGGCTCAGTTCTGCTTCGGGTCCGGGACTGCGGCCGAGGTCGGCTTCGTCGCGACCTTGGGCGCCGGGATGGCGCCGATCCGGCTGATCAGCTGCGCCCACTGGGTGGCGCTGAGCGGGCTCGTCGTAACGATCGGAGCCGGTGCCGTGGCGCCCTTGCCCGCGGAGTGGGCGGCTGAGCTGGTCTCCTTCAGCGCACTGTGGGCTGCGGGCGGGGCGAACTGGAGGTGCAGGCGGTTCCAGTAGGTGGCCTCGGACTCGGTCGCGGACTGGCCCGGGTAGCGCATCAGGCTGCCGATCTTCTGCGGCACGAATTCGGCGGGGACCGTCAGCAGTGCCCTGATCGTCAGGTCGGTGATCGACCCGGGGCCCTGATGGCCGGCGAGCGCGACCCCGTTGATCGCTGTGATGTCGACGCTGTCGCCGAGGTAGGCAGCCGAGGGGCCGCCGCCCGCGTTGTACTCGCTCTGCCCGCAGCGCAGCGCGCTGACCGTCGGCGCCAGGCCGCTGCGCGAGAGGAACGCAAGCAGCGCCAGCACGCGGTGGTCGACGTCGCCGGCCGCTATGTCCTGGCGCCCGCAGGCGTAGATGGAGATGTTCGGGTCCGACAGCACGGCCCGCTCGAGCTGCTGCTTGGACAGCAGGAAGACATCGCCGGCGGTCGCTCCCAGCAGCGGGTCGGTGGCCTTCGCTCCGGCCGGGTGAAGCGCCTTCTGCAGCTGTCCCCAGTTGGCGAGGATCGGACCCGGGTCGATGTAGGCCGCGTCCCCGGCGGGGCGGATCCCGAAGCGCAGGTGCCCGGAGGCGGCACCCGCCTGCGAGGAGACCGTGCCGAGGATCGTGCCGCTGGAGACGACGGCGCCCTTGCGCAGCGGGAGCTTCTGCCCGGCGCGGTTGCGCTGCGCGCGCCTGATCGCCTGGTCGGCCAGGGCGGCGCGGGCGTCGGGGTTGCCGGGGTGGGCGAACAGCCGCGCGCGTCCCATTCCGGCAGGGGCCGATTCGCCGCTGCTCGGGATCGCGGTCGTGCCTCCGAGCGAGCCGGGGTTCTGCGGGGCGGGCGCCTTGACCTGGAGCGTCAGCGGCGCCTGTGTGCCGGCGCTGGCCGGCTGGGTGGGGGTCGGGTCCTGCTTGCCCGCGGCCTGCACGCCCGGCGCCAGGGTTTTGATCCGGGTGGGCTGGGCGACCTTGTAGGTCGGCGCGATACTGCCCAGCCCCGCGTATGTGAAGAGGTCCCCGTAGACATCACGCAGAACGATGAACCTGCCCAGCCGGCGCGAGTCGCCGATCTGCATGATCCTGCCGTCCTGGACCGCCACGACGTTCGCGTGGGCCGAGCCGGTCAGCTCGACCGTCCGCAGCGGGGGCGTCTTGGGGGCGTGGGCCGCGGCGGCGCTCGGGCTCGGGGCGAGCGTCGACCCGGGGGTCTTCTGAGCAGCGGCGGCGGAGCCGGCCGCCGTCGAGCCGACAGCCGCGGCGGCGGCGGTCGCGCTGGAGCTGGAGGGAGCTTCGGGAGGCAGCGGCCCCCATTGGAGGTCCTTGCCGGTGACCGGCAGCTTGCCGTCGATCAGGCCCGTGAGGGTCGCGATGACGGGGGTCGGATAGGTCGAGATCAGCTTCGCCCGGAGCATCACCGAGTTGACATATTCTTCGGAGTGGTTGTAGGCGAAGACCGCCGCCCGAACGTTCTTGGCCGCACCGGCGGCCCGCAGGTAGCGTGCGGCCGCGAAGATCGCATCGACCGGGTTGTACGGGTCGGCGTAACCGGAATTCAGCGCGTCCACCCCGTACTGCAGCCAGGTCGAGGGCATGAACTGCATCCACCCGACGGCACCGGCGCTCGAGACCGACTGGTCGTTGCCGTAGTCGGTCTCGATTTCGTTGATCGCGGCAAGGATCTGCCACGGCACCCCGTACTGGACGGCAGCGGCCTTGTAGATCGGCAGCAGGAAGAGCGGGACGCGGTAGAAGGCCAGCGCCTCGGCCGACGCCTGGGATGAGGCCAGGACGGCCGCCAGGGCGCCCGCCTGGACCGCCCCGGGCGAGCCGGCGACGTTGTTGGGCCCCGTCGCCTGTTCCTTGGCCTTGCCCGAGGTCGTGTTCTGGCTCGCGCCGCTGGTCGTTCCGGGGCTCGCCTTCTGGCGGCGCTGGAGGACGACCGCAGGTGCTTCCTTGGCGGCCGGCGGCGTCAGCGGCTGGGTGCTCGTCGTGGTGGGGGTGGTGCTCGGCGCCGTCGTCGTCGGCGTGGCGCTCGTCGTAGTCGTCGAGGCCGGCGTTTCGGCGGCCGTTTCCGCGCCGGCGCCGCCCGCGGTCCCTTCGGGCACGACCGGAACGGAGCCGAACGAAGCGGCGTTCACGCCCGGCGCGAGCGGCCCGCCCAGGGCAGCGGCCGTCAGACCACCTCCCGCGAGTGCGGACAGCACCGTGCGCAGCGCTTTTCGGCGCGCCGTGGTAGGGGGCATCATGCGGGGATGTCGGTCATCTGTGGGTCGTCCCATGGGTTCGGCCGGCGCAGATATCCGTCATTCCCCGGATACGCCTGCCGGGAGTCATATCGGCAGCCAACCAGGATTCCGTAAAGGATTCGTAATCGCTCTGGCAAAAATCGGTGGGAACACAGGAGGGAGTATCGGTGAAGATCACCGATTTGGTGCCAGTTCGCGGCCCGCAGCCGCACTCCTGCGCGGGGTTTGACCTCTGCGCCGCCGGGCTTTCGGTAACCTCTGGGCCGTGGAAACGATCGATTCGATCATCCAGGTCGCCCTTGCCGTCATCGTCGTTTTTCTCGTCCTGATGCATTCCGGCAAGGATTCTGGCCTTTCGGGCGCCTTCGGCGTCGGCAGCGGCTCGGGCCCGCTGGGGGGCGGCTCGATGGTCGAGCGCAATCTTAATCGCTGGACGGTCTTCTTCGCCGTCCTGTTCTTTCTCAACGCGATCCTGCTGCTCAAGCACCCCTGGTCCTGAGCCCTCGCGGCCGTCCTAGCCGGGGGTGTCAGCGTCCCCGGCCGGCTCGCCGAGCGCCTCGAGCTCGTTGAGGATCCCCAGCGCTTCGGCGCGCAGCTGTGCGTCGATCGAGTTGAAGTCGGCCTCTGAGAGCTTGCCCGTCCGGTAGTCCAGCTCGGCGTCGCGGATCTCGCGGTACTTCGCCTCGCGCGCCGACTCCAGATCCGCCCGCCGGCGCCCGCCCGTCGCGGAGGCCTCTGCTGCGGACCCCTCCCCCCCGGCCGAGCTCGCCGCCGGGGAACCGGCCCGCAGTGGGGCGCTGATCAGCATCACGACGATCGCCGCGAGGACCAGCGAGCAGATGACGATCACGACGACCATCGCGGCAGGGGTCTTCCCCGCGCCCCTCAGGCGCGTGCCAGGCCGCGCAGCGCCCGGGCACGCGAGCGCGCGGCAACCCGCCGGCGGACCGTGCTGGGAGCGGGCCAGACGGCGATCAGGCCGCCGCCGAAGACGATCAGGCCGCCCAGCCAGATCCACAGGACCAGCGGTGAGACGAGCAGGTGGAACTGCGCCGGGGGCGGGTCGTGCAGATAGGCGCGGGCCAGGTAGATCAGCGCGATCGCGCCGTCTTCGGGCGGCAACTTGGCGTTGCCGGCCGAGACGATCCGCTTCAGCGTCGGGGTTTCTATGTTCGGCGCGATCGCCGTCCAGACGTCGCGGGTGATCCCCCCGTCCATCGCGATGTGACTGACGGCCTGGCCGCCGATCAGGCTCGAGACGGAGCCTTCGGCCGGGTTGCCCGACGCGTAGAAGCCCTCACTGGGGCGCAGCGTGGCGACATGGCGGCCGTGCTTGGTCACGTCCAGGACGGCACCGAGGCTGAGCGTCGAGCCGGTGTGCGCCTGGTCGTACTTCGGCGTGATCGAGGCGGTCGGTTCGACGTAGCGCAGGTGATAGGCGCCGACGGTCGCCGACTGCCCGGGCGAGAGCTGAACTTCGGTGGCGTGCTGGAAGGACGACGAGGCGGCCACGCCGACGAACAGGACGGCGATCCCGAGGTGGACGATGTAGCCCCCGTAGCGGCGGCGGTTGCGCCGCACCAGCGCGAGCATCGCCCGCGGCGGCGCCTCGCCGGCCATCGCGCGGCGCGCGCGGGTCCCGCGGACGAACTCCTGCCCGACGCTGCCGAAGACGAATGCCGCGCAGCAGAACATCGCCAGCGCGAAGGTCTTGTGCGCGACCCCGCTCGCCAGCAGGCCGATCAGCGTCAGCCCGGCGCAGGCCAGCGGGACCATGAAGTTCCGCCGCGCGTTCGCAAGGCTTGCCCGGCGCCAGGAGATCACCGGCCCGATGCCGCTGAGCAGCACGAGGATCAGCGCCAGGGGAACCGTGTAGCGGTCGAACCAGGGCGGCCCGACCGAGGATTCCTGACCGGTGACCGCCTCGGAGATCAACGGGAAGTAGGTGCCCCAGAAGATCACGAAGCAGAGCCCGACGAGGACGAGGTTGTTCGCCAGGAAGATCGACTCGCGCGAGAGCAGCGAGTCCAGGCGGTTCTCCGAGCGCAGCATCTCGCGCCGTGAGACGACCAGGTAGATCGAGCCGGCGATCAGCAGCGCGATCAGGCAGACGAAGGGGACGCCCAGCGTCGCACCGCCGAAGGCATGGATCGAGTTCAGCACGCCGCTGCGGACGAGGAAGGTGCCCATGATCGCGAGCGTCCCCGTCGCGAGCACCAGCGAGACGTTCCAGACCTTCAGCATGCCCCGTTTCTCCTGGATCATCAGGCTGTGCAGGAACGCGGTCCCCGTCAGCCAGGGCATCAGCGAGGCGTTCTCGACGGCGTCCCAGCCCCAGTAGCCGCCCCAGCCGAGCTCCGAGTAGGACCAGCGCGCGCCGAGCAGGATGCCCATCCCCAGAAACAGCCAGGCGGCGAACGCGAACCGCCTGATCACTTTCAGCCACTCCGCGTCCAGGCGCCTCGCGATCAGCGCGCCCATGCCGAAGGCCAGCGGGATCGTGCACAGCGTGTAGCCGCTGTAGAGCATCGGCGGATGGATCATCATCGTCGGGAAGCGCAGCAGCGGGTCCAGGCCGACCCCTTCCACCGGCGCGGGGGAGGTCGTCGAGAACGGGTTCGCGTAGAAGATCATCAGCGAGACGAAGAAGCCACCGAAACCGAGCAGGATCGCCGTCGCGTATGCCGCCACGTCGCGCATCCGTTTGCGTGTCAGGAACAGGGCCAGGCTCGACCACAGCGAGAGCAGCCAGGCCCACAGCAGCAGCGAGCCTTCCTGTGAGGACCAGACGGCGGCCGCCTTGTAGAAGGTCGGCGTCGTGCGGCTCGAGGTGTCGGCGACCGTGTTGAAGGCGAAGTCGTTTCGCAGGAAGGCGATCTCGAGCACCGCCATCGCGACCGTCAGGATCAGCGCCAGGGCATAGATCGAGCGCCGGCCCGAGTTGCAGAACTCGGGCCTGTTGTTCCTGACCCCGTAGAGCGAGGCGACGATCCCGTAGACGCAGACGCCCAGCGCGAGCAGCAGGCAGGCGTAACCCAGTCCGGCCATCAGCGCCTAGCGCTCCCGGGATCGGCGGGGCGCGGCGGCACTCACGCGTTCTGGTTCTCCCCGGCGGGAGCCGTCTTGTACTTCGAGGGGCACTTCGTGATCAGCGAGTTCCGTTCGCCGACGTAGGCGCCATCCTGCTTCTGAACGGTGATCACGACCTCCCTGCCTTCGCGGAAGGGATCGGGGATCGTGCCCTGGTAGGCGATCGGGACCGCGGCCGTCCCGGCCCGGTCACGGACGGAGAAGTCGAGCACCGGGCCGATCCGGTGCACGCTGCCGGAGGCGACCGTGCCCGTCACGATGTAGCTGCGCCCGGGCTGAGCGACCTGGAGCAGCTGGCTCGGCGTGAGGGCGGGGCTCGCGGCGCTGAAACTCGTGTAGATCAGCGCGGTCGCCAGGACCACCGCCGCGCTCAGCGCCACCACGAGGCGCACCGTTCGCTTGCGCGCGGGATTCATCCCCCCCAGTATCTCAAACCATCGCCCCCGACCCCCCGATCGCCCGTCGGGAGCCCAGAATCGCGGTTTCCTGTCAGGCCCCCGACAGGAAACAATGGTTGCACGGCGAAACCTTTTGCCGTGAATGACGTCATATCTGCAGGACGAACGATGCGCCAGCGACTTCTCAAACCTGCCCGCGAGCGCTACCGCGACCGCGGCGGCGAACACCCAGCCCCCCGCAAGGCGCGCATCCCTGCCGCCGAGCAGCCGCCGCAGAGCAACTGGGATCCCGAGGTCGAGCGCGTCCGCGACGCCGGCGGCCCACGAGATCTGGCGTCGTACATCTGCGGCTGCGGCTACGTCTTCAGCGCACCTGTCTCGACGACGGTCGGTTGCCCGCACTGCGGCGCCGAGCAGGCCTGGTAGCGACCACAGAACCGTTCGGTTTGGCGAGCCGCGGGAGCGCCGGGCCTAAGCTGCCCCCATGCGGACCCTCGATGGCACCTATGTCGCGGTCGTCTTCGACCTCGACGGCGTACTGCTGGAATCCGAGCAGGTCTGGTCCGCCGCCAAGCGCCGGCTGACACTCGAGCATGGCGGGCGCTGGACGGCCGCGGCGGAGCATGAGATGCTCGGCATGAGCTCGAGCGAGTGGGCGCGCTACATGCGCGAGGAACTGTCTCTGGAGCTCGAGCCCTCCCAGATCTCAGACGCCGTGGCCGGCCTCGTCGCCGAGAGCTACCGCGAGCACCTGCCTCTGATCGCAGGCGCCGACATGGCGGTACGCCGTCTCGCCGCGCAGCGGCCGATCGGCCTTGCCTCCTCCTCCAACCGCGCCACGATCGACCTGGTCCTCGAGCTGACGTCCTGGGCCGAGCTGTTCGCGGCCAGCACGTCCTCGGAAGAAGTCGCGGCCGGCAAGCCCGCGCCGGATGTCTATCTGGAGACCGTCGCTCGCCTGGGGACCGAACCAGAGCGCTGTGTGGCGGTCGAGGACTCCGGCGTCGGCATCCGCTCGGCCAGGGCCGCCGGCATGGCGGTCGTCGCGATCCCCAACCGCGCCTACCCGCCGTCCGGCGAGGCGCTGGGTGAAGCCGATCTCGTGCTGGACTCGATCGGCGGGCTCGCCAGCGCCGTCGCCCCGCCTACCTGATGTGCATGCCCGAGATCGCCCGGGCACGCGGCTCCGGCCTATCCGCGTGTCTCACGGGGCGGCGTGCTCGCCCCTGCGCCGCCGGCCGGCACAATTCCGAGCCGGGCGAGGTGTGCCTCGAACCTCGGCCTTCCGGGACTCGAGAATGCCCATACAGAAGCCATTGCTCGGCGCAGGGCCGGACTCGGATCCCTCTCGGATTCGATCACGTCCATCGCTCGCTCGCCGTAGTTGACGAGCAGGTCCTCGATCGGGCCGACGCCGATCATCTCCAGCGACCTTCTCGTTGTCTGCAAGCGAGCAGAGGCCAAGGACGAGGCGCCACTCCGTCTCGAGATCACCATGGAGGCCCATCACCAGTTGGCCGGCCCACCAGTCAGGATCGTCCGGGTCTGGCTTCTCTCGGTCCTTCGACACGTAGCGCAGCCACGCGCGGCTGACCTCGGCGAGACGTTCGTCGCTCGGGTTCTTGAAGTAGTCGGGTGCTCCCAGGCAGCCGTCACCGCCAGGAGGCACTCCAGGCGAGAGCCGTCTGCCAGGTCGAGCGTCCAGCGGGCCTCTTTGTCGGTGCTTCTCGATCTCCGTCGGCATGTCACGAACGTTCAGCTCGACATATCCGGCGCCGACATGCGCCGCCGATCGAGCTTCACGAGGGGAAATGTCGACGTATGCGCCGCCGACCGCAAGGTCGCCCGAGAGCAGGCGCTCGCCCAAGACAAAGCCGACCGCGGGCGACTCCCCTACGTACGGGCCGTCGAGGATGCCCGCGTACTCGGTTTCGATGCCGTCTCGTTCCAATACGAAGAGCGCGGACAGGCCACGCCACTCTTCGATAAGAGCTCCGAGTGTCATGCCTTTCCAAGTCTGACGCGGGTGAGGATCTCCGGTGAACAAACTGGACAGATGCCCGCGCCTACGCGGCGGTGCCACGCCGGCCTCGTCCTCATGGTTGAACGTCATTTGTGACGAGAGCCAAGCCTGGGCCAAGACCGGTCAACGAGGCCCCACCAGCCCAACCCTGAAACCCAGAGCTACCTGATGTGCATGCCGCTGATCGCCCGGGCGATCACCAGCTGCTGGATCTCGGCGGTGCCCTCGAAGATGTCGTAGATCTTGGCGTCGCGGTGCCAGCGCTCGACGGGGAACTCCCGCGTGTAGCCGTTGCCGCCCAGGATCTGGATCGCCCGCTCGGTCACCCAGACGGCCACCTCGCCGGCCTTGAGCTTGGACATCGAGCCCTCGGCGTTCTCGAACGGGACACCGTTGCGGCCCATCCATGAGGCGCGCCAGACGAGCAGCCTGGCGGCGTCGATCTCGAGCTTCATCCGGGCCAGCGTGAAGGCGATCGCCTGGTTCTCGATGATCTTGCGGCCGAACTGCTCGCGCTCCTTTGCGTACTCCAGCGCATACTCGTAGGCGGCCCGTGCGATCCCCAGCGCCTGCGCGCCGACGGTCGGCCGGGAGGACTCGAACGTCTGCATCGCAGCTTGGGAGCCGGATTTCTTGCCCTCGCGGACCCTTGCCAGGCGCTCGTCGAGCTTCTCCTTGCCGCCGAGCACATAACCGGCGGGAACCCGGCAGTCGTCGAGGAAGACGTCGGCCGTGTGCGACGCCCGCAGGCCGTGCTTGGAGACCTTCGAGCCCTGGGAGATGCCCTTCGTTTCGCTCATCGGGATCACGAACGCGGCGTGGCCTTTGGAGCCCAGCTCGCGGTCGACCGAGGCGATGACCACATGGACGTCGGAGATGCCGCCGTTGGTCGCCCAGGCCTTCTGGCCGTTGATCACCCACTCGTTCGCGGCCTCGTCGAACTTGGCCGTGGTCCTGACCCCGGAGACATCCGAGCCGGCGTTCGGCTCCGAAGCGCAGAAGGCGGCGACCTTGATGTCATCGACCGTGCCGAAGCAGCGGGGGATCCACTCGCCGATCTGCTCGCCCGAGCCCTGGCCGAAGATCGCGGCGACCGCGAGTCCCGTGCCCATGATCGCCATCCCGATCCCGGCGTCGCCCCAGAACAGCTCCTCGTTGACGATCGGCATGCCCAGGCCCGTCGGGTCGGAGAAGAACTGTGCCATCCCTTCGAAGCCGTAGAGGCCGATCTTGGCGGCCTCCTGGATGATCGGCCAGGGCGTCTCCTCGCGCTCGTCCCACTCGTGGGCCGCCGGGCGCACGACATCGGCGGCGAAGCCGTGGACCCAGTCGCGAATGTCCTTCTGGTCCTGTGTCAGGCTCAGCGAGAACGTCGTCTCCTGCCCCGCCGCGGTGGCGGCGAGCTCCTCGTCGATTGCGGTCGAGGTGGGGGCTGACATCGAGGTGGTCTCCTTTGGATGAGGCGCGCCCGGGGCGCGGAAGCGTTGGCCGGCTGGCTCGCCGGGCCGTCAGAACCCGGCGGCGGCTAGGGGAAGGGTAGCTGACAGATACCCCATTGCTGTCAACGATATGCCCGCTCGAGGAGTTGCGTGTCCAACGTCACGCAGGCGAGGCTCTCAGCGGGTCTGCCAGGCCTCCTCGGCCTTGGTCAGGGCGATCACGTCCTTGGGCAGCTTCTTGGCGGCGACATCCGCGACCGTCACCTGCTCGAGCACCGCCCGCAGGTTCGCCCGGACGGCGACCCAGACCTGTTGCAGCGCCGCCGAGGAGCCGGAGTACTCGATCTCCTCGGGCCGCTGGCCGCGGATCCCCACGAGCGGTCCCTCGACGGCCCGGATGACCTGCGCCAGGTTGACCTCCTCGGCGGGGTGCGCCAGCCAGTAGCCGCCCTCGGGCCCGCGCTGGCTGCGCACGACCCCGGAGGAGCGAAGCTGGGTCAGGATGTTCTCGAGGAACGAGACCGGGATCGACTGGGCCGTGGCGATGTCTTCGACCTTCCTCGGCGCCGCCTGGCTGCTGTCCGCGAGCTCGACTACCGCGCGGACGGCATAGTCGGCCTTGGCGGTCACGTGCATGTGGATGATTCTCACGCATCGGGCGGCGATTGGTCGCGTCCAGCCCGATTAGGCGACCCTAATAGGTGTGCTACGTTTCGCTCGTCATCCCGACCGGAAAGCTCGGATTTAGCCGGATGAGCCGCAGCACGCCAATCGCCCTCGCCCCACTCCTGCTCTCGCTCGCACTGCTGCTCAGCTCCTGCGGCGGCTCCGGACGCGGCCTGACGCTCTACAACGGCCAGCACGAACAGACGACCGCGCTGCTGGTGAAGGCCTTCGAACGTCAGACGGGGATCAAGGTCCAGGTCCGCTCGGACGACGAGTCGACGCTCGGCAACCAGATCGAACAGGAGGGCTCGAGCTCCCCGGCGGACGTCTTCTACACGGAGAACACCCCGGTCCTGGAAAAGCTCTCCGAGGACGGCCTGCTCGCGCCGGTGGCGAGCTCGACGCTGGCGGCAATCCCGAGCCGCTATGACTCCGCCCGCGGGCTGTGGGTCGGGGTCTCAGGGCGAATCTCGGCCCTCGTCTACAACACCTCCAAGCTGAAACCCGCCGAACTGCCCAGCTCGATCCTCGAACTGGCCTCCCCGCAATGGAAGGGAAAGGTGGGCTTCGCTCCCTCCGAGACCGACTTCCAGCCTCTGGTGACGGCGATCATCAAGCTCGACGGGACGGCCGCAGCCGAACGCTGGCTGAAGGGGCTGCAGGCGAACGGGACCGTCTACCCGGACAACGAGACCGTCGTCGCCCAGGTCAACAACGGCGAGAGCGAGCTCGGGCCGATAAACCACTACTACTGGTATCGCCTGCGGGCCGAGGAAGGATCCTCGGGGACCCACTCGGCGCTCCATTACTACTCACCCGGTGACCCGGGCGACCTGCTCGACGTCTCCGGAGCTGCCGTGCTCAAGTCGAGCTCCCACAGGGCCGAGGCACAGGAGCTGCTTGCGTTCCTCGTCAGCCACACAGGGCAGGAGGTGCTCGCCCACAGCGACAGCTTCGAGTACCCGCTGCGCCCCGGTGTCTCATCGGCCCGGGGCCTGACGCCGCTGGCGAGCCTCAAGCCGATCTCGCTCAGCCCGGCGGAACTCGGCGACGGTAGCGTCCCGCTCGCCATCGAGCAGCGGCTGGGGCTCCTCTAGGTCCTTCGGTGAGCGCCTTCGCCCCCACCCAGCTGATCTCCCAGCGGCTCGGCCACACCTGGTCCGAGCGCCGTCGCTGGCCGCTCGTCAGCGCTGCGGGCGGCGCCCTGGCGGCGGGCATCGTCCTGCTGCCGCTCGCCTTCCTCATCGTCCAGGCCCAGCACTCGGGCTGGGGCGAAGTGCAGCGGCTGCTGCTGCGCCACTCGGTCGCAGTGCTGCTGTGGAACACCGTCCGGCTGGCGTTCGCCTGCACCGCGCTGTGCGCGCTGCTGGGGGTGGGCGCCGCGTGGCTCGTCGAGCGCACCGACGTGCCGGCCCGGCGGCTGTGGGCCGTCCTGCTGGTTCTGCCGCTGGGGATACCCGACTTCGTCGTCGGCTTCGGCTGGATCTCGATCGACCCGAGCCTGCACGGCTACCTGGCGGCCGTGATGGTCATGACGCTGTCGCTCTACCCGCTCGTCTTCCTTCCCGTCGCCTCGGCGCTGGCGAACCTCGACGGGAGCCTTGAAGAGGCGGCGCGAAGCCTCGGGATGAGCCCTCTGCAGGCCTTCGCGAAGGTCACCATGAGGCAGGTGTGGCGGGCTGTCATGGGCGGCTGCCTGCTTGTGATGCTGGGGCTCCTGGCCGAGTACGGGGCCTTCGAGATCCTCCAGTACCAGACCTTCACGGTCGAGATCTTCACCGAGTTCAAGCTGGGCTTCGACACGGTCGGGGCCTGCACCCTGTCGCTGGTCCTCGTCCTGATCAGCGTCGCCGTGCTGGGCGGCGAGCTCGCCCTGACGGGACGCGGCCGGACCGCTCGCCCGGGACCCGGCGCACGCCGGCCCGCGCCGCGAGTCAGGCTCGGGCGCTGGCGGGTCCCCGGCGTCGGGGCGCTGGCGGCCCTCGCGGCGCTTGCGCTCGGCGTGCCGGTCGGCTCGCTGACCTATTGGATCCTCCACGGCGGCTCGAGCACCCTGCCGTCGAGTTCGATCCTCGCCGCCGCCGGGCACACGGCGCTGTACAGCGCCGCCGCAGCCGTGCTCGCGACACTGCTCGCCATCCCCGTCAGCACGCTGGCGATCCGCCACCGCAACCGCCTGACGCTGCTGATCGAGCGGATCTCCTATCTGCCGATGGCCCTGCCCGGGCTGGTGATCGCCCTGGGCCTCGTCTCCTTCTCGGTCCGCTACGCCTTCTCCCTCTACCAGAGCTCGCTGGAGCTGATCGTCGCCTACGCGATCCTGTTCCTGCCGCTGGCGATCGTCGGCGTGCGCTCCGCCCTGGGTCAGGCCTCGCCGCGGCTGGAGGAGGTCGGCCGCTCGCTGGGCGCGAACAGGACCTCGGTGTTCCTGCGGATCACACTGCCCGTGATCGCCCCCGGCCTGGCGGCCGCATTCGCGCTGGTCTTCATCTCAAGCTCGACCGAGCTGACCGCCACGCTGCTGCTGCGCCCCACCGGCGTCAACACCCTGGCGACCCAGTTCTGGGCCTACACGACCGACTTCTCCTATGGCGCCGCCGCTCCCTACGCGGCCCTGATGGTCGCCATCTCGGCGCTGCCGGCCTACCTGCTGAGCCGACGGATGAGGACGATCTCGCGGCTGGGGCAAGGCTCATGAGCGCCCTTTCGGTCAGGGGACTGTGGAAGGGGTACGGCGAGCAGCCCGTCCTGCGCGGGGTCGACCTCGAGGTACCCGCCGGCTCGCTCTCGGCGGTGCTCGGCCTCTCCGGCTGCGGCAAGACGACACTGCTGCGCGTCATCGCCGGCTTCGAGCGCGCCGAACGTGGCGCCGTCTCACTCGGCGGGGTGACGATCGAGGATGGCACCACCTACGTCCCGCCCGAGCGCCGGAGCGTCGGCTATGTCCCCCAGGAGGGAGCCCTGTTCCCGCACCTGAACGTCGCCGGCAATGTCGGCTTCGGCCTGACCCGCGCCGAGCGGCGGGGCACCACCGTCGATGAGCTGCTCGAGATGGTCGGCATCGGATCCCTCGGCAAGCGCCTCCCGCACGAACTCTCAGGGGGCGAGCAGCAGCGGGTCGCCCTCGCCCGCGCGCTCGCCCGGCGCCCGCAGGCGCTGCTGCTGGACGAGCCCT
Organism: uncultured Solirubrobacteraceae bacterium; assembly: GCA_963787765.1. GTDB lineage: Bacteria > Actinomycetota > Thermoleophilia > Solirubrobacterales > Solirubrobacteraceae > Palsa-744. The sequence goes on along the minus strand of CAWBEF010000014.1, from coordinate 297,532 downwards.
TCTCATCGCTTGACGCCTCGCTGCGAACCCGGGTCCGCCAGGAGGTCCACGAGCTGCTGCGCCGCCAGGGAATCACGACGGTCCTCGTCACCCACGATCAGGAGGAGGCGCTCTCGATGGCCGACAACGTGGCGGTCCTGCGCGAGGGGCGGATCGTCCAGCAGGGGGCTCCCGCCGAGCTCTATCAGAGCCCCGCCGACGCGCGGCTGGCCGGTTTCCTCGGCGAGGTCAACCTGCTCGACGCCGAGTTCGGCGAGGGGACCGCCGCGACGGCACTGGGCGTGCTCGCCCTGCGCGGCGGGCCGCCGCGGCCGGCGGGCGCCCGGGGCGTGGTCATGCTCCGCCCCGAGCAGCTCGACGTGAGCCTGCACGAGGACGGCCCCGGCTCACCCGGCGGCGGCCTCCACGGCCGGGTCGAGCAATGCCGCTACTACGGCCACGACGCCCTGCTGGAGATCCGCGCCGAGCAGCCCGCGCTCGGCCGGGCGCTGCTGGCCCGGGTCAACGGCGAGCAGGCGTTCGCCGTCGGCACCCCGGTCCGGGTCCTCGCCCATGGGCCGGTAAGCGCGCTCGACTGAGTGGCGCTGCGAGCAGCCGCCCAGGCCGCGGAGAGCCGCCGTTTAGCATCTGCTCATGGCCCCCGACTGGCGCTGGGACTTCGAGGACGAGCGGCGCAACCCCGCTTCCCCGGGCCCGCGCCCGGGCAAGCGAAACCCTCCCCCTCTCCCTCCCTCCAACGAGCGTGCAGCCCTCATCCGCCGGCGCCGGATGGCCGCCGGCGCAATCCTCGTGGCGCTGATCGTGATCGCGATCGCCGCCACCTCCGGCTCCTCCGGATCTCACCACGCGAGCGCCAGCACGAGGCCGCACCCAAGCCGGCCGGCGAGCGCCGGGGCCAAGGCCGACGCCGACCCGGACGACCTCGCGGCGGTCCGTTCGGTGCTCGCCTACACGCCGTTCGTAAAAGAAGGCGGCAGCCGCGGCAGGGACATCGCCCTGACCTTCGATGACGGCCCCGGGCCCTACACGATCGAACTCCTGAAAGTCCTCGAGCGCTACCACGTCAAGGCAACGTTCTTCGCGATCGGGGAGATGCTCCGCTACTTCAGCCAGGCGACCGTCCGCGAGCTGAAGGACGGCGATGTCGTGGGCGATCACACCGAGACCCACCCGCCCCTCGCGACCCTCTCCGCCCACGACCAGTACGAAGAGCTCTTCGAACAGCTCGCCCGCATCGAACTCGTCGGTGGTCCCCGGCCGGTCCTGTTCCGCCCGCCCTACGGCTCGTTCAACGCGACGACGATGCGCGAGCTGGCAAAGCTTCACCTGCTGATGGTCCTCTGGTCGGTCGACACCGGCGACTACCTGATGCCGGGCGTCGGAGTCATCGTCGAACGGGCCCTCGCCGGCGCCCACCCCGGCGCGATCATCCTGATGCACGACGGCGGTGGCAACCGCTCTCAGACGATCGCGGCGCTGCCGGAGATCATCACCAGGCTGCGCAGCGAGGGCTACGACCTCGTCACAATCCCGCGCCTCTTGGCCGACGATCCGCCACCGGCCGGGCTGCCCCTGCCGCCGAACCTCAGCGGCGACTGAACGGCCCCACGGGCCGGGAGCGGCTCTATGCTGGCGCTCGATGAACGCATCCCCACCGATCGCGCTGCTCGATGGACGCCCAGGACCGGCGGGCCAGGCGTGACCGGCGCCGGCGCGAGCTCCGCCGGCGCCGCCTGCTGACGCTGAGCGCGCTGCTGGCCGCGCTCGCGGCGATCGCCGCGGTCCTCGCGCTCGGCTCCCAGGGTGCCGGGCACCCCGCAGCGCACGCGACCACCGCGAGCACCCGGGCCAGCCGCTCGGCTGGACGCTCGTCCCGGGCGGGGACGACGAGCGCCGGCACCGCGGCCGCAGGACCCACCGGGCCACCGGGCCACCGGGCCGTGCCGATCCTGATGTACCACGTCATCGCACCCCCGCCGCCGGGTGCTCCGTTCCCCGGCCTGTACGTTCCACCCAGCGAGTTCGCCGAACAGATGCAGGCGCTCAAGCAGGCCGGCTGGCACTCGGTGACGCCCGACCAGCTGGAGGCCTACTGGCGCCACGGCGTCCCGCTCGGGCCCGGCAAACCGATCGTCCTCAGCTTCGACAACGGCTACGAGTCCCAGTACACCCAGGCCCTCCCTGTCCTGCGGCGGCTGGGCTGGGTGGGCGTGGAGAACATCCAGCTCACGGGACTTCCCCCCTCACAGGGAGGCATCGGCCCGCGGGAGGTCCGCGAACTGGTCAGGGACGGGTGGGAGCTCGACACGCAGGGCTTCAGCCACGCCGACCTGGTGACCCTGGACGCAGCCCAGCTTCACTATCAGGTCGCGGTCGCCAGAAGCGTCGTCCAGCATCGTTTCCACGTCCCCGTCAACTGGTTCTGCTACCCGTCCGGCCACTACGACGCGACGGTCATCGCCGCCGTCCGCGAAGCCGGCTACACCGGCTCGACCACGGTTATCCCCGGCTGGGCCGGCCCCGGCGAGGACCCCTACCGGCTGCCCCGCCTGAGGGTGCTCGGCGGAACGAGCGGCCCGGAGCTGCTCAGCCTGATCGAAGCGGTCCACGGAGATCCGCCCGCACCGGCCTCATACACCGGCGCCTGAGCAGACGATCCGCTAGCCGAGCCTGCGCGCGACGGCCTCGCCCGGCCGTCTCCCCGCCGCCCTCAGCCATCGCTTCAGCCAGAGGGCGACGGCTGCGCCGCCGGCTGGCCGCAGACCTTGAAGCCGAATTCAAGCTCCTGCGCCGAGACCCGGTCATGATCGATCTCCCGTTCGCTCGTCAGGGCCTTGGCCTCGGCCGCGTCACCCCGGCCCACGGCGAGCTCGAGCCGTTCGGTGTCCCCCTCGACCTTCCGCAGCCCGGCGAGGATCGCCGACACCTGCCCGGCGTAATGGGGCGGCGGCGCAATCCGCTCGAAACGGCGCAGGTAGCGGCGGTAGAGGTGCAGGCGCTCGCGCAGGAGGGGCACCAACAGCGCCCTTTCGTCGCCCGGCGGGCCATGGCGGCGCCTGATTTCGACGCTCCGTTCGTCGACCTGCGCGATCGCCGCGTTGCCCGCCCGGCACAGTTCATCGCCCCTTTCGATGTAGCGGGCGAGGGCGGGCGCTTCGACCGTCTCCGTGGGCGCGGAGGTCCTGGCGCCCGTCACAGCGGAGCCGCTCGATCCCGACCCGCAGCCGGCCAGGACGCAGACGGCGCCCACCACGGCCAGCCACCAGATCCCCTTGACCCTCACCCGTCGGTTCCCTTCTGTTAGCCCGCTCGCAGAGTAGGCGACCGATCAGATCGCCGGGCGCCGGGCGCTCGGCGATCTGGCGAGCTGCGCTGCAGCGGATTCTGGAGATTGGGGTTTGCTTTATCCTCATCCCCGACGGAATGGCCTTCAACCGCGATCATCTCCGCTATTTCGTCGCCGTCGCCGAGGAGGGTCAGATAACCCAGGCGGCGAGGCGGCTGTTCATGGCCCAGCCCGCGCTCTCCCAGGCGATCTCCCAGCTGGAGTCCGAACTCGGGCTGAGACTGCTCGAGCGCCACGCACGAGGAGTCACACTGACCGACGCGGGCGAGGCGTTCCTCGAGAAGGCCAGGGCCGCCGTCGAGACCGAAGGCGAGGTCCGCAGGACGGCCGAATCGCTGGCCCGCGCTGAGCGGGGAATCCTCGAGGTCGGGTTCATCGGCCCGCCCCCCTCGATGACCGCCGGCGAGCTGATCACGGCGTTCACCGAGGCCCACCCGGAAGCCGAGCTCTCCTTTCGCGACCTCCCCTTCCCCCACGGCACGACCCGCTCCTGGCTCGAGCCGGTCGATGTGGCGCTCTGCCAGACGCCCGCCCTCTACGACGACATCCGCGTACACCCCGTCCGCAGTGAACCGCGCACGCTCGTCATCCCGCCGGGCCACCGCCTTGCCGGGCGCGAGGAGGCGGAGGTTGCCGATGTCCTCGACGAGACGTTCATCAGCTACCACCCGGAGGTCCAGCCGGCCTGGAGCGCCTTCCACAGCCTCGACGATCACCGCGGCGGGCCGCCCAGGGCGCAGACCGACGATCACGTTGCGACCGCGCTGCAGATATTGGGGGTCTTTGCGACGACCAGGGCGATCACGACCGTGCCGCTGGCCGATGCGCTGCTCGTCCACCACGTCCTGCCGGACGTCAGCGCCGTCCCGCTGCGAGACGCCGACCCCGCAGTGCTCTCGCTGATCTGGCGGGCCGAGGACGATCATCCGCTCGTCTCGGCGCTGGTCGAGATATCCGGTGCCGCCGAGCCACCGCCGGGCTCCACCAACGGGGGCGCGCCGAAATAGGGGCCCGCAGGGGTCTGGGAACAGGCTTGCGAAGTGGAAAGGCGAGGCCGGACGGGTAATCTGACCAGGTGAGCCAAGGACGATCCCTCCGCCACCTGAGAGCACCTTCCAGGGTCCGCGCCGCCGCGGTCTTCCTGGCGGCGGGGGTGCTCGCGGGGCTCCTCCCGTCGGGGGTCGCCCTGGGATCCTCCCCCGTCACGACCTCTGCGCCGGCCGCGAGCACAGTCTCCACGCCTGCGAGCGCCACCGCTCCCCTGACTCCGACCCAGCTCACGGGACTGCCACCACGGACGATCGCGAACGGGACGAGCCCCGTGACGATCGCGCTGTCGGGCCCGCCCGCGCCGGGCTCACCGACGCCGACGTTCAGCCCCCAGGTCGCCGGCACCTGGACCACCAGCGGCGACGCCGAGTCCTTCACGGCAACCTCCACGCTGCAGCCCTGCTCGAGCTACGCCATGATCGTCTGGGCCGACACGACGGCCACGGGCCACTCGCGCCTGGGACACCGCCGGGTCCTGACGCTGCACGTCGCCTGCCCGCCGCTTGCCGGGATGCAGCAGGCGCTCGCCCGCCTCGGCTATCTGGGGAGCGTCTTCCGCCCCACCTACCGCTTCCATGAGCCGCGTGGAGCGGAGAGCCGCCGTGAAGCGGCCCTCAACGCCTATCACCCGCCGCGCGGCATGCTCGCCCCGGACCCCGCCGCCGCGCCGCCGGTTCGCATGGGGACGCTGGACGCCACGACCAGAGGGGCCCTGGAGGTCTACCAGGCCGACCGCAACCTGATGGTCACAGGCGAACCGAACGTCTCGACCTGGGACTCGATCCTCTATGACGAGACCCGCTACCGCCGCGACCCCCAGCCCTACACGTGGGTGAACGTCAGCGAGTCCCTGCCGGAGACACTCGTCCTCTACCGCGGTCACCGCGCCGTCCTCAGCACCCCTGTGAACACCGGCGTCCCCGGCGCCGAAACCGAACAGGGGATCTTCCCCATCTACTCGCGGCTCGTCTCGACGACGATGACCGGGACCGACCCCGACGGCGTCCACTACGTAGCTCCGGACGTCCCCTGGGTCAACTACTTCAACGGCGGCGATGCCGTCCACGGCTACCCCCGCGCCTCCTACGGCTTCCCGCAGTCAAACGGCTGCGTCGAGCTGCCGATCGAAACCGCCCGGACCGTCTTCGGCATGCTCGCCATCGGCGACATCGTCGTCGTCCGCTAGGGGCTCAGAGCCTCAGGGCGCCGCCTGCAGGCTCGCAGGCGGTCAGTGGATATGGCCGAGACGGACCGTGCCGTCGTGGTCGAGGACCGCGCGGATGCCGTCGTCCTCGAGCGCCACCAGGTCCCGCAGCGTGTCGTCGTTGCCGCGCGGTCTGCACGACACGCGGAAGGTCTCCTCACCCTCGCCGTGGGAGCGAACCTCGAAGCGGATCGAGCTCGCCAGCGGTGCCAGCCTGATGGCCAGGGCGCAAGCTTCCTGAGGCGTGAAGTCCAGCCAGCTGCGGTCCATGTCGGGCGCAGAGGACGGCGGGCCGGGGCGATGGCCGCGGGCGAGGCCGGCGCCGGGTTCGGCCCCGATGAACGCGAGCACCGCGGCGCGTACCGTCTCGGGCTCGGCGCCGAGCCCGGCCAGGATCTGCAGCGCCACACCCTCCTGCACCCGCACCAGGCCGAGCAGGAGATGCTCGCTGCCGACGTGGTCATGGCCTAGACCCAGCGCTTCGCGCAGGCTGAGGTCGAGCACCTGCTTGGCCCGTGGCGTGAAGGGGATCTGACCGCCGGCCGGCTCCTCGCCACGGCCGACGATCGCCACCACATCCCCGCGGACGGGCTCGAGCTCGACGCCCAGGCTGTTAAGGACCCGCCCGGCCGGGCCGGCGCTCTGGCGCAGCATTCCCAGCAGCAGGTGCTCGGTCCCGATGTAGGCGTGCCTCAGCTCGCGCGCCTCCTCCTGCGCGAAGACCACCACCCTGCGGCCCTCTTCGGTGAATCGCTCGAACATCCCCGGACAGGATCCCACCTCTCCGCGGCCCATACCGTCGGATCACGTCTGCTGTGCTGAAATGACCTGAGCGGCGGCTCGCCGCCACCTCACCTGGAGATCGCGAGCATGAGCACGAACCAAACCATCGAGCCGGCCACCGACGAGGCTCCGGCCAGCGGCCCTCATCTGATCGAACTCGACGTGACGGGCATGACATGCGGGTCGTGCGTGGCCCGAGTGCAGAGGGCGCTCGGCTCGGCGCCCGGCGTGTCCGAGGCGACGGTCAACTTCGCGACAAGCCGGGCCACGATCGACGTCGGGGGATCCCGTACCGAGGCCCAGCAGCTCGTCGAGGTCGTCGAGCGCATCGGCTACGGCGCGACACCGGTCCAGGAGAGCGACCAGTCGCCGGCCGACGCGATCGCCAAGCTCGAGGCCGAGGAGGCCACCGACCGCGCAGGATGGCTGCGGCGGGTGCTCGTGGCCGTCCCGCTGGCAACCGTCGTCGTCGTCCTCACCTACTCCGAGCCGCACAACGTAGCCGCCCGCTGGATCGTGGCCGTGCTCTGTGTTCCGATTCAGTTCTGGGCCGGGCTCCCCTTCCTGCGCGGGGCCTGGGTCCGTGCCCGAGCACGGACGACGAACATGGACACGCTCATCGCACTCGCGACCCTGACGGCGTTCATCTATGCGACCGTCGAGCTCCTGACAGCCCCCAATGTCCATATCCACGGCGGTCCGGGAGGCGAGTTCAACGCCCACCTCCACTACGACATCTCGGCGGTCATCATCGCCTTCCTCTGCGTCGGGCGCTGGTGTGAGGCGACCGCCCGCAACCGGGCCGGTCAGGCCGTTCGTGAGCTGACCAAGCTGGGAGCGCAGCAGGCGCGGCTGCTGGACCCCGCCGATCCGTCGGCAGCCGAGCAGCTCGTCCCGATCGAGGCCGTCCGCCGGGGTGACCTGTTCCTCGTCCGCCCGGGCGACAAGATCCCCGTCGACGGGATCGTCGTCTCCGGATCCTCGGCGGTCGACGAGTCGATGCTCACCGGCGAGTCCCTGCCGGTCGAGAAGGCGCAGGGAGACCTGCTCACGGGCGCCACCGTGAACGTGGACGGTGTCCTGCGGGCGACCGCGACCGCGGTCGGTGCGGACACAGCGCTCGCGAAGCTGGTCGAGCTGGTCGAGCGCGCGCAGGCCTCCCAGCCGCAGATCCAGCGCCTGGCCGACCGTATCGCCCGCGTGTTCGTTCCGGCCGTACTCGCGCTGGCCTCGGCGACGGCCCTCGGCTGGGTGCTCGCCGGGCAGTCCGAGCGCGGCCTGTTCGCCGCGATCGCTGTGCTCGTCGTCGCCTGCCCGTGCGCGCTCGGATTGGCCACGCCTGTGGCGATCCTCGTCGGGACCGGCCGCGGCGCGAGCCTCGGCCTGCTGATCAACGGCGCCGAGATCCTCGAGCGCAGCCAGGAACTGGACACGATCGTGCTGGACAAGACCGGGACGATCACGACCGGCGAACTCTCGGTCACCGACGTGTGGGCGGCGCCCGGCGCGGATCGCGAGACGGTGCTCGCGCTGGCCGCAGCGGCCGAGGCGGGCTCTGAGCATCCCGTCGCGATGGCGATCGTCGAGTCGGCCCGCAAGCGCGGGGCCGAGATCGCGCCGGCCACCGACTTCCGCGCGCTCCCGGGCCGAGGCGTCCGGGCGCGGGTGGAAGACTCGGCGGTCTGGGTGGGCCGTCCTCAGCAGGCGGACGCCAACGGGAGCGCAGCGAGCGGGGAGGCCGCGGTCCTCGATGAGTGGGAGGCCGAAGGGCGGACAGCCGTCGTGGTGATGCGCGACGAGCGAACCATCGGCGCCCTCTCGCTGGCTGACACGATCAAGCCCGAGTCCGCCGACGCCGTCGCGGGGCTGCAGCGGATGGGGATCGACGTCGCGATGCTGACGGGCGACAACGAGCGCGCCGCCGCCGCGGTCGCGGCGCAGGTCGGCATCACCCACGTGCTGGCCGGGGTCACCCCCGATGCGAAGGTCGCCGAGGTGCGCAGGCTCCAGGGCGCCGGTCAGAGGGTGGCGATGGTCGGCGACGGTGTCAACGACGCTGCGGCACTCGTACAGGCCGATCTCGGGATCGCCATGGGCACCGGGGTCGGCGCGGCCATCGAGGCGGCCGACATCAGCATCGTCTCGGGCGACCTTCGCGGAGTCGCGCGGTCCCTGCGCCTGGCGCGTGAGACCTACATGATCGTCCTGCAGAACCTCGGCTGGGCGTTCGGCTACAACCTGATCGCGCTGCCGCTGGCGATCACAGGGCTGCTCAGCCCGACGCTCGCCGGGGCGGCGATGGGCGTCTCGAGCGTCACCGTCGTCGCCAACAGCCTGCGCCTGCGGAGCTTCGGGCGCCCGGGCAAGGCGACGCCCGTACGCTCGCGCGCACAGCGCGTTCACGAGCCTGACGCTCGCCACGATCGCACCCGCCGCGATCCTCGGGGCGCTCGTGATCGCCGATCCCAGCACCTTCGTCGGGCCCTCCGAAGCCGCCCGGACGATCGCCGAGCCAAACGGCGAGGTCCTCGATCTGAACATCCTGCCGCTGCAGGCCGGCACCGTCCAGGTGCACACGTACCTCCTCGCTCGCACATCCAGCCAGCCGACACTCCAGACGATCGCGATGACAGCCACGTCGTCCACCGGAGCCAGAGCCACCGTCCGGTTCTTCAGGGCCGGCCCGGCGCACTTCGTCGGGCAGGTCGAGCTCAAGCAGGGCGAATGGACCTTCAGGATCGCCGGTGCAGACGGCGCCCACCACGCCCTCGGGGGCAGCTTCACGGTCCCGATCAGCTGATCGGTCCCAGCCGACGCCGTTCTTGCGATCGGCGATGGGCCTCTGTATCGTCCGGCGCATGCCTGCCCGAGGTGCACCGCTGCGTCCGGCCGTTCAGGCGATTCTGGGCCTCGTCCTGACCGTCGCGCTGGTCCTGGCCGCGGGCGCCACCGCCGCGCTCGTGCTCGCACCGGCGGCTCTCCTGGTCCTGACCCTGCTGTTCGGGCGCTATCCCGGCGAGCGCGTCATCCATCGCCTGAGGCGGCGCCCCGCCCCCGCTCGTGGCACCGGCTCGGTGCTCATCCCGCGGCGTGCCCCCCGGTCACTCGGGGCCCGGCTCTCGGCGCTTGCCGTACCCGGCTCCGGGCGTGCGCCCCCGGCCCTTGCGCTGATCTGAAGGCCCGGCCGGCCTGTCCGCCGGCCGTCGAGCGCTATCGGGCCCTGCGTTCCCGGCGGTGAGTCCGGGCTCACACCGGCACCCCGTCTCCCACGCGGGCGCGATACCGACCTCCAGGCCGCAGATCGGCACGGCTGCCCCGCAGCTGCGATCCGGCCCGTGCTCCAACGGGCATTCCCCACGTCCGGTGACTCCCTCACCCCGACGTGACGAGCAAGGAGGAAAGAATGATGAGTGCGACTTTCAGGAGGCTCGGAGGGCGAGCGCTCCTGTCGGTGAGCGGGCTGCTCGCCGGCGGGTTGGCGTTGGCCGCGACCGCCTCAGCGGAATCGATGACGATGAGCGGTGGGTCCGCGATGGCCCACATGGGCTCCAGTGGCGCCTCCCATGGCATGCACATGTCGATGGGCGGCCTCGTCATGAGCGTCGGAAGCAACTCGACGAACATCCTGCCGAGCTGGCTGGCGGTGATCTGGATGCTCGTCTTCTTCGTGATCATCGTTATCCACGCCCGCCACGTGCTCGAAAGCAGTGGGCAGCAGCGCTTCTGGCACTCGGGCCATGTCTTCATGGCGATCGGGATGGCGTTCCAGTTCGCTCCGGGGTCCGTCGACTCGTTCAACATCCCGCCCGGCTTCTGGTCGCTCGCGTTCGCCAACGCCGCGATCGCGGTCCTGCTGTGGGTGCTGGTCCAGATGTTCGCCGGCAACGCCACGAACCTGCTGTGGCTGACGATGGCCTTCGACCTCGGCGCGATGGCCTACATGTGGTCGCCAAGCGGATTTCAGGCACCCATAACCTGGATCCTCGTCGCCTGGTTCACGGTGCAGTCGGTGCTCTGGGCGACCGATCGGATCCGGAACTTCGACGAACGGACCATCTTCGGCGGCGGAGGCGGCAGGATCGCCGTCACGCCTGACGGGACGATGACGGCGACGGTCGCCGAGCCGTTGATCTGCTTCAAGGATCTCCGCGTCTCGATGTCGGCCATGACGCTCGGCATGGCCTACATGTTCGCCGCGATGCAGCTGGTGATGTCATGAGCGCCCCGGCCGCAGCGCACACCACCGCTGGCCGGTTCCGCGTGACCACGCGGGGCATCCAGATCGCCCTCGGCGTCGTCTGGCTGCTCGACGGGCTGTTCCAGTTCAAGAGCTTCATGTTCACCCACGGCATCGTCACCGAAGTGTTCGCCCCGGCCGCTGAAAAACAGTGGTCGATCGTCGGCGGGCCGATGAAAACGTTCGACAGCTTCTACGGACGCGACCTGACCCTCTGGAACAGCCTGTCCGGGGAGATCCAGGTCGCGATCGGCCTTGCGCTGATCTGCTCCAGGCGCCTGGTGAGGCCGGCGCTGGTGGTCTCCTTCGCCTGGTCGCTTGTCGTGTGGTGGTTCGGCGAGGGGTTCGGCGGGCTGACCTCCAACACGATGCCCTCACCGCTGATGGGTGCGCCGGGAGCCGTGATCCTCTACGCGATCATCGGTCTGCTCGTCTACCCGACCGGCAAGGAAGAGGGGCCTTCCCCGGCGGCGCTCGGCCCACTCGGGGACCGGGGTGGGAAGATCGCCTGGTCGGCCCTGTGGGCGCTCTCCGCCGGCCTGTGGCTCGCGAACGTCAACCGGGCGAAGGAAGCAACCCACGAAATGATCAAGGGGATGGCCGAAGCCTCGCCTCACTGGCTGGCCAAGTTCCAGAACTCGATCGGCAGCCACACGCACGGGCACGGGACGACGATCGCGGTCGTGCTGGCGATCGTCTCGGCGGCGGTGGCCGTCGGCGTCTGGACGCCGCTGCGGTGGCCGGCGCTGGTGGTGGGGATCGTGATCTCTCTCGCCTACTGGGTCCTCGGACAGGACCTCGGCGGGCCGTTCTGGTCCGAAGGGGCGACGGACTTCAACGCCGGGCCGCTGTTCGTGCTGCTGGCCGTCTCACTGTTCCCGGTCGCGCAGGTCGCGCTCGCCAAGGAGCGCGAGCCCGCGCAGGCGCAAACGGGCGTGGAGCTGCCTCAGGCCGGAGTTCCCGGGGTGGCCTGAGGCCACCCCGGTCTGACTGCAGTGCCGCCGAGCCCGTCAGGCGAGGCTGTATCCGGCCGCCTCGATGGCGTGCCGGACAGCCTCGTCATCGACGCCGCCACCGTGCACCACGACGCGGCCGCTCGCGAGCTCCACATCGACACTGCTCACGCCCGACAGCTCGCCGACCGTCGAGGTCACGGCTGCCACACAGTGCTCGCAGGTCATGCCCGTCACGTTGTAGGTCTGCTGGGGGATGTCGCTCATCAGAACTCCAGAGGGGGTTTGTTTCGGCGCGGGCCGGGCGCTGCCGGCGCGCCGCTGGGAAGTCCCCTTGATGATAGGCCCCAAGATCGTCCGCAAGGCCCGGGCCGGGCGCTCCTTGGACTGCCCGCGACAGCGATCCTGCTGGCGCTCGCCGGCTGCGGCTCGGCGAGCGGGCCCGTCGACGGGCCCTCCGCATCAAGGCCCGAACCCCGGTTCGCACCGCAGTACACGCGCGAGCAGCGGCTGGTCGAACAGGGCGCACCGCTGATCGTCGCCGACGGGTGCTCGGCCTGCCATCTGCCGGGGCGCACGACGACCGACGCACCGAGCTTCCTCGAATTCGCAGGGCACCGGGTGCTCCTCGCGAGCGGGCGAAGGGCGCTCGTCAACGAAGCATTCCTCCGAGCCGCCCTGCTGCACCCCGCCCGAGACCCGATCCGAGGATTCAACCCGGTGAAGATGGACCGAGCCACCGAGCGGCTTGAGCTGGCCGATCACCCGCATCAGCTCGCCGCCCTGGTCGCGTTCATCGAGCAGGTCGGCCCGGAAACCGAATGAACGCAGACCACAGGCGATCGTTGCCAAAGCGCCGGTTCTCCGGGCCCCTGGGCGCCTGCGCCATCTGCTGCTCTGTGCTCCTCGCGAGCGGCTGCCACGGAGCCAGCGCGCCGCTCAGCGAGAGCGGTGTGCGGGCGATGTACAGGTCGATCGGCATCGAGGCCAGCGCAGGGAACTTCGGGCAGATCTGCAGCACCTACACCGACCAGCGGCTCCGGGCGGAGCTCAGTCCGCCGAGCAAGAAGTGCTACACGCGCACCTTCGAACGATGGGCCGAAAAGGTCCGGCTGTCGAAGGTCACACCCGCGACAGCGATCATCATCACCGGACGAGAAGCGACCGTCTATGACGGCAGGCCGCCCGAACAGGCCGTCTACGTGGACGGAGAGTGGCGCCTTGCGATTGCCCCGGAGATCGAATCGGGAGGATGAGAGGCCGTCCACCGCCTCACGACCCGAGCAGGGCGCCCCGGACTCGTCACAAAGTGCCGGGCGGCGCATCTAACTTGCACAGCCGAGCGAGGAGGAGCGGGTCGTGGATCAGCCGAGGAATCGAAGCAGGCGCCGTCGTCGAGTCTGGGTCCCGGCCCTGGTGCTGAGCGTCGGGTGTGCCGTCGCGGTGCTCCTGTCGAGTACTCCCACGGACCTGGCGAGAGCAAGCGCCACACCCGCCCCGGCGGACTCGGCCTACCCCGCGCTCGAAAACAGCGAACCGACGGGGCTGCCGATCGTGGACCCCGCAAGCTCCGCCGCCGCGGCAGCAGCGGGCCCGACGTTCCCGGCCGACCCGTCGGGGGGCCTTGCGACCCACGGCCCTGTCGCGGAAACGATCAGGCGGCTGGCGGTCAACCTGCCCGGCGTCTCGGCGTGGATCGCCCAGAGCGCCGAAGGCGGCGTATGCGTACTCGCCTCCCGCCACGAACCGACGGCCGGCGGCCCCTACGGGCTGGGGATGAGCTGCGTTCCCGCGGCGCTCCTGAGCTCGGGAACGTACCTCGAACTCCAGCGTGCAGGAGCTGACAGCGGGGTGGTGGTCGGCGTGGTTCCCGAGGGAGTCAGCGCCGTGCGTGTCGCGCTGGCAGGTGGCGCCGGCGAGACGGTGCCGGTCGCCGGAGATGCCTGGGCCCTTGAAGCCGGAGCCCAGGTCGAAAGCACCCAGAACGTGATCGGAGGCTGAAGATGCGCAGACTTCGCGCACCGATCCTGATCGCGGTTGTGTGCAGCTGCGTGTTCGCCGCCCTGGCGCTCGCGGCGAGGACCGAATGGGCCGGCAACGGCTATCACCTCGCCAGCGGGCAGAGCGGCTACCTCAACCACAAAGTGAGCCTCTACCTCTCGGAAGGCAAGGGAGAAGACCGCGCCGTCTGCGCGGGCATCCGCTCGTATGAAAAATCCTGCGTCGGCCGTGGCTCATATGCGCTCTACGACCTCTCCTTCTACGTCAACGGAGAACCGGAACTTCACAACCACGACGGGGAAGCCGGCTACTTCCACGGCTGGTACGAATAGCCCGGGCCGGGCCCTGTGCGGGCTCGCCCGGCGCTCTGTCAGGGCACGCGGCAGCTCGGTGCGCGGCCCCGGAAGAGGCTCCAGGACCCGGCGATCGCGACCGGTGCCGGCGTGCCATCGCTCGGATACGCCACTGACAGCTGGACCGTGTCCCCGGGCGGGATTGCCCGCGGGTGAATGATCCAGCGCAGCCCTTCGAAGCCGTCGGCCACCCTCGTGACTTCCACGATGTCGTGCTCCTGAGGTGAGGTTTCGAGGACCTGCCCGTGAGCTCTGCAGCTCGGCTCGACGCCGGCGATGACGACCGGAACCCCAAGCCGCGAGAGCTCTTCGTTCGCACCCCGGATCCCGAGCAGCTCCCGCAGTGTCAGCGTGATCGAGCGGTCCCCGTTCAGGCTGACCGCATATGCGGGCGTCGCCCGAGGTCCCGCGGCCGAGTAGAGGACCGCGAGGATCGCACCGCTCAGCGCGATCACCGTCGCCGCGATGATCGCTGCCCTGGGCAGAGCCCGGCGCCCATCGCTCGCGGCCGGCGCGTCGCGCTCGCGCTCGCGCAGTTCCGCGCCGAGCTTCTCGAGGGCCGGCACGCGCCACGGATCGGGAGGAAGACTGCTCACGACTCGAGCAGCTCCAGCGCTTCGAAGAGGGGCCTGCTGTCGCGCAGCGCACGCAGCGCACGCGAGACCCGGGAGCGGACGACGTCGTTTGAGACGCCAAGGCTGTCCGCGATCTCCGGATAGCTGAGGCCCCGTATGTAGCGAAGCGCAAGCACTTCGCTCTGGTCCGCCGGCAATGCATCGAGCGCCGCTTCAAGGCGCTCCCTCACTTCATCGAGGGCCGCCAGGCGCTCGACCACCCGCAGCTCGGCGTCGCTGGGTTCGGGCCGCTCAAGCGCCAGGCGCCGCAGGGCGGCGAGCTCGACCCTGCCGACCCGGTGGTAGCCCGCCAGCTCGTTGCGGGCGATGCTCCAGACCCATGCGGCAGCCTGCTCGTCGGTGATGCCGCGAAAGTCCCCCCGCTTCTCGAACGCTCTTGCGAAGGTCGCCGCGGTGAGATCGAAGGCGAGGGACGAGTCGCGTGTTTCCCTCACGAAGAACCGGAGCACCAGCGGCGACATCCGCTCGTAGAAGTCCGCGAACGACGCGGGCGCCGAGCGTGATCGCGCGAGCAGCCCGGGCACCAGCGCCGACAGACGCCTCATCCCGCTCACCTTGCCCAGGGCGCAGAGGAGCCGTTCCGATCCGAACGCGCGGAAGTACCTGTCGCGATCACATCACGACACGATACGCACGAGCGTCATCGGGGCATGGCGTCAGTCCCCTCGGGGCTCTCCGTCGCTGCTCGTCACAAAACTCCGGCCAGCGCATCTATCTGTCGGTAGAGGCGGGCCTTCGCCTGCCCCCGTCGATCACGACAACCGGAACGGAGAGCGTCGTTGGACACGACCGATGAGCTGCGAGTGCCGATCCGAGCCTTTCTCGAAGGCGAGCTTGGCGGGCTGCGGACCAGCGAGATCATCTGCGCCGCGGCACTCGGACGCGAGCATGGACAATGGCCCTGGCTGTGGCTGCTCTGGGCTGCGCTCGGCACCGCCTGCGCAAGCGGGAGCTGTCCCACGGCACAGGATCAGGAGATCATGAGACGCGCAGCGCGGGAGTGGCTCGAGCTCGAAGATGAGGAGACACAGTGGCGCGCCTACTTCGACCGCTGGCTGAAGGAGCTCCTCGGACGCGCCAACATGGCCTCCAGACGGGGCGATCCGGGGTTCGCTTCGCTGTATGACGCCGCCGAGCCCACCCGATCGATCGCTGGAGGCCGGGCCCGCCCCAACCGACGGCACACCAGAGCGCCGCAGGACTACGGCGCACCGCGAAGCTCCGCCCGGCGGCCCACCTGCTGAAGCGGCGAACGGGGTTCGAACCCGCGACCTCAAGCTTGGGAAGCTTGCGCTCTACCAACTGAGCTATCGCCGCGCGGAGGCCATTCTATGGGCTCGGCGACCGAACGAGGAGGACTTGCGAGAGCGCCGTCATCGTCTGCACGAGTTGCACAGCGACGGCGTCGACACCTGTACGTCCCCGGGCCGTCGGCCACGGCCGGTTCCCCGGCCGCCGCCGTCCCAGCTCTCGACAGGCGATACCGCCTAGCGCAGGCTGTCCAGCGCGTTCTGCGCCCGGACGGCGAAGTCGTCGGACACCAGCTCCGGGGCCACGTTGTCCACGAACGCCTCGAGGTCACGGCCGACATGGGAGGTGACGAGGACCTGGGGCCAGTTCCTCGTCTCCGAGGGCGCATGGATCCGCTCGTAGCGCAGGTGCATGATCTCGGCGTCGATCCAGTCGTCGAGCGTCGCCTTGTCGAGCATCGCGGGCCAGTCCTCGGCCTCCGAGCCCTCCAGCAGCTCGCGCCAGAACCCGGCCGCGAAGTAGTCCGCGGCGATGATGTCGGTCGGCTGGGCGCCCGTGCCGAGGATGAAGTGCATCGCGTGGCGAAGCTGGATCGCCCAGCAGTCAAACAGCGCCTGGCGGGTCCAGGGCGAGGGGTTCTCGCCCGTGTAGTGGGCGCGCTGCAGAGCCATGCAGTCGTGCAGGCTGCCGAACAGGCGCTCGACCATGTGGGCCACGTACTCCGAGGCCAGTCGCAGTTCGTGAGCGGATCGTTCTCGGCGGGCCATCTGAAACGGCGCCGACACGACCCCGGCACCGTGTCCAGTATTTACGCTCCTCACCCTCCTGGCGACCCCCATCTGGTTTCCTAAGACGCAACCCTTGGTTCCGTCGCGAGCAACCGGGCGGCACTTCCGGTCGACCGCCGGGAGCTGCCGAGTGCCAGCCGGCCCTCTACCCTTGGTGGCCGTGAGACTTCGCCCGATACCGATCCTGGTCTCGATCGCCGGCGCCTGCCTGATCGGGCTGTTGGTCTACGGCGTCTCCAACCAGGCCGCCAACCGGACGCTGGACAACCTCCTCGCCGAAGGCAAGCACCCGGCGGCCCCCGACGCGGCCCGCCTGCTGCCGATCCTCGGCGGGCACGGCCTCAGCTCGCTGGCGGCGCTGCGGGGGAAGGTCGTGATCCTCAACTTCTGGGCCTCGTGGTGCCCGCCCTGCCAGGCCGAGGCGCCCCTGCTGCAGCGATCGGAGGGGGCCCTGCAGAAGCTGAACGCGACGGTCCTGGGCGTCACCTACGAGGACGTCGTGCCGGACTCCGAGAAGTTCATCGCCGAACATCACGTGACCTACCCCAACCTCCGCGACGACACGGGCACGTTCGCCCACTCCTACGGCACCGATCAGCTTCCCGAGAGCTTCCTGGTCGACCGGACCGGCCACATCGTCGCGCTCGAACGAGGCGAGATCGAACAGAAGTTCATCGCCAAAGCCCTGACGCTTGCGAGGACCACGTGAGCAGCCGACCGGCGGCGATCGTGGCGCGGCGCCCGCCGGCCCGGCTGGTCGCGAGTGTGCTGCTCGCCGCATGGCTGCTGATCCCGGCGGCGGCCTTGGGGATGGGTGCCTCAGGTGCGCCCCAGGCGAAGGCCAACCTGCTGGTGGTCGAGCGCCAGGTGATGTGCGTCACCTGCAAAATCCCCCTCAACGTCGCGGAGTCACCCCAGGCCGACCGCGAGAAGGCCTTCATCCGGACACTGATCGACGAGGGGCAGGACGAAGCCCAGATCAAGCAGGCCCTGGTCGGCCAATACGGAGCCGCGGTCCTCGGCCTGCCCGCGGCCAAGGGCTTCGACCTGGCCGTCTACCTGGTACCGCTGGCGGCCGTCATCCTGCTGGCGGCAACGCTGCTGACGCTGCTGCCCCGCTGGCGGCGGGCGACGCGTGAACAGGCCGCCGCCGAGAACCGCGGCTCGCCACTGGGCGCCGCCGACGCGGCGCGCCTGGAATCCGACCTGGCCCGCTTCGACTGAGAGCGAGGGCCGCGGGCCCTACATTCGCTCCGGCGCGCTCACACCGAGCAGGCCCAGGCAGCGGGCGATCGTCGCCATGCTCGCCACACACAGGGCGATTCGCCAGGACTCGAGCTGCTCGGGCTCGGCGCCGAGGACTTTGCAATCGCGGTAGAAGGCCGTGAAGCCCTGGGCCAGCTCGAGCGCATGGGCTGCGATCCGGTGCGGCGCCCGGCGTGCGACCGCCTCATCGAGCTCTCCCGGGAAGCCGAGCAGCAGCAGCACCAGCGCACGCTCGGAGGGGTGCAGCGGCTCCCCGGGCGACGCGAGCGGCTCCGAGCGTGCCGCCTCGACGGCCGATCCGAGCCGCCCGGCTCCGGCGCGGGCGAGCATCGAGGCGATCCGCGCGTGCGCATACTGGACGTAGTAGACCGGGTTCTCGTTCGACTGCTCGCGGGCCAGGTCCAGGTCGAGGTCGAGCGTCGTCTCATGCGAGCGGGCCAGCAGATACCAGCGCGCCGCATCGACTCCGATCTCGGCCACCAGGTCGTCCAGGGTCACGAATTCGCCGGCCCGCTTGGACATCTGCGCCCGCTCTCCCGAGCGGACCAGGTGGACCAGCTGCATGATCAACAGCTCGAGCTCCTCGGGGTCTCCCCCGAGCGCCTCGTAGGCCGCCTTCATCCGCAGGACATAGCCATGGTGGTCGGCGCCCCAGACGTTGATCTGACGTTCGAAGCCCCGCTCACGCTTGTCCTGGTGGTAGGCGATATCCGAGGCGAAGTAGGTGTGCTCGCCGTTGGAGCGCACCAGGACCCGGTCCTTGTCGTCGCCGAACTCCGTCGTGCGCAGCCACAGGGCGCCGTCCTTGCGGTAGCTGTGCCCCTGCTGCTCGAGCACCGTCAGGGTCCGCTCGACCAGGCTCGGGCTGCCCTCATGCAGGGCGCTCTCGTACTGCCAGTGGTCAAAGCCCTCGACCCTGAAGGCCGACAGCGACTCCTTCATCCGCCCCAGCATCACCGCGACGGCGGCGCTGCCCAGCTCGCCCGGCTCCATCGCCGCGGCGTCCGGCAGCAGCCGGGCCAGCTCATGGATGTAATCCCCCTGATAGCCGTCCTCGGCGACCGGCTCACCGCGCGCGACGGCCTGGATCGACTCGCCGAACTTGCGGATCTGCGAGCCGGCGTCGTTGACGTAGAACTCGCGCTCGACGCGGTCCCCGCCGAACGCCAGCATGCGCGCGAGGGAATCGCCGTAGGCGGCGTTGCGGGCATGACCGACGTGCATCGGCCCGGTCGGGTTGGCCGAGACGAATTCGACCAGGACCCGTTCGCCGACGCCCGCCGGCCCGGCGCCGTACTCCTCACCCGCCGAGAGCACCGCCGCGAGTCCCGACCGCAGCCAGTCATCGGCCAGGAACAGGTTCAGGAAACCGGGGCCGGCGACCTCATAGCGCTCGAGCGTCGCACCCAGCATGCCCGCCAGCTCCTGGCCCAGGCGCTCCGCGACATCCCTGGGCGGGGCCTTGGCCGCAGGCGCAAGCAGCAGCGCCGCATTGGTCGAATAATCACCGAACTCCGCCCGTTTGGGGCGCTCCAGGGTGATCGCCGAGCGCCGGGCGCTCCCCTCCGGGGCCAGGCGGTCGGCCGCCGCGAGGACCGCTTCGCGCAGGCTCCCCACGGGCGTCGCCGCCGGGCTCACGGGTGCGCCGGCGGGGGCGGGCTGATCGGCGGTGGAGGGGTCTGTCATCGGGTCCGTTCTCGGGGCTTGCGATACTAGCTGTGTGAACGATCAGGACCCAGGCTCCGAACGCCACATAAACATCCATCTCTCCCCCGAGATCATGGGCGGCGTCTATGCGAACTTCGCCAACGTCAGCCACTCCGACTACGAGTTCACGGTCACCTTCGCCCGCGTCGACCACGAGGTCGAGGCGGACGAGGTCCCGGGCGTGGTCGTCTCGCGCGTCAACCTCTCGCCCCGCTTCATGCGTGAGCTGATCGACGCGATGGAGGACAACTACTCCAAGTGGCTGACCCGCGAGGGGATCAAGAACCTGCCCGAGTACGGCGGGGGCGAGTCGGGACCCGATACGCCCTAGCCCGCCGCGTGCGCCGGGCGGTTCGCGGGGCTGGCCGGCGGCTTGCAGGCCGGAAGCTCGTGGAACGCCTGCCCGGCGGCGGTGTTCATACCCTGCAGAGATGAAGGTCGCCGTCGTTTCAGACATCCATGCCAACCGGCACGCCTTTGAGGCGACGCTTGACGCGGTCGCTTCGAGCGAGGCGTCCGAGCTGTGGTGCCTGGGCGACCTGGTCGGCTACGGGGCCGAGCCTGACGCCTGCGTCGAGCTCGCCCGCCGGCACGCCGCCGTCTGCCTGGCCGGCAACCACGACATGGCGGTGACCGGCGAGCTGGCGCTTGACGAGTTCTCGCGCGGCGCCAGCCTCGCGGCCGAATGGACCCGCGATGTGATCTCGCCCGAGAACCTCTCCTTCCTGAGGGGGCTCAGCCCCCAGGGCGAGGAGAACGGCCTCGGGCTCTTTCACGCCAGCCCGCGAGACCCGGTCTGGGAGTACGTCCTCTCGACACTCCTGGCCGAGCTCTGCATGAACCGCCAGGAGCAGCGGATCTGCCTGATCGGGCACTCCCACGTAGCGCTCTCGTTCGTCCGCCGGGAGGGCGAGCTCGCCACCGGCGAGCCCCAGCGGGCGGGGACCCAGCTGGACATCGCGGCCGGCGAGTGGCTGCTGAACCCCGGCAGCGTCGGGCAGCCCCGCGACGGCGACCCGCGGGCATCCTGGCTGCTGCTGGACATCGACGCGATGGACGCGACATTCCACCGCGCGGACTACGACATCGCCGGCGCCGCCGCGGCGATCCGTGCCGCCCGGCTGCCCGACTCGCTCGCCGAGCGCCTGGAGTACGGCCAGTGAGCATGCCCCCGCCACGCCCGTCCCGAGGCCTCGCCTCGAGCCCGCTGAGGCTCGCTCTGCGCCTCGCCCTGGTGGCCGGACTGGGAGTCGCAGCAGCCGTTCTCATCGCCTGCGGCAGCTCGGGCAAGGGCCTGCTGTCGGCCGCCGACGCCGGGCCGCTGAAGAACGACATCGAAGCCGTCGATATCGCCGCCCAGGAAGGCAACGGCAACTGCACCAAGACCGATGCCGCACTGCAACGGACCGAACAGGACTTCGCCGCACTGCCCTCCTCGATCGACTCCGGCCTGCGCAACACGCTCCGCCAGGGGATCACGAACCTGCGCAAGGTGGCCGGCGAACTCTGCACGCAGCCACTGGTGAACACGACGACGACTGCGAGCACCCCGGCGACCACGACCCCCGCTACGACGAGCAAAGAAGAACGCGAAGCGAAAGAAGAAAGGGCCAAGGAAGAAAAGGCCAGGGAAGAAAAAGCCGAAAAAGTCAAAGAAGAAAAAACCGAACAGCCCGCCGGCCCCGGCGGCGGGACGGTGGCGCCGGGCGAAGGAAACGGCAAATCGCCCAGTGAAGGCGTCGGTGGGACGACGACCGAAGAACCCACGGGCAACGGCGCCGGCGGTCAGGAAAGCGGGAAATGAGCAGCGTCGAGATCGCCGGGCGTTACAGGCTCGAGGGCAGGCTGGGCTTCGGCGGCATGTCGACGGTCCATCTGGCGATGGATCTGCGCCTGGAGCGCCAGGTGGCCGTCAAGCTCCTCGCGGAGCACCTGGCCGATGACCCGGCCTTCGTCTCGCGCTTTCAGCGTGAGGCCCAGGCGGCCGCGCGGCTGATCCACCCCAATGTCGTCCAGGTCTTCGACTCCGGGCGCGACGAGGGCAGCGGCCAGTACTTCATCGTGATGGAGTACATCGAGGGGCAGTCGTGCGCCGAGATCCTGCGCGACGACGGCTGGGTCGAGGTCGATGAGGCCCTGTCGATCATCGAGCAGGCATGCGAGGGCCTGCACTACGCCCACCGCCACGGTGTCGTGCACCGCGATGTCAAGCCGGGGAACCTCCTGCGCTCACTCGAAGGCGAGGTCAAGCTCGCCGATTTCGGCATCGCCAAGGCGACCGAGCAGTCGAGCATCACCCAGGTCGGCTCGGTCCTCGGCACCGCCGCCTATCTGGCGCCCGAGCAGGCTCGCGGCGAGGAGGCCGGCCCCAGCGCCGACCTCTACGCGCTGGGGGTCGTCACCTACCAGCTGATCTCCGGGCGGCTCCCCTACGAGGCGAGCTCACTGACCGAGCTGGCCCTCAAGCAGCAGCAGGAGACGCCGCAGACGCTCGACACGCTCGTCGCCGCCGTCACGCCCGAGCTGGCCGATGCGGTCGCGATCGCACTGGCGCTCGATCCCCGCGACCGCTACCGGACCGGCCATGAGATGCGCCGCGCGCTGCACGACGGCGGGCGCGGGATCGCGCCCAGCGACCGGCCCGTGCCGAGCGCGGCGAGGCAGGCCCCGCCGGCCACGAAGGCCACGACCGTCCTGGCCCCCGGCCGCGGCCGGGGTACCGCGCAGGCACCCGTCGCGACACGCCGCCCCCGCCAGGGCCCGCCGCGCACCCGCCCGGCCGCGGCCACACCGGGCCCGAGCGCCCGCTCGCAGGGCAAAGGGCGGCTCTTCGGCCTGATGCTGGGCCTGCTCGCGCTGGTCCTGATCGTCGTCGCCGTCGTCGTCATCTCGCGGCCGGCCGCAACCGAAGTCCGGCTGCGCAACGTCGTCTATCCCGAAGTCCAGAAGGCCGCCGCAGAACTGCGTCAGCTGGTCACCGAAAACACGAACTAGCCCGCCCGCCCGCGCCTCTACGGGAGCGGACGCGGACTGCGGCATGCTAGGGGCCGCAGATGCTCGCCTCGCTCCTCAACGTCGAACACCTCGTCAGCACCGCGGGCTACCCGCTGCTGTTCCTGATCGTCATGGGCGAGTCCAGCGGCCTGCCGATCCCCGGCGAGACCGGGCTGATCGCCGCCGCCGTCCTGGCCAGCACCGGGAAACTCGAGATCGCGATCGTGATCCCGCTCGCCGCCGCCGGGGCGATCGTCGGCGACAACCTGGGCTACCTGATCGGGCGCAAGGGCGGACGCTGGCTCTTGGAACGCCCTGGCCCCTTCCTGCGCCAGCGCAACAACGTCCTGACGGTCGGCGAGCCGTTCTTCGAGCGCCACGGCCCCAAGGCCGTGTTCTTCGGGCGGTTCGTCCTCGGCCTGCGCGTCTGGGCCTCCTGGCTGGCGGGTGCGACCCGGATGCACTGGCGCTCCTTCGTCGTCTGGAACGCCCTCGGGGGCATCGCCTGGGCGACGGCGATCGGCCTGCTCGCCTATTACCTGGGCCACTCGGCCAGCAACGCCGTCCAGGCCTTCGGGATCTACGGCCTGGTGGCCGTCCTGCTGGCGATCGGCAGTGCCCTGCTGATGCACCGCCGCCACCGTCGGCACACCGAAAACGCAGAGGGCCCGCCCCCGCAGAGCGGGGACGGGCCCTCGCAGTCGGGCCGGGGCTCGAGCGTCTAGGCCGTCGTGGCCGTCGTGGCCGGCTGCTCGCCGTCGATCACGCCACCGCCGGGAGTGATCGCGACACGCCTGGGCTTGCGCTCCTCGGGCTTGGGGATCCTCACCTCGAGAACACCCTTCTCGAAGCTCGCCCGGATCGCGTCGGGGTCAATCCCCTCGGGCAGGGTCAGCGAGCGGCTGAAGCTGCCGGCGGCCCGCTCGTAGCGGTAGTAGCCCTCGCGGCGCTCCTCCTGGTTGGAGCTTCGCTCGCCGGAGATCGTCAGGACCCGCTCGTCGAGCTCGATCTTGACGTCCTGCTCGTCGAGGCCCGGCAGGTCCGCCCGCAGGACGTACTCCTGCCCCTCCTCGACTAGGTCCATCGCCGGCACCCAACGCCGTGCCTGAACGCCCGCTCCGGCGGTCGGGCTGTCGAAGACGGTGCCGAAGAGCCTGTTCATCTCCTGCTGGATCGACTGGATCTCGCGGGTTGGCTCCCATCTGATCAGTGCCATTTCTGCTGTACCTCCGAAGACTGGATTACGAGACATGGACCAGTATAAAATCTAAGCCGATCTCTGTCAAGTCTTATCATGCGCATCATGCTTGATCCCGAGGTCGTCAGGGCATGAAAAAACCGCCTTGCGGCGGTCCGGATGAGGCCTCTGGGCGGTTGGCTCTCAGCAACCGCAGGGAGCGATCCGCTCCCACATGTCGGCCATGACCGAGAGCTCGGCCTCGGAGAAGTGAGAGAAGAACTGCGAGCGGATCACGGCCAGATGGGTTCCCCTGGCTTCAGCGAGCCGTTCGCGGCCGGCCTCGGTCAGGCAGGCGTAGGAGCCGCGGGCGTCATGGCTGCACGAGCAGCGCTCGATCAGCCCGTCGCGGGCCAGCCTGTCGACCATCCGAGTCAGCCCACTGCGCGACAGCTGTGCCTGCTCGGCCAGATCGCACATCCGCATCCGTCCCCCGCTCGCCTCCTCGAGGTGGTGGAGGACCTCGTAGGAGCTCATCGGCAGCCCGTGCGCCTGCTCGAGCTCCGCATCCAGCCGCTTTGCGAGGCAGGCATGTGCCCTCAGCAGACCCCTCCAGGCGCGAAGCTCACCGAGAGTGAGCGTCTCCTGGTCGGGGGGTGAGATCTTGACGGCGGTCGCGGTCGACATGACGTTGTGAATCAGAATCCCTTCTCAGCCGAACATAGCAGCGAGCGGCCTGCGGGTGCGGGATTTTGCTCTCATCGGCGTGTCGCTTTCCAGGCCCAGAGCATCGCCAGCGGCTGCAGCGGAAGGCGTCCGTAGAGCGCCCAGCGGGGGATCTGCTTGAAGCGCTCGGGCTCGCGGGCCATGTAGAGGTTGGCCGGGAAGACCGCCGCCAGGACGCCTATCAGCCACAGACCCGAGACCCGCCTGGTGGCCGGCAAAAGGACGCCCACCCCGCCGATCAGCTCGGCCACCCCGCTCCACTTGACCACGCCGGCCGACTGGTCCTTCAGGCTGGGTGGGACGATCGCTTCATAGGGGCGCGGGTTGACGAAGTGGTTGACACCGGCACCGACCCAGAACAACGACAGCAGCAGACGGGAGCGGCGCCCTGAGCGCCCCGAGGACTCCGGCGCCGACGGCTCGGCCGCGAACGGCTCCGGCGCGAACGGCTCGGCGGGAACTGCGGCTGTATCGGCGGCGCTCTCGGGCAAGTTGGGTCCTCTCCTGGTGGCTCGCGGGGCTCGGGGCCAATCTAGCGTTCAATCGATCAGGGACCGTCCGGTCATCTCGCGTGGCTGGGCGATCCCGAGCACCTGCAGCAGCGTCGGCGCGACATCGGCCAGGACGCCGCCGCCCCGATCCAGCCCAACGGCGGGACAGGTGAGGATCACCGGCACCGGATTCAGCGAGTGGGCAGTGTTGGGGCTGCCGTCGGGCTCGAGCATGTGATCGGCGTTGCCGTGGTCGGCCGTCACCAGGCAAACCCCGCCGGCCTCGTGGACGGCCGTCACGATCCGCGCGAGGCAGGCGTCGACGGTTTCGACCGCCTGCACGGTGGCCGGGATCACCCCGGTGTGACCGACCATGTCGGCGTTCGCGAAGTTGATGATCCCGAAGCGCGGGCGGTCGGCGTTCCAGGCCGAGACGAAGGCCGCGGCGGCCTCGACGGCGCTCATCTGCGGCTTGAAGTCATAGGTCGGAACGTCACGCGGTGAGGCGACCAGCTCGCGCCGCTCACCTGCCAGCGGAGCCTCGTCGCCGCCGTTGAAGAAGTAGGTCACGTGCGGGTACTTCTCGGTCTCCGCCACGTGCAGCTGCTTCGCCCCCTCGGCTGCCAGGACCTCGGACAGCGTCGTGGCGGGGTGTTCGGGCGCGAACGCCACCGGGTAGGGCCAGCCCTCCTCGTAGCGGGTCAGCGTGACCAGGCGAGCGACCGGCTCGCCGCCCTTGCGGCCCGGCCACCCGGGCAGCTCCTCGCCGTCCTCGCCGAAGGACGGCTCGGCCAGCGCACGGACTATCTCGCGCATTCGGTCGGGGCGGAAGTTGAAGCAGATCACGCTGTCCCCGGGTCTGATCCGCCCCTCGGCTCCGACCAGCGTCGGCTCGATGAACTCGTCCGTCTCGCCGCGCTCGTAGGCGTCCAGGACGGCCTGCTCGCCGCTGTCGGCGTGGTGGGGCGCGCGGCCATGGACGAGCATCTCGTAGGCCCTTGCCGTCCTGTCCCAGCGCCGGTCGCGGTCCATCGCCCAGTAGCGGCCGACCACCGAGGCGACGCGCCCGCCCCCGATCGATTCGAGCTCGCGCAGAAAGCCCGCACCGGCGTGCGGCAGCGTGTCCCGCCCGTCGGTGAACGCATGGATCAGGACCTCGCCCTCGGCCAGCTCGCCGGCCATCGCCAGCAGCCCGCGCAGATGCTCGAGCGAGGAGTGCACGCCGCCGTCGGAGACAAGCCCCAGCAGGTGCACGCGCTCAGCGCCTGCGAAGGCGCCCCGGAGAACCTCGTTCTGGGCCAGCGACCCGTCTGCGACCGCGTCGTCGATCCGCATCAGATCCTGGCGGATGACCGAGCCGGCACCCAGGTTCAGGTGCCCGACCTCGCTGTTGCCCATCTGCCCCTCGGGCAGCCCGACGGCCTTGCCGCAGGCGGTCAGGCTGGTGTGGGGGTAGGTCTCCCACAACTCGTCGAAGACAGGGGTCCGGGCGAGCGAGATGGCGTTCCCCGGGCCCGGGTCCGCCAGCCCCCATCCGTCGAGGACGATCAGGCAGGCGCAGCCCGCCGGGAGCTGCGCTGGGCCCTCGGGCAGGCTCATCGCGCCGCAGCCGCCACGATCTCGGCGAACGGCCCGGGCTCCAGCGAGGCGCCCCCGACGAGGGCCCCGTCAACGTCGGGCAGGCCCAGCAGCTCGGCGGCGTTCTCGGGCTTGACCGAGCCTCCGTAGAGGATCCTCAGCTGCGCGGCGGCGGCCTCGTCGCGCCCGGCGACCAGCGCCCGGATGAAGGCGATCGCCTCCTGGGCCTGCTCGGGGCTGGCGACACGGCCGGTGCCGATCGCCCAGATCGGCTCGTAGGCGATGACAACCTCGGCCAGGCGCTCGGCCGGGACGCCGGCGAGGTCCTCCTTGATCTGGTGGCGGAGCTTGCGTTCGGTCTGCTCGCCGTCGCGCTCCTCCTCGGTCTCACCCACACAGAGGATCGGGACGAGGCCGGCCTCCAGGGCGCTCGGCACCTTCAGGCCGAGGGCCTTGTCGGTCTCGCCGAACAGGGCCCGCCGCTCGGAGTGGCCCAGGACGACGCCCCGGACGTCCAGCTCGCGCAGCATCGGCGCCGAGATCTCGCCCGTGAAGGCCCCCTCGGCCTCCTGGTGCATGTTCTGGGCGAAGACCTCCACGCGCGAGCCGCGAGCGCTGTCGACCATCGCCCGAAGATCGGTGAACGGCACGCAGATGGCGACGTCGACGCCGTCGATCGAGGAGACGCGGGGGAGCAGGCCCTGGATGAACTCCTCAGCCTGCTCCTCGGTCTTGTACATCTTCCAGTTGCCCGCGACCAGGGGCGTCCGGGAGCTCAGGACCCCACCCCCCCGGCGACACCCGCGCCGGCGAGTGCGGCGACCCCCGGCAGCGTCACGCCCTCGACGAGCTCGAGCGTCGCCCCGCCGCCCGTCGAGAGATGGTCGACGCGGTCCTCGAGCCCGAACTGCGCGAGCGCCGCGGCGGAGTCCCCGCCGCCGACCACGGTCAGCCCGGGGGCCTCGGCGATCGCCTGTGCGACCGCCAGCGTGCCGGCTGCGAAGGGCTCCAGCTCGAACGCGCCCATCGGGCCGTTCCAGAAGATCGTCCCCGCGCGGGCGATCTCGGCCGCATAGGCGGCTGCCGTCCGCGGCCCGATGTCCAGGCCCATCCAGCCCTCGGGCACCTCGACGCCGTCAAGCTCGCGATGCTCGGCATCGGCGGCAAGGCGATCGCCGATCACCAGGTCGACCGGCAGCGCCAGGCGCGCGTGGCCGGGGCGCGCGGCTGCCGCCAGGGCTCGGCGAGCATGCTCGACGTCCTCCTCCCCGCACAGCGAGGCACCGACGGCATGACCCTGCGCGCAGAGGAACGGGAAGCACATGGCGCCGCCGATGATGATCACGTCGGCGATCTGGAGAAAGCGGTCGATGACCGCGATCTTGTCGGCCACCTTGGCGCCGCCGACGATCGCGACCAGCGGGTGGGCGGGGTGCTCGAGGATCCCCGTCAGGGTCAGGACCTCGCGTTCGAGCAGGCGCCCCGCGGCGCTGGGAAGCAGGTGCGCGACGCCCTCGGTCGAGGCCTGGGCGCGATGAGCAGTGCCGAAGGCGTCGTTGACATAGATGTCGCCCAGCTCGGCCAGCGAGGCCGCGAAGGCCGGGTCGTTCTGCTCCTCGCCGGGCTCGAAGCGGACGTTCTCGAGCAGCAGCATCTCGCCCGGCTCGAGCGCCTCCGTGAGGGCCCTGACCTCGGGGCCGACGACCGCCGGGGCGAGCCTGACGGGCGCACCGGTCAGCTCTGACAGGCGTGCCGCCACGGGCGCCAGCGACAGCGCCGGGTCGGCTTTCCCGTGCGGGCGCCCGAGATGGGACACGAGCACGATCCTGGCGCCCCGCTCGCGCAGCTCGCCGATCGTCGGAAGCGACCCCGCGAGGCGGGTGTCGTCGGCGACCTGCAGGCTCCCGTCGGCGCCCTCGTGCAGCGGCACGTTGAAGTCGACCCGGACCAGCACCCGCTTGCCCTGGACCTCCAGATCGTCAATGCTCCTCATCGACCCGCTCCCGTCGCCTCGTGCTCCGTCACGATATCCCCCTCCGATGTGCCGCCCCGCCCATGGAGCCGTCTCTCACAGGACCCTCTGGACCAGGTCCACCAGGCGGTTCGAGTAGCCCCACTCGTTGTCGTACCAGGAGACGACCTTGGCCATCGTCCCCTGCATCACCGATGTCAGTTTGGAGTCCAGGATCGAGGAGTAGGGCGAGGAGACGATGTCGGTCGAGACGATCGGGTCCTCGGTGTACTGGAGGATGCCCCGCAGCGGACCGTCGGCGGCCGCCTTGAATGCCGCGTTCAGCTCCTCGGGGCTCGTCTCGCGCTTGCAGACGACCGTCAGGTCGACGACCGAGCCCGTCGGCACGGGGGCCCGCACCGCGAACCCGTTGAGCTTGCCCTTGAGCTCGGGGATCACCAGGCCGATCGCCTTGGCCGCACCGGTCGAGGCGGGGATCAGGTTGATCGCCGCGGCCCTGGCCCGGCGCAGGTCTTTGTGGGGCATGTCCTGCAGTCGCTGGTCGGCCGTGTAGGCATGGATCGTCGTCATCAGGCCGTGGTCGATGCCGACCGTGTCGTTGAGGACCTTGGCCACCGGCGCCAGGCAGTTGGTCGTGCAGGAGGCGTTTGAGATGACGTCGTGGGCGTCGCGGTCGTACACCTCGTCGAAGTTGACACCCAGCACGACCGTCGCGTCGGGGTCGGTCGCCGGCGCGGAGATGACTACCTTCTTGGCCCCCCCGGCGAGGTGCTTGGCAGCGCTCGCCCGGTCGGTGAAGAACCCCGTCGACTCGATCACCACGTCGACGCCAAGCTCACCCCATGCCAGCTCGCCGGGGTCGCGCTCGGCGAGCACCTTGAGTGCCCTGCCGTCGACGTGAATCGTGTCCCCCTCGAGCTCCACCGTGCCCGGGTAGGGGCCCAGGATCGAGTCGTACTTGAGCAGGTGAGCCAGCGTCGTCGCGTCCGTCAGATCGTTGACGGCGACCCATTCGATGTCCTGCGCACCGGCCCCCGCCGCCATCGCGGCGCGGAAGACGTTCCGGCCGATCCGGCCGAATCCGTTGATCCCGACCCTTACGGGCATTCAATGCCTCCTGAGCGAAAATGAACGATGCCGGGCCGCTGGAGCAAGGCCCCACCGCCCGGCGAGCCCCGCTGAGGCTATCAGCGGCGCGCTCGGCGGAGTCCGTAGGAACCCGAGATCAGGACCGTTGCGGAGCCCGGTCGATGTCGCGGTGCACCACCGTCACATCCAGATCCGGGCGGTCCTTGTAGCGGGCCCCCAGGCGCTCGGCGATCGCCACCGAGCGGTGCCTGCCGCCGGTGCAGCCGACGGCCACCACCAGGTGGGCCTTGCCCTCCTCTATGTACTGCGGCAGCAGGAAGTCCATCAGCGGGTCGAGGCGGTCGAAGAGCTCCTGCAGGCGCCCGTCCCGCCCGATGTACTCGACCACCGCGGGGTCAAGGCCCGTCAGTTCGCGCAGGTCGGGCTCGTAGTGGGGGTTCGCCAGGAACCGGACGTCGAAGACGAGGTCCTCGTCGCGCGGCGGGCCGTGCTTGAAGCCGAAGCTCATGACCGTCACCGACAGGCGCCCGACGGTCTGGCGGGGCAGGAGCTCCTCGGCGATCTTGGCCCGCAGCATCGACGCGGACATGCCGGTCGTGTCGATCACCAGGTCGGCACGCCCGCGCAGCGGCTCGAGCAGCTCACGCTCGGCTGCGACACCGGCCGCCACGCTGCCCTGCGGCGCCAGTGGGTGGCGCCGGCGGGTCTCCTTGTAGCGGGTCACCAGTGTCTGCTCGGCGGCCTCGAGGAACAGGACGCTGTGTTTGAGGCCCAGCGCGTCGAGGTCGTCCACGACCGCCTGCAGCGCCTCGAAGTAGGCGCCTCCACGGACATCGGAGACGACCGCCGCCCGCTCGACCTTGAAGCCCTTGTGGACGAACAGCTCGACCAGTGAGCGGATCATCTCCGGCGGCAGGTTGTCGACGCAGAAGAACCCGGCGTCCTCGAAGACGTTCATCGCCGTCGACTTGCCCGCGCCGGAAAAGCCCGTGATCACCACGAGGTCCTCGAGCCGCGACTCGAGCACCGGCTTGACCGATTTGCCGCCGGCGGCGCGGAGCGGACGCAGAGGCCTGATGACCGCCATCTCCCCCGCATTGTTGCGCCTGCGGCGGCGGGGGCCGGTGAAGATGCTGCGCGGGCGTTCGCGGCGGCGGTGCTCAGCCGGCCCGGTGAAGGGCTTCGTGCAGGTCCCGGCCGACCTTGGCGGGCAGGCCCGGAACCGTCTGCAGCTGCTCACGGCTGGCCGCCACGACCGCCTCCGGCGAGCCGAAATGGGCCAGCAGAGCGCGCTTGCGCGCGGGCCCTACGCCGGGCAGCTCGTCCAGCAGGGACGTGGTCATCGCCTTGTCCCGCCGGGTCCGGTGGTGGGTGATCGCGAACCGGTGGGCCTCGTCGCGAACCCGCTGCAGCAGCTGCAGCTCGGGCGTCGAATGGTCGAGCACCAGCGGCGCGCGGCGGCCGGGCTGGAAGACCTCCTCGATCCGCTTGGCCAGCGAGATCACCGCGACACCCCGGTCGCGGAACCCCTTCAGCGGGCCGAGACCAGCCGCGAGCTGGCCCTTGCCGCCGTCGATCACCACGAGGTTCGGCAGCGCGGCGAAGCTGGGGTCGTATTCGGGGTCGTGGGGTGAGATGTCGGCCTGGCGCTCCCACTGCGCGAAGCGCCGGCCGAGGACCTCGGCCATCGAGGCGAAGTCGTCCGGCGCCCCCTCCGTGGTGCGGATCTTGAAGCGGCGGTAGTCGGACTTCTTCGGCGCGCCGCCCTCGAAGACGACCATCGAGGCGACCGTGTGGGTGCCGCCGAGGTTCGAGATGTCGAAGCACTCGATCCGGATCGGCGGTGCGTCCAGGCCGAGCGCCGACTGCAGCCCCTCGAGCGCCTGCACGCGGCCCTCGCGGCGGCGCTCGCTGCGCAGCCTGTCCTGGTCCAGTGCCAGGCGCGCATTGCGCTCCGCCAGCTCGAGGATCCGCCGCTTCTCGCCGCGCTCTGCGGCGCGCAGCTCGACCGGGCCGTCGCGGCGGGCCGCAAGCGCGTCGGCGAGGGCCGGGCGCTCAGCGACGGACTGTTGCACGACCAGCAGCGCCGGGATCGAGATCTGCCCGTCGTAGTACTGCAGCATGAACTCCTCGGCCACCTCGCCCTCCTCCCGCTCGGTCTCATTCGAGAGATAGAAGGACTGGCGGTCGGAGAGGACCCCGTCGCGGACCTGGAACACCTGGGCGTTGGCGTCGCGGCCGTCAAGGGCGACGGCGACGGCATCGAAGGTCCCCATCGACTCGCCCGTGACGCGCCGGCGCTCGAGCAGCGAGCGGACGGCCTGCAGGCGGTTGCGCTCGAGCGTCGCCTGCTCGAACTCCTCGGCCGCGGCGGCGGCGCGCATCCGCTGCTCGAGATCGCGCTCGATCGCCGCGAATCGCCCCGAGAGAAAGTCGATCACGCCGTCGATGCTCTGGCGGTACTCCTCCTTGGTGACGTAGCCGACGCAGGGCGCCCCGCAGCGCTTGATGTAGTAGTCCAGGCAGGGATTGCCGCTGCGCCGGCCCGGCTCGGCACCGGTGCAGGAGCGGAACATGAACACCTTGGCGAGCACCTCGAGCGTCGAGCGGACCCGTTTGGCGTTCGAGTAGGGCCCGAAGTAGGCCCGCCCCGAGCGATGGCGCTCACGGGTGAAGTACACCCGCGGGTAGTCCTCGTCCAACGAGATCGCGATGAACGGATAGGACTTGTCGTCACGCAGGCGGATGTTGAAGCGCGGGCGGTACTGCTTGATGAAGCTCTGCTCGGCCAGCAGCGCCTCGGCCTCGCTGGCGACGATGACGCACTCGATGTGCTCCACCGAGGCGACCATCTCGGCATGACCGGGGCTCGAGGGAACCTGGGCTTTGGCGAAGTGCGACGCGACGCGCTTGCGCACCGACTTGGCCTTGCCGACATAGATGACCCGGCCCTTGCCGTCGCGGAACAGGTACACGCCGGGCTGGTCGGGCAGCGCCAGGCGCTGCTCGCGGAGGGTCGTCTCGGCGCCGGCCGCGGCGCGGCTGTGATCTGTCACCGCCATGGCCTCCGAGGATAGGCCGCCCCCGGCCGGGCGCTCAGGAGTAGCTGCGGGAGTGGCGGTAGACCTCGCCCAGCGAGTACACGGCGGTCAGGACGAGCGCGAACCAGCCGATCACGCCCAGGCCCGTTTCCCACATCCGCGAGCGGGCCATGTAGCAGAAGACCGCCAGGCCCAGGCCGACGTAGAGCAGGCCGCGGTGGCGATCACCCAGCGCCATCAGCCGGAACTGGTTTTCGCGGTACAGGCGCAGGCCCATGAAGGCGATCGCCGCACCGAACAGGACCCACAGGGCGGCTTCGAAGCCGTTCGCCACGTTGCCCCCGCCGGGGATGTAGTAGACGGCCACGCCGATCCCCACGACGATCGCGATGTTCCGCGCGGTCCGGTAGCGCTCCATGCCCCCAAGTCTAGGGGACGGGGATCAGTCGATCAGCTCCTCGAGCTGCGCGTAGGCTGCCTCGACGGCCCGCTTCGCGGCCGTGTGGCGGGCCTCTGACTTGGCCGCCTCGTAGCGGGTCGCCCAGGCCGCCGGATCGGCCAGCTCGTCTTCCAGCGCCACGAGCGCCGCCTCGGCCGCCTCGACATCCTGCTCGGCTCGCTCGGTCGCGCTGAGGCGGTTCTTCGAGGGACCCCTGGCCTTCTTCCTGCTCGCGCCGGCGGCCGCCTTCACCGGCTCGGGCACCGGTGCCTTCCCGTTACCGGAGCCGCCGTTGCTCACGGCCGCGGGCTGGGCCGGGGCCAGCGGGGCGACGGCGGCGCTCCGGGCCCGTCCGGGCCCGTCGGCGGCCCGCTCCTCGCGGACCCGGACATACTCCGGCCAGCCGCCCTCGTAGCTGTGCAGGGCATGGTCCTCGACAGCGATCGTCCGGGTGCCGACGGCGTCGAGCAGCGCCCTGTCGTGGGAGACGAGGATCAGCGCACCGCCGAACCCCCGCAGGGCGTCCTCGAGCGCCTCGCGGCTCTCGATGTCGAGATGGTTGGTGGGCTCGTCGAGGATCAGGACGTTGGGCGGATCACGGTCGGACCCCACGAGAACCGCCAGGGAGAGGCGCCGGCGCTCGCCCCCGGAGAGCCCGCGGAGCGGTTTTTCGACCTCATCGCCCGAGAACAGGAAACGCCCCAGCAGCGCCCGGGCGCGGTTCGGCGAGAGGCCCGTCGCGCGGCCGGCTGCATCGAGGACGCTCTGCTCGGGATGGCCTCCCGCGCCGAGCTCCTCGGCGTGCTGGGAGAGGTATCCGAGCTTGACGTTGTGCCCGACGCTCAGTTTGCCGCCGGCCAGCTCACGGGTACCCGCCAGCGTCTCGATCAGCGTCGTCTTGCCGGTCCCGTTGGGGCCGACCAGCGAGACGTGCTCGCCCCGTTCGAGCCACAGCTCGGCATGGTCGAGCAGCACGATCGGCGGCTTGCCCACCTCGACCCGGCCGTCGATCAGCTCGAAGATCACCCGTCCCGAGCGCTCCGCCTTGGAGAACGAGAACTCGAGGCTGCGCGAGTCCTTTGGGTCCTGCTCGAGCCGATCGATCTTGGCCAGTTTCTTGACCCGGGACTGGGCCTGTTTGGCCTTCGAGGCCTTGTAGCGGAAGCGCTCGATGAACCGCTCCATCCGCTCGATCTCCGCCTTCTGGGCCTCGATCGCCCGGCCCAGCGCCAGCTCGCGGGCCGCCTGCTCGCGCCGCCACTGGTGCCAGGTGCCGGCGAAGAAGCGCGAGCGGGCCGGCTGGGAGCCGTAGAGCTCGAGCACAGCCGTGCCGACGGCCTCCAGGAACCAGCGGTCGTGGGCGACCAGAACGATCGCGGCGTCGAGGCCCGTGAGCGTCTGCTCGAGCCACTCCAGGGACTCGATGTCGAGATGGTTGGTGGGCTCGTCGAGCAGCAGCACATCGGCGCCCGTCGCCAGCGCCCGGGCCAGCGAGGCCCGCGTGAGCTGCCCGCCGGAGAACGTGTCGAGGCTGCGGTCCAGGTCGCCGTCGCGGAAGCCCAGCCCGTGGGCCATGGCGCTGGCGCGGGTACGCCACAGGTAGCCGCCGCGGGCCTCCAGGCGCGCCTGCGCCTCGGCGTAGCGCCCGAGCAGCGCCTCATCGGACTCCCCGGCGGCCATCCGCCCCTCGAGCGCCGCGAGCTCGGCCTCGATCGCCAGCTCCTCGGCGCAGCCGGAGAGCAGATAGTCGCGCAGTGCCATCTCGCGCTCACGCGGCGGGCGCTGGTCGTGCAGCGCGATCCGTACCCCCTTGGCGACGGTCAGCTCGCCCCGGTCGATCGAGGTCTCGCCGGCGAGCATCCGCAGCAAGGTCGTCTTGCCGGCCCCGTTGCGCCCCGCCACGGTCAGCCGTTCGCGGCGCTCGAGCTTGAACGAGACGCCCTGGAGGAGCGGTTCGCCGGAAATGTCCTTGTGCAGGTCTGATGCGATCAGCAGGGCCATGGGAAGCGATGGTAGGGACCTGTCCGTGGCTGGCCTGGGATAGGATTCGCGCCGATGCGCAAACGGCTGCTCGCAACGCTCATCCCCTACGCCCTCCTGCTGGCGCTCGTGCTCGCCCCCGCCGCGATGGCGACGAACGACGGGCGCGGCTTCTACGGGGCCACGAACGACAAGGTCGTCACCAACTTCGGCTTCGGCCTGATCATCTTCTTCCCGACGTTCGTCTTTTTGATGAGCATGCTTCAGCGTCACCTCGAGAAGCGCAAGGAAGCACGCAAAGCCGCACACTCCTCGCAGCTGGGCGACGCCCACTGGCGAGGCGGCTGGTAGACGGGCCCCCCGTGGGCGAGGCCGAGGCGAGCGGTCCGGCGCCGGACGTCGGCTATGAGCGCCGCGGCGCGGCTGCCGTGATCACGATCGACCGCCAGGAGCGGCGCAACGCGGTCGACGGACCGACGGCGGCGGCCCTGCACGATGCCTACCTGCGCTTCGAGGCCGATGAGCAGGCGCGTGTGCTGGTCGTCACGGGCGCCGGGGGCGTCTCCTTCTGCGCCGGCGCGGACCTGAAGGCGACCTCGACGATGGCGCCGCGCCTGATGAGCGAGGAGGGCCCGATGGGCTTCACGCGGCTGACCGCCTCGAAGCCGACGATCGCGGCGATCTCGGGCTTCTGCCTCGCCGGCGGACTCGAGATCGCGCTGTGGTGCGATCTGCGGATCGCCACCGAGGACTCCCGGCTGGGCTACCCCGAGCGCCGCTGGGGGGTGCCGCTGATCGACGGCGGGACCCAGCGCCTGCCGCGGATCGTCGGGCTCGGCCGGGCGCTCGACCTGATCCTGACTGGGCGCATCATCGACGCCCAGGAGGCCCTTGCGATGGGGTTGGTGACCGAGCTGGTGGCCCCGGGAGCCCACCTCGAGCGGGCACTCGAGCTCGCCGAGGGGCTCGCGCGCTTTCCCCAGAGCACCATGCTGGCCGACCGCCGGGCCGCGATCGAAGGGTTCGGCCTGCCGCTCGCCGAGGCGCTTGCGCTGGAGGCCGCGGCCGGACCGGAAGTGTTCGAGGACGGCAACCGCGGCGCCGAACGGTTCGCCGCCGGCGAGGGCCGCGGCGGGGCCGGTGCGGGCGCCTAGACAGATACGCGCGCACAGGGGCCTACGCGTATTTACACGGAGGCGCCCCGGCCAGATAGGCTCTGAGGGCGATGGCCTACTTCGTAACGGGAGCCACCGGTTTCATCGGGCGCCGGCTGGTCGAGGGGCTGCTGGCGAACCGCCAGGGCAAGATCTACGTCCTCGTCCGGGAGAACTCCAAAGGCAAGCTGGACGACCTGATCGAGCGCTGGGCGATCCTTGCGGGAGCCAAGGCCGTCGAGCGGATCGTCCCCGTCACCGGCGATCTGCGTCGCCCGCTGCTGGGGGTCGAGGCCGACCAGCTGACCGAGCTGCGGGGCAAGGTCGAGCACTTCTTCCACCTGGCCGCGGTCTACGACATGACTGCGCCGGCGGAGCGCAACACGGCGGTCAACGTCGGCGGGACAACCCATGCGGTCGAACTGGCCCGGGCGCTCGACGCCAAGCACCTGCACCATGTCTCCTCGATCGCCGTCGCCGGGGAATACCGCGGGATCTTCGAGGAGACGATGTTCGACGAGGGCCAGCGGCTGCCCTCGCCCTATCACCGCACCAAGTTCGAGTCCGAGCGGATCGTCCGCGAGCAGGCCTATGTGCCCTGGCGCGTCTACCGCCCGGGGATCGTCGTCGGCGACTCGAAGACCGGCGAGATGGACAAGATCGACGGCCCCTACTACTTCTTCAAGGCGATCCAGCGGATGCGTCACCTGCTCCCCGGCTGGGTCCCCCTGGTCGGGCTGGACCTTGGCTACACGAACATCGTCCCGGTCGATTGGGTCGCGGGGGCGCTCGAACACATCGCCCACGAGCCCGACCTCGACGGCCGCGCCTTCCACCTGACCGACCCGCGCCCGCAGCGGGTCGACGACATGATCAACGAACTGGCCGTCGCGGCCCACGCACCCCGCTTCGCCGTCTCGATCGACAAACGCCTGACCGACCCGCTGCCGAAATGGCCGCTCGCACTGGCGGGAGCCCTGCCGCCGTTCAAGCAGGTCACCAACCTGGCCCTGCGCGAGCTGGGGATCCCCAGAGAGGTCCTCGCCCACATGGAGCTGGTGCCGCGCTTCGACACCCACGAGACGGCCAAGGCGCTGGCGGGCTCACCGCTCGAACAGCCGCCTGCGCTGCACGACTACGTCGCCAAGCTGTGGGACTACTGGGAGCGCGAGATGGAGCCCGACGTCGGACGGGGCCGCTCGATCAAGGAGGCCCTCGGCGGGCGCCACGTGATGATCACGGGCGCCTCCTCGGGGATCGGCCGCTCGGCGGCCCTGAAGGTCGCCGCGGCGGGCGGCGTGCCGCTGCTGGTGGCCCGCAACGTCGAGCAGCTCGAGGAAGTCCGCGCCGAGATCGTCGCCGCCGGCGGGACGGCCTACGTCTATGCCGCGGACATCTCCGACATGGAGTCGATCGAAGGGCTGATCGACAGGGTCCTGGCGGACCACCGCAACGTGGACATGCTGGTCAACAACGCCGGGCGCTCAATCCGCCGCTCGATCGCGCTGAGCTACGACCGCTTCCACGACTTCGAACGGACGATCCAGCTGAACTACTTCGGCGCGATCAAGCTGATCATCGGGCTGCTGCCGCACATGCGCGAGCGCGGCTCGGGGCACATCGTCAACGTCTCCTCGATCGGCGTCCAGACCAACCCGCCCCGCTTCTCGGCCTACGTGGCCTCGAAGGCGGCCCTGGACGCGTTCACCCGCGTCGTGGCCTCGGAGACGATCGGCGACGGGGTGACCTTCACGACGATTCACATGCCGCTGGTCCGCACGCCGATGATCGCACCGACCAAAATGTATGACGCCTTCCCGACCCTCAGCCCCGAGGAGGCGGCCGACATGATCGTCGAGGCCCTGCGCGGGCGGCCCAAGGAGATGGGAACCCGGATCGGGAAGTTCGGCGAAGTCGCCTACTCCCTCTCCCCCTCGATGGTCGACCGGCTGCTGCACCTGGCCTACCGCGTCTTCCCCGACTCACAGGCGGCCAAAGGCCAGAAGAACGTCGAGGAGCACGTCTCCTTCGAGCAGATCGCGATGGCCACTCTGACAAGAGGCGTGCACTGGTAGCAGCCGGGGGCCCGGCCCCCCGCCCTCGCCTGAGATGATCGGGCTGTGAGCGACTCAACCCCGGCGATCGAGGTCTCCGCGCTGCGCAAGCGCTACGGCGACTATGAGGCGGTTCGCGGCATCGACATCACCGTCCAGCGCGGCGAGGTGTTCGGGCTGCTCGGGCCCAACGGCGCCGGCAAGACGACGACCGTCGAGATCCTCGAGGGCTACCGCTCGCGCAGCGACGGCGAGGTCTCGGTGCTGGGCCATGACCCGGCGGAGCGCTCGATCGAGCTGCGCCGGCGGATCGGCATCGTGCTGCAGGCCGGAGGCATCTACAGCCACATCACCCCCCGCGAGGCGCTGGCCCACTGGGCCAGCTTCTATCCCCACCCCCGGGCCGTCGATGAGGTGCTCGGCCTGGTCGGCCTCTCCGAGAGCGCCGATGTGCGCAGCCGCAAGCTCTCGGGCGGACAGCTGCGAAGGCTGGACTTCGCGCTGGCCCTGGTCGGAGACCCGGAGCTGATCTTCCTCGACGAGCCCACGACGGGCTTTGACCCCGAGGCCCGCCGGACGGCCTGGGAGACGATCCGCTCGCTGCGCGACCTGGGCAAGACGGTCCTCCTGACGACCCACTACCTGGAGGAGGCCCAGGTCCTTGCCGACCGGGTCGCGATAGTCAAGGACGGCCGGATCCTGGCGATCGGCGCCCCGCGCGAGCTGGGTGTCGGGGATGGAGCCACTGGGAACCGCTACAACGTCGCCTACCGCGGCCCCGACGGGTCGCTCCTCGTGCAGGAGACCGATGACCCGACGAGGCTCCTGCACGAGCTGACCGGCGCGGCGCTCGCCGAAGGGCGGGTCCTCGAGGACCTCTCGGTCGCACGCCCGACGCTCGAGGACGTCTACCTGGAACTGACGGCCGATGCCTGAGACGATCGTCCTCGGCTGGCGCCAGTACCGCCTCGAGCGCCGGATGTTCTGGCGCAACCCAAGCGCGGCCTTCTTCAACTTCGTCCTGCCGCTGCTGTTCCTGGCGGCCGGCGGCGCCCTGTTGAGCGGCAGCCAGCATGACCTGAACCGCCTGATCCCGGCGATCGCGGGGATGAGCGTCATGTCGACGACCTTCACGGCGCTGGCCTACAACATCGTCTTCCTGCGCGAGCGCGGCGTGCTCAAGCGGATCCGCGGGACGCCGTTGCCGACCGTCTCCTACTTCGGCGGCGTGGCCGCCAACGCGGTCACGAACACGGCGCTGCAGATCGCCATCGTGATCCTGGCCGGACGGCTGTTCTTCGGGATCGGCTGGCCGCTGCACTGGTTCTCGCTGATCGTCTTCGTGATCGCCGGGGTCGTCTGCCTGGCCGCCCTGGGGGTCGCATTCGCCCACGTGATCCCCAACTTCGAGTCGACGGCCGCCTACGTCAACGCGGTCTTCCTGCCGGTCGTCTTCGTCTCCTTCTACGTCTTTGACTCGAGCAGCGCACCGGGGTTCCT
The DNA here is from genome assembly GCA_963787765.1 of uncultured Solirubrobacteraceae bacterium. Classification (GTDB taxonomy): domain Bacteria; phylum Actinomycetota; class Thermoleophilia; order Solirubrobacterales; family Solirubrobacteraceae; genus Palsa-744. The sequence goes on along the minus strand of CAWBEF010000014.1, from coordinate 257,763 downwards.
GCGCACGATCGCCGACGCCCTCCCGCTGAAGCCGCTGATCGTCGGGCTCTCGGGCGCGATGGTCACCGGCTCGGGGCTCTCGGACAATCTCGACGCACTGGCCGTGATCGCGATCTGGGGCGCCTTCGGCCTGTACCTCGCGGTGCGGGGCTTCTCCTGGGAGCGCTCGAGCCGTTGAGCGAGAGCATCTTCCTGCGCGACGGCCGGCGCCTGTTGCCGACCGAGCTGGCCCGCGGCCCGTGGGACCCGCTGGCGCTCCACGGCGGCGCCCCGGCGGCCCTGCTGACGAGCGCCTTCGAGGCACACGAGCCCGCCCCCGGCCTGGCCCTCGCCCGGCTGGGATTCGAGCTGCTGCGCCCGATCCCGTTCGCCCCCCTGCACCTGGAGGTTCGCACGGTGCGGGCCGGCAGGCGGGTTCAGGAGCTCGCGGGCGAGCTCCACGCAGACCTCGGCGATGACGGCACGGTGCTCGTCTGCCGGGCCTCGGCGCTCCGTGTGGCGGAGGTGCCCGGCGCCCTCCCGGAGCTGCCCCCTGGAGCGCTGGCCGGGGAGCCGATGCCGGGTCCCGATCAGGGCGAGCCGGTGCGCTTCGCGCTGGAGGACTCGCCCCGGACGAGCTTCGCGGCGAGCGCCATGGAGATGCGCTGGCTCGACGATCCCCTGACCCCGGGACCGGCCCGGGTGTGGATGCGCCTGCGCCCGACGCTGCTCCCCGGCGAGCCGGCGAGCCCGCTCGCCCGGCTGGCCGCGACCGCCGATTTCGGCAACGGTGTCAGCGCCTCCCTGCCGTTCTCCGACTACCTGTTCATCAACGCCGATCTGACGGTCCACCTGCACCGCCGGCCCCGGGGGGAGTGGATCGGGATCGCCGCCAGGACGCTGCTGCACGAGGGCGGGACGGGGCTCGCCGAGAGTGTCCTCTATGACATCGAGGGACCGGTCGGCCGGGCCTTCCAGGCCCTCGTCGTCGCACCCAGATGAGGTCCCCGGCGGGGTCTCAGGCGCTTGCCGAGGAGAGCAGCTCGAGCTCCTCGGCGCTCAGCTCGATCCTCGCGCAGGCGACGAGCTCAGCCACCTGAGCGGGCGAGGTGGCGCTCGCGATCGGCGCCAGCACCGTCGGCTGTGCCAAGAGCCAGGCCAGCGCCACCGCCGCGACGCTCGTCCGGTGGGCCGCGGCGATCGTGTCGAGCGCGTAGAGGACGGCGTAGCCGCGCTCGTTCATGTAGGAGTCCCGCACCCCCTGGGCGCGGGGGCTTGCGACCTCCGCGCCGCCGGGACGGTACTTGCCGGTCAAGAAGCCCCGCGCGAGGGCGTAGTAGGGGATACAGGCGAGGCCGTGGCGCCGTGCCACCTCGGCCGGCTGCCCCTCGTAGTCGGCCCGGTCCATCAGGTTGTAGTTGGGCTGCAGTGCGACATAGGAGGCCATGCCCGGCCCGCGGCCGAGCTCGAGCGCCTGCTCGAGGCGCTCTGCGCTGTAGTTCGAGGCCGCCGCGTAGCCGATCTTCCCCGCGGAGATCAGCTCGCCGAAGGCCCCGAGGGTCTCCTCCAGGGGCGTCTGCGGATCGTCGGAGTGGGCGTAGTAGAGGTCGATCCGCTCGACCTGAAGGCGCTCCAGCGATGCCTCGGCGGCCCGGCGGATCGTGTCCGCCGAGAGCCCCTCATAGCCCGGGGCTTTGCCGACCTTCGTCGCGATGACGAGCTCGTCGCGGTTGCCCCGCGCGGCGATCCAGCGCCCGATGATCCGCTCGGAGATCCCGGCCCCCTGCTCGCTCCATGACGAGTAGACGTCGGCGGTGTCGATGAAGTTGCCGCCGGCCTCGCGGTAGGCGTCGAGGACCGCGAAGGAAGCCTCCTCGTCGACCGTCCAGCCGAAGACGTTTCCCCCCAGGCAGAGCGGGAACACGTCGAGGTCGGTGTCGGCGAGGCGGGCGATCCCAACAGGCTACCCGCCGTGGGCATCCCCCAACACACCGAGCGGGGGATTGCACCCCGAGATATTAAGCCCCCGTTCAGGCGCGCGGGCGAACGTGTTGATGGAGGAGGCGGAACTCGATCAAAGGAGAGATTCCATGGCCAGAATCATCGTCACGGCCGATACGGCGCTCGACACTCCACGGCCCGCCCGCTCCCCCGGTGTGCCGGTGCTGCTCGACGAGCGGGTCAGCTCGATCCACCTCTGCGACGAGCACGCGGCCGAGCAGCTGATCGAACGGCTCGCCTGGGCCGTCAACGACGCCGAGGACGCCGAACGGGCGGCGGGCCCGGGGCGGGTGCGCTGAGCACCGGCGCAGGACTCAAAACGGCAGACCCTGCACGTCGACCCGGCCGGAGGGCCAGCCGGGCCGGCCGTGCAGGGGGCGCCACATCGCAGGCATCGGGACCTCGACCCTGCCGCCGGGCTGATCTGCCCAGACGGGGTCGGGGATCTCGAGGAAGCCGAAGCTCCCGTAGACGGGCACGAGGTGTGACCGGCAGAAGAGCATCGCCCGCTCGGGGCCCATCTCGGCGGCCTGCTCGAGCAGCCGCTGGACGACCAGGCGCATCAGGCCGCGCCCGCGGGCGGACTCCCGCACGAAGACTCCGCCCACCCCGACCACCTCGAGCGGCTCGCTCTCTGCGATCAGGATCTCGATCAGGGCAGCCTCGGCGACGGCCAGGATCCTCCCCTGCGGGTCGAGCGCGGCGATGTGGCGATCCTTCTCGCGCCACTGGAACGCTTCGGAGGGGCCTCCGCCCCAGACACCCGGCTGCTCGGCGCCGAGCTCGGCCCACTGCTCCGCGCTGACCCCGTCCAGCTCGTGAAGCTCCATCAGCGGACCGTAGCGCGAGATGCGGGCGGCCGACCGCCCGGATGCGGCGCTTCCCGCGCCGTCCTCGCACCTAGCGGCGGCGTCCCGAGGCAAAGCTCTGGATCGGCGGCGCCACGGCGCGGATGCTCGAGAGGACCTCGGCTCCGCCCGTGTCCTCGGCCGGTGCGCCGGGCGCCTGCGCGGGGGCGGGGAGCCGGTGGACTGTGCCGTTCGGGCGCTGTTCGTCAAGGCCGACGTCGAGGTAGCGCTCGAGTGGCTCGAGCTCCCGCACGATCAGGTTGATCACCGGCCTGATCTGCTCACCGTCGGCCTCGCGCTGTAGCCCCCGGCCGGAGACCTCCGCGAGCGGCGAGACGGTCCCGGGGCCACGCTCCTGGGTGCGCTCGAGCCGGCCCCGGGCCAGCAGCAGGGGCTCGGCCCGGGCGAGGTGACGGCGGCGCTCGTAGACGGCCTTCGCCACGATCAGGTTGACCGTCCCGAACTCGTCCTCGAACAACAGGAACATCGTCCCCCCCGCCGTCCCGGGTCGCTGGCGGGCGATCACCAGTCCGGCCAGGGCTACCTCGCAGCCGCTGGGCAGGCGGGCCAGCTGGGCGCTCGTGGTGAGCTTGGGAACGGTCAAGCGGCCGCGCAGGACAGCCATCGCGTGATCGCCGATCGTCACCCCGCTGGTCGAATAGTCGGCGATCAGCCGCTGCCAGCGCCCGAGCGGGCGCAGGGCGGGCGCCGCCGGCAGCTCGAGCCCCAGTGCCAGCTGGGTGCTCTGCGGATGCTCGCCCAGGGCGCCCTCGCCTGCCTGTGGTGCGCCCTTCAGAGGGAGCGTGATCGACGGCGCCGCGAGCCCCAGCTGCCAGAGCGCCGAGCGCCGGTCCTGCCTGCCTGCGCGGGCGCCCGAGCGCTCCAGCAGCCCGTCGCAGGCGCCCGACCAGGCGAGCTGTTCGAGCGTCACCCGCCTCACGCCCGAGCGCCCGGCCAGCTCGCCCAGGGAGCCGAAGGGCCCGCCCCGGCGGCGCTCGGCGAGGAGGCCCGCCATCTCCGCAGCGGTCGCGTCCTTGATGTAGCCGAGCCCCAGCCGCACGGCGCCGCCCTGCACGGAGCACTCCACATCGGAGGCGTTGACGTCCAGCCCCAGCACCGCGATGCCCCGGTTCTGGGCCTCGTGGATCAGGCTGTCGGGGGCGTAGAAGCCCATCGGCTGCTCGTTGAGCAGCGCGCACAGGAACTCGGGCCCGTAGTGGACGCGCAGCCAGGTCGACTGGTAGGCCAGCAGGCCGAATGCGGCGCTGTGGGACTTGGGGAAGCCGAACCCGGCGAAGCCGACGACCATCCCCCAGACCCGCTCGGCGATCTGCGGCTCGGCGCCGCTGTGGCTGCGGGCGCCCTCCAGGAAGCGTTCATGATGGGCCTGCAGCGCCTCGCTCGAGCGCTTTCGGCTCATCGCCCGGCGCAGCCCGTCGGCCTCGCCGGGTGTGTAGCCGGCGAACGCTTCGGCGACCTGCATCACCTGGTCCTGGAAGATGATCGTGCCGAGCGTCTCGGCCAGTACCTCCCGGAGGGCCGGGTGCTCGTAGGGGATCTCATAGGTGGGGTCTTCGCGCAGGCGCTGGCGACGTTCGATGTAGGGGTTGATCGCCCCGCCCTGGATCGGGCCGGGCCTGACGATCGCGACCTGGATCGTCAGGTCGTCGAGGTTGCGCGGCCTGGTGCGCAGCAGGGACTGCATCTGGGCCCGGCTCTCGACCTGAAAGACACCGACGGTGTCGGCCGCCCGGATCGCCCGGAAGGTCTCGGGGTCGTCGAAGGGGATCCTCGAGAGGTCGATCCGCTCTCCCCGCTGGCGGTCGATCTCCTCGACGCAGCGCTCGACCGCCGAGAGCATCCCGAGCCCCAGCAGGTCGATCTTCAAGAAGCCCGCATCGGCGCAGGAGTCCTTGTCCCAATGCACCATCTGGCGGCCCTCCATGGCCGCCGGGACGACCGGGCAGCAGTCGATCAGGGGCCTCGTCGCGATGATCATCCCGCCCGAGTGCTGGGAGAGATGGCGCGGCAGGCCCTGGGCCTGCTCGACGAGGCGCCCCAGCCAGCCCCAGCGCCCGGACGGCTCCGACCCGTCCCGCCGGGCCGGGAGCTCCTCCCGCGCCCGGCCTTCGCCGAGTGCCGTGTCGATGTCGTGCTCGGCCGTCGAGCCGTAGTGGTCGGCGCCGCGGGCGAGGCGCTCGATCTCCCCCGCGGGCAGGCCCAGGACCTTGCCGAGCTCGCGGATGGCCCCCCGGGCGCGGAAGGTCGGGAAGGCGGCCACGAGCGCCGCCCGGTCGCGGCCGAAGCGGTCGTGGACGCGGGGGATCAGCCGCTCGCGGATGTCGCGGGGGAAGTCCAGGTCGATGTCCGGCAGGCCGGTCAGCTCCTCGTGCAGGAAGCGCCCCAGTGCCAGGCGGTTGGCCAGCGGATCGATGTGGGAGAGGCCCGTCAGGTAACAGACCAGCGAGGAGACCGATGAGCCCCGGCCCCGGCCGGGGGCCAGCAGCGCCCGCACCGAGTCGGGACCGCGGACCTCCCGCGCAACCTCGCGGGCCAGCTCGAGCATCTCGTGGTGCAGCAGGAAGAAGCCCGCCAGGCCGAGCCGCCCGATCACGCCGAGCTCCTGCTCCAGGCGCCGGCAGGCCTCGTCGAACAGGGCCCGGGCCTCGGACGGCGCGTCCGGGCCGTAGCGCTCCTGCAGGCGTACCCGGCAGAGCTCCGCCAGCTGCCGTGGCGCCTGGATCTCCTCGGCTCCCGGGTAGCGGTAGCCGAGGTCCCTGGTCAGGTCGAAGCGCAGCCGCTCGGCCAGCCGCACCGTCTCCGCGACGGCCTCGGGATGGTCCGCGAAACGGCCGGCCATCGCCCGGGGGGTGCTCATCACATGGCTTCTGTTGCCTCGGCGCAGGGGCTCGGAGGCATCCAGCGTGGTGCGGTGGCGCAGCGCCACGAAGGCATCCTGAAGCTCTACCCTGGCCGCATCGTGGGCGTGCACGTTGCCGCTCGCCACGCATCTCAGCCCGGTGCGGCGGGCGAGCTGTGCGAAGGCCCGGTTGCGGGCCCGGTCGTGGCGCGCATAGGGGCGCTGCAGCTCGACATAGAGCTGATCCGCCGAGAACCCCTCGCGCAGCCGCGAGATCGTCCTCTCCCCCTGCTCGCCGGCGATCGCCGAGCGACCGGCGCAGCCGGTCAGGCAGACGAGGCCCTCGGCATGCTCGACCACGGCGCCCAGGGCGATCGAGGGCTCGCCCCGCTCGCGCCTGCCCGAGCCATCCCTGGTATGGGCATGGGCCAGTGTCAGGATCCGGCAGAGGTTGCTCCAGCCGCGCTCGCTCTCGACCAGCAGCGTGATGTGCCTGCTCGCAGCGCCCGGCTCGAGCACGACGTCCAGCTCGGCCCCGTGGATCGCCCTGATCGCGCAGTCGGCCGCGCTCTGGGCCAGCTCCATCGAGCCAGAGACCGAGTTGTGGTCGGTCAGCGCCAGCGCCACATGGCCCAGCTCTCCGGCTCTGCGGGCCAGCTCCTGCGGCAGCGAGACCCCATCCAGGAAGGAGTAGGCCGAATGGCAGTGCAGCTCGACATATGCAGGAGAGGGGGCCATCTCAGGACTGCACGAACCAGCGGCCCGTGCACAGGTCGTGGAAGACGACCAGGTTGCGCCCCCGCTCCCCGATCAGCTCCCAGTAGCGCCGGCGCAGCGGCTCGGCGCTCCACCAGCGGTCCTCGACCAGCCAGGACTCGCGCAGGGCCTCGACGGCTTCGCCGTTGACCTCGGCCGGAAGCCCCTCGCCCCAGCGCACCCGGGCCGGGCGGGGAGCGTTCAGGGCCCGGGCGCTCATTCGGGCACCGGTGCCAGCACCACCCGGCGCTCGGGCACCCGCGAGTCGGGATCGACGCAGACGGCCCGCAGCGCGCCTTCGGGCCCGGCCACGGTCCGCACCTGCGCGACGGCCTCCCGCAGACGGGCAGCTCGCAGCGCCCGGCCCTGATCGAGCAGCGCGCCCTGCTCCCCCGCCGGGGGGCCGAAGCGCTCGACCGCCAGCGCCAGCGAGCCGGCCGGCGCCGGCAGCGACAGCAGCCTCAGCGACAGTGCAAGCCCGATCCGCTCCGGGTCCGAGAGGGCCTGGCGGAAGACGACCTGCTCATGCCAGCTGCCGCCCGAGAGCAGCTGCGCCGAGAGGGAGACCGAGCGCAGCGTCCGCCCGCGCCGCTCGGGCCGGGCCAGCAGACGCCCCACCAACACCCCCAGGACCCGGCTCAGCGCGCTGCCGCTGCTGGCGTCGCCGACCCCCATCGACTCCTCCAGGCGCTCCAGCGGACGGCGTGGCCGCAGGGGACTGTCCTGCCCCAGGGCCAGTTCGTGGGCGAGGCGGCCGGGTTCCCCGAAGCGGTCGGTCAGGGCCGGGCCGCCGAGCTTGACGAGCTCGCCCAGCGTCCTCACACCCAGCCTGCTCAGCGCACCCACCAGCGGCGCGGTCTGCTCGCGGTGTCCCAGCAGCGTCACGGGGCGGGCGGCCAGCCAGCGCCGGGCATCGGCTCCCTCGAGCACCAGTGCCCGGCGCGAGCGGGCCGCCAGTGCCGCTGCCAGTGCGGCGAAGCGGGTCGGCCCCGCCCCGATCCGCACCGGGCGCCCCAGAGCCCGCCTGGCAGCAGCGATCGTCTGCTCGGTTCCGCCGTACATCCCCCGCAGCCCGTCGAGCTCGAAGTAGGCAAGCCCGGGCCCCTCGGCCTCGACGAGGGCGCCGATCGATTCCAGGGCCGCCAGGGCAGCCTCCCAGCTCTCCGCCACCCGGACCGGGTCGCCCGGCAGGAGCACCAGCTCAGGGCAGCGGGCCAGGGCCTCCCCCAGGCTCATCCCGCGGCTCACCCCCTGGGCTTCGGCGGCACCTGAGACCTCTCCCAGCCGGCCGGCCGCCGCCGACCCCTCCGCCCCCACGGAGGGCGCCACCGCCAGCGGGCCCCCGGACAGCGCCCGCCGGGCGATCCCGGCGTCCTCTCCGGCAGCCGCCGTCAGCTCGAAGCGGGGCAGATGCACACAGGCGACCATACGAACATATGTTCGCATAAGCCGCCACGGAAGTAAACCGCAAGTTCCTTGACAGTCAAGATACTTGACAACTTTCGCGTCATGGGTTAGCTTCCGCGGCAGATGCCTCCCGCAAAGAAGACAGCAGCGGCGCAGACCGAGCCGGTGAACCCCGATGCCGAGGTTGGCATACCCGCATTGCTGCGCGCCGCGCGCGGAAGCTATGCCCATGCGGTCCGCACGAGCCTCGCCCGGGCCGACTTCGCCGACGTGCCGCGCAACGGCGCCTACGTGCTCGGCGGGATGGTCAACCAGGGCATCGATGCGGGGGCGCTGATCAGGCAGCTCGGCGTCAGCCGCCAGGCGGCGAGCCAGCTGATCGACACGCTCGTCATCCGCGGTTACCTGCAGCGCAGCCCCCACCCCGAGGACCGCCGCCGGCTGAACCTCCAGGCCACCGAGCGCGGCCGGGCCGCAGCGACGGCAGTGCGCTCAGCCGTCAAGGCCATCGACGAGGAGCTCGCCGAGAACATCACCCCGGCCCAGCTGGCCGGCCTGCGCGCCGGGCTGATCGCCCTGTGCGACATCCGCGACCGGCTCGAGGACCAGGCGCGAGCCGAGCCGGCGGGCTGAGGACCCGGAGGCGCTAGTCCATCGTCAGCGGGCCCTCGGCGGAGCCGCTGAGGAACTGGCGGACGAAGGCGTTCTCGGAGGAGAACATCCGCTCGGCATCACCGGCTTCGACGATCCGCCCCCGCCACAGCAGGGCGATGTACTGGCCGATCCGCCGTGCCGAGGCGATGTCGTGGGTGACGACGATGTAGGTCCCTTTGTAGATCTCGTGCATCTCCTGGATCAGCTCGCACAGCAGCGCCGTGCGAACCGGGTCGAGACCCGAGTCGGGCTCGTCGAAGATCACGACATCGGGCTCCATCACGAGCGCCCGCGCGAAGCCGGCGCGCTTGCGCATGCCGCCGGAGAGCTGTGAGGGGGCGTCGTCCATCGCATCGCCGAGGCCGACGTCTGCCAGGCGCTGCTTGACGCGCTCGGCGATCGCCGCCTCGGTCATGTCGGTGTGCTGGCGCAGCGGGAAGGCGACGTTGTCATAGACCGACATCGATCCGAACAGGGCCCCGTCCTGGAACAGCACGCCGATCTTGCGGCGCAGTTCGAGCAGCTTGGGCATCGTCAGGCTGGGAACCGACTGGCCTTTGACGACGATGTCGCCCGAGTCGGGGAACATCAGCCCGATCATGTGCTTGATCAGGACGCTCTTGCCGGTCCCCGAGGGCCCGAGGACGACCGTGATCGTGTCCTCCGGGAAGGCGACGTTGAGGCCGTTCAGGACGGGGACCCCGCCGAGGCGCTTGTAGACGTCTTTGCAGCGGATCGACCACTCGCCTTCGTCGGGGTTGCCGGACAGGTCGAGGTCGCTCTGGTGGTACTGGTACTCCTCGTCGTTCATCATTTTCCTTCGTAGACGACGTGCGGGAACTGGCTGCTCTTGCCGTTGAAGCTGTTTGGCCCCTGCTGGACGCAGGCCGGGGCGGCGACCTGGTTGGGGGTCCCCGGCGCGGCCGGGGTGGTTTTGATCCCGACCGGTTTTTCGGGCGCGTTGGCGACTTTGAAGGCGATGATCTGTTCGATCAGTTCGGCCGGGATCGTTTCGTTCGCCGGGCCGTTGACCGCCGGCGTCGGGTTGGAGCAGTTCGCGGTGCTGAACACCGGCAGGCCGGAGGCGAGCGAGCTGTAGGTGCCGGCGAGCGGGTAGGCGTTGCCGCGGTTGGTCCCGATCCGTTCGTTGTAGAGCGCAAGGCTTTCCGGACTGACGACGGCCAGCGTCGTCAGCACGTGCTGCTTCTGGGTCACGCTTTCGGGCAGGTCGCCGTTTTTCGCCTGCGACTCGGACGCCGAGGTGAGGTTCGCAAAGAACGCCTGCAGCTCTTTGGTGTAGGTCCCGGCGTACTGCAGGAAGGGATCGAGGTTGTGCAGCACCGGGCGCAGGTTTTCGAGCACCGGGACGGTCAGGTCGAGCGATTTGCCGAGGTACGGGAGGCCCCTCTGGGCGGCCGTCGTGAGCGGTCCCAGCGAGGTCATGAAGCGATCGAACTCCGGCGCGAACGGCTTGGCCGCCACCAGCAGGCTCGAGAGCGCGCGCTCGGTCGGGCGGAATTCGTCGAGGAACGGGTTGGCGACGGTCTGGAACTTGTCGATTTCTTTCAGCGCCGTGCGCGAGCTGCGCTCGAACTGGGGCAGTTCCCTGAAGAAGTCCGCGAACGCCTGGCTTCCTTCGGCGGCCGCTTTGAACGTGTGTTCGCCGTTGACGATCAGGCCTTCGAGCGCGTTGTTGCGGCTGGCCAGCGCGTTGAATACCACGCCCGTGTTGTGGACCAGCGCGCGGACCGCCCCCTCCTGGGTGGCGAGGATCCCGACGAGCTTGTTCGCGTTTTCGGCAAACGGTTCGAGCTGGGCGAAGTCGGCGTTGATCTGTTCGCCGCGGCCGTTGATCCCTTCGGCGACCGACTGCTGCCAGATTTTGAATGCCGCGCGGGTCTTCGGGTCGAAGGCCGAGAGGATGTCGTCGAGCGTCACCGAGGGTTCGACCTGGCTGTCCGACAGCTGCCCGTTGTCGGCCAGGTAGGGGCCCACGTTGCCGTGCGGGATCAGCTGCACGTAGGTCTCGCCGAGCAGCGTCTTCTGGCGCAGGATCGCGTGCATGTTGGCGCGGATCGGGGCGTATTTGCCGCTGATTTCGATCGTCGCCTGGGTGCGGCCTTCCGCGCCCTTCTTGACCGAGATCACATGCCCGACGTCGACGCCGCTGATGCGCACGTTCGACTGTTCGGCCAGCGCCAGCGTGCGCGGGAAGTCGATCGTCATGCGGTATCCCTTCGGCTTCAGCGGCAGCGGGCCGCCGAATGACTCCCACAGGAACATCAGCAGCCCGAAGCAGCTGAGCACGAACAGGATGATCACGAGGATGTTGCCGAGTGTCGGGGCGCGCTTCTGCATCTCAGCCACCCGCTCCCTTCGCGGCCGCGGCGAGCCCGAGCGGGTCTGTCGCGAGGCCCGAGAAGACGCTCCTGTGAGCGGCCGCGTGTGCCCGTGCCGCCGCAGCCGTGGCCTTCGAGACCCCCAGCGAGACACATTCGGCTTCGGTCGGCAGCCGGAGCAGCCCGGTCAGGAGTTTCACGGTTTCGTTGACGATGGCGGCGTCCGTGATGATCGGCAGCACGTTGCAGTTGAAGTAGATCAGGCTGCGCCCGATCGTCCCGTGGGCGTCGGCGTTGGCGACGACGCTGTTGAGGTTGTGATTCGCCCAGGCCAGGAAGAAGTCGAACCCCGCAGCGCCTTTGCCCGGGTTGTAGGCGAGCTCGTTGAAGAATTCGTTGATCACGGCGAAGCTCGTCGCGAGCTTGGGGAACGATTCAGCCAGGCCCTGGGTCGAGGGGCCGAGTTCGTTGACCGTCGGGAGGATTTCCCGGGCGAACGGGCGGATCTCGTTCTTGATGATCGGCGTCGCACTGACCGCGAGGCGTTTGGTCGCTTCGTTGGCGGGCTTGACGGCCTTCGCGAACGGGAGCAGCTGGTGCAGGGCCGGGCCGACCTGGTCGCTGGCGATCGCGGTCTTTTCCAGCGCGTTGCCCGTCTTGTGCAGCGCCGAGGGAAGCAGCTTCAGCGTGCTCTGCAGGTTCGTGTCCTCCTGGGCGAAGACTTTGAAGACGGCGTTGGAGGAGTCGACCAGCTGGGCGATCTCGGTGTCCTTCGTGCCGAGCTCTTCCATCAACAGGCGGAAGTTGTGGATCGAGCGGCTGATGTTGGCCTGGCGTGCCGTCAGTTCGCGCTGGATCTCGTCGCCGAAGCGGGCGGCCGGCTCGAAGCGCTTCAGCGCCGCCGACAGGTTGCGCCCGTTGTGGTCGAGCCCTTCGCCCGCACCGGCCAGGAGCTCCTGCAGATAGGAGCGTGTTTCGGCGTCGAGGCCGGCAAGGAATTCGTCGAAGTTGATGTTCGGGGCCGTCTGGGAGAGCGGGATCGTTTCCCCGCTCTTCAGCTTGCCCGCGGAGGGCGTCCCCGGGTTGACCTCGATCGTGATGTCCTGCAGCTGGGTCTTCGGACGCAGCAAGAGCGTCGCGTTCTTGTAGAAGCGCGCGTACTTCGGCGTCACTTTCATCGTCACCACGGCGACGCCTTCGTGCAGATCCACGGTCGCCACTTCCCCGACCTTCGCGCCCGCGATCGTGACCGCCTGGCCCTGACCGGGCGTGACCGCCTGGGCGGTCTGGAACTCAGCCTTCAGCGTGTAGTAGTTGTGGCCCAGCAGCGGCACCCAGCCCGGGAGCTTGAGGTTCTCGTGCGCGAGGATGTAGCCGCCGACGGCGGCCGCGATGATCACCATCGTCACGACCGAGATGAACGCCGTCCGGTAGCGCTCGATCTGGTCGCGGACGCTGAGCCCGCCTTCGTGTTTCTCGGGAGGCGGGTTCATCCGCCGCTCCCGTCTGCGGGGCCCTGGGAGAGGGGCCCGTTGAATTCAGGCAGCTTCTGCGTGTAGCAGGGCACGAGCGGCTGATATGGCGGCTCGCTGGCGGGGTAGGCGGGGCGGGTGCCTTCGGGCTTCAACGGAGCGCGCGCCAGCAACCTCAGGTCCTTTTCGCCCGGCGGGACGGTCACACCGAGCAGCTGGGCGGGCTTGGATACGAGCGTCGTGCCCGAGTTGCCGACCAGGAACTTCGTGTAGGGGCCGTTGCCGTCGAAGCTCTGCCCGATACCCGAGAGGCCGACCAGGCTGTACCAGAACTCCTTGTAGTTTTCGACGCCCGAGCTCGAGTTGCCGTCCTGCAGCTTGGCGTTGCCCGTCGGGTAGATGATGTTCGTCAGGCACTTGTTGAACAGTTCGGTCTGGGTGAAGACGGGGACCTGTTCGCCGCTCAGCTTGGCCAGCGAGGGGACGGCCTCGTCGAGGCCCTTGGCGACCCCGCCCAGCTCGGTCGGGGCGAGCGACGCCCGCGTCTGTTCGATGAACGGCAGCGCCGCAGTGACCGTCTGGGGCGTGAGCTTGACGCCGGGGATGATCGCGTGTGCGAAGGCCCGGGTCGGCGGGAACGAGGAATCGAGCGCCGTCAGGCCGCGGCGGATGTTGCCGAGCGTCGAGGGCAGCTCGGCGACGGTTGCATGCAGCGCCGTCGACTGCAGCGCGAAGGCCGAGAAGAACGTGTTGAAGTTGGAGATCAGTTCACCGAGCTCCTGCTCGTGCACGTTCAGTGCCGAGGTGACCTTGCCGATCCCGGCGATCAGTTTCGAGAAGTCGTGCTCTTCGGTGCCGGTGATCGCCTGGTTGATGATCGCTCCCCCGCGCAGCGCCGGCGGGGAGATGCGATAGGTCTTGTTGAGCGCTTCGGCGGCGCTGATCCCACGCACCTCGGGCAGCTGTTCGGCGTCTTCGGCAGCTTCGGGTTTGCGGTTCAGGGCTTCGCCGTAATAGATCAGGAACTTCTGCAGGTTGGCCCGGGTGTCGGTGTTGAGCGCGTCGAGGACCTGGTCGAGCTGCACCGGGTCGGAGGTCTGGGTGATCGGGATCGTCGCCCCGGAGGAGAGCGTCCTCGCCGACGGGCTGCCCGGCTGAAGTTCCACGAACCAGTTGCCTTCGAGGAAGATCCGCGGGCGGATCTTCAGCGTCGCGTCGCTGTGGATCGGCAGGCCGCGGCTTTCGATTTCCATCGTCACGACGCCGGTGCTTCCTTCCCGCTTGATCGAGGAGACCTTGCCAACGTCGACGCCGGCGATCCGCACGGGCGACTTGGAGTGGATGTTGATCGCCGAGGCGAACACGGCGTGCAGCTGGTAGCCGTGTTTGAACGGGATCCGCTTGGTGAAGCCGAAGTAGATGCCGACGGCCAGCACCAGGATCAGGATCACGGCGAAGCGCACCGGGTTGGTCCGGTTCAGCTCGACGACGGGGACTTCGTCGCGCCGGCGCCAGAGACGTTTGCGGCTCATTTGCTCAACCCCAGAGCTTTGAGCGTGGAGGCCGGGTACGGTTCTCCGTACAGGTTCGTCTTGCGGCTCGTGAATTCGGTGCCCGGCGAGACATTCTTGATCGGTGCCGTGCCGATCACCGGCTGGCCGGGGACGAAGGTCGTCCGGCCGGCTTCACAGACCTGCGGCTGGCCCGGGCCGCTGACGTTCGGGTACGGGTTGTAGTGGAGGTAGTTGTTGGGAATGACTTCGCCCGGGTGCTGGCCTTTTTCGGTCGAGCCGCCGTTGGAGATGCCCGCCGAGGGGAAGCCCTGGTTGTTGGGGCCGCCCGGCGAGAGCACGAAGCCGGCTCGGGCGACGGTGCCGACGCCGATGTTCTCGGACTCGAGGCTCGCGACGTTGCGGAAGGCGAGCGTCCAGTAGTTGCACTTCGCCTGCTCGGGTGCGACGCCGGCGAGCACCGGGTTGCCGACTTCGAGCGTCTGAGTGAAGTCTTCGAAGGCGAGCTTTATGACCGGGTTCTGGCCGAACTGGTTGAGCGCTTCGGAGGATTCCGCGAGGCGCGAGTTCAGCGCCGTCGCGGCGGCCAGGTTGACGGCGCCTTCTTTGATCGCGTGGCCCAGCGGCGGCGCGACCGTGACGAGCGCGGCGGCGCTCGGGCGCAGCAGGTGCATGAACTCGGTCGCCTTTTCGATCAGCGGCGCCTCGTGGGGCAGCGAGTAGGTCGCCTGCTGCAGCGAGGCAGGTCCCTCCTCGGTGGCTTCTTCGAGTTGCTTGGTGACGCTCGCGAAGGCTGTGAAGAAGGTGTCGAGGTCGACGTAGTAGCTGGCCTGCGCCTCGGCCACCGGTGCGGCCTGGGAGGAGGCGCGGTCGAGCGCCCGGAACAGCTCGCCCAGCCCGGTCTGCGGGGCCGCCAGGTTGTTCAGGACGGGGATCGCGTTCGTCACGAGGGGGCGCAGTTCGTGGATCGTGTTGTTCAGCCCCAGCCCGCGGCCGGCGAGCCCGTCGCCGAAGTTGTTGGTGTTGATCTTGATCGCCGTCCGCGTCTTCTGGTCGAACATGTTGAAGAGTTCCTCGATGTCCACCGGTTCGCGGGTCTGGCTCTCGGGGATCGTGGCGCCCGCGCTCAAGAGCTGCTTCGAGGTCCCCTTTTCGAGTTCGAGGTACTTCAGCCCGATCGCCGACACCGAGAGCACCTCGGCGCGGGTGTCGGCGGGGAGCTTTTCGACGCTCTTTTCGAGCTTCAGGTTCGCGATCGCCGTCAGCCTGCCGGTCTTCGGATCCTCGTAGGGCGTCAGCGAGCTGACGACGCCGACCCGCGTCCCGGCGATCCGGACCTGGTTTGAGGGCTGCAGGCCCGATGCCTCCGACAGTGCCACTTTGATGTTGTAGGTCGGCACGAACGGCAGCCCGTTGTTGGCGTTGTAGGAGAGGAAGACCGCGACCACGACGATCAGGGTCGTGACCGCCCCGATCAGCAGCGGGCTCGCGGCGAGGGAGTTGCGCCGGCGGCGATCCATCACGGCACCTCTGACGGGTCGCAGGTCAGTTCGGAGTCCGCAAACGGCGAGGAGCCGTCGGCGGCCGGCTGCGTCGCGGCGCCGGGGCAGCGGCGCAGCTGCTCGGTTTTCAGGTTTGCGAGCGCCTGCTGGGGCGTCGTCGGCGTGAGCGTGTTTTCGGACAGGCTGAAGCTCGGCAGGATCGGGCTGACCCGCGCGTAGCCGCCGTTGCCGTCGTAGTAGGCGCCCGACTGGCCGAACGTCCGCAGCGTTCCCGCCAGATCCGGCGCGTAGGGGCCGAAGAAGGCCGTGATCGGGACCGATTCCTTCTCCCCCTGGACGACGGCGGGCGAGGCGGTGACGAGCCGTTTGTAGAGCGAGGGCAGGACGTTGGCGAGATCGGTGAGGTCGTTGTTGGGCCCCGGCCGCGAGAAGGCGTTGGCGAAGTTCGTGATCGGTTCGGTGCCGGTCGTGACGAGGCCGTGCAGGCTGTCGAACAGCGCCGTCAGCGGCTTGCTGGTCGGCTTTGAGGCTTCGACCAGCTCGGTCAGCGCCTGGAAGGTCGAGGGCAGTTCAGCGAAGGCTTTGTTGCCCGCGTGCAGCGTCAGCGGGAGTTCTTTCAGGCCGGCCGCGAACTGGGACTGGGCCGAGCCGATCGCCTGGAACGTGGTGTTGGCGTTTGCGATCAGGTCCGAGAGCGCTTCCTTGCGCGCCGCGATCGTCGTCACGGCCTTGGCGGTTTCGACGAGGAAGCTCGTGAACGTCGGCTGGTCACGGACGAGCTCGGCGAAGAAGTGGTTCGAGGCCGACAGGAACGGCGCGAAGTATTCGGTTGATTCGCCGAGCTGCTTGCCGGCGCCGACGTACTGTTCGGCGGAGCCCTGGATGAACTGCTGCAGCCCCTTGCGCGTCTGCGGGTTGAGCGTGTTGAACAGGGCGTCCAGGTCGGTCACTTCGCGCGTCGCCGTGGCGGGGAGGGTGGCGCCGTCGGACAGCGCCCGGTTGTTGTTCGGCCCCGGGCTCAGCTGGATGTAGCGGTTGGCGACGCTCGACAGCGACGGCACCCGCACCTGGGCGACCGTCCCTTCGTGCAGCGGCGTCAGCGAGGAGTCGACGTGGATCGTCACCTTCGCCTGGAAGTTCTTCGTCAGTTCGAGGTTGGTCACGCTGCCCACGGGAACCCCGCCGACCTGGACCTGGTCGCCCTTCACGAGCTGATCGCCTTCGGCGAAGATCAGGTGGTAGGTGGCACCGCCGCTGCCACCGAAGATGATGAATGCGAGCACCAGGATGACCAGGCCGAGCGCCCCGAGGGCGAGCGACCGCGCGGCCTGGGAGCGGCGCGAGCGCACCGGCTCGATCGGCGGCCGGCTGGGCGGCGGCGGGGGAGCCGCGGGCGGGGGCGGGCTCGGGGGGCTAGCCGTTGCCACCGCTCGTCCTTTCACTGCCGGCGCCGGGCGCCTGGCTGTCGGGGATCGCGGCCGCCGAGGGCCGCGATGAGACTGTCGGGTCGGGGATCTCGCCGAGCCGGGCGATCAGCCGCGTCCACTGTTGCGGGGCGAGCGCGGAGGCGTACAGCCCGGCCACGCGCGCGAGGCCCGCGGTCGGAGCCGTGAACGCGAGGAGAATCGCGTCCGCCGCACCGGGGCTGCGCTGAGCGGCGGCCGAGCCGGGGTAGCTCATCAGGCTGACAATCCGCTTCGGCCGCGCGAGGCCCTGGAGCATCAGCAGCTTGCGGACCGTGTTGTCGGCGGCGCTGCCGGGACCCTGATGGCCCGCGACGGGAACGCCGTTGATCGCCGTGATCGTCACCGACTCGCTGCTCGTCCCGGCGCCGGCGTTGGCGGCCTGCGCCGCAGGCGTCGCCGGGGCACAGGTGAGACCGCCGACGGTCGGGCGCAGGCCGGACACCGACAGGTACTCGAGCGCGGCCAGGACGCGCTTGTCAACGCGTCCCTCCTGGACGTCCTGACGACCGCAGCTGCCGAGCACGATCCCCCTGTCATGGAGGACCTGGGGCTCGAGCTGCTGCTTGCTCTCCAGCAGCACCTGCCCGACGGTCGGCGAGGTGGCGAGGAACGGGTTCTCGCCCTTGGCATGGAAGACCGAGCTGTTCTCGAGTGCCACCCAGCCGTCGAGGATCGGCTTCGGGTCGATCAGCGGCGCATCGAGACCCGCCGGGCGGATCTGGAAGACGATGTGGGGAGCGCTCTGCGGACCGGCGGCCGGCGTGCCCGACCCGACATGGCCGAGGACCGTGCCGGCGATCACCTGGGCGCCGCGCGCCAGCGGGTGAAGGTAGACCTCGTTGGCCCCTTCCTGGAAGGCCTTCACGTCGGGGGCGACGGTGACCGGCGCCTGGGTGGCGACCGGCGCCGGCTTCGCGGTCGCCGAGGGGGCGGCAGGCGCGGATTCCAGCTGCGCGGCGGCGCCGAGGGCAAGGCCCGAGACGGTGCCCGCTTCGGAGAGCGGCGAGCGGGGCTGGACGCCGGCGCTGGCGGGTCCTTTCGGGGCGGGTTCGGGCGCCGCCCCGGGCTGTTCGATCTTCGAGCTGACGGTCGAGTCGACGTGCGGCTCGAGCACCGGGTAGACCGGTGAGACGTCTCCGAGCCCCGCGTAGATGTAGGTGTTCCCGTAGGCGTCCTTCAGCGCTACGAAGTGCCCGAGCGTCGGCGATTCCCCGAGGCCGGTGATTTCGCCGTCCTGGGTGGCGATCACGGGCGAGCCCGCGGGGGCGTAGATCGCGGTGCCGACGAGCGTCTTGACGCGCCCACCCGGTTCGGTGACCGAGGGGAAGCCGTCGCTGAAGTGCGCCGCCGCGTGGACGGGGAAGCGCGCCTCGGTCAGGCCGGTGATCGCCCCGAGCAGTTCCGAGGGGGTCCCGCCGAGCAGCTGCGCACGGAGCATCACGGAGCTGACGTATGCCTGGGAGTGGTTGTAGGCGAAGATCGCCTGACGGAGGTTCGTGTCGCCCCCGGCGGCACGCAGGTAGCGGGCGGCCGTGAAGATCGCGTCGGCCGGGTTGTAGGGGTCCTTGAAGCCGTCGCCGTTGGCGTCGACCCCGTATTCGGCCCACGAGGAGGGCAGGAACTGCATCCATCCCTCGGCACCGGCGCTGGAGACGCTGAGGTCGCGACCGTAGTCTGTCTCGACCTCGTTGATCGCGGCCAGGATCTGCCAGGGGATGCCGTAGGCCGCGCCTGCCGCCTGGAAGATCGGCAGCAGGAACGGCGGGACCTGGAAGCTTTCGATGAAGAACGACGGCACGCCCGCGATCGAGCCCTGCAGGGCCAGCGGCAGGCTCGGCGTGAGCGTCGACGGCGCGACGGCCTTGTGCCCGGCGCGGACATCTTCCCCGGCCGGCGTTTCACCGGCGGCGGCGGGGGCTTTCGCTGCGCCGTTGCCGTGGTGCGCGCTCGGGGCAGGTGTCGATCCTTCGCTCGAGCTCTGGGACTGCTGCCCCTGCACCTGGGGCGCGCCTTCGGCCGGGACGCTCGTCGTGGCCGTGGTTTCCGCGGGGGTCGTGGCGACCGGTGGCGGCGCTTCCGCGGGCGGCGCCGGCACGGTCGTCGTCGCAGCCGGGACTTCTCCGAGGCTCGGTTCGGCGGCGCTGCCGGCGGGCGGGATCGTGACCGCGACGAGGAGCGCGAGCAGCACGGCCGACGGGAGCAGGAGGCGCAGGTGCCGTCTCATCGCGCCGTCAGTTCCCCAGCAGGTAGTTGAGCAGCAGCCCGTCGGCTTCGGAGCCTTCGGAGGACGGCGAGTAGTAGGTCGTGCCCGATGTCGAGCCGCCGACGGGCTGGGTCGTGCTCGCCTGCGTCTGGCTCCCGCTCGGCGTGCTGCCACCGATGATTTCGGCGGGGCTCGTCTTGCCGGGGTATTTGGCGATCGCCTGCGCGGGGGTCGCCCCGTCGATCACGGCGATCGTCCGCAGCATCTGCAGGTTCCCGCCCTCGGCCGCGGACGCCTTCGTGGCCGTCGTCGTGGGCGCTTCGGTCGTGCCGAGGTGTCGGTTGCAGCCGGTGCTGATCGAGGTGAAGAATTTGATGCACGGACCGTTGGCGACGCCCTCGGTGCGCAGGAAGTGCCCGAGCGCGTCATATCCGTTCGCGGCGCCGGCGCCGAGGAAGATGAAGTCCATGATCCGCTCGAGCCCGCCGGTGCTCTGCAGGCTCGTGAACAGCGAGGCGAGGTTGCTCGTGAACGGCTTGGCCGCGTTTCCGAGGCCGGCGAGCTGTTTGAGAAGCGGTTTCGTCGCAGTCAGCGCGGGGCCGGTCTGCTTCGCGGTCTGGCCCGTGCTGGCCAGGAACTTCGCCGTGCTGTCGGAGAAGGCCGGCAGGTGGGTGAACGCCTCGTTGATGCCGGGCGCCGCTTTGTTCAGGTCCGTAAAGGCCGGCGCGGTCTGTTCGGCGAAGCGCTGCAGCCGTTCCATCGCGGGGCCGAGCTGGCGCAGGAAGGCGGGGAAGTCTTTGAGGTTCTGGTCGAGCGCGCCGCGGTGCGCAGCCGTGGCCTGCGAGACCTTGTTGCTCTGGACCAGGAAGTCGGCGACCTGCTTGCGCACGCGGGCGAACGGGCCGAGCGCCTTGTCGGAGTCGACCGCGAGCTTCGCCAGGACCTTGTTCTCCCCGGCCAGGATCGCGAGCACCTTGTCGAATTCCCGCAGCGCCGGGTCGGCGCGCAGGATGACTTCGTGCAGATCGCTGCCGCGGCCCGCGAGGCCGGCGCCGAGTTCGTTGAGGATGATCGTCAGCCGCTGGCGTTCGGGCAGGCGGCTGATGTCGCCGAGCAGGTCGACGTCGACGGGGCTGCTCGTCTGCTGGACGGGCAGCAGGTACTCCCCGGCGCCTTCCTGGCCGCTCGGGATCTTCTGCAGCGGCGGCGGCAGGGGGGTGCCTTCGACGCGCGGCTGGGTCGGCAGGCAGTCGACGTACTTCTCGCCGATCAGGGCCTGCGGGCGCACGGTGCACGTGGCATCCGAGCGGAAGTCCGTGAAGCCGGGGTTTGAGATGTTCAGGACGACCGCCGCCTTGGCCTGCGGGGTCGGGGTGACCGCGCCGACGGTGCCGACCTTGACGCCGTCGATCTTCACATCCTCCCCGGGGATGATGTTGCCGGCGTCGTCGAAGATCGCCCTGACCCGGTATTCGCCGTTGGAGCCACCGGCGGACATCGCCAGGCCGAGCACGACGGCCAGGCAGGCCAAAGCAACGGCCCCAACCGCCGCCCTCCTGCTCCCCGCGGTCTCCTTCCTCACCCTGGTCCTTCCTCGTGTTCACAACGAGGCGGGCGACCCCACCTGATCCGGTGAGGCCGCCCGCCCCCTTTCTGCTGCGCTTGAGCTTACGCCCTCAAGGGCGCGAACTCTTTGTCGTCTGCCCTACTTGTGCGAGGGGCAGGCCGCCTTGTACGTCGCGGAGACGACCTGCCTGCTCAGGCCGCCGACGCCCGCGAAGATGACTTCGGTCTTCAGCGGGAAGCCGCCCTTGGGGCACTTGGTCGGCAATTTGCCGTAGTAGATCGTTTTGCCGCCGCTCTTGTATGCGGAGCCGACCTTCACGGAGATGCTCTTGACCGACGCGTCCTGTGCGCCCGGCACCGTTTCGACGAGCGGGATCGACGCGATCAGCTCGTGGCTGTAGAGGCCGCCGGCGTTGATGTATTTGCCTTCGGAGATGATTTCCAGGATCGTCGGTTCGTGGCCGAACGTGAAGAACTCCAGTCCCCCACCGGGGGCGTAGAACGATTCAACGGTCGACTGCTCTTCCACGATTTTCGTGCCGAAGGCGACGAAGCCGAGGACTTTTCCGACGGGACCGGCCGCTGAGCCTTTGGGGCAGGTTTTGGGTCCACCGCCGGTCGGTTCGAGAACCGAGCGGGCACACGTCGGGAAGCCCGAGGGGTGCAGCACCGCGCCCTTGGGCAGGTAGAAGTTGATGCCTTCCAGCGGCGGCGGGTATCCACCGTATTCGCTGCCCGAGATCGTGTATTCGGCCTGCAGCGCGGCGCCGGCGCCGAGAATGTTCCCCGTGTGGGCGAAGCCCGTGATCGGCACGGCTTTCGCTTTGAAGGTGATCACGGGTGTCGCGGCCGCGAAGCTCGGCAACGCCAGCGCGATCACGCTCAGGCCCAGGACGGCAAGACAGGTGGATGCTCTGCGCATCTGTATCTCTCCTCTATTGATGGTCAGGACCGCCTCGATCCGGTGTGTTCCGGAGCCAAGCCGGTCCGGCGACATCGAGATCCCCCGCAATTCGCCGGGGAACAATGGCGAGTTCTTGCGGGCACCTTATCCGCAGCGCACGATGTGATCAAGTTGGAACCGGCGGTTGCCTCCGCGCTGCAACCTGGCCGGCGCGGCGAGCGGTCCGAGCGGGCGAACCTGGCGCGCGCTGGAGCGACAGTCGACCTGGAGTTGAGCCTGAGCTTCGGCGCCGAAGGCTCAGGCGGAGAGCTCGAGTTGATCGCTCGAGAACCGCACGCCGAGGGGCTCGAGCTCGACGCTGCGCGGGCCCTCCTCGACGCCTCCTGCGAGCAGCGCGTCGAACCCGAGCTCTCCCGCGATCTCGACGACCCGCTCGCCCTCCCCGGCAGCGACGTAGACGGCAAAGCCGGCCCCCATGTTGAACGTCGAGTAGGCCGCCGCCGGGTCGAGCTCGGCCTGCTCGGCGAGGAACGCGAGCACCTCGGGCACGGGCGGCAGGCTCGCTATCCGGTACGTGAGCTCCCGGGAGGGGCGCATCAGCTTGAGCAATCCATGACCGGTGATGTGACTCAGATAGGTGACGGGAACGCCCCGCTCGAGCAGCGCCGCCACGAGCGGCACGTAGATGATCGACGGCTCCAGCAGGGCCTCGCCGAAGCTCGCCCCGCTCGGGAGCGCCGTGGCGTAGCCCGCCGGCAGGCGGCCGGCGTGAAAGCGCGCCAGCGAGGCGCCGTTGGCATGCAGACCGCTGGCCGCCACCAGCACGATCTCATCGCCCGCCGCCAGGTCCGCCCCGAGGATCGCGCCCCGGCCCGGGGGAGCGCTCCGACGGCCGCCCCGGCGAGCTCGATGTCGTCCTCGGCCAGGAGGCCCGGCAGCGAGGGCGACTCGCCCCCTCCCCAGGTCGCCCCGGCGTCCACGCAGGCGCGATGCCAGCCCTCGACGAGCGCCTGTGACGGGCCCGGTTTCTCGTACCAGGCCGAGGATCCGGTTGCGAAATAGGCGTTGACGACCAGCGGCAGCGCGCCGACGCAGCAGAGGTCGTTGACGATCGCCGCAACGGTGTCGTAGGCGACGTCGGCGAAGCGGTTGACGCCCGCGGTCTCGAACACGGCGCGCGCGATCATCGACTTGGTCCCGAGGCCCTCGACGACGAAGGCCAGCGTCCGGCCCGCCAGCTCGAACACGAACGCCGGCTCGCCCCTGGACTCGTCGAGCGCCGTTGCGCCTCTCCCCGCCATCAGCGGCGAGGTCGCAAGCGCCCTGGCCATCGCCAGTCGCTTGCCGGCGTCGAGGACCTCGTAGTCCACACCTGCCGCGCGGTAGGCGCTGAAGTCGGCGTCGCCTGAGCTCATCGGGGATGATCCTAAGCCTTGCCGCCACCGAGGAGGACCGATGGACTTTCAACCCAGCCAGCGTTGTTCTGAATTCGTCGAGCGCCTGAACGCGTTCATGGACGAGCACGTCTACCCGGCCGAGGAGCTCTACGAGCGCCAGCGCAGCGAGTCCGGGGACCCCCACCACCACCCCCCGGTGATGGAGGAGCTCAAGTCCAAGGCCCGCGAGGCCGGGCTGTGGAACATGTTCCTGCCCGATCCCGACCACGGCGCAGGGCTCTCGAACGCCGACTACGCGCCGCTGGCGGAGATCCTCGGCCGCTCGCCGATCGCCTCAGAGGCGTGCAACTGCTCGGCACCCGACACGGGCAACATGGAGGTCCTGCACCAGTTCGGCACGCCCGAGCAGAAGGACCGCTGGCTCAAACCGCTGCTCGACGGCGAGATCCGCTCGGCCTTCGCGATGACCGAGCCCGACGTCGCCAGCTCCGACGCGACGAACATCCGCCTGAGCATCGAGCGCGACGGCGAGGACTACGTGCTCAACGGTCGCAAGTGGTGGACCTCGAACGCGATGCATCCGAACTGCCGGATCATGATCGTGATGGGCAAGTCCCAGCCGGACGCGCCGACCCACAAACAGCAGAGCCAGATCCTCTGCCCGATCGACACGCCCGGCGTCAGCGTGATGCGCAACCTGTCGGTGTTCGGCTACGACGACCAGGAGGGCCATGCCGAAGTCGACTTCAAGGACGTCCGCGTCCCCGCCTCGAACCTGATCGCCGCGGAGGGCGACGGCTTCATGATCGCCCAGGCCCGGCTCGGCCCCGGACGGATCCATCACTGCATGCGGGCGATCGGCGCGGCCGAGCGGGCGCTCGAAGAGATGTGCAAGCGGGCGGTCTCGCGTGTGACGTTCGGCCAGCCGCTGGCGATGCGTGGCAACGTCCAGGACTGGATCGCCGACTCGCGCGTGGAAATCGAGATGGCCCGCCTGCTCACGCTGAAGGCCGCCTGGCTGATGGACACGGTCGGCAACCGCCACGCCCGCACCGAGATATCGGCGATCAAGATCGCCGCTCCGAACGTCGCGCTCCGGGTCCTCGACCGCGCCATCCAGGTCCACGGCGGCGGTGGCGTCTCCCAGGACTTCGGGCTCGCCTCGGCCTATGCGCACCTGCGCACCCTGCGCCTTGCCGACGGCCCCGACGAGGTTCACAAGCTCTCGATCGCCCGGCGCGAGCTCGCGCCCTACATGCCGCGCGAGAACTAGCGCGAAGCAGCGAGCACCGGCCCGCGCGCAACCCCCTCGGCGCGCGGGCACCCGGCGAGCCGCGCCGCGATCGCGCGGCCGCCGACACGAACGCGCTCGACGGTTCCCCTGCTTTACAAACGGCCGGACCGGGTAAGCCCTTGAGATTGGAGGGTTAAGTCCAACTTTCCGAACGCCGATGGTGTTCGCGTAGAGGGAGAGTTCAGATCCGATGAAGCTGCGCCTCGCCGTCGCCCCACTTAGCACGCTGGCCTGCCTGCTGGTCGCGGGCGCCCTCGCCCCGCTGGCCCACGGGTTCGGCATCGCCAAATGGGAAGCCGGCACATGCACGGGCACGGAACCAACCGTGGCCGGGCAGTGCAGCTACGCCAACCCCGGCGCGTTCTACACCCAGTCGGCCGGGCACCCGCCCTGGGGGCTGACGGGCTTCGAAGTGGCCGGCGCCTCGTCGAGCTCCCCGCTCAAGCGGATCCGCGTTGACATCCCGCCCGGGCTCGCTGCGAACCCGATCACCCTGCCGACTTGTGCTGCGCATGCTTCGGAAAACGCCGCCGAAAACTTCGAATCGAACACCTGCCCGCCGGCAACCAAAGCCGGTTTCGTCTCGCTGAAGGCAATCGTCGAAATCCTCGGCACGAGCCCGGAACTGTCTCTCGAAGGCAACGTCTACAACCTCGGGCCCAAACCCGGCCTGCCGCTGCTCTTCGGAATCAACGTGGAAGGAAAAGGACTCGCGAAAAACGTCCACCTGCTGCTCGAAGGACACGTCAGCGACCACATCGAAGCGGCCCTGGCGGCGCACGGCGAGCCCTCGGGCGACTACCACGAGTACTTCGAAATCAACAACGTCCCGCAGGAAGCCGAAGTCGAACTGCTGGGCATCCATCTCACCAATGCGCCACTGCGCACCGTCGAATCCAAGCTGTTCTTCAACGGTCACGCCGGCAGGGGGAACTTCCTGACCATGCCGAGCAACTGCGCGGCACCGACGACCTCCTATCTGGAAATCGAAAACTACGCCGGCGAACGTAGGAACGAACCCACGACGCCTCCATCCAAAGTGGAAGGCTGCGACCAGGTTCCCTTCAGGCCGACCGCCACCCTGAAGCCCGAAACCTCCCAGTACGACAGCCCCGACGGCGCCGAAACGCTCGTCAGCGTCCCGCAGAACGAAGGCTCGGGTGAAATCAACACGGCCGACCTCCAGGATGCACACGTGACGCTTCCCGAAGGCCTGACGCTCAACCCCGCCGCCGCCCACGGCCTGGAAGCCTGCACCCAGTCGCAGCTCGGCAAAGGCCAGGCCGGGGCGTCCTCTTGCCCCGGCGCCTCGAAGATCGGCACGGTCAATGTCGAAACCGATCTGCCGCCCGGGAGCCTCTCGGGCAACGTCTACCTCGGCAAGGCCAACGGCACCACGTCCATCACGGGGCCGCCCTATCTGATCTTCATCGACGCCGAGAGCATCTACGGGGTCTCGCTGAAGCTCGAAGGCCAGGCTGTCCCGAACCCCTCGACAGGCCGCCTCGAAGTGAGCTTCCTCGGCAATCCTCAGCTCCCGTTCAGCTCGCTGAGCCTGAAGCTGAACGGCGGCCCGCGCGCACCGCTCGCCAACGCCGACAGCTGCGCCGCGGCCTCGACCGGGTTCACTTTCACTCCCTGGACCGGTGAGGGGTCCTTCAGCGGGAGCACCCCGTTTGTGACCGCCGGCTGCCCGGCCGCGATCCCCTTCGCGCCGGCCCAGGGCACCGCGACCAGCTCAGCGCACGGTGGCTCATTCACCTCCTACACCTTCACCCTGAGCCGCGACGACAGCCAGCAGAACCTGGGCGGCCTGCAGGCCGTTCTGCCGGCCGGGCTCGTCGGGCTGATCCCGAGTGTGCCCCGCTGCGCCGAACCCCTGGCGGCAAGCGGGAGCTGCCCGTCGGCCAGCGCGATCGGCACCGCCACGGCGAGCGCGGGCGTCGGGCCCGAACCGTACGCCTTCTCGGGGCCCGTCTATCTGACCGGCCCCACCGCCGGCGCGCCCTACGGGCTCTCGATCCCGATCGAGGCGGCCGCGGGCCCGTTCGATCTCGGCCGCGTCACGACACGGGTGGCGATCTCCGTAGATCCCTCCACGGCCCGGGTGATCGCCACCGCGACGCTGCCGCGGATCGTGGGTGGCGTGCCGCTGCGACTGCGCTCGCTGAGCGTCGCAGTCACGAAGGCCGACTTCCTCTTCAACCCGACCAACTGCGGGCCGCTGGCAACCGAATCGACGATCACCTCGCTCGGCGGAACGACCGCCAGAGCCTCCTCGCCCTTCCAGGTCGACTCCTGCGCCAGCCTCCCGTTCAAGCCCGTCTTCACCGCCTCGAGCCCGTCCGCGCCGACGCGGGCCAACGGCGCGAGCCTCGAAGTCGGCTTCACCCAACCCGCCCACCAGGCGAACATCAGGTCCGTCGTCGCCTCCCTGCCACGGCTCCTGCCCTCGCGCGACAGCACGCTGAAGCTGGCGTGCCCCGAAGCGACCTTCCTCACCGGTTACCAGAACTGCCCGAAAACCTCGCAGGTCGGCAGCGCCACGGTGAGCACGCCGGTGCTGCCGGAAAAGCTGACCGGCCCCGCATATCTCGTTTCGCACGGCGGAGCCGCGTTCCCCGACCTCGACCTGTTTCTCGAAGGCGACGGCGGGGTCCACGTGAATCTGATCGGCAACACCGAAATCTCAGGCGGGATCACGACCTCGACCTTCGCCTCGGTTCCCGACGTGCCCGTCTCGAGCTTCCTGCTCGACCTGCCGATTGGCCGTGACTCGCTGCTGGGCGCGGGCGGCAGCCTCTGCGCGAAGCCGCTCTACATGCCGACGACGATCACGGCGCAGAACGGCGCACAGCTGCGCCAGCAGACCCGGATCTCGATCGGCAGCTGCAAGATCAAGCTCCTCTCGCACCGGATACGGGGCCACTACCTGATCGTCAGGGTCCAGACCTTCACGGCCGGGCGCGTAAGCGTCACCTCACCGGGCCTGCACACGACCTACCGCCACCTGGGCGGCCCGGCGATCACGACGATCAAGGTGGCGCTGTCGCGGCGGGGCCGGCGGACCCTGGCCGACGGGCACCGGCTCCCTGTCCGCTTCCGGGTGGGCTTCAACCCGCTCCACAACGACGAATACCACTCGGCGGCGTACGCGCGCGTCACCTTCAGGCACTAGGTTCCCGGCGGAGCGATGAGCCCCGCCGAACACAACCGGACCAGCCGCCGCCGTCCGATCGCGATCTGTACCGCCGCCCTGTTGCTGCTCGGGCTCACGCCCGGCGTGCTCGCGGCAGGGGCGCCCTCGATCTCCATCTCAGCGGTGGCGCAGGAGATCCCCCTCGGGGCCGGCGTCACGGTCGCGGGGAACCTCACGGGATCCCCCCAGGCGACGCAGGAGCTCCAGCTGGAAGCAGCGCCCTACCCGTTCCGCGCCTTCGCCGTCGTCGAGCACACCGAGAGCGCCGCCGCCGGGAGCTTCACCTTCGCCCCGACCAGACCGCAGGAGAACACCCGCCTGCGTGTCTCGTTGACCGCGGCGCCCGCGACTGCGAGTGCGACGCTGCAGGTGACCGTCGACCCGCGCGTCGCGCTGGAGTCGCGCAGCCTCGGCCCGGGCCGCGTGCGGCTGAGCCTCCGGATCGAACACAACCCCGCGGCCCGGGCTCGCCCGGGGATCGTCTACTGGTATCTCGCGGCCCGTGGCTCGAGGACCTTCGAGCTGGCAGCGACAAGCGCCTCCGGCGAGCTCGGTCCCGGCGTGACCTACGCGAGCACGATCGTCGACCCGCCGGCACGCCACTTCAGCTACAGGGCCTGCCTCAACCCCGCCTGGGAAGCCTCGATGGGCCCCGCGGCGACGCACGGCTCCTGTCCGGACCGCGGCTTCAGGCTCCCCGATGGCAACTGAGCGTCGCCCGGTGTTGAACTTCGTGCTGGCGCTCGGCGCGGCGCTGGCGATGGCCGCCGTCACGGCCCCGGCTGCCGCGGCGCTGGAGTTCTCCGGCGAAGGCCAAGGCATCCCGCAGCCGCCCTACCCGTCTACGGGTGCCATCGCCGCCGCACGCAGCTTTCTGGAAGGCCGCGCGGGGGCAAAGGCGTTCGCGGTCCTCGACAGCAGCGGCCGGCTCAGCGGGCTGAACCTCTACGCACACTTCGAGACAGCCAGCGTGATCAAGGTGATGTTCCTGACCGCCTATCTACAGCTGCTCGCCGCGCACCACCGCAGCCTGACAGCGGGCGAGAACGCGCTGCTCTACCCGATGATCCACGAATCCAACAACGAAGACGCCTCGGCGGTGCTGGCGGCCGTGGGCGAGCCGGCGGTCGAGCGGGTGGCCCGCGAAGCGGGCATGCGCGACTATGTCCCGGGTGTCGGATGGTGGGCCTACTCGCAGACCTCAGCGGCCGACCAGGTGCGGTTCCTCGCCGAGCTCCCGCGTCTGGTCCCCGGACGCTTCTATGCGTACGCCCGCGGGCTGATGGCCGGTATCGAGCCCTCGCAGTCGTGGGGCTTCCCGCCGGTTGCACGCCCCGCCTGGCAGGTCTTCTTCAAGACCGGCGCCCTGCCCGAAGAGGGGCTGTTCAATGAGGTCGCACGACTCGAACGCACACCGGTGAGCTTCACCGTCGCGGTGCTGACCGACGGCGATCCCTCAATGGCCTACGGCGAGCAAACGATCGAAGGGGTCGCCGCCCGGCTGCTCGCCCACGCGCCATGAGCTCGCTGCAGTTCATCGAGCGCCCGCCCGCCGCGGCTCCCCGCGGGCTGCTCGTCCTGCACCACGGCCGCGGCTCCGACGAGCGCGACCTGATCGGCCTCGGTGAGATCCTCGATCCCGCCCGCGAGCTGCACCTCGTCACGCCCCGTGCGCCGCTGGCACTGCCGGGCGCGCCCGGGTTTCACTGGTATCTGGTCCCCCGCGTCGGCTTCCCGGACCCGCAGACCTTCGAAGCCGCCAGGGCGGCCCTCGCGGAGTTCCACGACGAGCTCTTCTCGCGCACCGGCATCGGCCCCGAGCGGACCGTCCTGGGTGGCTTCTCGATGGGCTGTGCGATGAGCCACGCCCTGGCCCTGAGCGCCGAGCGCCCCGCGCCCGCGGGGATCCTGGGCTTCTCGGGCTTCATCCCCCGTGTCCCCGGCTGGGAGCCGGCGCTCGAGGACAGGCCCGGCCTGCGCGCCTTCATCGCCCATGGCAGCCGCGATCCGGTGATCGCGGTCGAGCTCGGGCGCCTGGCGGCGCAGACGCTCAGCGACGCCGGCATGGCGGTCGAGTACCGGGAGTCCGACGTCGGGCATCAGATCGACCCGGCCGTCCTGCCGGCCGCGGCGGAGTGGCTCGCCCGGACGCTCCCGCAGCCCGCGGGGGGCCTGGCACCGCCCGGCCGGAGCGCATAAGGTTGGCGCTGGAAGCACGCCGACCGGGAGCGAACCCTGCGTGTCCGCCGCAGCCATGGATGAACAAGCGACGCCACAGCGAACGATGCGGGTCCTGATCGTGGGCGCCGGCTTCGGCGGGGTCGCGGCCGCGATCGAGCTGCAGCGCCATGGGATCACGGACATCACGATCCTCGAGAAGGGCGCCGACCTCGGCGGGACCTGGTTCTACAACAGCTACCCCGGGGCCGCCTGCGACGTGCCCAGCCACCTGTACTCGTTCTCCTTCGCGCAGCGGCGGGACTGGTCCAGGCTCTGCTCGACCCAGCAGGAGATCCACCGTTACCTGCACGAGGTCGCAGCGGAATACGGCATCGACGGGCTCGTCCGGACCGAACGGACCGTCACGGCCTGCACCTGGGAGGAGACCACCTGCAGCTGGTCGGTCGAGACCGCTCAGGGCGAGACCTACGAGGCCGAGGCGCTGATCCTCGCCACCGGCCAGCTGCACCAGCCGCACCGCCCGAGGATCGAGGGCGCCGACACGTTCGCCGGGCACAGCTTCCACTCCGCCGAATGGGACCACTCCTACCCGCTCGCGGGCAAGCGCGTGGCGGTGATCGGCACGGGCGCGAGCGCAGTCCAGTTCGTGCCCGAGATCGCGCAGGAGGTCCAGCGGATGACGGTCTTCCAGCGCACCGGCAACTGGTTTCTGCCGCGCCGGAACCGCCCCTACCCGGCAGCCGCCAAGGCGCTGTTCGAGAAGGTCCCCGGCCTGCAGGCCCTGCGCCGCCGGTTCGTCTTCGAGTACGGCGAGTCGCTGACGGCCATGATCCGCCACCCCCGGACGCTCGGTGTACTCGGGCGGGCGCGCTCGAGCATGTTCATGCGAACCCAGCTGAAGGACCCCGCGCTGCGCCGCAAGGCCTGGCCCGACTACACCTTCGGCTGCAAGCGGGTGCTGTTCAGCTCGCTCTTCCTGCCGGCCCTCGAAAGGCAGAACGTCGAGCTGGTCACCGACCCGATAACGGCGATCTCCCCCACGGGGATCATCGATGCCTCCGGACGGACGCACGAGCTGGACTGCATCATCTGGGGGACCGGGTTCAGGACCAACGACTTCATGTTCCCGATGGCGATCAGCGGGCGCGAGGAACGCCGGCTCAGCGACGAGTGGGCCGGCGGGGCCCACGCCCACCTCGGCATCTGCGTGCCGGGCTTCCCCAACATGTTCGTCCTCTACGGCCCCAACACGAACACCTCCGGCGGCTCGATCATCTTCTACCTGGAGACGCAGGCCGGCTATGTGCGCCAGGCGCTGCAGCACCTCGCCGCACGCGGGGCTGGGGCGATCGAGGTCCGCCCCGAGGTCGAGGCGACGAGCGACCGTGCGCTGCAGCATCGCTTCGCCGGCACGGCCTGGACCGAGTGCGACTCCTGGTATCGCGACCGCGACGGGCGGATCGTCGCCAACTGGCCGGGATACATGCGCGAGTACCTCGCCCAGGCATCGCGGCTGGACGCCGGCCAGTACCGCTTTGCACCCCTGCCCGAGCGGACCGCCGTGGCGGGGGCCTGAGGAACCGAGGAAAGAGGAGCGATGCACGACTACGTAATCGTCGGAGCCGGCTCAGCCGGATGCGTGCTGGCCAACCGCCTCTCCGAGGACCCCTCGGTGAGCGTGCTGCTGCTCGAGGCCGGGGGCTCGGATCGCTCGCTGAAGATCAAGATCCCGGCCGCCTTCCCCGAACAGTTCCACACGAAGCTCGACTGGGATTTCGCGACCGAGCCCGAGCCGCATGTCGATGGCCGCGAGCTGTTCGTCCCGCGCGGGAAGGCGCTGGGCGGCTCGAGCTCGATGAACGCGATGCTCTACGTCCGCGGGCGCCCGTTCGACTACGACAGCTGGGAGGCCCAGGGGGCACCGGGGTGGGGCTACCGCGACGTCCTGCCGTACTTCATCCGCTCCGAGGACAACGTCCGCGGGGCATCGGAGTATCACGGTGCCGGCGGTCCCCTGCGGGTCTCCGAGCAGCGCTCGCCGCGGCCGATGAACGCCCGCCTGCTGGCCGCCAGCGAGGCCGCCGGCATCCCGCGGATCGCCGACTACAACGGTCCCGAGCAGGACGGCGCCTCGGTGTTCCAGGTGACACAGAAGAACGGCCGGCGCTTCAGCGCCGCGGATGCCTACCTGCGCCCGGCGATGACCCGTCCGAACCTCGAGGTCCGCACGCGCGTCCAGGTGCTCGGCGTCGAGCTCGACGGCAACCGCGCAGCCGGCGTGCGGCTGCGCAAGGGCCGCGGCGGCTCCGAGCTGGCGCGTGCGGGTCGGGAGGTGATCCTCGCCGCCGGTGCGATCGGATCGCCCCAGCTGCTGCTGCTCTCGGGCATCGGCGACCCCGCCGAGCTGTCCGCCGCGGGCATCCAGGCCCGCCACGCGCTGCCGGGCGTCGGGCGCAACCTCCAGGACCACCCGTTCGTGACCTGCATGTGGGAAGTCTCCGACCAGCAGACGCTCTACGGCGCCGACAAGCCCAAGCCGCTGGCGGAGTGGCTGCTGCGCCGCTCGGGGCCGCTCTCCTCGACCGTCGCAGAGGTCGTCGCCTTCACCCGCACCCGCGGCGGGCTGCCGGCGGCCGACATCCAGTTCCACATGGGGGCCGCCTACTTCGAAGACCACGGCGCCGAGACCTACGAGGGGCACTGCATGGTGATCGCGCCGGTGCTGGTCTCACCCAAGGCCCGCGGCCGGGTCTGGCTGCGCTCGGCCGACCCGACCGACAAGCCCAGGATCCTGACGAACTCGCTCTCCGAGCCCGAGGACGTCGAGTCGATGATCGCCGGCATGGAGCTCGCCCGCCGGATCGCCGCTGAGGGCCCGCTGGCTGAGATCGTGATCAAGGAGCTGAAGCCCGGCCCCGGCAACGTCGACCGCCAGGAGCTCGAAGCCGACCTGCGCCGGCGGCTGATGCTGATCTACCACCCCGTCGGCACCGCGCGGATGAGCGACACGCATGAGCAGGCCGTCGTCGACTCGCGCCTTCGGGTGCACGGGCTCGAGGGCCTGCGCGTGATCGACGCCTCGATCATGCCGACGATCGTCGGCGGCAACACGAACGCTCCGACGATCATGATCGCCGAGCGCGGAGCCGACCTGATCAGGGATCTCGCATGAGCGTCTCGATCAACTACCACCGCGAGGGCACGGGGCCGGCGGTGCTGTTGCTGCACGGCGTCGGGCACCACTGGCAGGGCTGGCGGCCGGTGATCGAGCGCCTGCGGGGAGAGTTCGACCTGATCGCCTGCGATTCGCCGGGCTTCGGGCGCTCCGCCCCCCTGGCCTCCGGGATCGAGCCCACGATCACCTCCTACGCCGACGCCTTCGAGTGGTTCCTGGCCGAGCTCGGTCTCGAACGCCCCCACGTCGCGGGCAACTCGATGGGCGGGGCGATCGGGCTCGAGCTCGCGCGGCGCAGGGCCGTCAGCTCGGTCACGGCATTCTCCCCGGCGGGCTTCTGGTCGCCCGCCGAACGCCGCTTCTGCCAGCTCTCGCTGAGCGCGCTGGGCTCCGTCCCGGCGCCTGCCCGCCCGGGGCTCGAAGCGGCCGCCCGGACCCGCGCGGGGCGGATCGCGCTGTTCTCGCAGAACTTCGGCTATCCCGCTCGACTGCCCGCCGAGGAGGCCGTCGGGACGCTGCGCGACGCCTGGGCGGCGCCTGCTCTGAGCGGCGCACTGAAGGCCTTCGAGCACTACACCTTCGCGGCGCCCGAGGAGCTGCGCAACGCGGAGGTGACGATCGCCTGGGGTGTCCGCGACCGGCTGCTGCCCTACCGGACCCAGGCGGCCCGCGCGCGCAGGCTGATGCCCTGGGCCACCCATCTTTCGCTGGGCACCGGCCACGTCCCCTACTACGACGACCCCGCCGCCGTCGCGGCCGCGATCCGGGCACGGGTCCTCACCGCCGAGTCCTCGCTGCGCGCCGCCGGGCGCTCCTGACCCGCAGCTCAGACGCGGACTGGCGTCAGCGGCTGCCCGGCGAGCTCGCTGCGCGCCCGCAGGAGCGTTCCGCCCAACTCGGGGCGCAACTCGTTGTCGGCCGTGCTGATCAGCACGTCGCACATGTCGGCGCCGCCGAAGGAGATGCTCGAGACGAAGCCCGCAGGCATCTTTATCACCTCGTCCAGCTCGCCGGAGGAGGAGAAGCGGGCAACCGCGCCTGCCTCCCCGAGCGCGACCCAGACCCCGCCGTCGGCGTCCACAGCGAGCCCGTCCGCCGAGCCCTGCGGCGCGTCGGCGAAGACCTCGGTGGGGCCGCCCTCGAGCCCCGTCACGAGGACCCGGCGGCGGCCATAGTCGCTGAAGTAGACCCGCTCTCCGTCTCCTGAGACGCCGATCCCGTTGGGCCACAGGACCTCCTCGCTGAGCACCCGCGGGGGCGCGCCTGGCGCGAGCGCCAGCAGCCGTCCCTCGCGAGGCTCCTCGCCGGACATCGGCCGGTAGCGCAGCTCACCCACGAGCAGATCTCCGGCCGGGGTCACGCCGAGGTCGTTGTAGCCGGGAACCTCGGGGTCGCTCAGAAGCTCCCGCTGGCTCCCGTCGGGCGCCAGGTGCAGGATGCTCCTGCCGCTGAGGACCCAGCCCCCGTCGGCGTGCGCGAGCACCCCGCCGATGCCCCGGCGTCCCGCCAGCAGCTCGACGATCTGCCCATCCGGGCGCCACGCCCAGAGCCCGCCGGCGATCACGTCGCTGTAGACGAGGGAGCCATCGGGGGCGATCCGCGGCCCCTCGAGCAGCGAGTGCGGGCGCTCGAGCACGGCCGTGACCGGCTCGGGGGCCGAGAGCAGGCTCACCGGGCCCGCATCCCCCGGATCAGCAGCTCGAAGTGCCGGCGCCAGTCCCATCCCGGGCCGGGCCGGCCCATCGTCGAGCAGACGCCGCACATCATCATCGGGATGTCCTCGGCCCTGAAGCCGGGGGCCAGCAGGCCGGCGCGCCGTGCTCGGCGCACGAGCACCTCCGCCAGGCGCATGAACTCATCCGCCTCGAGCGCCGCGTGCGCGAACACCCGCTCGCCGCCGCTCATGAACGCGAAGCGGGTCGCCGCGTCGTCGGCCAGGCCCTCAGCGCTCGCCCGCAGCGCCTGCGCCAGCGCGTCCGCCGACGCCTCCCCGGGGGCATCCAGCGCCAGGCGCAGCTGCTCGTTGAACAGCGCGAAGCGCTCGCGGACGAGTTCGCCCATCAGCGCCTCCTTGTCCGGAAAATGCCGGTAGACGGTGCCGACGCCGACGCCCGCCCGGCGCGCCAGATCGTCCATCTGCACCTCCGGGGGCTCCCCCGCGAACAGCTCGCGTGCGGCCGCCAGGATACGCTCGCGGTTGCGGCGTGCGTCGGCCCTCATCGGCCGTGTCTCTGTGATGGGTGTGCTCGACATCGTCGTCTGCGGACCTGTCTCGGGCGGGAAACGGAACCATAACTCCGAATCGCAGGTACGTGTGCTACGTTAGCGAATCGGAAACGGAATTCATCTTCCGTAAAGCTCCCCGGATAGGACGGCCGTCCATGACCGAACACGATGCCCGCGGCAAGTCACTGGCGCTGGCGCTCCTGGCGATGACGCAGTTCGTCGTGGTGATCGATGCCTCGATCGTGAACATCGCCCTGCCCTCGATCGGGACGGCCCTGCACTTCTCCCAGGCCGACCTCTCGTGGGTCGTCAACGCCTACACGCTGACGTTCGGCGGCTTCCTGCTGCTCGGTGGCCGGCTGGCGGACCTGATGGGCCGCAGAAGGATGTTCATGGTGGGGCTCTCGATCTTCTCGATCGCCTCGCTGCTGGGCGGGCTGGCCCAGTCCGAGGCGTGGCTGATCACGGCCCGCGCAGTCCAGGGACTGGGGGCCGCGATCGTCTCGCCGGCCGCCCTTTCGATCGTCACGACGACCTTCGCCGAAGGGGAGGAGCGCAACCGTGCACTCGGGGTGTGGGGAGCCGTCGCGGGGGCGGGTGGAGCCGCGGGCGTGCTGCTCGGAGGCATCCTCACGAGCGGCCTGAGCTGGCGCTGGGTGCTGTTCGTGAACGTCCCGATCGGGCTGGTATGCACCTTCCTCGCCCCGCGGATCCTGCTCGAGAGCCACGCCGAGTTCGAGAACCGCGACTTCGACATACCCGGCGCCGTCACCGTGACCGCGGGCCTGGGCCTGCTCGTCTACGCGCTCGTGGACGCCGTGAACGTCGGCTGGGGCTCGACGTCGACGATCGCGAAGATCGCCGGCGCACTCGTGCTGCTGGCCGGCTTCATCGTCATCGAGGGGCGGCGCAAGGCGCCGCTGATGCCGTTCTCGATCTTCCGCCTGCGGACGCTGCGGGGCGCGAACATCGTCGCCCTGCTGATCGGGATGTCGCTGTTCTCGATGTTCTTCTTCGTCTCGCTCTACATGCAGCAGGTACTCCACTACTCCGCGCTGAAGGCAGGCCTCTCCTATCTGCCGCTCTCGGTCGGGATCATCCTCTCGGCCGGCGCGGCCTCGGTGGGAGTGACGCGGATCGGCTTCAAGCCGGTCCTGATCGTTGGGCTCCTGTTCGTCGCGGGCGGGCTGTTCTGGTTCTCGCGCATCCCGGTCCACGGCAGCTTCGCGGCCGATGTGCTCGGCCCGTCGCTGCTCGCAGCGGCGGGCTGGGGCTGTCGTTCGTGCCGGTCACGATCGCCGCGGTCACAGGCACCCGCCCGCATGAGGCGGGGCTGGCCTCTGGCCTGGTCAACACCGCCCAGCAGGTCGGCGGCGCGCTCGGCCTCGCGATCCTCGCGACGATCGCCGACAGCCGTACCAAATCGATCCTCGCAGCCGGCGGGCACGATCCCGCCGGCGCACTCACCAAGGGCTTCCAGCGCGCGTTCCTGACGGGCTCGGGATTCGCACTGGCCGGGGCGATTCTGGCGGTCCTCTTGATCTCCACACGTGACAGCCGCGAGCACTCCGAGAGTGCGCGCGGGCTCGAGCCGGCCACCGGCGGCGTGCTCGCCGATCCCTCCTGAGCGGCGCTGCCCTATACGCCGAAGGTCCGCTTCGTATACCTTCAGGTCCGTGACGATCGAGGAACTCAGGGAGGCGGTCGAGCTGGGCACGGTCGACACCGTCCTCTTGGCGATCACCGACATGCAGGGACGCCTCCAGGGAAAGCGCCTGACGGCGACCCACTTCCTCGCCGAGGTGCTCGAGCACGGCGCCGAGGGCTGCAACTACCTGCTGGCCGTCGACGTCGACATGGCGACCGTCGAGGGCTACGCGATGTCCTCCTGGGAGCGCGGCTACGGCGACATGGTGATGGTCCCCGACGTCGCGACGCTGCGCCCGGTCCCCTGGCAGGAGGGGACCGTGATCTGCCTCGCCGACGTCGCCTGGCTGGACGGCTCCGACGTCGTCGCCTCGCCGCGCCAGATCCTCCGCCGCCAGCTCGCGCGCCTCACCGAGCGCGGCTGGATGGCCAATGCGGGCACCGAGCTCGAGTTCATGGTCTTCATGGACACCTACGAGGAGGCGTGGCACAAGCACTACCGGGAGCTGCGCCCGGCCAACCTCTACAACGTCGACTACTCGCTGCTCGGAACGGCCCGGGTCGAGCCGCTGATCCGCCGTATCCGCAACAGCATGGCCGCCGCCGGAATGGTCGTCGAGGACTCCAAGGGCGAGTGCAACTTCGGCCAGCACGAGATCAACTTCCGCTACGCCGACGCTCTGCGGACAGCCGACGAGCACGTGATCTTCAAGAACGGCGCCAAGGAGATCGCGGCCGAGGAGGGCACGGCGATCACGTTCATGGCGAAGTACGACGAACGTGAGGGCAACTCGTGCCACATCCACTTCTCCCTGGCCGAGATCGGGGACCCACCCACCCCGCTGTTTCACCGCGAGCCGGCGCTGTTCGACTCCTTCCTGGCCGGCCAGCTTGCATGCCTGCGCGAGATGACCCTGCTGCTGGCGCCCAACATCAACTCCTACAAGCGCTTCGCCGCCGCGAGCTTCGCCCCGACGGCGGTTGCCTGGGGCGAGGACAACCGGACCTGTTCGCTGCGGGTCGTCGGCCACGGCCCGTCGCGGCGCTTCGAGAACCGCGCCGGCGGGGCCGACCTGAACCCCTACCTGGCACTCAGCGCACTGATCGCCTCCGGTCTGCACGGGATCGACGCGGGCCTCGAGCTCGAGCCGCCACTGGCCGGCAACGCCTACGCCGCCGCGGATCGCCCCCGGGTGCCGCAGACACTGCGCGACGCCCGCGACCTGTTCGCCTCCAGCGAGGTCGCGCGGGAGGCCTTCGGCGAGGATGTCGTCGCCCACTACCTGAACGCCGCCGACATCGAGCTCAAGGCCTTCCAGTCGAGCGTCACCGACTGGGAGCGCTTCCGAGGATTCGAGCGGCTGTGAGTAAGTCCGGGCCTGAGGACCGTGGCCGGCTCGGCTGAGCAGCGCATCGCCGCCCTCACGCTCGCGCCGCCAGACGCAGTATTCGCACCCGTCCGCTCCCAGACGGCCTTCGAGGAGACCGTCGATCGCCTCGGCACGGCGATCAAGCTCGGCCTGCTGCCGCCGGGCTCTCAGCTGCCCGCCGAGCGCGAGCTGTGCGGGCGCCTGGGGATCGCCCGCTCGACGCTGCGCCAGGCCCTGACGGCGCTGAGCCAGAGCGGACACGTCTTCGCGACCCGCGGCCGCGGCGGCGGCACATTCGTCTCAGACCCCCAGCCCCCGGCGGACCCGCCCTCGAGGCGGGTCCTCGCCGAATGGCGCGAGAGCTGCGACCAGCGCCTGGCCGTCGAGCTCGGCGTCGCTGTCCTCGCAGCGGAGCGTGCTCTCCCGGAGGACCTCGACGGGCTCGATCAGATCGCCGCCACACTCGACGCGGCGCTCGATGACTTCCCCGCCTACCGCCAGGCCGACATCCGCCTGCACGTGGGCCTCGCGAAGGCGACCCACTCCACCCGGCTGGTGCGCGAGATGACCGAGGTGCAGGGTGCCATGACCGACCTGATCGCCTACATCGCCCACCCCGCGGCCGTGCTTGCCTCCTCAAATGCCCAGCACCACAGGCTGCTGGCGGCGGTACGCGAGGGCGACGCGATGCGCGCCGTCCGCGTCATGACCGACCACCTGCAGGGCACCGAGCACATCCTGGCGGGCCTGCTCCCCGGCGGCTGAGGCGCCCCGAGCGGCCCAAAGGGGCCGTTTGAGTCCCCAAAAAGCACGATTTCAGGCCCGCAGCACTTGACTTCCGTCCGCGAACGAGCGTATCGTCACGAACGAAGGACGGAAGACCAAACCTTTTCTTCTTTAGGGGGTCGTGCGGATGAGTGCAGCGGGGACCATGGGAAGCGATGAGCAGAGGCTCGCCGAACTCGGATACAAACAGGAGCTGAAGCGCGGCTGGAGTTCGTTCTCGAACTTCGCGATCTCATTCTCGATCATCTCGGTCCTCTCGGGCTGCTTCACGACGTACGGCCAGGGCTTCCGCGACGGCGGGCCGGTCGCGATCTCGATCGCCTGGCCGCTGATCAGCATCCTGATCCTCGCGGTCGCCTTCTCGATGTCCGAACTGGCCTCGGCGATGCCGACGGCGGGCGGCATCTACTACTGGTCATCGAAGCTCGGCGGGGCAGGCTGGGGCTGGTTCACCGGCTGGTTCAACCTGATCGGCCTGGTGGCCGTCGTGGCCTCGGTCGACTACGCGGCCTCCTCGTTCCTCGAGGCGCTGTTCGGGATTTACAAACTCAACTTCATCTTCAACTTCACCTCGACCAACGTGAAATACCTGGCCCACGTCACGTTCGCGATCTTCCTGGTCGTGCTGATCATCCACGGCCTGATCAACGTCTTCTCAAGCCACCTGGTCTCGATCTTCAACGGCGTCTCGGTCTGGTGGCACGTCGCGGGCGTCGCGGTGATCGTGCTGCTGCTGATCATCGTGCCGGGCAACCACGCGAGTGCCTCCTACGTGTTCAGCACGAAACAGAACTTCAGCGGCTTCAACCACAGCATGTACTGGTTCTACGTCCTGCCACTCGGCTTCCTGCTGACGATGTACACGATCACCGGGTACGACGCCTCGGCGCACGTCTCGGAGGAGACGCACGGCGCCGAAGACTCCTCGGCCAAAGGCATCTGGCGGAGCGTCTTCTACTCCGCCGTCGCCGGCTGGATCGTGCTCCTCGGGATCACCTTCGCCGTGCAGAAAGCCAACATCACGACGATCTCCAAAGCCGGCTTCCCGGCGATCGCGGTGTTCGAACAGATCGGCCACCTGTGGGCGACGAAGGCGATCATCATCATCTCGGTGATCGGCCAGCTGTTCTGCGGCATGGCGTGCGTCACCAGCGCCTCGCGAATGACGTTCGCGTTCTCGCGCGACGGAGCCGTGCCCGGCCACAACCTCTGGCGGCGGCTGGGCGCGAACAAGACGCCCACCTGGGCGGTCGCGTTCGTGGTCTTCTTCGCCGCGCTCGTCACCGTGCCGGCCTTCTTCCCCGACAAAGCCGGCTACCCGGTGGCGTTCTTCGCGGTCACCTCGATGTCGGTGATCGGGCTCTACATCGCCTACACGATCCCCGTCTACCTGCGCTGGCGGGCCGGGGCGAGCTTCACCCCCGGCTCCTGGAACCTGGGCTCCAAATGGAAATGGATCAACGTGGTCGCCGTTGTCTGGGTTGGCATCTGCGTGATCGTCTTCTGCCTGCCGACCGAACCTGCCGGCGTGTTCTTCGGCAAAGAATTCACCTGGTCCTCGGTCAACTACGCGCCGATCGCGACGATCGGGCTGATGGCGATCGTGACGATCTGGTACCTGGTCTCGGCGAAAAAGACGTTCACCGGCCCGATTCGCACGATCGACGAGCTCGACTCCGAAGTCTCGTTGCCGGCGATCGCCGAGGCGCCCTAGCTTGAACACGGGGCGCTGCAACCTTCCCGCCACGGACATCGTGGCGGGAGCGACGCGGACGGCGCCATGAGCGAGACGCTCGCAGTCCTCGAGCCCGCCACCGAGGCGGTGCTCGAGGAGGTCCCCCGGGCCGGGGTCGAGCAGATCGACGAGGCCGTCGCCCACGCCGGTGAGGCGCTTGCCGCGTGGCGGCGCCTCGGCCCGGGCGAGCGGGCCGGCGTGCTGCGCTCGCTGGCCGAGAACCTGCACGAGCACCTCGAGGAGCTGGCCGTGCTCGAGGCCCGAAACGCCGGCAAGGCGATCACCGATGCACGGGGCGAGATGGGAATGGTCGTGGACACGTTCCGCTACTACGCCGGGGCCCCTGAGCGCCTGCTGGGCGACACGATCCCGGTCGCCGGCGGACATGCCTTCACCGTCCGCGAGCCCGTCGGCGTGGTCGGGTTGATCACCCCCTGGAACTTCCCGCTGACGATCGCCTCCTGGAAGATGGCCCCGGCGCTGGCCGCCGGCAACACGATCGTCCTCAAGCCGGCCGAGCTGACGCCGCTGACGGCGCTGCGCTTCGCGGAGCTTGCGGCGGAGGCGGGGATCCCCGACGGCGTCGTCAACGTCGTCGTCGGGCCCGGCCGCAGCTGTGGCCAGCGACTCGTCGAGCATCCCGGGGTGGCCAAGATCGCCTTCACCGGCTCGACCGAGGTCGGGCGCACGATCGCCCGCGGTGCCGCCGAGACGATCAAGCGGGTCACGCTCGAGCTCGGCGGCAAGTCGGCCAACATCATCTTCGCCGACGCAGACCTCGAGGCCGCGGCCGCCGCGGCGCCGTCGGCCGTGTTCGGGAACGCCGGGCAGGACTGCTGCGCGCGCTCGCGGATCCTCGTCCAGGAGTCGGCCCTCGATCGCTTCCTGGAGCTGCTCGAGACCCAGGTCAAGGCGCTGCGGGTCGGTGACCCGCTCGAGGAGAGCACGCAGATGGGCCCGTTGATCTCCGCCGCCCAGCGCGAGACGGTCGCCTCGTTTTTGGCGGACGACGTCGAGGTCTCCTTCCGCG
This sequence comes from uncultured Solirubrobacteraceae bacterium, assembly GCA_963787765.1. Classification (GTDB taxonomy): domain Bacteria; phylum Actinomycetota; class Thermoleophilia; order Solirubrobacterales; family Solirubrobacteraceae; genus Palsa-744. The sequence goes on along the minus strand of CAWBEF010000014.1, from coordinate 216,255 downwards.
GCAGCGCGCCGGAGGGCCCCGGGTTCTGGTTCGCGCCGACGGTCATCGCCGGGGTGGGGCCCTCGGACCGCGTCGTCCGCGAGGAGGTCTTCGGCCCGATCGCGGCGGTCCTTGCCTTCCGCGACGAGGCGCACGCGATCGAATTGGCCAACGACACGATCTACGGGCTGTCCGGCTCGATCTGGACGCGCGACGGTGCGCGGGCGCTGCGTGTGGCACGCGCTGTGGAGACCGGCGTGCTGTCGATCAACTCGAACAGCTCCGTGCGGGTCACGACGCCGTTCGGCGGCTTCAAGCAGTCCGGCTACGGGCGCGAGCTCGGGCCGCACGCACTGGACGCCTATACAGAGGTCAAGACGGTCTTCTACGCGACGGAGGGATCATGAGCACGAGCGGACGGCTCAGCGGACGGGTGTGCATCGTCACGGGCGCCAGTGGCGGTATCGGCGCGGCGACGGTCAATGCCTTCCAGCGCGAGGGCGCAACGGTGGTCGGCGTCGACGTCCTCGCCGGCTCGCCCGGTGACCTGGCGTTGCAGGCCGACCTGACCAGCGAGGAGCAGGTTTCAGGGCATCTACCGCGAGGCCCGCGAGCGCTTCGGGCGGATCGACGTCCTGTTCAACAACGCCGGCATCTCGCCGAACGACGACGGCTCGGTCCTCGAGACGACGCTCGAGGCCTGGGAGCGCGTCCAGTCGGTCAACCTGCGCAGCGTCTTTCTCTGCTGCAAGCACGGCATCCCCGAGCTGCTGCGCAACGAGGGGCCGGAACGGGGCTCGGTCATCAACACGGCGTCCTTCGTCGCGGTGATGGGGGCGGCGACGTCGCAGATCTCCTACACCGCCTCCAAGGGAGGGGTGCTGGCGATGTCACGCGAGCTGGGGGTCGAGTTCGCTCGCCGCGGCGTCCGCGTCAACGCCCTCTGCCCGGGCCCCGTCGACACGCCGCTGCTCAAAGAGCTCTACGCCAAGGACCCCGAGCAGGCAGCCCGGCGCCTGGTGCACGTGCCGATGGGCCGCTTCGCCCGGGCCGAGGAGATCGCCGGGGCGGTCGTCTTCCTGGCAAGCTCGAGTCGAGCTTCATGACGGCGTCCAGCTTCCTCGTCGACGGCGGCCTCTCGGGCGCCTATACGACGCCGCTGGAATAGCCCCGCGTGAGATGACGAGGCTGTACGTGATCACGGGCTCGCATGCCTGCAGGACCGCGATGCTGGCCCTCGATCACAAGGGCCTCCCGTATGAGACCGTCGTGCTGGCGACAGGGCTGCACCCGTTCCTCATCCGCCTGCTGGGGTTCCCCGGCAACGCCTCGCCGATCAGGAGCGTCGACGGCCATACGGGGCCCGCGCTCGCCCTGATGGACCGGATGGGGACAGTCCCCGCGCTGCGCCATGAGGATCAGCGGGCGCAGACCAACCTGGCGATCATCGACTTCCTCGAGGAGCTGCGCCCCGAGCCGCCGCTGTTCCCCACCGACGCCGCCCACCGAGCGGCCGTCGAGGAGGCGCTGCGCTGGGGCGACGGGCCACTGCAGATGGCGGCTCGCCGCACGGTCATGGCCGCAGCCGGCACGAGCCTTGCCGCGCTGCATGAACGCGGCGCCCGGGGACGCCTCGGCCCGCTGCTCGCCGGCAACGGCCCGGGCCGGGTGCTGTTGAACGGCTTCGCTGCGAGGACGACCTTCGCGGCGGGAACCGCCCACAGCGAGGCCCTCGTCGGGGAGCTGGGCGGACTGCTCGACCGGGTCGACGGCTGGATCGCCGACGGGACGCTGAACGGCGGGCAGCTGAACGCCGCCGACCTGATGATCGCCCCCAGCCTGGCGCTGCTCGACTACCGGCTCGACCTGCGCGAGCAGCTGCGGGCCCGCCCGGCTTACGCGCTGCTCGAGCGGCTGCTGCCCGAACCCGTGGCGGTGGGCCGATGAGCGCCACGAGCCTCGCCGAGATCGACCTGATCGACCCGCGCTGGTTCGCGGAGGGCCCGCCCCATGAGCTGTTCGCGCGGATGCGCCGCGAAGCCCCCGTCCGCTGGAACCCGACCGCCGAAGGCGGGGGCTTCTGGTCGCTGACGAGGCATGCGGAGATCTCGGCTGTGAGCCGCGACACGGCCACCTTCTCCTCCTACCGCGCCGGCGTCTTCCTGAACGCCGACCAGGTCACACCCTGGATCTCAACCGCAACCTGCTGCTCTTCAAGGACCCTCCCGAGCACACCAAGTACCGCAAGATCCTCCAGAGCGCCTTCGTGCCGCAGACCGTCCGGCGCCTGGAGGAGGAGATCAGGGCCCTCGTGCGGAGCACGATCGACGGTTTCATCGAGCGCGGTGAAGGTGACTTCGTCACGGAGGTCGCAGTGCCCGTCCCGCTCGGCGTCCTGAGCCGGCTGATGGGCCTGCCCGAGCAGGACATCCCAGAGCTCTACCGCTGGACCGAGCAGATCGAGCAGGCCCAGCGCTCGCCCGAGCCGGCCGCGGCAACCGCGACGTTCGTGGAGATGGCCGGCTATCTCCACGCGCAGATCGAGCGCCAGGCAGCCGCAGGAGGAGACAGCCTCGTGATGCAGCTGCGCCGGGCCGAGGTCGACGGCGAGCGCCTCGACGAGAACGAGATCCTGGTGTTCTTCGGCCTGCTCGTTTTCGCCGGTAACGACACGACGCGAAACACGGCCTCGGCCGGGATGCTGGCCCTGCTGGAGCACCCGGCCCAGCTCGCCCTGTTGCGCCGCCGGCCCGAGCTGATCGGCGCGGCCATCGAGGAGATCCTGCGCTACAGCTCGGTCGTCAACTACTTCGCGCGGTCGGCCCAGCACGACACGGAGATCCTCGGCCAGCCGATCGCCGAGGGCGAGAAGGTACTGATGTGGTACGCCTCGGCCTCGCGCGACGAGGCGCTCTACGATCGGCCCCAGGTGTTCGATGTGACCCGCCCCGAGCACGACCACTGCGCCTTCGGTGGCGGCGGGCGCCACTTCTGCCTCGGTTCGGGGCTGGCCCGGCTCGAGCTTCGCGTGCTCTTCGAGGAGCTCCTCGGGCGAATCGACGAGATCGAGCTGAACGGGCCCGTCACACGCGTGCCCTCCTCGTGGGCGAACGCCCTGAGCTCGCTCCCGGTCAGCCTGCGCACGGCGGGCTCAGCCTGAGGGCCCCCCCGGCGTCTCAGACCGTCACCGCGACCTCACCGCCGGCCCTGGCGGCACCCGCCGAGGCGACGATCACGAGTGCGATCCCGATCAGCAGCCGCAGGCTGATCCGCTGGCCCACGACGAGGAACCCGGCGAGCGCCGCGACGGCCGGCTCGAGGCTCATCAGGACGCCGAAGACCGGCGGGGCGATCCGCCTGAGTGCTTCCACCTCGAACGAATAGGGGATCACCGAGGAGAGCAGCCCGATCGCCGCACCGAGCAGCAGCGATTCGCCGTTCAGCAGGTGCCCGCCGGCTTCGGCGATCCCGAACGGGGCGAGCGCCAGCGCGCCGACGCAGATCCCCAGGGTGAGGCCGCTGCCGCCCGGGAAGACCCTCCCCAGCCGCGCGTTCAGGACGATGTAGGCACCCCAGAAGCAGCCGGCCAGGAGCGCCAGGAGCACGCCCAGCCCGTCCAGCGCATGCCCGCCGGGGTCCGTCAGGACGAGAATCCCCCCGGCGGCGAACGCGACCCACACCAGATCCAGCGCCCGCCGCGAGCCGGCGAGCGCCACGGCCAGTGGGCCGACGAACTCGAGCGCCACCGCGATCCCCAGCGGGATCCGGTGCAGGGACTCATAGAAGCTGAGGTTCATCGCCGCCAGGACGAGCCCGAAGACCGCCGCCTGGGCGAGTTCCCGGCGGTCGTGACCCTCGAGCCCCGGCCTCGAGATCGCGAGCAGGATCAACGAGCCGAACGCGAGGCGCTCGAAGACGGTGCCCGCCGGCCCGAGGCTCGCGAACAGCGTTGTCGCGATCGCCGCCCCGAGCTGGACCGAGGCGATCGCCCCGAGCACCAGGACGCCCGAGGGCACGCGCGCGAGCGGCCCCGCCTCGGGAGCCCGCTGATCGACCGTAGCCACCGGTCCCGATCGTAGCCGGGCGCCTCCCCGGGGGCATAGGATCACCGGCCATGAGCGGCGGGCTGGACGTGCTCGAAATCGGCTCGGGCCCCCCGGTGGTGTTCGTGCACGGCAGCGTTCTGGGCGCCCAGACGACGTGGCGCCGGCAGTTGGAGCTGGCCGAGCGCTGGACGCTGCGCCTGCCCAACCGCCCCGGCTTCGCCGCCAGCCCGCCGCTGGCGCGCGGCGACTTCGAGCTCGAGGCGCCCCTGATCGCCGAGGTGCTCGGAGACGGCGCACACCTCGTCGGGCACTCCTACGGCGCGGTCATCGCGATCTGCGCCGCCGCTCTGCGCCCCGGAGCCGTGCGCTCGCTGACGGTCTCCGAGCCCGGGTGTCTGCGCGTCGCCGAAGGCTCGCCCGCAGTCGACCGGCAGCTCGAGGGCGGGAGGCTGCTCTACTCGCGGGCGTCGCAGCTGGAGCCGCGCGAGTTCCTGGTGGCCTTCCGAGGCGGCGCCGGCGTGAGCCGCGAGACCCCCGAACGCCTGAGCGGCGAGCTGCTCGCCGGAGCGCAGCTGCTGATGCGCGAGCGCCCGCCGTGGGAGGCCTCCCCGCCCTGGGCGCAGCTGCGGGCGGCCCCGTTTCCCAAGCTCGTCCTCTCGGGAGGGCATTCGGAGGTCTTCGAGCAGGTATGCGACGCCGTCGCGCGGGAACTGGCGGGTGAGCGGGACACGATCCCCGGCCGCGGCCACACGGTCCCGGCGACGGGCCGCCCCTACAACGAGCGCCTCGAGCGCTTCCTGTGCGAGCGCGAGGACGCCGATGCCGGCGCGGCGGCCGGGGAGCCCGCAGAGCGGCCCATCGCATAGCCTCAAGCTCGCATGAGCGCGGTCAACGAGGCGATAACCCCTGCCCTCAGCAGGGAACGGCTGGCCGGATCGTTTCCCGGCGATCTCGGGATCGAGCTGCCCGAGATCGAGAACGACCGGGTCTTCGGCCGGATGCTGATCGATCGCCGCCACCTCCATCCGATGGGCCACGTCCACGGCGGCGCCTGGGTCGCGTTCGCCGATACCGTCGCGGCCTGGGGGACGATGCGCAATCTCGAGGAGGGCCGCGGCTTCACGACGGTCGAGCTGAAGATCAACGTGATCGCCTCGGCCGGCGACGGGGATGAGCTGACCGCCGTCGGCGAACCGCTCCACATCGGCTCGAGAACTCAGGTCTGGCAGGTCCGCGTTATGCGCGGGGAGCGCCTCGCGGCCAGCTTCACGTGCACCCAGATGGTCCTCTGAGTCAGCGACGGGCGGTCCGGCACCTCAGCCGGCCTGCAGCACCGCCATCGCGGCGTTGCGCCCCGGGATCCCACTGACCCCGCCGCCGCGGCGGGCACCCGCGCCGCAGATCATGATCCGCGGGTCCTCGGTCTCGACCCCCCAGCGACCCGACCTCCGCGGCGCTCTCGGCGAACGGCCAGGCCAGGTCGCGGTGGAAGATGTGACCGCCGGGCATGCGCAGCTCCCGCTCGATGTCCAGCGGGCTGCGGGCCTCGATGCAGGGGCTCCCGTCTTCCATCAGCGCCAGGCACTCGCCGATCGGCTCGGCCAGGACGCTGTCGAGCGATGCGAGGGTCGCCTGCAGGGCGGCCCGCCGGGCACCCTCGGGGTCCGCGCCTGAACAGGCGGGCAGGCATGTGCAGCGCGAACAGGGTCAGCGTCTGGGCGCCCGCCGCGCGCAGCTCGGGGCCGAGGATCGCGGGGTCGGCCAGCGAGTGGCAGTAGGCCTCGCACGGCGGCAGCTCCGGGATGGTTCCCGCCGCCGCCTGCTCGTATGCACGGCGCAGCTGGCCGGCCGTCTCGTTGATGTGGAAGGTCCCCGCGAAGGCCCGCTCGGGCGCGACTGTGCTGTCGCGCAGGCGAGGCAGCCGCCAGCAGCAGGAGGTTGACCTTCAGCTGCGAGCCCTCCGGCGGCCGATCCGGCGACGGCCCGCCGAGCAGCCGTTCCAGCTCCGCCGGTGCGGCGCCTGCCAACAGGTGCCGGGCGCGGACCGTGTGCTCGCCCCCCGCGTCGGCGAAGGAGACCTCGACGGCCTCTCCGGCGGTGGCGAGCGCCAGCACCTCGGTGCCCGTGCGCAGCTCGGCGCCCGCCGCGGCGGCGGCGCCGGCGAGCGCCCGCGACACCGCGCCCATGCCGCCGACGGGCACCTGCCACGCGCCCGTCCCTCGGCCGATCACGTGGTAGAGGAAGCAGCGGTTCTGGCGCAGGCTCGGCTCCTCGGCCTCGGCGAACGTCCCGATCAGGCCGTCCGTGAGCGCCACGCCCGAGACGAGCTCGTCGGCGAAGGTGTCGGCCAGCGTGCGCCCCAGGGGCGTCTCGAAGATCGCCTCCCAGACGGCCTCGTCGCCGACCATCGCGCGGAGCTCCTCGCGTGAGCGCAGCGGCTCGGTGAGCGTCGGGAAGACGACCCCGGCGAGCCGGCGCAGACCGCTGTAGAACGCCTCCCAGGCTTTCATCTCGCCGACGCCGCCCGTGACGGCCTCGAACGAGCGTCTCGTCGCCGCCTGATCGCCGCCGTCGATGAGCAGCCCCGCCCCGCGCCGGCCCGCGGGTCGGGGGTGTATGAGGAGACGCTCCTGGGGGCCAGTCGCACCTGGAGCCCGAGCTCATCGACGATCATCGCCGGCAGCAGGCTGACCAGGTAGGCGTAGCTCGAGACGCGCGCATCGAAGCCCTCGAACAGCGCCTCCGACGCGGCCGCTCCGCCGAGCTGCGGGCGGCACTCGAGCACCAGGCAGCTGCGCCCGGCGCGGGCGAGGTAGGCAGCCGCCGTCAGGGCGTTGTGCCCGCCCCCGACGAGCACCACGTCGTAGCTCGCGGCGAGCGGGAATGGGGTGGACAGCGTGGGCAGACCCGGGACGCTATCGCCCGGGGCCGCCCGCGTCCTGCGCCTCCGCCAGAGCCTTCAGGTTCAGCAGCTGACGGCGCATCATCACGAGGTCTCCGACCGGGAGCAGCCCCGCCATCGCGAGTGCCGCCGGGGAGCGTCCTCGGCGGGCCACGAGCAGCCTGACGAGCAGGCGCGAGCGCCCGCCGGCGGACTCCGTGACTCGATAGGTGCAGGCGACCCGGCCGAACAGCCTGCCCTCGCTGAGCACCGTGATCGAGCTGCCCGGCTCGTACTCAACGAGGCGGAAGATACGCATCACCCGCTGTCCGGCCTGCAGGCGCTCCAGACCCGGGGTGAGGCTGCGAGGGCTGCGCCGCCCGCCGTTGTCGAGCAGGTCGTAGCTGTATGGGGCGACTCGCAGCTGGCAGAGCCAGCGAAACACCGTCTGCGGGCGCGCGCCGACGTCGACTGCGCGGTGGAGCACCATGCCCGGCTCGGCGATTACGCCGTCGCAGGGAAGCGCCGCTTCGCGCTCGCCGGCCGTCGAGCCCCAGTCCTCCACGAAGCGCGGCCAGCGGGGCATCCCGGTTAGGCCCCTCAACCCAGCTCCGCCTCGCGCAGCAGCGCGAGCGGCCCCGCATAGAGACGCTGCTTGATCGTCCGCAGCGTCTCAGGGTCCTTGCCGACGAGCTCGGCGGCACGGGCCAGCGCCGTAGGGAGCACCTCCGCCTCGGCCACGGCGGCCTCGACGATCCCGGCAAGGAGAGCGTCGCTCCCGCCGTAGCGCCGGCCGGTCGTCATCGCCTCGTGGGCGCTTCGCGCGGGCAGGCGAGCCGTGATCAGGGCGTTCATGCCCGGCGTGAAGGGGATCCGGATGTCGACCTCGGGCAGGCAGAAGAAGCCCCGATCGGCGCGCATCACCCGCTCGTCGTGGGCCAGCGCGAGCATCGCACCGGCAGCGAATGCGTGGCCCTGGATCGCGGCCACCGTCGGCACGCCCAGCTCGAGCACCCGTGCAAGCAGCCGGTGGACCTCGCCGAGGAAGCTCATCGCCCCCTCGCCCTGCCCTGCCATCCACTCGAGGTCCAGTCCGTTTGACCAGATCTTGCCGCGGGCCCTGGTGAGCAGTGCACACGGAGCAGCCCCTTCCACCTCGTCAAGGCACTCTTCGACCTGCTCCAGCCAGGCGCCGTTGAAGCGGTTCTCGCCGTCGCCGAGGTCGAGCACGAAGACATCTCCGTCGCGTTCAATCGAGGGCACTGTCCAACTCCTTATAGAGCGTATCCTCTAGAGTATGTATTCTACAGACTGATGGCCCGTCGCGTCTTCACCACAGATGAGATCCTCGACGCGGCACGCGAAGTCCTCGTCGAGCGTGGCACGCGGGCCGCGACCGTCGAGGCGATCGCGACGGCGGCCGGCGTGCCGGTCGGCTCGATCTATCATCGCTTCGACTCGATCGACGAACTGCTCGCCCGCGTCTGGCTGCGAGCCGTCCGGGCAAGTCAGCAGGCCGCCCTGTCGGTGCTCAGCGGCGAGGACCCGATCGAAGGGGCCGTCGCTGTCGCATCGGCGATGTACGACCACTGCCTCGCCAACCCGGCTGACACCCTGCTGCTCGACGCCCTCTCACGAGCCGAGCTCCTCACGCGGGCCCCGGCCGGGCTGCGGCAGGAGCTCGAGCAGGTCAATGCCGAGATCGAACAGCGGATGGCCGAGTTCGCCCGCTCGGTGATGGGGCGCGCCGATGCCCGCGCGCGCGACCTCGTCGTGCTGGCGCTCGTCGATCTTCCCCACGGCTTCGCCCACCGGGAGCTCTCGAGCGGGCGTCCGATGCCGGCGCGGCGTGAGCGCCTCCCGGCCGCGGTCCGCGCGGTGCTCCAGGCACCCTGAGCGACGCTCGGCGCCGCGCCGGCGCCCGCTGGACACGTTCAGCGCCGCCGGGCGGCCGCCGCAGGGGGCATCCGCTTAGCCCGGAAAGGGCATCGCAGAGCCAAGCCTGCCCGAAAAGGACGACATCGGCTGCCCTTCTGGGACGACACCCGTGTCGTCCCATCGTCCAGACACGGATTCAGTGGCTAATTCCGATGGCTGGATCTGGCGAGAAGAGCCACATGCAGAAAAACACGGGGAAAAGGATGGCCGAGATGAAACACCGAAGCCGGATCACAAGACTTGGCTCGGCGGTGGCCGCGGCGCTGGGGAGCGCCGTGCTGCTCGCCGGAGCCCTGCCGGGGAGCGCCAGCGCCGCCTGCGCCGGCGGCCCGGTGTCCCACCCCTTCGCGCAGTTCGGCGACAGCGCCGACTATGTGCTCGCACCGGGTGGCTCGTTCGAGAACGGCGCCCCCGGCTGGGGACTCAGCGGCGCCGGGGTGGTCGAAGGCAACGAGACGTTCCTCGCGAGCGGATCGCACTCGCTTGCGATCGAAGCGGGCGGTGAGGCGGTCTCGCCGCCGGTCTGCGTGAACAGCGAATACCCGACCTTCCGCTTCTTCGCGCGCCAGCTCTCGGGAGGACCGCGGGCGACGCTGAGCGCCAGCCTGCGCTGGGTGGACCTGCTCGGGATCGCCGTCGAATCACCCGCCGGGAACGTCGCCCCGACGAGCTCGTGGGCGCCCAGCCCGGTCATGATGCTGGGCAACTCGGTGCCGCTGTGGCTGCCCGGCAGCACGCTCTACGTCCAGCTGGTGCTCCACAGCGCCGGCGGCGGCTCATGGGCAGTCGATGACGTCTACATCGACCCCTACAGCCGTTAGGAGATCGGCAGCGGCGGGGGCGCGAGCTCCCGCCGCACCGGGGGCGGGGCGATCCAGGTGAGCGACACGAGCGTCGAGGACGTCCGGGCAAGCGGCCCGGTCGAACGGCTGCTCGAGGAGTCCTGGGGCGCCCGCTCCGAAGCGGATCGGCCGGCGCGAGCTGCTCGTCGAGTCGGCCGCCGGCCTGCTGTTCGCAGCCGTCGCTGTTCCGCTTGCCGTGCTCGCGCTCGAGCGCCACGGCGCCGACCCGCTCCTGGCCTGTTGCCTGCTGATCCTCTACGCGATCAGCTCGCGCCTGGTCAAGTTCGCGATCGGTGCCGGCTATGTGGTGCCGTCCTACATGGTCCTGGTGCCGATGCTTCTGTTGCTGCCGGCGGGGCTCGTCCCGCTGCTCGCAGCCGGGGGCCTCGTGCTCGGCAGCACGCTCCAGTGGCTCGCCGGCAAGGTCGCGCCGGCGAGGATCGCCCTCTCGGTTCCCGACGCGTGGCATACGCTCGGCCCGGTCGCGGTGCTCCTGGCGGCCGGAACCCCCCACGGGGGCGCCTCGACGGCGCTCCTCTACCTCGCCGCGTTCGCCGCGGGCTGCATCGTCGACCTCCTTTCCTCGACGCTGCGCGAGGCGGCGATCATGGGGGTCGCACCGCGGATCCAGCTGCGGGTCATCTCACTCGTCTGGCTGATCGATGCCTGCATCGCCCCGCTGGGCCTGCTGGTGGCCCACGCCGCGCGCACCGACCACGCCCAGGTGCTGTTGATCCTGCCGCTCAACGGTGCCATGCTGCTCGCCTCCCACGACCGGGACAGGCGCATCGCCCAGGCCCAGCAACGGCTGGAAGCCGTGGCCCACGAGCGAAGCCGTCTGCAGAGCGCGGTCAGGCGCCTCGGCGAGGCGCTCGCCGCGAGACTCGACCTCGGCGAGCTGACCCGGATCGTGCTGCGCAGCTCGATCGAGGCCCTGGACGCCGAGGGCGGTCGTCTGGTGCTCGAAGGCCCCGGGATGCCCCCGGCGACCGAGATCGGCTGTTCGGAGGACGCCGCGGCGAGCCTGCTGGGCGCCCTCGACAGGGCCCGCGCCTGCTCTGGTTCCGTCCAGTTCGAGCGTGACGGACACTGGTCGCTGGCGGTTCCCCTGGCCTTCTCGGGCCGAAGCGGACGGGTCGACGGCGCAGTCGCCGTGACCCGGCCGGGACGGGCCTTCCAGGCCGACGAGCAGGCCGTCATGGAGGACCTCGTCGAGCGTGCCCGGCGCGCGGCGGCGGACATCGTCAGCCACCAGATCCTCCACGAACAGGCCCACACGGACACGCTGACGGGCCTCGGGAACCGACGCAAGCTGGCCGCCGACGTGCGGTTGTGGCAGGGCCGCCGTCACGAGCCGAGGGTCCTGATGCTGTTCGACCTGGACGGCTTCAAGGGCTACAACGACACCTTCGGCCATATGGCCGGAGATGCCATGCTCAGCCGCCTCGGCGGCAAGCTGGCGGGCGCCGTCGCCGGCCAGGGCGCCGCCTACAGGCTGGGCGGAGATGAGTTCTGCGCCCTGCTGGACGCCCGCCACCCCCGAGCTGGGGGCGCTCGTCGCCGCCGCCGTGGCGGCCCTCGAGGAACGCGGCGAGAACTTTCACGTCCGCGCCTCCTTCGGCGCTGTCCTGCTGCCCCACGAGACCGACAGCGTCGAGTTCGCGCTGCAGCTCGCGGACGAGCGGATGTACGAGCGCAAGCGGGACCGCCCCGCGCGCTCGCCGGACCACACGAGCGAGGTGCTGCGCCAGATCATGACCGCCAGGCACCCGGGTCTGGAGAGCCGCTGGGCGAGCTCGCCGAGCTCGCCCGCCGCCTCGGGATTCGACTCGGCGTCCACGGCGAAGCGCTCGACGAGCTCGTCCGGGCCGCCGAGCTCGGGGACATCGGCAAGGTCGGGATCCCCGAAGCGATCCTCGCCAAGGCCGGCCCGCTGAGCGCAGAGGAGTGGGAGTTCATGCGCCAGCAGCCGCTGCTGGGGGAGCGGATCCTGGGTGCCGCGCCCGCGCTGCGGCCGGTCGCGGCACTGATCCGCTCGGCCCACGAGCGCTGGGACGGCCGCGGCTACCCCGACGGCCTGGCCGGCGAGCGGACCCCGCTCGGCGCACGGATCATCGGGGTCTGCTCGGCATATCTGGCGATGCGCAGCGAGCGCAGCTTCCGGCCCGCGCGCGACCACGCCGAAGCCTGCGCCGAGCTGCGCCTGGAGGCCGGGAGGCAGTTCGACCCGGCCGTCGTCGAGGCGCTGCTGGCTGAGCTGGAGGGAGACTCGACGGCGCAGCGACCGAGGAGCCGATCGAGCCCGACGCGAGGACCGCCCATGAGGTGGCGGCGAAGCTCCTCGAGATGCTCTCCGAGGGCGCCCCCGGCACACGCGCGCCGCACGACACGCACCGCGCCCGGGCATGGCCCGGGGACCGCTGATCCCCGCCTCGTAGCAACTACGGAGCAGGGAGGGATGGTGCTCCGGATGGGAGCGCCGGGGGCCGGTGGGATGCTCAGCAGACCCGAACCGAGGAGCACGAGAATGAAGGCGGCCGTCGTCCACAGCTATGAGCAGCCCCTCTCGATCGAGGAGGTTCCGACGCCGGATCCCGGGGTGGATCAGGTTCTGCGTGAGGATCGAGGCCTGCGGGCTCTGTCACACCGACATCCACGCCGCACGCGGGGAGTGGCCGGTGAAACCGGAGTTGCCCTTCATCCCCGGCCACGAGGGCGTGGGCACGATCGAACGGCTCGGCCCCGGCAACTCCCACGGGCTGGCGGTGGGCATGCGCGTGGCGCTGCCCTGGCTCGGCTACGCCTGTGGCGACTGCCGCTACTGCAACTCGGGCGCGGAGACTCTCTGCCTGTCTCAGATCAACACCGGTTACGGGATGAACGGCGGCTTCGCCGAGCATGCGGTCGCCTACGCCCGTCACGTCGTTCGGGTCCCCTCCGACGTCGACCCGCTCGACGCGGCGCCGCTCACCTGCGCAGGCGTCACGACCTACAAGGCCGTCAAGGTCTCCGGCGCAAGCTCGGCCGGCCTGGTCGCCGTCTTCGGAGCGGGCGGCCTTGGACACCTCGCGATCGAGTACGCCCGCATCACCGGAGCGGCGGTGGTGGCCGTCGACGTCAACGAGGAGCGGCTGAACTCGGCCCGGGAACTGGGCGCCGAGCACACCGTCCACGCCGGCGAACAGGACCCGGTGGCCGCGATCCAGGCGCTCGGGGGTGCCGACCAGGCGATCTCCACGGCGGTCACCCCCTCGGCCTTCGAGCAGGCGCTCGGTTCGCTGGCGCGCGGCGGCACGCTCGTCTGCGTCGGCCTGCCGGCCAACAATGAGATGAAGGTCCCGATCTTCGAGACGGTGCTGGGTGGACTGACGGTGAAGGGCTCGATCGTCGGCACCCACCACGATCTCGAGGAGGTCTTCGAGCTTCACCGCCGCGGGCTGACCCATGTTCAGCGCAGCGAGTGCGCGCTCGACGACGTCAACCGGGCGATCGGCGAAGTGCTCGACGGAAGCGCGCCGACACCGCGATTGGTCTTCCGGATCGGAGATGTCGCGGCGAGGACCGACCGGTTGAGCGTCGGCGCAACCGCCTGAGCGGCCATCCACGACTGGCCGATCCATCCCCGACGTCGGCTCGGGCCCGGCCGAGGGATTCTCGCTGTCCGAGCCGGAGGAGCACTTCGTGACGCGGACGCTCAAAGCCGGCGGGCATCCCGGCCCCGGGGCCGGATGTCCCTAGCGCCGAGCGCTCACGTCGGCCAGGTCGACCGAGCTTGCGACGGTGTGGAACTTGACCTCCGGCGCGCCGAGGAGCGTGCCCGGGATCGATCCCATGAACACACCGATGTGCTCGGTCGCGAAGTGGCGCTCGAGCGCCGCCTGGTCGGCCCACTCCTCCACGAACACGAAGTCGTTGGGCTGCTCGGTGTCCTCGTAGAAGCGAGTAGCTGATGCAGCCCTCCTCCTCGCGCGAGGCGGCTGCCACCGCCTGGGCGACCGAGATCAGCTCGTCGCGTTTCTCTGCGTTGCTGCGAACCCTGCCGACGACCACGATCATGCCCGCTCCTCTCCCCCGTTCGCCGCCGCGGCGGCCCGAGCGCGCAACTCTAGCCGCGGGCGGCTGCCGGCGCTGCCGGCAGGAGTACGATCAACCACGGATGGGAGGGCTTGGTCCCCTGATCGCCGACGACAGTCCACGCGCCTCCCGGGTCTGGCGGCGCTGTCGCGGCATCACGGCCGAGGTCGTGCTGCTGGTTCTCCTGACCGTCCTCTCGCCCGTCCTCTTGCTCGGAGCCGGCGCTGTCGATCTCGCGCTGTGGCTGCGGCGGCGCAAGCCCTGGATGGCGCTCCGGCTGCTGGCCATGCTGTGGTGGTTCCTGCTCGGCGAGATGTACGGGCTGCTGGGCCTGCTTGCGGTCAGGCTGCGCTGGGGCGGGCGCGACAGCGAGCGCCGCCGTGAAGGCGTCTTCCGGGTGAAGCGCCGCTGGCTGCGCAGCCATCTGGGCGGAATCCGCCTGCTGATGGGGCTGAAACTGGACATCGAGGGCCTCGATCTGGCGGGTCCCGGTCCGATGATCGTGATGATCCGCCACGCCAGCATCATCGACAACGCCCTGCCCGACGCGATCATCGGTCAGGCCCATGGGATCGGCTTTCGCTTCATCATCAAGCGCGAGCTGCAGCTGCTGCCGACGATCGACATCGGTGGGCGCTGGGTGCCGACGCTGTTCGTCCGTCGCGGCTCGGGCGATACCGAGCGCGAGCTCGCCAAGCTGCGCTCCCTGACCGTGAACATGGCTGAGTCCGACGGCATCCTGATCTATCCGGAGGGGACCCGGGCGACGCCCGAGAAGCTCGCCCACGCGAAGGCGATCATCGCCGAGCGCCAGCCTGAGCTCGCGCCGCTCGCCAACCGCCTGCACAACCTTCTGCCGCCTCGCCTCGGAGGCCCGCTGACGCTCCTGGAATCGGCCCGCGACACCGATGTCGTGATCTTCGGCCACGTCGGCCTCGACGGCTTCGAGCACATCAGCGACATCTGGTCGGGTGGTCTCGTCGGAACGACGGTCCACCTGAGGTTCTGGCGCTTCAGCGCGGGCGAGATCCCCGCCGAGCGCGAGCAGCTGATCAACTGGCTCTATGACCGTTGGCAGGAGCTCGACGACTGGATCGGCGAGATGCGCGAGGGCGATGCGCGCGCCCTCGCCACCGCGCTCGCCTGAGCCCGCTAGGAGCCGGACGGGCCCGCCTGCTCTTCGCGCGCCGCCCTCAGCCTGGCGTCGGCGCCCTGATGCAGCCGTTCGAGCTCGCGCAACCGCGTCGCGCTCGTCGGCCGGGGCCCGTACTGCTTGGCCCTGTAGAGCTCGAGGCGCTCGCGCTGATAGCGGGCCTCCTGTTCGAGCGCTTCGATGCGTCGCGGGTCGCTCATCGGGCTCTCGCGCGCTAACGCGCCGCGACGAGCTCCTGGCTCTTTTCCCACAGCGCAGCCGCGAGCGTCTCGTCGCAGGCCTGGGCGCTCGGGGTCCGCACCTGCTCGTCGACGACGTACTGGCCGTCGAGTGCCGCCGACTCGGGCGAGCCGGCGAGCCACACGAGCGAGCGTGCGCCGCTTGAAGGCGAGCGCAGGAACGGGCCGGCGAGGGTCACGAGCACCCTGACGAGGCCGCTGTCGCTCTTGCCGAAACCGGTCCGCACGACACCGGGGTGCAAGCAGTTCGCATGCAGCTCGGGGGCTCTCCTTGCGAGCTCGCGGGTGAACATGATGTTGCACAGCTTGGAGGTCCCGTAGACGCGCATCGCGGAGTAGGAGTGCTCCGACTGGAGGTCCTCGAGGTCCAGGCGTCCCGTCTTGTGGGCGTCGGAGGCTGTCGTCACGACCCGCCCGCCCGCGAGACGGTCGCGCAGAAGCTCAGTCAGCAGGAACGGCGCGAGGTGGTTCAGCGCAAAGGTCCGCTCGAGCCCCTCGGAGGTCTCCTGGCGGCTCGTGAAGAGCGCTCCGGCGTTGTTGGCCAGCACGTCGATCTGAGGGTGGCGCTCGCGCAGTTCATCCGCGAGGCGGCGCACCTCGGACATCAGTTTGAGGTCGGCCGTGTACCCGCTCACCGTCCCCGCACCCGCCGCCCGTGCGCGAGCGGCGACGTCCTCCACGCGCGCGGACTCGCGTCCCACCAGCGCCAGGTCCAGCCCCTGCGCGCCGAGCGCCACCGCGGCGGCCTCGCCGATTCCCCGGGTGGCCCCGGTCAGGACGACGAGCGTCATCGAGCGATCCCTGCGGCGGCCTGCTCGCCGGGGCGCCCCGAGGCGCCGGCGGGGATCACGACGAGGGCGACCAGCAGGCCGACCCCGAAGATCGCCGCCGCCCACCAGAAGGCCGTCGTGTAGCCGTGGACGGCGGCGGCTGCCCCCGCGTCCGAACCGCCCAGGTGGCTCGCCGCGAAGCTCGCCGCGGCACTCGCGAAGATCGTGCTCAGGAGCGCCGTGCCGATCGAGCCGCCGACCTGCTGGGAGGTGTTGACCATGGCGGAGGCGACACCGGCCTCGGTGCTCCGCACGCCCAGCGTGGCAGTGCCGAAGGCTGGCGCGAAGATGCAGCCCATGCCCAGGCCGATGACGATCAGGCCAGGGAGCACGTAGGCGGCGTAGCTCGCGCCGGGTGTCAGGCGGGTGAAGTTGAGCATCGCGATCACGCCCAGCGTCATGCCCCCGGCCACGAGACGCTTCGCGCCGATGCGATGGAGCAATTGGGTCTGGACGGTTGTCGAGGTGATGACGATCGCGATCGTCATCGGCAGGAATGCGACACCCGTCTTCAGCGGCGAGAAGCCGAGGCCCTGCTGCATGTAGTAGGTCAGGAACAGGAACACGCCGAAGACCCCCGAGCCGGCCAGAGCGATGGAGGCGTAGGCACCGCCGCGGGCGCGGTCGCGGACGATATGCAGTGGCAGCAACGGGTGCTCGGCCCTGCTCTCGATGACCATGAAGGAGCTCAGCAGGATCACACTGAGGGCCAGCGAGACGACCGTCACGGGGTCAGACCAGGAGCTCGTCTCGGCGCTGGAGAAGCCGTACACGACCGCGAACAGGCCGGCCGATCCGACGAGCACCCCGGGCAGGTCGATCCTGGGCCGGTCCTGCTGGGCGATGTTGCGCAGCATCCGCACCGCGAGGACCGCCGTCGGTGCGGCAATCACGACGTTGACGTAGAGGCACCAGCGCCAGGACAGGACTTCGGTCAGCAGGCCGCCCAGCAGCAGCCCTACAGACGCCCCTCCGCCCGCGATCGCACCGAAGATGCCGAACGCCTTCGCCCGGTCGGGCGAGTCGGCGAAGGTGACCGTCAGCAGTGACAGCGCCGAGGGCGCTAGCAGGGCCCCGAAGGCCCCCTGCAGGGCCCGGGCGGCGACGAGCATCCCGAAGGACTGGGCCAGCCCGCCGATCGCAGAGGCACCCGAGAATCCGATCAGGCCGGCGATGAACGTCCACTTGCGCCCGAACAGGTCGCCGAGCTTGCCGCCGAGCAGCAGCAGGCTGCCGAAGGCCAGAGCGTAGGCCGTGATCACCCACTGGCGGCTGTCGGTCGAGAAGTGCAGCGCCCGCTGGGCCGAGGGCAGCGCGATGTTGACGATCGTCGCGTCGAGGACGACCATCAGCTGGGCGATCCCCAGCAGCGCCAGAATCGCCCAGCGGCTGGGCTCGGGGCGGGACATCAGGTCACTTTAGAACGCTCCCGGACGCCCCAGGCGCCGGAGCCGGGGCACTCAGGCCAAGGGCGAGGCCTCGATCAGACGCCGGAACAGCGCCGCCAGCACCTGGGCCTCCCCGCCGTCGAGCCGGTTGAGGAAGCTCGCCTGCACGTGGGTCGCGAGGCAACGCTGCGCGCGGGCCGTCAAGCTCGCCCCCTGAGCGGTCAGCTTGACGTTGGTCGCGCGCGCATCGCTGGGACAGTCTCGGCGCGCGACGAGCCCACGCTGCTCGAGCAGGTCAACGACGCGCGAGACCCGCGAGAGGCTGAGGCCCATCGCCTCGGCCAGCTCCGTCTGGCGGAGCGTTCTCGCCCGAGCCGCCGACAGGCGTCCCATGATCCCCAGCATGCTCACGCTCAGCTCGAACTCCTCGAGGATCGCCTCCTCGGCGCCGCGGCGCAGTCGCCGGGAGACCTCGAGCAGCCCCTCCCACGCCATCGCCTCCTCCTCGCCGAAGGAGTGCGCTCCCATCATGTGCGAGGCCCGCGCCACGACCGCGTCCGCGCGCGAGGGCCCGGACAGACTCGTGCTCACGATGCGAGCTCGGTGAGATGGATCTCGTTGCCGGCCGGGTCCCGAAGAACGGCCCCGCCCGTCGCGTCCGGGAGCAGCTCGATCCCCGCCTCCCGGGCCCGCCGCTCGAGGCCTCCCAGGCCCTCGCCGTCGCGCAGGGTCAGCTCGAAGTGGCTCATTCCCGCGCTGCCCGGCGCCGCCTGCACCGCGCTCGGGCCGTTCCAGTTGTTGACTGCCAGGCGGTGCGGGAAACGCCCGCCGGCACTCAGATCGGCCATCCCCACGCCGTTCATGTATGCATGCTCGTCGAAGCCGATGATGTCCCGGTAGAAGGCGTTCGCCGCACCCAGGTCGGGGACGTGCAGGTGGACGTGACCGATGTAGCTGCCCGAGCCGAGCGGCCCGTCCGGGTCGCCGTCGCCGAGCGGTGCGATCGCGGCGGGGATGTCGAGCGGCTCGGTGGGCGCCCGGCGCCGGCCATCGCTGTCGATGAAGTACGCGTCGCGCTCACCGATCTCCAGCGAGCGGTATCGCTCCGGGGTCTCGAGCGTCAGCTCGAGCAGGATGCCATCCGGGTCGTGCAGGTAGGTCGCCTTGGAGAAGATGTGGTCGGTCGGCGACTGGGGCACCCGCGCGTCGCCGATGCGCACCAGCGCCCGGGCGAACTGGAGGGCGTCCGGGACGTGGATCGCGAGGTGGTAGAGGCCGGCGTGCCCGCGGGGGGCCGGTCCCTCAGCGCCGGGGTGGAGCACGACGAGGGCACGGCCGTCCACCCCCAGGCGCGCCTCGCCCGCGACGGAGGTGAGCTCCTGCAGGCCGATCAGATCGCGCCAGAAGGACAGCGAGCGCTCGAGCTCGACGACGTCGAGGTGAACGGCGCCGTAGATGATGGACTCGTCCCGCAGCGCGCTCGGAACAGGCGGCTTCGCGGTCGTGGTCTCAACGCTCATGATCTCCTCCTGCCGGGGCTCCGCCCGGATCGTTCAAAAATGCTTGCTAGCGCAAGTATAACAGTCCGGCGTACGGTTTTGAGCGAGGCGCGCGCGTTTGCGCGAAGCTGCCCCCCCAGGCCCTTCGATCAGGAGAATGGAGCACCGATGCAGATCACCAGGAGTTCCCTCGAGACGACCCCCGGACCTGCCGAGTGGTTCACCGGCAGCGTCTTCATCGACACCGTTGCTGCGCCCTCGGGCCCCTCGCGGCTGGCGGGCGCCTGGGTCCACTTCACGCCCGGCGCCCGGACCGCCTGGCACACGCACCCGAACGGCCAGACGATCTTCGTCACCGAGGGGATCGGACGCTGCCAGCGCCAGGGCGGACCCGTGGAGATGATCCGGGCAGGCGACCGCGTCTTCTTCGAGCCCGGCGAGGTCCACTGGCACGGCGCGGCCCCCGACCGCTTCATGGCGCATCTGGCGATGCAGCAGGCGGACGAGACCGGCGAGATGGTCAGTTGGGGTGAACATGTGAGCGAGCAGGACTACCGCGCCGAGCCAACCACCTGACGCCTCGCGTGGCAGCGATGCATGTCTTCCTCGGCTACCGTCTGTGGCGCAACCTCGAGAACCAGCGTCCAGCACGAGTCATGAAGGAGCTGCGATGAGCGACCAGTCTCCGGCCGAGGGTCCCGAGGCCCCGGCGAGGTCAGACGGAGCGCCAGAGCTCACTACCAAGGTGAGCCCGCGCTCGGTCCCCGACACCGTTGCCCGCTTGCGCTCCCTCGCGGAAGCGAACGGCATGAAGGTGTTCGCCGTGATCGACCACAGCGGCGAGGCGCGGCGAGCCGGCCTCGAGCTGCGCGACACCAACGTGGTCATCTTTGGCAGCCCGCAGGCAGGCACACCGGTGATGGCCGCGAATCCCCTCGCCGCGCTCGATCTGCCTCTGAAGGTGCTGGTCTGGTCTGACGAGGGCCAGGTGAAGCTCACCTACACCGCGCCGGCAACGCTTGCCAATCGCTACGGACTCAGCCAGGAGCTGGCAGCGAGGCTCGCGGGCATCGATGTCCTGACCGATCACGTGGTCGACGGGTAGTCCCGCCCGCGGGCGTCGGCCCGATCACGCCGTGGGGTATCACGCCCGGGCCGGTCCGGACGTCCCTCTGGACCGGCGAGTTCGACCGGATGCACCCCCGTCGCACGCCCGTCGCGTCGCAGAGATCCTCGGCGGAGACCCGCCGGTGACGGTGGTGGCGGGCGTCGAGCAAATCGGCCTGCTTGTGATCTTCGAGGAGGCACTGCGATTCGCGACATCCGGCGTCACTTGAAACACCGCGAGCGCTTCGGCGTGATCGGGGATGTCCCGGACGCTTGGCGGCAGCTGACGAGAAGACCTGCCGGCTCAGCAGCCAACGGCGTCGCGTAGCGTCCGGCACGCCTGCGCCATCCGAACGGCCGACAACCCAGTCACCCGGCGGCGAAACGCGTCGCGGGGGAGCGTGTGAAGGTTGTCGAAGTTGACAACACATGCCGTCGGAACGCCGTCGTCGTCGGGGTTCAGCTCCAGCTCGGACACCAACCCCCGGTACGTTCGCGTGAGCGCAGCCACGACCACCGACCCGATCCGAGCCGCGACCGGATCACGTGTGAGCACGAGAACGGGACGGTCCCCACCCGGTGTCGCCGCGAACCAGACCTCGCCTCGTTTCACTGGCCCCACTCCGACCAATCCTCGTCGGGCCCCCAAACCGCTATGGACGAGAGTGATCGCTCGGTGTCACTGAGCGGCTGGCGCTGCCATGCCTCGATGTCGTTTTCACTGCTCAGAGCCGCCAGGTGACGGTGGAGCGCGTCGCGAAGGAGCTCCGAACGGTCGACGCCCAAAGCTCGCGCCCATCGCTGAAGCGCCGCCGCCTCGTCGTCCTTCACCCTGAAGCTGACCATCGTCATACGTCGAGGTTAGCATGTAATACAGCAGTGGAGACGGTGGGTTCGACAGGTGCGAAACCTTGGCCGGAGACGGCTCAGGGGTGCGGGATTGCGCGGTCATGGCGAGGTGGCCCTGCGTACGCTCGGCGTACGTGCTCAGCCCAGCGGAGACGACCGCTCCTCCTCCCCCGATCGGTTGAGATCGCCGCCCCCGGATGCTTCCTTCGCGCAAAGCACGACGCCTGTGACCGGCGGAACTCAGATCCTCCTCGGCGCGACTACGCGACGACGACGGTCTCGGACCTGCGCCATACCGATCGTTGAGCTATATATACTGCCCATATGAGCAAGCGGGGCATGCACGAGGCAACGTTCCTGATCCTCACCGCGTTGGCAGGAGGCAGCCAGCACGGATACGGGATCATCACCGATGTCAAGCAGATCTCTAACGGGCGTGTCGAACTGCGCGCTGGAACCTTGTACACGGCTCTCAATCGCCTGCGCGCAGAAAAGCTGATCGAGGCGGAACGCGAGGAGGTCGTCGACAACCGCCTGCGGCGCTACTACCGCCTCACATCGGTGGGCGCCGAGCAGCTCGCTGAGGAGGCAGCACGTTTGCGTTCCAGCGCCCGCGTCGCGCTCTCACGGTTGGGGGCCAGTGGAGAGGTGGTGACAACATGAGCGACGCGAGCGAACTCGAACGTCGTTACCGGCGGCTGCTGGCGCTCTACCCGAAGGCATTCCGCCGCGAGCACGAGCAGGAGATGCTCTCCGTGCTGATCGCCGGCGCCGCGCATGGCCAGCGGCGCCCAACGCCGGCCGAGACAGCCAACCTCCTTGGACACGCAATTCTCACGCGCCTGCTGCTCGTGCTCCTGATCCGACCGAGCCCCTGGGAGTACCGGCACGCCCGTCTCATGGTCCCTGTCCGCGTCGCCATCGGCATCTGGCTCCTCACCCTGACCGGTCTTCTCTACGGCTACGGCAGCGGAGGCTGGTGGGGCGCGCTGCTCGTTCCGGCCGCGACGCTGCACTTCTACTTCGCCTATCGGGTGAGACAGGCGGTCCAGCGGTAACAGGCTGGCCCGTCGGGTCCTCGTCTCGTCGAGCTCGAGCGCATTCTCCGTGCTCGATGCGCACCCCGGCGGACCGAGATGGCACTCGTGACGGCCGCGGGCTCTTCTCGAAGCTGCGCGCGCTCCCGTGGCGCCAGGCTCGCGTGCGCCACGACGCCAGGCCGTCGGCGCTCAGGTGAACGCGGCCTCGAGCATGAAGCCCTCGCGTCGCGCGGCCGCCGCGAGTCGCTCGTCGAGGGTGACGATCGCAAGTGACGCCGGCTGGCCCTCGGCAGCGACGACCGCAGCCGCCAGCTGAAGCGCGTCAGCAGCCCGTAGCGCATGGACGCGGAGCAGGCGACGAGCGGCGCTTCGCACCGCCGCGACCGGCTGTACCTCGTTCCAGCTTTCGGCCAACAAGTCCAGCCGCTCCAGGGCGCTCGTCATCGCGGTATCAGTCAGCCCGCCCTCGCGTTCCAGCCTCGCGAGCGCCGACACACACTCGACCTCCGTCCCCCACCACACGCACATCACCGGGTCCTGCTCGGCGATCGCCCGCATCGCGTCCGTGCTCGGCTCGGTGACGGTCAGAGGGATGATCGCCGAGCTGTCCCAGTACCTCAACGGCCCTCGCGTCTCTCATCGAGGATCGCCGCCACCGCGCTGGCGCCCGGTCGCAGGCGTGGAGCCTCCTTCGACATCAGCTCGAGAGCCGGGGGCTTGCGCGCGGCACGGACGTTACCGGCCCGTTCGAGGCGCGCGATCCTCCCCTCAGCGTCGGGCGCCGCGCTGACAGCGGACTCCAGTCGCGCGACCGGAGTTCCTCGGTCGACGATCAGCACCGACTCGCCGCCGCGCACCTGGTCGATCAGGGCGCTCAGCCGGTTCTTTGCTTCGGTTATTGTCGCTACCACCATGCAAGCTAGAATAGCCACCAAGCACCAGCTATTCAAGCCCTTTATGGAGACGGTGGGAATCGAACCCACGTCCGCGATCGCGTCTGAATGGCTTCTACGAGCGTAGCCGGCGCTCTGATCTCGTCCTCCGCTCGCCTCGCCGGCGGGGTTGCGGGGGACCAGCCTCCTTGGATTTTCCCGGGTCGGCAGAGGCGGACCTCACCGGGTGAGCCTGCTTTCTGATCCCGGCCTTCCCCGCCGCAGGCAAGCGGGGCCCGAGACCTCACGGCTTAGCTATTGACTAAGCGGCGAGGGCGTACTCGTGAGAGTCCGCACTTATGGTTTTCCCGGGTGTTTTACGAGGCCGCCCGGGACCTCGACTCGCCACCATCCAGACGAGCCGACCACGTCGAAGCCTGTCGTCCCCCTGGATGCATTGCCCTCCCAGTCTAGCCGGGCGCGATGGCCGCAGGCTGGGCGGGAACAAAAAACGACGCGGATCCAAGCCGCTTGAGGAACCCGTTGGATCCACCCCGAAGGGCCTCTCCCGAGGGTCCCGCCCGAAGGCGCTCTCCTCGCGGGTGGCGCGGCCTCACACCTCGTTGGCCTCGCTCTTTGCGGCTCGGTTCCGCGTCTGGATTCAAGGTAGCTCGGGCCCTGCGCCATTGCAACCCCCGCCGCGCGATGACCCCGCATTCTCCGAAAAAAACGCTCGGCCGGGCTCTCGGGACGCGTCGCCTGGCGCTGCACCGCGGCGCTCAAGAGTTAGGAACCGCTTATCGGTAGTGCGACAATGGAGCCATGGACGAGTCCTACCCGACCCTTGCTGCGCCGGTCCAGACGCTGCCCGTCGCACAGGCGGTGCCCCGCACCGAGAACCCCTTCGGGGAGCCCCAGCCCGCGCGCCGTGAGCGCAAGGGGCTGCGCGGGCGGATCAGCAGTGCGCTGGCGGCGCTCGGTGCGATCTTCGCCAAGTTCTTCGCCGCCATCAAGGCGGGCCTGCTGCTGCTGCCCAAAGTCAAGCTCCTCGGGACCGCCGGCACGGCTTTGATCTCTGTGGCGGCCTATTCGCTGTTCTGGGGCTGGACGTTCGCGCTGGGCTTCGTCTTCCTCCTGTTCATCCATGAGATGGGCCACGTGATCCAGCTGCGCCGCGAAGGCATCAAGGCGAGCGCGCCGATGTTCATCCCCTTCCTCGGCGCCGCCGTGATGATGAAGTCGATGCCCGACGACGCGCTGGCGGAGGCCCGCGTCGGGCTCGCGGGCCCCGTCCTGGGGACCGCCGGCGCTGCGATCTGCCTGGCGATCGGCGAGGCCACGAACAGCGACCTGCTGCGGGCGCTGGCCTACGTCGCCTTCTTCCTGAACCTGATCAACCTGATCCCCGTCGTCCCCTTCGACGGCGGCCGGGCGATGGCGGCGATGGCACCGGCCTTCTGGTTCGTCGGCCTGGCGGCGATGGTGGGGCTGTTCTTCATCGCCCACAACCCCTTCCTGCTGATCTTCATCCTGCTCGGGGCGATGGAGACCAAACGACGCTGGCAGGCGCGCAAGACCAGATCGCTGGAGCAGGCCGCCTACTACCGCGTCTCGCCCCGCAACCGCTGGCTGGTGGGCGCCGTCTACGTCGGGCTGATCGTGGTCCTGGCGCTGGGCATGCACGAGTCCCAGGTGCTCGTCTCGGGCGGGCACACGTTCCGCTCGATCTGAGCCCGGCGCCTCAGCGGCGCGCTTCGCGGATGCCCCGTTCCATGTCGCGCTTGGTCTCGCGCTCCTTGATCGTCTGGCGCTTGTCGTAGAGGTCCTTGCCCTTGGCCAGGGCGATCTCGACCTTCGCGTTTGCGCCTGAGAAATAGATCCGGGTGGGGACGAGGGTCAGGCCGCGCTCGTTGACGCGCATCGCAAGGCGGTCGATCTCGCGCCGGTGCGCCAGCAGCTTGCGGCTGCGCTCGGGGTCGTGGTTTTCGCGAGCGGCGGGGCCGTAGGGCGGGATGTGCACCGAATGCAGCCACAGCTCACCGCCCGACAGTGCCGCGTAGCCGTCCTTCAGCTGCGCGCCGGAGGTCCGCAGCGCCTTGACCTCGGTGCCCTCCAGCACGACCCCGCACTCCAGCCGCTCGATCAGCTCGTAGCGATGTGAGGCGTAGCGGTTGGACGCGACGTCCCCCGCTCCCACCTTGCGCTTGCCCTTGCCCTTGGCCATCCGAGGAGCCTAGCCCGCCGGTTCGAGGTCGACGCGCCCGCGGACGGTGTCGATCCGCACCACGCGCACGCGGGCGGGGTCCCCGAGGCGCAGCGTCGCGCCCGTGCGCTCCCCTCTGAGGATCGTCCCCTCCTCGTTGAGCTCCCACCACTCGCGACCCTCGCCGCGCTGGGGAGAGCGGTGCGGGGCACCCCTGCGGGTCTGGGCCTCGCGGGGCCCGCGGCGGAGGTCCTGGCCCTCGGGCCGGGGCGCACGCAGGAGCCTCACAGGCAGCATCCCCTCGAACGGAGGGACCTCCGCCTGCTCCTCGGCATGACCCCCAGGGCCGTCGAAGGCGATGAATGCCCCGGCGGAGATCAGCCCGGTGATCTCCCCGTCGAGAATCTGATCGGGGCCGGACTCGAACAGCATCCGCTCGAGCGCGAAGCAGCTCGCGATGTCGTCTCCGTCGCGCTCGATGACCATCGCCTCGCGCTCCCGTTCGGAGGTCCACGAGCCGAGCTCTCCGAGCTCCGAGGCGCGCGGCTGGCGCTCTCCGGCGCCCACGGCGCTGAGCAGGGCCCGGTGGCAGACGATGTCCGGATAGCGGCGGATCGGCGAGGTGAAGTGGCAGTAGGCGGGCGAATGCAGACCCGCATGGCCGAGGTTCTCGGGCGAGTAGTAGGCCTGCTTGAGCGTCCGCAGGACAAGCGAGCTGAGCCCCCGCCGGCCACGTCCGCCGTTGCGGGCAAGGTGCTCCTCGACCTTGACCGAGAGCTCGGCCAGCAGCTCGGCGGCCTCGGTCGATGACATCCGCTCGGGGACGGGCGGGGTCGGCACCTCCAGCGAAGCCAGCTGGTCGGCCAAGCGCTCGACGCGCTCGGGCTCGGGGCGCTCGTGGACGCGGTAGAGGCAGGGGATCGCGCGCTGGGCCAAGAGGCCCGCGACAGCTTCGTTGGCAGCGATCATCAGGTGCTCGATCAGCCGGTGGGACTCGGTCTGCGTACGGCCGTGGATCTCCGCGACGTCGCCGCGCTCGTCGAAGGAGAACTCCGGCTCGGGCGAGTCGAGCGTCAGAGCGCCGCTCTGTTCACGCCGCTCGTGCAGTGCCGCCGCCACCCGGCGGGCCAGGGCCAGCGGCTCGGCCCACGGCGCCGCGGCACGCTCGGTCCCGGCGAAGATCCGGTCGACCCGCTCGTAGTCGAGCCGCTCGTCAGAGCGGATCACCGAGCGGTAGAAGGCGGCGCTCTGGACGCTGTCGCCGTCCAGCACCAGCTCGACGGTCACGGCCGCCCGTGGCTCTCCCGGGACCAGTGAGCAGGCGCCGCTTGAGAGGGCGTGCGGGAGCATCGGCTCCACCGCGCCGGGCACATAGACGCTCGTCGAGCGCCTGCGGGCCTCGCGGTCGATCGCGGAGCCCTCGCGGACGTGTGCCGTGACGTCGGCGATGTGGACCCAGATCCGCGCCCGCCCCTCCCCCGCGTCCTCGGCTGAGATCGCATCGTCGAAGTCCCGGGCGCTAACCGGGTCGATCGTGAAGGTCGCAAGCCCGGTCAGGTCGCGGCGCTCGCCGGCGCTGGCCATCACCCGCTCGCCGGCCTCGCGCGCTTCACGCTCGACTCCGGCCGGGAAGGCGAACCTGAGGCCGCGGTCGTGAAGCAGCGCCTCGATCACATCGCGGGCGACATCCGGGCGCCCGATCCGCAGCTTTACGCGGGCACGCGAGCCCTTCGCGGCGGGCTGGACGAGAACGAGGTCTCCCTCCCTGGCCCCCGCCATGCTGCCCCGCGAGGAGTTGGCCGAGGCGACGACGACGCCGCCGCCCGCCCGCCGGGAGGACCCGGGACCGGGCGAGGGCGCCGGGAACAGGCGCTCTGCGGTCAGGAAGCGCCCGCGGCGCTCGAGCACCGCGACGAACGGGGCGCCGGGCGCCGGGCGGCTCACCTCACTTTGGCCGCGAGCGTGGCGAGGGCGATCGAGAGGCCCTTGGGGGTGTCCACGTCCTGGCTCGAGACCCGCACTTCGGGGGTGATCCCGGCGCCCTGTTTGACGCCCCCGCCGCCCAGGTTGCGCCCGTTGGGGGTGAAGTACTCGCCGACCGTTATGTCCAGCACGCCGCCGTTTGAGAGCGGCTCCTCCTCCTGGAAGACACCCTTGCCGAAGGTGTGGGTACCCACGACCGTCGCGCGGTGGTTGTCCTGCAGGGCCGCCGTGACGATCTCCGACGCCGACGCGGTGCCGGAGTCGACCAGGACGACGACGGGGATCGACGCCGGGATCTCATCGCCGAGGGCCAGGAGCGTGTTCGAGGGCTGGGTGCGACCGCGGGTCGTGACGATCGTCTGCCCCTTGGCGAGGAAGATCGAGGCGATCAGCTGCGCCTCGGCGACGAGCCCGCCTCCGTTCCCGCGCAGGTCGAAGACGATCCCCCTCGCCTTTTCACGCAGCAGCCGTTCGACGGCTTCGCGGACTTCGCCGTGGGCGCCCGGGCTGAACTCCGCCAGCGCGACGACCCCGAGCTTGATCGATTTGACCGTCCTGGTGGCGGAGGCGACGACCGGCTCGGAGACCAGCTCCCGCGTGATCCTCACCGTCCGGATGTGGCGGTGCCCCGCGCCGGCGGATTCGATCTGCAGCACGACATCGGTCCCCGGCTGGCCCCTGATCAGCGCAGTCGAAGCTTCCGAGGAGAGCCCGCTCAGCTTGCGCCCGCCGACGCCGACGATCAGTTCGCCGTCCGTCAGCCCGGCGCGGGCCGCCGGCGAGGAGTCGAATACCCGTGCGATCAGCAGTCCGCGGTGCAGCGGGTTGACGATCACGCCGATCCCAGCGAAATGGGGCGGCGAGTCGAATTCGCGGAATTCGCTCGCCGTCAGGTAGTGCGAGAAGCGGTCGCCCAGGCTCTTGACGATCCCCGTGATCGATGCATCCGAGAGCGCCGAGACGGGAATCGGCCGGTAGTAGTCGCTGGCCACCCGATCGATCGCTTCATCGACGACCAGCGTCGAGTGGTTCGCCACGAAGGCCTTCTTGAGGAATCCCGGAAGGTGTTCGGGATGCCCTCCGAGCCACAGGCCGGCGAGGAGCAGGACGGGCGCCAGGAAGACGAGGACCGCGATCAGCGCCGCGCGGTTGTTCGGACGTTCGGACATCGGCAGGGGCAAGCGTAGTGGAGGCGCAACCGCCGACCGGCCGGTGACCTTCTAGGGTTCAGCCCATGGCTTCGATAACAACCAGCACGGTCGCCGCCAACGGCCTGCCCGTGCACGCAATCGAGATCCCCGGGACGAGGGCCCTGACGGTCCTCGTGGCCTTCGATGCGGGCGCCCGCAACGAGTCACCGCAGGAGAACGGGATGGCGCACTTCCTCGAGCACCTCGTCTTCAAGGGCGGCGAGAAGTACCCCCACTACAGCGACGTCAACGAGACCGCCGAGCGCCTCGGCGGGGTCCTGAACGCCTACACCAGCCACGACCTGGTGGCCTTCCACATCACCGTCCGGGCCGAGAGCGCAGCGGCCGCGATCGACCTGCTGAGCGACTTCGTCGGGCGACCGCGGATCGACCCCGAGGAGCTCGACCGCGAGCGGGGCGTCGTGATCCAGGAGATCAACCGCGCCTTCGACCAGCCCTCGATGGTCGCCGAGTACCTGATCGACAGGGCAGCCTTCGGTGAGCATCCCCTCGGCCGTCCCGTGCTGGGGCCGGAGGAGAACCTGCGCAGCTTCACCCGCGAGGGAATCGTGGCGTTCCGCGAGCGCCGCTGGTCGGGCGCCGACGGCGGCGCGTTCCTCGTCGGCAACCTCGACCACCTGCCCGGCGAAGCCGAGCTGCACGAGGCCTTCGGCCGCTTCCCCGCCCTCCCGCAGGCGGGCCCCTACGACCCGGCGCCCGGTTTCTCACCGGAGACCCTCGTCGAGCAGCGCGACACGAACCAGTCGCACCTGCGGATGATCTACCGACCCCGGATCGCCGTCCGCGAGGTCCGCGAGCGGGCGGCCCTGGCGATCTACTCGACGCTCCTCGGCGGCTCGATGGGCTCCCGTCTGTTCGACGAGATCCGCGAGAAGCGGGGCCTGTGCTACTCGGTCTACGCGATCTCCCATGCCTTCGCCGACGTGCCGATCCTGCAGCTGGGCTCGGGCCTTGAGTCCTCGAAGTGCATCGAGGCCTACACCAGGATGCGCGAGATCGTCGACGAGCTGCGCGCCGACGGGCCGACCGAGGAGGAGGTCGAGCGCGCCCGGGCCTACACGGCCGGGCGCCTCGTCCTGTCCTTCGAGAACACCAACGCCGTAGCCCGCCATGCGGCCAACCAGGCGATCGTCTACGAGGACACGATCGATCCCGATGCCGCGATTGCCGCGATCGACTCGGTCACCTTCGCCGAGGTCCGCGAGGTTGCCGCGGGGGTCGCCGAGGATCTCGCTGTCGCCTGCGTCGGCCCGCACTCGGCCGAGGAGTTCTGAGCGGCCCCGCCGGCCGCTACGCCTGTAACGCCAGGAGCTTCGCGACCTCCGTCGAGTCGGGACCGGCCATCTCGCTGACCCAGCGGATCGCCTCAGAGAGGTCGATCGCTCTCGCCTCCACCATCGCTTCGATGTCGACCCAGTCGCGGGGGCGGTCGCCCATCGCCTTGAAGACCGCCAGCCCCGTGCAGCTGAGCACGGGGATCGTGTGCTCGCCGAGCGTCACATGGCGGATGTTCCGCTGGACGTCCTCGTGGAACGGGAGCACGTTGAGAAACAGATCGATCGGGGTGATATCCCACCACAGGCGAACCTGGCCTTCGCGTTCGGCCCGTTCCACGTCGAGCCCGCTGAAGAGGACCTCCCGCGGCAGCGCCGCGAAGACCTCCTTTGTGCGATCGGGCGTAACGAAGACGTTGACATCGACGTCCTGGGTCGCCCGAGCCTCCAGCACGCAGTAGCCCAGGGCAATCGCGCCGCCGATCGCGTGCGGGATCCCGGCGGCGCCGAGGCCTTCGTGAACCGCCACCAGCCGCTCTTCGAGACGGCTCATCTGTTCAGCCTGATCAGCGGCGGGTAGGTGAGCTCGCCACGACGACGGGAGGGCATACGGTCCGCCAGGTCGAGCACGTCCTTGAGAACCCTCCCGGAGCGCTCCATTGCAGCCTGATCGGAGGGCGGCGAGACCGTCAGCTCGAGGCCGGCCGCTCGTGCGATCCTCGCGAGGGCCGCCCCCGAGGGCTGGCGGCGGCCATGCTCATACGCGCTGATGACCGAACTCTGGATCCCGGTGCGCCGGGCCAGCTCGGCCTGAGTGATGCCGCTGATGCGCCGGATCGTCCCGATCAGCTCCGCCGATACGCGCTCATTGTCAGCGAACACACAGCAAGCTTAGCATATCCGCTACTAATCCACCCCAACTAATAGCGTAAACGCTAACTACCCGATCGCGACCATACGGTCGATCGGCACCCGTGCGCGGACGGCGATCTCCTCGGGGACCCGCACCTCGAACTTCATCTCCAGCAGGGCGTCCCTCAGCTTGGGCAGCGTGATCATCTTCATGAACACGCACGAGGCCTCGGCGTTCGCGGGGATGAACTCGACGTCCGGTGCGGCCATCTGCAGCGGATAGAGCATCCCCGTCTCGGTCGCCACGATCGCCTGGGCGCGAGCGCCGGAGGCGCCCTGCGTGTCGCGCTCGGCGTCCTCGGCGTACTTGAGCATCCCGCCGGTGGAGAGCATGTGGACACCCGCGGCGGCGACATCGCCCGCGGCGACGTACTCCATCACGCTCGTCGTGCAACCGCACTCGGGGTGGATCAGGAAGTCGGCGCCGGGGTGCGCCGCACGGGTCGCCTCGATGTCGGCGGGCCTGATCCCGGCGTGGACGTGGCACTCGCCGTCCCAGACGTGCATCCGCTTGCCCAGCTCCTTCTCGACGTAGGCACCCAGCCACATGTCGGGGCCGAACAGGATCTCGGTGTCCGGGCCGTGGGTCTCATAGATGTGGCGCACGACATCGACGGCATTGGCCGATGTGCAGCAGTAGTCGGTCAGGGCCTTGACCTCGGCGGTCGTGTTGACATACATCACGACCACCCCCTCGGGGTAGCGGGCCCGCCAGTCGGCCAGCTGCTCGGCGTCGATCGAGGCGGCCAGCGAACAGCCTGCGTCCAGGTCGGGGATCAGGACTGTCTTCTCGGGGCACAGGATCGACGCCGTCTCGGCCATGAAGTGCACGCCGCAGAAGACGATCGTCTGGCCATCGGCCGCGGCGGCCCGGCGCGAGAGCCCCAGCGAGTCGCCGACGTAGTCGGCCACGTCCTGCACCTCGGGCACCTGGTAGTTGTGGGCCAGGATCACCGCGCCGCGTTCGCCCGCCAGCGTGCGAACCTCGTCCTTGAGCTCATCGATCTGAGCGCGGGAGAGGATCTCCAGCGGGGGCTGGGTGGGAGCCATGGGGAGGTTCATGGCAGCGTCTCCAGTGTGAGAGAGAGGTCGAGGGCGGGCGCGGAGTGCGTCAGCGCTCCCATCGAGACCCATTCTACCCCGGTATCCGCCACCGTCCGAAGCGTCTGGAGGCTCACGCCGCCGCTGGCCTCGAGTTCGGCTCTGCCCGCTACCTGCTCGACCGCGGCACACAGCTGTTGGGGATTCATGTTGTCCAACAGCAGCCGCTGTGCACCGGCTCGGAGCGCCTGGTCGATCTCCCCGCTGTCACGGACCTCGACCTCCAGCGTCCCCGCGAGCTCCGGCGCGGCCGCTCTCGCACGCTCAACAGCCGCCGCGATGCCGCCGGCGACGGCGATGTGGTTCTCCTTGATGAGGATCGCGTCGTAGAGCCCGATCCGATGGTTGACCGCCCCCCCGGCCGCCACCGCCGCCTTCTCGAGCGAGCGCAGCCCCGGCGTCGTCTTGCGCGTGTCGAGCACACGGGCTGAGGTGCCCTGGACCTCGCGAGCCGCCCGAGCGGCCATGGTTGCCACGCCGGAGAGGTGAGCGAGGAAATTCAGCGCCGTGCGCTCCGCAGTGAGCAGCGCGCCGGCAAGACCCTCGATCACGAGCACGGCGCCCTGCTCGCGCCAGACTCCCTCCTGCGTCTCGCGCTGGAAGGCAGCGTCCGGATCGAGCTCGGCGAAGACGGCCTCGGTGACATCCAGGCCGTAGATGACGCCCGGGGCCTTCTGGGTGATCCAGGCGCGTGCCCGCAGCTGCGGATCGACCGTCGCGAGCGTCGTCACATCGCCGCTGCCGACATCCTCTTCGAGCGCGGCCCGGACCAGGATCTGCAGGTCGGTCAAGGTCAGTTCTCCGGCGCAGCGGCTGCAGAGAGCAGGTAGGCCCTCACGAAGCCGTCCAGATCGCCGTCCAGGACCCGTTGGACGTCACCCATCTCATACCCCGTCCGGTGGTCCTTGGCCATCGTGTAGGGGTGCAGGACATACGAGCGGATCTGTGAGCCGAAGTTGACGTCCTGGGCCTCGCCCTTCTCGCGGGCGATCTCCTCCTGGCGTTCGCGCTCTTTGCGTTCGAGCAGCTTGGCCCGCAGCATCGCCATCGCCGTCGCCCGATTGGAGGACTGCGAGCGCTCGTTCTGGCACTGCACGACGATCCCGCTGGGACGATGTGTGATCCGGACGGCCGAGTCGGTCTTGTTGACGTGCTGCCCGCCGGCGCCCGAGGCGCGGTAGGTGTCGACCTGCAGGTCGTCCTCGTTGATCTCCACCTCGCCCGTGTCCTTGACGACCGGCGCGACCTCGACTCCGGCGAAGCTCGTCTGGCGGCGGTGAGCGGAGTCGAACGGCGACAGGCGCACGAGCCTGTGGACCCCCCGCTCGGCGCCCAGCAGCCCATAGGCGTTCTCGCCCGAGGCGCGGAACGTGGCCGACTTGATGCCCGCTTCCTCGCCCTCGGAGACCTCGAGCAGCTCGACCGTGAAGCCGCGCCCCTCGGCCCAGCGCATCAGCATCCGCAGGACCATCTCCGCCCAGTCCTGCGCGTCGGTGCCCCCGGCCCCCGCATTGACGGTCACCAGGGCGTCGCCGGCGTCGTAGCGCCCGGAGAACAGCCGCTGCTCCTCGAGCGCCGCCAGGCGCTCCTCGACCGAGGCGATCTGCTCCTCGACCTCGCCCTCGAGCGAGGGATCCTCGCCTGCCATCTCGGCCAGGCCGTCGAGGTCCTCTACGTCGCCGGCGAGCTCCTGAAAGCCCTCCAGGCGCCGGGAGGCGCGGGCGTGCTCGGCCGAGACCGTGGCGGCGCGATCGGAGTCGTCCCAGAAGCCCTCCGCCCCCATCTCGCCCTCGAGCGACGCCACCCGCTCGGCCAGCTCAGCCGGGTCAAAGATAGTCCGAGAGCAGTTTCATCTGCTCGCGGACAGCGGCCAGACGCTGCGGAATCGACTCGCCTGCATCGGTGGTGGCCACAGCCCCACGCTATCAGCCCGCCCACGGGCCCCGGCAGATCGCGATCAGGACCCGGGCCGGGGCCTACTGCGGCACGACCACGAGCTTGCCGGCCGGATGGCCGTGCTCGCTCTCGTGCAGGGCGTCGCCGACCTGCCCGAGGTCATAGACGCCGGCGATCGGGAAGAAGAAGCCCCCCGCCTCGATCAGCGGCAGGACCGCGTTGAGGGCATCGAGGAGCAGATCGCCGCCGCCGCCGGCGTGGAACTCGACACCGAGCTGCCCGGCATCGGCCGATGAGGCGATCGTCAGCACCCGCTGCGGGCCGCCTGCCAGCTCGACGGCCGTCGCCAGCTCCCCGTGGCCCGACGCGTCGAGCGCCGCGTCCACGCCGTCCGGCGCGGCCTCGGCCAGCCGCCGGGCCAGACCCTCGCCGTAGGGCACGGCCGTGGCACCCAGCCGCTGCAGCTGCTCGAGCTTGGAGGGCCCCGCGGTGCCGATGACCCGCACGCCGCGCGCGACGGCAAGCTGGATCGCCACCGAGCCGACGCCGCCCGAGGCGCCGAGGATCAGCAGCGTCTCGCCCGGCTGCAGCGCGAGACGGGCGAGCGTCGCGTAGGCCGTTCCGGCGACCACGGCCAGGCTGCCCGCGACCTCCCAGGGGACCGACGGAGGCTTTCGCACCAGAAGCTCGGGACGGCTCAGCGCATACTCCGCATATGCGGGGGTGATCGGCGAGCCCAGCATCTCCTCTCCGGGCGCCACGCCGCTGACCCCCGGGCCGACGAGCTCGACGGTGCCCGCGACATCGACCCCGAGGCCCCGCGGAGCAGCGAGGGGCTGCCCGCCCGCGAGGCTGCCGTGCAGGATCTTCCAGTCGATCGGGTTGACCCCGGCTGCCGCCACCCGCAGCAGGATCTCGCCCTCGCCGGGAACGGGACGCTCGAGCTCCTCGACGGCGATCTCCCCCGCGTCGCCGTAGGCGTGGAACCGAGCCGCGCGCATCAGGCGCCTAGGAGCCGTGGCACTTCTTGAACTTCTTCCCGGAGCCGCACCAGCAGGGGTCGTTGCGCCCCACCTGGTGCTCCTCGTCGAGGACGCGCTGCTCGACGATCGGCATCGGCTGGAGCTCCTGCTCGCCGCCGTATTCCTGGCTCACGCCCGCGGCGGCCGCGGCGGCGGCGAGCGCACCCGCGCCGGCGCTGCTGGTGCCACCGGAGTAGGAGACCCGTCCGGCGCTCGTCGCGTTGCCCGCCGCTTTGAAGGACGGCAGCGGCGCCGGGCCGCCGTTCTCACCTTCGACGTTGACCTGGACGTTGAAGATCATCCGTGCGAAGTCCGTCCAGACGCTGTTCATCAGGTCGCCGAACAGCGTGAAGGCCTCGTTCTTGTATGCCACCAGCGGGTCGATCTGGGCGAAGCCGCGCAGGTGGATGCCCTCGCGCAGGTAGTCCATGTCGAACAGGTGCTCACGCCAGCGTTCGTCGATGATCTGCAGCAGCAGGAAGCGCTCGAGGGCCCCCATCAGCTCCTCGCCGAGCGACTGCTGGCGGGCCTCGTAGAGCGTCATCGCTTCGGCGACGAGCGTTTCCGAGAGGATGTTGCGGTCGGTCATCTGGCTGTCCAGCACCTCCGCCCCGACATCCGGCGCGAAGAACTGGCCGATCGCGGTGAACAGCCCGTCGACGTCCCAGTCCTCGACGAAGTCCCCGGGGGTGTACTGATCGACGGTCCGCTCGAGCACGTTGGCAACCTCGCGACGCGCCTCCTCGCCGATCGACTTTCCTTCCAGCACCTCGTCGCGGTAGGCATAGATGACCCGCCGCTGCTCGTTCATGACGTCGTCGTATTCGAGCACCCGCTTGCGGATCAGGAAGTTCTGGTCCTCGACCTTCTTCTGGGCTTTTTCGATCTGTTTGGAGAGCATCCCCGCCTCGATCGGTTCCTCGTTGCCCTGCTCGTCGATGCCGCCGAGTTTGTCGAGGATCCGGTAGATCCGGTCACCGGCGAACAGCCGCACGAGGTCGTCCTCGGCCGAGAGGAAGAAGCGTGATTCGCCGGGGTCGCCCTGGCGCCCGGCGCGGCCCCGCAGCTGGTTGTCGATCCGCCGTGACTCGTGGCGCTCGGTGCCGCAGATGAACAGGCCGCCCGCCGCCATCACCTGCTCCCGGTTGGTCGCGACCGTGGCCTCGAGCTCGGGCAGGATCTCGGCCATCCGCTTGGTGTAGAGCTCCCCTGCATCCGGGCCGACGCCTTCGCGGGCGAGCTGCTGGTGGGAGAGGTGCTCGGGGTTGCCGCCGAGCTTGATGTCGACGCCTCGCCCGGCCATGTTGGTCGCGATCGTGACCGCGCCCGGCTGGCCCGCCTCGGCGACGATGTCGGCCTCGCGGGCCGCATGCTCGGGCTTGGCGTTCAGGACCGCATGGGTGATGCCGTGCTTGGTCAGCCGCTCTGAGAGCAGCTCGGAGACCTCGACCGAGATCGTCCCCACGAGAATCGGCTGGCCGTTTTCGTGGCGCGCCTGGATCTCACGGACGACGGCGCTCCACTTGCCCTCCTTGGTCTTGTAGACCTGATCGTTGCGGTCGGCCCTGACGACCTCGACGTTCGTCGGGATCTGCACGACGGGCAGCTCGTAGATCTTCATGAACTCGGTCGCCTCGGTCAGCGCCGTCCCGGTCATTCCCGCGAGCTTGTCGTAGAGGCGGAAGAAGTTCTGGTAGGTGATCGTCGCCAGGGTCTGGTTCTCCTCCTGCACGGAGACGCCCTCCTTGGCCTCGACTGCCTGGTGCAGCCCCTCGCCCCAGCGGCGGCCGTCGAGGATCCGGCCGGTGAACTCGTCGATGATCTTGACCTCGCCGTCGATCACCGCGTAGTCGACGTCCTTCTTGTAGAGCGACTCGGCCCGCAGCGCCTGCAGCAGGTGGTTGACCAGGTGGCCGTTCTCGGCCCTGTAGAGGTGGTCGATGCCGAGGAAGCGCTCGGCCTTGGCTACCCCCTGCTCGGTGATCGAGACCGACTTGTGCTTCTCGTCGAATTCGAAGTCGAAGTCGGCGACGAACTGCTTCTTCGAGCGCGGGTCCATTCCTTCGGGGGTCTTGCCCGGCGTCATGCGGGGCGCGAGCTTGGCGAACTTGACGTACAGGTCGGCCGCCTGTTCGGGGGCACCCGAGATGATCAGCGGGGTCCGGGCCTCGTCGATGAGGATGTTGTCGACCTCGTCCACGATCGCGAACGGGTGCCCGCGCTGGACCTTTTCGGAGAGGTCCTTGGCCATGTTGTCGCGCAGGTAGTCGAAGCCGAACTCCGAGTTGGTGCCGTAGACGACGTCGCAGCCGTAGGCCCGGATCTTCTCCTCGTAGGGCTGCATGTTCTCCAGCACCCCGACGCTGACCCCCAGGGCGTCGTAGATGGGGCTCATCCATTCCGCGTCGCGCCGCGCCAGATAGTCGTTGACGGTGACCACGTGGACGCCGCGCCGGCGGGGCGGCTGCTCGGGGTCGCTCGGGTCCGCCTCGCCGACGGCCAGGGAGTTCAGGACGACCGCCAGGGTCGCCGTCAGGGTCTTGCCCTCACCCGTCTTCATCTCGGCGATCTGCCCCTCGTGCAGGGCCATCCCGCCGATCAGCTGGACATCGAAATGGCGCATCCCCATCGTCCGCTTGCCCGTCTCGCGGACGACGGCGAAGCACTCCGGGAGCAGCTCGTCGAGCGACTCGCCCTGGGCTGCTCGCTCGCGCAGCGCGTCCATCCGCTCACGCAGCTCGGCGTCGGTGTCATGTTCGAGCTCGGCCTC
Source organism: uncultured Solirubrobacteraceae bacterium (assembly GCA_963787765.1). GTDB lineage: Bacteria > Actinomycetota > Thermoleophilia > Solirubrobacterales > Solirubrobacteraceae > Palsa-744. The sequence continues at coordinate 179,146 of CAWBEF010000014.1, read as the reverse complement.
GAAGGCACCGATCAGCGCCACCCGTTTCTGGTAGGTCTTGAACTTCTTGGCCTCGCCCGCGTTGAGCGCGCGATCGAGCAATGAGGGCATGAGCCAAGGATAGCTCCCGCCGCCCGGGCGGCTCCCACCGGGCCCCGGGGCCGCCCCGGCTGCGCCCGGCCGGTGCTCAGATCGTCGGCGCGGTCAGCCCCGGCGCGTTGCCGGGCACCCTGGCCCGCGCCGCATGGGCCTCGCGGCGGTGGCGCAGTTTGTCGCGATGGCGCTTGACCTGGCGCGCAAGCTCGTCGCACATCAGGTTCATCGAGTGGAACATCTCCGGGGAGGCGTCGCGCGCGCGCAGCGTGATCCCCTTCAGATAGAGCGTCGCCTCGGCGACCTGGCTGTCGGCCACGCGCGGGTTGCGCTCCTGGAAGATCTCGATCTCCAGGCGGGCCAGGTCTGAGACCTGGCGCGAGACCTTTCGCAGGCGATGCTCCGCGTGCATGCGGAGCTCGTCGGTGACCGGGACGTTTCGACCCTTGATGTCGATCTGCATCGTCGCTCCTTGGTCGGCCTTTTCGCTGTGGCGCTGTCACCGATGCTACGCCCGTTTGCGGCGGATGTAAATGGGCTTGGACGGATGGGCCCGCGGCGGGCCGAGCCGTGGGAGAATCCCCGCCGGATGAGCCCCAACCTCACCTGGACGCTCAGCCCGGGCGTCCTGATCGGCGCGGCCCTCGTCGGCGTGACCTACGTCAGACGCTGGCTGGCCGTGCGCCGCAGCGGCTCACCGCGGGCGGCGGCCGAGGCGCCCGTGTGGCGGCTGTGCTCCTTCCTCGCCTCGATCGCGGTCGCGATCATCGCGCTCGTCTCGCCGATCGACTCGCTGGCGGACAAACTGTTCTTCATCCACATGATCCAGCACATGCTGCTGCTGGACCTCGCGCCGATCCTCGGGATCCTCGGCTTCACAAAGGTGATCCTGCGCCCGGTGACGCGCTCGGTGGCCTCCCTCGAGCGCCGGGCCGGCGTCCTGGCCCACCCCGCCGCGGCGGTCGTTCTGTACGTCGTCGTGATCTGGATCTGGCACATTCCGAGCGCCTACGACTTCGCCGTCAGCCACCCCCTGGTCCATGTCTGGGAGCACATCAGCTTCGTGCTCGTCGGCTCGCTCTACTGGTGGCATCTGCTCTCGCCGATCCGGGCCCGGATGCGCCTGGACGGGATGGGCCCTGTGGTTTACATGGCCTCGACCAAGCTGTTCGTGGGGGCCCTGGGCATGGGCCTGGCCTTCGCCCCCTCGGCGATCTACCCCTACTACGTCCACCAGGCCCGGGTGTGGGGAATCTCCGCACATGACGACCAGTCGATCGCCGGGCTGATCATGGCGCTCGAGCAGTCGATCGTGATGGGCATCGCCCTGGTCACGCTGTTCGTGCGGGCCCTGGCCGAGTCCGAGCGGACCCAGCAGCGCGAGGAGCGCTACGAGCTCAGCTGAGGAGGGCTCACGGCCGCGAGCCGGAGAGCTCGATGCAGAGCCGCTCGAGCAGCTCCTGGAGCTCCGGCTCACGGTCCGCATCATGGTCTGAGAGCAAGGCGCGGAGCTCCTCTCGGCGGGCGCTGATGACCTGGTCGGCGAGCGCCACGCCGGCGGGCGTGAGCGACGCACCGGAGGCGTCCTCGGCGATCAGCCCGCGCTCGCGCAGCTCGCGCTCGACGGCCGCCACCCGCTCCTCGCCGATCTCCAGGCGGCTTGCCATCTCCCGCGTCCCGGCGATGCCGTAGCTGCCGAAGCGGGCCAGCGCCCAGACGGCGCCGGGGCTGAGCTCGAGGCCTGCCCTGGCGGCGACATGCTCGTTGAAGGCCCGCCGCCGCTCGTCGCCCACGAGCATCGCCAGGGCCCGGTCGATCTCGGCGAGGGAGCTGGGCGATTTGGGTGCCGCCAGGGCGTCGTCGAGCCCCGTGCTCGTCGAGGCCGTGGCCCGCAGCGGCTGCTCGCGCAGGCGCAGGCTGAGCAGGAAGCCGATCACGCCGATCCCGGCGGCGACGAGGAAGACGGGCTGCAGGGCTTTGACGTAGGCGTCCTCGTAGGCGAGTTTCGCGCTGCCGGGAAGGGTCGCGACCTGAGCGCCCGTCAGGCGGGCGCCGCCCGAGACGAGGGCACCCAGCGGGCCGCTGATCGCGTCGTGCAGTGCCGAGCGCAGGCGGCTCGAGAAGATCGTCCCGAAGATCGCCGCCCCGAATGAGCCCCCCACCCCCCGGGCGAGTGTGACGCCCGAGGTGGCCGCGCCGAGCACCGAGTAGTCGACCGAGTTCTGCACGGCCAGGACGAGCACCTGCATGACCAGTCCCAGCCCGAGGCCGAGGACCAGCAGCGAGCCGTCGGCGGCGAGGGCGCCCGTCCCGACGTTCAGGCGCGAGAGCAGCAGCAGCCCGATCGTCATCACGGCCGTCCCCGCGATCGGGAAGGCCCGGTAGCGCCCCGTGCGGCTGATCAGCTGCCCGGAGGCGACCGAGGTGACGAGCAGCCCGCCCATCAGCGGGATCAACCTCAGACCGGCGCCGGTGGGACTCGAGTGGAAGACCGTCTGGAAGAACAGCGGCAGGAAGGTCACCGAGCCGAACAGGGCGAAGCCGACGATCAGCGACAGAAGCCCCGCGACCCGGAAGACCTCACCGCTCAGCAGCGAGGGCGGCAGGACCGGCTCGAGCGCCCGTCGCTCGACGCGGACGAACACCGCCAGGAGCCCACAGCCGGCGAGCCCGGTCACGATCATCGGCGTTGACCCCCAGGCCCAGGTCGTCCCGCCGAGGCTCGCGACGAGGATGAAGGCGCTCAGCGCCGCCGCCAGCAGGCCGGCGCCGAGGTAGTCGATCGCCGGACGACTCCGTTCGGTGGCGGCCGGGAGGGTGACGCCCAGGACGGCCAGCGCGATCAGCCCGACGGGCAGGTTGACGTAGAAGATCCAGCGCCAGGAGAGGTGCTCGACGATCACTCCCCCGAGCAGCGGCCCGGCGACGCTTGCGACGCCGAACACCGCGCCGAACAGCCCCTGGTATTTGCCCCGCTCGCGCGGCGAGACGACGTCGCCGACGCTCGCCTGGACGAGCACGATCAACCCCCCCGCGCCAAGGCCCTGGACCGCCCGGAAGGCGATCAGCTCGGTCATCGAGCCGGCCAGGCCGCACAGCCCCGAGCCGAGCAGGAACAGCACGACGGCGCTCTGCAGGATCCGCTTGCGCCCCAGCTGGTCGCCGAGCTTGCCGTAGAGGGGCGTGACGGCCGTCTGCGCGAGCAGATAGGCGCTGGTCACCCAGGAGAGCCGCTCCAGACCGCCGAGGTCGCCGACGATCGTCGGCAGGGCCGTGGCGACGATCGTCGAGTCGAGCGCCGCCAGGAGCATCACGAGCATCAGGCCCGTGAAGATCAGCCCGAGGCGGCGGTCGGACTCCTCGCGGGCTTGGGCCGGAACGGCCACGGCGCTCACGGTCAGACGCAGCCTATCCCCGCCGGCGAAGACTCTCGACGATGCCGTTGTGCCCGGCGATCGCGTCGATCAGGATCGCGTCGGCGCCGATCTCGGTGCCCGGGAAGACGATGCTCGAGCGCAGCTGGGCTCGATCGCCGAGCTTGGCGCCGTCCCCCAGCACCACCGGGCCGGTCAGCCGAACGCCTGCGCCGATCCTGACCTCGGCACCGATCCAGACGGGACCGTCGACGATTGCGTCCGCCGGCAGCTCGGTGCCCTCGGCGACGGTCACGCCGGGGGCCAGCTCGACGCCCTCCATCTCCAGATGGAGCTCGCCGCCGAGCGCGTCGAAGGTGCCCTGGCGCAGCTCGCTCAGCGATCCGACGTCGTTCCAGTACTCGGAGATCTCGTGGATGTAGAACGGGACGTCGTGCTCGAGCAGGGCCGGGAACACGTCCTGGGCCCAGTCGGCGAAGGGCCGCTCGGGGAAGTAGTCGAAGATCTCCGGGGAGAAGACGTAGATGCCGCAGTTGCCGAGGTCCGAGAGCGCCTCCTCGGGGGCGGGCTTCTCCTGGAACCCCGTGATCCGCCCGTCGCTGTCGTGCAGGACGACGCCGTACTCGCGCGTGTCCGCGACCTGCTTGACCGCCAGCGTCGCGATGCCGCCGGCGGCCCTGTGGCGAGCAGCGAGCGCCCTCAGGTCGATGTCCGTCAGGGCGTCCCCGGAGATGACCAGAAACGGCTCGTCACCGAAGAACTCCGCGCACGCCCGCACCCCGCCCGCCGTCCCCAGCAGCTCCTCCTCGACCCGGTAGGAGAGCCGCTCGCCGAAGTACTCCTTGATCGAGTCGGGGAAGTAGTGCAGGTTCGCAATCACCTCCTCGAAGCCGTGGCGGGCGAGCAGGTCGAGGATGTGCTCCATCACCGGCCGGTCCAGTACCGGCACCATGGGCTTGGTGATCTCGTATGTCAGCGGGCGCAACCGCGTCCCGAGCCCGGCTGCGAGGACCATCGCCTTCATCTCGTGATCCTCGCAGCTCGGAGTGTTTGCCTGGCTAGTAGCGGTAGTGGTCGGGCTTGTACGGACCCTCGACCGGCACGCCGATGTAGGCGGCCTGCTCGTCGGTCAGGCGCGTCAGCCTGACGCCGAGTGCATCCAGATGCAGCCGGGCGACCTTCTCGTCGAGGTGCTTGGGCAGCACGTATACCCGCTTCTCGTACTCGTCGTTCTTCGTGAAGAGCTCGATCTGGGCGATCGTCTGGTTGCTGAAGGAGTTGCTCATCACGAAGCTCGGGTGGCCCGTGGCGTTGCCGAGGTTCAGCAGCCGGCCCTCGGAGAGCATGATGATCGCGTGGCCGTCGGCGAAGACCCACTTGTCGACCTGGGGCTTGATGTTGATCCGCTCCACGCCGGGAACCTTGGCGAGACCTGCGATGTCGATCTCGTTGTCGAAGTGCCCGATGTTGCCGACGACCGCCTGGTGCTTCATCCGCTGCATGTCGGCAGCCTTGATGATGTCCTTGTTGCCCGTCGTGGTGATGAAGATGTCCCCCGTCGAGATGACTTCCTCGAGGGTCTTGACCTCATAGCCCTGCATCGCCGCCTGCAGCGCGCAGATCGGGTCGATCTCGGTGATGATCACGCGGGCGCCCTGGCCGCGCAGCGATTCCGCGCAGCCCTTGCCGACGTCGCCGAAACCGCAGATCACGGCGACCTTGCCGCCGATCATCACGTCCGTCGCCCGGTTGATCCCGTCGATCAGCGAGTGGCGGCAGCCGTAGAGGTTGTCGAACTTGGACTTGGTGACCGAGTCGTTGACGTTGATCGCCGGGAACAGCAGCTCGCCGCGCTCGACCATCTCATACAGCCGGTGTACGCCGGTCGTCGTCTCCTCGGTGACGCCTTTGATGGCGGCGCCGATCCTCGTCCAGCGCTGCGGGTCCTCGCCCAGCGATCGGCTCAGCAGCGAGAGGATCACGGCGAACTCCTCCGACTCCGCGCCTGCGGGGTCGGGGACGGCGCCGGCCTGCTCGTACTCGGTCCCCTTGTGGACCAGCAGCGTCGCGTCGCCGCCGTCGTCGAGGATCATGTTGGGCCCCGTCGAGCCGTCCTCGCCCTCGGGCCAGATCAGGACCTGTTCGGTGCACCACCAGTACTCCTCGAGGGTCTCGCCCTTCCAGGCGTAGACGGGTACGCCGCGAGGGTTCTCGGGCGTGCCCTCGGGGCCGACCGCGACGGCCGCTGCGGCGTGGTCCTGGGTGGAGAAGATGTTGCAGCTGCACCAGCGGACCTCGGCACCGAGCGCCGTCAGCGTCTCGATCAGGACGGCGGTCTGGATCGTCATGTGAAGCGATCCGGTGATCCGCGCCCCCTTCAGGGGCTGGGCGTCCGCGTACTCGTGGCGGATCGACATCAGGCCGGGCATCTCGTGCTCGGCCAGCGTGATCTCCTTGCGGCCGTACTCGGCCAGAGAGAGGTCGGCGACCTTGAAGTCGGCGGCGATTGCGGTGGGGGTGGACATGACGAAGCCTCCTGGCTGTCAGGTGAGCGCCCTTGCTGCAGAGTGGACCGAGCGTGGCGGATTGGAGCCCGTCGCAGCGCTCCTCGGCCGTCGCAGAGGACCGTATCACACGCCCGGCGGCCCTCCCGGGGCGTTCGGGCGGCGCCTACAGCTCGGCCAGGGCGGCCTTGAGCTCGTCCAGCGCCTTGACCGGACCCGGGTCCACGCCGCGCAGTGCCGCGAGATAGACCGAGACGAGATCGCCCAGCAGGACCAGCGAGAGGACCCGCTCGATCGCCGTCTGCCCGCGGGTCTCCAGGCGGAAGCTGGCGACCGCATTGCCGGCGATCATCTGCTCGGTGATGTCCATCCGCTGCTTGACGCGGGGGTGGGCGTCGGAGTCGTCGAGGAAGACAGCCGAGAAACGACCAACTTCGTGGGCGCCCTGCCAGCCCTCGATCTCGTTGTGGTCGAGCTCGGGGAGTTCGTTGGAGAAACAGGGCTGCTTGGCGTTCTCGTTGATCTGCGTCTTCCAGCGGTAGGCGATCGGATTGGTCAGGCCCGCCCCGGCGATCACCGGGATCGTGCCGAGCAGCCCCCGGGCGACCTCCTTCGCGAGCGAGTCCTCGGGAGCGTCGGGGCCCCACTCGGTGACCAGCTGCTCGAGATGCGAGGCCGCCACGTCGATCTCCGAGGTCAGGCGCGGGCCGGCGCCGCACAGCGCTGCCACCTCGAGCGAGGCGACGATCATGTAGGCGACGGCCGCCCGCGGCTGGAAGCCGGCCGGGAGCGGAATCACCGGGACCCCGTCGGCGCGGGCCATCTCGGCCAGGCGCCCGCCGGTCGTCACGACGGTCCGCTTGGCCCCCAGGGCGCCGGCGGACTCGTAGCAGGCGAGCGTCTCCTCGGTCTCCCCCGAGTAGCTGGCGCACAGGACCATCGTGTCGGGGGTCGTCCAGGTCGGAATGCCGTAGGCGCGGGTCACGAAGATCGGCCGCGAGGCGTGGTCGCCCAGCGCCGCCCGGGCCAGTGCCCCGCCGATCGCCGAACCGCCCATCCCGGCGACCACGAGGCCTGCCGAGGTGTCCCAGTCCTGCATGATCGCCGACTCGGCCCGCCAGAGGGCGTCGCGCAGGTGTTCGGGCAGCGCAAGCACGTCGCCCAGCTGGCCCGACGGGTCGAGGCGGGCGATCTGCTCGCGCGAGAGCTCCTGCGCGGCGGTGCTCGCCGTCACGCTGCCGTCACTCATTCGGAGCTCCTTGCCTTGTGGGAATTGTCGTCATGTCCTGTTCGGGTCCTCGGCGGGCGCAAGTTCGCTTCAGAACTCGATCGCCCGGTCCGGCAGCTGCACACCAGGGAAGATACGCGCCCCGCGGGTGATCAGGTTGTCAGCCCCCACACTGACCTCCTCGCCCAGCACCGCCCCGCCGGTGATCCTGGTGCCCGCGCCGATCCTGCAACCCGGCCCGATGATGCAGTCACGCAGCTCGCAGCCCTCACCGATGGCGCTCCCCTTGAGGATGACGGCGCGCTCGACCGTGGAGTTGGCGCCGATCGAGACGTCCTCGGCGAGCACCACGAGGCTCCCCACCTGGGCGCCCGCCGCGACCGAGACACCACGCTCGAGCACCGCCGGCGGGATCACCCGGCCCAGCACCTCCACCCCCTCCCCACGCGCGATCCAGCTGTCGCCCAGGCGCTCCTGGACGGCCGTCCGGACATTGCCCTCGATGATGTCGAAGGTGCCCTTCAGATAGCGCTCCGGGGTGCCGATGTCCAGCCAGTAGCTCTCCGAGGAGTAGCCGTAGAGGCCGTCGCCGATCAGCTTGGGCCAGACCTCGCGCTCGATCGAGACGTTGCGATCGGGCGGGATCAGATCGAGGATCTCGCGCTCGAGCACGTACGCACCGGCGCTGATCAGGTTGCTCGGAGGCTCATCGGAGCTGGGCTTCTCGACGAACTCGGCCACCGAGGAGTCGCCGTTGAGCAGGACCATGCCGTAGGCCGTCGGGTCCGGGACCTTGACCAGCGCCAGTGTCCCGCGGGCGCCCGTCCGGGAGTGCTGGGCGATCTGGGCGCTCAGGTCGATGTCGGTGAGCACGTCGCCGTTGAGCATCAAGAAGCGCTCGTCGAGCATCCCCGCAGCGAGCTTCAGCGCCCCACCCGTCCCGCGCGGCTCGGGCTCCTCGACGAACCGCAGCCGCAGCCCCAGCGAGGCACCGTCGCCGAGCACGCTGCGAACCCCCTCCGCGAGAAAGCCGCAGGACATGATCACGTCCTCGATCCCGTGGCCGCGGAGCCACTCGAGCATGTAGGAGATGAACGGCCTGTCCACCAGCTGCACGACGGGCTTGGGAACACGTGAGGTCAAGGGCCGCAGGCGGGTGCCCTGTCCGCCGACGAGGATCACCGCCTGAATCGGCTCATCCCCTTCCGATCCCCTCGTAGATGAGCCCGGCACCACGAATCGCCTCGGGGTCCAGGGCGTTGCGGCCGTCGATCAGGACGTCGCCGCTCATCGCCGTGGCGACGGCACCCCAATCGAGCCCGAGGAACTCCTTCCACTCGGTGACCAGGACTGCGGCGTCGGCGCCCTCGAGCGTCGCGAAGGTCGAGTCGCAGTACTCCAGTCCCGGCATCAGCTCGCGCGCCTCATCGGCGGCGACCGGGTCGTAGGCACGGACGACCGCGCCCTCGGCCTGCAGGCGGGCGGCGAGCACGAGCGATGATGCGCCGCGCATGTCGTCGGTCTCCGGCTTGAAGGCCAGGCCGAGCATCGCGATCTTCTTGCCGGCCAGCTCGCCCAGATGACGCTGCAGCTTGGAGACGACCCGGCGCTTCTGTAGCTCGTTGACCTCGGTGACTGCGTTCAGCAGCTGGAAGTGATAGCCGGAGTTCGCGGCCAGGAGCTTCAGGGCACTGACGTCCTTGGTGAAGCAGGAACCGCCGTAGCCGATCCCCGCCTGCAGGAAGCGGGGCCCGATGCGATCGTCAAGACCCACGCCGCGGGCGACCTCGATCACGTCCGCGCCGGTCTCCTCGCAGACGTTGGCGATCTCGTTGATGAAGGAGATCTTGGTCGCCAGGAAGGCGTTGGCGGCGAGCTTGATCATCTCGGCGCTCGAGACGTCGGTCCGGACCACGGGGGCGCCCAGCGGGGCATAGAGCTCCAGCACCGCCTCACCGGCCCAGTCGCCGTTGTCCCCGACCACGACGCGGTCGGGGTTGCGAAAGTCCTTCAGGGCCGTTCCCTCCTTGAGGAACTCGGGGCAGGAGACATAGTGCATGCCCTCCATGCCGCGCTCGCGGAAGGTCCGCTGGATCGAGCGGCCCGTCCCGCAGGGAACTGTCGACTTCATCACCAGCGCGTGCTCGCCCGTGTCCGAGATCTCGTCCACGACGGCGTTCACGGCGGTCAGGTCGGCGTCACCGGAGAGCGTCGGCGGCGTGCCGACGGCGACGAACAGCAGCCGGGCGTTGGCGAGCGCCTGCCCGATGTCGGTGGAGAAGTGCATCCGCGGGCCGTGCTCGGCCAGGACCTCGGCGAGGCCCGGCTCATAGATCGGCACCTCGCCGCGGCGCAGGCGCTCGATCTTCGCAGCGTCGATGTCCACGCACCACACCTCACTGCCCAGCTCGGCGAAGCCGGCCGCGGTCACCAGGCCGACGTAGCCGGTTCCGATCACTGCAATGGGCTCGCGAGCGGCGCTCATGAAGCGGGAAAGGCTAGTCGCTGGGCAGGCGCGGCGCGGCGCGCGCCTATGACCCGACCGACAGGAAAGCTTCGTAGCGGCGGATGTCCCGCTGGGCCCGGGCCAGTTCCTCGCTTCCCGCCTCGGCCCGCTCGGCGCTCTGGCGCGACTCGGCCAGCCGGGCCTCGAACGTCGGGCGGTCGACGGCCTCCGGGCTGATCGCCTCCTCGACGAGCACCAGTGCCCGGTTCTCGGCGAACTGAAGGTATCCCTCGGCCTGGGCGAAGCGCACGATCTCGGTCTCCGAGCGGTAGAGGCGAAGCTCGGTCGGTTCGAGCATCGCCAGCACCGGCTCGTGGCCGGCCAGGACGCCGATCGAGCCGACGACGGTCCGCGTGGAGAGCATCTCGATCTCCTCCGAGAAGACCTCGCCCTCCGGCGTCATGACGTCGGCCTGGAACTTCGTGCGCGCCACCGTCAGTCCTTGCTGGCCGCTTCGACGACCTGATCGATCGTGCCCTTCAGGAAGAAGGCGCTCTCGGGTACCTCGTCGTGCTTGCCCTCGATGATCTCCTCGAAGCCGCGGATCGTCTCCGCGATCGGAACGTATGCGCCGGGGGTGCCGGTGAACTGTTCGGCGACGAAGAACGGCTGCGAGAGGAAGCGCTCGATCTTGCGGGCCCGCTGGACGGTGAGCTTGTCCTCGTCGGAGAGCTCGTCGATACCGAGGATCGCGATGATGTCCTGGAGCTCCTTGTAGCGCTGCAGGATCTCCTTGACCCGGTTGGCGACCCGGAAGTGGTCCTCGCCGAGGATGTCGGCCTTGAGGATCGTCGAGTTCGAGTCGAGCGGGTCGACCGCCGGGTAGATGCCTTTTTCGGAGATCGCCCGTGACAGCGCCGTGGTCGCGTTGAGGTGGGCGAACACCGACGCCGGGGCCGGGTCGGTGTAGTCGTCGGCCGGCACGTAGATCGCCTGGACCGAGGTGACCGAGCCGCGCTTGGTCGAGGTGATCCGCTCCTGCAGCTGACCCATCTCCGTCTCCAGCGTCGGCTGGTAGCCGACCTGGGAGGGCATCCGCCCGAGCAGCGCCGAGACCTCGGAGCCGGCCTGGACGAAGCGGAAGATGTTGTCGATGAACAGCAGCACGTCCTGACCCTCGTCGCGGAAGTGTTCGGCCATCGTCAGACCCGAGAGGGCGACCCTCATGCGGGCTCCGGGAGGCTCGTTCATCTGGCCGAAGACGAGCATCGTCTTGTCGAGGACGCCCGACTCCTTCATCTCGAGCCACAGGTCGTTGCCCTCGCGCGAGCGCTCGCCGACGCCGCAGAATGCCGACAGTCCTCCGTGCTCCTTGGCGAGGTTGTGGATCAGCTCCTGGATCAGAACCGTCTTGCCGACGCCGGCTCCGCCGAACAGGCCGACCTTGCCGCCCTTGGCGTAGGGGGCCAGCAGGTCGATGACCTTGATCCCCGTCTCGAACATCTCGGTCGTCGGCGTCAGGTCCTCGACGCGCGGGGCCGGCTGGTGGATGCCCCGCCGTTCGACGTCCTTGGGCAGCTCCGCGCCAAGGTCGATCGGCTCACCGAGCAGGTTGAAGATCCGGCCCAGCGTCGCCTCGCCGACGGGAACCGAGATCGGAGCGCCCGTGTCGATCACCTCGAGGCCCCGGGCCAGCCCGTCGGTCGTGTCCATCGCGACCGCGCGGACGCGATCGTCGCCGAGGTGCTGCTGAACCTCGCAGACGAGGACCGTCTCCTCCGAGCCTGCGCTCACGCCCGCCATCTCCTCCTCGCGGTTGGCGGCCGTCCGGGCGATCGTGATCGCGTGGTTGATCTCGGGCAGGCGGTCGGGGAAGACGGCCTCGATCACGACCCCCTGGATCTCCTCGATCCGGCCCACGTTGCGCCCGGCGGGGGTGCCCTCGGCGGCGCCCGGGGAGGTGCTCGTCGGCTCGGTGGCGGTGCTGGCGTCCATTGTTCTGATTCTCCTCTTTATCTATTCAAATCGTCGAAGTTGGGTGATTCGGGCTGTGGCTCAGGAGAGACCCTCGGCCCCCGCCACGACCTCCATGATCTCCTGCGTGATCTCGGCCTGGCGGGCGCGGTTCATCTGGAGGGTGTAGTCGGTGATGATTTCTCCGGCGTTGTCCGAGGCGCTTCGCATCGCCGTCATCTGAGCTCCGAAGAATCCCGCCGTCGACTCCACCAGCGCACGGTAGATCGAGATCTCGATGTAGTCCGGAACGAGCCGCTTGAGGATCGCTTCGGGATCGGGCTCATATGCGACCAGCGGCCGCGGGCCGGCATGCTCCTCGCCGTCGGACCCGGCCTCCTGCTCGCCGGCGATCGTGGCGTGCGAGATCGGCAGCAGCCGTTCGCGCGTCACACGCTGGGTCAGCGGCGAGACGTATGAGTTGTAGACGATCTCGACCCGGTCGAGGCTGCCGTCGACGTAGGACTGGATCAGGTCGTCCGCGATCGTCCGCGCATCCCCGTAGGAGGGACGATCGGAGAAGCCCGTGTAGCTGCCCTGCAGCTCGTAGCCGCGGAAGCTCAGCGAGGAGACGCCCCGCCGGCCGGTCGCGAACCAGCTGCTCTGCAGGCCCTCCTCGTTCAGCTCGCCGGAGATCCGCACCCCCGCCCTGATGATCTGCGAGTTGAACCCGCCGGCCAGGCCGCGGTCGCCGGTCACGAGCAGCAGCCCCACATTCGTCTCACGCTCGTGCTCGGTGAGCAGCGGCAGGCGCGACGTCTCTGCGCCGGCGGCCTGGGCCGCCTGGCGGGTCATCCTGCGGATCGCCTCGGCGTAGGGCCGCAGCGCATCGATCCGCTGCTCTGCCCGGCGCAGCCGGGCGGCGGCGACCATCTCCATGGCACGGGTGATCTTCTGGATGTTCTTGACCGATTGGATCTTGTTCTTTACGTCTCGCTGGGATGCCATGGCGATGCTCCGGAGCCGGCCTAGGCGGCCTGCGTGGAGACCTCCGGGACGGGCGAGTCGTCGATCGGCTGCCCCTCCTCGTCTAGGTCGTAGCCGAAGTCCTGCGCGAAGCTCGCGACCGCGTCGCGGACCGCCTTCTGGGTCTCATCCGACCAGTCGCCGCCGGCGATCTTGGCCCGCACATCGGAGTGCTGGGCGTGCATCCGTTCGGTCAGCTCGAGCAGGAACTCGGTCACACGCTCGACGTGAAGGCGATCCAAAAAGCCGTTCGTGGCGGCGTAGATCTGGACCGTCTGATCCTCGACCGCCAGCGGGGCGCGCTCGTTCTGGTTGAGCGTCTGTACGAGCCGCTCGCCGCGCGCCAGGGTCCGCTGCGTGTCCGCGTCCAGGTCGGAGCCGAACTGGGCGAAGGCCTCGAGATCCCGGTACTGGGAGAGCTCGAGCTTGATCCGTCCGGCGACTTTCTTCATCGGCCCGATCTGGGCGTTTCCACCGACCCGCGAGACGGAGATGCCGACGTTGATCGCCGGGCGGACGCCCGAGTTGAACAGTTTCGACTCCAGGAAGATCTGCCCGTCGGTGATCGAGATGACGTTCGTCGGGATGTAGGCCGAGACGTCCCCGGCCTGGGTCTCGATCACCGGCAGGGCCGTCAGCGAGCCGCCACCGAGCTCGTCGTTGAGCTTGACTGCCCGCTCGAGCAGCCTCGAGTGCAGGTAGAAGACGTCGCCCGGGTAGGCCTCGCGACCCGGCGGACGGCGCAGCAGCAGCGACATCTGACGGTAGGCGTAGGCGTGCTTGGTCAGGTCGTCGTAGACGCAGAGGGCGTGTTTGCCGCTGTAGAGGAAGTGCTCGCCCATCGCGCAGCCCGCGTAGGGGGCGATGAACTTGATCGGGGCCGCCTCGTCGGCGGGCGCCGCGACGATGATCGTGTTGTCCAGGGCGCCGTTTTCGTCGAGCGTCTGGGCGAGCGCCACCACGGTCGACATGCGCTGTCCGATCGCGACGTAGATCGAGATCACGCCGGTGTCCCGGTTGTTGATGATCGCGTCGATCGCGATCGCCGTCTTGCCCGTCTGGCGGTCGCCGATGATCAGCTCTCGCTGGCCCCGGCCGATCGGGATCATCGCGTCGATCGCCTTGAGGCCCGTCTGCATCGGTTCGGTGACCGGCTGGCGCTGCACCACACCCGGGGCCTTGAACTCGGCCGGGCGCATCGTCTCGTGGCGGATCTCCCCCTTGCCGTCGAGCGGGCGCCCGAGCGGGTCGACGATCCGGCCCAGGAGCTGCTCGCCGACCGGGATCTCCAGCAGCGAGCCGGTCCGCTTGACGGTGTCACCCTCCGAGATCCGCTCCCACTCGCCGAACAGCACGGCGCCGACGTTGTCGGACTCGAGGTTCAGCGCGAGTCCCGTGACGCCGTGGGGCAGCTCGAGCAGCTCGAAGGACATGCAGTTCTCCAGGCCGTGCAGACGCGCGATGCCGTCGGCGACGGACAGCACCGTCCCCACCTCGGTCAGCTCGGCGCGGCCTGCGTCGAGGCCCTCGATGCGGCTCTTGAGAATGCTGGTGATCTCGTCGGGATTGATCTGCATGTCGGTTCCTAAGAGGCTCCTTGGGCAACGTGCCTGCGCAGCTGCTCCAGTCGGTTGCGAATAGAGGCGTCGAGGATCGAGTTACCGACCCGGACGACGATGCCGCCGAGGATCTCGGGGTCAACGTGGGCGGCCAGCGTGACCTTGCGTCCGGCCCGTTCGCCGATCGTCCGGCCGAGGCTCTCGGTCGTCTCACGGTCGAGCTCGATGGCGCTTGTGATCTCGACCGGGAGCACCAGGTTCGCCTGGTCCCACAGCCGCTCATACTCCTGGCGGATCCGGAAGATGACCGGCATCCGGTGGTTTTCGATCAGCAGGCCGAGAAAGTTCAACAGGCTCTCGTCGGCGTCGGTCAGCATCCGGGCGAGCCCGTCCTGCTTCTCGGCGGTCGAGAAGTAGGGCGAGAAGAAGAACACGGCCAGCCCGTGGTTCTGATCGAGCGCGTCGGCGAACTGGGCCAGCTGCTCGCGCAGCGTGTCCAGCTTGTCCTGCTCGCGTGCGACCTCGAACAACGAGCGCGCATATACCTGGGCCAGCTCCTCCATCAGTTGTTCGGTGCCGCCGAGATGCCGCTGAAGTCCAGTTCGCCCAGCGCCTCCTCGACCAGCCTGCGCTGATCGGCGTCGGTGAGCGTCTTGCGGGTGACCTTCTCGGTCGCCATGATCGTCAGGTCCGCGACCTCGCGGCGGATGTCGTCGAGCGCCCGCTGGGTGGCGGCCTCGATGTTGCGCTCGGCCCGTTTGGCGGCTTCCTCGATGATCTCCTGGCTTCGGCCCTTGGCCTCCTGCTCGTGGGTGTCCGCGGCCTGGCGGGCGCGCTGGACTATCTCGTCCGCCTGCGTCCGCGCCTCCTTGAGGCGCTCGCGGTACTCGGCCAGGAGCGTCTCGGCCTCCTCACGGGTCCGCTGGGCGGTGTCGATCGAGTCCTCGATCGCCTGCTGGCGGCGCCCCAGCGCTTCGCTGATGCGCGGGAATGCCAGCTTTGAGAGCAGGAACATCGTCGCGCCGAAGACCAGCAGGGTCCAGATCATCAGCCCGATGCCGGGTTCGATCAGGAAGCCCCCGCTGGAGGCGATCACCTGCGCGCCTGATGTGATCGAAGCCAGCATCACGTCAGACGATGAACGCGGCCAACAGGCCGGCCACCAGACCGTAGAAGAAGCAGGCCTCCGTCAGCGCGAAGCCCAGCCACTGCAACTGCGTGATCTCGTCGCGCATCTCCGGCTGACGGGTGATCGCTTCAATCGCCTTGCCGAAGATGATCCCGATGCCGACACCGGCGCCGACGGCGCCGAGGCCTCCACCGACACCGAGGCCGATCGACTTGCCCGCCTTGGCCACTTCTTCGGTGGCCGCCAGCAGGGTGATGAGAGCTATGTGCACGACAGTTGACTCCTTTAGTGGTCTTCGGCGACCGCGCCGCCGAGGTAGATAGCGGTGAGGGTGGCAAAGATGAACGCCTGCAGGGCGGCCACCAGGCCGACCTCGAAGGCGAACAGGGCGATGCCGAACGGGATCGTGAACCAGGCCAGCGCGGAGATCCCGAGGATCACGGCGAGCGCACCCGCCATGAACAGGATGATCAGGTGCCCCGCCAGGATGTTCGCGAACAGACGAATCGAGAGCGACATCAGCCGCATCACGTTCGAGAGCAGCTCGAGACCGAAGATGAAGACCGCCATGCCCCCTGTGACGCCGCCCGGGACGAGCCCCTTCAGGTAGCCGATCGGGCCCTTGGCACGGACGCCTTCGACCGTGTAGGAGATGAAGACCATCAGCGCCAGGACGAGCGGGATCGAGAGGTTGGCCGTGGCCGCGTAGAGCGAGAACGACGGGATGTGCAACCCGAAGATGTCGATCTTGTGCTCCGTGTTGGTCGGCAACGGGATGTAGCCGACGAGGTTCGAGAACATGATGAACAGGAACAGCGTCCCGATGAACGGGAACCAGCGCTTGGCCATCTTCTCGTCGAGGTTGGCGCCGGTGATGTTGTCGCGCATCAGCTGATAGAGGACCTCGACGGCGGTCTGGACCTTGTTGGGGCGGGCCTGCATCCGCCTGGCGACGTAGATCATCGTCACGCAGGTCGCGATCGCCGCGAGGAACAGGTAGAGGACGGCCTTGTTGATCGAGAGGATCCCCAGGTTGATCCAGGTGTCCAGCTTGAACTCGTTCTGCGGCTGGTAGGCGTTGTTGCGCCCGCCGCTGCCGAAGATGAGAAACAGCACCACGATCCCGGCGATCCAGATGCCGGCGAGGATCAGCAGGGTTCGTTTCGTGTGGCTCTTTGGCGCCTCGGCGCCGGCCCCGGGCGCGCCCGGCGCGGGCAGCGGCGCCACGGCGCCCTGCGACGCCTGTCCCCCCGTCTCAGTGGCGCTCATGACGTGCTCGGCCTGCCCGACGTCCGCGGCGGCACGAGCGTCGTCCCGCGGGTGAAGAAGGACATCACGAAGTAGACGGTGAAGGCGGCCAGCAGGAGCGCCGCGGCCATGATGCCGTCGTCCTTGCTGCCTGCGAAGCGGGCCACGAGGATCACCAGCGCGACGATCCAGATCCGGCCCATCATCGCGCCTACCTGGATCCCGGCACGGAGTTTGGGATCGGCGATCCGGAGAGCGCGCTCCTGCAGATAGGTCGTGCCCAGCCGCGTCAGCACCCAGGCGCAGGCGCCGAGCAGGTACCCGAACAACGGCAACCCGACGATCGGCACGAACGGGGCCGTCGCGAGCACCAGGCACACGTCGAGGTAGCGAAGCAGGACCATGTCAGCTCGGCGTTCCGGGGAGCCGGCCGCGGCAGAGGTTCCACAGCCGCAGGTCCTGGCGCGAGGGGGTCAAGGGCCCGCTGATCAGCCGCGCGGGACGGCAGGACCCACGGCCGGCTCGCCGGCGCGAGACGAGGCTGCCCACGCCGGGACGGACCGCCGAGCGCGCCCCGGCGGGATGGCGCCGGGCGGTGTCGCGCACGCGACGCGACGGCGGCGGCTGGAAGGCCGCACGTTCGTATGAGCCCCCCTGGCCGGGGCCAGGCGGGCGCGTGGACTCGTCGTTGGCGTCGAAATCTGGCATGTGCGTGGCCACCCTACAGACGCAGAACTGCCCGCGCTCCGAGGAGCGGAGCCGCTGAAGCGTCCCTCAACGATCTGCGGCGGCTCGGCCACTCTACCCGACCTTGGACTTCGTAACAACTTTGTGACATGCGCCACGCAGACGGCGCCGCCCCGGGCCATCCGCGGCGTCGCCCCCGCCGCCTCAGACGGGGCGCGGCGCAGGCGCGGCCCTGCGGCCCGAGACAAGCCGGACGATCGCGAGCGAGCTCAGCGCGACGACCAGCCCGCCGATGAGGTCGAGCACGTAGTGGTTGCCCGTCGAGAGCACCGCGAAGGCCGTGATGAAGGGGTAGATGGCGGCGAGCACCCGCAGCGACGTGCGCTGGGTCGCCGTCCACACCGCGGCCGTGCACCACACCGCCCAGCCGATGTGCAGCGAGGGCATCGCGGCCAGCTGGTTGGCCTGCGAGGCCAGGGCGCCGTCGTGCCAGGAGCCGATCGCTCCCGTCGAGGCGACGATGTCGGTGAAGCCCTTGAGCATCCGGGGCGGCGCGACGGGGTAGCGCCAGAAGACGATGAAGGCCAGCACGTTCGTCAGTACCAGCGCGTTGCGAAGTGGCCGGTAGATGTCCGCCCGGGCCCACCACAGCCAGCCCAAAAGCCCCAGAGTGACGATGAAGTGGGCATTGTCGTAGTAGTCGGAGAGAATCAGCCCGAGCGTCGGGTGGGCCGCCAGCCAGGTGTCCAGTGAGCGCTCCGGAGAGATGCCGAGAGACTGCTCGAAGCTGAGGATCCCGCGACCGTGGGCGAGTGCCGCCTGCAGGCGCAGCGGCGCGAGGTTGGTCGTCGCATCGTAGACCCACAAAAGCCAGCCCACGACCAGCGCCTCCACCCACCAGCGCGAGCGCCCCGGAGCCTCGGCCAGCGGGGGCGCGAGCGCCGAGCCACGGGGCGGGGCGGCGGCCGGCGGCTCGATCTGAACGGTGCTCGACAAGCCAATCATGGTAACTCCCCGGACCGATGGGCCGGGGGAGGACAGCCCGCCAACCTCAGGGGAAGACCGGCTCCAGCGAGCGCTCGCGCATCACCTCGAGCACCCGGGGAAGCGCCGCGGCCGTCCGCCGCCAGGAATCCGCCGCGGAGTAGTCGTCGGCGTCGTGCAGCAGCAGGACCGAGCCCTCGCCGGCGCCCTCTGTCACCTTGGCGGCGATCGAGGCGGGGGTCGCCCGGCGCTCCCAGTCGCGTCCCCACTGGCTCCACAGGAGCGTCCGCCAGCCGCGGCTGCGAGCCAGGCGCAGGGCGGCGCCGTTGAGGACGCCGTAGGGCGGGCGGTAGAGCAGCGGCGCGCGGCCCGTGCTCGCGGCGATCGCATCCTCGGCCCGGGCCAGGTCCTCGCGCACCTGGCGCGGGCCCAGGCGCAGCAGGTTGCGGTGACGGTCGCAGTGCAGGCCGATCTCGTGACCCCCGTCGAGGATCTCCCGCGCCAGCGCGGGGTTGCGCCGGATCTGCTCGCCGACCAGGAAGAACGTGGCCCGGACCCCCTCCCGGGCGAGGATCTCGAGCACCGCGGGGGTGCCCTGGGGGTGGGGCCCGTCGTCGAAGGTCAATGCGTAGCCCGCTCCGTCGGCCGTGTGGTCCTCGACCCCCAGCGGAGCCCGCAGCGGCGCCCAGGCCCCCGCGAGGCCCGGCAGCAGATAGCCCACCGCCCCGGTCGCGGCAAAGGCACCCAGGATGAGACCTGGCGGAGTGCGATGATCGTTGTTGGACATGAAACTCGTGCTCGGAATCCTCGCCGCGGCGGGTGCCTCGACGTTCTACAGCCTAGGGATCGCCCTGCAGGCGATGGACGCAAAGCAGGCTCCCCACGACGAGCACCTGCGCCTGGCGCTGGCCATGGGCCTTGTCCGCCGGGGCCGCTGGCTGTTCGGCACGGGCCTGTCGATCCTGGGCTTCCCGCTGCAGGTCCTGGCGCTGGTCCTTGCGCCGCTCGCGGTGGTCCAGCCGGCGCTGGCCGCCGGGCTGCTCGTGCTGATGCTCGCCGGCGAGCGGATGCTCAACGAGCGCCCCGGTCGCTACGAGTACCTCTGCGTGCTGGCGATCGTCGCCGGCGTCATCGGCGCCGGGCTGTGCGCACCGCGCAACTCCGCATCGGTCACGGATGTGCTCACGACGACGATCGTGCTCGTGACGCTCGGCGTAGTCGCCCTGGCGCCCTACGTGATGAACCTGTTCGGGCACCCTCGTTCGGAGCTGACGATGTTCTGCGCGGGCTGCGGCTTCGCCTGGAGCGGCCTTGCAACCAAGCTCGCGGCCGACGATCTGAAGGTCGGCAGCGTCGGCCTGGCGCTGATCTGGGCCGTGAGCACCGCGGCCGCCTCGGGCGTCGGGACGCTGAGTGAGATGAGCGCCCTGCAGTCGCGCCCGGCGATCCAGGTCGCCCCGGTCGTGTTCGTCACCCAGACCGCGATTCCGGTGGCTCTCGCCCCACTCCTGTTCGGCGAGCACTTCGACGCGACCCCGCTGAACGGCTGGCCACTGATCGGCTCACTGCTGGCGCTGGTCGTCGGCGCCGGCATGTTGGCGCGCTCGCCGCTGCTGTTGGCCCTGATGGACCCTCAGGCCGAGGTCAGCGAGGCGAGCGGTGCGACTCCCAGCCCCTCGGCCGACAGCCGGGCGATGATCCGTTCGAGCCCGAGCACCGAGCCGGCCGACCCGTCGAGCTCGACGACCAACACGTCGCCCGCCCGCATCGGGCGGTGAGGCAGCGAGGCGGTCGCGCTGATGCGCAGCGCGCCCTTGACGGGAAGCGCCCCGTCGGTGCGTGCCAGGACGAGCTGCCCGACAGAGAGGCCGTTGGGGGGCTCGAGGTAGTAGAAGTGGTGGTGCAGCCCCAGCGCCCGCGCCTGTGAGTGAAGGACGCCCCGTGTCTTGGGCCAGCGGAACAGCGAGGAGGCGGGAACTTCGGGGAGCAGCTCGTCGCGCAGGTCGTGAAGCTCGGCGATCCGCTGCGGCGTCGGCACGCCGGCGTCATCGGCGAATGAGACGTGGATGCCTCGTTCCGCCAGCTCGTAGGCCAGCACCGAGACGTCACGGGACGGCGCATGGACGACCAGCGCGACCTCGCGGTCGCGGGTCGCGACATGAGCCAGCGGGTGGACGCCGAGAACCTTCGCGGCGACGGTCGTGACCTCGTCGGTCGACATCATCCACGAGCCCAGCACGAACAGGAGTGTCGCCTGGGTCGCGAGCGCCACCAGGCGCAGCCGCCAGCGCGGGATCGGGCGCACCCGGCGCAGCGCCCCGAGCACGAGGTCCACCGCGGCGGGGTGCTCGAGCGGCTCCTGCGGCGGGCCGCCTGCGCCGTTCGCGCCCCCATCCCCGGCGGTGAAGCTCTCCTGGACGTGGCGGCGAAGCTCATCCGTGTCGTGGGCCAGGCGGACCAGGTCCAGCTCCGCCATCTCCCTCGTGTTGAGCCGGGCGTGCCCGACGGGCAGGCCGTAGGAGACGACCGGCGTCCCGGCGGCGCGTGCCTCCAGGCAGGTGACCCCACCCGTCGAGTGCACGAGCACGTCGGCGGCGGCCAGGATCTCGGGCATCTTGTCGGTGAAGCCGAGGACCCGGACACGGGGTTCTGAGGCGAACAGGGCGCTCAGCTTCTGCTCGAGCGGCTCGTTGCGCCCGGCCAGGCAGACGATCGAGCTGACCTCGGGGACCTTGACGAACTCCTGGACGGCGCCGATGATGTCGCCGACCCCCCAGCCGCCGCCCGAGACGACGACCATGCGCCCTTCCTCGGGCAGACCGAGGCCACGCCGCGCGTCGGTCGGGTTGCGCGGTTCCAGGAAGTCGGCCGAGATCAGCGGCCGCACGAGCTGCACGCTGCCCGGGCCGGCGATCCGCTCGACCGACTGCAGCGACTCGCCGTACATCACCAGGTGCAGGTCGATCCCCGGCTGGGCCCAGAAGAACAGCCCCGTCAGATCGGTGATCGTCGCGACCGTCGCGCAATCGATCTCGCCGACGCGGCGCAATCGGGCCAGGACGACCGTAACGGCCGGATAGGTCGAGACGATCACGTCGGGTTCGTGTTCGGCGATCGTCCTCGCCAGCGGGCGTGAGCCGAAGAAGCAGAGCAGGCGCCGTGCGAGCAGGCGGAACGGCAGGATGTGCTCGAGCATCCAGTAGACCAGCGTGTAGGTCCAGGGGAAGAAGCGCAGCTGGACCCGGTAGCCGTCCTCGACAACCGGGCGCAGGACCCGTCCCATCGAGGCCAGGCCGTCGATCACCGTGACCTCCGCGTCCTGGGGCGAGGCTTCGATCTGCTCGGCCAGGGCTCGGGCCGCGGCGGCGTGACCCTCGCCGACATCGGCTGAGAGGATCAGAACGCGCCGACGTCCGGAGACCTCGCGCAGGGGACGTTGGCGGTTTCCGCGTCGCATACCGTAAGTAGCACGCCTGACCCCCTCGGGTTACAGCGCGCCGACAGGCGTCGACCGTCGGGGTCTCCCGACGGAGACGGCTCGGACAAGCGTAGCGCCCCAACTGGACACCTGCGCATCGCCACGCGCGAGAATGGCCGTATCGAGACCGCCGCGCCGGCGCGTAGCCGCCGGCTGGAGCATGGTGGCGCCGCTCGCCTGCACCGCCTGGCTGCTGTCCTGGTAGGCGATCTGGGCGTTGCCCTTAGCGGCCGTCGGCGGCGAGCGGCGCCTGCGCGTCGCCGTGCTCCTGGCCTGCGCCCACGCCGTCCTGATCGACCTGGCGCTGGCCGACCCGCTGCTCAACCCCGGGGGCTGAGGGCACGCGCGGCGCGGGCTGGGCGCGGGCCCCCTCCGAGACCGCCTGGAATTCCTCGGTGACCGCCTTGAATTCGCCGGTCTCGAAGTCCTGCGCCACACCCAGCTCGATCTCCGCCGGCGAGGCCTCGGGGCGCAGAACCCGCAGGCGCATCGCGTCCAGGCGGCGGAACTTCAGGATCTCGAGCACGTAGACGAGGTAGACGCTGGCCGCCACGACGAGCAGCCCGAGCGCGGCCATGACGATCGTCCAGCCCGTGTAGAGGTGGCCTTTGTGGTTGCTGTAGGGGACGAACCGCAGCGCCAGCGCGAGGCCGGCGAGCATCAGCGTCCAGGTGTACAGATAGGCGATCGTGCGGCGGTTGGAGAAGCCGATCCGGGCCATCCGGTGATGGAAGTGCTCGCTGTCGGGGCGGTAGACCGGCTGCTTGTACTTCAGGCGCTTGAGCAGCACGAAGGTCGTGTCGAGGAACGGCACGGCCAGCAGGATCAGCGGCAGCACGAAGGAGACGACGGCCGTCGTCTTGACGGCCGCCTCGACCGTGATGACTCCCATCAGCAGGCCGAGCAGGTTGGCGCCGCAGTCGCCCATGAAGCTCGACGCGGGCGGGAAGTTGAAGATCAAAAAGCCCAGCGCCGCGCCCGCCGTGATCGCTGCGAGCACCCCCGGCGGCTGGCGGCCGAGGTCATAGGCGATCACCGCCATCGCGCCGGCGATGATCGCGCAGACACCCGCGGCGAGGCCGTCGACGCCGTCGGAGAAGTTGACCACGTTCATCATCGCCACGAGGCCGATCACGGTCAGGATCGGCCCGGCGTTGGTCGCCCCGGCGTTGGGGAAGTTCAGTTTGCCGATGAACGGCAGCGTGATCACCTTGACCGCGACGCCGTAGTGGACGACGATCACGGCGGCCACGACCTGCCCGGCCAGCTTGACGGCCGGATGCAGCTCGAAGCGGTCATCCAGGGCGCCGACGAACGTGATCACCGCGGCGCCGATCAGCACGCCGTGCCAGAGCATCGACTGTTCGCCGTAGCCGGAGGGCAGCCAGATCAGGCCGGCCACGAGCGCTCCGGCGAAGATCGCGAGGCCCCCCAGCAGCGGCGTGGGCCGCTCGGAGAGACCGCGCTCGCGCGGCTGGTCGATCGCCCCGACGGCCCGCGCCAGGCGCATCGTCAGGGGAGTCAGGACGGCCGTGACGGCCAGCGCCGCCAGGAACGCGTAAAGCGCTTCGAGCTCAGTGGGTTGCGCCATCGGCTGGGGACAGCATCGCAGGCGGGAAGGTCGCAAGCGTGGCGGAACCCCGCCCGCTCGAGGGCGGTCAGGCCGGCGTGGGTGCGCCCAGGCCCTCGTAGAGCGGGTAGCGATCGACGATCGCGCCCACCCGCTCGGAGAGCTCCTGCGCCCGGGACTCGTATTCGGGGGTCAGGGCGACGGCCAGGATCCTGCCGAGCTCGGCGAAATCGTCCTCCTGCAGGCCCCGCGTGGCGAGCGCCGGTGTCCCGATTCTCAGACCCGAGGCCTCCATCGGCGGGCGCGGGTCGAACGGGACCGCGTTGCGGTTGACCGTGATGTCGATCTCGTGCAGGCGGTCCTCTGCCTGCTTGCCGCTCAGCTCGGGGTCGCACTCGCGCAGGTCGACCAGCACCAGATGCACGTCGGTGCCGCCGGTGAGCACGTTGACGCCGTGGCCAGCCTTCAGCAGCTCGCGGGCCAGCACCCGGGCGCCGGCGACGGTCCGCCGCTGGCGCTCCGCGAACAGCTCGCTCGTGGCGATCCTCAGCGCGACGGCCTTGGCGGCGATCACGTGCTCGAGGGGCCCGCCCTGCTGCCCCGGGAAGACGGCCGAGTCGATCTTCTTGGCGAACTCCTCCCTGCAGAGGATGATCCCGGCCCGCGGCCCGCCCAGCGTCTTGTGGGTCGTCGTCGTGACGACATCGGCGCCGTGGTCGAACGGGTTGGCGTGCAGCCCCGCCGCGACCAGTCCGGCGAAGTGGGCGATGTCGACCATCAGCAGCGCCCCGACCTCATCGGCGATCTCGCGGAAGCGGGCGAAGTCGAGCTCACGCGGGTAGGCCGACCAGCCTGCCAGCAGCAGCTTCGGCCGGCGCTCGCGGGCGATCCGGGCGACCTCGTCCATATCGATCAGCGAGCTTTCACGGTCGACCTCATAGGGGGCGATCTCATATAGGCGCCCGGAGACGTTGATCTTCATGCCGTGGCTCAGGTGGCCGCCGTGGGCCAGCGAGAGCCCCATGATCGTGTCGCCCGGCTGAAGCAGGGCGTGGTAGACGGCCGTGTTGGCCTGCGATCCCGAATGCGGCTGGACGTTCGCGTGCTCGGCCCCGAACAGCGCCTTGGCCCGGTCGATGGCCAGCTGCTCGGAGACGTCGACCCACTCGCAGCCGCCGTAGTAGCGCCGGCCCGGGTAGCCCTCGGCGTACTTGTTGGTCAGCACCGAGCCCTGGCACTCGAGGACCGCACGGGGCACGAAGTTCTCCGAGGCGATCATCTCGAGCGTACGCTGCTGGCGCTCGAGCTCGCCGTCCAGCGCCGCGGCGATCTCGGGGTCCACCTCGGCAAGCGGACGGTTGAAGTAATCGGGGCTCAGCTCACTGTCGGACACGGCGCTCTCCTTGGCAGGCGACGACGGATTCTTGTGCCCAGGCGCGCGGCGTGTTCGCTGACCGCTTCCCGGTGGTCGATTCCACCTCTCCGCGCCAGTTGCGGCAGCCACCCGAGGCTAGCACCCGTGGCGGGAGGCGCGCCGGCAGGCGCCGCGGCCTGCTCAGGCGAGCTTCGCCAGGGCGGCCTCGACCTCGCCCCGGGCCAGGGCACCTTCGCGCAGGACATGCCAGCGGCCGTTTGCGCCGAGGTCGCGGAGGTCGATCACCGTGGAGGGGGTCCCCCCCAGCTCGCCGCCGTCGAGCACCAGGTCGGCGCCCTCGCGCATCGCCTCCGGGACCTCTGCGAGCGTCCGCGCGTCGGGCTGACCGGATTCGTTGGCGCTCGACTGCATCACGGGGATCGTGATCGTCGCGAGCGCCCTGAGCGCCTCGGGCAGCCGGGGCACGCGCAGACCGAGCGTCAGGGGGTCGGTGCGGCAGGCTGGGGCGAAGCGCTGGGCGGGGTTCGCCAGCAGCAGCGTAAGCGGGCCCGGCAGGAGCACCTGAAGGGCCAGCTTTTCCGCCTCGGGGAGCTCGCTGAGCATCGCCAGGGCCGGGTCGAGCGCGAAGAACATGACCGCCGAGGCGCGGGCCGCGGGCCGGCCCTTGAGCTCGTACAGGCGCCGCGCCGCCCGCTCGTTCTCGGGGTCGCAGCAGATCCCGTAGACGGTGTCGCTGGGGAAGACGGCCACGCCGCCGCCGGCGACGCACTCCGCCAGCCGTCCCGCATCGTCCTCACTGAGCACCGGTGTCATCCTCGCTCCCCGATCAGCACCCGTTCTACACCCGCAAGGTCCTTTTTGCAACGGCAATCGACAAATCCACCGCTCACCATCAGCTCGCGGACGGCCGGCGCCTGCCCGGCCCCGAGCTCGAGTGCGACTGTCCTGACCGACGTGCGTGGAGTGAGCTGGGCGAGCAGACGCCGGATCACGGCCAGCCCGTCGGGGCCCGCGAACAGCGCCCCGCGGGGCTCGTGGCGGATGATCTCGGGCGCCAGCAGGCCGGCCTCGCGATCGGCGACGTAGGGCGGGTTCGCGAGGACGGCGTCGAAGCGATCGGGCACGCCCTCGAGCAGGTCGGCCTCGATCCAGGCGACGTCGAGCCCCAGCCGGGCCGCGTTCTCGCGCGCCAGCTCGAGCGCCTCGCCCGCTCACGTCGCTCCCGGTCAGCTCGAGGTCAGCCCGCTCCTGCTTGAGCGCCAGCGCGACCGCGCCGCCGCCCGTGCAGAGGTCGAGCACCCGCGTCCCCGCGGGCAGTTCCAGGCCGGCTTCGACGAGCAGCTCGGTCTCCGGGCGGGGCACCAGCGCACGCGCGTCGGCGGCGAGCTCGAGATTGCGAAAGCCGCGGTGCCCGACGATGTAGGCGACCGGCTCGCGTTCGACCGCTCGGCGCCGGACGGCTGACTGGAAGGCGCGCACGGCAGGACCCGAGACGGTCAGGGCGCGGTCGGTCAGCAGCTGCTCGCGGCTCACGCCGAGGACGTCGGCGAGCAGCAGTTCGGCATCGAGTCTCGGGGTTTCGCAGCCGGCTGCGCCGATCGCGGTGATCGCTCCCTCGAGTGCCTCGCGGGCGGGGGTCCCGCTCACGCCTCGGCCTGCGCCTGCAGGCGGCGGCGCTTCTCGTCGGACTGCAGCGCCGAGGTCAGCTCGTCGAGCTCGCCTTCGAGGACCTGGTCGAGGTTGTGGACGGTCAGCTTGATCCGGTGGTCGGTGACCCGGCGCTCGCCGTAGTTGTAGGTGCGGATCTTCTCCGCCCGGTCGCCCGTCCCGACCTGCGAGCGCCGGTCCGCCGCGAGCTCGGCCTGCTGGTCGGCCAGGGCGCGCTCGTAGAGCCTCGCCCTGAGCACCCGCAGCGCCTTCTCCCGGTTCTGCAGCTGAGACTTCTCGTCCTGCATCGAGACGACGATCCCGGAGGGCTTGTGCGTCACGCGGACCGCCGAGTCGGTCGTGTTGACCGACTGCCCACCCGGCCCCGAGGAGCGGTAGACGTCGATCTGCAGGTCGTTCGGATCGACCTGGACGTCGACCTCCTCCGCCTCTGGGAGCACCGCGACGGTGGCTGTCGAGGTGTGCACGCGCCCCTGGGACTCGGTCTGGGGGACCCGTTGGACGCGGTGGGTCCCGCCCTCGAACTTGAACACCGAGTAGGCCCCGTCCCCCTTGACGGCGAACGTGTACTTGCCCTCGCCGAGCTCCAGCGGCTCGGCCTGCCAGCCCCGTCGCTCGGCGTAGCGGGTCAGCATCCGGTAGAGGTCCCCCGCCCACAGGCCGGCCTCCTCGCCGCCGGCGCCGCCCTGGATTTCGACGATCACGCTCTTCTCGTCGTTGGGGTCCTGCTGGACCATCGCCAGGCGGATCTCCTCCTCGAGCTCCTCGATCTGCCGGCGCGCCTGCGCGAGCTCCTCGCGCATCTCGGACTCCTCGCCGAGTTCGGCCAGCAGTTCCTCGGCGCCCGTCGCGTCGTCCTGGGCGCGGCGCCATTCGCCGGCCAGCTTGGCTGCCGGCTCGAGCTGGCTGTAGGCACGCCCGACCTCGGCGTAGCGCTCGCGGTCGTTGATGACCTCGGGGTCGGTCATCTGGCGGCCGAGCTCGGCGAACCGCGTCTCGATCTGCTTTACGAGCTCTTCGATCATCGCGGGGCAGTCTAGGGGCACCCGCCCCGAGGCCCGCTCAGCTCACACCGCGGCCTGTCGGGTCTCGGTGAGCTCGAGCAGCTCGTCGAGCGTCGCCGAGAGCCCGTCGAGCAGGTCCCGGTCGAGCGGCAGCCCGTTCTCGCCGAGGGCCTCCTCGGCCTGTGCGACCGGCAGCTCGCGGTCGACCACCCGGGCGCCGATCGTGGCGAGCACCTTGCGCGTCTCGGCCTGAGCCCAGACGGCCCCGAACAGGCTCGTGCTGGCGCCGATCACCGCGGCGGGCTTGCCGCGCAGCGGTGTCTCCGCGACCGGCCGCGAGACCCAGTCGAGCGCGTTCTTGAGCACGCCGGGGATCGAGGCGTTGTACTCCGGGGTCGCCACCAGCACCCCGTCCGCCTCGGCGATCGCGCGCCGGAGCGCCTCGACCGCCGCAGGCGGGGTGTGCTCATCGTCCTCGTTGAACGGGGGGATCCCGGCGAGCCCCTCGAACAGCACGAGCTCGGTGCCGCCGGGCAGCAGCCCACCGGCTCCGCGCAGGAGACGGGTGTTGTGGGAATCGTGGCGCAGACTGCCCGACAGACCGAGGATCCTCATCGTCTCTAGGCCTCCTTGACGAGCTCTAGCTCGACCTGGAGCTTGACGTCGTTCTCGAGCGCGAAGCCACCCTTGGGCAGCGGCGCATTCCACTCCAGGCCGAACTCGCGACGGTCGATCACGGCCTCGAGCTCGATGCCGAGCTTGTCGTTGCCGGCAATGTCGACGTGCGGACCGTTGATCGTCCCGCGGCCGGTGACCGTGTGAGTGTGCCCCTTCAGCGTCAGCTCACCCTCGACCTCGAGCGCGCCGGACTCCGAGACGCGAATCTCCTTCGAGCGGAAGGTGATCTGGGGGTAGTTGGCGCTGTCGAAGAAGTCCGGCGACTTCAGGTGCCCGGCGAGGTTCTCGTCCTTGACGACGATCGAGTCGACGTCGACCGAGCCCTCGAGCACCGGCGTGCCGTTCTCGCCCGCCAGCAGCGTGCCGCTGTAGCTCTCGAAGCGGCCGCGGAAGGTCGCGACGACCATGTGTTTGATGGAAAAGCCGATGTTCGAGTGGACCGTGTCGATCTTCCACGTTCCTGTTGCGATCGGCTGGCCTGTTGCTGTGCTCATAGGGGCTCCTTCTCGTGGGTTTTACGCGGTTTTCGGACCGCGGTCCGTTTGTCTGGTATCACTGTAGCAAGAACCGGACCAGAGTCCGTTTAGTAGTATGGATTGTGCTTATGGACACTTTTTTCGAACTACCCGTGATCGAGCCCGAACCCGCCGAACGGGCCGACGCGGCCCGCAACAGGGCCCGGATCCTCTGCACGGCCCAGCGCCTGTTCGCCGAGCGCGGCGTCGGCTGCGTGTCGATGGATGAGATCGCCGAGCAGGCCGGAGTCGGCAAGGGGACGCTCTTCAGGCGCTTCGGCTCACGTGCGGCGCTGGCCCGGGCGATCCTCTCCGAGCGGGAGAGCAGCTTCCAGGAAGCGATCATCCGCGGGGCTCCCCCGCTCGGGCCCGGCGCCTGCCCGGGTGAGCGGCTCGTCGCCTTCGGCGAGGCCGTCATCGACATGCTCGAGAGCAACGTGGAACTGCTGATCGCGGCCGAGGGCGGCGGGGCGCGCTTCAGCTCCGCCCCCTACGCCGTGTACCGGCTGCACATGACGCTGCTGCTGCGCGAGGCCGACCCCGCCTGCGATGCCGAGTACCTCGCCGAGGCGTTGCTGGCCTGCCTCGGTGCCGACTTCTACCTCTACCTGCGCGACACCCGCGCCATGGACAGCCCGCGGCTCAAGCGGGGCTGGCGCCAGCTGGTCGCCAGGATGGTCCCGGCCGTCACCGAGCCGGCCCGGGCGTAGCTCGCTAGGCGACGACCTCGACGCCGACCAGGTCCGCTGCCGAGAGCTCCCCGGGCCGCTCCAGGGCCAGAACGGCCTGGAGTGCGGCGATCGCCACCTCGAGCTGGTCGAGATCCGGCTCGCGGGTCGTCAGCAGCTGGAGCTTCAGCCCGGGCCACATCACCGCCCGAACCCAGCTGCGGCTGCGATTGCGCCCGGCGAACTTGATCAGCTCGAAGGAGATCCCCGCGATCACCGGCACCCCCAGGATGCGGGTCGCGACCAGCCAGTACCAGGCCGGCAGGCCGAGCGGGGCGAAGACGAAGATCGCGACGACCATCACGATCAGCAGGAAGCTGGTCCCACAGCGGGGATGCAGACGCGAGAAGCGCTGCGCGTTGGCCGGGGTCAGCTCGAGGCCGGCCTCGAAGCAGGAGATCGTCTTGTGCTCGGCGCCGTGGTACTCGAAGACCCGGCGCAGGTCCCGCAGCCGGGAGAGCAGCAGCATGTAGCCGAGGAACAGGCTCGTGCGCACGACGCCCTCGATCAACCAGAACAGGAACGAGGAGTGCAGCTGGCTCTTGATCAGGCTCGTCAGCCCGACCGGGATCAGGAAGAACAGCACGATCGACATCGCCACCGCCACGACGACGGTTCCCGCCCAGAGGGCCTTGGGGATCTCCTCGGCGTCGGACTTCCCCTCCTCGGGTGGGAGCTGGGCGTTGGCCGAGACCTCGAGCGCGCGGAAGCCGATCGCCATCGATCCGCCCAGGGCGACGACCCCGCGGATGATCGGCAGGCGCAACAGCCGGTGACGGCGCATCACGGAGTCCAGCGGGTAGGTGCTCACCTCGACCTCTCCCAGCGCCGCCTCCTCCGGCGAGCGCTCGCCCTCGGCGAGCTGCTCCTCGGTCGGCTTGCGCACGGCGACCGCCCAGTTGGAGACGCCTCGCATCATCACGCCCTCGAGCACCGCCTGCCCCCCCAGCGGCGCATCGCGCGTCGCCTGCAGCTGTCCCGCGATGGGAGCGGCTGAGTCGACGCGGTCGGCCTCCACCACGGGAGCCGAGGGCACCGCCGTGGCCGCCGTCATCGGAACAGGCGCACGCGAGGATCCTGCGGCTGCGCCGGCCGCCATGGGACTACTTGGCGGACCGGGCCGAATGCAGGCGACCCTTGGCGACGCGGCGCTGGAAGCGCTCGACGCGACCGCCGGTGTCCATCAGCTTCTGCCGCCCCGTGTAGAACGGGTGGCAGTTCGAGCAGACCTCGACGTGGAGCTCGTCGCGGGTCGCCCGCGTAATGAACTCGTTGCCGCAGGTGCAGCGGACGTGGGCCTGCTCGTAGGTCGGATGGATCTTGGCCTTCATCGTCTCTCAATTCTAGCGGGCCACCCGCCGAGGGGGGCTCGGGGTCTGCGGGCGGACTTTGCTCAGCCGGCCGGAGCGGGTTCTTCGACGGCCTTGTGCCCGACGCCGGCACCGGCCGGCTGCTCGCAGCGCGGCGTCTTCAATTCGGTCGCCCGGATCAGCCGGCCCTTGGCGTTGAGCCAGCGAAAGCGCACCGCCGCCCGATAGGACGCCGGGGCCGCCAGGTTGGTGATCTCGCTCAGATCGCGGTAGTTCTTGACGCCCGGCGCCGCGGTCCGCCAGATCCCCAGGCCGGGCGAGCTGACCCCGTGGAAGGCGATTTCGCGCGGCAGGCGCTCGAGCACTTCGATCCGCATCTCGAGCTTGACGGCGCCCGGGATCGCCGCCATTTCGCCGGCGAACGTGACCGAGCGTTCGGCCGGGTTCGGCGAGGTGACGCACTGCTCGACGGTTGCCGAGACGGGCGCTTTGGCGGGGGCCGTCGTGCTCTGGGTCACAGCCACGGGAGCGCCGAGCGCGGCAGGGGCAAGCGCGAGCCATGTCGCGACGCCGGCGAGCGCGAGCGCGAGCGGCAGGCCGGCGAGGGCCCTGCGCCGGTGCGGGTTGTCCGTTTCGATCTGCATCACACTCCCTAACACCCAGGATCGCCCCAGGTTTCGCGCCTGATGAGCGGTGAGAGGGTTCGACCGGCCCGCCCGGTGCGGCTCAGGTGATCTGATACAGGGGCCCGTCGCCGCCCTCGGGCGTCGTCAGGCGACCGCCCTTGGCCGTGATGGCACCGCACTGGACGCAGTTGGTGTAGTTGACGATCACATCCACGTCGCCGGTCTCGGGTGCATCCTCGGGGATCTCATAGACCCCCGCAGGGCACATCCACTTCCATGTCTCGGCGATCTCGCGGGGCACGTGCTTCTGCACGCGGATGTGGTTGGGCGCATCGTCGCGCGTCGCATTGCCCGTGATGAACACCGAGGAGAGCTTGTCGAAGGTGTATTTGCCGTCTGGCTTGGGATAGCGATCCTTGGTGTCGCCCAGGAACATCGGCTCGGCGTCGTCGCGGTGCCACTCCTGGCGACCCGGGGGGACCTTCCCCTTGGACATGATCGAGGGCCCCGCCAGCAGGCTGCCGACGAGGAAGCCCTTCTGGAAGGCCTGCCGGGTGTTGCGCACCTCGTAGAGCTCGGTGCCGATCGTCGACTGCTCGACCGCCTCCTCGTAGGACTCGAAGCTCCGCTCGCCCCGCACCAGCGCGGCATAGATCGACTCGGCTGCGAGTTTGCCGGCCATGATGCAGTGGTGGACGCCCTTCAGGGCCGCCGTGTCGACCATGCCGGCGGAGTCACCCACGAGCACGGCCCCCGGCATCGACAGTTTGGGCATCGACCAGTAGCCGCCGCCCGGGAGGGCCTTCGCACCCCACGCCACGCGCTCGCCGCCCTCGAGGATGCCCTGCACCAGGGGATGGGTCTTGAAGGTCTGGAGCAGGTCGTGCGCCGAGGTCGTCGCATCGCGGTAGTTGAGGTCGACGACGAAGCCGATCGAGACGAGGTCCTCGCCCGTCTTCTCGTCCTTCATCGGATACATCCAGGTGCCGCCGAGCTGCCCGTACTTGGCCGCCACCTTCAGCGGCCAGGGCTGCACGAACGTGTGGATCACGCGGTCGAGCGGCTTCGGGACCTTCCAGACCTCCTTGACACCGAGCTCCCAGACCTGAGGCTCGCGCCCCTCGCCGAGGTCGAACTCCTGGATCGCCGCGCCCGTCAGGTGCCCCCAGCAGCCCTCCGCCAGGACGGTCGCGCGGGCCTTGATGTCGGTCCCGGGCTCGAAGTTGCCGAGCGGCTCGCCGTCCTTGCCGCGGCCCTTGTCGCCTGAGCGCACCCCGACGACGGCGCCGTCCTCGACGATCAGCTGGGTCGCTGCGGTCTCCGTGAGGATGTAGGCACCCGCATCCTCGGCCAGGCGCTGCTGGTAGCGCGCCATCGCGGAGACGGAGACGACCTCGTTGCCGTGGTTCTTGAAGTTCGGCACCGCCGGGATCGGCACGGGGATCTTGCTCTTCGGGCCGGTGAGCATGTACACCGACTCCTTGGTGACCTCACCGAAGGCGAAGCCCTCCTTGCGCCAGTCCTCGCGGGACAGCTCGGGGAACAGCTCTTCGAGCGGCCCCGGGCGCATGACCGCACCGGACAGGTTGTGCCCGCCGCAGGTCTTGGCCTTCTCGATCACGGCGACGGGGACTTCCCCGAGGCGCTCCATCGTCTCGGGGTCGTCGGCCAGCAGCTGCAGCAGGCGGTTGGCGCAGGCGAGGCCCGCCGTGCCGCCGCCGACGATCGCCACACCGACCTCGATCAGCTCGTCCTCGCCGTCGAGGCCGCGCTTGATGAACTCCTTGCGCGAGTCGACCGGGGGCGGGAAGGCCGCGGGCGCGACCTTCCCGTTGGAGCGGGCGTGCGAAGCCATCCTCAGCTGCCCTTCTTGGCCTTAACCGCCTCGGTGAGCTTGGGCAGGATCTTGTTCAGATCGCCGATCACGCCGAGGTCGGAGAACTCGAAGATCGGCGCGTTCGCATCCTTGTTGATCGCGACGATGTTCTCCGAGCTCTGCATGCCCACCTTGTGCTGGATCGCACCGGAGATCCCGGCCGCCAGATAGAGCTTCGGCGAGACCGTCTTGCCGGTCTGGCCGATCTGGGCTGCGTAGGGGTACCAGCCGGCGTCGACGACCGCCCGGGTGGCAGCGACGGCGCTGTTGCCGCCGAATGCCTTGGCGAGGTCCTCGGCGAGCTCGAAGCCCTCGGCCTTGCCCAGCCCGCGGCCGCCGGCGATCAGGATGTCCGCGCCCTCGATGTCGACGTCGGCACCGCGCTGTTCGCCGCGCGTGAGCATCGTCGCCTGCGAGGCGTGCGGGCTCAACTCGAAGCTCAGCTGCTCGACCGGCGCGTCGGCGTCACCCGACTGGCGGATCTCGAACGCGTTCAGGCGGCCGATGATGATGCCGACCGGCGAGCGGTATTTGATCTCCGAGATCGCGGAGTCGCCCAGGATCGGGCGCTCGGCGATCAGCTCGCCGCCCTCGGCCCGGACCGCGGTGACCTCCATCGCCACCCCGGCACCCAGACGGGCCGCCAGTCCGGCGCCGATCTCGAAGCCCAGCAGCCCGCCGCCGAACAGCGCGTAGGAGTAGCCGCCGTCGGTGATCGCCTTGGCCATCGCGTCGACCAGCGGCTGTGCGAGGCCCTCGGGCCCCTCGGCGACGAGGACCTTCTTCGCGCCGTAGGAGCCGAGCGACGCCGCGAGCTCCTGCGGCACGTTCTCGCCCAGCAGGATCGCGTGGGCCTCGCCGCCGAGCTCGGCGGCGAGCCTCGCGCCCTCGGAGACCGCGCCCAGCGAGTTCTTGTTGATCGCGCCGTCGTAGTGCAGCGCGTAGACCAGGATGTTTGCCATGTCCGTTCAGTCTCCTTAGATGAGCTTGCGCTCGTCGAGCCAGGCGACGATTTTTTCGACTGTTTCGCCCGTGTCCTCGTCTTCGATGATCTCGCCGGCGGCCTTGGCCGGGGGTGCCTTCGCGGCGACCCACTGCGCGGCCGAATTGTCCCCGCCGACCTTGCTCGCGTCGATCTCCACGTCGGCCGCGCTGACGGTGTCGAGCGGCTTCTTCTTCGCCCCCATGATCGCCTTCAGCGAGGGGTAGCGCGGCTCGTTGATCGCGTCGCCGACCGAGATCACGGCAGGCAGCTTGATCTGAACCGTGTCGTAGCCGTACTCGGCCTGGCGCTCGCAGCGCAGGCTCTCGGCGTCGACGTCCATCTTGATCACCTGTGTCAGCGAGGGCATGCCCAGGTGCTCGGCCACGACTGCGCCGATCGTGTAGCACTCGCCGTCGTCGGACTGCTGGCCGAGCAGCACCAGATCCGGGGCCTCGCGCTGCAGCGTCTTCGCCAGCGCATAGCCCGTGGCGGCGACATCCGAGCCGGCGACGGCCTGGTCGCTGAGGTGGACCGAGCGGTCGGCACCCAGCGAGACGGCCTTGTGAAGCGCCCGGACGGCGCTCTCCGGGCCCATCGTCACGGCGACGATCTCCTCGACCGGCACCGCGCCGCCCTCCTTGATCTGCATGGCCGCCTCGATGGCGTGCGTGTCATACGGGTTGAGGTTCTTCTCCCCGCTTCGGTCCATCCGCCCCGTCGAGGGGTCGATCCTCTTCTCGACGGCGGCGTCCGGAACCTCCTTAACCAGGACGCATATCTTCATTCTCAGGTAACTCCTTGGGGTCTGTTGGGTCCGATCCTACCTGTTCGCGCGGTTGACTGACGAGTCAATCAGGCGCGTTATGTCCGCTCGCCGGTGGCGCCGCGGATGAAGTCGACGATCGCCTGGGTCGGCGCGCCGGGCGTGAACACCTCGGCTACCCCGAGGCTCTTGAGCTCGGGGATGTCCTCCGCGGGGATCGTTCCGCCGACGGTGATCACGACATCCTCGACGCCCTGCTCCTTGAGCAGCTCGACCACCCGCGGAACGAGCGTCATGTGGGCACCCGAGAGGATCGAGAGCCCGACCGCGTCGGCGTCCTCCTGGATCACCGTCTCGACGATCTGCTCGGGCGTCTGGTGCAGGCCCGTGTAGATCACCTCCATACCGGCGTCGCGCAGCGCGCGGGCGATGATCTTGGCGCCGCGGTCGTGCCCGTCGAGGCCGGGCTTGGCGACGACGACGCGGATCTTGCCCGGGGCGGTCTGGGCCTGGCTCTGTGTGTCTGAGGCGGAGGAGGGCATGGCGACGTACTCTATGGCCTCATCGCCGTCGGGTGCGCGCGCGGCGCGCCCCCGTCGCGGGCCGGCGGCGGCGGCGCCCGGGGGGACGGGTCCCGCCGCGCTCGACGAGCCCGCGGCCGGCCGAGGCGAGCGCCGTCCCGGCGCCGACGGCTGCCAGCAGCTTCAGGCGGCGGCCGAGGCGATCGAGCTCGATCACCTCCCAGCCCTCTTCGCGGGCGATCCGGCGCAGCACGGCGTCCGGATTGACGACCACGGCATTTCCGACCGCGCGGAGCATCGGCAGGTCGGACTCCGAGTCGGAGTATGCATAGGAGGAGGCCAGGTCCAGCTGCTCGCGCTCGGCGACCTCGCGCATCGAGAGAACCTTGCCCTCGCGGTAGTTGAACGGTCCGGCGGGCCTGCCCGTGTAGTGGCCGTCGACGATCTCCGAGCGCGACCCCAGGCCACCGTCGAACGCCAGGACCCTTGCCAGCAGGTCCGCCATCTCCTGCGAGGCCGCCGTGAGGATGTAGACCGGCAGGCCGGCGTCCTGGTGGGCGTAGGCGCGCTCCAGCATCTGCGGGTACAGCCGCGGCAGCACCCCGCTGAGGACCCGCGGCGAGAGCCGCTCCAGGTCGCGGACGCGAACCCCGGCGATCATCTCGCCGACCCGCTTGCGGACGTCATCGGCCCGGTCATCGGTCGAGCCGAGCAGCCGGAAGCGGACGTTCTCATAGACGTCCATCACCAGGCGCCGGCGCGAGATCATGCCCGTTTCGTAGGCCGCCCGGGCGAAGAACACGCCCGAGGACCCCGCCATCAGCGTCTTGTCGAGATCGAAGAACGCCGCAGCCGAGGCGCCCTGCCCGTTCTCGGCCACCTCAGACCTTGAGGATCACCGCGTCGCCCTGCCCGCCGCCGGAGCAGATGGCGGCGCAGCCGAGGCCGCCGCCGCGGCGGCGCAGCTCGAGCGCCAGGCTGCCGAGGATCCGCGCCCCGGAGGCGCCGATCGGGTGGCCCAGGGCAACGGCCCCGCCGTTGACGTTGACGCGGTCCTCGTCGATCCCGAGCATCCGGATCGAGTTGAGCGTGACCGACGCGAAGGCCTCGTTGATCTCCCAGACGTCGATGTCGCCGGGCTGCAGGCCGGCCTTGTCGAGCGCCTTCAGCGCGGCGCTGGCGGGCGTCGTGGCGAGGTAGGCGAAGTCGTTGGCGCTCTGCGCATGCGTGACGATCTCGGCCAGGATCTCCTTGCCGTTGGCCTGCGCCCACTCCTCGGAGGAGAGCACCAGGGCACCGCCGCCGTCGTTGACGCCGGGCGAGTTGCCTGCGGTGTGCGAGCCCTCCTTGCCGACCAGGCCCGGGAGCTTCGCGAGCGCCTCAAGCGAGGTGTCGCGGCGGGGGCCCTCGTCGATCTCGACGACCGTGTCGCCCTTGCGGCCCTTGACCGTCACGGCGACGATCTCCTCAGGCAGGCGCCCCTCGTCGGTCGCCTTCAGCGCGAGCTCGTGCGAGCGCAGGGCCCAGCGGTCGAGGTCGGCACGTGTGATCTCGAGCTCGTCGCCGATCTCGGTCGCCTCGACGAACATCTGCTTGCCCGAGAACGGGTTGGTGAGGCCGTCGTGGACCATCGCGTCGAGCATCTTCGCGTCACCCATCCGGTAGCCGAAGCGGGCCTGGGGCAGCAGGTAGGGCGCCTTGGACATCGACTCCATCCCCCCGCCGACTCCCACGTGGAGGTCGCCCGCACGGATCGCCTGATCGAGGATGACCGTCGCGCGCAGACCCGAGGCGCAGACCTTGTTGACGGTCTCCGAGGAGACCTCCTTCGGGATGCCCGCCTTGATCTGGGCCTGGCGCGAGGGGATCTGCCCCTGGCCGGCCTGCAGAACCTGACCCATCACGACGTGCTCGACCTGCTCGGGCTCGACCGCCGCGCGCTCCAGGGCGGCACCGATCGCGATCGCGCCCAGCTCGGTGGCGTCGAGGGTCGAAAGGCCGCCGCCCATCTTGCCGATGGGGGTCCGTGCGGCGCCGAGGATCACTGTCTTTGCCATGAGGGCGGGTCTCTCCTAGGGGTTGTGGAGCAGGGCCGAAGAGCAAGAATGGTAGTCGACCGCCCCGGCCCGGCGGCCTCGGCAGGAGCTCGGCGGCCTAGCGGCCGCGCCGGCTCGAGAGCGGCTGGCGCAGGTCGGCGGGGGCGAACGGGCCGGCCGAGGTGTCCAGTCCGACGGCGCTGCGGTAGACGAAGATCCGGTAGATCTGCTCCAGCGCCGCCGTCATCGCCACGACGGCCGCGAGGCCGCCTGCGCCGAGCAGGATCAGCGGGATGCCGCCGCTCGCTTTGACCGCACCGAGGAGGAGCAGCGCCAGGAACGGGATCGCGAGCAGGCTGCCCGCGAAGCCGATCCCCGCACCACCGAGGATCGAGGAGCCCCAGCGCACGCGGAAGATCGAGGTCGAGCGCCGGACCGTCTCGAACGGCCCACGGGCCTCATAGGCGAGCACGGGGATCGCGAACAGCGTCGCCAGCGACCAGGCCAGGCCGAAGATCGAGGCCGCGATCCTGCCGGCCAGCGGCAGGCGCTCCTCGAGCGCCCGCAGGAGCAACCCGACGGTGCAGACCAGGAGCGTCCAGGCAGCGATCACACCGATCCGCTCGTTGGCGAAGGCGAACCCGTCCCGGATCGTCGGGTGCTCGCCCTCCAGGCGCCTGCCCAGCACGCCGGCGAGGGCGACGCTGCAGTAGACCGAGATGAAGCTCAGCGGGTAGGCGGCGATCAGCGACGGGACGAGCAGGGCGTCGCGGGGGTTGGCGCCCACATGCCCCGTCGGCGCCCAGATCCCGAAGCAGAGAACTCCGACGATCACGCTGAGTACGAACGAGACAACGGGGAAGACGGCCATCCGGGGCTCTTCGCGCAGCAGCCGCAGGCTCGCCCCCAAGAGCCGCAGCGAGCGCCCGAAGCGGGACTCGCCGCTGACGGCGCTGACGGGGAAGGGCTCGAGCGCCGGTGCCCCGGCCGCGCCGGCGCCGGCAGGCTCTCCCTCCGGAGACGGAGCCGGCGCGAGGCCGCGAAGACGGGCGCACTCCGGGCAGTAGGTCTCGCCGTGGCTCAGCGTCCAGCCGGCCCCGGTGAGCCCCTGCTCGGTGGACCTCTCATCGACTGTGACGCTCTTGGCGCAGCTCCAGCAATGGATCCGGACCATGCCCATGCCGACTTATCGCCCGCGCCCTGCAGCTGCTTTAGAGACCGCTTTGCTCAATGGCCGCCGGCTCCGCGGCGGGGGAGGACATCACGCCGCCGGAGAGCGGCGGCTCCCCCAGCCACCGTGTCACGGCCCGCCAGGGCTCACCGCGCGGGTCGATGTGGGCGCGATGCCCGCCGGCCGGCCCGGCGATCTCGATCAGCTCGACCTGTCCGCCCGCGCCACGAGCGCGCTCGGCATAGTTGCGGCTCAGCCGGACCGAGACGGTCTTGTCCTCGGTGCCGTGAACCAGCAGCGCCGGGATCCCCAACGGCACCAGCTCGATCGGGTCGCCCGCGGCGTAGCGCTCGGGCAGCTGCTCGGGCGAGCCTCCCATCAGCGCCTGAACGGCGCCGCCGTGCCACATGCGGTAGGCCCCCGCCAGGTCGCAGACAGCCGCCTGACCGACAGCCCGGCGCAGGCGGATCGCGGGGTCAGCACCGGGCGCTCCGGCCGCCAAGCGCTCGCGAGCGGCGGCCCACAGCGCCAGGTGACCGCCCGCGGAGTGGCCGATGACGGTTACGTGCTCGAGGTCCAGCGGCGCCTCGAGTGTGATCAGGTGATCGATCGCGCCCGCCACGTCTTCGAACGTCGCCGGCCAGCCGCCGCCCTCCCCGAGGCGGCGGTACTCGATGTTCCAGACCGCCCAGCCGCGGCGGACGAGATCGCCCGCCAGCCCCCTCATCACGAGCTTGCCGTAGCGCTTGTGCCAGGAGCCGCCGTGGACCAGCACGACCACGCCGTGAGGGCCGGGCCCGCGTGGGAGATGGAGATCGGCCCGCTGGGACTCGTGGGGGCCGTAGCGATGGGTCTGTCCCCGGGTCAGGAAGTCGAGGATCAGACGCGGCCCGCTCACGCGCAGCAATCCTAGAAGACGGCGACATGTGAGAATGCCCGAGCGTGAACTTCGATCTCTCCCCCGACCATGAGCTGATCCGCCGGACGGTCCGCGAATTCGCCGAGGGCGAGGTCGCCCCCGTCGCCGAGGAGCTCGATCGGACGAAGTCCTTTCCCTACGAGATCGTCCGTCAGCTCGGCGCGCTGAACCTGATGGGAATCCCGTTCCCGCAGGAGTACGGCGGCGGCGGTGGCGACACGCTCGCATACGCACTGACGGTCGAGGAGCTGACACGGGTCGACTCCTCGGTCGCAATCACGCTCTGCGCCCACACCTCGCTGGGGACCCAGCCGATCTACCTGTTCGGCGACGAGGAGCAGAAGCGCGAGTGGCTGCCGAGGCTGTGCTCGGGCGAGATCCTGGGCGCCTTCGGGCTGACCGAGCCCGAGGCGGGGTCGGACGCCGGCAACACCCGCACCCGGGCCCGGCTGGCCGACGGCGACTGGGTGATCGACGGCGCCAAGCAGTTCATCACGAACGCCGGGACCGAGATCTCGGGAGTCCTCTGCATCACGGCCCTGACCGGCGAGAACGGAGATCCCGCCGGCCCGAAGGAGATCTCGAACCTGATCGTCCCCAACGGGACGCCCGGCTACGAGCAGGGCGAGCCCTACCGGAAGATGGGCTGGAACGCCTCCGACACGAGGCCGCTGACGTTCACCGACTGCCGGGTTCCCGAGTCGAACCTGCTGGGCCCCAGGGGAGCGGGCTTCAAGCAGTTCCTGCACATCCTCGACATCGGCCGGATCGGCGTCGCGGCGATGGGCGTCGGGCTTGCCCAGGGAGCACTCGATGAGGCGCTCTCCTATGCGCGCGAGCGCCGAGCCTTCGGACAGCCGATCTCCAAGTTCCAGGCGATCCAGGCCAAGCTGGCCGACATGTCCACCGAGATCGCGGCGGCACGGCTGCTCGTCTACAAGGCGGCGCTCGAGAAGGACGCGGGGCGCAACTTCACGCTGACGGCCGCCCAGGCGAAGCTGAAGACGGGCCGTCTGGCAGTCCGTTGCGCCGAGGAGGCGGTCCAGATCCACGGCGGCTACGGCTACATCGAGGAGTATCCCGTGTGCCGCTTCTACCGGGACGCGAAGATCCTGACGATCGGCGAGGGCACCGACGAGGTCCAGCAGATGGTGATCGCCCGGGCGCTCGGCGCCTAGGGCAACGGGGCGGCGCGCTCGAGCAGGGTCGTCGCGGCGCTGGCAGGGTCGAGACGGCGCTCCACAACCTGCTCCAGGAGCTCCTGGAAGCCGGCGTCCCGTTCGAGGTCGTCCTCGAGCCGCCGCCGCAGGCGGTGCGTGGCGATCGCCAGGACCTCCAGGCGCAGGTTGCGCCGGCGGCGCTCCGCCAGCTGCCCGTCGGCGAGGATGTACCGTCGATGCGCCTCAAGCGCATCGACGAGCTCCTCGATGCCCGCGCCGCGGTTCGCCTCGGTGCGGATGATCGGGACCCTCCAGCTCGCCTTGACCTCCTCCGGCGAGCGCTCGAGGTTGGCCAGCGAGAGGACCCCCCTGATCTCGCGGATCATCGTGTCCGTCAGGGGATGGTCGGCCTTGTTGATCACGATCACGTCGGGGATCTCCATGACGCCTGCCTTCAGCGCCTGGATCGAGTCGCCCGAGCCGGGCATCAGGACCAGCACGATCGTGTCGGCGTGATCGATGATGTCGATCTCCGCCTGCCCGACCCCGACGGTCTCGATGAAGACGTCCTGGCGCCCTGCGGCGTCGAGCAGCAGGGCGGCCTGCAGCGCCGCCTCGGAGAGGCCTCCGAGCGCGCCCCGGTTGGCCATCGAGCGGATGAAGACGCCGCGATCGAGGAAGTGCTCGGTGAGGCGGATCCGGTCCCCGAGCAGCGCGCCCTGGGTGAACGGCGAGGACGGGTCGATCGAGAGCACCCCGACCGAACGCCCCGCGCCACGCCGCGCCTTCGTCAGCGCACCGATCAGCGTCGACTTGCCGACCCCCGGCGGCCCGGTGAACCCGACGACCTCGGCCCGGCCCGTGTGCGGGTAGACCTCGCGCACCAGCGCCCAGCCCTCGGGGCGGTCGTTCTCGACGAGCGTTATCGCCCGCGCAAGGGCGCGGCGATCTCCGTCGAGCAGGCGCTGGGCGAGCGTTCCCTCGGTCATCGAAGCGGGCATCATCGCAGGGCCGCCCCGGGCGGGCCCTGATTGCCCGCGAGCCGTACGATCCCGCCGGAGTGGAACTGCTGAGCGACAGCCGGGAGGAGCGCACGCGCGGGGCGGCGGCGACGGCCGACGTCCGGCGGGGGCCCGGCCCCCTGAAGGGCGGGCCGCTCGAGCTGGCTCGCTTCATGCGTGCCCACAACATGATCCGGCCGGGCTACTTCATGCTGATCGCCCGCCTGGCGTTCCTCAAGCTCCGCTTCGGCCGGCGGCTGCAGACCGACGGGCTGTGCTTCATCTGCCCCGGCGTGAAGCTCGAGATCGGGCCCGATGCAACCCTGAGGATCGGCCGCTGGGCCTGGCTCGGGCACGGCTGCAAGATCCGCGTCCACGAGGGCGAGGTGATCATCGGGGCCAAGACGGTGATCGGGCAGGAGTGCACCGTGTCCGCTTTCCAGCACGTCTCGATCGGCCGCGAGTGCATCATCGCCGACCGCGTCATGATGATCGACTTCGACCACGGCGTCACCGAGGTCGAGCGCCCGATCCGCGCCCAGGGGATCTACAAGCGCGACATCGATGTCGGGCACAACGTCTGGATCGGCTACGGCGCCTGCATCCTGCGCGGCGTGACGGTCGGCGATAACTCGGTCGTCGGGACGAGCGCCGTGGTGACCCGCACGGTGCCCGCGAACGCCGTCGTCGCAGGCGTGCCGGCGCGGGTGATCAGGATGCGCGAGGCGCCGGCGCAGATGCGCTGGGAGTAGCCACACGGGCCTAGATCGGCGCGAGGAACGGTGCGCAGGTCGCATCGACGGCGAGGTTGCGCAGCGCGCCGGCGTCGGCCTGCGCCCCGGCGGCGAGAGCGCGGCCAAGTGCCTCGCGGTGCCCCTCGAAGCGCTCGATCGCGTAGGGCGCCGGCGATCTCCCGCGAGACCATGAAGGCCCAGTCGCTGGACTGCAGCGCCAGCAGCTCGCGCACGGCCGCCGGGCCCGCGTCACGCCCTGCGGCCATCACCTCGAGCTCGCCGCGGCGCGCGGCGAAGGCGAACTCGGCCACCGCCGGTCCCGACCACGTCGAGAGGTCCCCGTCCTGCCCCCAGCTGCCGGGTGCCCGGAGCTCGTCCTGCGCCACCGGGACGGGGTCGATCCGCTGGAGGGCATCGTCGAGGCGAACGAGCTCGAGGCCCTGGCGCCGGGACTCGAGGATCACCCCCCGCAGCCAGTCGACGCCCTCGTACCACCAGTGCCCAAGCAGCTCGGTGTCAAGCGCACACACGGCCAGGCCGCGCCCGCCGGGTGCATCGCGCAGCCGCTCGATCGTCCGTGCCACGAAGTCCCGTGCGTGCTCGGCCGCGAGGGCCAGGGCAGCCTCGTGCTCGTAGGGGCCGCCGGCGTTGTTCCAGGGGTTGTGGTCGTGGGTCGTCCTGTGGTGGTAGTCGCGGTAGGGGCCGGCCGCCGGATAGCCGCGGTCGTCCCACACGAGCGCCATCGTGGCGCGGTCGACGGGGACGAGGACGAGCCCCGACTCGCAGAGCACCGGGCGCAGGTGCTCCGGCGCCCCGAGGCCGTAGCGGCGCGTCAGCT
The DNA here is from genome assembly GCA_963787765.1 of uncultured Solirubrobacteraceae bacterium. GTDB lineage: Bacteria > Actinomycetota > Thermoleophilia > Solirubrobacterales > Solirubrobacteraceae > Palsa-744. Next base: position 135,980 of record CAWBEF010000014.1, on the reverse strand, counting down.
CGACGCAGCTCGCCCGGACCCCCGCCTCGGAGAGGATCGGATCGAGCGAGGACTCGTGTGCGCACTCGGGCAGCCACAGCCCGCCGCGCCAATCCCCGAAGCGCCGCCGATGCGAGGCGATGCCACTGTCCAGCTGCGCGCGCACGGCGGGCTCGCCGGCGAGCAACGGCAGGATCGCGTGGGTCGCCGAGGAGGTCCACTGCGCATGGGGCGCCAGCGCGCCCAGCAGGTCGCCGCCGAGGCCCTCGAGCCGTTCGAGGGCCCGCTCGATAATCACCCCAGGAGCGCTCGATCTCGAGCGCCAGGGCGCTCTCCCCCGCCGCCGCAGGCCTGCCCCGTCGCGCAGGTGGGTCTCCCTGCGGACCTCGCCGAGGAACACGGCGAGCCGCTCGAAGACGCCCGGCGCCTCGAGCTGGTCGCACAGCACCGGGGTCAGCGAGAGCGTCAGCTCGGCTCCCTGCTCGAGCACGTCGAGCAGCGGCAGGTAGCTGCCCGCGATCGCCTCCCACAGCCACTCCTCGCCGAACGGCCAGGTCCCGAAGCCCTCGACGTAGGGCATATGCGTGTGCAGGACGATCGCCAGGGCGCCGCCGCCGCGGGCGCCGCTCACGGCCTGCAGAGCGCCACGAAGTCCAGCGCCCGGTCGAGGTCGGCCTGCTCGGCCCCCCGCAGGACGAAGTCACGCGCGGAGATGGCCGGCGTGAAGCGGTCATAGAACGGCCTCGTCAACCCCAGTGCGGCGTGGACGCGGTCCCAGCCGAGATCGAGCGCAAGCTGGTGGGCGCGCAGCTTGCGGGCGTGGAACAGCCCGTACAGCTCGACACTCGCGAAGTGCTCGCTGCAGAGCCGGCGGAACTCCTCCTGGCGGTACTCGTGGATGTGCCAGGGGTTGTCCGAGCGATCCGCCCCCTTCGGTGCGAGCGTCAGCACGTTGGGTGTCGAGACATAGACCGCGCCGGCGCCGCCGACGAGCGAGCGGAAGTGCGCGAGCGTCGCGCCGGGGTCCTGCAGGTGCTCGATCGTCTGCAGGAAGACGACGACATCGGCCGGCTCGGAGTAGCCGTCCACGACGTCGCGCACGAAGGAGAGGTTCCCGCGCACGTAGCGCAGGCGGGCGTGCTCGTGGGCCTCGGGGTTGGCGTCGACACCGACGACCCGGGCGGCCGTCGCGGCGAGCACGTCCGAGCCGTAGCCCTCCCCGCAGGCCATGTCGATCACGCTCGCCCCCGCCACGCGGGCACCGATCCATTCGTAGACCGCCAGGTGACGGCGGTACCAGTAGTTCTCCGCGGGGACGTCGGGGAGCGTCCGCTCGCCCGTCAGCGACAGCGGCGGGACCCCCTCGGGCTGGTCGCGTTGGACGTAGATGCTGGTGGTCAACAGATCTCTGCTCCGGAGTTCTCGGCCCGTGCCGCAGGCGGCGGGCCACGGCGCGCGAGTATATGGTGCCGCTCCGTGCCGCCCGCCCTCAGTGCAGAGCAGATCCGCGACGCCAACACGCGCTACCACGACGCGGCGGCCGGCCACTACGACTCGAAGTGGGGGATCGACTTCGGCGAGGCCGGGCAGGCCCAGGTGATCGCGAAGGTCCGCAAGGCTCTCGGCCGCGAGCCCGCCCGCTGGGCGCGATCGCTGGAGATCGGCTCGGGTACCGGCTATTTCACGCTCAACCTGCTGGCGGCCGGCCTGATCGGGGAGGCGACGTGCAGCGATATCTCGCCCGGCATGCTCTCCACGCTCGCGGCGAACGCCAAGCGGCTCGGGCTGGAGGTGTCGACCGAACCGGCCGACGCGGAGCGCCTCCCGTTCGAGGACCGGTCCTTCGACCTGGTGCTCGGCCACGCGGTGCTGCACCACATCCCCGATCTGGCTGGCGCCTTCGCCGAGTTCGAGCGCGTCCTGGCCCCCGGCGGCACGATCCTGTTCGCGGGCGAGCCCTCCCGTTACGGCGACCGCCTGGCCAACGTGCCCAAGCGCTTCGCCGGCGCCGTCGCCCCGGTCTGGCGGCGGGCCCTCGGCGCCGGTGCCGCCGTCGAGGACCCCGGGGAGAAGCCGGTCGCCGAGCTCGAGCGCGTCGTGGACGTCCACGCCTTCGCCCCCGCGGAGCTCGAGCGAGCCGCACGGGCGGCGGGCCTGGAGGATGTCCACGTCAGCGGCGAGGAGCTGGTGGCGAACTGGTTCGGCTGGACCAACCGGACACTCGAGGCGACCGCCGACCCGGCCGCGATCCCATGGGCCTGGCGCCAGTACGCCTACCGCGGCTATCTCGCCCTGCAGGAGCTCGACCGGCGGCTGCTGGAGCGCCGTCTGCCGGCGGCGATCTTCTACAACCTGATGATCACCGCGCGCAAGCCCGAACGCCCCGCCTGAGCGGCCCCGGCGCCGTCGCGTCCTAGACTCACCTCCATGCCTGAGCCACCGATTCAGGGCTTTCCGCTGTTCCCCCTCGGGATCGTCGCGCTGCCCGGCGAGGGCATCCCCCTGCACATCTTCGAGGACCGATATCGAAAGATGATGGAGCACTGCCTGAACGGTGATCCGGGCGAGTTCGGGATCCTCTGGCTGTCCGACGACGAGCTCAAGCAGGTCGGCTGTGCATGTGAGATCGTCGAGGTGCTGGAGCGCATGGAGGACGGGCGGATGAACATCCTGGTGCGTGGCACGCGCCCCTTCCGGCTGCTCGAGCGGCAGGACGACCTGCCCTACCCCGCCGGCACGGTCGAGTTCCTCGAGGACGCTCCCGGGCAGGAGCCCGACAGCTCGGCCGGGGAGGCGGCCCGAGTCCTCTACAAGGAGCTCGTGATGGCGGCCACCGACCGGGAGCTCTCGCCGAGGAACTGGCCGAGCTGGACTCCTACGCGATGGCCGCGACCGTCGAGTTCGAGATCGAGGACAAGCAGGAGCTGCTCGAGCTGCGCGAGGAGAACGGGCGGCTGCGCCTGCTCGAGAAGCTGCTGGCCGCCGCCATCGATCGCCTCGAGCTGCTCGAGCGCGCCCAGGTGCGGGCGCTCTCGAACGGCAAGGTCAGGTTCTCCTAGCGGCCACCGCGCCGGTCCCTACTCCGGCAGGTGGCACACCTGCTGGGCTGTTTCGAGCACGAACAGGGCGAGCGCGCGAAGCACCTTCGGCTGGTCCTTCGAGTTGTCGGCGAACTTGACGGTCCCTTCCTGGTCACGCAGGTCGTAGGCGAGCACCGAGCCGGGCTGGGCGGGCAGCGAGAGGTGGTTCGAGGCCTCTTCATGGAGTTCTTCCTGGATCGCGCGCGCCTTGATGATCTGCGAATCGCCCAGTTTCAGCTCTGCTCCCCCGTTGCAGCTGACGCCGCCTTCTTCGTTGACCAGCAGCGTCAGATGCGCCTGCGGGCTCGCGCCGGTGCGGGTCACGATGAACAGGTCCGGGGCCGTGATCGCCGCCGCAGCCGCTGGCGAGGAGGGCGCAGGTGAGCGCCCCCGCGAGCGCCGGCGCCCTCATGCGAGCTCCGCCGCTCCGCCGCGCCGCGGATCGCCCGCGCCCGTGAGGACGCCGTCGCGGCTCAGGGCCGCCTGGACGCCGCCGAAGAAAGGTTGCGGGCGCCGAAGCGGACGATCTCGAGCTCCGGGTCGAGCTCCTCCGCCGAGATGCCGGGCTCGGCGAAGACGACACCATCCTCGAAGTGCACCCGCGGCGCCTCGACGGCCTCCTTCACCCCGAGCCCCCGGTCGACGACGCCGAGGATCGTCTGTAGCAGCGCCGAGCGGATCCGGTTGGAGCCGGCGCTGCCCAGGACCAGCTCGACCTCGCCCTCGTGCATCACCACGGTCGGCGCCATCATGCTGGGCATCCGCCGCCCCGCCGGATGCATGTGGAAGCCGTGTGGGTTGAGGTCCTGCTCGCCCATCATGTTGTTGAGATGGATGCCCGTTCCGGGCACGACGACGCCCGAGCACTCTCCGTTCGTGCAGGTGGTCGCGCAAGCCATCCCGTCCCGGTCGATCACCGAGATATGGGTGGTCGAGCCGAGGCGACTGCCCATGAACCGTTCGCAGGAAGCCCGCTTCGGAGAGGCCCTCAAGGAAATCCTCGGTGCGCTCGGCCTGGGCGGCCCGCATCGCCGTGACGATCCCCGGGAGGCTCGGCGGGGCGGGCAGCCGGTCGAGCAGCGCCGAGCGCATAGGCCAGCAGCGTGCCGCCGGCCGCGGGAGGCGGTTGGTCAGGATCTCCGGTCGCGGTAGCCGATGCTCACCGGCTCGCGGGCGATCGCCCGGTAGCCCGCGAGGTCCTCCGGTCGCAGCGAGCCGCCGCGTTGCCCCAGCCAGGCGCAGACAGCCGCTGCGAGCTCGCCGCGGTAGAACGGCTCGGCCCCTTCGGAGCCCAGCCGCGCCAACGCCTCGCCGAGCTCGTGGCTGCGAAACGTATCTCCCTCGCCCAGCACGCTCCCGCCGGGCGCCCACAGCTCGGCGCACTCGGGGGTCGAGGTCGACAGTTCCCCCAGCAGCTCGGCGACGTAGGCCTGGACGTCGTTGAGGGCCACGCCCTCGTGGGCCAGCCGCACGGCCGGCTCGGCGAGCTGCTCCAGCGGCACGCTGCCCCAGCGACGGACCGCCTCGCAGACCCCGGCGGGGGTGCCGTAGGCCGCGCACGAGGCGGGCCCGATGTGGAAGATCTGCTCGGCATCGCCGAAGGAGACCTCGAGCGCCAGCAGCTCCGCCTCGACCCGTCTGTGAGGCGCGTCGGCGCCTGCGCGAAGAAGTCGAGCAACGTCGGCTCCACCCCGGCGCCGGCCACCATCATGTATCCGCCGGCCCCCAGACCCGTCAGCAGCGCCTCGCTGACGAACGACGTCAGCATCGCCGCTACGCCGCATCGACGGCGTTGCCGCCTTCGCGCAGCACCCGGGCGCCCGCCTCGGCCGTCAGCGGGTGACCCGCCGCTACGACTCCTCGTCCGCTAGCGCTCATCACAGAGCGATACCACAGCAGCGGGGCCGATGCGCGCGCTCGGCGCGGCAGCGACCCTCGCGCCGTTCGAGCAGCGAGCGCGGCGCTGGGTCGAGCAGCGACCGCGCGAGGCGCCGACGTGCGCCCGGCTGAGTACTCGGGCACTTCAAGCTCCTCGAGCCCGCCGGCGCGCCGCGCCGCGCGCGCGAGCGCTCGTCCGGTCGCCGGACCTCCCGGCTCCTTGAAGCGGCTGAGCGCTTCCTGCGCCGGCCCTGATCGCCGTAGCCGGTCGCGACGACGGTGACCCAGACCTCGTCGTCGAGCTTCTCGTCGACCATCGCGCCGAAGATGATGTTGGCGTCCGGGTGGGCGGCCTCGGAGACGGACTTCGCCGCCTCGTTGACCTCCCACAGCGAGAGGTTCGCGCCGCCGGTGATCGACAGCAGGATCGAGCGGGCGCCCTCCATCGAGGTTTCCAGCAGCGGCGAGGAGACGGCCTGCATCGCGGCCTCGGTCGCGCGGTTCTCGCCGACGCCCATGCCGATCCCGAGCAGCGCGTTGCCCGCCTCGCTCATGATCGTGCGCACGTCGGCGAAGTCGAGGTTGATCAGGCCCGGGAGCGTGACCGAGGTCGGAGATCCCCTGGACGCCCTGGCGCAGCACGTCGTCGGCGACGCGGAAGGCCTCGACCATCGCGGTCTGCTTGTCGAGCACGGCCAGCAGCCGGTTGTTGGGGACGACGATCAGCGTGTCGACCTCCTCGGCCAGCGCCGCGACGCCGCGCTCGGCCTGCTCGCTGCGGCGCGTGCCCTCGAAGCCGAACGGCTTGGTCACGATCGCGACCGTCAGCGCGCCGATTTCCCGTGCGATCCGTGCGACGATCGGCGCGGCGCCGGTGCCGGTGCCGCCGCCGGCGCCGGCGGTGATGAAGATCATGTCCGAGCCCTTCAGGAGCGCCTTGATCCGGTCGTAGTCCTCCATCGCGGCCTGGCGGCCGACGTTCGCGTCCGAGCCCGAGCCGAGGCCGCCGGTCAGCTCGGCGCCGATGTGCAGGGTCACGTCGGCCGTCGACTGCTGCAGCGACTGCAGGTCGGTGTTGACCGCGAGGAACTCGATGCCCTCGACCTCCGCCTCGACCATGCGGTTGACCGCGTTGACGCCGGCGCCACCGACGCCGACGACGCGGATCACCGGGTGGCCGACCTCGCCGGGCGCGGCATCGAGCGAGGTGCTCGCGTCGCGGTAGTCGTCGATCAGGGCCGGCGCGCCGGCGGCGCGGTCCATCACGTTCTCGGGGATCTCCGAGGAGAAGGCGTGGCGCAGGCGCTCCTGCGGCGAGGGCACTGCGCCTCGCCTCGGCGGCTCGGGCGCAGCGCGCGCTCAGCGCCGGGTGCGGCAGGCCGCTCTCGCGCGGGTGGGCAGTCGCCGGCTCGCGCGGGCGCCGGCGCGGGCGGCTCGCCGGCGCGGCTCGGCGGCGCCCGCCGGCCTCGCCGTCTTCGGTCTTGCGGAACAGCGCCGCGAGCGGCCCTTCGCGCATGGTCGCGCGCTTAGCGTTGGCCATGGGTCGAGAACCTCCTGCGCGAGTTGCCGGTAGGACTGGGCGGCCACGCCGTCGGGCTCGTACTTGAGCACCGACATGCCCTTCACGGGCGCCTCGGCGAAACGGACGGTCTTGCGGATGCGCGAGGCGAACACGCGGTCGCCGAAGTTCTCCTCGAGGATCTCGATCGCCTCCTTGGCGTGGATCGTGCGCGAGTCGACCAGCGTCGGCAGGATCCCCTCGATGTCGACGCCGGGGTTGAGGTTCTCGCGGATCATCGCGAGCGTGTTCTGCAGCTGGATGCAGCCCGCGCATCGACAGATACTCGCACTGCACGGGGACGATCACCTTGTCGGCGGCCGTCAGCGCGTTGATCGTCAGCAGCCCGAGGCTCGGCGGCGTGTCGATGCAGATGAAGTCGTAGTCCTCGAGGATCGGTTCGAAGGCCTTCTGCAGCGAGCGCTCGCGGCCGATCATCGTCGACATCGCGATCTCCGCGCCGGCGAGGTCGATCGAGGCGCAGGCGATGTCGATCTCGCGCTTGCGGATCACCTCGCGGATCGAGACTTTGTGGACGAGCACGTCGTACATCGATTTCTCGAGCGTGTCCGGGTCGATCCCCTGGGACATCGTCAGGTTGCCCTGCGGGTCCATGTCGACGCACAGCACGCGGTGGCCCTCCTCGGCGAACGCGGCGGCGAGGTTGAGCGTGGTCGTCGTCTTGGCCACGCCGCCCTTCTGGTTGGCGAACGCGATGACCTTGGCCTTTCCTTCCACGGTGGCTCCGATACTCGATTGCTGGAAAGCCGTCCGGTGGGTATTCGCATGGCGATGGGCGGATTCCTGCATGGCGAACTACGATCCCGGGATGGCCGCGGCGAGAGCGACCGGCAGCGCCCGCCGAGCTGCGCGCGAGCGGCTGACGGGCAAGCGCGTCCTGGTGTGCTCGGCGCCGGCGGCGTCGGCAAGACGACCACCTCGGCCGCGCTCGCGCTCGGCCTGGCGATGCGCGGAGCGAAGGTCGCGGTCGTGACGATCGACCCCGCCCGCCGGCTGGCGGCCGGCGCTCGGGCTCGAGGAGCTCGCGGGCGAGCCGCGCCGGATCGACCCGGAGCCGCTGGCCGCCGCAGGGCGTGGAGATCGCGGCGAGCTGTGGGCGATGATGCTCGACGTGAAGCGGCACCTTCGACGAGGATCGTCGCGGCCTCGCGCCCGACGAGCGCGCGCGCGAGGAGATCCTCGCAAACCCCGTCTACCGCGAGCTGTCCTCGGCCGTCGCCGGGCTCGCAGGAGCTGAGCGCGGTCGCGAAGCTCTACGAGCTGCACGAGGAACACGACTTCGACGTGATCGTGCTCGACACGCCGCCGTCGCGCAACGCGCTCGACTTCCTCGACGCGCCCGGCGCCTGCTGCGGCTTCCTCGAAGGCCGGGCCCTGCAGGTCTTCCTCGCGCCCGGCGGGCTGACGGCGCGGCTGTTCGGGCGCGGCACCGCGCTCGTGTTCTCGATCTTCGCGCGCGTGACCGGCGTCGACATGCTCGGCGAGCTGTCGACGCTTCTTCCGCTCGCTGGCGGGCGTCATCGACGGCTTCGGCGAGCGCACCAAGGGCGTCGCGAGCTGCTGCGCGACCCGCAGACGAGCTTCCTGATCGTCACCTCGCCCGAGCGCGAGCCCGCCCGCGAGGCGCTGTTCCTCGCCGAGCAGTCTCGCCGACGGCGGGGATGCCTGCGGCGGAGCTGATCGTCAACCGCGTCCACCAGCGACGGCCTCGACGGCCACATCCCGAGGCAGGTCGCCGACGGCTGCTCGCCGGGCCTCGGGCGCGGCGCTCGCCGCGCCGCGTGGCGCACAACCTCGCCGACTTCGACGTGCTCGTCCGCGCGCGACCGGCGACACGATCGCCGAGCCTCCGCGGCGAGCGCTCGGGGCCGGCGCGAGCCGGTGTCGTCGCCGCAGCCTAGACGAAGAGGTCCAGGATCTCCCGGGCCTCGGCCCGATCGCCGAGCAGCTCTTCGCCTGAGGCTACAGGCGCCGTGCCGGCGCGGCTCGGGGCTCGGGAGCTCGGCGACGGGCGCCGGCGCTGCTGCTCCTCCGCCGCCTGCGCTCCGGGCGCGGCAGCAGCTCATCGGCCAGCGCCGGCGAGGTCGGGGTCGAGGTGGCCGCAGATCACGTCGCGCAGGAGCGCGCGCAGGTGGTCGGCGAGCTCCCGGCGAGCGCTCGGCCGCCGGCTGCGTCGCCCGGCGTCCCGGCGATCGCGGCGCGCTCCAGGGCCATCGCCTGAAGCGTCCGCTCGGTCAGCTCCAGCGCGCTCGCTCGGGCGTCGCGCAGAGCGCCGCCAGCCGCCCCGCCAGCAGCCCGCTCGCGGGACCCTCGGGCTCAAGCAGCGCGCGCAGCGCCAGCAGGTGGTCGCTCAGCGCCTCGTAGGCGCTCTCGCGCTCGCAGCCGAGCTCGAAGCGGCGCAGCGCCCAGGCAAGCTCGTTGCCGTGCGGGCGCGCGCCGCGAGACGAGGTTGCAGAACGCCCGCAGCTCGTCCTCCTGCTCGGCGGTCACGACGAGCATCCCGTGGGGCCGCCCGCCGGTGCCGAGCGCGATCGCGTCCAGCGCGCCGCCGCCGACCCGCGCCCACGCGAGCGCGCCGAGCGTCGACCCGGCCGTCGCCGAACAGCCGCAGCGCCCGCAGCAGGTCGCTGCAGCACCTCGCGGCCCTGCGCCAGCGCGCCCCGCGGGTCGTCCTCCTCGACGCCGAGCACGACCACGAGGTGCCCGTCCGGCGTCGCTCGCCGGCGTCGAGCGCCCCTGGCGGGCAGGCCCCCCAGCGCGTCCGGGTGAGCGATCGTCGAGACCCGTCGTCAGGGCCAGCTCCGGCGAGGTGATCGTCAGCCCGTGCAGGGTCGCCACCAGCGTCACCTCGCTGGCTCGCGTGCGAGCGCGGCACGCTCGAGCGCGCCCGAGCGCCGCCGACAGCGCTCCGGCCGGAGCTCGAAGTCGCGTCTGCTCCGCGAACACCTCCCCCAGCAGCAGCGCAGCGCGATCGCCAGCCGCACGCGGGCTGCACGTCGGAGGCGCGCGCGAGCTCCGCGCCGACGCCGATCAGATAGCGGTCGAGCCCGTCGAAGGCGCCCAGCAGCCGCTCCACCTCGCCATAGGTCGGGCAGCGCTTCGAGCGCCGGCGCGGCGCTCGCGCGATGAACTCGCTCGGTCAGCGGGCGGTAGCAGTACGAGCGGCGGGCCCGCCCAGCGGCCGCCCGTGCGGTGCTGCGTCGAGCTCGAACGGGACCTCCGCGCCGGCGGCGAGCTCGCGCGCGCAGCAGCGCCGGCCTCCTGCGACGAACGTCCGTCAGCGCCGTCTGCGAGCTGGAGCGAGCGCATCGGGCGCTGACTTCGCGCTCGGCGCGAGGCGCATCCTGCCGGTCGCACCGTCGCTTGCAGCCCGGCCTGCAGCGCCCGGCGGCGGCGACTCGGCCGCGACGGCGAGCGTGCCGGCGCGTCCGCTCGGCGCATCCGACACCGAGCCAGTCGTTCGCCGTAGGCGCGCATGTCGTCGATGATCGGCAGCAGCGCGCGGCCCTTCTCCGTCAGCGCGTACTCGACGCGCGGCGGGACCTCGGGGAAGGTGTGGCGCTCGACGATCCCCTCCTCCTCGAGCGCACGCAGGCGCAGCGAGAGCGTCCGCGGGCTGATGCCTGCCAGCGAGCGTTCGAGCTCGCAGAAGCGCGAGCACCCCTCGGCCAGGTCGCGGACCAGCAGCAGCGTCCACTTGCCGCAGACGATCTCGGCGGTCAGGCAGACCGGACATGTCTCATCTACAGCCATATCGGCCTTTACTTTACCAAATGAAGTGAGGGAGCGACCGTGCGGCCTGAGACGCCGAGCGTGGAGCGGCGCGAGTTGGGGCTCGAGACCGCTTCGCGACGGCTCTCGGCCGAGGCGACGTCCTCCATCGTCGTGCCCCGGCGGCCTTCGGACTGCATCAGCAGCTTGAAGTCGTGCGGGCTCGAGGCGACGCGCATCGCGTCCTCGAATGTCACGCGGCCGGCCTTCACATGCCCGAAGAGCGCCTGGTCGAAGGTCTGCATCCCGTAGTAGCCGCCGCTCGTGATCACCTCGACGAGCTTGCCCGTCTGATCGGGGTCGATGATCATGTCGCGGACGCGGCCGGTCATCCGCAGGATCTCGCAGACCGCCACGCGGCCCCCGTCGGCGCCGGGCACCAGACGCTGGGAGATGACGCCCACGGACGGTCCCCGCGATCATGCTGCGGGCCTGCTGGTGCTGATGGGGCGGGAAGAAGTCGAGCATGCGGTTGATCGACTCGGTCGCATCCACGGTGTGGATCGTCGAGAGCACCAGGTGGCCCGTCTCGGCCGCCGAGAGGGCCGTCTGAACGGTCTCCTCGTCGCGCATCTCGCCGACCAGGATCACATCGGGGTCCTGGCGCAGGACGCGGCGCAGGGCCCGCTTGAAGGAGGCGGTGTCCATGCCGACCTCGCGCTGGTTGATGGCCGAGCGCTTGTCTTCGTGGACGAACTCGATCGGGTCCTCGATCGTGACGATGTGCTTGCTCATCGTCTGGTTGATGTGGTCGATCATCGCGGCCAGCGTCGTCGACTTGCCCGAGCCGGTCGTGCCGGTCAGAAGGACGATGCCGCGCTCCTCCTCGGCCAGTTCGCGGACGACACCGGGAGGGCGAGCTCTTCGATCGTCGAGATCTTGTGAGGGATCGCGCGACAGACCAGCGAGATCGTCCCGCGCTGGCGGAAGGCGTTGATCCGGTAGCGGGCGACGCCCTCGATTTCGATAGGAGAAGTCGACCTCGTGGTCGTGGTCGAAGTCGGCCAGCTTCTGCTCGTCGTCCAGCAGCGCTCGCAGCGCCTCCTCGGTGTCAGCGGTCGTCAGCTCCCCGACGCGACGGTCGAGCGTCAGCTCGCCGTGGACCCGGTGCAGCGGGCAGGAGCCGACCTTCAGGTGGAGATCGGAGCCGTCTTTGGCAACCAGCTCACGCAGCGCATCCTTGACTTCGAACATGGCCCCAGGATCGGCATCCGCGGCCCGGCTTGAATGGCGCCACACCCGCTGGACGGAACCGGCCACCCCAACCGCCCGCCCGGTCGCTGATCGGACCCGGGCTCGGAACCCGAGCAGCGCGCCCCCGGCGGGCGCGCCGGCTCAGGCTACGTCGCGGAGCTTCTGCGCCTCTGCCAGCGACTGCAGCTTCTTGAGCGACTGGTTCTCGATCTGGCGGATCCGCTCGCGCGTCACGTTGAAGGTACGGCCGACCTCGTCGAGTGTCCGTGGGTGCTCACCGCCGAGCCCGTAGCGGAGCTCGAGGACGCGGCGTTCGCGGTAGGAGAGGTTCTCCAGGGCCTCGCGCAGCGCCTCCTTGGTGAGGATCTCAGCTGCGCGCTCGTACGGCGACTCGGCGCGCTCGTCGGCGATGAACTGGCCGAACTCGGACTCCTCCTCGTCCCCCACGGGCTTCTCGAGCGAGACGGGGGCCTGCGCGGAGCGCTTGATCGAGTCGACCTCCTCGGGGTCGATCCCGGTCACCTCGGCGATCTCGTCGGCCGTCGGCTCGCGCCCCAGCTCGGTCACCAGCTTGCGCTCGGCCCGGCCGATCTTGTTGAGCTTCTCGACGACATGGACGGGGATGCGGATCGTCCGCGCCTTGTCCGCCAGCGCGCGGGCGATCGCTTGGCGGATCCACCATGTCGCGTAGGTCGAGAACTTGAAGCCCTTGCGGTAGTCGAACTTCTCGGCCGCCCGGACGAGGCCCAGCGTGCCCTCCTGGATCAGATCGAGGAACGGCAGTCCCTGGTTGCGGTAGTTCTTGGCGATCGAGACGACCAGCCGCAGGTTTGACTCGACCATCTTCTGCTTGGCATCGAGGTCTCCGCGCTCGATCCGCTTGGCGAGATCGACCTCCTCCTGGGCGGTCAGCAGGCGCACCTTGCCGATGTCCTTGAGGAACAGCTGAAGCGAGTCGGTCGTCATGTCCGGCTTGAGGTCAAGCGCCGTTTTGGCTTTGCGCCGGCCGCGTTTGTCCGGCGCACGCTCGACCTGGGATGCAGCGGAGATCGCCGGGTCGATCTCCTCGACAAGCTCGATCTCGGACTTCTCGAAGAAGCCGTGGAGCTCCTCGACGTCGGACTCGTCCAGATCGAGCTCTGCCATCGCTTTGGTGATCTCCGCGTAGGAGAGAACACCCACCTGCTGGCCCTTGGCCAACAGGCCCTTGACCTCATCCAGCTCCTGCAGCTCGACTACTGACATTCGTGTTTCCATTTCTTCTGTCGATCGACAACCCGAAGGCGGCCTGAGGGCTCAAGGACCATGGTTTGAACTGCAGTTCCGCCTTATCTACGGCCGCAGCCCCGCCGACGTTACAGCCCATCGGCTCACCGGGCTCCCATGCTAACGCCTCATCGGAGATAACGGACCGGTTGCCGATCTGCTTGCAGCAACTCGCGGGAAAACATCCGGGCCCGCCGCCGGGAACTGCGCCCGCGCGGTGCTGCCGCGGGCACGCTTAAGCAATGATGTCCGCAGTGAGCGGCCCCAACGAGAGCAACGGCCGGGTGGAGCGCCCCGTGGAGGGCGCCGGCGTGCTCGCGGGCCTGCCCCGGACCCGCCCCCAGCGCGCCAGCGCCCGACGGGTCGCTGCGCGCCGCAGCGGCGAAGGCGAAGTCGCCCAGCGGGTCACGATGCAGCCTCCCGGTGGCCCGCCCGGTCGCGTGAGCCTGCCGGGCAGCACGGCGAAACCCGCCAAACCGCGTGCCAAGGCCACCAAGGCCGAGCAACGTGCTTCGGCCCCTCGCCCCCGTCGCGCGTCCGCGCGCCCCGCCGAGCCGGTGCCCAGGCAGGGATTCGAGTGCGAGACCGACCGTGCCAGCGGGCCCGTCTCGCCGCCGGGCGGAATCGAGCTGCTCGGCTCCGCGGCCGAGCTGCTCGGGGAGCTCGCCAAGGCGGGCGTCGGCACCGGCGAGCGCCTCCTGCGCGACGTCCTCTCGCGGCTTCCCGGCGCCTGAGAGCCCTCCGGGCGGAATATGTATACTGGCGGCCACGCCGAGCTGCCCGGTCCAAGGACGGGGCAGACGGGGGACCCAACGCGGATCGATGTTGATCCGCAGGGGCGAATCGGTCCGCTTGGACCGTAGCGCCGCGATTGTTCGCCGCGCGAGCCCGTCAGCTCACCCCGTAGGCGTAACCAGATATGCGGATCAACGCCAAGACATCAATGGTCGTGCTCGTCCTGACGGCGCTCCTGTGCCTGCTCGGCGCAGCCGGAGCGCTCGCCTCGGCGGGCGGCGCCAGCGCTCCCGCGAGCGGCTCGACGCCCGCCGTCACGAACACCCACAGGGTCGGCCCATCGGGGATCGCGACGTGGTTCGGCCCGGGCTTCTTCGGCCACAAGACCGCCTGCGGGCAGACCCTCACGCCGGTCGTCGTCGGCGTCGCCAACCGCACGCTCCCCTGCGGGACGCTGATCAAGGTCAGCTACCGCGGACACTCGCTCACGGTCCCCGTCCTCGACCGTGGTCCCTACAGCCACATCGGGGCCGACTGGGATCTCACGGCCGGAGCGGCCCAGGCCCTGGGCATCACGGAAACCGTCCGCATCCAGACGCGGGTGATCGGCGTCACCGCCAACTCTCCGTCGCTCGGCGAGCCCGCCACCCCCCTGGCCGCCGCACTCGCCGGCGGCGCCCTCGCGGGCTGAGTCCAGCCCGCCCGCAGGGCTCAGACGCCCATGCGGCCCTCGCTCGCCTGGCGCTCCGCGCGGGCGGCATAGAGGCCCACATCGGCGTGGGCGGCCAGCGCCGAGGCCTTGCGGCCGTCCTCGGGGCAGACGGCCGTGCCGACCGCGACCGACATTCCCGGCCGCTGCCCCCGCACGATCGACTCCAGCGCGCGCGTCAGCTGTGCGGCCAGGCCGGCCGCCCCGAGGCGGTCTGTCCCTGCCACCACCAGCCAGTAACGGCCGGCCCGCTCTCGGGTCATCGTGCCCGATCCGGCAGCCCGGACCTCCTCGCGCAGGCGCTCCTCGACCGCATCCCAGAGCAGATCCGCTTGCCCGGCCGCATCATCGCGGCACTCGATCAACACGACGGCAAACGGCCGGCGGTCCTCCTCGAAGCGCTCGAGCTGGCGGCCGATCGAGCGGATCCACGCCGCCGGGCCCTCGTCGCCCCGCTCGTCCCTGATCTCGATCTCCCCGCCCGGCGAGGGCTCGCTGACGGCGCCCGGCGGCGCATACAGCTCCTCCGGTCCGGCGGGGGCCGGCTCGGCGGCTCGCTCGTCGATGATCAATGCGCCTCCCCGGCCGTGACGCCCGGAGGCGACGATGACCGGGGCAGCGGGCCGTGCAGCCGCGGCCGGGCTCTCGGGCGCCGCCGCGGCCAGCGTCTCGATCCCCGCCAGCGCGATCGGCAGGATGACGGCGCAGATGTGCGCCAGACGATCGGCCAGATCCGTCAGCTGCCGGGCCCTGACCGGATCCGGCGCGGCGAGCCCGAACTCGTCCACCAGCGCATCCGAGAGCACCCCTCTGAGCGCCTCGACCGCCGCCACCAGCTCGCCCGCCCCGGCGGCGCCGGACATCGCGGCGATCCGCTGCGCGGGCGAGCTGCCCGCGCGCCCGCCGCCGAGGAGCGCCTCGAGCTCGCCGTCGGAGCTCAGCGCGCCGAGCAGCCCATCCAGCAGCGCCGGCGCCTCACGGCCGAGATCCTCGAGCGCGACCGAGCCCATTGTCTCGGTCGGGCGTTCGAGGATCAGCGCGACCGCCCAGCGCCGGGCCAGCTCGTTCACGCGACCCCGGAGCGGCTCGAGCGCCAGCTCCGCCAGCGGGCGAGCCCGACGCGCCGCTGGCTCTGAGGGCTGCTCCGGCATGGATGTTGAATAGCAGCAAAGGGGGACGCCACGCACCCACCCCGCAGCGGGCGTGGATAGCCTGGGCTGCCGTGAGGCGCCAGGTGAGCAGATGAGCTGGTTGTGGATCGCCCTGGCCGCCGTCGCGCTCGGGCTGCTCGTTCTGATCGGCTCGATGGTGCTCCGCGCCAGGCGGACGCCCGCCGGGTTGCCGGCCGAGATCGGCGAGCTCAGCGACTCGACCGAGACAGACCGCGAGACCGGTGCGGTCCGCTCGGTCCAGCGAGCCGACCTGCTGCTCGACGAGCAGGCACTCGAGGCGATCTGGACGCCCGTCCACCTGGAGCGGCTAGCCCGCACCTACTGGCGCTTCTTGACGCGGGTGACACTGGGGCTGATCCGGGTCCGCTACACCGACCAGGAGCGCACCGTGGTGCTGCTCACGACGCCGCTGCGGCTGCTGAGCTTCCACGCGCCCGAATATGAGATGGACGCCACGCGGGGGCTCGTCCGCTGGCGGATCGCCCGGGGCCTGCTGGTTGCGCGCCGCGGGCGCGACGGGGACGGCTACCTGCAGATCGAGGTCGACCGCGAACCGGCCCCGGTCCCGGGACACCCGCATCGGGCTCGCCTGCACGTCGAGGTGGCGGTGGTCAACTTCTACCCGTCCATCTCCGGGCTCAGCCTGCGGCTCTACAACGCGACCCAGTCGCGCATCCACGTGATCGTGACCTACGGCTTTTTGCGCTCGCTGGCCCGCCTCGATCTGGCCGAGTCGCGGGTCGGGCGCTTCGGCTCGGCCGGCCCGGGGCCCGGTGGCTGAGGCTCAGCCCGGCCCGAGGGCGTCCGCGCCGCCGGGGAGCTTGACGACAGGCTCCTGAGGCTCGAGGCCGACGGTGGCGATGAGCCGGGCAAGTCCCATGTAGTTGCCGACCACCAGCAGCAGCTCGACCACCTGGCGCTCGCCCAGCCGAGCCGTCAGGTCGGCCAGCGACCGCTCGCTCGCAGCGCCGTCGATGATCACCTCACGCGTGAAGCCGAGGACCGCGCAGCCGTCGGCGCCGAGACCCTCGGGTTCGGCCAGATCGCGGCCGATCGCCTCGATCTGGGCGGGCGTGGCTCCGAATGATTCGGCGATCGGCACGTGCTGGGTCCACTCGTAGCGCGACGCCGAGAGGTGCGCCACCTGCAGGATCGCCAGCTCGCGCAGGAGCGGATCGAGCTCGAGCCGCCGCAGGAGCGTGTTGCTGTAGCGCAGCCACGGGTCGAAGGCGCTCTCGGCGTGGGCGATCACACCCAGCAGGCTCAGTGGCGTCGACTCGAGGACCTCGCGGATCGGCTCGGGCGCAGTGGCGGGATCGCGCAGCGGCAACCGAGGCATGGCGGGATCCTAACCGCCCGCCACGGGATCATCTAGGCCGGTTCGGGTCGGTAGGGGCCGGGCTTCGGCCGCACCTTGCCGCCGGGGAAGGCCAGCCGCAGGATCGTCCGGTGCACAGTCCCGAGCTGCCGGTGCAGCGGACCGGTGTTGTAGGGCAGCCCGTAGCGGGTGCAGATGTCACGCACCCGCGGAGCGATCTCCGCGTAGCGGCTCGAGGGCATGTCGGGGAACAGGTGATGCTCGACCTGGAAGCTGAGGTTGCCCGCCAGCAGGTGAAACAGCGGTCCGCCGTCGATGTTGGCCGCCCCGAGCAGCTGGCGCACGTAGAAGCCGCCGCGGGTCTCATCGGCGACTTCCTGCTCGCTGAAGGTGAAGGTCTGGTCGGGGAAGTGGCCGCAGAAGATGATCGAGTAGGCCCAGACGTTGCGGACGATGTTGGCCGTGAAGTCGGCCGCCAGGGTGCTCTTGAAGGCTCGCCGGCCGGAGACGGCCGCCGACAGGGCCGGAAATGCCAGGTAGTCCTTGACGATCTGCCGGCGTGCCTTGACGCCGATCGCCTTCAGCTCCTCGGTCACCTGCTCGCGCGGCTTCTCGCCCTTGCGGATCGCCTCGCCGTTGAGGTCGTGCAGCGCCACCCCCCACTCGAAGAACCCCATCAGGATCAGGTTGTAGAGCGGCTGCAGGAGGTAGATCGGGTGCCATTTCTGGTGCGGGTCGATCCGCATGATCTCGTAGCCGAGGTCGCGGTCCTTGCCACGGATGTTGGTGAACGTGTGGTGCTCGTAGTTGTGGGAGTGCCGCCACGCCTCCGCGGGCGAGGCGGTGTCCCAGTCCCAGTTGCGCGAGTTGATGTCCGGGTCGTTCATCCAGTCCCACTGCCCGTGCATCACGTTATGGCCGATCTCCATGTTCTCGAGGATCTTGGCCAGCGACAGGGCGGCCGTCCCGGCCAGCCAGAGCGGGCGCCGGCGGCTGCCCAGCAGCAGCAGCCGCGCGGCCAGGACGAGCTGGCGGTGCAGGCGGATCGTGCTGCGGATATAGCGGGCGTCGCGATCTCCCAGGTCGCTGTAGACCTCGTCGTGGATCGCGTCGAACTCGCGGCCCAGCTGCTCGAGCTGCTCCGCCGTGAGGCGCGCGAGCGGGTTGTCGACCCCGTCGGCCAGCGGGTCGCTCACGGGTGGCTCGGCTTGGATTGTGGACATCGTCTTCCTTTGCTCGATTTGTTCAGAGGTCGATCTCGATCGCGCCCTCGGGCGCGTTCACGCAAGTCCTGAGCTCTTCACCGGGCTGCCCGTGCACGCGGCCCGTGCGCAGGTCGCGGACCTGCCCGCTGCGCAGGCGCCCGACGCAGCTGTGGCAGATGCCCATGCGGCAGCCGAACGGGAGCTGCACCCCCGCGGCCTCGCCGGCTTGGAGGATCGGCTGCTCGCCGTCGCTGATCGCCTCCTTGCCGCTGCGGCGAAAGGTGATCCGCCCGCCACATCCGCGCTCCCCCTCACCGACGCGCTCGGGCGGCTGGAAGTGCTCGATGTGCAACCCCTCGGGCCGGCCGAGCTCGCGCCAGTGCGAGTCCATCGACTGCAGCAGCCCACTCGGCCCGCAGAGGAACGTCTCCCGCTGCCCGTAGTCCTCGCAGACGCCGGCTAGCTGCTCTGGGCGCAGGCGGCCGCGCTCGCCCGTCAGCCAGCGCTCGAAGCGGTAGCCGTCGTGCTTCAGGCGCAGCTCGGCCAGCTCGCGGGCGAAGATGACGCCCTCGGCAGTCCTCGCGCAATGGATGTGGACGACATCGCGCAGCTGATCGTGGCGGGCGAGGCGCCGCAGCATGCTCATGATCGGCGTGATCCCGCTGCCGGCGCTGATGAAGAGCAGCCGCTCGGGCAGGGGCTCGGGCAGGACGAAGGTCCCTTCGACGCCCCCCAGCCGGACGATCGCCCCCGGCTTGACCCGGTTGAAGAGGAACGGCGAAACCTTGCCGCCCTCGACTAGCTTGGGCGTGATCGCAATGCAGCCGTCGGCCCGCTCGGGATCCGAGGTCAGCGAGTAGGCCCGCCAGTGGTGGATGCCGTCGACCTCGATGCCCAGACGCAGGTACTGACCCGGACGGTGGCCCGGCCAGGCCCAGCCCGGCTTGATCAGGACCGTCACGGCGTCCGGCGACTCGCGCTCGATCCGTTCGATCCGCCCGCGCATCTCGCGCGTCGACCAGAGCGGGTTGACGAGCTCGAGGTAGTCGTCGGGCAACAGCGGCGAGGTGAACGAGCGAATCAGCCCGAGCACACGCCTTCTGCCGCTTGAGACCTCCGGGACTGCGCCGCGTTCAGCCATCGGCCAGCTGCCTATCCGGGAGCCCTTCTCGATTTTCGATGGTCGCGATGCGGGCGCTCATAACTCGTCTCTGATCTATGTTACCTCAAATGAGGGTACATGAAACATGGTAACCTTCAACCATGGCATCTGTGAGAGAGGACACAACGACGCAGCCCGCCCCTCCCGAGACCGGCGGCATGACGATCGAGCAGCTGGCCGCCGAGGTCGGGATGTCGGTGCGCAACATTCGCAACCACCACTCTCGGGGCCTGCTTCCCCCGCCACTGGTACGGGCCCGGGTCGGCTACTACGACCGCGACCACGTCGCCCGGCTGCGACTGATCCAGGACCTGCAGGCGGACGGTTTCAACCTCGCCGCGATCGAACGGCTGCTGAGCGGCCCCGAGGGGCTGGCGGCGAAGCTGATCGGCCTGCGGGCCGCCGTAACGGCACCCTTCGATCCGGAGACGCCGGAGATCGTCACGGGGGAGGAACTGCGGGAGCGCTTTGGCCGGGCCGATGCGAAGGATCTCGAGCGCGTACGCCGGCTGCGGGTCATTCAGCCCCTCGGCGAGGACCGCTTCGAAGTCACGAGCCCCGCGCTGCTGGCAGCGGCCGAACAGGTCATGGCGCTCGGCATCCCGCTGCGAAGCACGCTCCAGCTGATCGAGCGGGTCGGGCGCGACTGCGACTCGGTCGCTCGCTCCTTCACGCGGTTGTTCATCAAGGAGTTGTGGGAGCCCTTCGAGCGGGACGGTCAGCCCGAGGAGCGCTGGGATGAGCTGATCGCCGCCGTCGATTCGCTGCGCCCGATGGCCTCAGAGGCGCTGCTGGCGATGTTCAAGCTGCGCATGACCAGCCAGCTCGAGGAGGCCTTCGGCAAGGTCGTGGAGCACCAGGCCAAGCGCCGCTGAGGCGCCCTGAAGAGCGCTCAGAAGCGCTCGCCGCCGACCGCGCGGAGCTTCGAGCGGTCGTGCGTCGCGGTGATCCGCCGGATCGTCCCGGTGCGGGCCCGCGTGACCAGCGATTCCGTCGTAGCGCCCCCGGCGCTCGGGTATCTGACACCCTGCAGGACATCGCCGTCGGTGATGCCGGTGGCGGAGAAGAAGACGTCATCCCCGGCGACGAGGTCGTCGCGGTCGAGCACCCGATCGAGGTCATAGCCCGCGTCCAGAGCGGCCTGGCGCTCGGTCTGATCGCGCGGCCAGAGCCGCCCCAGCAGCTGACCGCCGAGGCACTTCACGGCGGCCGCCGAGATGACACCCTCGGGCGTCCCGCCGATCCCCCAGAGCAGATCGACGGGCGATCGCTCGGTGACCGCCAGCAGCGCAGCCGAGACATCGCCGTGGGCGATCAGCCGGACCCGCGCCCCGGCCTCGCGGATCGCCGCGATGCCCTGCTCGTGGCGGGGCCGGTCGAGGACCACCACGAAGACATCTCCGACCGGGCAGCCCCGGCGTTCGGCGATCAGCTTGACCGTCTCCCCCAGCGGACGGTCCAGGTCGAGCAGGTCCGCGATATCCGTCGCCCCGGCCATCTTCTCCATGTACACGCAGGGCCCGGGGTCGAACATCGTGCCGCGCGCGGAGAGCGCGATCACCGCGAGCGCACTCGGCATCCCGTGGGCCGCCAGCGTGGTTCCCTCGAGCGGGTCCACGGCGATATCGACCCGCGGCGGTGAGCCGTCGCCGATCTGCTCGCCGTTGTAGAGCATCGGGGCCTCGTCCTTCTCGCCCTCGCCGATCACGACGATCCCGTCCATCTGGACCGATTGGAGCATGTAGCGCATGCCGTCCACGGCGGCCTGATCTGCGGCCTCCTTGTCGCCTCTGCCGACCAGCGGCGCCGCCGCCAGGGCCGCGGCCTCGGTGACCCTGACCAGCTCGAGAGCCAGGTTGCGGTCGGGCATCTGCTGGTCGTCGGCGGCGCTCGTCACGAGCAGGAAACCTATAGCAGCGGCCCCGAGCACTACGATCCTGGCGTGAGCACCGAGCAGGAGACCATCGAGGCCCTGATCCCGGAGGGGCGGCTGCGCGCCGCAGTCGAGGAGCGCGCCGCCGCCGCGGAGGCCGGCTCGCTGGCCGCGCGGCTGCGTGCAGAGGATGCGACCCTGTGGGGACCGGCAGGGACGCCCGAGATCGCCAACCGCCTCGGCTGGCTGACGATCGCTGCGCGCATGTCGGCGGAGGTGGATGACCTCGAGGCGTTCACGGGGGAGATCCGCGCAGCGGGCATCGAGGACGTGGTGCTGCTCGGCATGGGCGGCTCCTCGCTCGCACCTGAGGTCCTGCGGCGCGCGTTCGGCGCCGCGGCGGGCCACCCGCGCCTGCAGGTGCTCGACTCGACCGACGCACAGACGGTCCGCGCGGTGCAGGACTCGATCGAGCCTGCCCGGACGCTGTTCATCGTCTCCTCGAAGTCAGGCGGGACGATCGAGCCGCTGTCGCTGTTCGCCCACTTCAACTCGCTGATCTCCGACGGGTCGCGTTTCATCGCGATCACCGACCCCGGCTCCGGGCTTGCCGAGCTCGCGGCCGAGCGCGGTTTCAGGCGGACCTTCCTCGGCGACCCCGACATCGGGGGGCGCTACAGCGCCCTGTCGGCCTTCGGGATCGTCCCGGCGGCGCTGATGGGAATCGACGTCAGGGGACTGCTCGACGGCGCCGCCGCCGCCTGGGAGACACCGCTGAGCCACGCCGGGGAGACGGTCGCGGTCCCCGGAGCGGTCTGGCTGGGCGCCGCCCTCAGCGCGCTGGCCTCCGCCGGACGGGACAAGCTGAGCTTCATCATCGGGGACTCGCTCCCGGGTCTCGGCCTGTGGCTCGAGCAGCTCGTGGCGGAGTCCACCGGCAAGCACGGCACGGGCATCCTGCCGGTCGCCGAGGAGCCGCTCTCCACGCCGGAGGACTACGGCGAGGACCGCGTCTTCGCTTATCTGCCGGACCTCGGCCTGCCCGACCCGGAGACCGACCGGCGTGTCGGGGCGCTCGCGCAGGCCGGACACCCGGTGATCACGATCCCGACCCGTGGCCCCGGTGACCTCGGCCGGATCTTCCTGCTGGCCGAGATCGCCACCGCCGTCGCGGGCTGGGGGCTCGGGATCAACCCCTTCGACCAGCCCAACGTGCAGCAGGCCAAGGACGCCACGAACAAGGTCCTCGACGGCTACGAGCAGCAGGGCGAGCTGCCGGCGCTTCCCGACGCCGACGCGACGGCGCTGCGAACGCTGGCGCTCGGCGGCTCACCGCCCTCCTACGTGGCGATCATGGCCTACACCCAGCCCACGGCAGAGCTCGACGACGCCGTGGCGGAGCTCAGAGCGGCGATCCGTGCCGTCAGCGGGATGACGACGACCTTCGGCTACGGCCCCCGCTTCCTGCACTCGACGGGCCAGTTCCACAAGGGCGGGCCGCCGACCGGCCGCTTTCTACAGCTCCTGCACGACGGCCCCGAGGATGTCTCGATCCCGGGCCGGCCGTTCACGTTCACGACGCTCAAGAACGCCCAGGCGATCGGGGACTTCGACACCCTGCGCCAGCTGGGCCTGCCGGCCGAGCGGGTGCGCCTGCCGGGGCCGGACCCCGTCAGCGCCGTGCGCGCCCTGGCGGCGAGCATCAGAGAACAGGCGTGAGCGGGCGGCTGAGACGCCGGCCGCCGACCGGCCTCTCAGCCCTGCTGCTCGGCCTCTGAATGCTCCGCGCCGTCCTGGCGGTCGCGCGGACGGGGGAACATGCGGGGCTCGGCTCCCACGACCGTGACGCGGTTCGGGACGTCCTCGGTCACGACGGTACCGGCTCCGATCCGAGCACCGTTGCCGATGTGCAGCGTCCCGCCGCGGGGCGCGATCAGGACTGCGTTGGCCCCGATCGTCACGTGATCGCCGACGACGATCCGCGAGCGCTCGCCCGCGGCCGGACCGGCGCCGTTGGCGGCCACCGCAGCCGCGCGGCGCTTCGCCGGGCGCCCGGCCGTCAACGTCACGTTGTGCCAGATCATCACGTCCCGGCCGATCTCGACATCGCTGTGGATCACGATCCCGAGGCTGTTGTGCCCGAGCGACACATCCGGCGCGACGATCGCCTCTGGAGAGAGGGAGTTGTGGTAGATCAGCGAGCCGAGCTGCTTGAGCATGAAGGCGGCGCGCCAGTGGCCCTGTCTGTTGAGGTGGATCGAGGCCAGCCACAGCCGTTCGGGGCTGAACACCCAAAGCCTGCCCAGCCGGCCCTTGAAACCCCGGAGATCGCCGCCGCTCATGGGCGAGCCCGGCCCCCCGCCGCCGGATCGCGCCCGCACGGCCGGCTCCGCTGCGGACGGGCTCTCATGCCGGTGATCGTAGCCGACGGGCGCGGTGGCGAAAAGCCGCGCCCGGCCCGCGGGCGGGGGGTGACGGGGGCCCCGCCGATCGATCCGCCGCCGGCTACCACTACGATCGTGGCTCTGAATGCAGTGAGGCCCGCGATCGCAAATCCATCACCAAGGAGCTGACATGTCACAGATCGGTTTCGTCGGACTCGGGAAGATGGGCGGCAACATGGTCCACCGCATCCGGCGCGACTCCGAGCACGAGGTCGTCGCCTTCGACTTCGACGAGAAGGCCGTCAAGCAGGCAGTGCGAAACGGCGCCTCCGGGGCGGGGAGCCTGAAGGACCTCGTCAAGCAGCTCGAGGCGCCGAGGATGGTCTGGATCATGGTCCCCGCGGGCAAGCCGACCCAGGAAACCGTCGAGAAGCTCTCCAGGCTGCTCGAGCGCGGCGACATGATCATCGACGGCGGCAACTCGAAGTGGACCGACGACAAGCGCCGCGCGGCGGAACTGAAATCCGCCGGCATCGATTACGTCGACGTGGGCACCTCCGGTGGCGTCTGGGGCCTCGAAGTCGGCTACTGCATGATGGTCGGCGGCCCCCCCAAAGCCGTCAAGCGGCTGGCTCCGATACTCGATGTCCTGGCGCCCGAGACCAACGAGCAGAGCATCGCCTCGATCGGGCCACGCGGCTGGATGCGCTTCGGGCCATCCGGCGCGGGGCACTACGTGAAGATGGTCCACAACGGCGTCGAGTACGGCCTCATGCAGGCCTACGCCGAGGGCTTTGACCTGTTCGACAAGTGCGAGTACGAGCTCGACAACGCGAAGATCGCCCACCTGTGGGGGCAGGGCTCGGTGGTCCGCTCCTGGCTGTGCGAACTGGCGGCCCGGGCCTTCGAAGCCGACGGCAACGACCTCTCCGCCCTGGAGGGCTACACCGAGGACTCGGGCGAGGGTCGCTGGACGATCGAGGACGCCACGGCCCACGACGTCCCCACCCCCGTGATCACCGCCTCGCTCTACGCCCGCCTGCGCTCGCGCGGAAACGGCGACTTCGCCGACCGGGTCCTGGCCGCGCTGCGCAACCAGTTCGGCGGCCACGCCGTCAAGAGCGCCCCGAAGCCCTCCGCCCCACCCGCCGGGAAGGCCCCGCGCGGAGCCAAGGGGCGCTGAGGTGGCGAGCGCGGCCGAGCAGACGGGCTCCCCCGAGCAGGCCGAGAACCCGCTGACAGCCGGCCTGGAGCGCCTGCCGGTGGCCCCGACGACCTTGGTCATCTTCGGCGCGACGGGTGACCTCGCGCGGCGCAAACTGCTGCCGGCGCTCTACAACCTGGCCCATGACGGCGCGCTGCCCGAGCGCTTCCATCTGATCGGTGTCTCGCGCAAAGAAAAGGAGAACGAGGACTACCGTGAGGAGTGCGAGGAAGCGATCAAGCGGTTCTCACGTCGCAAACCCGACGAGGACGTCCTGAAGGGCCTGTTGGACAGCGTCAAGTACGTGCCCGGGACGTTCGACGACCCCGAGGTCTACAAGGAGCTGAAAACCTGCCTCGACGCGTTCGAGAAGGAGGCCGGCGAGCCGCTCAACCGGGCCTTCTACCTGTCCACGGCGCCGAGCTTCTTCCCGGTCATCGTCGATCAGCTCGGCGAGTCCGAGCTGGCCCACCACCCCGACGCCGAGGTCCGCCTGATCATCGAGAAGCCGTTCGGGACGACGCTCGAGGAGGCCCGCGAGCTGAACCGGAAGGTGCTCTCGCGCTTCGAAGAGAGCCAGGTCTACCGGATCGATCACTACCTGGGCAAGGAGACGGTCCAGAACATGATGGCCTTCCGCTTCGCCAACGGCATGTTCGAGCCGCTGTGGAACCGGAACTTCATCGACAGCGTCCAGATCACCGCCGCCGAGGACCTGGGCATCGGCACGCGGGCCGACTACTACGACGAGGCGGGCGCCCTGCGTGACCTGATTCAGAACCACATGCTCCAGCTGCTCTGCCACGTGGCGATGGAGCCGCCCGTGAGCTTCACCGCCGAAGAGGTCCGCAACGAGAAGGTCAAGGTCCTGAAGGCGATCCCCGAGCCCACCGTCGCCGAGATCGGGGAGATGGCGCTGCGCGCGCAGTACACGGCCGGGCACGCAGGCGGCGAGGACGTCCCCGGCTACCTGCAGGAGGAGGGCGTCCCCGAGGGATCGAAGACCGAGACCTACGCGGCCCTGCGCCTGGAGGTCGACAACTGGCGCTGGGCCGGTGTCCCGTTCTATTTGCGAACCGGCAAGCGGCTGGCCCGCAAGGTCACCGAGATCGCCGTCACGCTCAAGCCCGTCCCCCACCTCGCCTTCAGCCAGGACGGCTCGCTCGGGGTACAGCCCAACCAGCTCGTGCTGACGCTGCAGCCGAACGAGGGCGTTTCGCTGCGGCTGGGCGCCAAGATCCCCGGCACGCGGATGATCATCCGCCCCGTCAACATGGAGTTCCTCTACGGGACAGCCTTCCTGTCGCAGTCCCCTGAGGCCTACGAGCGGCTGATCACCGATGCGATGCGCGGCGACGCGACACTGTTCACGCGTAACGACGAGGTCGAGGCTCAATGGCGGATCTGTGACCCGATCGTCAAAGCCTGGCATCCCTCCCAGGAGCCCGGGCCTCCGGTCGCAACCTACGCGGCCGGCTCGCAGGGACCGGCCGAGGCCGATGGGCTGCTGCGCGAGGGCGATCGCTGGCGCGCGATCTGATGAGCAGGATCGACGCCGTCTGGAGTGAACAGGGAACCTCGCCCGACCGGATCGAAGCTGCGCTGCGCCAGCTGCTCGTCGAGGTCCACGCCGAGCACAGCGACTTCGCTCCGGCCCGCGTCCTGAACATGATCGCCTTCGTCGACCGGGAGTGGAGCGGGGAGATCGCCAATCGGCTGCGGGGAGTCGGCCGCTACCACGCCTCGCGGATGGTCGTCCTCTCCTACGAGCCCGATCGCGAGCAGCTGGACGCCCGCGTGATGATCGCCGCCGAGGGCGACCCCGCCCCTGGAGAACTGGCGCTCCTGCGCGAGACCGTCGTCGTCGATCTGGGCGACCGCCACATGGACGATCTGCTGACGATCGCCGACCCGCTCGTCGTGACCGACCTGCCGACGCTCCTGTGGTCCCCCCACGGGCATCACGAGATCGTCTCGGAGTTGATGCCACTGGCACAGGCCGTGCTGCTGGACTCGGTCGTCGAGCCCGACGCCCGGGAGGCGGTGGACAGGGCCTTGGAGCTGACCCACGAGGCCTACGTCGTAGATCTGGCATGGCTGCGCTCGACACCCTGGCGCGAGCGGGTGGCGGCGATGTTCGACCCCACCCGGCTGCGCCGTGAACTGTGCTCGCTCAGCTCTGTGACGGTCCGCCACCACGCCGACTCGACCGCCGCCGCGACCCTGCTCGTCGGCTGGCTCGGATCGCGCCTGGATTGGGAGCTCGGGCCACTCGCCGCGGGCGACGGTGGACGCGCGGGAACCGCCCGGGCGGGCGATCAGGAGATTTCGGTGAAGCTCCAGACCGACCCGCAGCTGCAGGTCCCGGGGCTCGCCGGGGTGACGATCGAGACCGCGGCCGGGCTGAGCCTGTCCCTCGACCGCGGTCCGGGTGGGCTGCGGGCCCGCCTCACCGAGCCCGGCGGCGAGCCGCGCGAGTGGACGATCCCCGGCGCCTCACGAGGGGAGACGGGGGTCCTCGGGGAGGGCATCCGCCAGGCGCTGCTGCGCGACCCGACCTATCTGCCGGCGCTCGCCGCGGCACGGAGGATGCTCGCGTGACCCGCCTGACGACGTGTGCGGACGCCGCGACCGTGGCCGAGCGCGCGGCGATGCACGTCTCGGGTGCGCTCGAGCGGGCACGGGCCGAGCGGGGCGTCGCCCATCTCGCGCTCTCCGGCGGCACGACCCCGGGACAGACTTTCGAGCTCCTGGCCGCACGCCCCGCCGAGCTCGCAGCCACCGAGCTCTGGTTCGCCGATGAGCGCTGCGTCGGGCCCGAGGACGAGGACAGCAACTACCGCCTCGCCCGTCAGTGCGGGCTGGCGGGCGGAGCGATCCCCGACGGCCTGGTCCACCGCATGGAGGGCGAGCTGGGCCCCGAGCTGGGCGCCGAGCGCTACGGGGAGCTGCTCACCGCGCACCTGTCCTCAGCCGCCGGCGAGCAGGTGCCGGTCCTCGATCTCGTCGTACTGGGCATCGGGCCGGACGGGCACGTCGCCTCATTGTTTCCCGGCAGCCCGACCCTCAAGGCGGGAGCGGATGCGACCTGTCTGGGGATCAGCGACTCGCCAAAGCCGCCACCGGAGCGGATCACGCTCAGCCTCGCGGTCCTGCGAGCCGCCCGCGGCTGCCTGTTGCTCGCGACCGGCGCCGGGAAGGCCGACGCGGTCGATGCGATGCTCGGCGAGCCCTCGCCGCACGTACCGGCCAGCCTCCTGCGCCGCGAGCGCCTGACGGTGATCCTCGACGACGCGGCCGCTCCCGCCCCGCGGCGATGAGCCCGAACGGCGAGCAGGAGCGGCGGATCGTCCTCGTCCGCCACGCCGAGACCGAGTGGACGATCAGCCACCGCCACACCGGCCGCAGCGACATTCCGCTGACCGAACGCGGGCGTGACGCCGCGCGCGCCATCGCTGACACGCTGGCCGGCCGTCGGTTCGCCCTGGTTCTCGTCAGCCCCTCCAGGCGTGCGCGGGAAACCTGCGAGCTGGCCGGCTTCGGCGCCGGGGCCGTTCAGGACGAGGATCTGCTCGAGTGGGACTACGGCGAGTATGAGGGGCTGACGACGGCCGAGATCGATGCGCAGCGCCCCGGCTGGAACCAGTGGCGCGACGGCTGCCCCGGTGGGGAGCAGCCGGCCGACGTCGGCCGGCGGGCCGACCGGGCGATCGCTGCAGCCGTCGCCGCCGGCGGCGACGTGGTGATCTTCTCCCACGGCCACCTGCTCCGCGTCCTCGGCGCGCGGTGGGCGGGCCTCGACGCGGCCGAGGGCTCAAGGCTCGGCCTCTCGCCCGGGGCGATCTGCCTGCTGGGGCACGAGCACGGCCGCCGGATCCTTGGCCGCTGGAACCAGCTGTCCGCCGATCCCCTGGCGTAGCGAACAGGATGTGTAACGCATCGTGCGCCGGGGAAGACCTATCTCCAAGGTGCCCGCCGCGGCTACGTTCTACAGTTAGCCAGCACCTGCCTGCTCATGGCCTCCCGCGCGGACCCAACCGACCACCTCTCCCCCGACGCCGAGCAAGCGCTAGCGGCGCTGGAGCAGACGCGCGAGGGGACCCTGCGGCTGATCGCCCATCTCGGCGACGATCAGCTCGAGGCGGTGCATTCGCCGATCATGAGCCCGCTCGTCTGGGACCTTGGCCACATCGCCGCCTACGAGGATCTCTGGATCGCACACCGTCTCGGCGGGATGGAACTCGCCCGCGGCGAACTGGCCGCCCTCTACGACGCCTTCGAGACACCGAGGGCGGTACGCGGGGAGATCGAGAAGCTCGGCCCCGAAGAGGCCCGCGGCTACCTCGCTGAGGTCCGCGAGCGCACCGCCCGCACGCTGGCCGAGCACGGCAAGGGCGACACCCTGGAGGGCGCAGGCGGGCAGATCGTCGAGATGGTCATCCGTCACGAGCTCCAGCACACCGAGACGATGCGCCAGACGATGGCCATCGCGGGCCTGCTCGGGCCGGGCGAAGGCGAGCTCGAGCCGGCCCCCGGGCGCGACGGGTGGCTCCACCTCCAGGCAGGCCCGACCGTGATCGGGGCGGGCCAGGAGGGCTTCGCCTACGACAACGAGCGTCCCCGCCACACGGTCGAGATCGGCGGGTTCCGGATCGCCCGGCGACCCGTCAGCAACGCCAGCTGGATGCGCTTCTCCGAGGGCGGCGGCTACGAACGGCGCGAGTGGTGGTCGGATGAGGGCTGGGCCTGGAAGGAGGAGTACGACACGACGCACCATCCAGGCGTGGCGGCGGCGCATCCGGACGCGCCGGTCTGTCACGTGAGCTGGTTCGAGGCCGACGCCTTTGCCCGCGCACATGATGCGCGACTGCCGACCGAGCAGGAGTGGGAGCGGGCGGCGACCTCGGGGCAGCTGACGGGGGTGGGCCGCGTCTGGGAGTGGACCTCCTCGGACTTCCTGCCCTACCCCGGCTTCCGTGCCTACCCCTACCGGGAGTACTCCGAGGTCTTCTTCGGGAGCCGCTACAAGGTCCTGCGTGGCAGCTCCTGGGCGACCGATCCCCGAGTCGCGACGCTGAGCTTCCGCAACTGGGACCTGCCGCAACGGCGCCAGATATTCGCCGGGTTGCGCCTGGCCCGGGAGGAGGACTGAGATGGCGCTGACCCCGCCCCGCCAGCCGCTGGCCGAGCCGGACATCCGGATCGACTCGCACCTCGACGGCGCCGGCGAACGCTCGCTCGCCGAGGACGCCCTGGACGGCCTGACGAGGCCCTTCAAGGAGTTGCCGCCGAAGCACTTCTACGATGCCCGCGGCGCCGAGCTGTTCGACCGCATCTGCGAGCTGCCCGAGTACTACCCGACGCGTGCCGAGCGCGCCATCCTCGAGCAGTCGGCGGGCGAGATCGCCCGCCTGACGGGTGCCGTCGAGCTGGTCGAGCTGGGCTCCGGCACCGCCGCCAAGACCCGCGTCCTCCTGGACGCCCTGACGGCCGCCGGGACACTGGCCCGCTATGTGCCCGTCGACGTCACCGAGAGCATGGTCCGCGAATGCGCGATCGAGCTGACCGCCGAGTATCCCGGGCTGAGCGTCCACGGCGTGATCGGCGACTTCGAGCGCCACCTCGACCAGGTGCCGCCGGCCCGGGGACCGCGCATCGTCGCGTTCCTGGGCGGGACGATCGGCAACTTCCCGCCCGGCAGCCGGCGTCGCTTCCTGCGTCAGATCGCCCGTCTGCTGGGTCCGGAGGACTTTCTCCTGATGGGCACCGACCTGGTCAAGGACCCAAGCGTCCTCGAGGCCGCCTACGACGACGCGGCGGGCGTGACGGCAGAATTCAACCTCAACGTCCTGCGCGTCCTGAACCGTGAGCTCGACGCCGACTTCGACCCCGAGGATTTCGAGCACGTCGCCCTGTTCGACCGCAACCACGAGTGGATCGAGATGCGCCTGCGGGCGCGGCGCGAGCACACGACCCATGTCCGCGGGCTCGGCCTCCGCGTCCACTTCGCCGCCGGCGAGGAGCTGCGCACCGAGATCAGCGCGAAGTTCACCCCCGAGCGCCTGGAGGGCGACCTCGCGGCCGCGGGCCTGGAGCTGGCCAGCTGGATGACCGACCCGGAGGGCCTGTTCGCCCTGACGCTCTCACGCAGGCCGGAGCGCTAGGCTCCCGCCCGTGCAGATCGACGGCGCCGCAGCAATCGTCGTGGGCGGGGCCTCGGGCCTCGGCGAGGCGACCGTGCGGGCGCTGGCCGAGCGCGGCGCCCGGGTCACGATCGCCGACGTCAACGCCGAGAAGGGCCAGGCCCTGGCGGGCGAGCTGGGCCTTCAGTTCCAGGCGTGCGACGTGCGCCAGGAGGACCAGGTCCAGGCCGCCGTCGCCGCGGGTGCCGCCGCCGAGGGCGGCCTGCGGATCGCCGTCTGCTGTGCCGGCACGGGCTGGGCGCAGAAGGTCGCGGGCTCGAAGGGGCCCCACCCCCTGCTCCCGTTCGAGACGATCATCGCGATCAACCTGATCGGGACGTTCAACGTCCTGCGTCATGCGGCGAGCGCGATGATCGCGACCGAGCCGCTCGAGGACGGGGAGCGGGGCGTCTGCGTCAACACCGCCTCGATCGCCGCCTTCGACGGGCAGATCGGACAGATCGCCTACTCCGCCTCCAAGGGTGGCGTCGTCGGCATGACCCTGCCCGCCGCCCGCGACCTGGCCCAGTACGGGATTCGCGTCAACACGATCGCCCCGGGGCTGTTCGACACGCCGCTGCTTGCGGCCCTGCCCGAGGAGGCCCGGCTGAAGCTCGGCGCCGGCGTCCCCTACCCGCCGCGCCTGGGCAGACCAGCCGAGTACGGCCAGCTGGTCTGCCAGATCGCTGAGAACCGGATGCTCAACGGCGAGACGATCCGGCTCGACGGCGCGCTGCGAATGCCGCCCCGTTAGCTCAGGCGCTCGACCAGCATCGCCATGCCCATTCCGCCGGCGACGCACATCGACTCGATCCCGTAGGTCCCGTCGAGGGTCTGCAGGTCGTTGATCAGCGTCGTCATGATGCGCGCGCCGGTCATGCCAAAGGGATGACCCAGGGCGATCGCCCCGCCGAACGGGTTGAGCTTCTCCGGGTCGATCCCCAGGTCCTCACGACAGGGGACGATCTGAGCCGCGAAGGCCTCGTTGATCTCCACGACGTCGATGTCCTCGATCTTCATGCCGGTGTTCTTCAGCAGCTGCTCGATCGCCGGGATCGGGCCGAGTCCCATGATCTCGGGGCGGATCGCGACGACCGTCGAGGCGATGATCCGGACTTTCGGCTTCAGCTCGAGCTCCCTGGCCCGCTCCTCGGAGGTCACCAGCAGCGCGGCGGCGCCGTCGTTCAGCGGACAGGCGTTTCCGGCGGTGACCGTGCCGTCCGGCTTGAAGGCCGGCTTCAGCGCCGCCAGCTTCTCCACCGTCGTCCCCGCACGAGGGCCGTCGTCCTTGCTGACGAGTTGCTCGGGCACCTCGAACTCGTTGCCCTCGCGGTCCTTGTCGGTGTGGGCCGGTGCCGTCACCGGGACGATCTCGACATCGAAGTGACCGGACTCCTGGGCGGCGACGGCGCGCTGCTGGGAGAGGGCGGCCCACTCGTCCTGGGACTCGCGGCTGACCTTGCAGCGCTCGGCGACGTTCTCGGCGGTCAGGCCCATCGGGATGTAGACGTTGTAGATCGAGTTCTCCGAGCCGTCCAGCTGCGGGTGAAACTCGAACGGGGCGCCTTTCCCGGCCCGGGAGACGGCCTCGACGCCGGCCGCGACGTAGGTGTCCCCCTCGCCGGCCTTGATCGCGTGAAAGGCCATCCTGGTCGTCTGCAGCGAGGAGGCGCAGAAGCGGTTCACGGTCGTGCCAGGGACGTGGTGGTCGATTCCGGCGAGCAGGGCGGCGTTGCGCCCGATGTTGTAGCCCGACTCCCCCTCGGCAAAGCCGCAGCCCATCATCACGTCGACGATCGAGCGGGAGTCCAGCTGCGGGTTGCGCTCCAGCAGCGCCTTCAGCGGCACCGCCGCCAGGTCGTCCGCGCGGACGGATTTGAGCGATCCCTTGACCGCCCTTCCGATGGGCGTCCGTACGGCATCGACGATCACGGCTTCGGGCATCTGGGGCTCTCTCCTAGGTCGGTGGAAGGCGCCGGCGGGAAACTGGCCACGGCGCGGGCGCAAATCCTAGGCGATCGTGGCGAAAAACCCGGTATCGAGACCCGGGCGCGGGCCGGCAAAGACGCCTGTCTGAGGCGTTTAGGCCAAGCAGATCAAGGACGCAGGGAGCGAAGCGTGCATCGCACGCGAGCGACCGAGGACGCAGATATACGCCGGCATAAACGCCTCAGATCACAGGTCCAGGCGGGAGACGCCCAGCTCGTCGAAGCCGACGTGGTGGGCCAGCTCGTGGCGAACGGTCCTCGTGACCTGGTCGCGCAGCATGTCGCCGTCGTGGCCGAAGTCGCGGCGCAGCGTGTCCCGGAAGATCACGATTCGATCGTGCGTGTTGTCCCGGCTCGCCCCGTCGCCCTGGTAGAGGCCGTATGCCCCGGCGCGGCGGCCGCCGTCGGAGATCACGACGGCGACGTGCGACAGGGCGTTGCGCAGCAGGTCGGGCAGGTCGTCCAGGGCGTCACGGACGAGCTCCTCGAAGTCCTCGTCATCGAGCGGGTCGAGGTCCATGAACTCGGCTTCCTCCGGATCCACGGCGAGCCCTTCGCGGGCAAGGCGCTCGGAGTGACGGACGATCTCGTCGAACTCCGTCTCGGACTCGGGATCGCGCCAGCCGGCCAGCCGCACGGCCACGAACGCCACTGCGCCCATCAGGGCCGCGGCGACGATCACACCCAGGCGCGATGTCCTCGAGCGCCCGGACCACGCCGATCGAGCTGAACCCCTGCCCGACGACAAGCACGATCAGGCCCAGGGACATCGCCAGCAGCGCGGCCACGCCGACGCGCCGCGAGCTGGAGCGGCTCGCCGGGAGGCTCGATGGAGCGCGCATCGCACGATCCCCTACTTCGCAGCGTGCGGGCGATCACGAGCCGCTGGATCTCGTTCGTGCCCTCGTAGATCTGGGTGATCTTCGCGTCGCGCATCATCCGCTCGACCGGGTACTCCTTGACGTAGCCGTAGCCACCCAGGACCTGGATCGCCTCGATCGTCACACCCATCGCGGTGTCCGAGCAGAAGACCTTGGCCATCGAGGAGTACTTGGCACGCTCCGGGTGGCCCTGGTCGGCCATCGCGCAGGCCTTGTAGAGCAGCTCACGCGCTGCGGCCGTGCGGATTTCCATGTCGGCCAGCTTGAACCCGATCGCCTGGAACTCGAGGATCGGCTTGCCGAACTGCTGGCGTTCGCGGGCGTAGCCGACGGCGTAGTCGGTCGCTCCCTGGGCGATGCCGACGGCCTGAGCGGCGGCCCCGAGCCGGGTCCGCTCGAGTGTCCCCAGCGCCACCGAGAGGCCCTTGCCGACCTCGCCGATCACGTTGGACTGCGGCACCCTGACGTCCTCGAAGATCGGCTGGCCGGTCGGCGAGGCGCGGATCCCGAGCTTGTGCTCGAGCTTGCCCACGCTGAAGCCGGGCCGGTCGGCCTCGACGACGAAGGCCGTCATCCGGCGGTTCTCGCGGTCGGTGACCGCAAAGACGATGTAGAAGTCGGCGACGCCCAGGTTCGTGATCCAGTTCTTGGTGCCGTTGATCACCCATTCATCGCCGTCGAGCACGGCGGTCGTCTTCATCCCCGCCGGGTCCGACCCGGCCTCCGGCTCGGACAGCGCGAACGCCGGGGAGTGCTCGCCGGTCGCGCAGCGTGGCAGAAAGCGCTGCTTGAGCTCCTCGCTGCCGAACAGCTGGATCGGCAGCGTTCCGAGCTCCTGGACCATCAGGATCAGCGCGCAGGCCGCGTCGACCTTGGCGATCTCCTCGACGGCCATGTTCAGCATCAACGTCCCGGTGCCCGTCCCCCCGTACTCGATCGGGAAGGGCAGCCCCAGGATGTCCTGCTCGGCCAGCAGCTTGCGGATGTCCCAGGGGTACTCGGCCTGCTCGTCGATCTCAGCCGAGCGCGGCGCGATCTTCTCGCGCGCGATCTGCCCGATCGTCGCGCAGAAGTCCAGGTTCTCCTGGGGGATGGTGTAGGTGTCCGCGACGGCCTCCATCGGCCGGGATCCTAGTGATGCGACCGCCCCTGCGCGTCGCAGGCGGTTTGAGCGGGGCCGGCCCGGGTAACTGGATGCTGTGAGCTTCGGGACCTCGATATTCCTGTTCGCCGTCGGGGCGATCCTCCGTTACGCGGTGACGGCGAGCACCTCGGGGATCGACATCGCCACCGTCGGCTTGATCCTGATGATCGTCGGTGTCGTCGGCTTCGCCGTCTCGCTGCTCTACGTGCTCGCCTGGAGCCCCCGCCGGACGGGCGTGCGCGAAACGGTCGTCGAGCGCGATCCCTACCGCGAAGTCCCGCCTCCGGGCTACTGATCGCCCGCTGAACCCGCCACCCGGCCCGTCGCTAGCTGAGGCCATGAGCGGGGAGCAGAGCACAGAGATCACACCCCAGCGGCTCGCCGAGTGGCTGGCCGATCCGGACCCACCCCAGCTGATCGACGTCCGTGAGCCGCACGAGCGGGACGCCGGCTACATCGACGGCTCGCGCCATGTCCCGCTGACCAGCTGAGCGATGCCGCGGCCGCTGTCGAGCGTGAGCGCCCGGTCGTCTTCTACTGCCGCGTCGGGGCCCGCTCGGCGATGGCCATGCAGGCCTTCCGCGCATCGGGCTACGAGGCATACTCCCTGAGCGGCGGCCTGCTGCGCTGGGCCGACGAGGACCGGCCGCTCGCCCCGGAGGGCGGCACGGTGGCCAACCACTAGCGAGGAGAACCACAGATGGAGGCTTCGAAGGACTACCCGAAGGTGACTGTGGGCGAGGGCTATGCGATCGCGAATCTCGAGGATCTCGGCGACGGATACGGGTTCCGCAAGGTCCGCAAGGGCCTGGGCGTCACGGCCTTCGGCGTCAACGCGATCGTGATGCCGGCCGGCACCGATGCCGGCGCGCACTTCCACGACGAGCAGGAGGAGCTCTACTTCGTCCACCGCGGAGACGATCGAGATGGAATTCGGCGACGGCTCGACCCACACGATCAAGGAGGGCGGACTGGCGCGGGTCGACGCGGCCACGATCCGCAGGCTCCGCAACGTGGGCGAGGGCGACGCCGTCTATCTCTGCGCCGGCGGCAAGGACGGCTACATCGGCCGCGACGGCCGCGTACCCGAGGGCGAAGAGGAGCGTCTGCGGGCCCTTCACGGCCTCTCCTCCCCCGAGCCGGGCTGAGCCCGGCCGGCGTGTCGCCGTGAGCCAACCCGAGCCGGAGACGCGGCGGCTGGCGGTCAACGGGCGCCTGTCGATCCCGCTGGCCGAGATCACGCTTCGCACGAGCCGCTCCTCCGGCCCCGGCGGGCAGCATGCGAACGTCACCGCGTCGCGCGTGGAAGCCGTCTTCGATGTCGAGTCCTCGCCTTCGCTCAGCGACAGCCAGCGCCGGCGCCTGCTGGAGCGCGCCGGCGCGAGGGTCGTCGCCGTCGCCCAGGACGAGCGCTCGCAGAGCCGCAACCGCGAGCTGGCCCTGACGCGCCTGGCCGAGCGCCTGCGAGAGGCGTTGAAGGTTCCGCGGACCCGCCGCCCGACCCGCCCCACGGCCGCCTCGCGGGAGCGGCGTCTGAACGCGAAGCGCCTGGCCGCCCGGCGCAAGCGCGCAGCGCCGCCCGCCGGGCGAGTCCGAGCTAGTTCAGCAGCTCGTTGACGTAGCGCTGATGCAGGCGCCCGAGCGCCGTCTTTTCCGGGTGGAAGCCGATCGCGTTCCAGATCAGCCCTGAGGCGGGCGCCCAGGCGATGACCAGGTAGACGCCCAGCACGAGCGAGCACTGGCGCAGCCGGCGCGAGCTCGACAGGGCCGCCATCGGCAGCACCCACAGGATGTACCAGGGGAGCACCCAGCTGAGCGTCACCAGCAGCGCCACGCTGGCCCAGCCCGAGGCCGCGATCGTGCGATCGGCGCCTCCTCGGCCGGCCCGGCGGACGGCCCAGCCACGCAGCCTCGCCACGCCCACCAGGAGCAGGCGAGGATCGCGAGCGCAAGGGTGCCCGTCAGCAGCGTATGCAGCGTTTCGGTCTCCCCGCCCGCCCCGACGGCGAGGCCGATCAGGTTCGGGACGCTCTCGCCCGTGACCAGCCGGCTCTGGGTGCTCAGGTCCGGGATGTGCAGGCCGAAGAACAGCAGGCTGAGGCCGGCCACGACGACCGCCGTCAGGATCATCCCGAGCAGCACCTGCACGAGGCCCCGGCGCTCGCGCAGCAGCCCCGCCAGGACGACCGGGATCAGCACCGCCGCCGAGGCCTTGATCCCGACGGCCACGATGAAGGCTGCCCCGGCGCCGATCAGCAGCGGCGAGAGCGGCAGCAGCAGGTGTTCGATCCGCAGCTCGCCCGCCGGGATCCCGCCGGCCGGCGCCGGCGCGCACGCGCCAGCAGCAGCAGGTAGAAGCCGAGCATCGAGGAAGAAGACCATCAGGAAGTCGTTGTGGTCCCCGCCGAGGCCCCAGACGAGCACGATCGGGTTCAGCCCGACGAGCGCCACCGCTTTGACGGGATCGCGCCCCAGGAGCCTCGCGCAGCGCCAGATCAGCGCCAGCGTCGCGAGGCTCGTCAGCACGAGCAGCACCTTCAGGGTCCAGAACGAGCCGGCTACCCCGAGCGGGACGACGGCGAAGGTGAGCATCGTGAACAGGGGCCCATAGGGGCTGAACAGCTGATGCCAGTTGCTGAGCGCATAGGCCGGGTCGCTGTGCGGCTCGACGATCGGGATCGAGGTGTAGGGGTTGAGGTTGTGGACGATCTCCATGCGCCCGTAGTTGATGTAGTTGAAGAGATCCGTCAGCGCCAGCGGCGGCGACAGGATGAAGACGGCATGGACCGCCAGGATTGCCGCCCAGGATCCAGCTCGCCGGCAGTCGCTGCGAGCGGCGCAGAATGACCACGTATGCGCCGTACATCCCCACGAGCGGCAGCGTGAAGAGCCAGCGCAGCGTCGTCGAGTTGCCCGTCAGGCCGGGCCACAGCCCGCCGAGCGGACCGGCCATCCAGTGCGGGTAGAAGCCGCCGTGGGTCGGCGGCGAGAGCAGGCTCGGCCGGTCGGCCGCGATCACCACGAGGAACAGGCTCAGGGCGACGATCGCCCACAGCGAGATCGCTCCGCCCAGGCGCCCTGATCTCGCCGGGGCGCGGTCTCTCAGGCGGCCCAGGCCGAGGCGCGGGGCACCCCGTCGGGGCCGGCCGTCCTGCAGGGGAACCGTTGTAGCTTCGCCAGCCATCCTCAGCGTCGCCACGATATCCCTCCCGCAACGCAAAGGGCCCGCCAAGGCGGGCCCTCGCTGCGCCGGCTCGGTCGAGCTCAGATGGTGCTGACGTTTACGGCCTTGGGACCCTTGTCACCCTGCTCGGGGTCGTAGGAGACCTTGGCGCCCTCCTGCAGAGAGCGGTAGCCCTCACCGTTGATGCCGGTGTGGTGGACGAACAGGTCCTTGTCGCCATCATCGGGAGTGATGAAGCCGAACCCCTTGTCGTCGCTGAACCACTTGACTGTGCCAGTAGGCATTGTGTGAACTCCTCCACGGTATGTGCGGGCTGCTACGCGGAGGATGCTTCTTGAAGCTTCGACCTGCGAGCGCTTGCACTACTTTCGCCGGTCTAAACGCCGGCCATTCGTGACGACCGTAGCACGTCAGAACGCTCACGTGTTGTCGGGATGTTGCGGGGACTCAGAGCCATCCGCGGCTACGCTTGGCGCATGTCTCAGCCACCGGCGCCGAAGCCCCCCGGCGAGCACCATCCGGCGCTCGTCCTGGAGCACCTGGAACCCTCCGCCCCGGCCGCCGGCGTGGCCGAGCTGGTCGAGGGCTTCGGCCTGTGGGAGCGGCCCGCGGCGCCCGCGGCGCGGCCGCGGCTGCTGCTGAACATGCTCAGCACGGCCGACGGCCGGGCGACCCTCGCGGGACGCTCGGGGACGATCAGCGGACCGGCTGACCGCGCACTGTTCCACGCCCTGCGGGCGCCCGTCGACGGCATCCTCGTCGGCGCCGGGACGGTCCGCATGGAGCGCTACGGGAGGATCATCCCCGACGCCGCCGTGCGCGAGCTGCGCCGCGAGCGGGGGCTGACCCCGGAGCCGCTGGCGTGCATCGTCTCGGGTCGCCTGGACCTCGGCGAGGAGATCCCGCTGCTGCGCGAGCCAGACGCACACATCGCGGTCCTGACCGCCTCCCGGGCAAGCCTGCGCGCACAGCGATGCCACGGTGGACTACGTGCGCGCGGGCAACGGACAGCTGGACCTCGAGGGCGCGCTGGCGGAGCTGGCCGAGCGCTTCGCGATCCAGACGCTCCTCTGCGAGGGTGGCCCGCACCTGGCACGGGAGCTCCTGGCGCGGGGCCTGGTCGATGAGCTGTTCCTGTCACTCGCGCCGCTGCTCGCCGGCGGCGAGCCGTCCGGCGGCGAGGCGTTGCGGATCCTGGCCGGCGCCGAGCTCGAGCCGCCCGCGGGGCTCGAGCTGCTCGACGTCCTGCGCAGCGACTCCTACCTGTTCCTGCGCTACGGCGTCTCGGCCGCCTGAGCGCGCGTCTCGCGCGAGACGACCGACAGCAGTTCGCTGGCCAGCTGGCGGCCCTGGCTCGCGACCCGGGGCGTGGCGGCGATCCTGACGACGACCTCCTCGCCGTCGAGCTCCTCGAGGGTGATCCGGGGTGAGTCGCGCAGCGGCGTCTGCAGCGAGTGCTCGAGGATCTCCTGCAGATCCCCCGGGGTCATCCCGGCGCGCAGCCGGGCCCGCAGGTTCACGGCCTCGGGCTCGCGCAGCGGCAGCACGGCCACGTTCAGCACGACGCTGTTGGGGACGAGGATCGAGTCTTCGCCGGTCGCGAACGTCGTGTAGAGCAGACCCAGCGAGCTGACGGTGCCCTCGACCTGCCCCGCCAGCGGGCCCCCCTGCAGCCGAACCCGCTCGCCGACGCGGAACGGCCTCGCGCTGAGCAGAACGGTGCCGGCGATCAGGTTGCCCAGCGTCTGCTGCGCCGCCAGGCCGAAGATCACCGCGGTGAAGGCCCCGCCGAGGGCCAGTGTTTTCGCTTCGATCCCCGCCACCTGCAGCGCCACGATCAGCGCCAGCACGATCGTCGCGAGGCGAATCAGGAAACCGACCGTCCCCGCCGTCGCAGGGTCCAGGCGGCGGAACAGGGCCGGGCCCATGCCCCGGCCGATATCCCTGGCGATCGCCCAGCCGAGGATCACGAGGATGATCACCGTGGCGATCGTCAGCGGGGTTTCGATCGCCTTTTCGAGGTCGTAGTGGGCCGGGACGAGTTCTTTCGCCGAGTTGTAGTACCTGGGCACGTAGGTGCCGAACAGTTCGGCCCGGTTGTCATAGAGCAGCACCACGCCGACGAAGATCGGCATCAGGACGAGCGCCTCGAGACGGGCCCGCTTGACGACCTTCGGGCTGATCTGGCGCAGCAGCCCGACCTCCTTCCAGGCCTGGCTGCGGGTCTCGAACATCTTCGGCGGGGTTCTCGGGATCGGCATTTCAGCTCAATGATGGGGCAGCGGCGGCGCCGACCCGGTTTGAGTTGCGCGACAGGCCATTACCCCGCGACAGTCAGCTCAGCGTGTAGAGGACCATCGCGCCGCCGAACACGACGCAGTAGATCGCGAACGGGATCAGGGTACGCGTCTTGAAGTAGCCGACCAGGAAGCGGACCGTGAAGACAGCCGTGACGGCCGCCACCGCAGCTGCCACGAGCGCCTGGCCGCGGACGCCGTCGCCGAGGTGCCCGAGCAGGTCGGGCAGCTTGACGACCCCGGCCGCCAGGATGATCGGCGTCGCCAGCAGGAAGGCGAAGCGGGCCGAGTCGCTGTGGTCCAGGCCGCGGGCGAGGCCCGCGCCCATCGTCACGCCGTCGCGGCTGATGCCGGCGACCAGCGCCGTCGACTGGGCGACCCCGATCACCAGCGCCTCGCGGACCTCCAGCGTGTCCAGCTCGCGCGCGCCGTCGGGCTTGGCGCCCTCGCGGATCGCCAGTTCGCGCACCTCTGCGCGGCGCCGGAAACGCTCGGCGGCGAACAGGATCAGGCCGTTGACGACCAGGAAGATGGCCGCGACTTCGGGCTTGGCCGTCAGCGTCCGCAGCTGGTGCTCGAGCGCCAGCCCGATGATTCCCGCCGGGATGCTCGCGGCGATGATCAGCCAGGCCAGGCGCTCATTCGGATCGTCGACCCGGCGCTTGGGAAGGGTCCGGAAGAAGGCCGAGATGATTTCCACCCAGTCGCGCCGGTAGTAGAACAGCAGGCCCAGCGCGCTGCCGACGTGGAGCATCACGACGAACGCCAGCCAGAAGGACTCCGACTGCGACTGCGCGTCGACCAGCGCGTTCCAGCCGAACAGGGTCGGGAACAGGACCGTGTGGCCGAGGCTCGAGATGGGAAACAGCTCGGTGACGCCCTGCAGGAAGCCCAGGACGATCGCCTGGAAGTAGCTGATGGCACCGGCCAGCGGGGGGATCAGTAGCTGGAGCATTGGCGGCGAGCTTAGCGGGGAGCGTTCCGCCACTGTGGAGCGGCGAGTTCACGGCGAGTTCACAGGATCGTTCCCGCTTGGTCACCAAATGCCTTCGTTTGCAGGGGAATCTCCCTGTCATGAAAACAAGAGAAATGACCACGCCGGCGACCGTGCCGGCCAGCAGGGCCGACCTGCACTGCCACTCGACCGCCTCGGAGGTCTCCAAGCTCGGCGTCCAGCGGACGCTCGGCCTGCCGGAGTGCGCGACCCCTCCCGAGGAGGTCTATGCGCTGGCCAGGCGCCGCGGCATGGACTTCGTGACGATCACCGACCACGACACGATCGACGGCGTCCTCCAGATCGCCGAGCTGCCCGGCGTCTTCATCTCCGAGGAGCTCACCGCGCACTTCCGCGGCGAGCCCCAGGCTGTCCACGTTCTGTGCTTCGGCATCACCCCCGAGGACCACGAGTGGCTCCAGGACCACCGCGGCGATCTCGAGCTGTGCGCCGCCTACATGTACGAGCGCGACATCGTCTGCGCCCTGGCTCACCCCTACTACACCGTCGCCGCCCCCCTGACGCCGCGCCACCGCAAGCGCCTGGCTTCGCTGTTCTCGATCTGGGAGGTCCGCAACGGCGCCCGGGCGCCCGAGCTCAACCGTCCCGCCGCGATGTATGTCGCGACCCGCGACGGGATCGGCATCGGCGGCAGCGACGATCACGCGGGCGTGGACATCGGGCGGACCTACACCGAAACGCCCCCGGCAGAATCGCCCGCCGAGTTCCTCGAGCACCTGCGCGCGGGCCGGGCCACGGCGCGCGGGCAGCAGGGCAGCCCGGCCAAGTGGGCCCACGCCGCGATCGCGCTGGCGATCCGCACACTCGGCGACGGCGACGGCGGCCCTGCGCCGCTCGCGCCCGAGCCCAGGCGCGTGCTGGAGATCTGCTCGCGGGTGCTCCGCGAGGGCGATCGCCGCGAGGGCGAGGAGGGCGGCGAGCTGAGCGCCGATGACGCCCGCCGGCTGCTCGCGGCCTGGCTGTCGGCGATGGGCTTCGAGGACGGCGCCGGCCGGGCGGTGATCGAGCACATGCAGGGCGACTCGTTCAGCCACGCCGAGCTTCACCGCCGTGCCTGCCGGATCCACGAGCGCCGCCTGCGCGAGGCGGTCGAGCTGGCGCTCGGGGCAGCCGCGGGAACGGTATCCGTCGAGACCGCCGCCGGCGGGATCTTCGACGCCTGCATCGCCGCGATCCCCTACGCGCCCGCGACGGCCTTCCTCGCTAACGAGCAGGCCAAGCTGCAGGCCGTCCCCGGGAGCGCCCGCCCCACCCCGGCCGGCGGGCCCGCCGAGCGTGCGCCACGGGTCGCGATCCTCGCCGACGGGATCAACTGCACCCACGGGGTGACCCGGACGATCGAGGAGATCCGCCAGCGAGGCGTGCCGGGCTATGAGGTCGAGGTCCTCGGCACCGACCCCCAGGTCGACCGGCGGCTGCCCGCCGTCGCCGAGATCGACGTTCCCTTCTACCCCGGGATGCGGATCGGTGTGCCCAGCCTGCCGGGCGCGATGCAGGCGCTGATCGACGGCAGCTACGACGCGATCCACGTCTGCTCACCGGGCCCGGCCGGGATCGCCGGGGCGCTCGTCGCGCGTGCCCTGGGCCTGCCCCTGCTGGGCAGCTACCACACCGAGCTGACCGCCTACGCGGGCCTGCGCTCGGGCGAGCTGCGTCTCGCGCAGGCGATGGCGGCCGTCGTCGGCGTCTTCTACAACAGCTGCGACATCGTCCTCTCCCCCAGCTCCGCCTCCGACGACGCCCTGGCGGCGATCGGGATCCGCGGCGCGAAGGTCATGCGCTGGGACCGCGGCGTGGACACCGAGCGCTTCGACCCCGATCTGCGTGACGGCGCGATCCGCGACGGGGACCGGATCGAGGTGCTCTACTCGGGCCGGATCACACGCGAGAAGGGCGTCGGGCTGCTGGCCGACTCGTTCCTCGCAGCGCGCGCCCGCGATCCCCGTCTGCACCTGACGCTCGCCGGAGGAGGACCGGAGCAGCTCGCGCTGGCGGAGCGCCTGGGCGAGCATGCGACGTTCCTCGGCTGGCTCGGCGGCACCGAGCTGGCCCGCGCGTATGCCAACGCCGACATCTTCCTGTTCCCCAGTGCGACGGACACCTTCGGCCAGGTCATCCTCGAGGCCCAGGCGAGCGGCCTGCCGGTCGTCGCGGTCGCCGAGGGC
Organism: uncultured Solirubrobacteraceae bacterium; assembly: GCA_963787765.1. Classification (GTDB taxonomy): domain Bacteria; phylum Actinomycetota; class Thermoleophilia; order Solirubrobacterales; family Solirubrobacteraceae; genus Palsa-744. Next base: position 92,615 of record CAWBEF010000014.1, on the reverse strand, counting down.
GGCCCCGTCTCCCTGATCGAGGACGGTGTTGACGGGCTGCTGCGCCCCGCCGAGGCGCAGGCCCTGGCCGGCGCGGTCCTCGAGCTGGCAGCCTCGCCCCGGCGGCGCGAGGAACTGGCCGCCGCCGCGGTGCGCCAGGCGCGGCTGCGCACCTGGGAGCGGACGCTGGAGCTGCTCGCCGAGGGTTACCGCCTGTCGCTGGAGTCCCTCCCCGGCCGCGCGATCGAGGACCCCGAGGCGCGCGCGGCCTGAGGGCCTCGCGTTCACGGAAGGTTCACGGTTTGATTGCCGGCTGGTCACAGGAGACGCTCCACCCGGGGGAACTCTTCAGGCGAGGGAGATGCCGAGAACCAGGGAGAGCACTCGCACGATCGCCGTCGCCCTGCACGGGATCGAGCCCGCGACGTTCGAGCGCTGCGCGGTGATCCGCGACTGGCTGGACGACCACGGCGTCGACCGCGTGACGCTGCTGGTGATCCCCGCGCGGGACCTCCACCCGGTGGGTGAGCGGGCGCCCGCGATGGTCGCCTGGCTGAGCGAGCGGCGCCGTGCCGGGGACTCGATCGCCCAGCACGGCTTCCAGCACAGCGCCTGGCGGCGCGGCGGGGGCGCACGCGACATGCTCGGCTGGCCCCATCACCGCGACGGCGAGTTCGTCGGCCTCGACGGCGCCGAGACCCGCCGGGCAGTCCACGCCGGCTGGCGCGTCCTGAAGCTCGCCGGGATCGAGCCCGAAGGGTTCGTCGCCCCCGCCTACGCCTACACCGACACGCTGCACCGGACGCTCGCCGAGCGCTTCCGCTGGTGGGCCGGGCTCCTGCGCCTGCATCGGGCGCCGACCGAGCATCCCGGTGGACGCGCTCACGGCCCGCTTGCACCTGCCTGGAGCATGACCGCGAACGGTCCGGTCAACCGCCTCCTCTCCCCCTCTGTGCTGCGGGCCGGCGCGCGGTTGCCACTCAGCACCCTGCGTCTGGACCTGCACCCTGCCGACCTGGCCAGACCGCGCCACATGATGGCGCTCGAGCGGGTGCTCGAGCGCTCCCATGCCCGCCGTGCGGTCACCTATCAGGAGCTAGCCGGGGTCTGAAGCCGTGCCCGGGGTCTGAGCGGTCGGATGGCCCCGTGGGCCGCGCTCAACCCTTCCCGGGTGTGATGAACAGTTCCGGCGCCAGCGACTTGACGGCGCTCAGCCCGGCGTATCCGAGGTGGGGCAGTTTGAAGGTGTCCTCGATCGTCCGCAGCAGCGAGAAGTGGTTGTACTGTTCGCCGCTGGTCTTGCCGGCCGGGACGTCGGGTGAGATCAGCAGCGCGCCGACGGCCCCGCCGCCGCGGCCGTGGCCTTCGACCGGCGGCAGGTTCGGGTAGGCCGGCTGACCGCAGCAGGAGCTCGAGTCGGCCGATTCCCCGCTGGAGGGCGCCTCGTCGCTCGTGATGACGAGCAGGCCCCCCGCCTTGTAGGCCTTCGAGGCGAGGATCTCCGGCACGACCGATTCAAGGAAGCCGTCGGCGTCCGCGGGCCCGCTCGGTGCGCCGGGCGCACAGGGCGTCGGGCCGCCGTCATGGCAGCGGTCGGGCACGATGTAGGCCAGGCTCGGGGTGCTTTCCGCTCCAGCCGAGAGATCGCCGGCGAGGGCATCGAGCCCCACGACATCGGCGGCGCAGGTGCTCGAGGAGGTGACCGATTCGAAGTACACGAACGGGTCCCGGAACGTCGCGTAGGGACCCGCGCCGAAGGTGGGGTCGCCGGCTCCCAGGGCCGGGTGGGCGCACGCCGCCGGCGCCGCTCCGGGTTCGTCGATTCCCTGGATGTAGGCCTTCCAGGTGAGGTGCTGCGCGGCCAGCTGGCCGGCGAGCGTCGGTGTCGAGGCCGGATAGACGCAGCCGCTGCCGAGCACCTGCCCGTCCGCACCCGCCCCGCCGGGAGTCAGGGCCGTGTAGGTCGGGCAGTTCGCCGCCGTCTGGGCGTTCGGGCCCTGACCGCTGACCAGCGCGATCTCATTCGCCAGCTGCTCATGCGCGATCGCGTCATAGCGCAGCAGCAGCTCGCCCTTTTTCTCGAGTGTTCCCGCCAGGTAGCGGGCCTTTGCTTCGGGACCGAACATCGCGGCGTAGGGCTCGTCGCTGAGGACGATCAGGAACACGTGCTTGAAGGAGGGCAGTGCCGTGGCCGGCTTCGCCGTGGAGGACTTGCTTTCGCCGCTCTTTTCTTCTTCGGATGACTTCTTTTCGCCCGTTTCCGTTTCCGTTTCTGATTCTGATTCCGAGGACTTCGCCTTCGAGCCGGCCGCTTTGGACTTGCCCGTGGAGGAGCCTTCGGCTTCCGGCGTCTTTTCCGGTTCGGATTCCGGCGCTTCGGCGGCTTGCGTGGAGGTGCTCGGGGTCGCGGCTGATGAGGCTGGCGCCGGCACCACGAGCTTCAGCCGGGGACTGACATCGGCGGCCAGACGAGATGGGCGGGAGCCCGCCGCGCTCCCGAGCAGCGTCCCGAAACCGAGGAACACCAGGACCAGCAGCGCCGAGATCCGCGGCGTCGGCAGGCGCAGGCCTGCGGCCGGGGGCCCGGGGTCGGGCTCCGGCAGGCTCGGCTCGCGGCTCGCGGGGGCGCCCGCGCGGCGCTTCATCTCAAGCAGCGCGGGGTCGCGCGGGCCGGCACGGTTGCCACAGTTCAGGCAGTAGCGCTGGTCCGCGTCCAGGGCGCCACCGCAGGTCTCGCAGCTCCGGCCTGAGTGTTGGTCCATCGCGCCCTACCCGTCAGAGCCGGTGTGCTGCTGGGGAGCAAGCAGCGCATCCATCACGGCGCTCGCCCCGTGGGGGTCGACCGAGGAGTCACTCGGAAGTCGCTCCATCAGGGTGGTCCCGCACTGCCAGCAGTAGACCGCACCGCGACTGTGGGGAGCCGCGCAGCTCGGGCAGTTGCCGGCGACCGCCTCCTGCTCGAGCTTGAGCAACCTCTCAACCTCGGCGAGCTCGGCATCGCGCTCCTGCAGGATGGCGGCACGCCGGACGAGCACGTCGAGGCGAAAGTGGTCACGGATCGCCATCTCATAGGCGAGGCCGCCGAGGTCCCAGTGCAGCTCGGTCACCTCCTCGGCGAGCGCATTGCGCCGCCGCTGCAACTGGGACTCGCCACCCGCCGAGGGCGCTGCGGGCGACGGAGGAGCGCTCGCGGGGGTGGCGCGCAGGGGCGTCGTCGTGGGTTCCCGCCGATCTTCACTCAAGATGCCCACCGGCTATTTCGTTTCGACGACGTTGGGGAGACTCTTGGATTTTTCCTCATAGTTTTTCCCTTTGGCCTGGCCGAGGCTTTTCAGCGCCGTCGACGGGGCAGCTTTGGTGAGGTTGGCCTTGCTTTCGGCCGCGGCGTGGGTGGCTTCGGCCGATCCGGCGGATTCCGAGCCGCTCGAGCCCCCACCGCTTGAGACTTCGACCACCTTCGCCCCGGGGAACTTGGACTTCAGCGAACCCAGCGCCTTCTGTGCTTCGGCCTGCTTGTGGTAGACGCCCGAGTAGATCAGGTAGCCGCTGCCGCTGAGGCTCGAGTATTCGGAGTCCTTCAGGGCGCCCACGGAGCTCGCGCCCTTTGCGCTCGCCGCCGTCTTGGCCGCCTCGACTGCGCTCGCGGTCGTGCCTTCGGGGAGGGCCTGGAGCTGGACCGTGTAGCCCTTGGTTCCGGACGGCCAGTCCCCCGTGAAGGATTCTTCGCTGGCGGCGGCGCTCGTGCCCGAGCCCCCGCCCCCGGCGGCGACGGTGATCACCTGCGCCGGGGCCGGCTTGCCACCCGAGCTCCCGGCCCGGCCGATCAGGACGCCGACGCCCATCGCCAGCAGGAGGACCCCCACGCCGGCCAGCAGCGTGAGCAGCGAATTCGGCCGGGCCTCACCGCCGCGCGCCGGCGCGGGGCGGGGCGGGGCAGCGGGAGGCGAGGCGGGCGCCGCGGGCGAGCCTGAGCGCAGGAACTCGCTCGTCAGAGGCCGGCGCTCGCCGCACTCCAGGCAGTAGCGCTGGTCGGCCGCCAGCGGCGCACCGCAGGCTGCGCAAGCGCCGCCGGTCCCCTGGGAGGCGGCTGATGAACTGAGAATTGGCTCGGTTGACAGGGGGGCTGCCTTCTGCGGTCGTATCGCGGACATCGGTCGATGCCGGACATGCGCGTAGATGACGGTCCTGCCGCGCGCCTCAATGGTCGAGCCCCGGCCCCTCCCGCTCGTAACGATCCTGTGAAGGCCTCAGCCCTCCGGCGGCCCGGCTCAGGCGGCGATGTTGCCGGCGGGCACGCGCGGACGGGCGCCCCCCGAGGATGTCCCGGGCAGGACATACTCCTCGGTCGTGCCCGGCAGGCCGGCGCCGCTCGCGCCGAGCGGATCCCGTGGCGCGATGCGGTCGCCCACCCGCGCGGCCGTGCACAGGCCCACGACCAGCGCCAGCAGGATCAGCCATGCGGGGAGAATCAACATGAGGGTCATCGGCACTCCGAGTCCGGGGTTTCTCACTAAGCATATCAACATTATCTGATCGCAGCGTCCGGCGGGGGCGTGCGCCCGCTCCGGCGCCGCGGAGCCCTCAGCCAAGATTTACCGGCCCACCGCATCGACCGGTCAGCGCTTGGGTTTCAAGGGACAATGCGCCAGCATGTGAGGTCGACGAGTGCCCATGAGGGGCCCATCGGAGGGAGAGAAGACAGGATGAGCAAGGTTCTCAGCACGAGGAAGGTCCTCTACGGCGTCCTGTTTGCACTCGCCCTCGCCGCGATGTCTGCCCCGGGCGCCCTGGCTCTCTCAAAGTCGGTCCCGCGGGTCAGCACCGGGGGCGTCAAGCACGTCCACGGCAGCTCCGGCCAGCTCGACGGCGTCGTCAACCCGAACGGGGTCGAAACCAGCTATTTCTTTGAATACGGCCCGACGATCGCCTACGGCAAATCGACCAAAGCCGAAGCTGCCGGCAAAGGCACCAAGGGACTGAAGGTCGGCCAGTCCGTCACCGGCATCCTGGCCGGCTATCACTACCGGATCGTTGCGACCTACCTCGACGCCAAAGGGCCCGAGCGCGTCAACGGCAGGGACAAGAGCTTCTCCGGGGGCAAGTCCGCGAAGCTTCGCTTCGAGATCCCCAAGGGCAAGGAAGAAACCGAAGAATCGACAGTCGCCTATGGCGGCACGGCCGAAATCTCCGGCAGCCTCAGCGGCGAGGGCAACACCGGCCACGGCCTCACCCTGCAGGCAACCCCCTACCCGTACACGGGCACCTTCACGACGGTCTTCGGCCCGGTTCTGACCAACCTCTCGGGCCACTTCCTGTTCAGGATCGCCGACATGAAGCAGAACACCGAGTTCAGGGTCCTGACGACCGACCGGCGCCCGCTGTACAGCTCGATCATCACGATCCACGTGACGCCGAAGATCATCATGCACATTCGCCCGGCGGGCGGGAAGGGCCGCTACCGGATCTATGGCACCGTCGCGCCCGGCCGGCTCCGGGGAGTGCTCGCGATCCAGGAACTGAAACCGCAGAAGGCCGGCAGCAAACGCGAAGGCCCCAAGGCGCACACCGTCGATACGGCGGCGATCAAGAAGGGCAACTCGAAACAGGCCAGGTTCAGCATCGTCGTCACCCTCAGCGGATCCTCGAGCTACCGCGCCTACCTCAAGCTCCCACCGAAGGGGAACCTCGAGTCCGGCCACAGCAACGAAGTCTTCGTCCATGCCCCCAAGGTGAGCAACAGCACGAAGAAGGGAAAGAAGGGCAAGGGCAAGCACACCGGCAAGAAGCACGCCGGCAAGAAGGGCAAGAAGAAATAGTCCTCGCCGAGCGGCCCCGCCGGCGCTTGGGACTCAGAGCGTGAGCAGACCCCTCGCGATGAGCAGCTCGAAGACCTTCTCGACCTCCTGCTCGACGCTTTCGCCACCGCTGCCGAGCACGAGATCGGGGTCGGCGGGCGGCTCATACGGCGCACCGACGCCCGTCATCCCCGCCAGCTCGCCCGCACGGGCGCGCGCATAAAGGCCCTTGGGGTCTCGCTCCTCGCACAGCTCGAGCGGCGCGTCGACGAATATCTCGATGAACGCCAGCCCGTCGGCGTCGTGCAGGCCGGCCGCCATCTTGCGATCCGCCGCATAGGGGCTGACAAGGCTCACCAGCGCGACCGTACCCGCGTCGGCGAGCAGGCGGGCGACGTGGGCGGTGCGCCTGACATTCTCAGCGCGAGCCCCTTCGTCGAAGCCCAGGTCCCCGTTCAGACCGTGCCTCAGGTTGTCGCCGTCGAGCAGCATCGCCGGGCGGCCGGCCTCGAGCAGGCGCTCCTCGACGGCCGCCGCGACGGTTGACTTGCCCGCGCCGGGAAGACCGGTGAACCAGAGCGTCGCGCCGCCGTGGCCGAGCGCCTGCCAGCGGCGCTCGCGGGTCACGCGCGAGCCCTGCCAGCGGACGTTGGGACTGCGCTCGGTCGCCGGCTCTGCGGCCGCACCCTCGACCTCCGTGTCGAGGATCACCCCGGCTGCCACGGTGTCGTTCGTCGCCTCGTCGATCAGGATCAGGCTGCCGGTGACCCGGTTGCGCCGGTAGGAGTCGAACACCAGCGGGCTCGACAGCTCGATGTGGACGCGCGCCAGGTCGTTGAGCTTGAGCGTCGAGACGTCGGCTTCCCGGCGCAGTGTCTCGACGTCGATCCGGTAGCGGACGTCGACCTCGCCGACCATCGCCGTACGGGTCGTGTGCTTGACGAGATAGCGCCGTCCCGGGCTGAGCGGCTGCTCGGCCATCCAGCAGACCAGCGCCTCGAAGCGGTTTGCCACGGTCGGCTGGTTCTGGGTGCGCACGATCATGCTGCCGCGGCCGACATCGACCTCGTCGGTGAGGCGCAGCGCGACCGACATCGGCGGGAAAGCCTCCTCGACCGGGCCCTCGTAGGTGTCGATCGAGGCGATCCTCGAACGCTGCCCGCCCGGCAGGACCACCACGTCATCGCCTGGGCGCATGATCCCCCCGGCGACCTGCCCGGCGTACGCCCGATAGTCCGCGACGCCCGTCGCCGGTGGGCGGATGACCCACTGGACCGGGAAGCGGACGTCGATCAGGTTGCGGTCCGAAGCGATGTGGACGTGCTCGAGGTGGTAGAGCAGAGGCGGCCCCTGGTACCAGGGCATCGCCTCGGAGCGATCGACGACGTTGTCCCCCAGCAGAGCCGAGATCGGGATGAAGGTGACGTCCGGGAGCTCCAGACGGGCCGCGAAGCGGTCGAACTCCTCGACGATCTCGTCGAAGACGTGTTCGTCGAAGTCGACCAGGTCCATCTTGTTGACACAGACCACCACGTGCGGGATCCCCAGCAGAGAGCTGATGAAGGCGTGGCGCTTGGACTGCGCCAGGACGCCCTTGCGGGCGTCCACCAGCACGATCGCCAGATCGGCCGTCGAGGCACCCGTGACCATGTTGCGGGTGTACTGCTCGTGCCCCGGGGTGTCGGCGATGATGAACCGCCGTTGCGCCGTCGCGAAGTACCGGTAGGCGACGTCGATCGTGATCCCCTGCTCGCGCTCGGCCCGCAGACCATCGGTCAGCAGCGAGAGGTCCAGAAAGTCCCGGCCCTTGCGCTCACTGGCCTGCTCGACATGCGCGAGCTGGTCCGCCAGGACCTGCTTGGAGTCGTAGAGAAGCCGCCCGATCAGGGTGCTCTTGCCGTCATCGACCGAACCGGCGGTGGCGAAGCGCAGCAGATCCGCGGGACGCTCGGAGAGGCGGCGAAACAGGTCGACCGAGCTCTCGCCGTGAAGCGTGCCGGCGCCCGCGCCGTTCGCCCGTGGGGCGCCCGCTGGGAAGGCAGGTCCAGACATCAGAAGTATCCCTGCCGCTTGCGATCCTCCATGGCGGCCTCGGTGACCTTGTCATCGGCGCGTGTCTGGCCGCGCTCGGTGATCTCGGTGGCGGCGATCTCGGCGACGACATCGGCGAGGGTGAGGGCGTCGGACTCGACCGCCCCCGTGCAGCTCATGTCGCCGACGGTCCGGTAGCGGACCGTCGCCGAAACGACCTCCTCGCCCTCGATCAGCTCAATGAACGGGCTGACGGCATAGAGCATCCCGTCGCGGGAGAAGACCTCCCGTTGATGCGCGAAATAGATTGACGGCACCTCGAGCCCCTCCTCGGCGATGTACTGCCACACGTCGAGCTCGGTCCAGTTGGAGATGGGAAAAACCCGGGCATGCTCGCCCCGGCGGATACGGCCATTGTAAAGGCTCCATATCTCGGGCCTCTGTTTCTGGGGCTCCCACTGGCCGAACTCGTCGCGGAAGGACAGGATCCGCTCCTTGGCCCGGGCGCGCTCCTCGTCGCGGCGAGCACCGCCGAAGGCGGCGTCGAAGCCGTGCTCGGCTATCGCGTCGAGCAGCGTGACGGTCTGGAGCTTGTTGCGCGAGGCCCGCGGCCCTGTCTCCTCGACTACGCGGCCCTTGTCGATCGACTCCTGGACGCTGGCGACGATCAGCCGCTCGCCCAGTTCGGCGACCCGCCGGTCGCGGTACTCGATCGCCTCGGGGAAGTTGTGGCCGGTGTCGACGTGCATCAGCGGGAACGGGAACGGCGCGGGCCGGAATGCCTTCTCGGCCAGGCGCAGCAGGACGATCGAGTCCTTGCCACCGCTGAACAGCAGCACCGGCCGCTCGAATTCCGCGACGACCTCGCGCATCACGTGAATGGCCTCGGACTCCAGGGTGCGCAGATGCGGAAGGTGGTAGGTGGCTTGCATCCGTGCGGGAGGAACGGGGTGGTCTGTTTCAGGGGACATAGCGGTAGGAGGTTCGAGCATGCCCCGGTGCTTCGCGTGAAGATTACGGTGCCGCTCTAGACTTTTCAACAATGCTCGGGGCCCAGCGGTCAACCGCGGACGGCGGCGTACGTCCGCGGATCCTGATGCTCGGGCTGGGCTGGTTCCCCGAGAGCCTCGGCGGGCTCGACCGCTACTTCCGCGCCCTGCTGGAGGCCATGCCCGAGGCGCGCGGCGTCGTGATCGGGCCGGCCGGCGACGCGCCCGCGCAGGTCGAGGCCGTCTCGAGCCCGAGGGGCCGGACTCGCCCGGCGCCTTGCGGGGTACTCCCGCGCCGCCCGGCGCGCGGCGGGAGAGACGGACATCATCGACGCACACTTCGCCCTCTACGCGCTGGGCCCGATCCACTCACGGGCGCTGCGCGGACGCCCGCTCGTGTTCCACTTCCATGGGCCCTGGGCGCAGGAGAACGCCGAGGCCGGCGACGCCTCGCCCGCCCGGCTGCGCCTGCGCCGGGCGCTCGAGCGCAACGCCCTGGGCCGGGCCGACGCGGTGATCGTCCTCTCCGGCGCATTCCGGCGAGTGCTGGTCGAGCGCTATCGGATCAGCCCCTGGCACATACAGGTCTGGCAGCCGGGGGTCGACACCGTCAAGTTCAGCCCCGGCGAGCGGGCACAGGCTCGGCGGGAACTCGCGATCGCGCCCTCGGCCTTCGTCGTCGTCTGTGCCCGCCGGCTGGTTGCACGAATGGGCATCGAGGTCCTCCTTGACGCCTGGGAGCAGCTGCAGGACTCGCTGCCCGACGGCTCGACGCTGCTGCTGGCCGGAGCGGGCCCGCTGCAGGACAGCCTCGAGGAGCGGGCCGCCCGGGAGCCTCTCGCCGGGCACGTGCGCGTACTGGGCCGGATCTCCGACGAGCAGCTGGTACAGGCCTACCGCGCCGCCGACGTCGCGGCCGTCCCCACGCTCGCGGTCGAGGGCTTCGGCCTCGTTGTGCTCGAGGCCGCAGCCTGCGGGACCCCCAGCATCGTCACCGACGTCGGCGGGCTGCCCGAGGCCACGGCGGGGCTCGACCGCACGCTGGTCGTCGCCTCCGGCGACGCCGGAGCGCTCGCGCGAGCGGCTCGGCTCGGCGGCCCGCGGCGAGCTGCCCAGCCGCGAGGCAACCCGCAGCCATGCCGAGCGCTACGACTGGGCGGCGCTCGCGGAGCGCCATCGTCGCCTCTATGGGCGCCTCGCGGCCGGAGGCCGCGACGAGCGGCCTCGGGTGGTCGTGCTCGACCACGTCGCACGGCTCTCGGGCGGCGAGATCGCTCTGCTGCGCCTGCTGCCATACCTGCGCGGGGTGAACGCCCACGTGATCCTCGGCGAGGAGGGACCGCTGGCAGATCGCCTGACCCGGGCCGGCATCTCGGTCGAGGTGATGCCGATCGCCGCCGCCGCACGGGACGTGCGCAAGGACACGCTCGGCGCGGGCGGGGCCGGGCCGAAGGCGACGTTCCACACGCTCGCCTACACGCTGCGCCTGGCCCTGCGCCTGCGCCGGCTGCGCCCCGACCTCGTCCACACCAACTCGCTCAAGTCCGGGGTCTACGGGGGCATCGCGGCGCGGCTGGCCGGGGTTCCGGTCCTCTGGCACCTGCGCGACCGGGTGGCCGAGGACTACCTGCCCCGCCCCGCCGTCCGTCTGATGCGACTGGCGATCGCGCGGCTGGCCGACGGCGTGATCGCCAACTCGGCCGCGACGCTCGAGACGGTTCCGGCCTCGTCACGCAACCGGGTACGCAGTGTGGTCCCCGACTCCGTCGAGCTCTCCCCCCTCGCCGCGACGGAGGCGCCCTCGCCGGGCATCGTCTTCGGCATGCTCGGGCGGATCGCGCCGTGGAAGGGACAGGATCTGTTCCTGCGGGCCTTTGCGGAGAGCTTCCCCGACGGGCCCGAGCGGGCCGTCCTGATCGGCACGCCCCTGTTCGGCGAGGAGGCCTTCGAGCAGGAGCTCGGGCGACTCGTCGATCGGCTCGGGCTCGCCGGCCGGGTCGAGTTCCGCGGTTTCCGGGAGGACATCTGGGGGGAGCTCGCACGCCTGGACGTGCTCGTCCACGCCTCGGTCATCCCCGAGCCCTTCGGGCAGGTGGTACTCGAGGGGATGGCAGCCGGCCTGGCCGTGATCGCGGCGAACGAGGGCGGACCGGCGGCGATCATCGCCGAGGACCGAACCGGGCTGCTGTTCGAGAGCCGCGATCAGGACTCGCTCGCGGGGGCGATGCGCGCGCTGGCAGAGGATCCTGCCCGCCGGCGGCGGCTGGGCAGCCAAGCGCGGAGCGCACTCGAGGCATACCACCCCGCTGTCATCGCCGATCAGCTTGAAGCGCTCTACGCCCGACTCGCCCGCCCGCCCCGCCACGGCCCGCGCGATCGCGCCTGAAACGCCGATCAGAGCACCGCGTCCCGATGCTCTCCAGCCGAATGTCCAGTGACCCGCGAGCACGTCAAGCGGGCCCGGCCCCGCGCCGATCCCCACCGGGAAGCCGCCCGGCCCGCCAAGCGCGGTCCGTCCGCCTCCCCCCGGTATGCCCGCAAGCCCCGCCCACTCCGCCCGCCGCCTGTGCCCGCACCAGGTGCGCCCTCCTCGCGCTCGCGCTGGGCATGCTTCGCCCCCGCTCTGACCGTTCTCCTGGCGAGCACTCCCGCGGCCGCGAGCATCGGCCGTCACACCAGCGCCCCCGCACGGCGCACCGCCGCCGAGCAACGCTGCACCCGCGCGCGCTCGGGCGCGGCCCGCGGCTCCGCCGCCAGGACAGCCGCACGTCGCGCCGCCGCCGCCAGGATCTGCTCGCGCGCCGGCCTCAGGCCGCTCCGCCGGGTGCCCGGGCGCCATCCCGGCGCACCGACGATCAAACACCCCGCCCGCTGGCTCCCGGTCGTCAGCTCGCCCAACGCTCCGGGCTCCTCCGAACGCTCTGAAGTCCCTGAACGCTCCGAACGGCCGGGACGCTACCGGTCGACCGAAGCTCCCACGCCCGAAGAACGGGCCCCACGCTCAAGGGGCAAAAGAGCGCCCGGCGGGGGCGGCGGCGGGCTGCCCCAGGATGAAGGCGGAGTGGTCACCGACCCGATCGATCCCCGCTTCCTGACCAAGGACCCATTCGGCGCGATCTCCTTCTGGATCCAGCCCTGGCGCGCCTACCTCGACACCTGGCCCTCCTCGACGCTGACGAACTCTCTCGGCATCAACTTCAACGTCTCCGCCGCGGAGGCCGAACCGGTGGCTCAGCTGCTGGAGGAATCCGGTTTCAAGCTGGCCCGCCATGAAATCCCCTGGGGCTCGCTCAGCTATGAAGACCCGACCCAGTTCAAAGACGAAGCCCATGTCGCCGAGATCCTCGGTGCGCTGCGCAACCACGGCCTGCGTCCCCTGATCCTGCTGAACGCGAACAGTGGCATGCCGACCCCCGCCAAGGCGATCTCCCTGACGACCACCGCCGACGCCTTCCCCGGCGCGATGACCGTGAGGCTGGACAGCGCCAGCGCGGCCCTGGTCGTCCCCGGCAAGACCGGTTTCGACGGGCTCACCTGGGGCACCGGCCCCGACGTCCTGATCACCTCGGTCAACGAAGAAGGCGTTGCGACCCTCTCCCGCCCGCTGCGCTCGACGCTGCCGGCCGGCAAACACCAGGCGATGCTGCTGCGCTACGCCCCTTTCCAGGCGCCGAAGCTGCCGAACGGCGAACCCAACCCCGTCTTCGGTAGAAACGATGGCCGGCTGGCTCAGCTACGTCGCGACGGTCAACGCAGAGGCGGCCAAGGTCCTGGGCCCCGGCAACTACGACCTCGAGGTCTGGAACGAGCTCACCTTCGGCTCCCAGTTCCTGAACTCCGAACACTATTACCAGCCCGCCGACAGCCGTACCGCGGAAGCAGAAGCGGAAGCGGAAAAAGCGATCGAAACGCAGGACCTGCCCGGCGCGCCCGAAGACGCCGAAGTCGAAGAAAGCCCCGAATCGCGCGCGAACAGCACAGCGATGGATGACACCGAAGCTGAAGCGAGCGCGGAAGAAGCCGGCGAAGAAGGCGGCGAAGAAACGACCGAAGCCGGATCCGCCGACGCGGCCAGGCCGCTCGCGGCGAGCGCCGGTGAAAGCTCCGAAGGCGAATCTGAAGCCGAAGCCGAAGAAGGGCCCGGCAAGGACACGACCAAGGCGATCATCAACAACAAGGTCACCGAGGCCGTGACGCACGCGCTGCTCAAGGAAACCGTCGCCTGGGTGCGCAACCCCGAACACGGGGTACCCGCAAGTGTCGGGATCACCGACGGGTTCGCATCACAGACCCCGTTCCCCTCCGGCGCCCTCGCCCCGGTCGGCCTGACGGCCCTGAGCAAGCACCTCTACAACGGCGCCAAGCAGTTCCCGGCCGACTACGGTGAAAAACGGCTCAAGCCGCTGAATGCGCTCGGCGTCAGGGACACCGAAGAACACAGCCTCAAACCGCTGTTCGTGCCCGAATTCCAGTCGCTCTTCCCCGAGTACTACCTCTCGGCGCTCTCGACCGAGACGCTGGTGCGGGATATCGCCCCGATCACCACCAAGATCTATGGCCTGGAGCACGGCCGCGAAGTCGGCCCCGTCGGGGGCGCCCCGGTCCAGAAGTGGATGACCGAGTACAACCTCTCCCCCGGCAAAGGCGTCGTCATGGACGCCGACGGCACGACGCCGGCCGGCGTCAGCATGACCTCGGCCGACCGCGCCCACTTCGAGGCCAAGGCGCTCACCCGGAGCCTCGTTGCAAGCGTCAACAAGGGCCTCAGCCGCGAGTACTTCTTCGCCGCCGCCCCCGGCCCCCTGAGCCTGATCGGCAAGCACTTCTTCGAAGAACTCGAAGCCCATCCCGAAACCTACCCCGGGACGCAGGCCGGCAGCGAAACGCTTGACGCCTTCCGTGACCTGATGGCCCACTTCCAGGGCCCCGGCCCGGAAGGCCCCGCGCGTCAGTTGAAGCTCGACTCGATCGCCCAGGAAGGCAACCACGCCCAGTTCGCCGGCGACGGCACGGCGGCCCACCCGACGCTCTATGACCGCGACGTCCTTGCTGTGCTGCCCTTCCAGTCATCGCCGACGAAGTTCGTGATCCCCGTCTACGTGATGACCCGCGACCTGATGACGCTCTATGAACCGGCCAAGCCCGAAAGCGACGTGACGCGCTTTGACCTGCCGCCGGAGAACTTCACGATCAAGCTGTCCAACCTGCCCGCCGGTGAAGCGCCGCAGGTGAGCGCCTACGACCCGCTGCGCCACGAATCGACTCCCGCCCGTCTGGTCTCCTCCACCGGTGAAACGGCCGAATTCGAAATCGCCGCGACCGACTATCCGCGGCTGCTCACCCTCGAATACAACTGAGCAGCCCGCGCCGGCGCACCCGCAGGCCGATGCTACGGTTCCGCGGTGCCCTCACCAGGCAAGAGGATCGCCCGGCGTCTGCTCCCCCATTCGCTGTACCGCCGCTATCGCCGGCGCAAGGTAGCCGCCCTGATCGCCCAGTACCCGGCCCGGGTGGTGAGCCACGACTACGCCGGGCGCCGGCTGCAGATCGAACTCGCCGACCCGCTCGCAGAGGGCTGGTATGACCGCGATTGGCCCGAGCCGACGGCGATCTCCTTCCTGCGCCGGCGGGGTGTCCTGACCGAGGGAGCGACCGTGCTCGACGTGGGCGCCCACCAGGCGGTGATCGCGCTGATGCTGGCCGGGGTCGTGGGGCCGGACGGGCACGTCGTGGCGGTCGAGGCCGAGCCCCACAATGCGCGGATCGCCGAGCGAAACCGCGAGCTGAACGGAGCCGAGAACCTGACCGTGATCCATGCGGCCGGCGGCGCGGCAGCGGGCGTGCTGTCCTTCGCCGAGGGCCTCAACGGCCAGATCGACGAGAGCACCTCCAGCGGCAACGTCGAGGTTCAGGCGGTGACCGTCGACGAACTGGTGGCCCGCTTCGGCCCGCCGTCGCTGGTGATGATCGACGTCGAGGGCTACGAGGGCGAGGTGCTGCGTGGCGCGGGGAGCGTGCTGGGGGACGGATCGACGGCATTCCTCGTCGAGGTCCATGAGGAGATCGCCGACTTCGGCTCCTCCGCCGATGAGATCCTGGCCCTGTTCGCCGACTATGAGCGTTTCGTGGCCGTCGAAGACGACGACCCGCTGCGCGCCCTCGAGGATGAGCCCCCCGCGGGGCGCTTCTTCCTGGTGGCGCTGCCCCGCCCGGTCGGGGCGCCCGGACCCTGAGCCGCCGGCCGGGCTCAGCGCTCGGGGCTCGCCAGCCAGTTGACGACGCCGGCGGCCGCGGCGAAGGCGTCGCGGTCGAAGGGCCCGGCCCCGGTTGCGGAGAGGACCCGGTATCCGCTCTCGTGCAGCAGCTCCCAGAGCTCGGCCGAGCTGTGTCCATAGATCGCGCTGGTCTCGGCGACGTGCTCGAAGATCAGCAGCGGACGGGCACGCGCCAGCAGCTCGCGGCCGCCCTCGAGGACCGCCAGCTCCGCTCCCTCCACATCGATCTTGACGACCGCCGGCGCGACCCCGGCCAGCTCGATGTCGAGTGTCGAGACCTCCACGTCGATGTACTCGGGCGCGCCCTGCTCGTCGCTGATGGCGGGGTTTCGCGCCAGCCCACTCCAGCCGTCGAGGCGGGTGAAGTGGCAGAAGCGGGCCGCTTCGGGCCTCGCGCCGAGGGCCTTGCCGCGAATGTCCACGGCCGGGAACTCCCGGGCGATCTCACCCGCCAGCGCGGGGATCGGCTCGAACGCGACGTGGCGCCCGTGCGGGGCGATCCTGACGGCCTCGCTCAGCACCTGGCCGCGGTTGCTGCCGACGTCGATGTAGCAGCCGTCGCTCGGGAGCGTTGCCGCCAGGGCCGCGGCGATGCCGATCGACTCGTTCTGCTCGGAGCGCGCATCGGCGTAGAAGGCGGCGAGCAGCTCGGGGCGCCCGAGCTGGCGGGAGATCCTGCCGACGACCCGCCTGGTGAACGTCACCGCCATCGGTCCGGTCAGCGCGCCGCCGGCGGCCGAGGCTCGCGTGGGAGCGTCGCGGAGGTCGTGGCGATCGGGCGCAGCCGGTCGGTCAGCGCGGTCAGCGGCGCCTGCACGAGCGCCGTCACAGGGTCGTTGCGTGACGGCTTCGGGGTCTCCGCTTTGAGCGCCACCACCTCGGAGCGCAGCAGGCGGTTTCCGCCCATCGCAAGGCCGGTTCTCAGTGCGCTCAGGTCGGGGATCGCGGCCGGGGAGTCGGCCATCGCGAGAATCTGGCGGAGCACCGTCTCCGGGTCCGCGGTGAAGTCCTCGTAGTGCATGAACAGCCGACGGTCGCTGCGGTGGCGCAGGAACACCCATGTTCCCAGGACGTGTGTCAGCCAGATGTCGGCGTTCGTCGAGAGCACCCGCCGCCAGCGCCCGGCGAGGTCGTTGCGCCCGACCGTCCGGGTGAAGGAGGCCAGCATCGACTGCGGGTGGCGAACGAGGAACAGCAGGTAGACGTCGAGCTCGGGGATCGCTTTCAGTTCGCGTGCCCGCAGCGGGAAGTGCGAGGTCTCGACGATGTGCGTGGCGCCCGCGACCCGGGCGATCGTCGTGTAGAGCTCTGCCATCGTCCTGCGGTAGCGCCGGCGCAGGCTGCGCCGGCCCCGCCATTTGGTGACCCGCAGCGGCCCGAGGCCCCGCTCGAGGCTGTCGCGGGCGCGCTCGCCGAGCAGGTCCGGGTCGACGGTCATCTCGTTGCGGACCCTGTTCCAGAAGCGCGTCCGCTCGATCCCGCCCAGAACCGGCGTGCCGTTGGACGCCAGCCAGCGGTCGAGCTCGCCGACGAAGAACATCTTCTCGCAGTTGCCCAGCGTGACGCCGAGGATCGTGCTGCCGCAGCGCCCGGAGCCCATCACGTAGATCACCTTCGGGCCGTTCGCGCTCCCCGCTCCGTCCACCGGCGGGGTCGTGGGGGACGGCTGTGACACGCGTGAGCAATCTAGCAAAGGACGATTGGGCTCGATCAGGCCTGCGCCCGGGCCTCGGCGGAGATCGGCGGGGCTATCATCAGCGGGCCGATGGCCGAGCCCAGCCCGCGTTCCGTCCTGTTCGTGACGCCCCGCTGGAGGCGCGACGGAGGGATCGCGGCCCATGCCGAAGCCAGCGCCGGCGCGCTCGCCCGGGCGGGCCTCGAGGTGCATGTGCTGGCCGGGGAAGCCACCCCCGGGCGCACCGACGACGGGGTGCTCGTGATGCGCTCGGCGGCGCTCGGCGACGTGCGGGCGCCGGTTCGAGAGCGCCTCGGCGAGGCCCTCTCGCTGACGCCGCAGGTGATCCATCTGCATCAGGTCGACGACCCGGAGATCGTGGCGGCGCTGCGTGCGCTGGCCCCGGTGGTGATCAGCGCACACGGCTACACCGCCTGCACCTCGGACGTCTACCACTTCGGCCCGGGTGAGAAATGCACCCACCACCACGGCCCCGGCTGCATCGCGAACCTCGCCCTGCGCGGCTGCGCTCATACGCGCGACCCCCGTCCGCTGCCGGGTGCCTACCGGCGGACGACCCGGGCGGTGCGGGCGCTGGAGCTCGCCGACCTGGCCGTCAGCTACGGCAGCGCCGTCGATCAGCATCTGGCAGCCAACGCGATCGAGCGGCGCTGCGTGATCCCCCTGTTCACGACCCTCACGCCGTCGGGTGGCGACGGCGGCGAGCACCGCCGCCGCGTCATCTTCGCCGGACGCGTCGTGCCGCCCAAGGGACTCGAGGTCCTGATTCGCGCCGCGCGTGAGGTGGACGGGGAGTTCGTGGTCTGCGGCGACGGCTGGCAGCTGCCCAGGCTTCGTGCCCTGGCCGGGCGCCTGGGCGTCGAGGAGCGTTTCGCCTTCAAGGGCTGGCTCGAGGCCGGGGAGCTGGCACGGGAGCTCTCGGAGGCCTCGGTGCTCGCGATGCCCTCCGTCTGGCCGGAGCCCTTCGGCCTGGTCGGCATCGAGGCCCATGCCGCAGGGCGGCCGGTCGTGGCCAGCGCCACGGGTGCGATCGGCGACTGGCTCAGCGACGGCGTCAGCGGCCTGCTGGTCAGGCCCGCCGACCCGGGCGAGCTGGCACGGGCACTCAACGAGCTGCTCGCAGATCCCGCCCGTCGCCGCGAGATGGGCCAGGCCGGGCGGGCGAACGTAGCCGAGCGGTTCTCGCCCGAGCGCCACGTCAGCGCGATCCTCGAGGCCTACCGCCGGGCCCGGGGCACCTGGGAAGCGAGTCCGCCGCCGGCCTAGCGGGGGCGCGAGCCTGCGCCGCTTCGCTCGAGCAGGTCCTCGACGGCCCGCACCGTCTCGCTGACGCTCATCCGCTGCTCGGCGAAGGCTCTTCCGCGTTCCCCCAGCGCCTGCGCCGCGGCGGGGTCCTCCAGCAGCTCGAGGACGGCCTCGGCCAGCGCCCGAGGGTCGCTCGGGACGACCCTGATCGCGTCGCTCTCGGCCAGCTCCCTCCAGCTGTGGGGCCCGTCGAGCGCCACCACGGGCGCTCCCGAGCCAAGCGACCCGGCGAGTGACCCCTTGCGCGAGCTCGGTCCACCGGAGTTGATCGACAGCAGGACGTCGCAGGCGGCCAGCGCGTCGGTGAGCTGCGCCGCCGTCAGCGTGCCACTGAAGTGGACCGCGGCGGCGAGGCCCTGCTGCTCGGCCCGCCGGCGCCACTCGCGCCCGGCCGGGGAGTCCGCGCCCGGCGCGCCGAGCAGCACCAGCTCGGTCCCTCCGAGGCGGCGGCGGATGGCCGCCAGCGCGTCGAGCACGAGCGCGACGCCGGCTCCCTCGTAGGCATATCCGAACACGCCGATTCGCTGCCCGCTGCGGGCATCGCGCGCCCCGGGCCCCGGCGCGGGAAGGTTGGAGAAGACCGGCGCGGTCTCGATCGGGCGCCTCGGCAGCCAGCGCCTGCCGGCCAGCCACTGCTCGCGGAAGGAGGCCGTGACGAGCAGCCCGGAGGAGCGCCTGACGAGCTCGATCAGCGCGACGCGCTGGGTGAAGGCCCAGAGCTTGCCGCGGGCTCCGCCGATGTTCCACGGGTAGACGGCCTCGTGGACGATCGTCACGAGCGGGAGGCCCGTCCGCTTCAGCCGGGCGAGCAGCGGATGGACGAACACCGGCACGCCCCGGTGGGAGAGCCCGAAGACCGAGTAGTGCAGCAGGATCGCCTGGGCGCCGGAGCGCTCGAGCTCGCCGGGCAGCCCCTCCACCCAGGCCCCGAGCGCGCGCCGCCCGCCGGCCAGGCCCGCCGGCTCATAGTCCAGCCACAGCATCGTCGGCTGCTCCCCCGCGCCCGCCAGCCCCCGGGTGAGCAGCGTCGCGTGGTCGCGCACGCCGCAGACGGCGGTGGTGGAGACGCCCAGCACGGCGATCCGCAGCGGGGTTGCGCTAGCGGCCAAAGAGCTCACCCCGGTAGGCGGCCTCGATCGCCTCGGTCAGTGCATCGAGATCGCCGGTGGCGAGAACCCGGCCCCGGTCCGGACCGGCGATCAGCTCCTTCATCCCGGTGTCCTCGCTGACGAGGACCGGGACCCCGGCGGCCAGCGCCTCGGCGGGCGCGTAGGCGAACCCGTCCTCCCAGCTTGCGTGGACGAACACGCTGGCCCGGCGCAGGTGTGGCAGGGGATCGCCGGGGCTGACGGCGATCCGCGGGTCCGCGGCGAGGGCCCGCTGCACGAAACGGCGCATGCCGGGGGTCCCCCACCCGCCCACGAGGGTCAGGCGCAGATCCTCGAAGGGCAGGCGCCTGACCGCGTCGATCAGCAGCGGCACGCCCTTGGCGACCGTCAGGGCGCCGACGTAGAGGACCTCGAAGCAGGGGCCGGCCGGGCGTTCGGTGCGGGGCGTGAAGCGCGGATCGGGGATCAGCGGGAAGCGGGTCATGCGCCCGGCGTCCCAGCCCTCCGCCAGGAAGGACTCGAGGATGTAGTCGGAGGCGTAGTAGATGCGCTCGGCCCGCTCGTAGTCGCGCAGGTTACGCGCCAGCAGGTGCTCCGAGTAGGGCTGCTCGATCGGGTAGCGCAGCCGCGCCTGCCGGTGCAGGGCGATCACCCGGCGCATGTGCGAGTTGGCGGCCATCAGCGACACCGAGCGATAGCCGCGGCGGCGCGCCGTGGCGAACTGCCGGTTGGCCTCGCCGTTGAAGGCGATCAGGTGCTCGCCGCCCGCCAGGCGCGCTGCGGCATAGCGATCGAAGGCGACACAGTCGGCCCAGGCCCTCCAGGCGGGCGAGCGCCGCAGCGCCCGACGGACGGTCCCCACGACAGGGCGCCTGACGTCCTCTCCGCCGCCCGCGATCCCCCGCGGGGCAGCGCCGGCCCGCTCGAGCGCGAGGAGGATCTCCGCGAAGTGTCGCCCCAGGCCGCCGGAGCCGGTCGGAGCCGAGCAGCTGACGAGCACCTCCCCGGGTGGGAGCGCGTCCTCTTGGGCCGCGCGGCGCGCCTCGAGCCAGAGCTCCTCGAAGGGCGGCTCGGCCTCAGCCGTCACGGTCATATCCCCACAGCTCCAGCAGGTCGCGATCGAGGTACTCGCCGAGCGCTCGCACCTCAGGCTCAAAGCGCCGGCGCAGCTCGCCCATCAGCGCCTCCTCGGGTGGCGGCGGGGCCGCGTAGAGGAGCCCCCTGCGGGCCCGCGCGAAGACATCCCCGCCCCCCGCCAGCATCTTGAGGCGGTCCTTCAGCGCCCGGGCCAGCGGGCCCTGGGCTCCCTGGACCCGGCGCGTCAGGCGATCGAGGCGCAGCGAGCGGACATGGACCGACGGGTTCGCCTCCACAGAGGGAAGCGGGACGCTCTCATCGGCGCCCAGGAAACGCAGGACGCCGCGGACGGTGCCCTCGTTGTCCGCCCGGAAATCGTCGTAGATCAGCACCAGCAGCTGCTCGTCGGGGAAGGCCTCGCGATAGCGGCGCAGCTGCTCCACGTAGGCAACCCGGTCGGTGTAGCGGCGCAACCCGTCGGGCCCGACCTGCTCGGCCGCGAGCGCGGCGCGGAGATCCTGCTCGGGCTCGACGTGGTTCTGGACCAGTTCCATGTGCAGCGAGCGCAGAAACCCGGCCGGCTCGCGCAGGATCGCGATGATCTTGGCATCCGGACGCGCCTGGGCGATCAGCCCCGCGGCGAGCCTCGAGCGCAGGTAGGACGGCGAGGCCTCGCCCGTCAGCTGTCCCGGCCCCGCCGGTGCGAACAGCTCGAGGTACTGATCGAGTGTCTCGGGCAGCGCCGGGGCCCCGGGGGCGGACGGCGCCGGCGCACCGGCGAAGCGCGCGCGCAGGTCGGTCGCGAACCAGCGCGGCTCCTTCAGGTCGGGCATGAAGATCTGCGGGTGGGCGCGGAGCATCTCGTAGAGGGCCGTCGTGCCGCTCTTGGGATGCCCGACGACGTAGAAGTCCGGGAAGCGCCGCTCAGCCGAGCTGGTCATAGCCCCAGAGCTTGACCAGGTCGCGACCGAGGTACTCGCTGAGCTCCTGGACCTCACCCTTGAAGCGGCGGCGCAGCTCGATCGTCAGCTCCTCGTCGGCGGGCCGTGGGCTGCCGAACACGAGCCGCCGCCAGATCAAGAAGCGCAGCCGCTCGCGGGCGCTCTCGGGCAGCACCAGCTTCAGCGCCCGGCGGGCATTGCGAGCGATCGGGTTCCCGCCGACGGTCACCGAGCGGACCATCCCGTCGACCCGCGCCGAGCGCATCCGCACGGTCGGGTTGGCTTCGGTCACGGTGACAGGCGCCTGCTGATCGACACCCAGAAACGCCAGGACCCGGCGCACCGTGCCCTCGTTGTCGGCCCGGAAGTCGTCGTAGATGAGGACCAGGACCTGCTCCGGCGCGAACACCGCGTGATAGCGGCGCAGCTGCTCCACGTAGGCGACCCGGTCGGTGTAGAGCAGCACCTGTGGCCAGTTCCCGATCTCGCGCGGCACGTGGCGCCCGGCGCGGCGCTCATCCTCCAGTGCCAGCGCCTTGCGCAGTGTTTTCGCGTCCTCGATGCGGATCTCCATCAGCTGCAGGTGGAGCGAGCGCAGGTAGGCGGCGGGCTCGCGGAGGATCACGATGATCTTCGCCTCCGGGCGCGCCCGCGCGATCCGTGCCGCCGCGCTGTGGGACCAGATGTAGGCCGTCGAGGCCTCGCCGACGAGCTGGCCCTCCCCCGCCGGCGCGAACAGCGCGAGGTAGTCCTCATAGGTTTCCGCGGGCAGGCCCGAGGCCCGGGGCTCCTGGAAGCGGGAGGGCAGGTCGTCGGCGTAGAAGCGCGGCTCCTTGAAGTCCGGCATGAAGATCTCGGGGTGTGTGCGCAGCATCGCGTAGAGCGCCGTCGTGCCGCTCTTGGGCTGCCCGACGATGAAGAAGTCCGGCACGCGGGGGTCGCGCAGCTCGAGCTCCTCGCCGCCGGGCTCCGTCTCGCCGGTCCCCGCCCCGGCCTGGCGCTCAGGCCCCATCGCCATACCCCCACAGCGCGATCAGGTCGCGTCCGAGATAGTCGCTCAGCTCAGCCACGACCGGCCGGTAGCGTCGCCGCAGCTCGGCCATCAACAGCTCGTCGGCGGCTTCGGGCTCCGGTGCCACGAGCCGGCGCTGCACGGCCGCCAGCAGCCCGCGGCGGGCCCGCTCGGGCGTCAGCGCCTTGACGGCCCTCTTTGCCGAGCGCGCCAGCGGGTTGGTGCCCACCGACAGGGAGTGGACGATCTCATCGAGCTGCTGGGAGCGCATTGCGACCGTCGGGTTGGCCTCGGTCACGATCACCGGCCCCGTGGTGTCGAGGCCGAGGAACTCGAGCACCCGCCGGACCGTGCCCTCGTTGTCGGCCCGGAAGTCGTCGTAGATCAGCACCAGCATCTGCTCCTCGGCGAAGACGTCCCGGTAGCGGCGCAGCTGCTCGACATAGCGGACGTGCTCGGAGTAGAGCAGCACCTGGGGCCACAGCGAGCGGGGCGGCAGGGACCTGCCCTCGCGGCGCTCATCCTCGAGCTCGAGGGCCCGGCGCAGGTCGCGCTGGTCCTCGTAGTGGGACTGCAGGTTCTGCAGGTGCAGCGAGCGCAGGAAAGCGGCCGGCTCGCGCAGGATCGCGATGATCCGCGCGTCGGGGCGAGCCTTGGCGATCGCGCCCGCCGCCGTGCGCGACCACAGATATGAGGCGGACGCCTCGCCCGTCAGCTGCCCGGGGGCCGCGTCCGCGAACAGCGCGAGGTACTCATCGAGCGTCTCGGGCGCCACGTAGCGGTGCGCCTGCCGGGGCAGCTCGGCCGCGAAATAGACGGGCTCCTTGAGCTCCGGCATGAAGATCTGCGGGTGTGCCCGGAGCATCTCGTACAGCGCCGTGGTCCCGCTCTTGGAATGCCCGACGATGAAGAAGTCCGGCACCCGCCCCCGCGCGGCGCGCTCGCCACCCTCCGCCGGGGCCCGCTCAGCCCTCGCCATCGTATCCCCAGAGCTCGAGCAGATCGCGGTCGAGGTACTCGCCCAGAGCCGCCACCTCGGGGCGAAAGCGGCGCTTGAGCTCGGCGGTCAGAGCCCGGTCCTCGGGTTGCGGGCGGCCCACGACCAGCCGCTGCTGGGCGAGCTCCAGCGCGCGCCGTCGCAAGGGGGTGGGCGTGAGCGCCTTGACCGCCGCCTTGACCGTCCGCGACAGCGGCCCCGCGCCGACGGAGACCGCGTGGACGGCGTCGTCGAGCAGCTGCGAGCGCATCCTCACGGTCGGGTTGGCCTCGCGCGCGCCGACGGGGAGGGCATCGTCGATCCCCAGGAACCGCAGCACCTGCTGGACCGTGCCCTCGTTGTCGGCCCGGAAGTCGTCGTAGATCAGCACGAGCATCTGCTCCTCGGCGAACACCTCGCGGTAGCGGCGCAGCTGCTCGACGTAGCGAACCCGCTCGGAGTAGAGCAGCGCCTGCGGGCGCACCGAACGCTTGGGGATCTGACGTCCCTGGCGCCGTTCGGGCTCCAGTTCGATCGCCCGGCGCAGGTCCTTCTCGGTCTCGATGTGGTTCTGCAGCAGCTGCAGATGCAGCGAGCGCAGGAAGCTGGCGGGCTCGCGCAGGATCGCGATGATCTTCGCGTCGGGGCGCAGGGCGGCGATCCCGGCGGCGGCCTCGCGCGACCACAGGTAGGAGGAGGATGCCTCACCGACGAGCTGTCCCGGAGCGGCCGCCTCGAACAGCGCCAGATAGTCCTCGAGCTCGGTCGGCAGCGAACCCGCGGCGCGGCGCTGGAAGCGCAGCCGCAGGTCGGTGGCGAAGTAGAGGGGCTCCTTCAACGCCGGCATGTAGATCCGCGGGTGCTCGCCAAGCATCTCGTACAGCGCCGTCGTGCCGCACTTGGCATGCCCGACGATGTAGAAGTCCGGCGCCCGCGTGCTCATCGCGCCCGCCCGCCCGTCTGCAACAGCTCGATCCTCCACCGGGTCACCCTACGCGCTCGCGGTTCAGAGCAGGCGACCACCGGCGCCTGCTGCGAGCGCCGAGGCGGAGCGGTAATAGGCGTTGTCGCTTTTCAGCTCCTCGATCGTGTCGAAGGCCGCCAGCCGCCCGTCGATGATGACCATCACCCGGTCGCAGATGTCGAGCGTCGACATGCGGTGGGCGATCACGAACAGCGTCAGCTCCTCGCGCAGCGCCATCAGCGACTCTTGGATGAGGCTCTCGGAGTGCGGGTCCAGGGCGCTCGTCGGCTCGTCGAGAACGAGCACTTCGGGGCGGGCCACGAGCGCCCGGGCAAGGCAGATCCGCTGCTGCTGGCCGCCCGAGACGGCATCGGCCCGCGGCCCGACGATGGTGTCATAGCCGTCAGGCCAGGCGACGACGTCGTCGTGGATCCGCGCCAGGCGAGCGGCCCGCTCGACCGCCTCGTCGTCGACGTCGCGGAAGTAGCGGATGTTCTCGGCGACCGAGGCGTGGAGCAGGCGCGGTTCCTGCGGCACGTAGGCGACCCGGCGGTGCCAGTCGGCGGCGATGTAATCCTGCGCGGGCCGCCCGTCGACGAGGTAGCTGCCGCTGTCGGGCAGGCGCAGGCGCAGCAGGAGCTGGATCAGCGTCGACTTGCCCGCCCCGGAGGGCCCGATCACGCCCACCGACTCCCCTGCGGCGACCTCGAAGTTGATCTCCGAGAGCACCGGCCTGCCCTCGGTGTAGCCGAAGCTGACGTCCTCGAAGGCCAGCGAGCCGATGTGCTCCAGTGGGAGCGTCCCGTCCCGGTGGACGCTCGCGAGGTAACGCTGGCGGGTGTCCTGCAGGCGCTCGATGAACGGCAGCGCCTGGCGCAGCGACTGCCACGATCCCTGGACCGACTGGCCGGAGTTGCCGGCCCGCAACAGGATGATGATCACCGCGCTGAGCGAGGCGACGTGCCCGGCCCCCTGGCGCTCCAGCAGCTGCAGTGCGCCGACGACGAACAGCAGGATCATGCTCTGGAAGATCCCTGGCGTGATCCGGCCCATCACCTGGGTCTTGTAGAAGAGCTCGCGCGCCTGTTCGATCAGGCGGTTCACCTCGCTCTTCTGGGCCTCGGCGACACCGAACACGTGCGTCTCCTCCGCCAGGCGGTTCGCCTGGTTGACGCCCCCGGCATATTCGAGCTGAGCCTGTGAGAGCGCCCGGGCACGGCGAGCGCCGAGGTTGTTCAGCGGCCGCAGGGCTACGAACAGGACCACCGTCGCTCCGAGCACCGTCCCGGCCGCCACCGGGTTCAGCAACACGGCGTAGATGAGCAGGATCATGAAGGTGACGAGCGCCGTGATCAGCGATGTGGCCTGGACCGCGCCGCTGGTCGCCTGCATCACCTGCCCGGTCATCGTCTCCTGGAGGTAACCCTCGCGCTCCCTGGACTGAACGCCCCACGACGCCTTCGTGTACGCGGCGAACAGGTCACGGCGCAGGCGCGCCTGAACGTCTGCTGCGATCCGGGCCGGGAGCAGCGAGAGCGGCACCTGCATCACGAGCCGCCCGAGCGCAAGAATCAGCGCGAGCAGGATCAGCGTCTCGACGCCTGCGTGAATGTTCAGGAATCCGAGGTGCGTGCCGTGGCCGGATGCCTTCTTCGCACCGACGACATTCAGCGCGATCTGTGCGATCAGCGCGAGAAAGACGCCTTCGAGCACCGCCGAGATGAGCGAGCACGCGCCGAGCCAGATGACCAGGTGCCGCCGGTCGCCGATCAGCAGGCTGAGGCGCTGGCGCATGTCGAGGCGCCCTTTCGCGTCCCTCGGATTGACGGGCACCGCGCGGGGCATCAGACGGCTCCGGCCACAACGGGGTTCAGCGGCGCAGGTGCGGACGACGGGCCGGGCACGGGGAGCTCATCCTCATCCTCATCCGGTTCGGGAGCACGGTAGCGCCCAGGCCCGACGAGCCAGTAGGCCATCACCCCCATCGCGAACCAGAAGTAGGGCCCCGAGCCCGAGCCGGCCATGAAGGCCCCCGCGAAGCCCATGATCGTGAGCCCTGAGATGACGGCGGCGATCGCCGAGAGGCCGATCCGGATCTCGATGTCCTGGACGGTCCGCAGCCGCGTCGCCGCGAGCCACAGCAGGTAGAAGGTCAGGGCGATCCAAACGATCAGCCCGGGCAGGCCCACTTCGTTCATGACGAAGTTGTACTGGGTCTCTGCGCTGAAGCCGTGACCTTCCAGCTTCACCGTCGTGCGCCCCCCGAAGCTGGCCGCCGCCCCGGAGACGCCGAGACCGAACCCGAAGGGGTCGTTGGCGATGTCGTTGGGTATCTGCTTGAGGCTCAGTTCCTTGTAGCTGGGCGCTGTCGTGGCGACCTTTTCGGGAGCGATGCTGGCGTAGCGCGAGAAGGCCGATTCACCCTCGGTGGAGGACAGCACGGTCACAACGCCGACCCCGATGACCATCAGCACGAGCATCGCCGCCAGCGGCCGGAGCATCTGGCGCCCTGCGCTCAGCGAGAAGACCCCGAATGCGACCAGCGCACAGATTGCCCCGAGGACCGAGGTTCGCGAGAGCGATGTCGCGACGGCTAACAGCGCGCCCGTGGCGAGTAGGGGGATTACCCACTTGCGCCGTTTGTAGCGGGCCGCCAGCAACGCGAGGATCCCCGGCAGGGCGATCACGCCGACGGTGCCGCCGAAGCCGATGTCCGAGCCGAGCGCGACCGGACGGACGTGGCCTTCGCCTTCACTGCGGAACGTCGTCCCCGAGACGCCGTTGGCCCCTTCGATCCGTTCCGCGTATCCAGGCCCCCAGCTCGCGAGCTGCTGGGGCGACAGACGCGCTTGGATCGCACCGACGATTCCGTTGGCCAGCGCGATCGCGCCCAGGATCAGGAACATTTTCCGCATCCGCTCGCGGGTGTTGATCAGCGCGTAGCCGAAGAAGAAGAACGGCACCCACTCCAGCTGCTGGCGGTAGCCGCCGGCGATCTTCAACAGGCCCTGGGTGTTGGGGTTGAGCGCCTCGACAAGGACGAGCGAGATGAACGCGAACATCCAGCCGGACATCGCCGGCATCCGGATCGGCCCGGGGCGGGCGAGCAGCCGGACGACGGCGCCGATGACGACTGCGAAGATCAGCACGTCACGGGCGACGGCGGTCAGCGTCCCGCCGCCGCCGAACCCTTTCAGCGGGCCGTCGAGGCAGCCGAGGTAGACGGCCAGGATCGTGACCGTCACCTCCAGGCGCGGGTTGCCGATCAGCGTGGCCAGCCCGCCGATCCCGATCATCAGGCCGAACGTCAGCGGCAGGTTGGGCTGGGCGATCGAGGTGGCGATCTCGTATGAGAGCCCGATCGCCAGGCCGATCCCCAGCACCCGCGCCAGCAGATCGGCGATCCGCCGTCGCCTGACGAGCGGATGCACCGCGGGCACGGCGCTCCTCACGTCGGGGCTCGCGGCGGTCATCGTCCCAGCAGGCTGAACGGTCCCCGTCGGCTCGCGGTTCCCGAGGAGAATCCGTAACGCTGGATGTCGCGCTTTCGCACGGCATTGGCGACGACACCGAGGACCGGCGCGGTGGCGGTGCGATCCAACAGCTGCATCAGCCGCCGCGCAGATGTCTCGCGCGTGTGATCGATGCGGGCGACGATCACGATCCCGTCGACCGCAGCGAGCAGCGGCATCACGTCGCTGACCTGCAGCGGCGACGGGGCGTCCACGACGACGTTGTCGAAGTCGCCGGTGAGGACGCGCAGCAGCTCGACCATCTCCGGCCGGGCCAGCAGCGCCGGCGGGTTCGCCACCTCGGCGGCCCCGCGCAGGACGCTGACCGACCCCTGCGGGCTCGCGACGGCGGTGGCCATTGCGCCGCCGTGCTCCGCGGCGGCGCCGTTGGAGGCGGCCAGCCCGACGCGCTGCAGCGCGGCGCTCGGAAGCGCGCTGCCGGCGAGCACCTCGGCGAGGCCCGCCGGGTTCTCATAGCCGAGGTTGAGCAGGCGCGCCTGGGTCGGGCGGCGGAAGTCGGCCTCGACGAGCGTCGTGCGCTCACCGGCGTCGCGCTGCACCAGGGCAAGGCCCGCGGCGATCGTCGACTTGCCGTCGCCGGGGTCCGCGCTGAGAAACAGGATCGACCTGGGCGGCTGACCGGCCGAGCCGTCCGCGCCCTGGGCCCCCAGGCGC
Source organism: uncultured Solirubrobacteraceae bacterium (assembly GCA_963787765.1). Lineage (GTDB taxonomy): Bacteria > Actinomycetota > Thermoleophilia > Solirubrobacterales > Solirubrobacteraceae > Palsa-744. Next base: position 64,279 of record CAWBEF010000014.1, on the reverse strand, counting down.
AGCGAGGTCTGCAATCGCCACAGCGGCTCGCTCAGGAGCTTGGACGGGCGCACCTGCCCGTCGCGGCGGACGATCGGGTTGCGGGCGACGGGGACCGCCGCCAGGATCGGCAGCGCGAAGATCCCCTCGATGTCCGGGAGGGCCCTGACGCGCGGGTTGATCCGGCTGATCACGAAGACCGCCATCGAGGCGAGCAGGATGCCGATCACGAAGCCGAAGATGCCGTTCTGTTTCGGCTTCGGCCCGATCAGTTCGGCCTTCGCCGGGCGGGCGACACCGACCTGCTCGACGCCTTTGACCGTCAGGTCCGATTCGAGCTGGTTCAGCTTCGTCGTCAGCGATGCAGTCTGCAGGGTGGCTGCGCTGCTGTTGCCCCCGGCGCTCTTGCCGCTCGATTTCGTCTTGGCTTCCGCGACCTCCTGAGCGTGCTTGATCCGCTCGATCTGCGCTTCGGTGGTCTTGATCGCCGAGCGAACGTTGCGTTCATAGTTGGCCTGGTGGTGGGCGATGTAGGTCTGGGCATAGGCGTTGGCGACTTCGGAGGCCGCCGCCGCGGTTCGGGCTTCGGCGGTCAGCTGGATGAATTCGCTGGAGCCGGGGGCCTTCGCCTTCAGCTTGCCCTTGGCCGCGTCGTGCTTGTGTTCACGACGGAATTTCTTTTTGACGATTTCCCCGATCGTCGAGCCGATCAGCTCGGCCTGGTTGGCGATCGCGGTCGAGCTGAGCTTCGTGACGGCCTTGCCGAGGGTGTTGTTCAGCAGCGCCTGGCTTTCGGAGGCGGCTCCGAGATACAGCTGGGTCTTGACCGAGTAGACGGTCGGCTTGGCCTTGTAATGCTCGTAGGCTCCCGCGGCGACAAGGACCCCGATGATGAGGATCAGCCACTTGCGTCGCCACACAGGGACGAGAGCTGATGATGCTGAATGGGTCGGGTTCATTTATAGGGTCCGTGCAAGGTTCCATCCAACGCGCGGGCGCCCGCTGCGCGGCAAGCTTATGGAGCATACGAAACGGGCTAAGTAGACCGTAAAGAGTATCGTGGCGCCCTCGCCCGAGAACGGGGACCGCTGCAACGATCTGCCCATGGCCGACCCGCCACAAAACCCCCGTTTGCAGGGCCGCACCGACCCCGCCCGGCGGTTGCTGGTTGTCAGCCACCCGGCCGTGCTGCCCGTCAACCAGCTGATCTACCGCGAGCTGGCCGGCCGGGGCTGGAAGCTCGACATGGTCGTCCCCCGCAAATGGCCGAGCGAGTACTCGCCGAGCGCCATCACCGCGGCGGCGCTGCCGGGCCTCGAGGACGCCCTGCACCCCGTCCCCGTGGTGCTCGGCGGACGCCCACAGCGCCATCTCTACCTGACCCGCTGTCGTGCCCTGGCGCGCCGGATCGCGCCGCATGTCGCCTTCCTGGAGGCCGAGCCCTATGCGCTGGCGGCGAGCCAGTGGCGCCGGGCGCTTGAGCCGCTGCGGATCCCCTTCGGCGTCCAGGCCTACGAGAACATCGATCGGCCCCTCCCCGCCCCGGTGCGCCGGCTGCGCTCGGAGGTGCTGCGCGACGCTGCCTTCGTGGCCGCCCGCTCGCAGACCGCGGGCGAGCTCGTTCGCGCGTGGGGCGCCCGAGGCGAGGTGGGCCTTGCACCCCCTGCGGTCCCAGGGTGGCGGGAGCTTCCCGAGCCGCCATCCGGACGGCCGTTCACGGTCGGCTTCGCGGGCCGGCTGACACCCAGCAAGGGGCTCGATGATCTCCTTGAGGCCGTCCGTCTGCTGGCGGCGCCCGTCGAGCTGCTGCTGATCGGCAACGGCGAGCTGCGGGAGCGCCTCGAGGGAGCCGCGATCCCCGGGTCGCAGGTCCGCGTCCTCGACGGCCTCTCACACGATCAGATGGCCGCGGGCTACGCTCAGCTGGACGTCCTTGCGGTGCCCTCCCACACGACGCCCACCTGGAAGGAGCAGTTCGGCCGGGTGATCATCGAGGCGCTGTGGTGCGGTGTTCCGGTTGTCGGCTCGGACTCGGGGGAGATCCCGTGGCTGCTCGGCCTGACGGGCGGCGGACTGATCTTCGCCGAGGGTGACGTCGAGGGCCTCGCCGCCGCGCTCGGGAGGCTTCGCGACGAGCCGGCGCTGCGCGCCTCGCTGGCCGGCAGCCGGCCGGGCGAGCGTCGAGCGCCTGTTCACCGTCCCGGCCGCCACCGACGCGCTCGAGGCGCTCCTGCTGGGCGCGCTCGGGCGGCCAGGCGCTGGTAGAGCTCGTGGTGGGAGCGGACCATCCGCTCCCAGCTGAACGCGAGCACCGCCGCGCGGGCCGCCTGGCCCATGCGGGCACGCAGGCCTGGGTCGCCGGCCAGCTCTTGCAGGCGGGCGGCGATCGTCTGCGGCTCGGGCGAGATCAGAAAGCCGCTCTCTCCGTCGGCGATCAGCTCGCGAACCCCGTTGACGGGCGTCGCGAGAATCGCGAGCCCGCTCGCCGCCGCCTCCAGGGCCACGAGCGGGAAGGCCTCGTAGGCGGAGGGGAAGATGAGCGCGTCGGCGGCCGCAAGAACCAGCGGGACATCCCGCGTCACCCCGAGCCAGTGGACGGCCCCTGCGACCCCCAGCTCGCCCGTCAGGCGCTCGTAGCGCTCGCGGTCACCGCCGCCCGCCACGATCAGATCCCATTCCGGTGCGCGCGCCAGGGCGCGGATCGCCGGCTCGAGGCCCTTGCGCTCCCACTCGCTGCCGACGAAGGCGGCCGTCAGGCGGCCGCTCGCGATCCCCAGCCGCTCGCGCAGGGCTTGCGCCTCCTGCGCCCGTGAGCCCGGCGCAAAGGCCTCGGTGTCGACGCCGTTGTGGATCGTCATCACCCGCTCGGCGGCGCCAGGGAAGTGCCGGCGGATCTCATCGGCGACGCCGTCTGAGACGCAGACGAACGTCGCCGTGCGCTGGATCCCGTAGCAGAATCGTTCGCTGACGTTGTTCAGGGCGGCGACGGCCGCGATGTAGATCCTCGTCAGCGGCGTTGCCCGGGCCGGCGTCGCAACGCCGGACTGGTGGCAGTAGTGAACGGCAATCGCATCGACCTGATTGAGCACGATCGCGCCCGTCGCCTGCACGATGCCGCGGCGGCGCCGGCGCACGACGGCCGAGCCCGCGAGCAGGAACCAGGGGTAGGCGATCAAAAACGGCCGGCCCGGCCCGCGCACACGATGGAAGGCCACCTCGACCCCGGCCGGCAGCTCGCAGACCCGCCCGACCACGGTGACCGGGTGCCCGAGCCGCCGCAGGCCGCTGATCAGCTGGACGAGCTGGCGCTCCATGCCGCCGACGGGGCCGATGTCGTGCGCGACGATCGTGACCTCCGCCGGGGACGCCTGCGGGGCCTGTGAATCGGGGGTCGCCGCTGCTGACATCGCGACGGCGCACGTTACTGCACCCCTTCGCGCCCCTCGCGGGAGCCCGGCCTGGGCTCCAGGGCCCTCTGGTAGGGTCGCCCGGTGCCAGGGTATTCGGAGCAGCTCGCCTCGGCGGGCATCTCGATGGACGCCATCCTCGAGGCCGCAATGGACGCCGCCGAGCCCGCGCCGGGGCTGCGCTGGCTCGACGTGGGATGCGGCACGGGGAACCTGCTGCGGGTGATCAAAGCGGGGTGGCAGCCGGCCGCCCTGTGGGGCCTTGACCCGATCGACTGGCTCGCGGACGATCTGCGCGAGGAGGTCGAGTTCCGCCGGCTCGGAGCCGAACAGGCCCTCGACGTGCCCGTCGCCGACCGGGTCATGATGATCGAGGTGATCGAGCATCTGGAGGCGCCCTGGACGGCGCTGCGAGCGGCAGCGAGGCTGGTCGCACCGGGTGGGCGGATCGTCGTCTCGACACCCAACCTGGCGAGCCTGCGAACGAGGCTCGAGCTCGGCGTCCGAGGCCGGTTCACAGCGTTCCGGCCCGAGAACGACGTTCACGTCTCACCGGCCCCGCCGCATGTGACGGCGAGGATCCTGCGCGAGGAGGGGCTCCTGCCCGAGCCGCCGCGCTACGCCGGCAGCGACGTGATCCCGCTGACCGGAGGGCGCGTCTGGCCCGCCCCGCTGATGCGCCGCTCACCGGTTCTCACGTCGGTCTCGGTGATCGTCGCGGCCGAGCGTCCCCGGCCAGCGCTCGCAGCCGGCTGAGCATGCGCTCGCGCATCGCAGCGGCCGTGTAGTACTCCTCGAAGCGCGCCCGGCCTGCCGAACCGATCCGGCGCGCCAGCTCCGCGTCCCCCAGCAGCCGCTCGATCGCCTCGGCGAGCGCCTCGGGCTCGCCCGAGCGGGCCAGCACCCCGGTGCGCCCGTCCTCGACGATCTCCAGCGGCCCGCCGCCGGCGACGGCGACGACCGGGACCCCGCGCGCCATCGCCTCGAGCAGAACCAGCCCGAACGGCTCGGCCTCCGAGGCGTTGACGAGCACGTCCATCTGCTCGATGTAGGGCCCCGCGTCGGGCACCTGCCCGGTCAGCGTTGCGGCGCCCGCGAGGCCGAGCTCCGCCACGAGGCCCGGCAGCGACGCGGCGTAGTCGCTCGAGAGGCCGTGCGCATCCCCGCCGACGATCAGCGTCCGCACCGGGCGGCCCCGTCCACGGAGGATCACCTGGGCACGCAGAAGCCGGTCCTGCCCCTTCCATGCCTGCAGGCGCCCGACGAGCCCGACCACGGGCAGACCGTCGGCGGGCAGCGGCGCGACGGGGGCCGCACCGCCGGCGGGCGGCTCGACGCCAGGCGCCACGATGAACGTCTCCCGGCGGGGCCGCAGCCGCCGCTGGGCCTCGGCGGCTGCGTTCGAGCAGCAGCCGACGGCACGCGCCGGGAGCGCCGTGGCGAGGCGATCCATCCAGTGCCCGTCGGGGATTTCGTGCTGCCACCAGAGGACCCGCCTGCGCATGCCCGCGAGCACGGCAGCCGGCGAGCAGTAGAGCTGTGCCTTCGGCATCCAGTTGAGGATGAGCTCGGGCCGGCGGCGGCGCAGAGCGCTCCTGACGGCAAGCACGCAGCGGAGCATCCGCAGCGGTTCGCGCAACCGCCCCGCCTCGATCACCTCGACGTGAAAGCCGGCGCGCGCGAGCTCCCCGGGCCAGGAGCCGCTCTGGAGGAACAGCAGCTCGAACTCGACCTCGCCGCCCGTGCCGCCGTCCAGCAGCGTCTGGAGCATCGCCTCGGCGCCGCCCAGCCGCTCGCCCCAGGGGACGGTTATGAGCACCCGCACGGGCCGAATATAGTTGCCCGGTGCAGGCGGGCGCGATCTCCCAGGGGCCTTCCGGGGACCTCGCCCCGGCCGGAGTCCGCGTGACCCTCGCACACGACTACCTGTTGGTCATGCGGGGGGCCGAGCGCACCTTCGCGGCGATCGCGGACCTCTACGCGCAGGCGCCGATCCTGACGCTGCTGTATGACGCCCGGGGCACTGCGGGGCGCTTCGAGTCCCATCGCGTGGTGAGCTCGCCGCTGCAGCGCCTTGGGGTCTCCCAGGACGGGTTCAGGCGGTTGCTGGCGCTCTACCCGTGGGCGATCGGGCGGCTGCGGGCCGAGCCCGGCGAGCTCCTGCTCTCCTCCAGCAGCGCGTTCGCCCAGGGCGTCCGTCGCCGGCCGGAGCGATGCACGTCTGCTACTGCTACACGCCCTTCCGCTATGCCTGGTATGAGCAGCGGCGGGCCCTGGCGGAGGTCCCGGGCCCGCTGCGCCCGCTGTTGTGGGCGACGCTCGCCGGGATTCGCCGCTGGGACCTCGGGGCGAGCCGCAGGGTCGATGACTACATCGCGATCTCGAGCTCAGCCGCGAACGGATCCGCCGCTACTACGGACGCGAGTCGACGGTGATCCACCCGCCTGTGGAGACGGAGCGCTTCAGCCCCGGCGAGCCGGGCGATCGGCCTGCTGGTGGTCTCCGAGCTGGTCGCCCACAAGCGCCTGCATGTGGCGCTCGAGGCGGCCCGGCGCGCCCGCGCCCCGATCCGGGTCGTCGGCTCGGGCCCTGGACGAGGCGTCGTTGCGCGCGGCCTACCCGGAGGCGGAGTTCCTGGGCCGCGCGGGAGACGAGCAGCTCGCGGGCCTCTACGCCGAAGCCCGCGCCGTCGTGGTGCCGAGCATGGAGGAGTTCGGCATCGTCGCCGTCGAGGCCCAGGCCGCCGGGCGCCCGGTCGTGGCCGCCGCCGCCGGCGGGGCGCTCGAGACGGTCATCGACGGGCGCACGGGCATCCTGGCAAGACTCGACGACGTCGATGACTTCGCCCGGGCGATCAGCTCGATCGAGGGCCTCGGCCTGGACCCGGCCGAGGCTGTCCGGAACGCCGATCGGTTCTCGGTCGCGACGTTCAAGCGCCGCCTGGCCGAGCACGTCCGGGGCGTCCTCGAACGGGGGCCTAGGGGCGCTTTGCGACCTTGACGATCTGGTGGTAGCTGAGGACGCCCAGGCCCAGCCGGGCCAGGCCGTCGTCGATCCGCCCCAGCGCGCCGGCAACGCGCGGGCTGCGGTAGCGGAGCACGTTGCGATCGAAGATCCGCAGGAAGCGAAGCTCGCCGACCGACAGCTCGACCGATCCGAACGTCTCACGCAGGACCCGGAGATCGCCCCTGCCCAGCGGACGCTCGTCCTCCGAGCCGTAGCTCGCGACACCAGCCCGGCCCGCCATCCTCGCACGGGCCAGGTTGAGGAGCGGGTTGAGCGCCATCGTCTCGAGAAACGCCCCCCGCCCGCCGGGGACGAGCAGCTCGCAGAGGATCGGCGCTATCACCGTCAGCTCTACGTGATGGAGCGCATAGCGCCCGACGACCGCGTCGAAGCTCGCCGGAGCGAACGTCCCGGCGCGCAGCTCCCCCGCGATCAGCTCGATCACGTTCCCCGTCCGGGCGGCGAGCTCGCCGGCCCGGGCGACCGACGCCGGGCTGATGTCGATCGCCGTCACCTGCGCGCCGCGCTGGGCGAGGAAGTTCGCGGTCAGGCCGGCGCCGCAGGCGAAGTCGAGCACGCGCATCCCCTGGAGCGGCTCGACGGCGTCGAGCATCGCGCGGGTGTTCGGCTCGGGACCCCGGGCGTAGCGGGCGAGCAGCCGCTCCAGCGGCGGCACGTGCTCGTCCCAGAATTCACGCTCGCGCTCGCCGACGTCCCCGCCCGGCTCGGGTGCCGCGTCGCTCATCTCAGCTCCTCCAGCCAGTCCGTCCCGCCCGCCCGGATCTTCGCGTAGAGCTCCTCGGAGCGCTCCAGGTAGGCGCGCTGGGTGCGCTGCTCCCAGGCACCGCGGCGGCGCACGTTGAGCCGTCTGGCCAGCGGGCCGAACAGCGGCGAGCCGGTCCCCGCCACCTTCCCAGGCGCCTGGTCGAGATATGCCCGGCTCAGCTCACCCGGGCGGAAGCCGGCCCCGTGGTGATAGATGAGGTCGCCGTAGATGCCGAAGAACAGGGGGTCGAGGTTGACGCGATTGGAGCGCAGCACCTGCACCCACTCGAGCTCAGCCAGCTGCAGTGCGCGCAGCAGGTTCCCACCGACATCGGTGACAAGCTTGCCGCGGTGCCCCCTCCAGGTGAAGCCGCCCGACCAGTCACCGGGCAGCGTCCGCCAGGTGCGGACCCTCGTCACGCAGAAGCAGGGGTGTGGCTGTGGATCGCCGACGTTCTCGGCGCGGCGGACCGCCACGAGCGGCGCCTTCGCCAGAGACTCCTCGATCAGCGCCATCGGGTCGGCGATCGGGAAGGCGTCCCCGTCCAGGAACATCAGCAGATCATCGTCCGCGGCGACGTGGGAGATCTCAAGCGCCAGATGGTTCAGCTTCCCCGGATGGCGCCCCCGCTGCTCGAAGACATGGTCGAAATGGGCCCCGTAGGACGGGTCGATCCGCTCGAGCGACGTCCACGTCTGGAACGGCACCGAGATGTGCTCACGCAGGTGGGCGGTCTGGATCTCGATCCAGCGCGGCGAGGCGTAGTGGACGGTCACGACGTGGAGCATCAGATGAACTCCGCCAGCCAGTCCTCGCCGCCGGCGGCGATTCGCTGGAAGACCTGCTCGGACTGCTCGACGTGGTGGCGTTCCATCGAGCGTTCCCAGGACACCCAGCGGCGGCGGTTGATCAGCCGGCTGAGCGGCTTCAGGCCGGGGATACGCACGGGCGCCGGCCCGTTGTCCGAGTGGGCGCCGCTCAGTTCGCCGGTCCGGAAGCCCGCGCCGTGGTGGTAGACGACGTCCCCGTAGACCGCGAAGTGCAGCGGGTCGAGGTTGCGCTTGTTCGTGCGCAGGACCTGGACCCATGGCTCGCCGTCCAGCTCCAGGGCCCGCAGCAGGCTGCCGCCGACGTCGGTCACCCGCACACCGCGCGCACCCGGCCAGGTGGGCCCGCCCGACCAGTCGCCCGGCAGCCGCCGCCAGGTGCCGACGGTCGTCACGCAGAAGCACGGGTGGGGCTGGGGCTGGTCCACGTTCTCGGCGCGGCGGACCGCCACGAGCGGCGCCTTCGCCAGCGACTCCTCGATCAGCGCCATCGGGTCGGCGATCGGGAACGCGTCCCCGTCCAGGAACATCAGCAGATCATCGTCCGCGGCGACGTGGGAGATCTCAAGCGCCAGATGGTTCAGCTTGCCCGGATGGCGCCCCCGCTGCTCGAAGACATGATCGAAATGGGCCCCGTAGGACGGGTCGATCCCCTCCAGCGAGGTCCACGTCTGGAACGGCACCGAGATGTGCCTGCGCAGATGGGACGTCTGGATCTCGATCCAGCGCGGAGACCCGAAATGCACAGTTACGATGTGGAGCACTTGATGGCCGGTCTCGCAGCTGCGCCGGGGCGCGGATGATACACGACCCCCGCGGGCGCCCGGGCGCCCTGGTTGAGCCGCCCAGGCACGGCTGCTAGCTTGCGCCGTATGAGGGGTGTAGCTTCTTTGCAGGGGTTTTCCGTGGCCCGTGGTCGGCGCGGGCGTGGCCTCGCGCTCGGCCTCGTGGCCGCCTCGCTCGGTGGCCTCGTCCTGTCCGGCTGCGCCGGCGGATCGAAGTCGAGCTCCTCGCCCGGTGCCTCGCCGCAGGCGATCGAACGGGAAGAAAACAACCGCGAAGCACAGGCCCTGAAGAGCGAAGAATCCCAGGAACAGTCCAAAGAGCGCGAACTGCTCTCGGTGATCGAAAGCAAGAAGCGCGAAGAAGCGGCCGCCGAAGCCGCCAAACGGACCCTCGCGGCGGCGAACGCGAAGGCCAAGCGCCGCGAACGCCAGGCCGAAAAGGCCGTCAAGCGCAAAGAAAAGGAAGCGGCCGAAGCGCTGGCCAAGAAGAAGGCGGCCGAACAGAAGAAATCCCCGCCGAAGAAGAGCTCCGCACCGGTGCCGAAGAAGCCGGCGGCGAAGCAGCCGAAACAGACCTCGACGCAACGCGAAGAAGCGCCGCCCACCGTGACGGTCCCGGGCACGGGCAACTGAGCGCTTCGCTCGCGGAGTCGCGCGCGGCGGCTACAGCCCGCGACGGCCGAGGACGTGCGGGACGGTTCGCAGGAGGATCTTGATGTCCGTCCAGGGGGACCAGTTGGCGACATAGAGATAGTCGATTGCGACCATCTCGCGTAGCGGCACGCGGGCCGGGCCGAGGATCTGCCAGGGGCCCGTCATGCCGGGCATCAGCTCCAGGCGGCGGCGGTGCCAGCCCTCGATCCGCTGGTCCTCCTCGAGCACCAGCGGGCGCGGGCCGACGAGGCTCATCTCGCCGCGGACGATGTTCAGCAGCTGCGGCAGCTCGTCGAGGGCGCTGCGCCGCAGCAGGCGCCCCATGCGGGTGATACGCGGGTCCTCGGCGATCTTGAACAGGCCGTCCATCGCCTCGTTGCGGTGGCGCAGGGAGTCCTTCATCGACTCTGCGTCGGGGACCATCGTGCGGAACTTGAGCATGTCAAAGCGCTTGCCGTGGCGCCCGACGCGCTGCTGTCGGAAGAACACGGGTCCGCGGCTGTCGAGCTTGATCGCGATCGCGATCGCGATCATCAGCGGCGAGACGGCGAGCAGGCCGACCGACGCGCCGATCCGGTCGAACCAGCGCTTGAAGAGCGCCGAGGAGCGGGTCAGGTCAAAGCGCCTGACGCCCATCACGGTCACGCCGTGGAGGTCGTCGAACTCGACCGAGGAGCCGACGACCTCGAGCAGCCGGGGGACGACGCTGACGCGCACGCCGACGGCCTTCAGCGTGCGGACCAGGTTGAGCATCTCACCCGCGTCGGCGGAGCGCGGGGCGATGATCGCGCGGTGGACATCCAGCGTCTGGGCGAGGTCGCGGATCTCCGCCAGACGGGGCTCGGAGAAGGAGTCGGTCGACCACGGCGCAACCTTGTCGAGGTCCAGGTGAGCGACGACGGTCGCCTTGACGCCACCGTTGCAGGCCAGCTTCGAGCGGATCGTCGCGGCCGACATCTCATCGCCGATGAACAGACAGCGCTCGGTCGGGGCGATCATCAGGGCCAGGGCCCGTGCGACGGAGCGGCAGAGGATCAAAAGCGCTGCGAGCGCCAGCCAGAGGATCAGGGCCGACTGGCGGCCGAGGTCGTTGGTGACGACGAGGCCGCCGGCGAGCCAGGCGACGACCGTGCACAGAGTCGCCAGCTGGAAGAGCTTGGGCGCCTCGTCGAGCGTCGTCTTGCGCAGCAGCGTCTCGTCGCGGTCATAGAGCCCTGTCAGCTTCGCGGCGACGAGCAGGATCGGGATCTCGGCGAGGGCACCCACGTGACGCCCAGCGGGCGGCGGGAGATCTCGAGCGTCAGCAGGAAGGCTCCGACGAGCGCGAGGATGTCCCCGGCCGCGAGCATCCGGCGAAACAGGGCGTCGCGGCGCATCGAGGCCGCCGGCCCGCGGACCTCGGAGATGCCCGGAATCAGGACTCGTCTGCGCGAACCCAGGACGCGGAATCCCCGCGTCGGCGCCAGTGGTGGCGCTGACCATGGAACACCCGCCTCGCTTCTGCTCCCCGTCTCGACACTCATCGCGTCTCCCCGCCTCCTTGCAATTCCTATTCGGCCCCCGCGAATAGTCGATCATCGAACCCCAACAGATGTCGAGATTTGGTGATCCCTCTTCAGGTTCGCCACTATAAACATCGGCCAAACCTAAAGCAAGGGGTAGTCTCCGGCCCCCGGGAGAGCCGCCGGCGCGGGCCTCACTCGAGGTCCGGCCGGGGCGTGACGTCCGTCGGTGTCGAGGGGAACGCCGGCGCCGGCGCCGCCCAGGGCCGTTTGGTCACGGCCCACAGCGCGGCCCCGAACATCAGTATCGCCACGAGGATCCAGCCGAGCGCTTCGGTGCCGACCCCGACGTACTTAAGCCCGGAGGCCGCGACGACGAACGTGATCGCGGGCCTTACGTAGCGGTCGGGCGCGCTCGATGAGAACACAGAGCCGATCAGCACCGCCGGGACGCTGCCGATGATCAGCGATGTCGTGACGCCGAATTCGACGTGGCCGAAGGCGAGGGCGCCGAGCGCGGCCGCGGCGGTCAGCGGGACGGCCTGGGTGAGGTCGGTGCCGACGAGCTGGTTGGCGCCAAGCATCGGGTAGAGGAACAGCATCAGGATGATCATCAGCGAGCCCGAGCCGACCGACGTCATGCCGACGACGATGCCGCCGATCATCCCGATCCCGATCGTCCGCAGCGGCTTGGGGACCACCTCGTGGACGATCCCCGTCCGGTCCTCCCCGCCGCGGCGGTCCAGGACGTAGCGGACCACCATCGCGAACGCGCCGAGCAGCAGCGCGACCCCCAGCGCGAGCTCGATGTGTTTCTGAGCCGACTTGGCATGGCCCAGGAGGTGGAGCAGATAGGCCCCCAGGAAGGCCATCGGCACCGAGCCGAGCACCATCCAGCCCACCAGGCGCATGTTGACCGTCTTTTTGCGCAGGTGCACGGCGGCGCCGAAGGGCCGCATCACGACCGCGGCCACCAGGTCGCTGGAGATCGCCGCGGAGGGCGTTACGCCGAAGATCAGGATCAGCATGGGCGTCATCAGTGCGCCTCCGCCGGCGCCGGTCATGCCGACCAAGAAGCCGATGATCGCGCTGCCCAGAACGATGTATGGATCGATGTGCACTGCGTCCCTCCCCGGGCGCTCGTGGCGCCGCTTGACGCGCCGCCTGCGGCGGCGTCCCCTCGGTTGAGCCGCAGAGCCTAGAGCATCTTCTCGCTCAAATCACCGCTTCCGATCGAAACGCTCGGGAATGTCGCTCGGCATCCGCCGAGGCGCCCTCGGCCAAGTGCCGGCTTCGTGCAAACGCAGATCGGGCGGCCCGTGGGCCGCCCGATCGTCCGTTGCTTGTGTGCCGAGCGCCCGGCCCGCCCTTTCCGTGGGCGAGCCGTGCGATCAGCTGCGCTGGCCGTCAGTGGCCGGCGCATGATCGTCAGGCGAATGCCTAGCCGATCGTCGCGACGCCTTCAACAGCCTCGCTCACGAGTTCCTTCGGAAGCGCGGAGTAGTCGTGACCGATGATTTCGGCCGCTCCACCCTTCTTGGCGAGCACGTAGTTGAGGTACTCCTGGACCGTCTTGGCCTCTTCGACCGTGCCGCCCGTGTACGCCTCGATGTGAGTCAGTGCGAGGTCGTAGGTCAGGCCACACAGAGCGTAGGTCTTCGACGTTCCGCTTGCGGTCACTTCGTTCCAAGGCGCGGTCACAGCCGGCGGCGGGAACGAGCCCACACCGTTGCTGAAGACCGTCTTCTTGCAGTTGGCTTCCGCCGAGGGGGCGGTGTCGCCGTTGGTCGAGGGGTCGGCGTACTTCCGCTTCTCCTTCGAGCCTTCGCCTTTGTGGCTGTTTTCCAGCTCGACCCAGAAGCGCGATGCGCTCTGGCCCGTGAAGCCGCCGTTCGCAGCGTTGCGAGCGTCAGCAAGGTTGGCGTAGCCGATGCTGCCCGGCGTAGCGGCAACCAGTTTGAGGAGTTCCGGACCCGTGCTGTTGGCCGGCTTGATGACTTTCGCGGCGGTCGGCCACACCGTGCTCAGCGAGCCTTCGGCGAGTTCCGACCACGTGTGCGATTTGCCGTCTTCAGAGGCAAGCGCACTCTGGTCACTCAGGTTCAGGAACTTCTTGAAGATGTGCGTCGTACCTGAACCGTCGTGGCGCACGACAGGCTGGATTGCCGCTGAGCAGCCGGCACCGGTGAGTTTGTTGCCGGCGCCTTCAACAGCTTCCAGTTCGTTCCATTTGGTGATGTTGCCCTCGAAGATCCCCGTGAGCGTCGACTGGTCCAGCGCGAGCCGGTTGGCCGCAACTGTCGACGTGGCGGTGCATTCGGCGGGCAGGTTGACGACAACGGCAACGGAGCCCTGCAGGACCGGAATGGTCAGCAGTTTGCTTTCTTTGCCTGCTTCAACCTCGGCTTCAACGCCTTCTTTTTCGGCCTGGTTGACCGTGTTGTCCGTCCCGACGAAACCGAAGGTGCCGTATTCTTTTTTGACGTCCCACGCTTTGTAGCCTGCGCCGGAGCCTTCCGACTTGTATTCGGTGATCTTCGGGGTGCCGCCGCAGCCGTACTTGGCGTTGGTTTCGAAGCCCGGTTTCCAGATGGCGACAGCTTCAGCCTGCAGCGAGGAGCCGATGCCCTCGGTGTTGGTGCCTTTACAAGCTTCCTTCGACGCCAGCGCCGAGCCCGGGGCTGCGAGGGCGACCACCGAAGCGGCCATCACCACGCCTGCCGAGATCGTCCGGCGAGCAGAGAACAACTTCATTGCGTTACTACCTCCTGGTTAGCACGTTCCGTTGCCGACCATCAGGGGAGACCCTCCCCCCTCGGTCTGACCTTGGTCGACGGACTCCATCCCGAAGCCGCCGGTTTGTCCCTACGCGCCGTAGTCTGGCCCGCGTACCCGCCGAGGGTGTTGCCAGCCGGTAACGCCGAGACATCGTCACACGTTGTTGACAAGTCCCGGGGCCGCTTCACATGCCGCTCACCATGTCTTCACCGACCGTCCCGGATTCCCGGTAGAGCCAGGATGTCAGTGGCTGTAGGGGCGGGCCTGGCCCGCCGCGCTCCGTTCACCGTCTGTGCACGGATGCTTCACAGACGGGCAGCGATACCGCTGGTGAACGGGAAAACCCCTACGCCCGGATTCCCACCATGACACGGGCCGGCCGGCGCCGGGCGGGAGGCGTCGACCCGCCCGGCGTCGTGGCCCTTCAGCGGTGCTTCTTGAGCGTGAGGGAGACCGTGCTCGTGTGCGACTCTTTCTGCGGGTTCTGAGCCACGATCGTGGCACGCGCCCTGATCGTGTGGGTCTTCGCCAGGAGCTGCCTGGCCTTCGAGCTCAGATGCAGTGTCACGGTCTTCGCCTGCCCTCCGGAGATCGTGAAGGTCACGCTCGCGAGCGTCAGGATCGCCTTCTTGGCCTTCGCCGAGATGCCACGGCTCGCCGCGACGGCCGAGATCGTCTTGACGGTCACGGTACCCGAGCACTGCGAGACGCCTGCCGGGCAGCTCAGCTTGAGCGTGAACGACCCGCTCTTGCTCACGGTGATCGAGGCGCTCGCGATCGATGCCACGATCGGTGCGGGTTCCACTCGTTCCTGGTTGGGCAGCACTTCATGTTTTTCTGCCGGCGGCTGGGACGGTGATGCGCTCTTGAATTCCGCGTCGGCGCCTTCGGTCGTCCCGGCCGCGCTGCTCGCAACCAGCTTGTAGTGGTAGACGGTGCCCGGCGCCAGTCCCGCGAGCGAGCCGGCGACGGCTACCGAGCTCGTGCCCCCACCCGGCGCCGGGGCGCAGGCGGCTTCGGAGCCGTAGGCGCTCGTCGGTCCGTAGAGGAACTTGCAGCTCGTCGTTTCGCCGTTCGGGTTGACCGTGCCGGTGACCGTCGCGCTCGTTTCGCCGACCGCCGAAGCGCCGCCGGTCGTCACAACGGGCGCGAGTTTCGCGAGCGTCTTGAGTTCGAGCGTTTTCCCTGCCACTTCGCCGAGCGGGTTCTTCGCGATCAGCTTGTAGCTGTAGCTCGTGCCCGGCGTGAGCCCGGCGAGCGAAGCCGATACCGCGACCGCGCTGCGGCCGGATCCCGGCGAGCTCGAGCACGGGACGGTTTTGCCGGACGGCAGCGCGGTCCCGTATTCGAACTCGCACGTCGTCGGTTCCCCGCCCGGGTTGACGCTCCCGTTGAGCGTCGCTGCGCTCTGGCCGATTTCGCTCGCGGCCAGAGTTTCCGGTGTGGGTGCCGCGCCCGGTTCGGTCGTCTTGAATTCCTTTTCGGCGCCGACGCCTTTGACTTTGCTCGTGTTTTCGGCCGAGAGCCGGTACTTGTAGCTCGTCGAGCCCGTCAGGCCTTTCAGCGCTGCCGACACGGCCACCGGCGCTTTGCCGGAGCCCGGCTCGGTTGCGCAGGGCGCTTCGTGTTCGCTCACCGAGGTTGAGCCGTATTCGAACTTGCAGGTCGTCGCGACCCCTTCGGGGTTGACGCTGCCGTTCACGGTCGCCGTCGTGCTGCCGACTTCGCTGGCGCCGAGCGTTTCGGCCTTGGGCGCCCCTTCGATCGGAACGAAGAACTTTGTCCCGACCGGTGTGGTGGTGCCGCTGAGGCTTTTCGCCACGAGGCGGAAGTTGTATTCCTTGCCCTCTTCGAGTTTGACCGTCTTGGACTCCGGGACGAGTTCTTCGCCTTCGCCGGGGGCGGTGGGGCAGGCGACCTTGGTCGTGAACGTGCCGACCGGCCCGTATTCGAATTCGCAGCTCGTGTTCTCGAGGTTCGGGTTGACTTCGGCTTCGAGCGTGACTTCTTCGCCTTTGATCTTGACTTTTTCGCCTTTGACGAGAGGAGCGCCGAGCAGCGTGACGCTACGTTCCTTCGTGATCGTCGGCGTCGCGAGGTTGTCCGTCGTGATCTTCTCGATGACTTTGTACGTGCCGGCTTCGTGGAATGTGTGTTCAACGAGGGTCGTTTCCTGCTGGCGTTCGCTGACGGTTTCGGTTTCTTTCGTTTTGCCGTCGGTGTATTCCCATTCCACCTTGACCGCGTTGGCCTGCGTCATCGCCGAGGAGAAGGCGATCTTCTCCGCCAGCGGGAACTTTTCGAGTTCGACGCCGCCGGCCTTCGCCGTCGGAGTCGTGGCGGTCCCTTTCGGGCAGTTGGCGCCACCGGCCCCGAACACCATGATCTTCGGCGTCGCTTTGACGGCGTTCGGCACCGTCGGACGCGAGAGCATGAACACTTCTTCCTTGTTGGCACCCGCCGCTATGACGGGCTTTGCGTTCGTGCGGTCATCCGCGGCGCAGGCACCGGATCCTGAGGCCGGAGTCCCGCCGCCGATGAAGCCCTGCTCCACAAAGCCGGGGCTGAGGATCATCACGCCGCTGTTCTCGAAGCCTTCTTCGCTTGCCAGCCTGATCCGATCTCGAAGGTAGATATTGCCTTCGGGGCCGATCGACATCTGCCCGCCCTCCGCTTCGGAGCCGCTCCCCGGGAACTCGGTCAGTTTTTCGACGTAGGGGCATTTGACTTCGACGCAGTCGGCCGCGACGGGCAGCTCGTAGACCTGTTTGACTTCGCCGGCGGGCGAGAGGTTCGATGGGAGTTCGTCGATTTCGTTTTCTTCGCCGATCACCAGAATGTGCCCGGCCGAGGTCACGGCGGGCGAGTTGATGCAGCCGCATTCCGAGAAGAAGCCTTTTTCATCCGACCACTTGGTGGCGAGCACGCCGCTCGGTTCGATCGCTTGGACAACAGGGATTTCCTGGGTCGCGGGCGCTTTCTTGCCGAGGTCCTCGTAGCCTGCGATCAGGATCTGATGGTTGACCGGGTTGACGGTGATGCCGCCCGGTTCGAGTATCGCCTTGCCGTATTTCTGTGAGGTCGGTTCAAGTTCTTTCGTGCTCGTCAGGACGCCTTCTTCGGCGGTGCCTTCAGCCGGTTCGAGTTTGCTGCCGGACTGGATGGTCGAGAACGCGTAGATCTCGCTCGCGGCGCCTGCGAAGGGATCGATCTTGCCCGAGTTGCCGGAGCGTTCCTCGATCGCGAGCAGATAGACGCGGTGCTTTGAGGGGTCGATCGCGACGCCCTGGACTTCCGTTTCACCTTCGGCGACCGGATCCTTCGGTTTGAAGGTCGTCGAGGCGACCGCCTTGTAGGCGCCTTCGACCTTTTCGAACTTCTGCAGACGGAAGACTTTGCCTTCCTTTTCCGTGTCGACCACAAAGACGGCGCCGTCTTCGGGGTCCACGCCGAGCGCCGCTTCCGGTTCCCGTAGTTCCCCCGTCTTTTCAGCGAAGTGAGACAGTTCACCGAACGGGTCCGCCTGGCTTGCGGTCGCCATCAAGGCGCACGCGAGCAGCGTCAGGCCGAGCAGCGCGAGCAGGCGTCGAAAGGGGGTCCGGCGATCTGACATCAGGCTCCGATCCGTGGTGGCTTGGTGGTAGATGGCGGTTCCTCGGTGGGCGCGCCCCGGTGCTCCGGCGCGTTTCGCCCCGTGCCTCTGCGGCGGACGCTCCGCCGTCCACTGAGGTGATCGTCGCGGCTCATTGCGGCAATGACGTAATCAACTGGTGAACAGTCCGCTAACGCGAAACCCTCAGGGCCGATCACGACGGGACATCCGCCGCTGGGCCCGGATCGAGCTGATCGTGGCCGGTGCGATCTCGACTCCCTTGCGCCGTCGCGAGGGCCGCCCGCGGATCGAGGCGCCGGCGAACGCCGCCAGCAGGATGATCCCCAGCAGGTAGGCCCCCACGGGCTCGTGTTCACTCTGGCGGTAGGCGACGGCCTCGTTGCTGACCGACTCGGGCGCGGCCTCCTCTTCTTCTTCTTTCTGGACCGCCTGCGAGCTGACGGCCGAGGTCCCGCTCGGAGGGATCGGCCGCGCCGGCGTCGGGACGGGGACCGGTAGGAAGGCCGGCACGAACAGCGCCGCCGTGGGCTGCACGGTGAACGGCGTCGGTGTGGCGTGTGGCGCGAGGTGCGGGGTCACCGCCGCGGCGGGGAGCGGCGGCACCGGCACGGGCGGGGGGCTCGAGGCCGGCGGGGATTCCCGAGCCGGTTCGGCTTCGACGGGCGGGACGACCGAAGCGTTCTTGTGCGGGTTCTTCAGTTTCTTCGTGCCGCACGGCTGGCGGACGCTTCCGGCCTCAACGTGGACCGCGAGCGAGAAGCTCCGTCCGCCCGCGCGCAGCGTCACGGTCGTCTCGCCGGGGTTGTACGCGCAGAACAGCCCCGCCTGGCCGGTCGGGTCTTCGATCGGTTCGTTCTTGGCGTTGTGTTCGACCGCGTTGACTTCCGCCGACTGCAGATCACGCCGGACGAAGCCGCCGACTTCAGGATCGGAGGATTCGAAGGTGTAGCTCGGGAAGATGCCCCTGGCGCAGTTGGCGCCCACGCAGTTGGAGGGGATCGGGATGTAGGGGCTGGTTTCGGGCTCCTGTTCGCGGTTGTGCGCCCGGTTACCGGACCGGGGGCGGCGGGCGAGACCCGCGAAGGACGCCGCCTGGCTGCGGCGCAGCAGTGTTCCCTGCTGCGCTTCGATCGCCAGTTCGCCGACGTTGGGGATCAGCTTGACGGCGACGGGAAACCGTTCGGTTTTGGCCCTGGTCTTGGTTTCGCACTTTTCCTTGCTCGCGCCCACTTCGGCCAGCAGGAAGCCGCTCGCGCCGATGAAACCGCCGGGCGCTTCTTCGTTGATCACGTTGACGTAGCCGAGCGTCCCGGATCCGTAGGCGGGGATCGCGCATTCCTGGCCTGTGAGGGTCTCTTTGACGTTCTGTTCGGGGGACTCGAAGAAGTAGGCCGCCGCGTTGCCCGCCTCCATCGCGTGGACGAGCTCCCCGGCATCTCCGTTGCCCTGCGCGGCGAGCGTGGGCAGGTCGGCGCTGCCCACGACCACCGCGGCCTGACCGGCTTTTGCGGCTTCGGCGAGCTGGCCTTCGAGCCATCCGAGCTGCTTGATGAATTCGGCGCCGTTCGCGTCTTCGCCGGAGTCGTCGAGCATGATCGTCCGGACGTTTCCGAACACATGCGAGTAGT
Organism: uncultured Solirubrobacteraceae bacterium; assembly: GCA_963787765.1. GTDB lineage: Bacteria > Actinomycetota > Thermoleophilia > Solirubrobacterales > Solirubrobacteraceae > Palsa-744. Next base: position 45,334 of record CAWBEF010000014.1, on the reverse strand, counting down.
AGGCGCCATGGCACTGCGCCATTTCGGCGCAGGGGCGGTTTTCGAACGGGATCGCAGGGAAGGCGGAGAGGAACGTCGACTCGGTGCCGCCTCCGTCGTGGTCGGTCGCCGAGGCGACCGGATACACCGGCAGACGGTGGCCGGAGAGCAGTTCGGCGTAGCGCTGCTGCTCGCGCGCATAGGGAAGCGGGACCGTGGCCGGACCGGCGATCTTGCCGCTCGTGACGCGGGGGCCGGTATAGATGAACGCCTGTACGCCGCTGATCGCTTCGGCCTTTGCGATCGCTGAGCTGAGCCACACGTCCGGGCCGATGCCCGAGTCCGCGCGCGCGGCACAGGCCGCTTCGCATTGCGCGCCCCCGCCGATCGCCAGGGCCGTCCCGTGCGCCGGCGCTTCGCTCGCGGTGGACAGGCCGAGCGGCGCGGTCTTGTCGCGGTAGCGGTAGATGTCGGCGGTGTCGAGCAGCGCGTGCTGGTTGTCGACGACCCCCCCGACGGCCCAGCCCTCGGTGCCGGCCGGATCCACGAGCACCGCGCTGACCGGGTCGGGAATGTAGGGGGTGTCGTAGTTGAAATATTCGCCGGGGGGTTCGTGCGCGTCGTTGAGTTCGTGCTCCTCGTCGCTCCAGCCGCCGGCGGTCTGGCGCAGCACGCCGCGTTCGGAGTTGGCGATCAGCGGATAGGGGTTCACGAGGATCCCCGGAAAGCCCGGCGGCGGGGCGGTTTCTTCTTCGGCCGAGAACGTGAAGGGTTCCGAGCCGGTCCCGATCGCGCGCAGGGAGCCGCCTTCGCGGAACAGCGTCAGGGCGCCCGGCGCCCCGCCCGGGTAGGGGAACGACTGCCACGGCGCGCCCGCCGACTGGCGCTCGAGGATCCGGGCTCCTTCGGTCGGGCTCGCAGCCGTGAAGGCCGCGCCGCCGTCGCTCAGGCCGGCGACCGCCCAGGGCACCCACCCTTCACCGAGCGCGGCGCCGGCACCGGGGTCTTCATGCCAGCCCGAGCCGTTTTCGAAGATCACTCCGCCGGTGTATTCGTCCTGGCCCAGGTGCTTGAGCTTGCGGTAGGCGACGATCGCTTCCGAGCCGGCGAAGGCAATCGAGGTGAAGTTCGCCCCCCGGGCCGCCGCCGGCAACGCTTCTTCGGGTTCCTGGGTCCAGGTCTTGCCGTAGCTCAGCAGCACGCCGCCCTGGCCCACGGCGAAGCCGCGCGAGCTGTCGCTCGGGTCGAAGGCGATGCCCAGCAGATTGCCGCGGAAGTTCAGCGGCGTCGCGGGATCTTTTTCCCACAGTCCGGTCTCACCGCGCCAGAGCCACATCTGGCCGAGATCGCCGACGGCGTAGGCGCGGTTGGCGGTCGGCCAGGCGACGGCTCGCAGGCGTGGGCTTTCGCGCCGTCCGCCCGGGCCGGGAAGCGTTTCGGGAGCCCAGCCCTGCCCGGGGATGAAGCGGGCGACCTCGCCGCGGTCCCCGACCGCGAGTACCTGGCTGGAGAGCGGGCCCGACCGCGACTTCGGGCTGCGCCGCCATCGCCGTCAGCGCGAAACGGAACGGCACCGGCCACGGCGTGAGCTGGTTTTCCGGCGCACCCGCTGCGGGGGTGATGTGCACGGGCAGCAGTTCGTGGCCGAGCCAGCCGTCCTCGGCGCTCGAGAATGCCGCTCCGTATTCCGCCCCGGCCTTCCCGCCGAGTGAGAGGACCTCGACGAATTCGCCGTTTTCCAGGCGCAGCATCTGTCCGTCGGGCAGCCCCGTGATGACCCGTTCGCCGAGCCCACCGCTGCCGGACCAGGCGAAGCTCTTTGAGAGGTCCGTCGGCAGGTCTTCGGGCAGCGTATGGCTACAGGGCTTGGTCCCCGCCGGCGCCGAGCCCGGGATCCTGCACCATGCTCCTTTGAAGGTGCCCGAGTTCGATTCGCCTTCGGGTTCGAAGAACATCGTCGTCGAGGCGCTCACGTCGCGACGCAGGCCATCGAGCCAGACGCCCGACGGGGTGACGGTCATGACCTGCGACTGATCGTTGGCCGGAACGACGAACTGCTGCGTTTCGCCTTCATCCGTCGGTACCTGCAGCGGTTCGCCCGGTTCGCCGCCGGCGCGGGTCGCAACCGGCTGCCAGGTCGGGGTTCCCCCCACCGAGGTGACGACGGAACAGTGCCAGCGATTCAGTCGGGTATTCCGATGAGAGGCGCGCCAGCAGCCAGGCATTGCCCGGCGAGCTCGCGCCGAGCGCGATCACTTCGAACTGTTCGCTGGACTGTGGCGGGGAGTTCGATCGTCTCGCGCGTCCAGGCTTTGCCGTCCCAGTGCAGCACGCCGCTGTCCACCCCGCCCGAGCCGACCGGGACGACCAGGGCGCCCGCGCCCCCGGAGGCTTCGTGGAGCGCCGCGACCAGCGGCGGCCTGTTGACGCCGAGCAGGCGCTCGTTTTCATGCAGGCCTTCTTCGCCGCTCGGCACGGCGGGCGTTTCCCTGAACGCTCCGCCGGGTTCGCGCACGAGCACGACCTGACGCGCCGTGGCGCCGATCCGACGGTGCCGGCAAGAACGCCGTCGCCCTCCGGCGTCATCTGGCCCGCCAGCGGGCTTGGGCTATGCAACCGGAACGCTTCGGGCTGGTCGAGGTGGAAGCCCTGCAGCGGGTTGCCTTCAGCGTCGAGCAGTTCCGGGCCGAGCGTCCAGCCGCCACCGGGTGTGTAGTGCACGACGGCCGACTGGTTGAGGTACTTGCCGATCCCGAAGACCTCGCCGGCGCTCTCCTGCGGTGCGGCGCCGAACATCGTCACGTCCGTGGCCGGAAGCGAGTCGTCGGTCTGTGCGATGTCCTCGGGGGCACCCGTGAGTCCGGACGCCCGCTGAAGGCTCGAGGAGGGCACCCCGGCAGCGCTGAGCAGTGCCGCGACGATCACGAGCGCGCAGACGATGGTTGCGGCCAACGCCGCCCGCAGGCGGCGCCGCTCGTCGGCCGCGCTCAAGGCAGGAATCCCGCGCTCGAGATCAAGGTGGCCGGGGCCACGAAGGAAGTCGTGATCGTGTTCAGGCCCCTGAGACGGGGCGTGTCGGCAGCGGCGCCAGCGCGTGCGTCTCGAGGTTCAGCTTGGAGGGCCAGTGCTTCGGGTCGAGCTTCAGGAGAATCGTCCGCCGGCCCGCCCCAAACGTCCTCTGCGGGGTGGCGGCCACGACGTGCTTGTGGCGTTCGGCCAGCAGTCGGACGCGGGCCTTGACCGCGAGGTGAAAGCTCAGCTCGAGCGTCGTGCGGTGGAGGAGTTTCTCGTGCAGCTGGCTCAGCAGGGGCACCGTTTCCGTGGCCGGCGCCGCCGGCTTGACCTTGAGGGTCTGTTCGCGCGACTTTTCTTCTTCGTTGCCGGAGATTTCGGCGGGCAGTTCGTCGGAGGGTTCCTGCGGCACGCCTTCGTCGGGCGGGCGAAACGTGATCAGCCCGTCTTCTTCGCCGAACACGGGGTCGCTCAGCGGCTGGGGATGTTCGCGTTCTTCGGCGGTTGCGAGGTGCAGCAGCCAGCCCTCCTCGGTCGTCATCCAGCAGTCGTGGACGGCGGGGCAGACGATCCGGCTCGCCGCTCCAAGCGGGCCGTGGGGGTCGCTCGGTTCGGGCAGCTCTTGATCGTCTGAGAGGGCCCCTTCGCTGGTCAGTCGCTCAACGTGGGCGCGTTCCTGCGCAGACGGGTGTTCGGCGTGCGCGTCCTGTTCTGTGTCGAGCCCGAGCCATGCACTGGTCCCGCCGGCCTCGCCTGCGACCGTGTCGATGACCTCGCCCGCGAACAGCGACTTGCCTTCGGTCGATGAGACCACGGGGCTCCAGCCGACACCGGCCTGGCGGCGGATCACTGTGACACCGGCCTTTTCGGAGCCTTCGGGCGTTTTGGCGACCGGGCCGGCCGCGGCCCACAGCGATTCGCCGCCCGCGCCGAGGTGCAGGTATTCGAGCGCCGTCGAGAACTCGGCGGGGCCGGTGTAGAGCGGCAGGCTGCCAACCGGTTCGAAGAGCTTTTCCGAGCCTTCGGGGTTGATCCTGCGCAGCGGCGGCGGCCGGGGTACCTTTTTCGCAGCTCGGTCCCCCGCCAGCAGCTTGAGGCTTCGAACAGTTTCCTTCAAACGCGCGCATGTCCGAAACGGCGTGGCCTTCGGGCAGAAACGGTTCCGCTTCCAGGGTGTGGCCGTTCCAATGCAGCTGGAAGGCCCCCGTCTCCGGTTCCGCCAGCGGTTCGCCTGCGAACCAGCAGTCGCTCGAGGTGATGCACCCGGCAGCGTCCATCGGCAGGTAGCTGCTGGCCTCGAAGGGCACCGAAGCGTAGGAGGCCACGATCGCGATCCGCCCGTTCGCTCCGGGGGCGAAGTGGCAGAGCGTGTTGTCCACGATCGGCGGCGGCTGTTGCGCCGGCGCGAGCGCCTGGCCGGCCCGCCCGTCGGAGACCGTCCAGAATTCGTCCGGGCCCGCCCACGCGATGCGCCCGTCCGTCGCCCCGCATTTGTTCGAGAGCTCGCGCCAGCCGACGCCGTTGTAGAACCAGACCCCGGGCGGAATCGAGCTGCCGTTGCCCGATGTGATCAGTGCGCCGCGGTTGGGTCCGTAGAACTCGATGTCGCCGATGCGCCCGAGCGAGATCGGCACCGAGGACGGTTCGACGCCCGGCGTTTCCGGCGGCGGCGGAGGTGGCTGTTCGACCTGCCAGCTCGCACCCGACTCGTCGGGCAGCCCGGCGGCTCCGGCAGCCGAGGAGAGCGCGAGCGCGAGGATCAGGGTCAACAGGGCGAGCCCCACCGATTTGTCGCGGCCATCAGCCGGCCCTCCGGCGTGCGCCATGCGCGCGGGCCAGAAAGCGGACCCGGATCGTGGCGTGCAGCGTCCCGTGGCCCGGGGCGGCGAAGCTGACCGTCACGGTTCCGCTCAGGCCGCTGTTCCGTGCGGCCAGCGAGCGGTAGGCGCCCCGCAGCGTGAGCCGCAACCTGACGGGGCTGGGCTCGCTCGGACCGATCGTCCGGGCGAGCGATGACGACGTTGCGCCGGACGAGCCTCACGTGGCGCCCCACCCTCGCCTTGAGCGAGCTGGAGGCGTTCGCGCCGAGCCGCCCGGCGCCCGGGAGCTCGAGTGTCAGTTCGACGGCGCCGTCGGCCAGCGAGACCGCGCCGAGCCCGAGGCGCCAGGGCGTGACGGGCGACGGGGTCTGGGCGGGGCCGGCGAGATGACCTGCGCGGCGCGGTTCGGGCTCGAAGCGTTTCGCGATGGATCGAGGAACGCATCCGATCCGTCGGAGACTTCGCCGAAGCCGCGCGCCGACGGTGTGTTGCCGTCACCGTAGACAAGATTCGACGCCGTCGAGGCGAATGCGAGGGAGATCCCGTCGGCCCGAGAACGACGGTGACAGCGCGCCGTCCCCGAGTCTCTCCGGATAAGGGTCTTCGTTGATGCTTTCTTCGTGCGGACGCGCCGACAGGCCGCCTTCGTAGCCCTTGGTCACCCGCGTCAGCGTGTTGTCGGCGATGTCCACGTCGTAGAGCTCGGACAGGCCGGGGACCGCTGCGGGGACGCTCACGTAGGCCGGCGATCCGAGCGGGAAGACCGTGCGACGAGTGGTGAACGCCACCTGGCCGCCATCCGGCGAGATACCGACGTCTTCAATGTGTGCGTTGGTGGAGATCCGTTCGCTGTCGCCGCTGGCGAACTGTGTCAACTGGCGTAGTGCAGCGGCATGGGTCGGCTGGTCCAGGTCGACCAGGTAGACGTCGTCGGGAAGATCGCCGGCGCTGAGACCGAATCCGCCGACGTCGCTGAGCAGCGGCGCGCTGGCCAGGAACGCGACGTAGCGACCTTCTTTGCTCAGACGCGGAACGACATCGATCTGCGATTTCCCGTTCCAGGTCCCCTCGCCGCCGGTCGTCTGGGTTGCAAAGGGACCCTGACAGGGGTCGCTCGCCGAGGGCGTCGCCGGCAGGCTGGGCTCCGGATGCGCCACGCATTCCGGGTCTTCGGGATCTGAGCCGCCCGTCACCCGGCGCGTCGGCGCGTCGGGCCCGTCCGCGATCCGCCGCCACAGCGGCTCGTCGTAGCGCGCGACGAGCGTTTCTTCGCTCAGCGTCCGGGCCTGTTCGGAGATCTGCTGGCCGAGCCACGCGACGGTGCTTCCGTCGGCGCTGATCGCCGCGCCCGGGACCTGCGGCAGTTCGAGCGGTTCGCGCGGGGAAAACGGAGCTGTCGAGCCGCCGGTGAAGACCGCGCCGTAGTCGCCCGGGCCTTCGGCAACCTCCGGGACCGGTTCGGGTTCGCCCGTTTCGGGGTTCAGCGACGGCTTGCCCGTGGCGGGGTCGTAGCGGACGCTGACGAGCGTCGTTTCGCGCTTGTCCAGGTTTCGCACCGCGACCTGCAGCGCAGGGGTGCCCGGACCCGCGAGATCGGAGGCGACGCCCGTCACGAACACGACCTCGCGGCCGTTCGCGGTGATCGCGCTGCGCCCGGCCGCCGTCGAGCCGAGGCGTTCTTCTTCGTTGCTACCCGGGTCCTTATATTCGTAGGTGAGGCTAGCGGTCGAGTGGTCTTTGGCCGAGACCAGCGTGAACGCGCCGGGTTCGCCCGGTGCGATGTCCATGTCGCGGACATAGACGCCTGGAGATTCGTGCTGCGGCGAGCCGTCCTTGAGCCCATCGGTGATCGCGGGCAGGCTCTGTCCTTCGTTCGTCGTGAAGCTGATGTAGCGGCCGTCTTCGCTGACCGAGGGCAGCTCCGCGTCGCCGCCGGCCACCTGTTCCAGTGGCGCAGCGGCCTGTTCGGCCGCCGTCGGCCTGATCGCGCGACGCCAGACCCCGGTTACGCCGCCGATCGATCCGTCGAAGACGATGTAGTCGCCGTCTTCGGAGATCGCCGGGTCGTGCGCATATTCGACCTGCCCGAAGGGGCTCGCGGACAGCAGCGAGGTCGTCCCGAACACGTCGGCCTGGGCGGCGGACGTGCAGAGCAGGCCGACGGTTGCCGCGAGCAGCGCGGCGGCGCGCATGCGCCGTGAGCCTCCGGGCGAGCGGCTGTTCATCTGACCTTCAGCCTCCGCCGCATGCTCATCCGGATCCCGAGCCGGTCGCGTGCCGCCACGACAAGCACGTAGCTGCCGGCGTGCGCGTAGCGATGGACGAAGCTCGCTCGGCCCACGGCGCTGCGCCCGTCGCCGAAGCTGACCCGGACCGAGGAGAGCACGAGCGGGGCCCGCCTGTCGCTGACGTGGACGGCGGCGACCGTTCCGGCCACCCGGGCGACCGTCGCGGTCGGGCCGGAGATCAGCAGCGGCGTTTCGGGCGTCAGCGCTGATTGGCCGAAGATGTCGGTCGCGAGCACCTGGACCTCGTGGTTTCCGCTCGTGACCTCCTCGCTGTTCAGGCGCGCCTGGAGGTCCCCCGCAACCTTCGCCACGACGCGGCCGTCGATCACGACGCTGTATGTGATCGGCCCGTTTGCGCTTTCGGCGGCCGACCAGGTGATCAGGGCGTTGGAGGGCGTGACGCGAGTCTTGGGTGCTAGTGCGACGAACTGCTCCGGCGGTGCGCTGATCTGGGCGGCGACGATCGCCGCGTCGCCGAGCGGTCCCTGCTGGAAGGCGACAAGGCCGTCACCGAGGCCCGAGCGCCCGACTGCCAGTTCGCCGATCGGGCCTCCGGCGCCGCCGCTGATCAGCCCTGTCTGAACCGCTCCACCGGGGAAGTCCTCGCGCACCGCCACGACGGGGCTGCCGGCGCAGTCGCGACTCGGCCAGGCCGAGACGCCGCCCCCTTCGGGGTCCATCGCGCTGGCCGCCGGGATTTCGTCCGCCGGTTCAAGCCGGGAGCCGGCAAACGCGGGTTCGCACAGTGACGCACCGAAGGGCGAGCCGAGCGAGAGCCGTGTCTCCACGCCGCGGTCGTTTTCTTCGACGACCCGCGGCCTGCCGTTGCTGTCATAGACGAGCCGGCTTTCGTGCTTTTCGTCCTCGTCGATGCTCGGGCGCCCGACGGTCGCCTGTGTGCCGCCGCCGACTTCTTCGTCGGCGATCTTCGCGCCCTCGAACTCGGTGCCTTTGGTTTCTTCCCCGTCCGGGAGGATGTTCGCGAAGATCCGCGGGCCCGGCAGCGGGGAGCCCGGAGCCCAGCCCTGGCGATACGCGACGGCCGCCTGGCCGAGGTTCGAGATCGCCACGCTCGGAGCGTCGGCGTCGGTTGTGATCGGGGCGCCGTTGAAGCTCGTTGCGGTGACCGGCATCACGTAGTCGAGGTTCTGGCCGAAGATCCGCCGCGCCCAGATCCGCGCCGTGCCGGTCGTTTCGGGCTCCTGCCAGACGACGATGCCCTGACCCGTCGGGCCGATTGCGATCTGGGGCGCGTTGGCCGCGGTGGGAGCCCGCATCGAGATCCCGGGGTTCCGGTTGACGGTCCCCAGCGACGACCAGCGGTAGCCGTCGAAGTTGGCGACGCGGACGCTCTCGACGACATCACCCGGGCGGATCAGCGGGACGCTGCTCGAGAAGTTCACGACCCGGTAGACGATGTCCGCCTGCCCCGTCGAGCTGACGGCCAGGCGCGGGCTGGTGCCTGTTGCTTCCTGGATGTCGGGGTCGATGATCGTCGGCGGGGCGAAGACCTCCGAGCCCGGGCCGAGCTCCGCCCCGAGCAACTCGTCGACCGGATGGCCGTGTTCTGTCGCGAACGGGGTAGCCCAGGCGACGATCAGCTCGCCGCCGTCGGCCGCTCCGATCGTCGGCCAGCTGGCCGCGAACTGATCGCCCGTGTCGACCTGGATCGGCGCCGACCAGACACCGCCGACGTAGCGCGAGACAAACACGTGCGCGATGCCCCCGACGCGCTTGAGGTAGACGAGGCCGCCGGTCCCGTCTTCTGCCATTGCGACGCCGCCGAACCCGACGATGTTCTCGTTCGGCCCGTCGATCGTCTGGGCGGGAAGGATCACGGCGCCGGCGGTGGCCGCGCTGACCGCCAGGCAGGCCGCTGTGAGCGCAAGCGCCATGGCGGCCCGTTGAAGGATCGTCCCCGCGGGCACCCGCAAGCCGATCATTATTCGATGTTGCTCTGCGCGCCCGGAGACTTGTTGAACGCGCAGCGGAAGTTCTCGGGTTCCTTGACCGGCTCGGACCCGGCGAAGCCGCCCTGGTTGCCATTGTCGTAGACCGTCACGTACTGCAGCGACCCGGGCAGCGGGTTGGCCGGCACCGGGACCGGGTTGGGCTGGCCGAGGCGCGGGTTGCCCGTCGCACCTTCGCTGACGCCCTCCGAGCCGGCCGCCGCCGAGCCGGCCTCTGTGGTCACGAGCGTCGAGGACATCTCACGTTCGTCTTTCAGTCCGCGGGTCGGATCGAGATTGATCGTCGCCGTGACGGGCGAGTCGTGGATCGTCGACTCGAGCTTGATTTTGTTGGCCGCGCCGAGGAGCTGAGCTGCGGTCGGCAGCCAGCCGCCTTCGGTCTCGCAGGCTTTGCTGGCCCAGATGTAGTTGTTCTTGCCGAGGTCGGCCTTGGTCAGCGGGTAGGGAGCCGAGTCGATGCACCAGGTGCCGACATCAACGGTCGTCGCGGGGCAGGTGCCGGCGAGTTCTTCGGCCGTCTGCCCGTCGAGCTTGTTCGCGTTTGCAACGGTCGGTATCGCGGACGCGGGGAATTTGCGGTTCTTTCCGAGCACCAGCACGGCGCCGGCCCGCGGAGTGCTCGTGACGGGGTGCCCGGCGATGAATCCGACGACGGCCTGCCTGGCCGCGTCGGCGAGGCCGGTCATCGAGAGCGTCAGCGCGAGCAGCGCGACGAGCATCGCCGGCGAGGGCAGCGAGACGCGAAGCCGGCCGGTGCTGCGTCGCGGCGCCGGCTGCTCCGGTCGCGACCCCTCGGGCGGGCGCGCGGCGTCGGGACGGGGCCGGGGGCTCACAGTCCCTGCTTGCGCTCCGGCGAGGCGCGGCGCACGTCGCGCAGCGAGTCGAGTTGCATCTCGGTGACGGTTGAGAGGACGGCGTCGAGGGCGACGCCGGAGAGGGTCTCTTGCTCGAGTAGGGCGGTCGCGGTCTCTTCGACGGTGCTCCAGTTGCGGTCGAGGATCGCGGCGGAGCGTGCCTCGGCGTCGCCGACGAGCCGCTCGACCTCGTTATCGATGATGTTCAGGGTTTCCGGGCCGACCGACCCGAGGTCTTGCAGGGACGCGCCGAGGAATACCTCGCCGCCCTTCTCGCCGATCGTGACGAGCCCGAGCGCCTCGGACATCCCGAACGAGGTGACCATGCTCCGCGCGAGGTTCGTCGCGGCATGCAGATCATCGTTGACCGATGTCGAGGTGTGCCCGAACGCGATCCGCTCGCCCGCGATCCCGGCCATGATCACGATCAGCTGTGTTTCCAGGTCGGGCTTGGTCATGATCAGCTGGTCACGGTCAGAAAGCATGTGCGCGGCCGTGCCGAGCTGCCGTCCCCGCGCGACGATCGAGAGCTTGCGGGTAGACGTCGCGTGCCCCAAAGACTCCGTCACGACACTGTGCGAGGCCTCGTGGATCGCGATCAGCCACCGCTCCTGCTCGGTCAGGATGTGATGCTTCGCGGGGCCCGCCACGACCCGGTCGATCGCCTCCTCCAGCGTCGCCTGGTCGATCTGGCCCCGCCCGTCGCGAACACTCAACAACGCGGCCTCGTTGATCACGTTCGCGAGCTCAGCACCACTGAACCCCGGGGTCTCCCGCGCGACCTCCTCAAGCGACGCATCAGGCGCGAGCGGGCGCTTGTTGCCATGCAACCGCAGGATCTCAAGGCGCCCATGCACATCGGGGTTATCGACCACGACCTGCCGGTCAAAACGCCCCGGGCGAAGCAACGCCGGGTCAAGAATGTCAGGACGGTTCGTGGCACCCATCACGACCAGCCCGCCATCACCGGAAAACCCGTCCATCTCGACCAGGATCTGGTTCAGCGTCTGCTCACGCTCATCATTACCCTGCCCGATCCCCGCGCCACGCTTACGCCCCGCAGCATCAAGCTCGTCAATGAAAATGATCGCCGGGGAAGCCTTCCGCGCCTTACGGAACAGATCCCGCACCCGCGCCGCACCAACCCCGACCAGCGACTCCACGAAATCCGAGCCCGACACGCTAAAGAACGCCGCGTCCGCTTCCCCCGCGACAGCCTTCGCCAACAACGTCTTACCCGTCCCCGGAGGACCAACCAGCAACACACCCTTCGGGGCAGCAGCCCCAACCGACAGATACTTCTGCGGTTCCGCGAGATAGTCACGGATCTCCCTGAGCTCCGCCAAAGCCTCCCCCGCCCCCGCAACATCAGCGAACGTGATCTTGTCCCGCGTCCCCTTGCCCTTCTTACGGCCTTTACCGGTGAACTCAGAAAACGCCGCCAGCCCACCCGCGGCACTATCCCCACCAACCCGCATGAACAACGAGAACAAACAAACCAACAACAAGATCGGGATCAAGAACTGCGCGATGATCGCCCGCGTCCCCTTCCCCGACTGCTGATCGACCGTCACCGACGCCCCACCAGCCGACAATTCCCCCGCAAGCTGAGCCGTCTGCGCACCCGAAGACGGATACGCCGCCCACAACTGCTGCAAACCACCACCACCCGACGCCACCACCGCCGCACCAGCGGACCCCGACGCGCTCAGCGCCCCGTCAGCCGAAACCAACGGCGCCCCGGCCGCAGTCATCACCTCGACCCGGCTGTCGTGATCCAACAACACCGCAGCCGTCAACTCATGACGTTTCGCCAGCTTCTGCACCGTCGAGATCGGCACCCCAAGCCCAGAACTAGCCGGCCTGATCGACCCCAACAACAAACCAAACGTCACCGCCAGAGCGATCGATACCACCAACAAGAACAACGCCAACGGATCCCTGAACGCGACCCGCCGCGCAGCCACCAAAAACGACTTCAACCCCGCCAACACAGGGTTCTGACGCTGCGCCAAACGCGAACTCACAGCCGCCTTACTCACAGCAGGCGACGCAGCACCATTACCGGCAGTGTTCTCAGGGGGCTTAGGAGGCTCGTTCATAAGAGGGTCGCTGCGATCGGGCTTGACCGCGACAGGACCGGCTTCGAGCGGTCCGGCGGCGGCGTCAAATCCACGGCAACCGGGCGGGGGCCGATCGCGTTGGCGCAGGGTCACACGCTCTGCGCGGAAAAGCAATGCCGTTCACAAAAACAACACATCGAGTCAGGCCTTTGCGGAGCTACGTTCACATTTCCTTCACGGCGGTCGTGGGATCGCCCGCCATGCGGGACCTCGGAAAGGAGCCCCGACCGTTCACAAAAACGAAACACCCGGCGGGGAGCCGATCGACAGGCTTCGCGCGGGGTGACGCCCGTCGCCGACACCGCATCGATGCACGAACCGAGTTGTTTCCCCAAGCCGAGTGCCGTCCGGCGCTCTAACCCCCCACCGACACAGAAGGAGTCAGACACATGCGCGCGTTCCGCACGCTGATCATCTCCACAGGCGTCATCCTCGCCCTCGCCATCCCGGCCTACGCCGTCGCGCGGCCGCTCGTGCTCGGCGGCTCCACCTCGGTGCTGCCGCTGGCCGAAAAACTCGCCACCGCCTACCACAAGGCGTTTCCGAACATCCCGCGCCCGAAGGTCAAAGGCGGCCAGTCGGACATCGGCGTCTCAGAAGCCTGCGAAGGGAAAATCGATATCGCCGACGTCTCCCGTGACCCGCTCGAAGAAGAACCCTGCAAGCTGAAATACGTGAAGATCGCGCACGACGCGCTGTGCATCATCACGAACCCGAAGAACCCGATCACGACGGTCTCCCAGGAAACCATCGTGAACATCTTCACCGGCCGCTACAGCGACTGGAGCCAGGTCCCAGGCCACAAGATCAGCGGGCCGATCGACCTGTTCGACCGTGACGGCGCCTCAGGTACCCAGGACGCCTTCCAGCACATCTTCCTGGAAGAAGGCCAGAAGATTTCCGGCCGGGCTACGGCCAAGACCTCCAACGGCCTCGAGCAGCTGAGTGTCGCCCACGACAAGCAGGCGATCGGCTTCGTCTCGCTGGCCTACACGCCCGGGACGAACCCGGTCGGCTACAACGGCGTCGCCTGCACCCTGCGCAACGCCCGCTCCGGTCAGTACCTCGGCGTGCGTAACTTCTGGATGGCCACGACGCCGAACCCCTCGGCCGCCGTCCTGAAGTTCCTCGCCTGGGTCACGAGCGGCAAAAGCTCGGTCAACAAGATCATCAACAGCAACTGGCTGGCGATCTACTGAGGGCTGTGCTCCAGAACGCTTTCAAACGGGGGGCAGGGCGTTCTGGAGCAGCACGCGACCAGCGCGTCGAGCTTTGGCTCGGCGCGCTGGGCGTGGCCGTACTCGTCCTGATCGGGGCGATGACCGTCACGGTCATCGTCAAGGCCTGGCCCTCCTTCTCCTACAACGGCCTCAACTGGTTCGGCCCCGGCGGGGAAGTCGACCAGCAGCTGAGGGTGATGCGCGAAGGCACGCCGCTGCCCGGGCACAGCCTGCTCTACTTCCGCGGCTGGCCGCTGATCTGGGGAACCCTGCTGACGACGATCATCGCGGTCCTGCTGGCCCTGTTCGTCTCGACGCTCGCGGCGATCTTCCTGACCGAGTTCGCGCCCGCCCCGGTGCGCCGCGTGCTGGACCCGGTGATCCGCCTGCTGGCTGCGGTGCCCTCGGTCATCTATGGGCTGATCGGGATCCTCGTCCTGGCCCCCTGGATCGAAGAACAGTTCATCAGCAACGCCCGCAAGCAGTCGGTCATCTACGTCGTGCAGCTCAGCGGCGAGAACCTGACGACCGCGACGGTGATCCTGACCGTGATGATCCTGCCGATCATGGTGGCGATCAGCGCCAACGCGCTCGCCGCCGTGCCCAGCTCCTGGCGTGAGGGCTCGGCGGCCCTGGGGGTCAACCGCTGGCGGACCATCTGGCGGGTTTCGATGCGCGTCACCTGGCCCGCGATCGCCGCCGGCACCGTGCTAGCGACCGCCCGGGCGCTGGGCGAGGCGGTGATGCTCGCGATGGTCTCGGGATCGCGCGCCTTCGCCGCCAACCCGCTCGACGGGCTGACGTTCTTCTTCGAGCCGGTCCGCCCGCTCGCGGCGACGATCTTCCAGGAATCGGGCGGCCTGACGATCGGTCCGCTGTCGCACACGATCTACGCGATCGGGGCGGTGCTGCTGGTCTCGGCGATCCTCCTGTCGCTGGCCGGCTGGGCGACCAAGCAGTCGCTCGGGCGCTACGGGATACGTGCCTGATGGCGAGCGTCGGCCTGAGCCCCACCCCGCCCCCCGGCACGCTCGCCGTCCGCCCGCGCCGCGAACACATCCGCTCCTGGCCGCTCGTCGACCGCCTCTGCTACGCGCTCTGCTGGCTCACCGGCATCGGGCTCTGCCTGATCGCCGTGGGGATCGTCGCGATCATGTTCGCCAAGGGCGTCAGCTACCTGACCCTGAGCCAGTTCATCACCTCCCCCTCCGCGTCGATCCAGCAGAGCCAGAGCGGCGGCTTCAGCGACCCGATCATCGGCACGCTGATCGTGACCGCGATCGGGATCCTGATCGCGGCCCCCCTGGGCATCGCGATCGCGGCCTGGCTGGCCGAGTACCGGCGGCCCTCATGGCTCGCACGGACTGTCGAGTCGGCGATCGAGATGCTGGCAGGTGTCCCCAGCGTCGTGCTCGCGATCTTCGGCCTCGTCGTCCTCTCGCAGGGCTACCTCGGCTTCCTCTCGGAGGGAGCGAACCACGGATCCCTCGGCGAGTCCTTCTTCAACGCCGGCATCGTGATGTCGCTGATCGCGCTGCCGCTCGTCGTCGGCTCCACCCGCCAGGGCCTGAACCAGCTTCCCGACCGCCTGCGCGAGGCCTCCTATGCGCTCGGCAAGACACGGGCCACGACGATCCGCTGCGTGCTGCTGCCGGCGACGCGCCCGAACATCGCCAGCGGCATCGTCCTCGGGATGGGGCGGATCATCGGCGACACGGCGATCATCACGATCGTCCTCGGTGCCACGCTGCGCAACGAACCGGTCAACAACGTGCCGCTGCTCGGCCTGTTGCGAGGGACGGGCTCGACCCTGACGAGCTACGTCTACTACAACTCCCCCGCCGGCGAGGGCAACTCCCACGAAAAGGCCTATGCGGCCGCGTTCGTCCTGTTGATGATCGTCCTGATCCTCAACTCGATCGTGACCCGCCTGACGAACGGCCCGCGCGAACGGGGCACGGCTTTCCGGCTGCCGCGGTTCGGGACCTCGAGGAGCTGACGGTGGATCCGCTGATGCCACCGCCGATCCGGCGGATCGCCCTCGACCGCGAACCGAACGTCGCGCCGCCCCGCGCTGCGCCCCAGCTGAACGGGGCCTCCGAGGCGCCCACCCAGCGGCGCTCGATGGCCCGCCCGCCCGTCTCGGTCGTCTACGAGCGGATGCGGGTCGAGAACGTCTGGCTCGCCTACGGCGAGAACTGGGTGGTACGCGACGTCACCCTGCCGGTCAGCCAGGGCGAGGTGCTGGCGCTGATCGGCGCCTCCGGATCGGGCAAGACGACGTTGCTGCGTTCGCTCAACCGCCTGACCGAGATCACCGCCGGCGCCTCGCGGGCCGGGCGGATCCTGCTCGACGGAACGGACATCCACGAGTTCGAGGCCAACGAGCTGCGCCGGCGCGTCTCGATGGTCTTCCAGCAGCCCAACCCGTTTCCGATGAGCATCTTCGACAACGTCGCCTACTCGCTGGCCGAGCAGGCGCCGCCGCGCGGACGCCGCCGGCGCCGGACGGCGGAGATCGAGCGGGCGGTCGAGGACGCCCTGCGCCGCGCCGGTCTCTACGAGGAGGTCGCCAGCGACCTCGACCGGCCGGCGCTGAAACTCTCCGGCGGTCAGCAGCAGCGCCTGTGCATCGCGCGGGCGCTGGCCGCCAAGCCCGAGGTCCTGCTGCTCGACGAGCCCTGTTCGGCGCTCGACCCCATCTCGACCGCGACGATCGAGGAGCTGATCGTCGGCCTGCGCGAGAGCGTGGCGGTGGTGATCGTCACGCACAACCTGCAGCAGGCCTTCCGGGTCGCCGACCACGTCGCCTTCATGCATCTTGGTGAGCTGATCGAGTACGGCTCAAGCGAGCAGGTCTTCGACCGTCCGGTGCAGCAGCGCACGAAGGACTACATCAGCGGGGCGTTCGGGTGAGATGGGCTGCACTCGCGCTCGCAGCGCTCGCCCTCACCGGATGCGAGAGCTCCGCTGAAAAGAGCGCGAAGCTCGAAAAGGCGGCGCTGGCGGCCCTGCGGGCAGGCCCGGCGGCAAAGGGCGGGCTGAAGATCACAAGGACCAGCACCGCGGTCAGGGTCCTCTCGAGCACCCTCGTGCACGACACCGAAGGGACGGCGGCGATCGTCACGCTGCGCAACGACGGCGCCGTCGCCGAGCAGGCGATCCCGCTCGAGATCACGGTCACGGGGAGTGGCGGCGCGACCCTTTACGCGAACACCTCGGCCGGGATCGCCGCCTCGCTGACGAGCGTTTCCTACATCGCAGCCCACGCCACGATCACCTGGGTCGATGATCAGGTCCAGACGAGCGGGACCGCCACCGGCGTCAGCGCGGAGGTGGGCGAAGGCCGACGCGCGGCGGGTCCGCCACCGCGGATCGAGGTGCACCGCGGCGAAGTGACCCACGAAGCGAGCGGTACAGAAGTAAAGGGGACGGCAGTCAACCGCTCGTCGGTCACGCAGAAGGAACTCGTGATCTACGCCTTCGCCCGGAGCGGCGCCGGCACCGTCGCGGCGGGCCGGGCGGTGCTCCCCGAACTCGCGGGCGGCGCCTCGGCGACGTTCTCGATCCTGCTGATCGGGCAGGCTCCGCCGGGCGCGGCCATCACCCTCACCGCGCCGCCGACGACGCTGCGCTGAGCGAGCCTAGCGGCGGCGCTGCTTGAGCGTGATGCCCTCGAGCACGTGCGCCACTTTCTCGCACGCGTCGACGGCCGCCTCGAGCGACTCGAAGATGTCCTTCCAGCGGATCACGACCATCGGGTCGATCCCACCCGCGAACAGCGATGCGACGGCATCGCGCTGCAGGCGGTCGCCCTCGTTCTCGAGACGATGGATCTCGACGAGATGCGGCCCCATCTCGGTGCCCGTGCGAAGGCACCGCAGCGCCTGGGCGATCTGCTCGCCCGCCCCGACGAGCACCTCGGTGAAGTCGACCGCCTGCTCCATCGGCGCCTCGACGCCGTAGAGGCCGAGCTGCGCGGCCACCTGCTCGGAGTGATCGACGATGTCGTCCAACGTGCTCGCCAGCACGTAGCCGTCGCTCGGCTCGAACGGCGCGTGCACCCGGCCGCGGCCGGCCAGGCGGTGGATGATGTCGTGGGTGATCCGATCGCCTTCCTGCTCGCAGACCTTGAGGTCCTGGGCGATCGTGGCGTGCTCGGGGTAGTCGATCAGCAGATCGCGCAGCAGCAGGCCGCAGCGCTGGACGTTGCGCCCGGACTCCTCGACGAGCCCCATCAGCTCTTGGTCGAAGGTGCGGCGCAGGAGGCTCATCCCGCGAGAATATTGATCCGCGGCACTCGAGCACCCTCCTTTACCGTTTCTTCACCGATAGATCACGAGTTTGCAACGCCATCGCGAGGCGGGGCTGGAACGCTGCGCGACGTGGCCGTCTTCCAGGAGAGCGCGGACGTACCGGACGTCCTCTACGCGGGGGAGCTCGAGATCAGGCCCGACGAGGGCCTCGTGCTCGCGACGGGCCAGGCGCTGACGCTGTCGGTGCGCGAGTTCGAACTGCTCGCGGCGATGGCGCGCCGCCAGGGGGCGATCATCTCCCGCGAGGCGCTCTACGGAGCCGTGTGGGGCGGTGAACTGCGCCCCGGCGACCGTTCGGTCGATGTCTACGTCTCGAAGCTCCGCAACAAGCTCGAGGAGGCCCTGCCCGACCGGCGCTTCATCCACACCCACCCGGGGTTCGGGTATCGCTTCCAGCCGCAGCCTTCACGAAATCTTCACACGGAGGACACGGACTCGCAGTGAGAGTGTTGCCGGCCTGTGAAGGCCGTTTGCCCGTGATGCTCAGAGGGAAAGCAGACATCTGACCGGCACGCCGCGCCGGCCGGCCACTGCTCTTGCGTCGGCGCCGATTGGGCCGCCGACCCTCGTGTCGCCTCAGGCGACGACTACGTAAATCCATTCAAGGAGATCAAGTGATCAAGAACAAGATGGGCGCGCTCGCGGGATCCGTGCTGCTCGCGCTGGGCGTGGCTGCCTGCGGCAGCTCGAGCTCCTCGAGCAGCTCGACACCCACCTCGACCGCTGCCACGAGCAGCAGCGCGGCCGCCAAGACCGCCACGACGCCCCCCACGGGCTCGGGGACGATCTCCGGCGCGGGCTCGACGTTCGCGGCCCCCGTCTATGAACAGTGGGCCTCCGCGCAGTCCGGCCTGACGGTCAACTACCAGGCCGTCGGCTCGGGTGCCGGGATCACCGCGATCGAGTCGAAGATCGTCGACTTCGGCGCCTCGGACCCGCCGCTGAAGGCCAAGGACGAAGAAGCGATCGCCAAGAACGGCAGTCCCGCCGTCCAGATCCCGATGTTCCTCGGCGCGATCACGGTCTCCTACAACCTTCCCGGCGTCAAGTCCGGCCTGAAGCTGAACGGCCAGACCCTCGGTGACATCTTCATCGGCAAGGTCAAGACCTGGAACGACCCCGAGATCAAGGCGCTGAACCCGGGGGTCACCCTGCCCAGCACCGCGATCACCGTGATCCACCGCTCGGACTCCTCGGGCACGACCTCCGGCTTCACCAGCTTCCTCTCGGCGGTCGACCCCGAATTCAAGAGCAAGGTCGGCGAAGGCAAGGAAGTCCCGTGGCCGACCGGCACGGGCGCCAAGGGCAACTCCGGCGTCGCCGGGGCCGTCAAGCAGACCGTCGGCGCCGTCGGCTACGTCGAGCAGGCCTACGCGCTGACCAACGGCTTCACCTACGCCTCGATCCAGAACAAAGCCGGGAAGTACATCGCCCCGACGCTCGCCTCCACCACGGCGGCCGGCGAAGGCGTGAAGATCCCGGCGAACCTGGGGATCAAAGTCATCAACTCCGCGGCACCGAACGCCTACCCGATCACCTCGCAGACGTTCATCGTCGTCAACAGGGACCTCTGCAAGGCCGGCACCCCCGGTGGCGAAGAAGCGGCCAAGGGCGTCAAGAAGTTCCTCGAATACGGCCTCGGCGCAGGCCAGTCGATCCTCTCGCAGGCCGACTACGCCGCGCTGCCGGCGCCGATCCTGGCGAAGTCGAAGGCCGCCGTGGCGGACCTCGAGTGCAACGGCACACCGATCGCCTGAGCAGATGACGATCACTCCGCGGATCAGGTAGACAGGTCTCCGTGGAGGCAGCATCCGTACCCGGCGGCGACCGCGCACTGCTCGCGCGGTCGCCGCTGGCCCGGCTTCCAGACCGGGCCCTGAAGTACCTCCTGACGCTCCTCGCCGGGCTGATCCTGGTGCTGATCGTCTACTTCTTCATCCGTCTCGTCGGCGAAGCACAGCCGGCGTTCGCCAAGGAAGGCATCCTCGGCTTCGCGTTCGCCAACAACTGGAACCCGAGCGCCGAACACTTCGGCGCCCTGCCGCTGGTGGTCGGAACGCTGATCACCTCGGCCCTGGCGCTGGCGATCGGCGTGCCCGTAGCCGTGGCGGCGGCGCTGTACGCAACCGAGCTGTGCCCACGGGCGCTGCGCTCCCCGCTCTCGATCCTGGTCGAGCTGCTCGCCGCGGTGCCGTCGGTCGTATACGGGCTGTGGGGCTACTTCTTCCTCGCCCCCAAGCTGCAGCCGGCCGAGCAGTGGGTCGCCGACCGGCTGTCCTTCGTGCCGTTCATCGGCGGCGGGCTCGTGACGATCCCCAACTACTTCATCGCGGGCCTCGTCCTCGCGATCATGATCCTGCCGATCGTCAGCGCGATCAGCCGCGAGGTCATGGCGACGGTCCCCCAAGACCACAAGGAGGCCGCCCTGGGCCTCGGCGCGACGCGCTGGGAGATGATCCGGATGGCGGTCCTGCCCTACTGCCGCTCGGGGATCGTCGGCGGCGCGATGCTCGGCCTGGGCCGCGCGATCGGCGAGACGATCGCCGTCACGATCCTGATCGGCGACGCCCCCAAACTCGGCCACCAGCTGTTCGGTCAGGGCTACTCGCTGGCGGCGGTGATCGCCAACGAGTTCGGCGAGGCCCAGGGCCTGCACCGCTCGGCACTGTTCGCGGCCGGGCTGGTCCTGTTCGTGCTGACCTTCCTCGTCAACGGCTTTGCGCGCGCGCTCGTGGTGCGGGCGGCGCACAAGACCGGACAGAGCGGTCCCGGGGACGGCGAGAGCGGCACCTCAATCGTCGCCGGGGTGGCGGCCGGAGCATGAGCGCCCAGGCCCCCGCAGCCGAGCTCACCGCGCGGTTCGGCGTCAGCGCTGCCCGCAGGCGCAAGGACCGCATCGCCAGAGGGATCATCCTCGCGGCCACGATCCTCGCCCTGATCCCGCTCGTGCTGATCATCTACTACCTGCTCGAGAAAGGCCTCGGCGCGTGGAGCTCGAGCTTCTTCACGACCGACCCGACGGGCAACACGTTCTTCAAAAACTCGGCCATCGGCGGGGTCAAGAGCGCGATCCTGGGATCGATCGAGATGGTCGCGCTGGCGTCGGCGATCGCGATCCCGCTCGGGGTCGGCGTCGCGCTGTGGCTCGTCGAGTACGGCAGGGCCAGCTGGTTCGCGAAGGTCGTTCGCTTCTTCGTCGACGTCCTGACCGGCGTGCCCTCGATCGTCTTCGGCCTGTTCATCTACATCGTCCTGATCATCGGCACCGGCAGCACCTTCGCCGGCTACAAGGGCTCACTGGCGCTGTCGCTGCTGATGCTGCCCGTCGTGATCCGCTCGGCCGAGGTGATCCTGCTGCTCGTGCCGGGCGGCCTGCGCGAATCGGCGCTGGCGCTTGGCGCCCCGCGCTGGAAGGTGATCTTCAGGATCGTGCTGCCGACGGCGCTGCCGGGCATGGTCACGGGGGTTCTGCTGGCCGTGGCCCGCGCGGCCGGCGAGACGGCGCCGCTGCTGTTCACCGCCGGATCGCCGAAGAAGACGACCACGGACCTGGGCGCGTTCATGAACTCGCTGCCTGTCAAATCTACAACGACATCAATTCGGCGACCCCGTCGGTCGTGAGCCGGGCCTGGGGCGCGGCGCTGGCGCTCGTCACACTGATACTGCTGCTCAACCTCGCCGCCCGACTGATCTCGCGAAGGAGTCGCCTTGTATGACATCCACCAGACGGACCACCGAGGTGGCTGACGTGGACCCTGACCGAAGCAGCGAGCTCGAGCGTACGGATGCGGGCTCGCCCGTGGAGGGCGGCGAGGATCTCGCCAAGCGCCAGCGGCTGATCTCGGTGCCCGAGGCGGGTGGGGCCACGACGGTCGCCAAGCCGGGTTTCGGCGTGAAGCTCGAGCAGCTGCGGGCCTTCTACGGCGACGCCGAGCAGGTCAAGGGGATCGACCTCGACTTCCGGGCCAACGAGGTGACGGCGATCATCGGCCCCTCCGGGTGCGGCAAGTCGACGATGGTCCGCTGCATCAACCGGATGCATGAGGAGATCCCCGGCGCACGCGCCGAGGGCAGGGTGCTGCTGGACGGGATGGACATCTACGACCCCGCGGTCGACGTCGTCGCGGTCCGCCGCGCGGTGGGGATGGTCTTCCAGAAGCCGAACCCCTTCCCGACGATGTCGATCTACGACAACGTCGCCGCCGGCCTGCGGCTGTCGGGGCGCCGCGGCGGCGACCTGACGCCAAGGTCGAGACGGCGCTCCGCGGGGCGGGCCTGTGGAGCGAGGTGGCCGGGCGGCTCTCGCAGGCCGGTGCCGGGCTGTCGGGCGGGCAGCAGCAGCGCCTCTGCATCGCCCGCTCGCTCGCCGTCGAACCGGAGGTGATCCTGATGGACGAGCCCTGCTCGGCCCTGGACCCGGTTGCGACGCTGAAGATCGAGGAGCTGATCGACGAGCTCAAGCAGCGCGTCACGATCGTTATCGTCACCCACAACATGCAGCAGGCGGCCCGGGTCGCCGACCGTACGGCCTTCATGCTCGACGGCAAGCTCGTCGAGATCGGCCCGACGCAGGAGATCTTCACGAAACCGACGGACTCCCGAACCGAGGAATATGTCACCGGCAAGTTCGGCTAGCGGTGAGGGCACTCCGACGCCCCCGGCCACGAGCATCGCCCAGCTCACCGACCCCTCCCAGACCCCTGAAGCGAGCGGCCGCGCGCACTTCCAGCAGCAGCTGCGCGAGCTCGAGAACCACGCTCTCGGCGGCCTCGACCTGATCGTCGAGCAGCTCGATCGGGTGCTCGAGGCGCTGCAGCACCAGGACGTCGAGCTGGCTCAGATGGTGATCGCCGACGACGACCGCGTCGACGGGCGCTACCTCGAGGTCCACCAGGGGATCCTCTCGCTGCTGGCGCTGCAGGCGCCCGTGGCGGGCGACCTGCGTCTCGTGGCCGCCCTGCTGCACATGATCAAGCACATCGAGCGCATGGGCGACCAGTGCGTCAACATCGCCAAGCTGATCCCGCTGTCGGGCTACGAGCCCCCGGTCCACGGCGAAATGCTCGACGCACTGGCGAAGATGGGCGCATTCGCACGCTCGGAGGTCATCCAGTGCAAGGCCGCATTCGCCGGGCGCGATGTCGCCCTGGCAGAGGACCTGGTCCGCCAGGACCGCGAAATCAACCGCCTCAACCGCGACATCTTCCGCCTGGCGATCGAGATCGGCGACGACCCCGACACGCGCGAGTGGGCGATGCACATGACCCTCGTTGCGCGCGCCCTGGAGCGGATCGGCGACAACGCCGTAGATGTCGGCGAGCAGGTGGCGTTCGTCGTCACCGGGCTGTTCCGGGAGTTCTCGGACTCCTCGCGTCCGCTCGGCTCGGCCCAGTAGCCGTCGCCGGCGCCCCCGGGGAGGCCCGCAAATAGCGATCGGGTGCTGTGAACATCCTGTTACCCCCGCTTGCGGATCGCCAAAAGGGCGGCTCCATCCCCTAGACTCCCCCGGGATGACGGTAAGCGTTCGCGCCGAGGCCCAAGGGGGGTCGTCACCAGCCCCCGAAGCCCCGCCCTCCGCCTCGGGATCCCTCAGGATCGCCGTCCTGGACCGCGACAGCGGCTTCATCCAGGTGCTCAGCAAGCGCCTTGACAGGCTCGGCTGGGAGCACCGCGTGCTCGCCAGCCCCGTCCCTCCGGACGAGATCGTCTCGATGCGCCTCAGCGCCCTGGTCGTCGACCTCGCCGTGCTCGGGCCCCAGGCCTGGAGCTGGCTGGAGCGGCTCTGCGAGTCGCTCCCGGACCTCGGGATCGTCGTCTGCACGGGTCCCTCGACGGTCGCCCAGCGCGTCCGCGGGCTGCGCCTGGGGGCCGATGACTGGATCACCAAGCCGTGCCACCCCGAGGAGGTCATCGCCCGCGTCCAGAGCGTCGTGCGACGCCGCCGGCGGGCCAGCGGCCGCGCCGAGGTGGCGCCGGTCAGCGCCGGTGAGGTCGAGATCCGCTCCGACCGCTTCCAGGCCTTCGTGGGCGGCGAGAGCATCGACCTGACCCGGCGCGAGTTCGAGCTGATCGAGCTGCTGGCAGCGGCCGAGGGCCGGGTGCTCGAGCGCGAGGAGATCTATTCCCGCCTGTGGGGCTACACGATGGTCCGCGGCGACCGCTCGGTCGACGTGTTCGTCCGCAAGCTCCGCCAGAAGCTCGAGAAGGCCTCGCCGAACTGGCGCTACATCCACACGCATTTCGGCATCGGCTACCGCTTCGCCGCCGAATCGCTCGAGGTCGTGGACCCGGGCGCCGTGCCCTCCTCACTCCCCGCCGACTGGGACTCCCAGCGCGCGGAGGTTCGGGTCACCGATCAGGGCGAGCTCGCGGGGCCGCATGAGAGCGGCGAGCTCTCCGCGCCCGCCCTCTAGTCGCACCACGGCAAGCCCCCCCTTCTTGAGGTCGATCCGCCCGCCGGAAAGCTCGGCGACGATGTTCGACAGGTCCGGCTCATGCCCCACGAGCAGCAGCCTGCCCTCATCGCCCACGATCGCCATCTCCTGCATCGCGTCGGCGCCGTCGAAGCCACCGGCCAGCGCCGGGAGCACCGACAGCCGGGCGCGGTCAGGCTCGTCCCACAGCTCGGCGGCGAGCTCCGCCGTCTGGTGGGCGCGGACCTTGGGGCTGTAGAGAACGGCCTCAAAACCCAATCCGAGGCGCGCGAGAGCCAGGCCGGCCATCCTGGCCTGCCGTTCGCCCCGCTCGGTCAAGCGCCGCTGCGAATCCTCGCGGCTTCCGTGCGGCTCGGCGTCTGCGTGACGAAGTAGCCAGAGCTGGCGCGCCATTCCTTGGCCAAAGCCTAGCGGGAACTCGCCCGCCGGTGTGCGAATCGGGCGAGCTCCGGCCCCCGGTCGGCGGGCGAACGTGTAGCGTGAAGGGCGATGCTCGACGAGTACCAGCAGCCGCCCGCAGGCCCCGGCGAGGCCACGGCGAGCCTCGAGGATCCGGCTCTCTACCTGAGCCGCGAGCTCTCCTGGCTGGACTTCAACGACCGTGTGCTGCAGCTGGCCGAGGACGAGCGCGTGCCGCTGCTCGAGCGGGTCAAGTTCTGCGCGATCTACACGACCAATCTCGACGAGTACTACATGGTCCGCGTCGCCGGCCTGCGCGACCAGATCGACGCGGGCGTCGAGACGCCGACCCAGGACGGGCGCACCCCCTCGGAGACGATCGCGCTGATCCGCGAGCGGGTTCTCGGACAGGGCAGGCGCCTGACCGACTGCTTCGAAGGCGTCCTGCGCCCGGCTCTCGCGGACGAGGACATCCGGATAGTCGGCGTCTCGGAGCTCGACGACGAGCGCCGTGGCGACCTCGCCCGCCACTTCCAGAAGACGATCTTCCCGGCCCTGACCCCCCTGGCCGTCGCCCCCGGGCGCCCGTTCCCCTACATCTCCAACCTGTCCCTCAGCCTGGCCGTGAACGTCCGCGACCCGGTCACCGACCAGACGGTCTTTGCCCGCGTGAAGGTGCCGACCGAGATCCTGCCGCGCTTTGTGACGCTCAAAGGGGCGCCCGGCGATCCGCTCTGCTGGTGCCGCTCGAGGACGTCATCGCCAACCACCTCGACGCGCTCTTCCCCGGTATGGAGATCGCCGACTGCGACGTCTTCCGTGTCACCAGGGACGCGGACCTCGAGGTCTCAGACGACGCCGCCGACCTGCTTCAGGCGGTCGAGGACGAGCTCCGGCGGCGCCGTTTCGGCGAGGTCGTGCGGGTCGAGGTGGGCGCCGGCTGCTCCGAGCAGCTGCGCTCATCGCTGACCGGCCTGCTGGGCGTCCAGGACGAGGAGGTCTACCCCGTCGACGGCCTGCTCGACATGGGGGCGCTGTGGCAGATCGTCAAACTGCCCGGCCACTCCGAGCTGCACGAGGAGCCGCTGACGACGATCACCAACCCCCGCCTGCTGCGCCATGAGGGAGAGCGGCCCGACGTGCTCGGCGCGATGCGCGAAGGCGACGTGCTCGTCCACCACCCCTACGACTCGTTCGCGACCTCCGTCGAGCGGTTCGTCGAACAGGCCGTCGCGGACCCGAACGTGCTCGCGATCAAGCAGACCGTCTATCGCACGAGCGACGACTCGCCGCTCGTTCCGGCGCTGATCGACGCGACCGAACGGGGCAAGCAGGCAGTCGCGCTGGTCGAGCTGCAGGCCCGCTTCGACGAGCGCATGAACATCCACTGGGCCAAGGCGATGGAGGAGGCCGGCGTCCATGTCGTCTATGGCCAGCCCGCCATGAAGACCCACGCCAAGTGCATCCTGGTCGTTCGCCGCGAGGGCGACGGAGTGCGCAACTACGTCCACATCGGGACAGGCAACTACCACTCCGCCACCGCGCGCCTGTACACCGACTTCGGGCTGTTCACGATCGACGAGCAGATCGGCGCGGACGTGGCGGACATGTTCAACTACCTGACCGGTTACGGCCGGCCCCTGCACTACCGGCGCGTGCTGACGGCGCCGGCGCATCTGCGCGAGGGGATCCTCGAACAGATCGAGAAAACCGTCGCCGCCCACTCCCCGGAGAACCCGGCGCGGATCGCGATGAAGATGAACTCGCTCGTCGACGGGCGCTGCATCCGCGCTCTCTACGCAGCCTCCCAGGCCGGCGTGCGGGTCGATCTGAACGTCCGCGGGATCTGCTGCCTGCGGCCCGGGCTGGCGGGGATCTCAGAGAACATCCGGGTCGTCTCGATCGTCGGGCGGCTGCTCGAGCACTCCCGCATATATGCCTTCGAACGCAACGGCGAGCACACGATCTACATCGCCTCGGCGGATCTGATGCCGCGCAACCTCGACCACCGCGTCGAGCTCGCCGTGCCGATCGGCGAGGAGGAGCTCAAGGGGGAGCTGCTCGACACGCTCGAGCGGGCCTTCGCCGACAACCAGTCCTCGTGGGAACTCGATGGCGGCGGGCAGTGGCACCGGCAGGCTCCCGGCCCCGGCGAGCGCCCGCGCAACATGCAACTCGAGCTCGCCGATCTTCACGCCGCTCGCGCGGGACTCGAGCGAACGGCAGGCGAGCCCGACTGACGGACGGATCCCGCATGGCCCGGCTCGTTGCGCGCGCCGGTTCTCTGGCCCGCGCGATTCGTGAGGAAGACGATGCGGTCCTCGAGCGCCTGCTGCGCCTGAGCGCCTCGCACAGGGTACTCGCGCCGCTGGCCTTCGCAGCGGGCGCGATCGCCCTGCTGCTCGAAGCGCTCAAGGTCCTGCTGACCAACTGGCGCCTGATGGCGATCCAGGTGCTCCCGGCGCTGCTGATCTGGGTCTCGATGCTCGACCTCAAGCTGCATGTGCTCCACGGCCGCTCGCTGCACGTCATCCGCGGCCCGATCCTGATTCCGATCTGCCTGGCGATCATCGCGCTGAGCGTCGCCGGCTTCTACCTGAACGCGGTGTTCGCGTTTGCGATCGCCGGAGCCCGCCCGCCACGGATCGGCCCCGCGAACCTCGAAGCACGTCGCCACCTCTCCACGATCCTGCTCAGCGGGTCGATCCTCGGCGTCCTGCTGGCGATCGCGACGGCGATCTCGGTCCGCTGGGGCCCGCCGTGGTTCGCGGTCTCGCTGGGGGTCGTGATCGGGCTGATGATGGTCGTCTATGTCGCCGTTCCCGCCCGGCTGATCGGCGTCAAGCCGGCCCAGTCCCGGCGTGACAAGCTCACCGCCTCGGCGCTCAGCGGGGTGCTCGGGGCGACCGTCTGCACACCCCCCTACGTGCTGGGCCGGATTGGGGTACTGATGCTCGGCTCACACCTGCTGCTTGTCCCCGGAATCTTCGTCCTCGCCCTCGGCCTGACCCTCCAGGCAGGAGCCACGGGCGCCGTCCGGGCGATCAAGGTCAGCACCCGCCTCGTGCTGGGGAAGCCCGGCGAGCCCGGGGTGGCGCCCGCCCCGCAGCCGCTGCCCCCGCTGCCCCGCTGCCCTGAGCGCTCAGGCGGCTGCGGGCAGCGACTCGAGGACCGCCTTCAGCTCGTCGACCGACTGGAAGTCGAGCCCCAGCCGGTGGTCGTGGCGATGGCGGACGATGCCCTGCTCGTCGATCACGATCACGGCCCGTTTCACGCCAAGCCGGTTGTGGGCGCTGTATTTCGAGGCGACCTCGCCCCCCGCGTCGGCCAGCAGCGGCACGTTCAGCGAGTTCTTGGCGATGAACGCCTCGTGCGAGCCGAGGTCCTGGGCGGAGATGCCCACGACCGTCGCGCCCAGCGCCGAGAAGTCATCCGCCCGGTCGCGGTAGGAGCAGAACTGTTTGGTGCACACCGGCGTGTTGTCGCCGGGATAGAACAGCAGTACCACCCGCTCGCCGCGGTGCTCGGAGAGCCGGAACGGGCCGTCGGTGCCCGGCAGCTCGAAGTCCGGTGCCTGCTCGCCGACCTGCGGGGTCTTCGCCATGCTCCTGGGCCTCCTGTCGTTTCCCGGCTCCGTGCGGGCCGGAGGAGCCCCAGCATAACGATCGTCCATGGGCGCCCGGGCCCTGCGCCCGCGCGCCGAGGATGCGCTAGAACCTCAGCGATGCGCCACCGACCCAGACCGTCCTTCGCCGCCGTGGTGGCGCTTGGCGCGATCCTCGCGGCCTGCGGCTCGAGCGCCCCCGCCGATGTGCCCACACCGACCGCCTCGGCAAGCGCGATCCCCGCACCTGCCCACAGCGCCGCCGGGCCGATCGGGCTCAGCGACTGGCCCGAGTTCGGCCTGGACCCCGCCCGCAGCGACGTGAGCGAACTGGCGAGCGGCATCACCGCGGGCAACATCGCCAGGCTCACCTCGAGGACGCTCACCCTGCCCGGGACCGTCGACTCCTCCCCGATCTATCTGCACGGGGTCACCGTCGAGGGCGCCGTCCACGACGTGATCATCGTGACCACGACCTACGGACGTACGCTCGCGATCGACGCCTCCAGCGGGCGGACCCTGTGGAGCTTCACCCCGCCCGGCTTCGCCGGCTGGGCCGGCAGCGCCCAGATCACCACGGCGAGCCCGATCGCCGACCCCGACCGCACGGCGGTCTACGCCGCCTCGCCGAACGGCCTGATCCACAAGCTCTCGCTCGCCGACGGCCACGAGCTGGGCGGCTGGCCCGTCGCGATCACCCGCGAACCACGCCATGAGAAGATCGCGGCGGCGCTGAACATCGACGGGCCCGACATCCTCGCGGCGACCGGCGGCTACATCGGCGACATCCCCCCCTATCAGGGCCATCTCGTGCTGATCTCCCGTTCCAGCGGGAAGATCGAGAGCATCTTCAACACCCTCTGCGCAAACCGCCGCAGCCTGATCCTGCCGAGCACCTGCCCGGCCAGCGACTCCGCGATCCTCTCGCGCTCGGGCCCGGTCGTCGAGCCCGGCAGCGGGCGGATCCTGATCGACACCGGCAACGGGCCGTGGAACGGGCGCACCGATTTCGGCGACAGCGTCCTCGAGCTGACGTTCCCGGGACTCGGCCTGCGCCAGGCCTTTACGCCGCTCGATCAGGCAGAGCTCAACTCGAGCGACACCGACCTCGGCTCGAGCGCGCCCGCGCTGCTGGGCCACGACCGGGTCGTCCTCGCCGGCAAGGACGGCACGATGCGGGTCCTTCAGCTCTCGCGCCTGGACGGCCACGGACCGGGCGGCGGGGAGCGTCTTGGCGGCGAACTCCAGCGGCTCTCGATCCCCGGCGGCGGGCAGCTGTTCAGCGCTCCGGCGGTCTGGCAGCGGGACGGGCACACGACGGTCTTCGTCGCCGACGAAAACGGGACCGCCGCCTACGTTCTGCGGGCTGGTCGGCTCGGGCGCGCGTGGATCAACTCCAATCCGGGCACGAGCCCCGTGATGGCCGGAGGACTGCTCTACGTCTATGACCTCTCCGCCGGCGGCATCTATGTCTACCGTCCCGGCTCGCCCCGGCCGATCGCCAAACTGCCCGGCCGGCCGGGCCACTGGAACAGCCCGATCGTCGTGGACGGCCACGTCATCGAGCCGGAGGGCAACGCCAACGATCACTCCCAGAGCGGGACGCTCCAGATCTTCTCGCTCGGCTGAGCCGGCCTCAGCCGAGCCCGTCCAACAGCTCGAGCCAGACCTCGCTGCGGGTCGGAAAGCAGGGGACGGCATGGATCAGGTCCTCGAGGCGCACCCGGCCGGCGATCGCGACGGTCGCCGCATGAAGCGACTCGGCGACCTCGACGCCCACGAAGCAGGCGCCGACCAGTACCCGCTGCTCCTCGTCGATCACGATCTGCGCGCAGCCCCCTGCCCCGTGGCCGATGAAGCTCGCGCCCGCGTTCGCCTCCATGGACGCCCGGCGGGCGCTCGCCCGCACCCCCTGCTCGAGTGCTCCGGCGAGCGTCTGCCCCACGGCTGCGACCTGGGGTTCGGTGAAGATCACCCGCGGCACGAGCCCGCGGGCCGGCGGGGCGGCGCCGGCGCCCGCGATCCGGGCTGCCACCAGCCGCGCCTGGTACTTGCCCATGTGCGTCAAGAGCGCCTGCCCGTTGGCGTCTCCGATGACGTAGAGCCAATCGTGGCCGGGCACCCGCAGCGTGTCCTTTTCGACCTCGACGAACCCGGTCCCGTCCAGGCCGAGCGACTCGAGGCCGAGGCCCTCGCCGAGGGCCCGCCGGCCCGTCGCGACGAGCAGCTCGGCGCCCGTCAGCACCGCCCCGCCCTCGAGCACCAGCTCGACGGGGCCGCCCGCGCCCTCGCGGCGCACAGCCACCGCACCGGCCCCGGTCAGGACACTCACGCCCCGCGCCTCGAGGCCCTGGCGGACGAGCTCGGAGGCGAACTCCTCCTCGCCGGCGATCAGCCGCGGTGCGGCCTCGACGACGCTCACCGCAGCGCCGAGCGCCGCGTAGGCGCAGGCCATCTCGCAGCCCACGACGCCTCCACCCAGCACCAGCAGCGAGGAGGGGATCGATTTGGCGGTGGTGGCCTCGCGGTTCGTCCACGGCTCGGCCTCGGCCAGCCCCGGGATCGGCGGCAGCGCCGCGCTGCTGCCGGTCGCGATGATCACCGCCGTCCCCGCCTCGAGCTCGCGGCCGCCGACCCTGACCCGCCGCTCACCGGTGAGCTCCCCCTGCCCTCGCAGGAGCGTTATCGAGCGCTTTTCGAGCCAGGGCAGCTGCGCATCGTCGTGCAGGTCGTGGACGATCTCGTCACGGCGGGCGAGCACGGCGGGGACGTCGAGCGGGCCCGTCAGCGCCTGCGCGGCGCCCTCGACGCGGCGCGCCTCGGCCAGCACGTCGGGCGGGCGCAGCAGCGCCTTGGAGGGCATGCAGGCGTAGTAGGAGCATTCGCCGCCGACCAGGTCGCGCTCGATCAGCGCAACCGAGAGGCCGGCTTCGGCCAGCTTCCCGGCACAGACCTCCCCGGCGGGGCCCGCACCGAGGACGATCGCGTCGAAGTCGCTCACCGGTAGCCCCACAGCGCCAACAGGTCACGGCCGATGTAGTCAGAGAGGGCCTTGACCTCCGGCTCGAAGCGCTCCCGCAGCTCGCCCATCAGCTGCTCATCGGGCGGTGGCGGCTCGGTGAAGACGAGGCGCTCGCGCAATGCGCTGAACGCCCGCTGGCGGGCCCGCTCGGGAGCGAGGACCATCAGTCCCCGCCGGGCGGTTCGCAGCACGGGGCCGCCCCCGAAGAAGACCTCGTGCAGCCGGGCGTCGACGTCGGCGCGGCGGTGCACCGACTGGTTGGCCTCGAGGATCACCTCGGCGCCGGTCTGCTCGATACCCAGGAAGCGCTGCACGGCTCGCAGGGTCGCGTCGTTGTCGGCCCGGAAGTCGTCATAGGCGAGGACCAGCACCTGCTCGGCGGGGAACACCGCGTGGTAGCGGCGCAGCTGCTCGGCGTAGCGGACGCGCTCGGCGTAGTA
This sequence comes from uncultured Solirubrobacteraceae bacterium, assembly GCA_963787765.1. Lineage (GTDB taxonomy): Bacteria > Actinomycetota > Thermoleophilia > Solirubrobacterales > Solirubrobacteraceae > Palsa-744. The sequence continues at coordinate 13,853 of CAWBEF010000014.1, read as the reverse complement.
GAGCTGCTGCGGATAGCGCCTGGTCACCTCGGTCAGGTGGCGTCCCTCGCGGCGCTCGGATTCGAGCTCGAGGGCCCGGCGCAGGTTGGGCTCCTCCTCGGCTTTGTGCTGCAGCATGTGCTCGTGGAGCGAGCGCACGAAGCCGGCCGGCTCGCGGAAGATGACGATGATCTTCGCATCCGGGCGCACCGCGGCGATCTCCGAGGCGGCCGTCCGGGACCAGATGTAGTTCGTCGAGCCCTCGCCGACCAGCTGATCGGCTGCGGCGGGCGCGAACAGCGCCAGGTAGTCCTCGTAGGTGTCCCGCGGCGTTCCGTCCGCGCCCGGGCGAAAGGGCGAGCGCAGGTCGGTCGAGAACCAGCGTGGCTCCTTGCGCTCGGGCAGGAACACCTGTGGGTGGCGGGCCAGCATCTCGTACATCGCCGTCGTCCCACACTTGGGATGCCCGACGATGAAGAAGTCCGGCAGCCTGGTCACAGGCGGAGTCTAGGTCGACTCAGGACTCCCCGTAACCCCACAGTGCCACGAGGTCACGCCCCAGGAGCTCGCTGAGCGCCTCGACCTCCGGCCGCAGCTCGTTCCGCAGCTCGCGCATCAGCTGCTCGTCGGGCGGCGGCGGCTTGGCGAACACGACATGCTCCTCGACAGCTCTCAGGGCGCTGCGGCGAACGCGCTTGGGGGCGAGCGTCCGCGCGAGGCGCCTGGCCCCGCGCGCGGCGGGCCCGGAGCCCGTCCTCAGCGCCATCAGCCGGTCGTCGAGCGCCACACGGCGGTTGGTCGTGGGATTGGATTCCCGCACGCTGAAGGGCAGCGTGTCGTCGATCCCGAGGAAGCGCTGGACCGTTCGCATCGTGCCCTCGTTGTCGCTGCGAAAGTCGTCGTAGACGAGTACCAGCAGCTGCTCGCGCGGAAAATGCTCGGCGTAGCGGCCGAGCTGCTCGGCGTAGTGCACCCGGTCGGTGTACATCAGCGCCTGCGGACGGCGCGCCGCGAGCCTCGTCAGTTCGCGTCCCTGGCGCCGTGGCTCCTGCAGCTCAAGCGCCCTGCGCAGGTCGGTGACCTCCTCGGAGCGGTTCTCGAGCAGTTGCATGTGCAGCGAGCGGATCAGCGAGGCCGGCTCGCGGACGATGTCGATGATCTTCGCGTCAGGGCGAGCCGCGGCGATCAGCGACGGAGCCGAACGTGACCAGATGTAGCTCGTGGAGGCCTCGCCCCTGATCTGGGCGGGGGCGGCCGGCGCGAACAGGCCCAGGTACTCGGCGTAGGTTTCGGGCGCGGCACGCTCGGGGGAGTAGCGCAGGTCGGTCGAGAAGAAGCCCGGTTCCTTGCGCGCCGGCATGAAAACCCCGGGCTGCTCGCGGAGCATGTCCCAGAGCGCCGTCGTGCCGCACTTGGGGTGCCCGACGATGTAGAACTCGGGCCCCGCACCGGGCGCGGCCGCGGCGATCTGCTCCCGTGCGGCCTGTTCGAGGGCGCGTGCGCCCGCGACGCGCTGCTCGGGCTCGGCCGGTGCTCGATCGCTCATCTGCGGCCGATCCTAGCGGTGCTCAGGCGACCCGCTCGAGCCAGCTCTCCCCGCCCTGCTCGAGCAGGGCCAGGACGCGGTCGGACTCGCGCCGCAGGCGGTTGATCGTGCGCCGGTCGACACCGGCCGACTCGATCCCCGCCACACCATGGTGATAGATCGTCTGCTCGTAGATCGCGAACGCGCCCGGCGCACCGCGGGGCGGATTGGAGCGTTCTGCGGCGGCCCACGGCGTTCCCGTCACCTCCAGGCGGCGCAGCAGGTTGGCCCCCGGGCCGGTCCTTGCCATGCCCCGGGCGTCATGCCAGCAGTGCCCGTCCGACCAGTCTCCCGCGACGCTCGCCCAGCTCGCGACGGTCGTCAGGCAGAAGCAGGGGCTGGGCTGCGGGAAGTCGGGTCCGGGCGTCCGGCGGGCGGCCAGCAGCGGCGCCCGCCGCAGGCCCTCGCCGAACAGGGGCCCGGGGTCGGCGATCGGGAAGGCGTCCGGGGCGAGGAACAGCAGCAGGTCGGCCGGGTCGGCCTCCTGTTCGATCTCCAGGGCGAGGTGGTTGAGCTTGCCCGCTTCGGGGCCTTTCTGCTCGATCACGCGGTCAAAGCGCCCGCCGTAGGCGGGATCGATCTGGGCGATCGAGCCCCAGGTCGTGTACGGCATGCTCAGGTGGGCGCGCAGGTGGCTGGCCTGGATGTCGATCCAGCGCGGTGTCGAGACGTGGGCCGTGGCGATGTGGAGCATGCTCAGATCAGCTCCGCCAGCCAGTCGCTCCCGCCCCGTTCGATGCGCTCGAGGAACGCCTCCGAGCGCTCCTCCAGCTCCCGGCGCTTCGCGCGCTCGGAGCCCGGGCCGCGGGAGGAACGCAGCAGCGAGCGGTGCGTGGCACTCAGGTTCTCGGTGCGAAAGCCAGCGCCGTGGTGGTAGACGATGTCGCCGTAGACGGCGAAGTAGAGCGGGTCGAGATTGACCCGGTTCGAACGCAGGACCTGCACCCAGGGGAGCCCCGCGAGCTCCAGCTTGCGCATCAGCAGGCTGCCGACGTCGGTGACGTTGTGGCCCTGCCCGCCCGGCCAGACGGGCCCGCCCGACCAGTCTCCCCGCAGCTCCCGCCAGGTGCCGACGGTGGTCACGCAGAAGCAGGGATGGGGTTGGGGGGAGTCGACGTTCTCGGCCCGGCGCACGGCGATCAGCGGCGCCTGCGTGAGCCCGCGCTCGATGAACCGATCGAGCGGCGCGATCGGGAAGGCGTCCCCGTCCAGGAACATCAGCAGATCGCCCTCCTCGGCCTCGGCCGAGATCTCGGTGGCGAGGTTGTTGAGCTTGCCCGCGTGGCTGCCCAGCTGCTCGATGACGCGGTCGAAATGCGCGCCGTGCACAGGGTCGATGCCCTCCAGCGAGGCCCAGGTGGTGAACGGCCCGGCGATGTGCTCGCGCAGGTGGCGGGTCTGGATCTCGATCCACCGGGGCGAGCGGTAGTGGGCGGTGGCGACGTGCAGCAACGCCCGCGCGGTTCCTAGCCGGCGGCCTGCTGCCAGCCGCGCCGGGCGGGGTTCAGCAGCACCTTCCACCACGGGGTGACGGGCGGCGGGGGCTCGCGGTCGAGCATCTCCAGCGACTTCGTACGCGCGCAGATGAAGGCCAGTCGGCGGCGGATCCGGTAGTCGACCATGCCGGTGTAGTCGGTCATGTTGTGGGCCAGCGGGACCGTCCTGTAGCCGAACTCCGCCGCCAGGTCGATCAGCGCGCCGCGGGTCGGGACGAGGACGATCTCGTAGTCGACCGCGTTGCGGGGATCCTCCATGTCGCGGTCGCGCGAGACCTCGAAGAAGCTGCTGGGCGCGAACGAGACGCTGGTGTCGATCACGACCAGCTCGGCGGCCACCCGGTCCATGATCTCGAACAGCTCGACGGGCTTTGAGATGTGGTACATCAGCCCCAGGCAGAGCACGACGTCGAACTGCTCACGGAAGTCGTGGCTGAAGATGTTGGCCTCTTCGAAGCGGTAGCGGGAGGGGTCGATGCCCTTGGCCTCGAATACGAGCCGGGCCTGTTCGACGTGCATCTCGCGGCCGTCGACTCCGCAGACGAAGTCGGCCCCCGCCTCGATCGCCTGCAGCGACCAGAAGCCGGCGTTGCAGCCGAGGTCGAGCACCCGCAGGCCCTCGAGGCTCCCCCCGTTGACCTTGACGAGCGCGTCGAAGAAGTAGCGTTTGCGCTGTTCGTGGCGGTTGACGTCGACGTTGTCGTCGATCGGCGTGGAGATGCCGTCCTCGAACTCGAACCGGTAGTGCCACCGGGGGAAGGCGGCGATCCGCTGCTGGAGCTCCTGCGGGTCCATCGTGGCCTCCTCAGCCGCGCAGCCGGCGCTCGGCGCGGCGGGCCACGCGGCGCCCTGCGGCGACCCAGGCGTTGCGGTGGGGCTCGGGCTCGGTCGACAGGCCCGCCGTCGGCACGCCCTTGGCGCAGATGAAGGCCAGGCGCTGCTGGCTGCGGTAGTCCTCCATGCTCGTGTCGTCGGTCATGTTCAACGCCAGCGGAACGGCCTGGTAGCCGAACTGCCCGGCGAGCTCGACCACCGCCCTGCGGGTGGGGACGAGGACCATACCGTAGTCAATCTTGTTCCTGGACTCGAGCAGATGGGACACTTCGAACAGCTTCGTCGGCGCCCTCGAGAGACCCGTGTCGAGGACGATCAGCGGCGCCTCGCAGGCGCTCATCAACTCGAACAGGGCGACGGGCTTTGCGACCACGTTGAGCAGGCCCAGGCACAGCACCACGTCGAAGCGCTCCTCGATCGCGTGCTCGAAGATGTTGGCCTGCTCGAAGCGGTAGCGGGCGGGATCGATGCCCTTGGCCTCGAAGACCAGCCGGGCCTGTTCGATGTAGGTCTCCCGCCCGTCGATGCCGAGCACGAACTCCGCCCCCGCCTCGATCGCCTCGAGCGCCCAGTAACCCGAACTGCAGCCGAGGTCGAGCACCCTCCGCCCCGCGAGGGTCCCGCCCGTCAGGCTCAGCAGAGGCTCGAAGAAGTGGCGCCGGCGCTCGAGCTGGCGGTTGACCCGCTGCCAGTCGGCGATCGGCGTGCGAATGCCGCCCTCGAACTCGAACTGGTAGCTCCACAGCGGGAAGGCCGCGATCCGCTCTTCTAGTTCCTCCCCGTTCAACTGGAACTCCCTCCCTGCCGTCGAACCCGATCCGGTCGCCCCAGCCGGCCCTCCGGCGGATGCCGGAAGGCGCGGAATCCTAGCCCAACGGGCCGCCGACGGGTAGCCTCTGCCCGATGAGCAGCGGATCGCTTGCCGGAAGGCTCCTGCTGGCCGCGACGACCCTCGAGGACCCGAACTTCCTGCGCACGGTCGTGCTGATCGGGATGCACAGCGAGCAGGGCGCGCTCGGGCTCGTCCTGAACCGGCCCTCGGTCGTGACGGTCGGCGAGGCGGTGCCGCAGCTCGAGCCGATGATGGGCGCCGATGAGCCCGTCTACGTGGGCGGGCCCGTCCAGCCGGGGGCGATCGTGATGATGGCCGAGTTCATCGACCCCGCCGCCGCCGGGATCCTCGTGCTGGGCCGGATCGGGCTGCCGGCCCCGGACGCGCCCCTGGAGAGCCTCGAGGACGCGACCGCACGGCGGCGCGTCTACGCCGGCTACGCAGGCTGGGGCGAGGGCCAGTTGGACGCCGAGCTCGAGCAGGGAGACTGGATCCCCCACGACCCCCGCCCGGAGGACATATTCAGCGAGGCCCCCGAGGAGCTCTGGAGCGAGGTCCTGACGCGCAAGGGCGGCAAATACGCCCTGATCGCACGGATGCCGCTGGACCCGAGCGTCAACTGACGCTCGCTACCCTCAGCTGAGGCGCCGGAGCAGGGGGTTACCCTCTCAGGCGCCATCCCCGCGTCCCCCCACGCGGGAGATCTCGCCCCCCACGAGACCCTGGAGTCGATGTGCTCAAGCTAGCCCGCTGGTCGACAACGCACCGCAAGTACGTCGTGCTGGGCTGGGTCCTGCTCCTGTTCGGCGTCAACGCGATCGCCCAGTCGGCCGGGACGACCTACTCGAACAACTTCACGATCCCCAACTCCGACGCCCAGCGCGCCGCGGACCTGCTGCAGAGCAGCTTCCCCCAGCAGGCCGGCGACCGCGACTCGATCGTCTTCAAGGTCTCCTCCGGGACGGTCCTGAACCCCGCCGTGAAGACGCGCATGGAAGCGACGTTCGCCCAGGTCAGACGGCTGGCGCACGTGGCCGACGTGATCAGCCCCTACTCCGGCGCAGCCGCCGGGCGCTCGATCTCCGCCAACGGGCAGATCGCCTTCGCCACGGTGGTCTTCGACGAGAAAGCGAACCTGCTGCCGGTCAGCGCCGCCAAGCGCGTCGTCAGCGTCGCCCGCGCCGCGGGCGGCCCGACCCTGCAGGTGGAGCTCGGCGGCCAGGCGATCGAGGCGGCCCAGAAAGTCGGCTTCGGGCTCTCCACGGCGGTCGGCCTGCTGGCCGCGATCGTCGTCCTGTTGCTGACGTTCGGCTCGATGATCGCGATGGGCCTGCCGATCGTCACCGCCCTGTTCGGCCTCGGCACGGGCCTCGGCCTGATCGCGCTGTTCACGCACGCGGTCGACACGCCGGAATTCTCCTCCGAGCTCGCGGCGATGATCGGGCTGGGCGTCGGGATCGACTACGCCCTGTTCATCCTGACCCGCTTCCGCGAGTCCTACAGGACCCCGGGGCCGACGTTCGAGAACAGCCGCGAGTCGGTCGTGCAGTCGATCGACACGGCCGGCCGGGCCGTCCTGTTCGCCGGCTCGACCGTCGTCATCGCCCTGCTGGGGATGATGCTCCTGGGCGTCAGCTTCCTCTACGGCGTGGCGATCTCCGCCTCGATCGGAGTGCTGATGGTGATGCTCGCCTCCCTGACGCTGCTGCCGGCCCTGCTGACGATCGCCGGCCCGCGCGTGGCACGACCCTCGCGCCGGGCGCGGGCCCGCCGGGCGGCCGAGGCCTCGCACGCGCCGCAGGCGCGCCGTCGCCGGCGAGGGCGGCGCCTGGCTGCGCTGGAGCGCCTTCGTGCAGCGTCACCCCAAGGCGATCGCCGCGATCGCCGCCGGCTTCATGCTGGCCATCGCCGCACCGGCGACGGCGCTGCGGCTCGGTTCGAGCGATGCCTCCAACGACCCCGCCAACCAGACGACCCACCGCGCCTATGAGCTGCTCGCCGCCGGCTTCGGCCAGGGGTTCAACGGCCCGCTGCTGGTCGTCGCGAAGGTGCCCGACCCCACGCGGGAAGCCGCCGAAAACGGGGTCCTCCTGACGAGTGCCCCGCACACCGGCAAAGGTGCCCTCGCCCAGCTGAGCAGCGCGATCGCGGCGACGCCGGGGGTCGCGGCGGTGGCGCCCCCCAAGCTCAACAAGCCGGCCGGCACCGTCGCGACGATCACCGTCTACCCGACCTCCTCGCCGCAGGCCTATGCCACGACACAGCTCGTCGAACGCCTGCGGAAGGACGTGATCCCGCCGCTCTCCGCGCGGACCGGCCTGACCGTCTATGTCGGCGGGGTGACCGCGGGGGCCGTCGACTTCGCGACCACCCTGGGGCACAAGCTGCCGCTGTTCATCGGGGTGGTCGTGCTGCTCTCGGCGCTGCTCTTGCTGGTCGTCTTCCGCTCGCTGGTGATCCCGCTGCAGGCGGCGGTCATGAACCTGCTGAGCATCGGCGCCTCGCTGGGCGTGATCGTCGCAATCTTCCAGTGGGGCTGGCTCAGCGGCCTGATGGGGGTCCAGCAGGGGCCGATCGAGTCGTTCATCCCGGTGATGCTGTTCGCGATCGTCTTCGGCCTGTCGATGGACTACGAGGTCTTCCTCGTCTCCCGAATCCACGAGCGCTGGACGCAGACCCGCGACAACACACGGGCCGTCAGCGAGGGCCTCGCCCTGACGGGACGGGTCGTGACGGCGGCCGCCGCGATCATGGTCTGCGTGTTCCTCTCCTTCATGCTCGGTGAAGACCGGATCATCAAGGAGTTCGGCCTCAGTCTCGCGAGCGCCGTCTTCCTCGACGCGCTGGTGGTGCGCTGCCTGCTGCTGCCGGCGACACTGAACCTGATCGGGGCCGCCACCTGGCGGCTGCCGGCCTGGCTCGACCGGGTCCTGCCACGGCTGAACATCGAGGGCACGTCGATCACGCCGCTGCCGGCGCAGGAGCCCGAGGAGCCGAGGCTCGGCCGGCGCCCCCGCGCCGTCGCCACCGAGGGAGCGGACGGCTGAGGAAGCTCCGCGGGGGGGCGGCGCTCGCCCTGCTGCTCTGCGCGGCCACGCTCGGCGCCCCTGCGCCGGGCCTGGCCCGCACCGCCCCACCGCCGCGGGACGCACTGATCGTGTTCCTCGGCGCCGACGCCGCGGGAGCTCGCAGGGGCGGGGCTCTCCGTCGGCATCCTCTCGGCCGGACAGGGCCGTTACTCGCTGGAGCAGCTGCTGCTCGACATCGGCCAGGGCGCGCGCATCTCGAGCTCCGCCTACCGGGACCCCGCCCCGCCGGCCCTGTCGGTGAGAGCCACCGGCCCCGGCGCGCTGATCGAAGGCTGGAGCCGGGTCCTGGCCCGCGCTGGCGCCGCGCCGCAGGAGCTGAGCCCCGGCATCCTCGCAGGCCGGATCCCGGGCGGCGGAGCCTATGCGGGCAGCCCTGCGGTCGGCGAGCTCGACGCCGTCGCCGCCGCCGGCCCCCGCGGACGGGTGGCGGCGCTCTCGCTCGGCTCCCCCGGCTCGCTGGTCGCACGGGCACTCGGGCTGCTCAGCCGCAGCCGGCTGGTCGTCGCCGACCTTCCCGGCGGCGCAGCGGGGGTCGGTGATCTCGACGGGCTCGCCCGCCGGAGAGCGCCGCGGGACGCTGCTGATCGCGCTGCAGCGAGTCCCCGAAGGACGCGGCGGCGCACTGTTGTGGGCGGGCGTCGCCGGCCTCGGCCCCGGCCGGCGGGAGCTGACCTCGCCGAGCACCCGACAGGCGGGGCTGATCGTGTCGGTGGATATCGCCCCGACGGTCCTCGACTGGCTGGGCCTGGCTGTGCCCGGCGAGGTCCGCGGGCGCTCGATCGAGAGCGCCGGCCCGCTCGACACTGCGGCCCTGAGCTCGCTGATGAGCAGGCTGCGCGTGATCGGGGCCCGGCGTCTGCCGGCGCTCGGCTTCCTGCTCTGCTCATGGCTGGTGCTGCTCGCCTGCGCCCGCTCGCCGCGGGCCCGTGCCTGGGCGATACGGACGGGCGCCCTGGCCGTCCTGTGGGCGCCGGTGGCGGTCATGGCCACTGCCGCACTCGAGCCCTCGGCGGGCGTGGAGTACGCCACGATCGCCCTGATCTGCCTGGCCCTCGGGGCGCTCAGCGATCTGCTCGTGCGATGGCCGGGGGCGCTGATCGCACCAGCGCTGGCGGCGCCGCTTGCGATCACCATCGACGCCCTCGGCCACGGCCAGCTGCTCCTGCGCTCGCTGCTCGGCCCCGATCCGGCCCTTGGTGCCCGCTTCTATGGCATCGGCAACGAGCTGAAGTCGGGTCTCGCGGTGCTCGTCCTGGCCGCCGTCGCCGCCGCGTTTCACCGGAGCCGCTCGGCCCGGCGCGCACCGGCGGCGTTCCTCGCCGCCGGCCTCGTGCTGGCGGCGATCGAGGGTTCGGCTCGGATCGGCGCAGCCGTCGGGGGGGTGATCCTGGTCTGTGTCGCCTTCGCGCTCGCCGCCGTCCTCGCCGCACCGGGGGCGGTCGACCGCGGCCGGATACTGCTCGTCGCGCTGGCGCCCCTCGCCGGGCTCGGGCTGCTGGCCGTCGGCGACGTGCTGTTCGCCCACGGCAGCGGCCACTTCAACGCCAGCATCCTCCATGCCCGCTCGGCCGGGGATATCCGCGATCTGATCGTCCGCCGCTACCGGGCCGCCTGGCAGGAGCTGGGCAACCACGCGATGCCCGCCGCGACGGTGATCGCGCTCGCGGCCGCTGCGCTCGCCATCCGTGGCCGGCGCAGGCTTTGGGCCCGGTCGGCGGAGCTCGGATCTGGGAGGCGGCGCTGGCGGGCGGGCTCGCGGCGGGGCTCGCGGGCGCGCTCGTCGAGGACTCGGGCCCGGTTCTGCTCGTCGTCGCCGTGTTCGCCCTCGGCTGCGTGCTCAGCTACCTGTGGGGAGGATCCCGGAGCGTTCCCCCGCGCACTCCGGCATTCGGGTCCTCGAGACCGAGCGCAGCGCGCAGCTCCGGCAGCGAGCGGCCCTCGACGCGCACCAGCTTCTCGCGCGCGCTCGCGCCGCGGACGACCGAGACGCTCCGCACCCCCACACCCGCCCGCTTGGCGATCAGCCGGCAGAGGGCTTCGTTGGCCCTCCCGTCAACGGGCGCAGCGCAGACCCGCACGAGCAGCTCACCGCCGCGCTCGCCGACGATCCGGTTCTCGCTCGCCCGCGGCGACAGCCTGACGGCGATCTCGGAGATCTCCATGCGGCGAGGCTAACCGCTGGGCGCCCGCAGCCGCGGCATCGCGCGAAGCGCGATGATTCAGGCCCCGGCACACCGCCGCGCCGCCGAGCCGGCCGACCAAGGAGACGACGATGCACACGCTCAAGCTCGACTCGGAGGAGACCATCTCCCCCACCTATGCCGGGCGGTTCTTCTCACACGACATTCCGAAGTTCAAGCTGCCCCATGCCGGCATGCCCGCCCCGGCCGCCTACCAGCTGGTTCACGACGAGCTCAACCTGGATGGAAATCCGGCGCTCAACCTCGCCTCGTTCGTGACGAGCTGGATGGAGCCGCAGGCGGACAAGCTTGCCGCCGAGACCCTGGCCAAGAACATGATCGACCAGGACGAGTACCCCCAGACCGAGGAGGTCCACCGGCGCGTCGTGACGATGATCGGCCGGCTGTTCAACGCCCCCGCCAAGGGCGAAGCGACAGGCACGGCGACGATCGGCTCCTCCGAGGCGATCATGCTGGCGATGCTCGCCCACAAGCGCTCGTGGCAGCTTCGCCGCGAAGCCGAAGGAAAGCCGACCGACCGGCCCAACATGGTGATGGGTGCCGACGTCCACACCTGCTGGGACAAGTTCACCCGCTACTTCGAGGTCGAGGCCCGCGTGGTGCCGTTGCAGGAGGACCGCTTCACGATCGGTGCCGAGCAGGTCGAGCCACTGCTCGACGAGCGCACGATCGGCGTCGCCGGCCTGCTCGGGACCACCTTCACCGGCCAGATGGACGATCTGGCCTCGATCGACGCGCTGCTGGGCGCCGTGCGCGAGCAGCACGGCTGGCAGGTCCCGCTGCACATCGACGCCGCCTCGGGCGGCTTCATCGCACCGTTCGCCCGGCCCGAGCAGGCCTGGGACTTTCGCCTGGAGTCGGTGCGCTCGATCAACGTCTCCAACCACAAGTTCGGGCTGGTCTATCCGGGTATGGGGACCGTGATCTTCCGGGACAAGAGCGACCTACCGGAGGAGCTGGTGTTCCACATCAACTACCTCGGCGGGGACATGCCCAACTACTCGCTGAACTTCTCCCGGCCCGTCCTCCTCGGTGATCCTCCAGTACTTCGCGTTCCTGCGCCTCGGCCACGAGGGCTACACCGACATCGTCGCCTCGATGCTCGAGAACGCCAGGGCGCTGGCCGGGAAAATCGCCACGATCGACGGGCTCGAGCTGATCGCCGACGGCTCGGCGTTCCCGATCGTGACGGTCCGCGCGGCGGCCGGCGAGGAACACGATCTGGTCGGGCTTTCCCACCTGCTGCGCGAGCGCGGCTGGATCGTCCCCGCCTACACGCTGCCCCCGAACGCCGAGCATCTGACCGTGCTGCGGATGGTCGTCAAGGAGAACTTCTCCCGGGACATGGCGGAGATGCTCGCCCGCGACGTGCACACCGGGATGCGAGCGTTGCGGGCCTCGACGACGGCCCACCCCCGCCGCGCGCGGACGCGGCCCCATTGCTAGCCGCGGCTCGGGCGGCGGGGTGGGCACTGCCGAGCACCGGCGGGCACCCACCCCGGTCGTCTGTCGCTATTCGTCGCGGCCGCGGCGGCGGTTGACCAGCAGGACGACGCCGACGATCAGGATCACGAGGATCAGGATCCCACCGGCGATGTAGCGGAGTTTGTGTTTCGCCGGTTTGATTTCCTTGGCGGCTTCGGTCGGTTTGAGGACCGTGACGGTGACGTGGTGGGCCGTCAGCTGGGCGTCCAGCGGGTGGTAGCCCTTCTTCGGGTATTTGTAGAGGTAGAGCGTCCCGTCCTTGGTCTTGATGTGCAGGCTGCGCAGTTTCTTGTTGAACGTCGCCTCTGCGATTTCGCCTTTGTCAAGCTGTTTTTCGTAGGCCTGCTGGCTCTCCTTGATGTAGATCGGCGTCGCGGCGGCGAGACCGACCGCCGGCAGCGCGAGCGCAACGAGGATCGCCAGCGGCGCGAGAAGCTCAAGCGGTCGGAGCCGCTTCAGTCCAGTCATCGATTGCTCCTGTTTGGGGCGGGAGACGGCATCTGGCCGGACGGCCGGATCCCGCTGTCGGGGGGTGGACAGGTGAGTACCCTAGCCGCTAGACCCGGGCTGTGTCGCGCCGATAGGCACGCCGGGCGAGGGCGCCGAGGATCAGTGTCCATGCCGCGATCACGATCCAGCCGCGCGTCGGCCACGGCGCCCCGCCGAGCGCCACGTGGCTGGCCTGTACGAGCCAGTAGGAAGGCAGGTACTGCGCCAGATCGTGCAGCAGGCCGTGGCTGCCGAGCGGGAACCAGGTGCCGCCGAGCAGCGCCAGCAGCGAGATCCCGCCGCCCATCGCCGGCCCGATCGAGTCCGGCGTCAGCAGATGCCCGAGCCAGATCCCGAGCGCCGCGAAGGGAATCAGGCCGACCAGGATCAGGCCGGTCATCCGCAGCCACTGCGACGCCCCCAGGCTGACCCCCAGCGAGACTCCGGCCGCATACAGCGCCACGAGGCTGATCGCGGCCATCATGTAGGCCGTCAGCACCTTCGCGCGGAAGTAGGCGCGTGGTGAGAGCGGGCTGATCCGCAGCTGCCGGTTCCAGCCGACCGAGCGCTCGGTGGCGATCCGGGCGCCCGTCGAGAGCATCGCGCTCATCGTGCCGAAGGAGGCCAGCCCGACCATGTAGTAGAGGGGCTCCGCGATACCGGAGCCGGCGAAGTCCGTGACGTTGCGGCTGGGCCCCGCGATCACGTAGTAGAGGATCAGGGGAAAGGCGAGCGAGAGCAGCAGGAAACGGCGGTTTCGCAGCGTCCGCAGCAGCTCGAAGCGGGTGTAGGTCAGCGAGCTCAAGGGCCGGGCGCGTCAGGGTCGGCGGTCAGCGCGAGGAACGCCTGCTCGAGGCCTGCCGCCTCGATCTCGATGTCGCGGGCTGTCGGCTGCGCGGCCAGCAGCGCCCGCACGGCGGCGTCGGAGTCGGCGCAGATCAGCACGACGGTCTCCCCCCTGCGCTCCGCGCTGCTCACCCCGGGCAGCCGGGCGAGCTGCTCGGAACTGACCCCGGAAGCGTCGCGCGGATCGTCCGCGAGCCGACCATCGCCTTGATCTCATTCGTCGGCCCGTCGGCGACGATCGAGCCGTGGGCCATCAGGACGGCCCGGTCGGCGTAGGCGTCGGCCTCCTCGAGGTAATGGGTGGCGAACAGGATCGTCCGCCCGCGCGCTGCGAACTCGCGCATCGTCGTCCAGAAGGCGTGGCGGCTTTCGACGTCCATCGCGACCGTCGGCTCGTCAAGGACGAGCAGCTGCGGATCACTGAGGAGCGCCACCGCGAAGCGGACGCGCTGGGTCTCGCCACCGGAGAGCTTCTGCGTCCGGCGCTCGGAGAACTCGCCGGTGCCGGTCAGCTCGAGTACCTCGGCGACGCTCATCGGCGCCGGGTAGAGCGAGGCCATCATCGTGATCAGCTCCCGCACCGTCAGATCCCGCAACAGCGAGCCGGTCTGGAGCATCGCGCCGATCGCACCCCGGGCCACCGCGTCTGCGGGGCTGCGGCCGAACACCGTGACGGTGCCCCCGTCGGGCGCCAACAGGCCCAGCAGCATGTCGATCGTCGTCGACTTGCCCGCCCCGTTGGGGCCCAGCAGCGCGACGGTCTCCCCCGCCGCGATCTGGAAGTCGATGCCGCGGACCGCCTCGACCGTCTCGCCGCCGCGGCGGAAGCTCTTGATGAGCCCACGCAGCTCCACACCCGCGCCGCTGCCCCCCGCCGCGGGGCGGCTCGGTGGGGCGATCATTTACGGGCGGACCGCATCGCCTTCAGACGCTCAACCTTGGGCAGGACGACCTTGCGCATGCGGACCGATATGGGTGTCGCCTCGACCGCCTCGTCCTCGCGGACCCACTCGAGCG
>CAWBEF010000013.1:0-126062 GCA_963787765.1 uncultured Solirubrobacteraceae bacterium | reverse complement strand
TACCCCTTCGCCTTCAGCCCCGTCTGCACCGACCAGCTGCAGCTGTATGAGCCGCTGCTGGCCGAGCTGCGCGCCAAGGACGTCGAGCTGTACGCCGTCTCCTGCGACGCACCGCAGTCCCAGGCGGCCTTCAAGGAGAAGCTGGGCGTCTCAAGCGCCCAGCTCTCGGACTTCGAGCCGAAGGGCGCCGCCAGCGAGGCGTTCGGCGTGCGCCACCCCGGCGGTTTCTCCCAGCGGGCGCTCGTGATGATCGACTCCGACGGCGTCATCCGCTGGAGCTACGAGGCCGACTCGCCCGGCGATCTGCCGAGCCCCGACCTGCTGCGCGAGGGCATCAGCGCGGCCTTCGGCCTCGACCTCGGCGCCTGAGCGCCGACCCTCGCCGGGCCGGCCGGTCCGCTAAGCTCCCTCCGTTCGGAAAATAGAAAAAGTGAATCGGACCGCCGACCGACGGGCGGAACAGGAAGGCAGTGAATATGAGTAGTGACGCCGTTACCACGGTTTCCGTGGAGATCGCGGGCAGCGAGATCTCGTTCGAGACCGGCAGGATGGCCAAGCAGGCCTCCGGCGCAGTCGTCGTCCGCCAGGGCGACACGATGGTCCTCGCGACCGCAGTCGCGGGCAGCCTCCGCGACGTCGACTTCCTCCCCCTGACGGTTGACGTCGAGGAGCGGATGTACGCCGCCGGGAAAATCCCCGGTTCCTTCTTCAAGCGCGAGGGCCGCCCCGGCGAGAAGGGCACCCTGACCGCGCGCATGATCGACCGCCCGATCCGCCCGCTGTTCCCCAAGGAATGGCGCTACGACACGCAGCTCGTCGCGATCCCGCTCTCGATCGACCATCGAGCACCCCTACGACATCCTCGCCATGAACGGCGCCTCCGCGGCGCTGATGATCTCCGACATCCCGCTGCCGACCCCCGTCGGCGCCGTGCGGATCGGCAAGATCGACGGCAACTTCGTCGTCAACCCCAACGAGGCGGACATGCTCCCCGACGCGGAGAACCCGTCGGACCTGGACCTGATCGTCGCGGGCACCGAGGAGGCCATCCTGATGGTCGAGGCGGGCGCCAACGAGATCCCCGAGGCCGAGATCCTCGACGCGCTGGACATCGCCCACGCGGAGATCAAGAAGCTCTGCGCGCTGCAGCGTGACCTCGCCGCGAAGGTCGGCAAGGAGAAGAAAGTCTTCGAGACGATCTCCGTGGACCCCGCGGTCCTCGACGCGATCCGCGCATCGCACGGGTCCGCGCTCGACGAGGCCACCCAGGTCGAGGACAAGCTCGAGCGCCAGGACGCCACCAAGGCCGTCGAGACGGCGATCCTCGAGCAGCACGCCCCGTCGGCGCCCGAGGGTGCCGACGAGCAGCAGCTCCTCGCCGCCAAGGAGAAGAAGGCGGCCGTCCAGATGGCATTCGACAAGCTCGAGAAGTCGATCATCCGCGAGCGCATCGCCGTCCACAAGAAGCGCCCCGACGGCCGTGGCGAGTCGGAGATCCGTGACATCTCGATCGAAGTCGGCGTCACGCCTCGCACGCACGGCTCGGCGCTCTTCACGCGTGGGCAGACGCAGGCCCTGTCGGTCGTGGCGATGGGCACCCTCAAGGAGGAGATGCGCCTGGACACGCTCGGCCTGGAGACGAAAAAGTACTACTGGCACCACTACAACTTCCCGCCCTTCTCGGTCGGGGAGGCGGGCCGGATGGGCGGCGTCAAGCGCCGTGACATCGGCCACGGCGCGCTCGCCGAGCGGGCCCTGGCACCGATGGTGCCCTCGATCGAGGACTTCCCGTACTCGATCCGGGTGGTCTCGGACATCCTCGAGTCGAACGGCTCCTCCTCGATGGCCTCGGTCTGCGGATCCTCGCTGTCGCTGATGGACGCGGGCGTGCCGATCAAGCGGCCGGTCGCGGGTATCGCGATGGGCCTGATCAAGGAGGGCGATGACTACATCGTCCTGACCGACATCGCCGGCGTCGAGGACCACCTCGGCGACATGGACTTCAAGGTCGCCGGCACCGAGCGGGGCATCACGGCCCTGCAGATGGACATCAAGATCACGGGCGTCACGTTCGACATCCTGCGCGACGCGCTCGCACAGGCCAAAGAGGCCCGCACGTTCATCCTCGGCAAGATGAACGAGGTCATCCAGGGGCCGCGCTCGGAGCTCAGCCAGTTCGCGCCGCGCATCCAGACGATCCAGATCGACCCCTCGCAGATCGGCCTGTTGATCGGCAAGGGCGGCGAAACGATCCGCGGCCTGGCCGACGAGTTCGAATCCCAGATCGACGTCAACGACGACGGCCAGGTGCTGATCTACTCCGCCAACGGCGAGCTCGGCGACGCACTGGTCGAGCGGATCCGGATGATGATGAAGGAGGTCGAGGTCGGCGACGAATACGACGGCAAGGTCGTCAAGACGACGACGTTCGGCGCCTTCATCGAGCTGGCCAAGGGCACCGACGGCCTGCTGCACATCTCAAACGTCTCGCCCGGCGCGCGCGTGGAGACCGTCGAGGACGTCCTCAACAAGGGCGACGAGGTCAAAGTCCGGGTGGTCGAGGTCGACCGCGAGCGCGGCCGCATCGGCCTGCGCCTGGCGCATGACCCGGACATCGCCGGCAAGTCCGTCGAGGAGCTCGCCGGTGTCGGCACCGGCGGCGGTGGTGGCGGCGGCGGTCGTGACCGTCGTCCCTCCAGCAACGGCGGCGGGCGCTCGGACCGCGGCGACCGCGGCCGGCGCCGCGAGGGTGAGCGCGGTTCCGGTCGCCCCAGGCATGGCCGCGACCGCGACTGACGCACAGCTGCGGGGCGCCGCCTCAGGCGAACCCGCACACCGGCTGACCACGCTGGAGTCCGGCGTGCGAGTTGTCACCGAGCGCCTCCCCGGAGTGCGCTCGGCGGCGCTCGGCTTCCTGATGAACGCCGGCTCCGCCACCGAGCACGACGAGGAGGCCGGCATCTCGCACCTGCTCGAGCACATGATCTTCCGCGGCACCGAGAGCTACGGCTCGCAGGAGATCGACGAGCTGTTCGACGGGATGGGCGCCGAGATCAACGCCGGCACCGACAAGGAGGCGACCTCGCTCTACACGCGCGTCCTCGACGTGCACCTCGAGAAGGCATTCGACGTGATGGCCGACATGGTCTGGCGCCCGCGCTTCGGCGAGCTCGAGGCCGAGCGCGAGGTCGTCCTGGAGGAGATCGCGATGTATGAAGACGATCCCCAGGACCGGGTCTTCGACATCCTCGGGCGGGCGATCTTCGGCGAGCACCCGCTGGGGCGGGCGGTGATCGGGACGGCCGCGGTGATCGGCTCGGTCGATCGCGAGCAGCTGGCCGCCTTCCACGCCTCCCGCTACCGGCCGGGCTCGATCGTGATCGCCGCCGCGGGCTCGGTCGACCACGATTCCCTCGTCGAGCTCGCCCGCGCCGCAGAGGCGCCCGCCGGGGAGCGCTCCGCCGAGGACGGGCCCGTCGGCCCGCTGCCGGTGCCGAGCTTCACGCCCCGGGTCCGGTTCCTGGCCAAAGACACCGAGCAGTACCACGTCTGCGTCGGCGGCGGCGGAATCGGGCGCGAGGACGAGCGCCGCTTCGCCCTGCGGGTGCTCGAAGGGATCCTCGGCGGCACGTCCTCCTCGCGGCTGTTCCAGGAGGTCCGCGAGCGCCGGGGCCTGGCCTACTCGGTCTTCTCCTTCTCCAACCTCTACGCCCAGACGGGGGAAATCGGCCTGTATGTCGGCACCCGGCCCGAGAACCTCGCCGAGGCCCTGAAGGTGCTGGCGGGCGAGCTCGAGCGCTGTCTGACCGACCCCGCCAGCGAGCAGGAGCTGACCCGCTCGCGGGAGAACCTCAAGGGCCGCATGGTCCTCGGCCTCGAGTCGACCGGGGCACGGATGGGGCGCCTCGGCGCATCGGTCCTGAACGACATGCCGATCCTCTCCGTCGAGGAGGTGATCGAGCGGATCGACGCCGTCACGCTCGAGCAGCTGCGGGAGCTGGCGGGCGAGCTCTATGACCCGGCCCGTCTGTCGCTGGCCGGCGTCGGCCCCGACGAGGAGCACTTCCGCTCGGCCGTCGAGCCGCTGCGCACGGGGGCGGGAGCTGCGCCGTGATCGCCGTCGCCGTCGCCGGGGCGGCGGGGCGGATGGGCCTGACCGTCTGCGAAGCCGTCGAGGGTGCGCCGGACATGGAGCTCGTCGGTCGCGCCGACCCGGCGCTGGGCACGACGCTCGCCGAGGTCCTCGAGGCGGCCGATGTGGTCGTCGACTTCACCCGGCCCGACACGGCCCTGGCAAACGCGCTGGCCTGCATCGAGGCGGGCGTCCATGTTGTGATCGGCACGACGGGCTTCGACCCGGCCCCGCTGACAGCCGCCGGGCCCGCCGAGGGCCGGCCCGCCGCCAATGTCCTGATCGCGCCGAACTTCGCGATCGGCGCCGTGCTGATGATGCGCTTCGCCGAACAGGCCGCCCTGCACATGCAGAGGGCGGAGATCATCGAGCTCCACCACGACGGCAAGCTCGACGCCCCCAGCGGCACCGCCGCGCGGACGGCCGAGCTGATGGCCGGTGCAACCGGCGGGGCGCCGCCGCCGATCCACTCCGTGCGCCTGCCGGGGCTCGTCGCGAGCCAGGAGGTCATCCTCGGAGACCTCGGCCAGACGCTTACGATCCGCCACGACACGATCAACCGGGAGTCCTTCATGCCCGGTGTGCTGCTGGCGATCAGACGGGTCGGGGGGCTTGCCTCATCGCCCACGGTCGGCCTCGAGAGCCTGCTCTTCTGAATCTCCCGAGCCGTGAGATACTGAGCCAATGACCGACCTCGGAGCCGTCCTGACCGCGATCATCACGCCCTTCGACGAGCGCGAGCGGGTCAACGAGGAGGCGTTCGTCGCGCTGATGCGCCACCTCGCCGAGAACGGCTCGGACGGGTTCGTCGTCGCCGGCACGACCGGCGAGGCCTCGACGATGACCGAACAGGAGCACCTCGCGCTGATCGAGCTCGCGATCGCAGAGCGCCCGGCCGGCAAGTCGATCATCGCCGGGACCGGCACCAACGACACGGCCCAGGCCGTTCACCTGACCGAGCGGGCGACCGAACTCGGCGCCGATGCGCTTTTGAGCGTGACGCCGTACTACAACCGCCCCAGCCGGCTCGGCCTGACGCGCCACTACGAAGCGGTCGCGGCGGCGACCGACAAACCGGTCCTGCTCTACAACGTCCCGGCCCGGACGGGGACGAACATGGACGCCGAGCTGCTCGCCGAGCTGGCCCAGATCGAGCATGTCGAGGGCGTCAAGCAGGCCAATCCGGCCGAGCTCGAGCTGATCGACGGACTCGACCTCTATGCCGGTGACGACGGCTCGTTCGCGCGCACCCTCGACCTCGGCGGCGCCGGCGGGATCCTCGTCGCCAGCCACATCGTCGGCAACGAGATGCGCCGCATGGTCGACGAGCCCGAGCACCGGGCCGAGATCGACGCGACGCTGCGCGACATCTACGAGGTGCTCTTCCTCACGGCCAGCCCGACCTGCACGAAGGCGGCGCTGAACCTGCTGGGCCATCACGTCGGCGGCCTGCGGCTGCCGCTGGTCGACGCGACCCCCGAGGAGACCGAGGCCGTCCGGGTCGTGCTCGAACGCCACGGACTGTTGGCGAGCGCCCCCGCGTGAGCACGCTGCGCGTCCTGCCCCTCGGCGGGCTGGGGGAGATCGGCAAGAACATGACCGTCGTCGAGCAGGACGGGCGGATTGTCGTCGTCGACGTCGGCCTGCGCTTCCCGACCCCAGAGATGGTCGGCATCGACCTGGTCCTGCCCGACTTCTCCTACCTGCGCGAGCGGGTCCGAGACATCGAGGCGATCGTCATCACCCACGGCCACGAGGACCACCTCGGGGCGCTGCCCTGGGTGCTGCGCGAGCTGGGCGATGAGATCGATGCGCCCATCTACGGCGGCGCCCTGACCGTCGCGATGGCCCGCTCCAAGCTCGACGAGCACAAGCTCAAGAACGTCGAGCTGAACGAGATCGACCCGGGCGAAGAGCTCGAGGTCGGGCCCTTCTCGCTCGAGCTCGTCCACATGACCCACTCGATCCCCGACTCGAGCGCCGTGGCGCTCGGGACCGAGCTGGGAACGGTCCTGATCACGGGCGACTACAAGTTCGACCAGACCCCCGTCGACGGGCCGCCGGCCGACGTCTCGCGCCTGGCCGAGCTCGGCCGCGAAGGCGTCCTGCTGCTGTGCGGTGACTCGACGAACGTCGACCGTCCCGGGTTCTCGCCCTCGGAGTCGGTCGTCGGACCGCACCTCGAGGAGGTCTTCGCCCGCTGCGAGGGACGGATCGTCGTGACGAGCTTCGCCTCGAACATCCACCGCGTCCAGCAGGTCGTCGACGCCGCCGAGGCACTCGGGCGCAAGGTCGCCCTGGTCGGGCGCTCGATGCGCAAGAACGTCGGCATCGGACGCCAGCTCGGCCACATCGAGATCCCCGAGGGGATGCTCGTCGGCCCGCGCGAGATCACCGACCTGCCCGACGAGCGCGTCGTGATCATCTCGACCGGCTCCCAGGGCGAGCCGCTCTCGGCGCTGCGACGGATGGCCTACCGCGACCATCGCCAGGTGGAGCTCAAGTCGGGCGACACGGTCGTCTTCTCGGCGACGCCGATCCCCGGCAACGAGCGCGCCGTGAACGAGACGATCGACCGCCTCTACCACGTCGGCTGCGACGTCATCACGCCCCGCGACGCCCCCGTCCACGCCTCCGGCCACGGCTACGCGGAGGAGGTCAAGCTGATGCTCAACCTCGTGAAGCCCCGCTACGTGATGCCCTTCCACGGCGACTTCAAGCGACTGCGCCTGCACGCGCAGCTCGCCGAAGCTGTCGGGATCGAGCCCGACGACATCTTCCAGGGCGACAACGGCCTGCCGCTCGAGATCGACAGCCGCGGCGCCAGGTTCGGGACCCTCGAGCAGGCCGGGATGATCTTTGTCGATGGCGTCGAGATCGGCGACATGGCCGATGTCGCGCTGCGCGACCGGCGGATGCTCTCGGCCGACGGGATCTTCATCGTCGTCGTGACGATCGGCGAGCAGGACGGGACCTCCGTCGCCGACCCCGAGGTGATCTTCCGCGGCGTCCCGTTCATGGACGAGGCCGACGAGCTCGAGGACGAGATCCGCCTGACGATCGAAAAAACCCTCAAGGCGGCCCACAAGGAGGGAATCCGCGAAGTCGACCTGCTGACACAGGCGCTGCACGACGACCTCGCGAAGCTAGTCTACGATCGCCTCAAGCGACGGCCGATGGTGCTGCCCGTCGTCGTCGAGGTCTGAGGGACCCGGCAGCCGCACGACGAAGCGGGCGCCCGAGGGCCCGCCGGGCTCGCCGGGCGCAAGTTCGACGGTGCCGCCGTGGGAGCGGGCGACCGCGTCGACGATCGCGAGGCCGAGCCCGAACGAGCCGCCCCGGTCACCGGCGCCGCGGACGAAGCGCTCGAACAGCGTCGGGGCGATCTCCTCGGGCACACCGGGCCCGTTGTCGGCGACGACGAGCTCGACCCGTCCGTCCGGGAGCGTCGCCGTGGAGGCATGGATCTCGGTGCCCGGCGGGGTGTGGCGCAGCGCGTTCTCGAGCAGGTTGACGACGAGCCGGTGGATCTCGTCGCGGACCGCGTCCAGCGGCGCCGCATGGATGTCCAGGGTGATCTCGTGCTCGAGCGTGACCGCACCCAGCTCGCTGGTCGCCTCCACGACGATCTGCCCGAGGTCGCATCGCTCGCGGGGCTGCACCCGCGCCGCGTCCGTGCGGGCCAGCAGCAGCAGGTCCGCGACCAGCCGTCGCATCCGCTGGGATGAGCGCAGTGCCGAGCGGGCCGCCTCGCCCTGGTCGCCCTCGAGCGATTCGGCCAGCAACTCGAGGTTCGCGAGGACGCTCGTCAGCGGCGTGCGCAGCTCGTGCGAGGCGTCGGCGACGAAGCGCCGCTGGCGGGTGAGCATCGACTCCGTCTCGCCACGCGCGGCGTCGAGTTGGCGGAGCATCCCGTCCAGCGTCCGGGCCAGTTCGGCGACCTCGTCTTCGGCCTGCGGCTCGGGGACCCGCATCGAGGGGTCGCGCGTGCGGGCGATCTCCGCGGCGGTGCTGGTCAGCGCCGCGATCGGGGCCATCGCCCGGCGCGCGATCGCCATGCCGGCGATCAGCGCCAGCACGCTGCCGGCGAGGACCCCGATCAGCAGGAACAGCTCGACCCGCTTGACCGTCGCCTCGGTCGGGCCGACAGGCCGGCCGTACTGGATGATCACCGCGCCGCGTTCTTCCTGGCCGTTCGGCAGCAGCAGCCGCACCCGGGCGACGTGGCTGATCACCCGGTAGTCGTGGATCGTGACGGCTTCGCCGAGATCGGGGGTGCCGAGCGACGGTGCGTTCTTCGGTTCCTCGGCCAGCACGGCGGAGACGCCGCCCACGGCCTGGGCTTCGCTGAGGATCTTCACGACCGCATGGCTCGTCGTGAAGTCGACCAGGGGCGTCTCGATCTTGCCCGCCGAGAACGTCAGGTGGGAGTCGTAGTCGAGCTCGGCTGCGGTCTCGGAGACCTGGTGGTTGAAGTCCGAGCGGATCCGGTGGACGGTCAGCGAGCCGATCGCGAGCGCGAAGGCACAGAGGATCACGAACGTCAGCAGCGCCGAGACGGCCGCCAGGCGGACCCTGATCGGCAGCCGGTCGAAGCCCGCCGAGATCCGCTCGACGGCCTCCAGCGGCCTACGCACGAAGGACGTAGCCGGCTCCCCGGATCGTGTGCAGCAGGCGCGGCTCCTGCTCGGCCTCGAGCTTGCGGCGCAGGTTCGAGACGAACACCTCGATCGTGTTCGTCGTCGAGAAGGGGTCATAGCCCCAGACCTCGTCGAGCAGCCGCTGGCGTGAGATGACGATCCGCTCGTTGCGCATCAGGTACTCGAGCAGCTCGAACTCGCGCTGGGTCAGCTCGATCGTCCGCTCGCCCCGCAGGACCTCGTGGGTATCGGAGTTCAGGACCAGGTCGCCGACCCGTAGCGGCGCCGAGCCGCGCGGCGGGCGACGGCGCAGCAGCGCCCGCAGGCGCGCCAGTAGCTCCTGGCGCTCGAAGGGCTTGACGAGGTAGTCGTCGGCGCCGGCGTCCAGCCCCTCGACGCGGGACTCCAGAGCGTCCCTGGCCGTCAGGATCAGGATCGGCACGTCGTCCTCGGCGCGCAGCGTCCTTGCGACCTCGAGGCCGTCGACCCGGGGCAGGCCGAGGTCGAGAATCACGAGGTCGGGCGCGAACACCCGGCCCTGCTCGAGGGCGGCCTGGCCGTCGGCCGCGGTGCGGACCTCATAGCCCTCCATCCGCAGCGATCGCTGCAGGGCCTGGGCGATGTCCTCGTCATCCTCGACGACGAGAACGCGGGGAGCGCGGGAGAAGTCGTTCATCGTCTTTATGTTCTCGGCGGCTGCTTAAGCGATGGTAAGACTCCCAGGCAGGTTACGGGGCGCCGGCGTCGAAGTTGCGCGGGATGCCCAGCACCCGCAAACCCGCCGCCCGCAAACGCCAGAGCGCCAAATCCCCGGCCCGCAGGCGCAGCGCCGCGCGTTCGGGGCGCGCCCCGGCGCGCCGGCGGGGGCGCTCACTGGCCCTGCCGCGGCTGCCGGTGCTCGAGCAGCGCCAGCGGGACATCCTCGGGCTGGCCCTGGCGGCGCTGGGGGTCTTCATGGGCTTCGTCCTCTACAGCTCCGCCTCGCCCGCACCCGGGGGACGCGCAGGTCATGCGCTGGCGCTCGCCTTCGGCTGGAGCATGGGCCGCGCAAGGGTGCTCGCGCCGGTGACGCTCGTGCTCGGCGGCGGCGTGCTGCTGCTGCGCCCGGTCCTGCCGGCCCTGCGCCCGCTGCGCACCGGCGCGGCCTGCCTGTTCGCCGGTCTGACGCTGGCCCTCGCGGCCGGCATGCTGGGCCTCAGCACCGCCCCCGTGGCGGGGGCCCCGGCGTGGTCCTCCGAGCACCTGCAGAGCCACGGCGGCGTACTCGGCGGGGCGCTCTACGCGCTCGCGCACCCGCTCGTGCAGGACCTCGGCGTCGACATCCTGGTGGTCTTCCTGCTGCTCGTCGGCGTGATCCTGCTCACCGGGGCATCGCTTGCCACGGCGATCCGCGCAACCGGCAACGGCGTGATGGAGACGACCCGGATGGTCCGCAGCCTCGGCCCGCAGCCGCGGCCCGCAGAGGCCGCCCGCCCGGCCCCGATCAGCCTGCCCGACCCCGGCCCGGAGGAGCTGATCGTCCGCGCGACCCACGTCGAGGCGCCCTCCCGCGACTGGATGGAGGAGGCGGCCGAGGAGCCTGAGGCCGAGCCCGAGCCCTCCGCCCCCACCGATGAGGGCGAGCCCGCCGAGCGAGGACGGGGAGGATGAGCCGATCGCCGGCGTCGCCCACGCCGATCCCGCCGATCTGACGCCGCAGGGCCGCCTGCGCGGCGCCGTCACCGACGACCCCGATTTCGTCTGGGAGCTCCCGCCGGCCGAGCGTCTGCTGACCCGCTCGACGGGCGAGCAGACCAAGCCCGACACGCTCGGGCAGGAGAAGACCGCGACGGCCCTGGTGGAGGCGCTCGGGCACTTCGGCGTGCAGGCCAAGGTGATCGGCACCGTCGCGGGGCCCCACATCACGCGCTATGAGCTGCGCCTCGCCCCGGGGATCAAGGTCGGCAAGGTCGCCCAGCTGAAGGACGACCTGGCCTACGCGCTGGCCTCGACGGACATCCGGATCCTCGCGCCGATCCCCGGCAAGCAGGCCGTCGGGGTCGAGGTTCCCAACATCCACCGCAAGATGGTCCGCCTCGGCGACGTCTTTCAGGCGCCGCCCAAGGACTGGTCGCCGCTGACGGTCTGGCTGGGCAAGGACGTGGCCGGCAAGGCGATCGGCGCGGACCTCGCCAAGATGCCCCACATCCTCGTCGCCGGCACGACCGGCGCGGGCAAGTCCGGGGCGATCAACGCGATGCTCTCGAGCATCCTGCTGCGCGCGACGCCGCACGAGGTGCGCCTCGTCCTCGTCGATCCCAAGCAGGTCGAGCTCAACCACTACGAGTCGATCCCGCACCTGCTGACGCCCGTCATCACGAGCCCGCGGATGGCCGCCAACGCGCTGCAGAACCTCGTCAAGGAGATGGAGCAGCGCTACGGGATCATGTCGCTGGCCCGGACGCGGTCGCTGATCGAGCTGAACAAGGCCCGTGCCAAGCGCGGGGAAGCGCCGCTGCCTTACATCCTGTGCGTGATCGACGAGCTCGCGGACCTGATGATGGTCGCCCCGGCCGACGTCGAGGACTCGATCATCCGCCTCGCCCAGAAGGCGCGCGCGGTCGGGATCCACCTCGTGCTCGCCACCCAGAGCCCCCGGGTTGACGTGATCACGGGGATGATCAAGGCCAACGTCCCGTCGCGGATCGCCTTCGCCGTCTCCTCCCAGACCGACTCCCGGGTGATCCTCGACCAGAACGGCGCCGAGTCGCTCTTGGGCCAGGGGGACATGCTCTTCAGCCCCGTCGGCAGCTCCCGCCTGCAGCGGATCCAGGGCGCCTACATCGATGAGGCGCAGATCGCCAAGCTGACAGAGCTGTGGCGCCGCCAGGGCGAGCCGGAACTGCGCGAGGAGCTGCTCGAGGAGGTCGAGGCGGAGGTCAAGGAGGGCGCCCCCGACGAGTTCGATCCCGACGAGGACCCGCTGCTGAACGACGCGATCCGCCTGGTCGCCGAAATGCAGACCGCCTCGACCTCGATGCTGCAACGGCGCCTGCGCCTCGGCTACACGAGGGCCGGGAGGATGATCGACATGCTCGAGCGGCGAGGCGTCATCTCGGGCTACGAGGGCTCCAAGCCGCGCCAGGTCCTGATCACCGAGGCGGACCTTCCGCGGGTGCTGGCGGCGCTCGAATCGCCCGCCGCGGAGTCCACCGCATCGATTAGCGACTAGCCTCTCCTCGAGATGCCCGAGATCGGAGCAACGCTACGCGAGGCGCGTATGCGCGCGCGAATCGACGTGTCCGAGATCGAGGCCCAGACCAAGATCCGGGCCAAGTACCTGCGGGCGCTCGAGAACGAAGAGTGGAGCCTCCTGCCGGGGCCGATCTTCGTCAAGAGCTTCCTGCGCACCTACGCGACGGCGCTCGACCTCGACGGCAAGGCGCTGGTCGAGGAATACCGCCTCAGTCACGAGCGCCCCTCGGAGGGGATGCTCGAGCCGATCGTGGCGCCCTCGCAACGAAACCGCGGCCGCGGGCGCTCTCAGCCGAGCGGGCCCTCGCGGGGCTACACGATCGCGGTCGGGGTGATCGTGGTGGTGATCGTGGCGCTCGTCGTCCTGCTCGCGACGGGCGGCTCGGGCAAACACAACACCACCAGCGAGCTCACGAAGACCCCGCCGGCCACGAGCACCGCCCACAAGGCGCCTGCGCCGGGCAGGCACACGGCGGCAGCAAGCGAAGTGCTGTCGCTCTCGCTGACCCCGACAGGACCGGTCTACGTGTGCCTGATCGGCGAAAACGGGCGCAAGCTGATCGACGGCCGCGAACTCCAGCCCGGGGAAGCGACCGCGACCTACCATGCAAAGCACTTTGAAATCACGCTCGGCAACAACGCGGTGACGATGGTTCTCGACGGGCGCGTGCGCCCGATCCCGGCCTCCACGGCGGCGATCGGCTACTCGATCACCAAGGCGACGGGCCGCCGGACGTTGACCGCCGAACAGCTGCCGACGTGCAAGTGAGCGCCCTGTGAGCGCCCGGGCCGGGATCGTCGTGACGGGGACCGAGGTCCTGACCGGCCGCGTTTCGGACCGCAACGGGACCTGGCTTGCGGGGCAGCTGCTCGAGCTGGGCGTCGAGCTCGCGCACACGACGATCGTGGGCGACCGCCCCGAGGACATGCGGGCGGCGCTGGCGTTCATGGCCTCCCAGCAGATCGATCTGGTGATCACCAGCGGCGGCCTCGGCCCGACGGCCGACGACCTGACGGCGGAGGTGGTCGGGCGCTTTCAGGGCCGCGAGATGGTCCTCGACGAGGCGCTATCGGAGCGGATCGCAGAGATCGTCGCGCCGCTGATGAAACGCTGGCCGAACATCGACCCGCAGGCGATCATCGACGCCAACCGCAAGCAGGCGACGGTCCCGCTGGGCGCGGAGGTGCTCGAGCCGGTCGGCACCGCGCCGGGACTCGTCGTGGGGCCCGCCGAGCCGGGTGCCGGGCCGACGATCGTCGTGCTGCCAGGCCCGCCGCGGGAGCTGCAGCCGATGTGGTCGGCGGCCCTGCAGACGGCGGGCCTGCGCGCGGCGCTTGCCGGTGCGACCGTCTACCGCCAGCAGACGATGCGCCTGTTCGGCATCCCCGAGTCGGAGATCGCCGAGACGCTCAGGGTGGCCGAACGCGATGGCATCGACCTCGAGCGGATCGAGGTGACGACCTGCCTGAAACGCGGCGAGGTCGAGGTGGTGACGCGCTACGAGCCCGGCGAGCAGGCCGTCTACGACGCCTTCCGCGAGCTGGTCCGCGATCGTCACGGCGAGACGCTCTTCTCCGAGGACGGTCAGACCGTCGACGAGCAGCTCGCCGAGCTGCTCCGTGCCCGGGGGCTGACGATCGCCACGGCTGAGTCCTGCACGGGCGGCCTGCTGGCGGCCCGCCTGACCGAGCGGCCCGGCGCGTCGGACTACGTGAGGGGTGCGATCGTGGCCTACTCCAACGAGGTCAAGATCGCCCAGGCGGGGGTTCCCGCGGAGCTGATCGAGCGCCACGGGGCCGTCTCACAGGAGGTCGCCGAGGCGCTCGCCGAGGGCGCCCGGCTGCGCCTGGGCGCCGGCGTGGGTGTCGGCATCACGGGGATCGCGGGCCCCGGCGGGGGCAGCGAGCAGAAGCCCGTCGGCCTGGTCTGGTTCAGCGTCTCGCGCACAGAGGGTCCGCTGCTGACGCGCTCGGTGACGCTGCCCGGCGGGCGCGCGGACATCCGCGACCGGGCCACGACCGTGGCGATGCACCTCGTGCGCCGCTCACTGCTGGACGGCGCCTGAGCGCCGAGGCGTGCCGGGTGCATGAGCGGCGCCGGCGAGGCACGGCTGTTCGCGGCGCTCGAGCTGGCGTCCGAGCCGGCCCTGAGCCTGCGAGGCTGGGCCCGCGAAGTGGCCGCGGGGCTCGGCCGCGACGGCAGGGGCGCCGGGCTGCGGGTGCTCGAGGCGGAGTCCCTTCACCTGACGCTCTGCTTCCTGGGCGCCCGCCCCGCAGGGGAGATCGGGGAGCTCGCCTCGGCAATGGCCGAGGCCTGCCAGGGAGTCGCGGCGTTCGAGCTGTCGCTGGGGGCCCCGGTGTGGCTGGCGCCGCGGCGCCCTCGCGCCCTGGCCGTCGAGGTGCACGACCCGGCCGGTGCGCTTGCCGGGCTGCAGGCGGCGGTCTCGGGGGCGCTGGCGCAGGCCGGCGCAGGCGAGCAGCCGGGACGGCGCTATCGCCCGCACATCACCGTCGTACGTGCCGGCGGGCGCTTCACCGGGCCCGCGCGGATCGCGCTGCCGCCGACGCCGGCGGTGAGCTTCAACGCCGAGCGGGTGGCGCTGATCCGCTCCTGGCTGGAACCGCAGGGCGCCCGCTACGAGGCTCAGAGCACCGTGCGGCTGGGCCCCGTCGCGGGCTGAGCGCGAGGCTCAGGAGAGGGCTTCCCCGCCGCCCGAGGCTTCGCAGGCCGGCGCTGCTTCGCCCGCGGAGAGGCTGACTTCGCAGCTCGATTCGGGATCCTGGGATTCGCCTTCTTCGCCGCCGGCGGGTGCGGGCGCCTGGCACTCCGGTGGCCCCCCGCCGGCCCCGGCGAGCGGTTCACTGGCGTCTTCGCAGGAGGGTTCGGAGCCGTCCTGGCAGGCGTAGGCGCCCTGCGTCCTGACCGGAGGGGTTCCGTCTTCGCACAGGGCGGGCGTCAGCGCAGGCGCCGCGGAGCCCGTGTGCGTGTGGGAGTCCCGCTTGACGGGACGACCGTGCACGGCGGGCTGACGGGTGAGCTGCCTGCTCCGGCGTACCGGGCGTCTGCTGCAGCGGCTCGTCCTTGAGGTGTGCCCGGCGTGCTTGGCGGGGGCCGGGCAGGAGCTGCGCCGCGCAGCCGTGGCATGGGCGGGAGCTCCGGCCGGGGCCAGCAGGGCGAGCCCCAGGAGGCC
The DNA here is from genome assembly GCA_963787765.1 of uncultured Solirubrobacteraceae bacterium. Classification (GTDB taxonomy): domain Bacteria; phylum Actinomycetota; class Thermoleophilia; order Solirubrobacterales; family Solirubrobacteraceae; genus Palsa-744. The sequence goes on along the minus strand of CAWBEF010000013.1, from coordinate 110,865 downwards.
CATTACGAGCAGCACGCCGGGCCCGCCACGCCGGCGGGCGGGTCTCGATGGGCGGGTCGCGGGGGGCTTGGGGGCTCGCATGGGCGGGTGCTGCGCGGACCCGTCTGGCATCGTCCGGATCGGCCCCGCCTCCCAGCGGGAAGCTCATTTCTGGACGAAGTGCCCGGGCCGCGGGGCGGCGCCCCGGCGGCCCGATACGAACAGTTGTTCCGTCCGAAGGGCCATCTAGCCTGCTCTCTCCATCTAGAACCGGAGGAGTCCGACCATGGCCGTGACCGAGCAGGAGAAAGCCGCCAAGGCGCGCGACGCCGCCCTTCAGGGCGCGCTGACACAGATCGAGCGCGAGTTCGGCAAGGGCTCGGTCATGCGAATGGGCGACGAGGGTGCACAGGTGCGCTGCGAGGCGATCCCCACGGGGGCGCTGTCGCTCGACCTGGCGCTGGGGATCGGCGGGGTGCCCCGCGGGCGGATCGTCGAGGTCTACGGCCCCGAGTCCTCGGGTAAGACGACGCTGATCTACCACGTGCTGGCCGAGGCCCAGAAACTGGGCGGCGTCTGCGCCTTCATCGACGCCGAGCACGCGATGGACCCGCTCTACGCGAAGACGATCGGCGTCGACATCGACGAGCTGCTCGTATCCCAGCCCGACTACGGCGAGCAGGCCCTGGAGATCGCCGACATGCTGGTGCGCTCGGGCGCGGTCGACGTGGTCGCGATCGACTCGGTCGCGGCGCTGACCCCGCGGGTCGAGCTCGAGGGGCAGATGGGAGACCAGACGGTGGGCGCCCAGGCCCGGATGATGTCTCAGGCGATGCGCAAGCTGGCGGGCAACCTGAACCGCACCAACACGCTGTGCATCCTGACCAACCAGATCCGCGAAAAGGTCGGCGTGATGTTCGGCTCGCCCGAGACCCAGCCGGGCGGGCGGGCGCTGAAGTTCTACGCCTCCCAGCGGCTCGACATCAGGCGCATCGAGACGCTCAAGGACGGGACCGAGGCCGTCGGCAACAGGGTTCGGGTGAAGGTCGTCAAGAACAAGGTCGCGGCGCCCTTCCGCCAGGCTGAATTCGACATCGAGTTCGGCAAGGGGATCTCGACCTCGGGCTGCCTGGTCGACCTGGGCCTGGAGCACAACATCGTCTCCAAGTCCGGCTCGTTCTTCTCCTACGGCAACGACCGCCTGGGGCAGGGACGCGGCAACGCCAAGGCCCACCTGGACGCCAACCCCGAGGTCGCGAAGGAGATCGAAGACAAGATCTATGCGGCGCTGGGCCTGGGCAAGGACCTCGTCACGCCGATCGACCGGGACAAGGAGGTGACGCCGGCGCCGATTGCCAGCGAACCCTCCGTAGCCGCCGCCTGAGAGGCCGCCGGCGCTGCGCCGTGGGCAGTGATTGAATCCCCGCATGGGGATGGAGCTTGTGTTCGGTGCCGACGGGGTGTTGCGGGACGGGGCACAGGAGCTCGGGCGGGTAGAGCCGGGCGCGGAGGGCGCTCATCCGCGCCTGATCCTCGACGGGGAGGGATATGAGATCGCCCGCCGGGGACGGGGAGGCTGGGACTTCAGTCTGCTCGAGCCGTCGGGCCCGGGGACGTTCTGCGAGTTCAAGCTCGCTCGCCTGAGGCGCGGCGGAGTGCTGAGGGCGCCGGGCGGGGTGACGAGGATCGGCACTGCCCTGGCCGGTTCATCCTGGACGGTCGAGATTCCCTCCCAGCCGCCGATCACGGTCATCGGCAGGCCCGAGCGGGGTGAGACGGTGGATGGGCGCTCCCGGGTGGCGACGGGGAGCGGCTTTCATGACGAACTGCTCGTCTCCTGTGAGGGCGAGACGCCCACGAGCGGTGAAGGGCGGATCGTGCTCGTCTTCGCCTGCTGGCTGATCGGCGAGTGGATGAGGATGCCTCTCGCCGAGGCCGGCGCGGGCGGCGTGGCCGTAAACCGCTGAAGCGGCGCTCAGGCAAACAACCGGTGGGCGAGCCAGACGCCGGTGATGCCGCCGATGATGAAGAACACCATCGACCAGGCCGAGAACTGCCCGGCGCCCCAGAGGCTCGGTGCCAGGCTGCCGAGGAAGCTCCCGAAAAAGCCTCCCGTATAGGTGGGGCCTTTGCCCATGGGTACCTCTCGTACGGAGCGAGCCGCAGGGCCAATCGCCGCGGGCAGGTTGGACGAACGATCGCCCGCGCCGGCGGGCGGATGGCCGCAGAGGGGTTAGGAGCGCTTGGCGATCGTCATCGCAAGACCGATCGCGAGAAACAGGACGATCACCCCGCCCACTGCCAGGATCACGCCGAGGAAGCTGTTGGTGATCGTGTACGCGGCGTAGACGACCGCCACCGCGAGCATCATCGGCAGTCCGAACCAGAATGACCCGGGTCGTTCCTCCATTCCCAGAGCCTAGACCGTCTCGGTGCGCCAGCGCTGGATTGCAGGCCCGTCAGATGCGATTGGCCGGTGATATGGCAACCGGTTCAATCCATATGGCAGATCCCGCATGAGCGAATTTCTGCCAGGTATGTTGGGCCGAGTCCAATGATTGGACCGGTAACGGATTGCCCCTGGAGGGCAAGAGGAGGTGTCACGGATGAAGCGAGTCACGATGCTCGTGGTCGCAGTGGTGTTCGGCGCGTTCGCGTCGGTAGCGTCTGCCTCGCCCGGAGCGGCGGCGGTGCACCGGAGCGCCGGGATGAAGACGTCCTGGACGGCGGAATATGACGCGTCGTCCTACTACGGTCCCGTCAAGTGCACAGGCACAACGACGGTCAACAAGAAGTACCCGGGCGGGAAGGAGACCGAGGTATGCGAATCGGTCGGTGGTCCCCTCGTCCACATGAAAGCCGGCAAGGGTCAGCACGCGTTCGAAAACACCGAAGGCGGCACCGTCAACGAATGGGAATCCGATTCAGGTGACGGCAAAAAGACGACCGAATACTCCTACAGCGTCAACAAGAAGCTGACGAAGTTCAAGCTGGTCGCGATCTACGCGGCACCGGAAGCCTGAGCTGATCCGCGGCGGCGGCCCGGAGCTCTCGACTGGGCTCCGGAGCCGCAGGCCGCGGAGCGTTGCCGACGCCCTCGCCGAGGTGCCCGACCCGGCCGGCGCAATCTCGTTCCGCAAGAACGGGAGGCAACCGGCGGAGCCTGTGGACGGGCGCGGCGAAGATGCGCGATGATGGCCGCAGGCTTAGGTCGAGCGAGAGGGGGACGGCGGCGTGGGTGGGGCAGCGAGGTTCGGAGCGGTCCTGCTGGGGATGCTCGTGATAGGCGCCGGCGCGTCGGCCGTCTCGGGCGCATCGACGCCACTGCGCTGGTTCTACTGTGGGAAGGCCGTGCCGAAGAAAGCCGGGGCGTTCGCCGACAGGGGGTGCTCGGTGCCGAGCTCACCTGTGGGCACGGGGAACTTCGAACTGCTCGAAGGTATCGGCAAAGGAAAGAAAATCAAACTCAAAGGCACTCGGCTGAAGCTTGTCATCCAGCTTCCGCCGGGTCCCGTGAGCGCCGAACTGGGGGTAGGGGAAGAAGAAAACCTCCCGATTGCGTGCGCGACGATGGGAGGGACCGGGCGGCCTGTGGCGCCAGCCGGCGTGGCTGAGGTCGTCCTGCGCTTCTCGAAATGCAGAAGCTTGGGCTCGCCGTGTCAGAGCGGCGCCGTGAAGGGCGTGATCACCACCGATCTGCTGGCCGGGCAGCTAGGCTCACTCGACGGCTCCCGCCGCGGGATCGACCTGGCCAATGAAGCCGAACCGGGTGTCGGCCCGCTGGCGCGCTTCACATGCACCGAAGTTGCGGAATTTACGCTGTCCGGCTCCATGATCGCCGAGCAGGTCGGGGACACCGAACGCGTGAACGACGAACTGAGCTGGCGTTGGACGATCGGGCCGTATCTGGGCCTAGTCGAATACAAGCCGGGCCATGGGTACTTTCCGCTCGTCAACCCACCGAACTTCCTCGAAGGCCCCGATGACTACCTCTCCGCGCGGATCGAAAAAGAAGGCCGGCTATTCGGCGAACTGCCCTCAGGGCTCATCGGCGAAGCGGCCGGCAGGGGGGAAGCGCTGGAGGCACGGGAATAACGCGCTGGACGCTGCCGGTTTCTCCGGGACGGCCGGCGAGGACCGCTGGCTCTACCCTGTGGCTCCTATGGCAAAGAGCTACCACCTGACGACCTTCGGCTGCCAGATGAACGAGCACGACTCCGAGCGGATGAAGGGGATGCTCGAGTCGCTCGGCTACAGCGAGGCCTCGGAGCGCGCCGAGGCGGAGTTGATCCTGTTCAACACCTGCTCGATCCGTGAGGCCGCGGACAGCCGCTTCCTCTCCCACCTCGGTGAGGCGAGGCGACTGAAGCGGGAACGGCCCGAGACGGTCGTCGGCGTCGGTGGCTGCTGGGCGCAGTCGGTCAAGGACGAGGTCTTCGAGCGCTTCCCGTTCGTCGATGTCGCGTTCGGCCCCGGGCAGGTCCATCGGCTGGCCGAGTTCCTGACGAGCGACTCGCTGAGCGCCCAGGGCTACTTCGAGTTCGAGGGCTTCACGGGCCACCTGCCGGCACGGCGGGCCCGCCCCTTCCAGGGCTGGCTGCAGATCAGCGTCGGCTGCAACTGCGCCTGCTCGTACTGCATCGTCCCCTCGACCCGGGGCCGGGAGGTCAGCCGCCCGCTCGAGGAGCTCGTCGCGGAGGTCGCGGCGATGGCCGCCGACGGGGTCCGCGAGGTGACGCTGCTGGGCCAGAACGTCAACTCCTATGGGCGTGATCTGCCGGCCGCCGGTGAGAAGCCGAGCTTCGCGGGCCTGCTGCGCCGTCTCGATGAGATCGAGGGGATCGAGCGCCTGCGCTACACGAGCCCACACCCCAAGGACATGCGCGAGGACGTGATCCTGGCGCATGTCGAGCTGGCCAGCGTCTGCGAACACATCCACCTGCCGCTGCAGTCGGGCTCGAGCCGGATCCTCAAGGCGATGCGCCGGACCTATGACCGGGAGCGCTACCTGGACCGGGTCGCGATGATCCGCGAGCACCTGCCGGACGTTGCGCTGAGCACCGACATCATCGTCGGCTTCCCCGGGGAGACCGAGGAGGACTTCGAGCAGACCCTCGAGGTCGTCGAGCAGGTCGCCTACGACAGCGCCTTCACGTTCGTCTTCTCGCCCCGCCGCGGCACCCCGGCAGGCGAGCTGACCGAGGGGATCGTTCCGCATGCGGTCAAGGCCGAGCGGATGGAGCGCCTCGTCGAGCTCGTCCAGCGCCAGGCCCGTGAACGGGCCCAGCGTTTCGTCGGGCGCAGCGTCGAGGTCCTCGTCGAAGGGCCCTCGCGAACCGACCCCGAGCGCCGCCGGGGCCGGACCTCTCACAACAAGGTCGTCAACTTCGCCGGCCTCGCCGCACCCGGCGAGCTGACCGAGGTGGAGATCGTCAAGGCCACGAGCCAGACCCTGATGGGCGAGGAGCGACTGCTGGCCCGGGCCGGCTGAGCCGCGCACCGGTGCTCTGCGGCGGGCAATAGGATCCGCCGATGAAGATCAAAGCCGCCGTCCTTGAGGAGTTCGGCAAGCCCCTCGTCGTGCGCGAGGTCGACCTCGCCGAGCCCGGGCCGGGCGAGGTGCTGGTGCGCCTGGAGGCCTGCGGCGTCTGCCACACCGACCTCTACACCGCCTCGGGGGTGGACCCCTCGGGCTACGCCCCGACGGTCCTCGGCCATGAGGGCGCGGGCGTCGTCGAGCGGGTCGGGGAGGGCGTATCGCTGGTGGCGGCCGGGGACCACGTCGTGACGCTGTTCTCGCCCCAGTGCGGCGAGTGCATCCACTGCCGCAGCCCGCTGACGAACCTCTGTCTGGCGATCCGCGAGCAGCAGAACCTCGGCTACCTGCCCGACGGGACGACCCGCCTCTCGCTGGACGGCGAGCCGCTGCGCCACTTCATGGGCACCTCGACGTTCGCCGAGTACACGGTCATGCCCGAGATCGCACTGGCCAGGATCGACCCTGAGGCGCCCCTCGACCGCGCCTGCCTGTTCGCCTGCGGGCTCTCGACGGGCCTCGGCGCGGCGATCCGCACCGCCGCCGTGAGGGCCGGGTCGACATGCGTCGTGTTCGGCGCGGGAATGGTCGGCCTCGGCGCCGTCGCGGGCTGCCGCCTGCAGGGGGCCGAGCGGATCATCTGCGTCGACCTCTCGCCCGAGCGCCTCGAGCTGGCCAGGGGACAGGGGGCGAGCGACCTGATGCAGGGCGGCCCGGACTCGGTCGCCGCGATTCTCGAGCTGACAGGCGGCTTCGGCGCCGACTACACCTTCGAGGCGACCGGCAACGTGGCCGTGATGCGCCAGGCCGTCGAAGCGGCCCGGATGGGGTGGGGCCTGTGCACGGTCTGCGGTGTCGCCGGGCGCGGCGAGACACTCGACGTGATCCCGCGGCTGCTGATCACCGGCCGGCGGATCTGTGGCTCCTCCTTCGGCGGCCTGAAGGGCCGCGAAGACGTCCCTGCGCTCATCTCCCGCTGGATGGCGGGGGAGATCGACGTGGACCCCTTCATCTCGCACCGCATCCCGCTGGCCGAGGTCAACCGCGGCTTCGAGCTGATGGAGGCCCAGGACGGGATCCGCAGCGTCCTTCAGATGTGAGCGCGCGCGTTCATTGGCCGCGTGTCCGGACGGGCTGCTCGTGCCCCGGGCCGGAGCGTCCGCGGGTCCCCCGTAGCCGGGGGATCCTGCGCAGGCGTGGCGCGGGGCGCCGATCGCGGCTCGCGGGCCGGCGGGCCGGGTCCTCGGCTCCGAGGTCCGGGGCGCCGGCGATCATCGTCGCGCCCAGCATCGTCGAGATTCGCATTTCAACCTCCTTCGGGGTCTTGGCAATGTCCTGAGATGTTCGGACGCGGGTGTAAGGGGAGCCCCAGAACCGTCTAAGAGAATGCGCAGAGTTCTCGGCCTGCGCGGAGGGCCCGGGCTGGGTCGTCCCGCGCGTATGCGAACATATGTTCGTGCGCTGGGAGAGCCTGCAGATCGCCGAGTCGCCCCAGCACCGCCTGCCCGGCTACCGCGACCCGGCGGCGATCAGGCGCTTCGATGCTCCCGAGGCGCTCGACATGCGCTTCTACGAGGTTCAGGCGAAGTCGGTCCTCAACCGGGTTCCCGAGCGCTCACCGATGCCCTTCCGCTGGACGATCAACCCCTACAGGGGCTGCAGCCATGCCTGCGCCTACTGCGTCTCGGGGGACACGGCGGTCCTGATGGCGGACAGCCGGGAGAAGCCGATTGCCGAACTCGAAGTGGGCGAGCAGATCTACGGCACCCGACTGGACGGCGCCTTCAGGCGATTGGTGCGCACCGAGGTGCTCGACAGGTGGACCTCGGTGAAGGAGGCGCACGCGGTCAAGCTCGAAGACGGGACGGTGATCGTCGCGAGCGCCGACCACAGGTTCCTGACCGATCGTGGCTGGAAGCATGTCACCGACAGCGAACCTGGCGCCCGGCAGAGGCCGCATTTGAGCAACGGCGACGAGCTCCTGGGATGCCGAGCAGAGCAGACCACCGAGGGCGCGGCCGTAGCGGCGACTGCGAAACTCGGCGTCGCTGCGATCGAGCCGCTTGGCATCTCGATGCCGATGTATGACATCACGACCGGCACCGGCGATTTCATCGCTGACGGGGTCGTCAGCCACAACTGCTTCGCCCGTCCCACCCACACCTATCTGGGCTTCGACGCGGGGCGTGACTTCGAGCGCGAGATCGTCGTCAAGGTCAATGCCCCCGAGGTGCTCAAAGCGGAGCTGGGGCGCCGCTCGTGGAGACGCGAGCACGTTGCGCTTGGGACCAACACCGACCCCTACCAGTGGGTCGAGGGCCGCTACCGGCTGATGGAGGGGATCTGGGAGGCGCTGCGCGACGGCGCCAACCCGTGTTCGGTTCTGACGAAGTCGCCGCTGCTGCTGCGCGACCTGAAGCTGATGGTCGAAATCGCCCAGCGGACCACCTTCACCGCATGCCTCTCGATCCCGACGCTCGACGAGAAGGTCTGGCGTGAAACCGAGCCCCATACGCCGAGCCCGCGGGCGCGGCTGGAGGCGGTCGCCGAGCTCAACCGGGCGGGGATCGCGACCGGCGTGCTGATCGCGCCGCTGATGCCGGGCATCAACGACGCGCCGCACCAGGTGGAGCCATTGCTTGAACAGGCGGCCGAGGCGGGCGCCACGAACATCGCCGGGACGGGCCTTCACCTGCGGGGAGAGGTCCGCGAGGTGTTCTTCGACTGGCTGCGTGCACGCCGGCCCGATCTCGAGCAGACCTACAACGAGCTCTACCGCCGCGGCGCGAACCTGCCGCAGGGCGAACGCGAGCGTCTGGCGCGGATGGCACGCAGGGGAGGCTCGCCGGGTTCGTTCTGGCGCGATCGCTACGCAGAACGGAGCCCGGACCGGCATGAGCCCGAGCCTGCCGGGGTGCAACAGAGTCTCTTCTGAGAGGGCCTCAGACGCTCGCGGCCGGGCAGCCGAAGTCCCGCCGCAGCAGCGTCGCCTCACGGCGGCGCACAGCCGCGCTCGCGTGGGGATGACGTTTCGACCACCCGCGGAAGCGGATCCTGCATTCGGCCGCGGTCGGGTAGCGGAACCTCGCGGCCGCCTCGCAGCGGGACCGGTTGCTCCCCTTGAGCTTTAGGCATGCCGCGAGCGCACGCGATCGCTTCTGGGCCTGTGTGAGCACGACCAGAGGAGGGCTGGTGAGTTTCGAGGCGAGAACGCCGTTCTTCGCCGGCGGCGGGCCCACGGGCGGTGTGGCGCTCTGTCCGAGCTGCTGGTCCATGCCTTCGGCCCTCGTCCCCGAGACGACCAGGACCGCCGCTGCCTGGGCGAGGTCGCCGGCGCCGCCGAAGAACTCGCCCGGGTAGCCGCCGGCGAGGTATTCGATCCGGTAGAAGCCCGGTCGAAGGCCTTCGACCGAGTAACTCCCGTCGGTTGCCGTTTTCGTCGTCGAGGCAACGGAGCCGTCGGCGGCATAGAGCGTCACCTGCGCGCCCGAGAGCCCCTGACCTTCCGAACCGGTGAGCCGGCCCTCGATTTCCCCCGGGGGTCCGAGGAACCGCAGGTCGATGTTTCCGGTCGTCTGGCCGGCGGTGACCGTCACTGCGGTGGCGTTTTCGAGCGAGGTGCCGCCATAGAAGGCGACGGTCTCGCTCTCGTCCAGGCGCCGGACTTCGATCTTGTAGGTGCCGCCGGGCAGACCGACGACGGAGAACGGTTCCCCCGAGGCGGCTATCGCGTTGCCTCCTGGTCCGCCGGACACGCTGATCACGTGGACCGAGAATTTCTCGCTCGGTGCGTCGCCTGTGACGTCGCCGGTGATCGCCCCGCCGGCGGCGAGCCGGGCGTCGATCCCGGAGACCGCTTCGCCGGCAGCGACGGCGACAGGGGTCGCGTGGGACCGGTCGGAGGCGCCGTTGAAGAACTGCGGCTGGAGGTTGGGCTGGCCTTCGCCGAAGTAGCTCGCCGCGAATTCGACGGTGTAGCTGCCTGGTGCCAGGCCGGTGATCGTGTACTTCCCTTCGGCGTCCGTCGTTGCCGACCCGTATTCCGAGCCGTTCGAGACGGATACCTGCTCGCCGCCAACCGGTTCTCCGCCCGGCGCGGTGACCAGTCCCGAGATGCTGGAGCCGGGTTGGAGTTGCGCGTCGGCGATGCTGGCCTGCGCACCGACGGTGACCGTGATCGGTTCGGCGGCCGCGAGCGTCGCGGCTCCCCCGTCGTACTGCGGGGCATAGTTGCCCCCGCCAAACCCTCCCAGCAGCGGAACGTCGGAGAACCGGAGGCGATAGCGGCCGGACGCGAGGCCGCCGAAGGTGTAGCTCCCGTTCGAATTCGTCGCGACGCTGCCGAGCGTTTCGCCCGCGGCGTCATATACGCCGACCGTCGCGCCGGCGAGCGGACCGCCACCTGAAGCGCTCACGGTGCCGGTCACCTCGCCACCGGCCGGGAGCTGGCCGTTGATCGCCGTCGTCGTCTTGCCGAGTTCGACGGGCACCGGGTCGGCGCTGGCGAGTGTCCCCTGGCCGCTGAAGTAGCTCGGCAGGAAGTTGCCGCCTTCGCTCGAGGGCGGGCCGAAATGAAACGGCGGCGAGAACTCGACGAAGTAGGTGCCGGCTTCGAGCGCGGCGATCGTGTAGGCGCCCTGCGCTGGGACTTCGGCGACCCGCCGTCCGGAGCTGTCGAGCAGCGATGCCCGCGCGCCTTTGATCGGGTGGCCTTCGCTGTCGGTGAGGCTGCCGGTGATCTCGCCGCCGCGAATCACCGTTTCGCTGCCTTCAGTGACCTCACCGGCCGTCACCGCAACGCCCGTGGAGCCCGCGAGCGTTGTCCGACCGCCATGGAAGCGGGTGAGCTCGTCCGGCCCTTCATGAGCTCCGGCGGATGCGAATTCGAGCGCGTATGTCCCGGTCGGCAGCTGATCGATGGAGTAGTTGCCGCTTTCGTCGGTGAACGAGCTGCCGGCGAATTCGCCGTTGGCGTCGGTGGCGGTCACGAGGAGCCCGTAGACGGAGGCACCCGTGTCGTCGACGACGTGCCCGCTGATCGTTCCTCCTGCCGCCAGCCTCGCGTCGATGCCGGTGGCCGTGCGGCCGCCGACCACGGTGACGGGATCGGCTTCCCCGGCGGAGGCGCGCTGGTCGTAGTACTGGGCCAGGTAGTTGCCGCCGCCGGGACTGAATCCGGCGACCGGCGCTTCGGGGGCGAAACGGACGCTGTAGGAGCCGGGCGCGAGCTCGCCGATGGAGTAGGTCCCGTCCGCGGCCGTCGTGGCGCCGGCGTAGTGGCCATGGCCATCCCGCACCGACACCTCGATGCCGGGCAGTGGCGTGCCGGCAGAGTCGGTCACCGTGCCCGCGATCGATCCGGCGAGCTGGAGGTGGCCGTCGACTTCGCCTGCGGCGGCGCCTTCGGCGACGGTGACGAGCTTGGCGGAGCGCGCCGATTCGGCGTCTTCGAAGTAGCCGGGCAGGTAGCCCGCGGCGGAGAAGCCCACGACATAGCTGCCGGCCGGCAAACCGCCGACCGTGTAGGTGCCATTCGGACCGGTCGATCCGCCCCAGAGCGAGCCGCCGTCCGGAGCGCTCACGTCGACCTGGACGCCCCCGAGCGGCTTGCTTTCCGCCCCGGTGACGGTCCCGGAGATCGATGCGGTGCCCGCCGATGCGCCGGCAGGCATCCAGAGCATGAGGGCCGCCAGCGCGATCAGCATCGACCCGCCACGGCGAGCCGCCGTTCGCCACGCGAGCGCCGTCGCCCTGCTCTTCCCCCCGATGCCCGAACTCTCCATGGCCGCCCGTCTGACGCCGTCCCGAGTTCGAACGCTAACCGAACAGATGGAACCCGTCAACGCCGGCGCTAGCGCTTTTCGCGCTGGCCGTCCTGCATGCTGCGCGCAATCTCGTCGGCGCCGAAACGGCGGGAGACCGTGGCTGCGACCTCGGGGGCGACACCGGCGAAGGTGGCGCTCAGCCGCAGCTGCAGCGGGGCGACGTCGATCTCGCCGCGGTTCTTCTCGATCGCCGTGACGACAGCGGAGGCGACGTCCTCCGGTGAGCGGGTGCCGACCCCTGGGGGCAACTCGACCTTGGCGTCGGCGAACATGCCGGCGTCGCGGATGAAGCCGGGGAAGATCGTGGAGACACCGACGCCCGAGGAGCGCAGGTCGCTGCGCAGCGCCCCGGCGAAGCCCCGCAGGCCGAACTTCGATGCGTTGTAGATCGAGGCGCCCGGCGAGGTCACCTTGCCCGACAGGGAGGAGATGAAGACGAGCTGGCCTCGGCCGCGGGCGACCATCTGGGGAGCCAGCTCGTGGGCCAGGATTATCGGTGCGTGCAGGTTGACCTCGAGCGCCCGGTCGATCTCCTCGATGGAGAACGTCTCCAGCGTCCCGGATGCCGGCAGGGCGGCGTTGGCGACGAGGATGTCGACATCGCCGGATTCGCTGAGCAGCCGCTCGAGCTCGGCCCGATCGGAGAGGTCGACGGCGATCGCGCGGGCACCCAGCTCCGATGCCAGCGGCTCGAGGACGTCTGTCCGCCGGCCGGTCAGGATCAGCTTCGCGCCACGTCCGCCCAGCGTCCTTGCGATCGCGTGGCCGATGCCGCCTGTGGCGCCGGTGAGCAGGACGGTGGAGCCGGAGATCTGCACGAACTGTGAGCCTATCCCCATGGAGATGATCGCGCTGTTCGGCCCCACAGGGGTCGGCAAGACCGCCGTGGCGATCGAGCTGGCCCGTGCGCTGCGCCTGCGGGGTGCGGATCCGGTCGCCGTTTCGGCCGATGCGCTGCAGGTCTATGCGGGCCTCGAGACGCTGACCGGCGCGGCCACGCGGGCCGAGCAGGCGGCGCTCGAGCACCGGCTGCTCTCGTTCCTGCCGCTCGACGCGACCTTCTCGGTCGGCCAGTACGCGGAGCTCGCCCACGCCCAGATCGACGAACTGCTCGCGGCCGGGCGCCTGCCGATCGTCGTCGGTGGCACGGGCCTCTATCTGCGCGCCGCGCTGACCGAGCTCGACCTGCGCCCGCCGCCGCCGGAGGGGATCCGCGAGCGCTGGACCGCCGAGCTCGAACTGCGCGGCTCGCCCGCCCTGCACGCCCGGCTGGCCGAGCTGGCACCGTGGGCCGCGGAGCGGATCGACCCCAACGACCGCCAGCGGGTCGTCAGGGCGCTCGAGCTGCACGACCTCGGCGAGCTCGAGCCGCCCGAGGGACCCTCACAGCTGTGGAGCGGGGAGCTGCGACACCCGACGAGGCTGGTCGGCCTGACGATGGACCGCGAGGCGCTCTACGCGGCGATCGACGCCCGCGTCGAGGCGATGGTCGCCGCGGGCGCCCGCGAGGAGGTCCTGGCCGCGCGCGCCGCCGGGGTGTCGGAGACGGCGCGCAAGGCGCTCGGCTTCGACGAGCTGGCCCAGGGTGACATCGAGGCGATGAAGCGCCGGACGCGCAACTATGCCCGCCGCCAGCTGACCTGGATGCGCAAGCTCGCCGGGGTCACCGTGATCGACGTCGGTGGACGCGACCCGGGCGCCGTGGCCCGGGAGATCCTAGACTCCGACGACCCATGACGATCACCTTCGAGAAGTGGCAGGCGCTGGGCAACGATTATCTGATCCTCGAGCGCGCCGGGCTGCCCTTCGAGCTGACCCCGGCGCGGGTCCGGCGCCTGTGTGAAGGGCACTTCGGCGTCTTCGCCGACGGGATCCTCGAGCTCTCACCGCCCTCGGACCCGGTTGACGTGGCCGATCTGCGGATCTTCAACCCCGACGGCTCGGAGGCCGAGCTGTCGGGCAACGGTGCCCGCCAGGCGATCCTCTACCTGCGCCGCCGTGGCTGGACCGATGAGGACAGCTTCTCGATCCACACCGCCGCCGGGCGGATCCGCCCGCAGATCACGGGGCCCGAGACCTGCCGCGTCGACATGGGCTGTGCGGCGCTGAGCTCCGCGGACTTCCCGGCGGGTGAGGAGCACGGCCGCGGGCACGTCGTGGCGGGCGGTCATGAATGGCGCTTCCAGCATGTCTCGATCGGCAATCCGCAGTGCGCCATCCATGTCGGCAGCCTGGTCGAGTTGGCGGCGCTCGATCTTCCGGCGATCGGCCCGGCGATCGAAGACGACATCCGCTTCCCGAACCGCACGAACGTCTCCTGGTACACCGAGGTGGAGCCCGGAGTACCGGGCAGGATCCGCGCGCGGATCTTCGAGCGGGGCGTGGGGGAGACGCTCTCCTCGGGCACGGGGGCAAGCGGCGCGGCGGTCGCCCACGCAAGCGAATACCCGCCCCCGCAGCGCCCCGCCTCGGTCGAGGTGCTGCTCGACGGCGGCGAGCTCCGGGTCGAGGTGGGTGAGGACCTGCGGGTCAACCTGACAGGCTGGGCGCGGCCCGTGTTCACGGGCGAGCTGAGCGAAGAGTTCGAAAAGGAGCTGCATGAGACCGAGTAGTCGCCTCGAGAAGATCCCGCCGTACGCCTTCGCCCAGCTGGAGCGCAAGATCGCCGAGAAGCGGGCGGCCGGGGTCGACGTGATCAGCCTCGGGATCGGCGACCCAGACCGGCCGACCCCCGCGCTGATCGTCGAGGCGATGCAGGAGGCCGTCACCGAGCCGGCGACCCACCAGTACCCCTCAAACCGCGGCCGCGAGGACTTCCGCGGCGCCGTCCGCGACTTCTACGAGCGCCGCTTCGACGTCCGGCTGGACCCCGAGCGCGAGATCATCCCGGCGATCGGCGCCAAGGAGGCGATCTTCAACCTCAACCTGGCCTTCCTGGATCCCGGCGACTACGCCCTGGCCGCCGATCCCGGCTACCCGGTCTACACCGGTGGGCCGTGGCTGGCCGGCGCCGAGCCGGTGCTGATGGCGCTCGAGCCCGAGCTCGGCTTCGTGCCGGACCTGGGTGCGATCGACGAGGAGGTCGCCCGCAAGAGCAAGCTGATGTACCTCAACTACCCGAACAACCCGACCGGGGCGGTCGTTCCCGAGGGCTTCTTCGAGCGGGTCGTCGAGTTCGCACGCGCCTACGACATCCTGGTCGTCCACGACAACGCCTACTCGGAGATCGTCTTCGACGGCTACAGGGCACCCTCGTTCCTCGCGACGCCCGGGGCGAAGGACGTCGGGATCGAGGTCTTCTCCCTGTCGAAGGGCTACAACATGACCGGCTGGCGCTGCGCCGTGGTGCTCGGCAACGCAGAGGCGCTGGAGATCTACTGGCGGCTGAAGACGAACATCGACTCGGGCCTGTTCGAGGCGGTCCAGCTGGCCGGCGTCGCGGCGCTCTCACCGGCCGCCGACGCGGAGGTCGCCTCGATGAACGAGCTCTACCTGCGCCGGCGCGACCTGGTCTGCGATGCCCTGCACAAGATCGGCATCCCCGTCAAGCCGCCGCACGGGACGATCTACGTCTGGGCCCCCGTCCCTGAGGGGTTCGAGAGCTCCGCCGCCTACTGCGAGCACGTCCTTGAAGAGGCCGCCGTGATCATCTCCCCGGGCTCGATCTACGGGCCGGCGGGCGAGGGCTGGTTCCGGATCTCGCTGACGACGCCCGATGAGCGCCTGCTCGAGGCGGTCGAGCGGCTGGGCTCGCTCGGCGCCTGAGCGGGACGCCGCCGAGAGCCCCTAGACTGATAGGGGAATGGAGCGAGGACGCAGCCCTCGCAACGCCCACAGCGGGGCGTCGCGGAACGGAACGGAACCCACCCAGCGGGCTGTACAGCGCGCGTTCTGCGTCGGTGCACTGGCCGAGGGCGATGACCTGCAGGAGCTGGCGAGCTGTTGCGTACCGCGGGGGTTGCGGTCGTGGGGGAGATGCTCCAGCGCCGTGAACAGCCGCACCCGAACACCTACCTCGGGCCGGGCAAGGTGGCCGAGGCGAAGGCCGCCGCGGCGGCAGCGGACGCGAACCTGATCGCCTGCGACGACGAGCTGACGGCGCGCCAGGAGCGCAACCTCGAGGAGGCCGTCGGTCTGCCGGTGGTCGACCGCACGACGGTGATCCTCGACATCTTCGCGGCACATGCCGGCAGCGCCGAGGGCAAGCTGCAGGTCGAGCTCGCCCAGCTCGAATACAACCTCGCGCGGATGAGGGGGCTGTGGACCCACCTCGAGCGCCTCGGCGGTGGCATCGGCACAAGGGGCCCGGGCGAGACCCAGATCGAGACCGATCGCCGCCTGGCCCGTGACCGGATCGCGGTTCTGCGCCGGCGCCTCGAGCACGTCAAGGGGACGCGGGCGGTCCAGCGGGCCGAGCGCGAGCGTGCGGCGATCCCGACGATCGCCCTCGTCGGCTACACGAACGCCGGCAAGTCCACGCTGCTGAACGCCATGACCGGCTCGGAGGTGGGGGTCAGGGACCGTCTGTTCCACACGCTCGACCCGACGACCAGGGCACTGAAGCTCGACGGCCGGCCCTACCTGATGAGCGACACCGTCGGCTTCATCTCAAAGCTTCCCCACCAGCTGGTTGATGCCTTCGGCGCGACGCTCGAGGAGACCCGCCGGGCCGAGCTGCTGGCCCACGTGCTGGACGGCTCGGCGCCGGAGGAGCAGCGGGCGTTCATGCAGCACGCCGTCGAGCAGACACTCGAGGAGATCGGCGCGGGTGATCGCCCCCGCCTGCTGATCCTCAACAAGGTCGACCTGCTCGACGAGGATGCCCGCGTCGAGCTGCGGCTGCGCCACCCTGAGGCCGTGCTCGTCAGCGGCGCCACCGGCGAGGGCCTGCAGGAGCTCGGCGAGCGCCTCGAGCGCGAGCTTCGCCACACATTGCGCCCTGTGCATCTGCTCGTGCCCTACACCGACGGGCGGCAGCCTTGCCGAGCTGCACGAGATCGCCGG
Organism: uncultured Solirubrobacteraceae bacterium; assembly: GCA_963787765.1. Lineage (GTDB taxonomy): Bacteria > Actinomycetota > Thermoleophilia > Solirubrobacterales > Solirubrobacteraceae > Palsa-744. The sequence continues at coordinate 94,521 of CAWBEF010000013.1, read as the reverse complement.
CGAGGTCCAGCGCAAGGACACCGCCGAGGGTGTGCGCGTCGATGCGATGATCCCGGCCCGGCTGGCCGATCGCTTCGCGCGCTTCGCCGTCGCCGGTTAGAGCGGCCGAACGCGCACCCGCCATTCCGGTCCGCGCCTTGACAGCTCGAACGTTTCCGAGAACTATGCGCAGCATGAGACACCGAGGTTTGCGCGCCCTGCTCGCGCTCACAGCCGGCGTGGGCGCGTCGGCGGCTTTCGCGAGCACCGCGTTCGGCCTGCCGGAGCGCGACTATGGCACTGTGGCTGCGAAGCTCAACGGTGTCCCCGGCGCGTCGGTCTCCTTCTACGCACTGACCAAGAAGCTGCTCGCCAAGCACGGTCGCCCGACCAGCGTCACCTGGGCGGGTGTCAGCGAACGTCCCGATCACCTGCACCCAGGGGACGCTGAAGATCAGCAACGAAGGCGCCTTCTACGTGGGCAGCTACGCCGAAATGGTGCCCGTGAGCGCAAAGGGTGCGTTCACCTTCGCGGTTCAGCTGGCCGCATACGGTTATCCCGGCATAACGATGACGGTCGCCGGCGAGTTCGCCGACCACGACATGAAGGTCAACGGCAAGGTCACGCTCATGGAGGCGAGCCCGTCCACCCTTTACCGGGGAAACAACACGCCGTACACGAACTGCACCGTGGCGAGCGCGCCATACACGTTCAGCGCTAAGCCCAAATGGCGCTCAGAGCTCTACTGACGCAACCCTGAGGCGCCGGTCCCTCTCACAGGCCGGCGGCGCGCAGGGCGCCGGCGTGGGTCCGCTCCTCGATCCCGTCCTCGAGGGGGGCGAGGTCGGCCGGTTGGATGCCGAGTGCGCGCGCGATCAGCCAGTCGGCGAACCAGACGTTCTTGGGCAGCAGGGGCCCGTGCAGGTAGGTGCCGATCGTGTTGCCCGAGACCGCTCCCTCAAAGCCGCTGCGGCCATCGTTGCCGTGGCCCTCGAGGACCCGCCCGAGCGGGGCCTGGGCCGGCCCCGGGCGGGTGCGCCCGCCGTGGTTCTCAAAGCCCGCGAGGATCGCCGGCCCGGAGAGCCCCGGCAAGCCGTCAACCTCGATCGCGACATTGCCGATCAGACGCGGTCCGGCCTCGCGAACCGTCGTGACGTCCAGCAGCCCGACGCCCTCGATCTCCTCTTCGCCGAGGCTGTAGGAGCGCCCGAGCAGCTGGTAGCCGCCGCAGACCCCCAGCACGAGTGCGTCGCGCTCGGCGGCAGCATGCAGCGCGTCGCGCTTGTTGGCGAGCAGGTCCTCCGCGCACAGGCGCTGGTCTCGATCCTGCCCGCCGCCCATGTAGTAGAGGTCGTGGTTCTCCGGGTCGAGCTCCTCACCGAGGCTGCTTGAGGCCAGCTCGAACGCGATTCCCCGCCAGGCACAGCGGCGCTCCAGGACGATCAGGTTGCCCCGGTCGGCGTAGATGTTCATCAGGTCGGGGTAGAGGGCGCATACCCGCAGTGGGCCGGCGGGGCGTTCAGGCACGGAGCATCACGACCTCGCTGCCGGAGTGCTCGGCGGTCTCCTCGATCGTGACGGTCGGCTCTCCGCGAAACCCGACCGCTTCGGCCTCCTCGCGCAGCTGCTCCGCGGAGAGGCGCTCGAGCTCGATCACATCAAGCTCGGCGGGCTGGGACGCGAGCGTGCTCCGCGCGGGCGGGTCGACGCGGCGCTCGCGTTCGATGACGATCATCGTGTCGGTCAGCTCGAGGCGAACGGCCCGGCTGAGGTAGAGCTCACCGGCGACCCGCACGCGCTCGGGGGAGGGGCCGAGCCCGCCGTGGCGGCTGTCGAAGGGTTCGACCTCGGTGACGATCGCGCACGCGAGCACCGCGCCCGGGCGCAGGTGCCGGTGGGCGTGCACGAACATGCTGCGCCGCTCGGCCGGGCCCCGCAAGAGCTGGATCGTCTGCATCGGCACGAGGCCCAGGTCGTGCTCGCGGAACTCGAGCTCGAACGTCCGCGCATCGGCGATGGTCGCCTCGACGGGCAGCCCGCCGGCCCGCTGGCGCAGCGCATCGAGCAGGACGGGATCGATGTCCAGCGCGCTGACCGGGTGCCCGGCCTGCGCGAGGGCGAGGGTCACCCTCCCCGTCCCGGCGCCGATGTCCAGCACCCGGCCCGGCCCGCCGGGGGGAGCGGCCTCGCCGGCGAGGGCCAGCCACAGCGGGAGATCCGCGCGGTAGGCCCCGCACTCGAGGTCATGCCAGATCACCGCTCGCGGGGGCGCCCCGCTGCGGCTGGGCGGGCTGCTCATGACCATGCGCTGGGGGCCTCTCCCCGCGCGACCAGCAGCTCGCGCAGGGCGAGCATGGCGGTGTAGGTCGGCAGCGCATAAAGCGGCCGGTCCGGCTCGCCGGCCGCGACCGCGTCGGCGAGGGCACCCGATAGCTCCTCGCGGATCTGGATGCGGTCGGTCTCGATGCCGGCGTACTTCAGGCGTGCGGCCAGGTCCGCCGCGCGGGAGCCGCTGCAGACGACCTGCTCGACCCGTCCTGCGAGCAGCTCGAAGTCGGCGTCCCAGATCCAGGAGACATCGCGCCCGTCGGCGATCTGGTCGTTGAGGATGCCCAGCAGGTCATGGCGACCCGGCTCCAGGGCGAGTGTTCGCAGGACCTCGTTTGCGCCGGCCGGGTTCTTGACGAGCATGATTCGCATCTCCCGGTGGGCGGCGGGGGAGGAGGGGTCCACAGGCCCGCGGCGGGAGACGGAGACGCTCTCGGCGCGCCCGAATGCGGGCTGGGTGGCCTCAAGGCCCGCGACGATCTGCTGTAGGGGCAGCTCGAGCGAGCACGCGAGCGCCGCGGCTGCGAGGGCGTTGTAGACGTTGTAGAGGCCGGGGAGGGCCAGGCGGACCCTGGCGCTCCCCGAGGGGGTGCGAAGGGTGAAGGAGGCCGCCCTGACGCCCTCGAGGGCGACCTCGCCGGCCGTCACCTGCGGCTGCGGGCGGCTACGGGAGCAGTTGGGGCAGTGGTAGTGGCCGAGATGGCCGAGATAGACCGCGTCGAAGACGTAGGGGGCGCCGCAGTTGCGGCAGTGCTTGGCGTCGGCGGCGTGGGCCATTCCGGAGAGGGCAAGCGAGTCATCCTCGACGCCGAAGTAGATCGTCCCGGGCCGCTCGCGGCCGAGGTCGGCGACGAGCGGGTCGTCGGCGTTCAGCACGGCCAGTGCGCTGCTCGTGGCGAGCACCTCCTGCCAGCTGTCGGCGATCGCCTCGAGCTCTCCGTAGCGGTCGAGCTGGTCGCGGAACAGGTTGCCCAGCAGGATTGCCCGCGGCGTCAGCTCTGATGCGAGCTGGGCCAGCCAGAGCTCGTCCACCTCGAACAGCCCGATCTCGCCGGCGATCCCCTCGTGGGGACGGGCGGCGGCGAGCAGCGTCGTCGCGATGCCGCCGGCCATGTTGGCACCGGCACGGTTGTGGACGAGCCGGCGGCCCTCACCGGAGAGGATCCCCGCGGCCATCGCGGCGGTCGTCGTCTTGCCGTTGGTCGCAGAGATCAGGATGCTCCCGTCGGGCAGGCGTGATCCGAGCGTTCCGATCGCCCCGGGCTCGAGGCGCATCAGGACCCTGCCCGGCAGGCTGGTGGCGCCGGAGCCGCTGAAGCGGGACAGCCTGCCGACGCCGCGGGCCAGCGCGAGCTTCGCGTTCAACAGCGGGGGCATCAGTCGCCGGAGCTGGCGCCGTCGGCTGGGTGCGGCGTGCCGGTTGCGTTGCCGGCGAGGGCCGGGGCGCCCGCGACGGGGGTGATGATCGTGATCGCGCCGGGCAGGGCGCGGACGGTCACCGGCAGCTCCCCGATCGGGTCACCGTCGGCGTAGAGCGTGAAGGGCCGATCGGCGCTGATCCGGACCGCGGGCGCCCGGAAGACGTGAACGCTGGGCAGCTTCACGTGGGCGCCCTTGAAGACCTTCGGCAGGTTGGCCAGGAACCTGAGCTTGCCGACGTGCTCGGTCACGACGACCTCCAGCTGCCCGTCATCGAGCATCGCGTCGGGCGCGAGGAACATCCCCCCGCCGTAGGCGCGGGAGTTCGCCGCGGCGACGGTGTAGCCGGTGAAGGAGTGGCGCTCACCGGAGGGGAGCAGTTCGATCTCAAAGCGCGCAGGGCGCCAGGAGATCAGGGCGCGAAGCGCGCCGTAGGCGTAGACGAGGCCGCCCAGCCAGGCAGGTGCCTCGTTTGCGATCCGGTTGGCGTCGCTGTCGAAGCCCGCCGAGGCGATCCCCACGAAGGCGCGTCCGCCGCCGGGAGCCGCACCGTCGCCGACAACCCCGAGATCCACCGCCCTGGGGACGCCCGCGGCGATCGTCGCACAGGCATCGCGGGCGTCCTCGGGGATCGCAAGGACGCGTGCCAGGTCGTTGCCCCGGCCGCCGGGGAGCACGCCGATGACGGCCCCGGGCCGGTCGCGCAGGGCGTCGGCGATCACCCCGATCAGACCGTCCCCGCTGAGCGTCACGACCATCTCGCCGGCCTCGGTGGCCTCTCTGGCCAGGTCCCGGGCATGGTCGAGGTCGCGGGTTTCAGCTCGCCGGACGGTGAGGCCGTGCCCGCGCAGGGCCTGCTCCATCTCCGGTGCCAGGCGGGCGGACTTGCCACCCCCGGCGCTGGGGTTCACGATCAGGCAGACGGGGGCGGGCACCAGGCAAGCCTAGTGTCCCCGGACGCCGTGACGAAGCCGGGTCGTTCAGCCGGACGCGGCGCTGCGCGCACGATCGCGCCGGCGCCGTCCGATCGCCGCGGCGATCCCCAGCACGGCAATCACGAGGAACAGTCCCAGAAGGACGCCGGGGGCGACGCCGATGCCACCGAAGGGGAGCGAGATCAGCTCGACCACGCCGAGGCCCAGGGCGAGCAGGGCGATTATCAGCAGGATGATCAGGACGATCCCGCGCAGCCGCGCGAGGATCCCCGCCGAGGCCGTCGGAACAAGCAGGCCCATGGCCCTCAGGGCGAACATCTGACGGCCGCTGGGGGCCTCCTGACCGAGCCGCTCGACGGCCTGCTTGAGGTCGCCCGCCCGGCGTTCGGCGAGCGCCATCGAGGCGTCGGCCATGCGCCGCAGCTGCATCCGTTCCTGCGGCCGGGCGGCGGCCAGGGCGCGCTGGAAATATCCGCGGGCGGCGTCGGCGTCGAATCGCTCGGCTGCGCGGGCGCCGAGGATCGCGAGCGCGGCCGACTTGTATTTGGTCTCGGCCTCGAGCTCCTCGTCGGAGCGCTGCTCCAACGCCTGCACGGCCTCCATTGCGCCGCGCTGCTCCATCCGGATCTGACGTTGTTTGGGGGCCATGGCGGGGCATTCTATGTCGCGGGGCAGCTCCCTGCCGGTATGCTCGCCCGCGTGTTCGCAGCCTTCCCACGTCTGCTCGGCCCCGCGCGGGCCTTTGCGCTGACGCTCCTGGTCGCGATCTCGCTTGGCGGGATGAGCTCCGCTGCCTACGGGGAAACGTCGGTTGAAGGGGGCAGCGCCTTCAACGAACTCTCACAGAAGGCGCAGGAACAGGAAGCGACCAAAACGACTGCTACGACGACCACGACGGTCAAAAAAGAAACGGGAACGTCGAGGTCGACGATCTTCATCGGGATCGGCGCGGCGATCGTGCTGCTGCTCTCGATCGCCTACGTGATTGTCCGAGATGCCCGCAAACGTGCACCGGCCGACGATCCGGGGGACGTCGAAGCGCGCGTCAACCGGGACATCGCGCTGCATCAGCGCAAGCGCAGGGCGAAAGCGAAGGCGGCCCGCCAGCAGCGCAAGCGAAACCGCTAGACGCCCTTCAGCGGCGCCCGATGGCCCGCAGGGGCCGGCGGGGTGCCGGCGCACGACGGCGCGAGCGTGGCGCGGTCGGCACCGACGGGCCGCCGTGCGGACCCCGCCGCGGCAGACGCGGCAGCGGGGAGCGGGGGTGGGGGTTCAGGGGCCCACCGGGCAGCGCCTTGGAGCCGCCGTCCTCTTCTGAGGAGTCGGTGGACTCGGGGACCTGGGAGTCGTCGTAGCGAAACGGGATCCAGAGCATGAGCGCCGCGATCGGGAGTTTGATCAGGCCGAACAGCAGCAGGACCCATATCCACGTCTGCATCGTGGCTCCGATGCTACTACTGCGCTATGCGACCGGCGGCGAAGAGCGAGCTCGAGGTTCTCGCGGCGGAGGTCTCGGCCTGCCGGCGCTGCCCCCGACTAGTCGCCTGGCGCGAGCAGGTTGCCCGCGAGCGGCGGGCCGCATTCGCCGATCAGACCTACTGGGGGCGCCCGCTGCCGGGCTTCGGAGACCCGGCCGCACGAGTCCTGCTGTTCGGACTCGCCCCGGCGGCCCACGGTGCCAACCGGACCGGGCGGATGTTCACGGGCGACCGCTCGGGGGACTTCCTCTACGGCGCCCTCTGGCGGACGGGCTTCGCGAGCCAGCCGAGCTCACGCTCGCTTGACGACGGCCTGGTCCTGCGTGACGCCAGGGTCGGCGCGGCGGTGCGATGTGCACCGCCCGCCAACAAGCCCTCGCCGGGTGAGCGCGACGCGTGTCTGCCGTGGAGTGTCCGCGAAGTGCAACTGCTGGAGCAGCTGCGTGTGGTCGTCTGCCTCGGGGCGTTCGCCTGGGACGCCGCGCTCCGGCTGCGTCGTGAGCTGGCCGGCCCGGGGGCCGCTCTTCCGAGACCCCGTCCGCGATTCGCTCACGGCGCCGAGTCGGCGGGCGAGCCCTGGCCGCTGCTCGGCTGCTTTCACCCGAGCCAACAGAACACCTTCACAGGCAAGCTGACCGAGCCGATGATCGACGAGGTCCTGACCAGGGCCCGCGAGCTGGCCGAGGAGGCCGGGTAGCGCCCGCCCGGGGTCCCGGCGAGTGCGAGGCTATGGTGGCCTCGTGAGCTACACGACCGCAGACGGGCACCGCCAGATCATGGATGCGCTGGGGGTGGCGGTCGATCTCCTCAGCAGAGCCCTGGGTGAGCTGGAGGGCGCCTATGAGCTGCTTGACGAACGGACGGCGGACGAGCTCGAGGAACAGCTGTTCCGCCCGGTCCAGCTCGCCTACGGGCGGGCTCAGCGCACCTACACGGAGTTCGGCGCCCGCCACGAGCTCGATGTCCGGAGCTTTGAGGCCGCTCCGCCCGGGGCGCCCGCCCGGGGCGCAAAAGGCCTGATCGAGAGCGCAGTCTCGAGCGCCGGTGAGGCGGACCGCGAGCTCTCCGAGCTCCAGGACTCGATGGTGCCCGTCGAAGTTGGGGATCCCGAGCTGCGGGCCGGACTCGAGCAGGTGCGCGAGCAGATCACCGGTCTCGGCGGGCGGGCCCGCAACCTGCTGCGCACGCTCGGACGCTGAGCTGTCGCCGCCCTCAGCCGACGGGCTCGCCGTTGGCGCTGAGGACGACCTCGATGTTGCCGCGCGTGGCGTTCGAGTAGGGGCAGACCTGGTGGGCGTCGTGGACCAGCTGCTTGGCCGTCTCGCTGTCGGTGACGCTGGGCAGCGAGACATCGAGCGTCACACCCAGATCGAAGCCACCCTGGGCATTCGGCGTCAGCGAGACCTTGGAGTCGATCGCCACATCGCCCGTCTCGGCCTTCGCGCGCCGCGCGACAACGCCCAGTGCGCCCTCGAAGCAGGCGGCGTAGCCGACGGCGAACAGCTGCTCGGGGTTGGTGCCGCCACCTTCGCCGCCCATCTCGGAGGGGAGCCTCAGGTCGACCTCGAGTGCCCCGTCGCTGGTGCGGCCGTGGCCCTCGGCGCGGCCGCCGGTCACGTGCGCCTCGGCGGTGTAGATCGTGTTCGCCATCTCGTCAGCCTCCTGGATCGGTTTGGCGCTGATGCTAGCCCGCCGGCGGCTCTTGCCAGGGAGTTTCGCGGACTTCCCAATCCTCCCGCCGGATTGACATAACCAGCAACTGGAGCCAGCCATCGGGGGAGGGGTGGCCTTCCGGGATCAGGCCATCCTCGGCGAGGCCGTAACGCTCATACACCGCCCGGGCGCGAGTGTTCCCGGGCAGGACGTCCAGCCAGACACGGCGCGCAGCGAAATCGGTGAATGCCAACTCGAGCGTCTGCGCCAGCGCAATGAAGGCCGATTCCTCGGCCGCGAGCCGTAATGGCGATTCGCCTCAGCTATGATTCGGTCCGGGCTCTCGAGGCCGGCCCAGCGCACGAAGCCCACCGGTGAGTTCTCCGCGATGACGGTCAGGTGAGCCTCGTTCTGACGGCAGATCGCCTCAGAATGCCGCTCGGCCGGCCAGGCGTTGATCCAGCGCGACACCGCCGGATCGGACTCCGTGGCGAGCACCGAAGGGCAGATCAGCAAGGGGATCGTGGGGCGAAGAGAGACCTTCACAACGGGACGCTCGGCAAGAGGTGCCAGGCCCCCCGCTTCAGGCTGCCTTTTCTTCCAGGTTCACTTGTACATGCATTATCGTGCACAGTCACGCGGTCTCCGCGCCCGCAGGGCCTAGCCGTCGACGTTGGGGATCGGCGATCCGGCGAGCACGAAGAACCAGACGAGGAAGAGCAGGACGGTGGAGCAGGTCACGGCCATCACGATCTGCTCAAGACGGCTCGTCGGTATGTCTTCGCTGACCGTCTCGCGTTTGACGTTCGCGGAGCGAAGCCATGTCGGGCGATGTTCGCCCATCGGGTGGCCCGTAAGTCGATTGTAGGCCGCGTTGATCGAGAGGATCCCGTAAATCATGGAACCCATCAGGAGAGCCATCACGAGGACCACGAGCAAGACTGCCGTCATCGTGATTTGCCGTTCGCCAACAACCTTCGAGCCCACCCAAAGCGCCAACAGTGGTGCACCCGTGCAGAGGTTCACTGCCAGAAAGGCCGTCGCCGCTGCCATCGATGCACGCCTGAATGCTAAGTGTCGAAAGTCGCTCACGATGCTCCCCTCTGCAGAAAGACGACTCTCGCGTGAGTCGGACCATGCATTATCAAGCGCTGGACGCGAAAACGCTCACCTCGCGTCCCCGAACGGATCAGGTTTCTCGTCGGGTCGTTCGGAAACATCCCCATCGACGCTGCTGGCGTGACCGCTTCGGCGCGGCCAACGCCAGACCACTGCCAAGACGACGACCGGCAACAGAACAACGATAACGACGATTGAGATGACGGTTTCGGACATCTTCGGTCCATGCATTATCGAGCGCGATGGGCGACGAAGCCGTCCGGCGTGGGATCGAGCCGAGAGAACCCGAGTGACTCGAAACGCTCCTGGACGGCGCTGCTCACCGTTGCCCCGACTACCCGAATGGCACTGACGGGAGCGCCGCTCGAATGGTCGCCATGGTGCAGCGCAACTTCGTCGACAATTTCGAGCAACGTGGCCTCCGGCTCTGCCGCAGAGTCAAACACCGTTAGATCGATCCCCGCCTGCCACGCGTTGGCGGCAATCATCTCGGTCTCTGGGGTCCGGACTGCCCCACACTGCGACTGTCGGCGCGACATCGTCGATAGGCACCGCTGCATCGCGAGCCACCACGATCATCACCTCAGCCTCAGTAGTCACGGTCCATGCATTGTCAAGCGCAGGCGGGGACGGTTGTCGCCAATGGGCCGTAGCTGTTGGGCGTACAACGTGCCGGAAGCTGGCGGCGGGAATGCGACGCTCCTTCAGAGCGAATATCAAGCGGAATCGCGCCAACCGGCACTACATCCGGCGAACATGGCAGACGGTTCCCGTCGGAGATCGCGTGTGGTCGATGATCGGCGCGACGGGCGGCGCTTTCCTTGTCGGCGCCGGAGCCACTGCAGCCCATGACGATCGCTCGCTCGCCCGCGCTCTGTTGGCCATAGCACTGGCGCTCATTCTCCTGCTCGCGATCCGTGCTGTCTTTGGCTGGGCTCGCGGTCGGCACTGATTCCCGCGTCGGTCCATCCATTATCAAGCACTCAATCCAACAGCCAATATGCTGGGGCGTTCAGCCCGTTCTCAGCCGGTCACGCGGTGCCAATACGCTTCGAGTTCTCGCAACTGATCTTCCTGCGGCCCTCGCTGCCCGAACGACTCAGGCGTCATCCCGTCCATAGTGACGCTGCCCCCGCTCACGCGCCTGACGGCGAACAGGAACGGGCGGAACGATGGCTCGAAGCCCGCAACGTCGTCCCAACGTACAAAATGCCGCCTCATGCCGTTGTAGATAAGCAGGCCCTCCGGGGTCGCCTTGACTGTCGAATCGAGCATTCGTCGCTTGCCCCAGACGAACAGCGGAATGAAAACGAGAGTCCAAACTGCTGCCAGCACGAGCCGCTTGATAAGCGGGACTTCCGGCGAGGCCAGAATCGCCACCGCGATCGCCAGCACGAATACGGCGTTCGTGGTGAGGTAGACGCGGGCGACGATGCTCGCTTTGCGACGAATCGAAAAGCACAACTCGTCGCTCGCCGTCTGTGTCCTCCCCACTTCCGTCATCACGCCGAGTATCGGCACCAACCATCGAGCCGATGAGACGCGAGCAAGAGCCCGCTTCCCCGCCTCAAGCACTCACGGGTCGTGGATCGGTTTCGGGTCGGACGGCGGCGCTTTCGGCGCCAGTAGGTAGGCGATTAACGCCACGCCGGCAAGAGTTCCGACCTCCCACGTGAGACTGTCGACGTACCCGATGATCCCTTCTTCATGCAGGTATTTCGGTCCTTCCTTGATTTTCGCGATGTGGCCGATCTGCCAGACATGAATGCCCAAAACCGCGACCACGGCACCCGCGAGTCCACACACAACGAAGTAGGCGAGCGTGCCGACTGGACCCTCTGCAAGCGCGGGCATCCACGTCGTCGCCGCCCACATCCCCCCGATGAAGCACGCCACCGCGACGATCGCGAAGACCAACATGGCGCGGACCATAACGGTCTTGAGCCATCGCTGTTTCTCAGTGAGCAGGCGGCTCCCGAGCATGCATCTTCAAGCGCGGACCTGGCCGGAGTCCGTGGTGGGCATCCTCGGTGCGAAGATCCGGTCATGCAACGAGGGGCACTTATCGCGCTCTCTCTAGCTGCCCTTGTTGTCCTGTTTTCGACCGTCGCCGGCGCTCTCACCAACCCCATTCACCTGCTGGCCTTGGTCGCCGTGTTGGCTTTCCGGATCGGTCCCGCGTTCCTGGTCGCCCGCGTCGCGGATCGCAAAGGCCGGAGCTTCGCGGCCTACCTCATCGCCTCCTTGATGATCTGGTGGCCGATTCCGCTCTTGATCGCATTGGTGGTTCCCCGGCGCCAGGTCGGATAACCCGGAAGCTGGTTCCGAGCAGCGGGGCTACTGGACTTCCGAGCGGAGTTTCGGACGGCGGCGCGCCAGTTGGTCTTGGCTCATGCGCCTCGCCCCGTGGGGCACCGCGCTAGGGCCCCGTGCCCGTATCGAGGGTGCGCCACGATTCCCGGCTGCTCTTTCGGCCCACCAGAACGAAGAGCGCCGGTCCGCTGGGAGCGCCGGCGGGAACCCTGATGACGAACTCGTCGACCTGCGCATAGCTCGCGAATCCCGAGGAGGACTTGAGTGCGTCGATCTGCCTTTCCACACCGAACCCGCTTCCGCACTCAGAGACGAACTTGCGGGCCGTCGCGAGTGCCGTCGGCCCGGTCGCGTTCTGGTTACAGGCGAGTCCGCTCTCCGGGGTGGATATTTCGGCGACCATGAATTTGACGAGCGCCCCGAGCACACAGACGCACGCGAGGATGCCAGCTGCCAGTGGAAGCCGTGCTTTCGCCGGCGCCGCACGTCCTCCTAGTCCCTGGGTCTCGCTGGACACGGTGCGTGCATTATCAAGCGTCGGGTGGAGTCTGCGGCCCTTCTCCCGTCACTTTCGGCGGCGGGCTAAGAAGTAGATCGCGACGCCGGCAAGGACGACGGCGGCGAGGATCACGATGCCGTTGCCCGCGTTGCAGCCACCTTCGCTGCCGCAGGCCGCAGCCGCAAGAGCCAGCGACACGACTAACCGCCGGCCTTGCGGCGCGGGCTTATCCCCGGGCCGGCCGCCTCGCCGATGGCCTCGCCGGCGCGGCGGTGGGCCTCGATGAACTCGGCCCCTGTCTCCGAAAGCTGGCGCTCGATGTCACCCGGCCTGTGCATCGGGCGAATGTACTGCGGCCTCGTGGCAGGGAATGCGCGGGCGCCCCCCGCCGGCGTCTGCCTGCGCGTGGCGAACGGCGGAGAACTAGGCTCACTCCCCCGTCCAAGCAACCCGCTGGAGGCATCATGAGACTTGCCTGCACCTCCGCAGCGACCGCTCTCGCATGCGCCGCCCTGGCCGCTGTGCCCACGATGGCCGCTGCTGAAACGACAACGACGATCCACACGGCAACCGTCGATGGGGTCGGCGAAGTTCCGATCAGCGCCGCGGCCGACCAGGCCGCCGCGATCGCTGCTTATCGCGCCGGACTGGCGGCGGCCGTCGCCGATGCGCTCTCCAAGGCGCAGTTCCTGGCGGGCGCTGTCGGAACGACCGTCGACAGCGCCGTCAGCCCGGGGATCGTCGAGGGGTCGGGCTACATCAGCTGCCCCGCCGAAGTCGAATACACCGGCCACCAGCCCGATTGGAGCTCGGGCGGCTCCGTGGCTCTCGCCCCTGCCGTCTCGCGGAGCTCGGCGAGCGTCAAGACGACCCACCCGCCGACGGTGCACCGAAAGTCGAAGCCGAAGCCCAAGCACAAGCCCGCCAAGAAGTCATCGCTCGCGACGTGCACGCTGGCCGCCTCGCTGTCGATCACCTACGTCCTGCAGTGAGCGTCTGAGCGCGATGTCACCGCAGAGCGCCGGCGATCAGTCTCCGCCCGCGAGCATCGACGCCGGCGATCTGCGCCTGCGGCGCTTGCGTGCGGAGGACCTCGATCAGCTGCAGCAGGCGGTTGCCGCGTCGATCGTCGAGCTCGGCGCATGGCTGGCCTGGGCGAACGAGGATCAGGCGGCTCAGCGCGGGTTCCTCCAGACGAGCTCGCGGGCCTGGGATGAGGGCGAGCGCTTCGAGTATGCGGTCAGGCTCGAGGGCGCCCTGGTGGGTGGCGTCGGGCTGATGCGCCGGATCGGGCCGGGAGGCCTTGAGATCGGCTACTGGGTCCACTCGGGCCACACCCGCCGCGGGATCGCCAAACTCGCCTCGGCCGCTCTGACCGGCGCTGCGTTCGAGCTGCCATGGGTCGATCGCGTGGAGATCCATCACGACCAGGCCAACCTGGCCAGCCGGGCGGTCCCGGAGGGCCTCGGATTTGAGCTCGTCGAGACGCTCGAGAAGATCCCGAAGGCACCCTCCGAGAGTGGTCTCGACCTGATCTGGAGGCTCAGGCGGGAGGAGTTCCCGGCAAGCCCTGCCCGGGCGTTGCTGGGGCGCCCGGGCGAGCGGGGCTGAGCTCTCCCCCTCGCTGCGCTTCGGCGAGGTTTCCGCGGTTATGTAGATCTGGGCCGCGCGGCCGTCAAGCGGCGCACTCACCCCGCGAAAAGTGCCAAAGTGTTCACCATGACCACCTTCCTGAAGCGACGCCTCCCCGTGATCGTCGTGATCGCCGTCCTTTTGACCGGCGGCGCCGTCGCCGCGATGGCTGCCGGCGGCACGGGCTCGCCCCGCCCCCACGGCCACCGCGCCCACCAGCTCGGCGCCGCTCCCCTCCGGGGCGCTCGCGTCCGCGAAGCCGCCGCGAGCTACATCGGGATCCCCCTGGAAACGCTCGAACAGGAGCTCCGCTCGGGCAAGAGCCTCGGTGAGATTGCGACCGAAGCGGGCAAGACCGAAGCAGGGCTCGTCGCGGCCCTGGCGAGCGCTGCCAAGGCCGGCCTCGAACAGCGCCTTGCGCTGGCGGTCAAGCAGCCAGGCGGCTTGAGTGCCCAGCACCGCACGGGTCACAGGCTCCGGGTCGCGGCTGCCCGCTATCTGGGTCTGACGCCGCTTGAACTGAGCGCAAAGCTGCGGAGCGGATTGACACTCGGAGAAGTCGCGGACGCCACGCCGGGCCATTCCCGTGAAGGGCTGATCGACTACCTCGTGGCCGCCCGGACGAGGGCCGCAAACCCGCTCGTCACCAAGCCCAAGCGTGACTCGGGAGCGAACGCCGGGCGCGTGCGCCAGCGGATCACGGAGCTCGTCGACCGTCCCCACGCGGCAGCGGGGCGCACTACGAAGGAACCCAAGAGTCCGCTCGGCGGTTAGTTCCCCGCGAGCCAGGCCAACAGGGCCTCCCGCGAGAAGCGCCACTGCTCCCCGAGTCGCCGTCCGGGGAGCTCTCCCCTCCCCGCCGCCTCGGCCAGCGCCTGCTCCTCGACGCGCAGCAGCGCCGCCGCCTCGGGCAGCGTCATGACGGCCGGAAGCGGCGCCTGAAGCTCGGCCCGCCCAACGATCAGCTCGCCGCTGTCCTCCAGGTGCCGGCGGACGGCTTCGCCGACCAGCTGGCGCTTGCTGCGCCCCGTCGTGTGCGCGAGCTCGCTCAGGCGGTCGGATTCTGGTGCGGGGAGCCTGACGAACAGTGGCTTCATCTCATCTTGCATATCGAGAATGATATCAAGTGATATCGACTCCCCTGCCCGCGCGCTCGTGCCGGTTTTGCGCGAGATGCTCAAGGGGCCGGGCCGGCCGCTCGATGATAAGAAGTCGGCGCATCCCCAGAATAATCTTTGGGTATGCCATAATCTTTTCTCATGGCCACCAAGGAAACGCTCAGAACCCCCGCCGTCGAGGACTACTCGAAGGCCATCTTCACGCTTGAATCCCGCACTGGAGAGCCGGTTTCGACCAATGCCCTGGCCGAGCGGCTGGGCATCACGCCGGGCTCGGTCTCGGCCATGCTCAAGCGCCTCGATGAGCTCGGGCTGATCACCCACATCCCCTACCGGGGCGTCCGTCTGACCGAGGAGGGCCGGCTGATCGCTCTCGAGGTGATCCGCCACCACCGGCTGCTCGAGAGCTACCTCGCCGACGTCCTGGGCATGCCCTGGGACAGGGTCCATGCAGAGGCTGAGGTCCTCGAGCACGTCATCTCCGAGGATCTGGAGGCGCTGATCGCCGCCAAGCTGGGGCACCCGACGATCGACCCCCACGGAGACCCGATCCCGTCGGTCGAGTTCGAACTCGAGGAGCCCGCGACGCTGGGCCTGGACGAGCTCGCGATCGGTGCCACCGGCCGCTTCGTCCGGGTCTCGGACTCCGATCCCGAGATGCTCCGCTACCTGGCCGAGCAGGGGATCGGAATCGGCGAGGAGCTTGAGGTGATCGAGCGCCAGCCGTTCGGCGGGCCGCTGTTCGTCCGCTTCGGCGAGCGCACCCACGCGCTCGGGGATGCCCTGACCAGGGCGATGCGCGTGGAGACGGCGGAGCTCGGCTGATGAGCCCTCCCTCCCGCTCGCCGATTCCGGTGCTCGACGGCGAGAGCGCCGCCGTCGCGCTGGGCGGGCAGGGGCCGAGCGCGCTCGAGGAGCTGCTCAGCCGCGGCCGGGTGCGGGCCTCCCTGGCGATGCTCGGGCCGGCCTTCGTGGCCTCGGTCGCCTACGTCGACCCGGGCAACTTCGCGACCAACATCCAGGGCGGGGCAAAGTTCGGCTACCTGCTGCTGTGGGTCGTCCTGGTCGCCAACGTGATCGCCATGCTGATCCAGTACCTCTCGGCAAAGCTCGGGATCGTCACGGACCGCAACCTGGCGGAGAACGTCCGCGCCCACTATCCGCGGCCCCTGGCGTGGGCGATGTGGGTCCAGGCCGAGATCATCGCCATGTCGACAGACGTCGCCGAGTTCCTCGGTGCGGCGATCGGGCTGAACCTGCTGTTCGGGGTGCCGCTGCTGCCGGCGGGCGTCATCACCGGCGTGATCGCCTTCGCCATCCTGGGCCTGCAGGCCCGCGGCTTTCGCAGCTTCGAGCTGGGGATCACGGCCCTGCTGGGGATCATCTTCGGCGGCTTCGTCTACGAGACCCTGCATGTCGGCCCGTCGGTCAGCGGCTCGTTGCACGGGCTGATCCCGGGGCTGGACGGTGCCAGCTCGGTCTATCTGGCCGTCGGGATCATCGGCGCGACGGTGATGCCCCACGTGATCTACCTGCACTCGGCGCTGACGAACGGCCGCGTGGCCGCCCGCAACGACTCCGAGCGGCGCCGGATCCTGCGCTTCGAGCGCCTCGACGTGATCATCGCCCTGGGCCTCGCGGGCCTCGTCAACATGGCCATGCTGGCGGTGGCCGCCAAGCTCTTCCACACGCCCGCCCTGTCGGGCATCGAAACGATCCAGGGCGCCCATGCCCAGCTCGGTCACCTCGTCGGCGGTGGCGCGGCCCTCGCCTTCGCGGTGGCGCTCCTGGCCTCGGGCGCCTCCTCCTCGAGTGTCGGGACCTATGCCGGGCAGATCGTGATGGTCGGCTTCATCAACGTCCACATCCCCCTCGTCCTGCGCCGGGCCGTCACGATGCTCCCGGCCCTGACCGTCCTTGCGATCGGCCTGAACCCGACCAGCACGCTGATCCTCAGCCAGGTCGTCCTCTCCTTCGGGATCCCCTTCGCCCTGATTCCCCTGGTCATCCTGACCTCGCGCCGGGACGTCATGGGCGTCCACGTCAACAGTGGCCTGACCCGTGCGGCGGCCTGGGCCTGCGCCGCGCTGATCTCGGGCCTGAACGTCTTCCTGATCGTCACCCAGCTCTTCTAGGGACGCGGGCGCTCAGAGCACGAGCTGGAGGATCGCCGAGATCCCCACGAGGACGATCAGGCCCCGCAGCACCTCGGGCCGCAGCCGCCGGCCGTAGCGGGCCCCCAGCTGAGCACCGATGATCGCCGAGACCGCGATGATCGCCGCCGGCGCCCAGGCGACGTGGGCGGCGAACACGAAGTAGATCCCCGCGACGCCGTTGACGAGGCCCGCGAGAACGTTCTTCAGCGCATTCGTCCGGTGCAGGTCCTGGGACAGGGCGACGCCCAGGATCGCCAGCAGCAGGATCCCCTGGGCCGCCCCGAAGTAGCCGCCGTAGACACCCGTCAGATAGACCGCCAGCGGTGTCCCGACCGCGCCGCGGCGCTCGAGGTCGATCTGGCGGCGCTCGAGCCAGGCCGCGATCCGCGGCTGCATCACCGTCAGGATCAGGGCGATCGCGATGAACACCGGGACGATCGCCTTGAAGGCCGACGCGGGCAGCACCAGCAGCAGGACCGCCCCGGTGATGCCCCCGGCCAGCGACATGGCGCCCAGGCGGATGATCCGCGGGCGCTGCCCGGTCAGCTCGCGCCGGTAGCCGATCGCCCCCGAGACCGAGCCCGGGACGAGGCCGATCGTGTTGGACACGTTCGCCGTCACCGGCGCGTAGCCGAAGGCCAGCAGGACCGGGAAGGTGATCAGGGTGCCGCTGCCGACGACCGTGTTGATCGTCCCGGCGGCCATGCCCGCGAGCGCGATCGCGGCGATCTCGCCGAGGCTCAACGGGACTTCGCTGTCTGGGCCCTCGAAGGCCGGATGCGGGAGATGTGCGGGCCCCTTCTAGGGTTGGGGTCGTGGACCTCGAGAAGGCTATCCATACGCGGCGCACCCACAAGGCCTACGGCCCCCGCGAGCTCGACGGGGAGCTGCTCGATGAGCTCTTCGAGCTCGCCCGCTGGGCGCCCAACCACCACCTGACCAACCCCTGGCGCTTTCGCGTCCTCGGGCCCCGGACCCGCGCAGCGCTGATGGAGCTGGCCGAGTCCGAGAAGGCCGGTGCGGCGGTCAAGCTCGCCCGGGCCCCGACGCTCGTCGCCGTCAGCGTGATCCAGACGGGCGAGCCCGGCCAGGACCGCGAGGACCTGCTGGCGGGGGCGGTGGCGGCCTACATCGTCCTGC
The DNA here is from genome assembly GCA_963787765.1 of uncultured Solirubrobacteraceae bacterium. Lineage (GTDB taxonomy): Bacteria > Actinomycetota > Thermoleophilia > Solirubrobacterales > Solirubrobacteraceae > Palsa-744. Next base: position 76,751 of record CAWBEF010000013.1, on the reverse strand, counting down.
TCGCCGCCCACGCCCGGGGGCTCGCCGGCTACTGGCGGACCGTCGAGCTGCTCGAGGACCCCCGTGCGCGGGAGCTGCTGGCGATGGGCCCCGAGGAGAGCCCGATCGGCCTGCTCTACCTGGGCGACCCGGTGCAGGAGCAGCGGGTCCCCGAGCGGGCCCCGCTGCAGCAGATCGTCACCCGCTTCGACTGAGGACTCCGGGGTCATCCGGCGCCCGAGGGGCCTCCGCGCGCGCGGAGGCCCTGCGGGCTCACTTGACGGTGATCGTCCCTTCCATCCCGGCCATCCGGTGCCCGGGGACCGAGCAGAAGTACTTGTAGGTGCCCGGCTTGAGATCGAGCGAGAGCGTCTTGGTAGCGCCCTGGAACGTCGGCGTGGCGCCGATGACCGTGCCCGATGAGGATTCGACCGTCACGTTGTGCCCGATCGGCGCCATGTTCGTGAAGTCGATGTTGACCTTGCCGGCCTTGGCGCTCAGCGATTTAGTGTCGTATTCCAGCTGGCCTTCCTTGTTGGCTTCGAGGGCCAGCGTGGTGCCCGCCGAGCTCGTCGGGGCGGTGGCGGTGCTGCTCGTCGCCGCGGGCGTGCTCGCGGTCGTTGCCGGGGTGCTCGCGGTTGTGGCGCTGCTGCTCGAGGAGCTGCCGCAGCCGGCGAGCGCGATCAGGCCGAGGGCCAGGGCCGTTGCCGCGACGGCGCGGGGCGTAAGGGTCCTCGATTTGGCATGGGGCTCGCTCATCACGATCTTATTCCTCCGGTCTGTGGGGATTCCAAGTCTGTCACTCGCTCAGTACTTGTACGAAGAGGAGCTCGGTTCGGATGCGCCGGGGGCGCTCGTTTCGAGCTTCACCCCGGCGGGGCTCAGAACGTACCAGCGGGCCCCGAATGAGTCGACGTCCTGCCCGGAGACCTCCGCGCTGGTCGTGTCCGCCCGGTAGTAGTAGAGCGGGTGGCCCTTGTAGGTGATCTGCATCGTCCCGCCGGAGCGTGCCACCGTGCCGAGCTCGCCCGCCAGCGCCTGCCCGCTCGCGCGGGCACCCGCGGCGCTCGTCACGGGGGGCCAGACCTCCGCGCAGGCACCGGTGCAGGTCGGGCTCGAGCCCGTGTCGGCCGCGAACATGTAGACGGTCATCTGCCGCGGCCCCGCGGCCAGGATCGTCCCCAGCGGGCTCTGCTTGGAGCTCACGACGAGGCTCCCGCCGGCCGCCGGGACGCCCGACGCCGTCGAGTAGCTCGAGCTGCTCGACGAGCCGGCGCCGCAGCCTGCCAACGCCAGGACGGCGGCTGCCAGGCAGCCGTGGATGATCTGCGTTCGCATCGTGACCTCCCGGTCCTCGGATGGATGGGGCTGGCCTGTTAGATGCCGCCGCGCCCCGTTTCCTTCCCGCGCTTCAGGGCTCGGTGTGGATCACCACGTCCGCCAGGTCCCCGATCCGCTGGCGCAGCTCGTCCTCGAGGACCCCCGCGAGGTGGTGCGCCTCGGTCAGCGACTCGCCCTTGTGGCCCGCGAGCGTCAGGAACAGGACGCGCCCGCCGTCGGTCGAGAGCAGGTGCACGCCCCGTGCCCTCGAGCCGGTCCGGGCGAGGACCAGCTCCTGGATCTCGGCGATCGCTGTCGCATCGGCCATGGCGTCCCCCTGGGCCGCACGCAGCGGGCGCTCGAGTGGCTCGAGATGGGTCTGCACCTCGCTCACGCCGGGGCGCTCGCGGATCGCCGCCTCGACACGCTCGGCGATCTCATGCGCCTGCGCGAGGTCGAGATCGTCGGGGAACTTCAGGTGCAGCGAGACACTCGAGCGCTCGCCCTGCTCGAAGATCGAGATCATGGGCCTCCTTGACCAGTGGCTCGGACAGGGCGATCGCCAGGACCCTGTCGCGCAGGTCGAGTCCGCTGCGCCGCGGCTCGACGTGGACGACGACGTCGCTGCCCGGCAGCGCCTGCTCGACGGCCTGCTCGATCAGGTCGGCGGCACGGTGCCCCTCGACGACGGCCTGGCCGGGCGGGACACTGACGACGACATCGGCGAAGTAGCGCCCGGCCGACTCGCGCAGGCGCAGGCGGCTCAGTTCGATGTCGGCGCCGAGTCCCGCGATCGCCCGCTCGGCGGCCGCCCGAGCCTCGGTCGGCGTGCGGTCCATCAGGACGTTGGCATTGACCGCCAGCAGCCGCCCGGCGGCGAGGAAGATGATCGCGGCGACCGCAAGGGCGGCGATCGAGTCGCCCTGGCGCAGGCCCTCATCGGCTGCGATCAGGCCCGCCAGCACGGCCAGCGAGCCGGCCATGTCGCTTGCGAAGTGGAAGAAGTTCGACTGCAGGGCCGGGCTGCCGTAGCGACGGGCCGCGACGAGCGTCACCCGCATCCTGCTCAGGTCCAGGACGAGCGCCAGGGCGATCACGGCGAACTGGTACCAGTGGATCGACGGCGCGGCCTCGCCGTTGAGCAGGTGGGTGATCGCCTCGACGCTGACCAGCAGCCCGCCGGCGATCAGGATCGCCGCCTCGCCCAGCGCCCCCAGGTTCTCGGCCCGGCGGTGGCCGTAGGGGTGCCCGCGGTCGGCGGGACGCCCGCCGAGGCGGACGGCGAAGAACGTCAGGACGGCCGCGATCACGTCGCCGCTTGACTCGATCCCGGCCGAGATCAGCCCCAGGCTGTTGGTCGCCAGCCCGACCCCCAGCTTGATCGCCACCAGCACCCCCGCAACGGCGATCGAGACAAGCGTCGTGCGGCGGGCGCCCCGGCTGTCCTGCGGCCGCTCGGTGCTCTGCATCGGCTGAGACTAGATAACGCTGCGGAGGCGCACGCGCGCGGAGACACCCTGGCGGTCCTCCGGGGTGCGTATCTTGAGCCTGTGCCCCACGATCACGCCGGCCATCTGCACGGTGGTGCCCTCCCCGACGCCCGACGGCTCAAGCGCGCCCTGTTGCTGCTCGGGGCCCTGATGGCCGGCGAGCTGCTCGCCGGGGTCCTGGCCCACTCGCTGGCGCTGCTCTCAGACGCCGCCCACATGCTCACCGACGCCGCGGCGATCGCCTTCGCGCTGGCGGCCATGCGGCTCGCCGCGCGCCCGGCGAAGGGGGCGATGACGTTCGGCCTGGGGCGCTTCGAGATCCTCTCCGCCGAGGCCAACGGCGTGACCCTGCTGATCCTCGCCGGATTCATCGTCTACGAGGCGATCCACCGCCTCGTCTCCCCGCCCCACGTCCACGCCGGGCTGGTGCTCGCGGTCGCCCTGGCGGGTGCCGTCGTCAACATGGCCGTCGCGGTGACCCTCGCGGGAGCCGAGCGCCGGAGCCTGAACATCGAGGGCAGCCTGCAGCACGTCCTGACCGACCTCTACGGCTTCATCGGCACGGCGCTCGCCGCCGCGGTGATCCTCGCGACGGGCTTCCAGCGGGCCGACCCGATCGTCTCGCTGCTGATCGCCGGGCTGATGATCCGCTCGGGCTACGGGCTCGTCAGATCCTCGGCCCGGGTCTTCCTCGAGGCCGCCCCCGAGGGCCTTGACCCGCAGCTGATCGGGCGGGCGCTCGTCGAGCAGCCCGGGGTCAGCGAGGTCCACGATCTCCATGTCTGGGAGGTCACAAGCGGCTTCCCGGCGCTGTCGGCCCACGTCCTCGTCGGCTCCGACTGCGACTGCCACCGCGCCAGGCGCTCGATGGAGGCGATGCTCCACGAGCGCTTCGGCGTCGATCACACGACCCTGCAGGTCGACCACGTCGGCGGTGAGCTCCTGGAGATCGAGCCGCACGCCGCGGCGCGCCCGGCGCGGTGAGGCAGACCGGCCCCCCAGGGCGTCGGGCCTAGCGGGTCTGCCCGCTGGGGCGGATCAGCAGCTCGTTGATGCTGACGTTCGCCGGTGCGGCGATGGCGTAGAGGATCGCCTCGGCGATGTCCTTCGCCTCGAGCGGCTGCACGCCGGCGAAGTTCTTTGCCATCTGCTCGAGCACCTCGCGGCGGTTGTGGCCCGGCAGCTCGGTCGCGACGGCGCCGGGCTCGATCACGGTGACCCGCACGCCGAGCTCGACGGCCTCCTGGCGCAGGGACTCCGAGAAGGCGCCGACGCCGAACTTCGTCAGGTTGTAGACACCGGATCCCGCCCGCGCGAAGCGCCCCGCGACGGAGCTGACGTTGACGATGTGGCCCGAGCCCTGGGCGTGCATCAGCGGCAGGGCCGCATGGGTGCAGTAGAGGACGCCGTAGACGTTGGCGTCGATCATCCGCCGCCATTCCTCGGTCGGGGCGTTCTCGATCGGCCCCAGGAGCATCACCCCGGCGTTGTTGACCAGCACATCCAGGCGGCCCAGCTCGGCCCGGGTGCGCTCGACGAACCGCCGCGCCTGCTCCTCATCGGCGACATCGGTCTGCACGGCCAGGGCCGTGCCGCCCTCGCCGGTGATCCGTTCGGCCAGCTCCTCGATCCTGTCCATCCGGCGCGCGGCCAAGCGAGACGGCCGCGCCGGCACCCGCACAGGCCAGTGCGGTAGCCTCTCCGATCCCCGAGGAGGCGCCCGTCACGGCGACGACCTTGCCGGTCAGATCAAGGGTCATTTGACGAGCTTAGCGGCCCTCCCTCATACGTACGAGTGATCGCTCCGATACGAGGAATAACCTCGCAGAACGCTCCTTTTCGCACCGTCGAGGGTTTTAGGCTGCGATCAGGTGGGCATCTTAGAGTCAACCCCACGTTGCAGGATGGTCCCCCGGGACGTCGAACGACCCTCTCAGGCACGCGCCGGACAGGATAATTGACAACGCAACTATCCTGGCGTATAATTCCGACTCCAAGCATCGGATTGAAGGACGCCGCTTATGTCACATCCCCCCGTAGACACAACCCTAGAGCTCGAGCCAGAGGCTGAGGCCGCCGACGGAGACGTCGCCGCGCCGCAGATCGAGGCGCCGACGACCGGCACCTCGGTGAGGCTTGACAGCCCGATCGAGCGCATTGATGTCGGAGCCCCCGACACGTTTATCCCCGAGGCCGTAGACCAGCTGCTCGCGCACTCGCGCCGCTACCCCCTGTTGACCCCCGCTCAGGAGATCGACCTGGCAAAGCGGATCGAGCGAGGCGACCTGCACGCGAAGGAACTGCTCGTCAACTCCAACCTGCGGCTGGTTGCCTCAAACGCCCGCCGCTACCAGAACCAGGGCCTGCCGCTGGGCGATCTCGTCCAGGAGGGCATGCTCGGCCTGATCCGCGCCAGCGAGAAGTTCGACTGGCGCAAGGGCTTCCGCTTCTCAACCTACGCAACCCTGTGGATCCGTCAGGCGATCCAGCGCGGCCTGGAGAACTCGGGCCGCACGATCCGCCTGCCCGTCCACGTCGCCCAGCGCTCGCGCAAGGTCGGCAGGGTCGAGCGTGAGCTCTCAGTGCGCCTCGGCCGCGAGCCGACGCTCGAGGAGCTGGCCGAGGAGACCGGGCTGCCCGTCGAGCAGGTCGAGGAGGTCCGCCACCAGCGTGCCGCGCTCGTCAGCCTCGATCAGCAGATCGGCGAGGACGGCGACACCGCGCTCGGTGACCTGCTGCCCTCCGACGCGGAGGCGCCGGAGGAGTCGGCCTGGGAGCACGAGCGCGAGGAGATCGTCCACCGGGCCATCTCCCAGCTGCCCGAAACAGAGCGCAAGGTCCTGACCCTGCGCTTCGGGACGGGCCGCGAGGAGCCCCAGACGCTGACGGCGATCGGCAAGCGGCTGGGATTCTCAGCCGAGCGGGCATCGCAGCTCGAGCAGCGGGCGCTGAAGAAGCTCGCCGAGTCTCCCGAGCTGGCCGCCCTGCGCGAGGCCGCCTAGGAAATTCGCAGTTGCGCCGAGCGGCCGGCGGGGTTTGTTTCCCGCCGGCCGCTCGAGTGCGTTCCTGTCCGCCGCCGCTCCGTCCGGGCAACCCCCGGCGGGCGCCGAGACGCCCCGCAGGAAGTTCTAAGATCGGGCCACACACAGCCAGTCCATGGGAGGCCCAGATGGCGGAGCAGTCGTTGTGGGAGCGCGTCGTGGCGCTCACGATCTCGGCGGGTGAACGAATCCTCGCGCCGATCGAGCGCTTCATCGGGAGACGCTCGCTGGTCGGCGATGCGACCTTCTTCCCGCTCGAGCGGTTCCCCTGGGTCGCCCACATCGAGCAGAACTGGACGGTGATCCGCGAGGAGGTCGAGCAGCTGCTCGAGGACCGCGCGGACCTGCCGAACTTCCAGGACATCTCCAAGGATCAGATCGAGATCACCGACGATGACCGCTGGAAGACGCTGTTCCTCTACGGCTACGGCTTCACGGCGGAGCTGGGAGTGCAGCTGATGCCCCGGACGGCCGCCCTGATGCGCGAGATCCCCGGGATGACGACGGCGATGATCTCGATCCTCTCGCCGCGCAAGCACATCCTCGACCACCGGGGCCCCTACAAGGGCGTGCTGCGCTACCACCTCGGCCTGATCGTGCCCGAGGACGCCGAGAGCTGCCGGATCCGCGTGGGCGATGACATCCGCCACTGGCAGGAGGGCTCATCGCTGATGTTCGACGACACCTACAACCACGAGGTCTGGAACGACACCGACGAGACACGGGTGGTCCTGTTCGTCGACGTCCTGCGGCCGCTGCCCTTCCCGGATTCCCTGATCAACCGGCTGATCATCCGGGCGATCGGGATCTCCCCGTTCGTGCTCGACGCCAAGCGCAACAACCAGGCCTGGGAACGCGGCTACCGCGAGCGCCGGGCCGAGCGGGAGCGCCTCGCCTCGCCGGGCGCCCGCTGAGCGCTCCGGCCTCAGATGTTCGAGACTTCAAGGCCCGTGCCCTGAAGCCATTCGTTGGCCTGGTTGTTCAGCGTCGTGAACTCGCCCGTGACGATCATCACGCCGAGGATGATCATCACCGCGCCGCCGACGCCGATGATCACCGGGAAATGGCGCTTGACGACACCCAGGGCCAGCGTCATCCGCTCGAACGCCAGGGCGATCGCCAGGAACGGGATCGCCAGGCCCAGTGAGTAGAAGGCCAGCAGCAGGGCGCCGTGGGCCGCCGAGCTCGAGACGGCGGCCTGGGTCAGGATGGCGCCCAGCGTGAAGCTCGTGCAGGGGGTCCAGGCGATCGCGAAGGCGGCCCCGGCGACCAGCGGGCCGCCGCGCCCGGCGAAGCGCAGCAGGGACTCCGAATGCCACTCGCGGTTGAGGACGTTTACGAACGGGGTCGCCAGGAAGGCGACGCCCATCAGGATGATCAGGATGCCCCCGGCCTCGGTCAGGGCGGCTTTGTGGTTTCGCAGCGAGGAGCCGATCACCGTCGCGCTGAGGCCCAGCAGGATGAAGATCGCCGAGAAGCTCGCGATGAACAGCAGGCTCGGCACGAGCACGCGACGCGCCCCGACCCCGTCTTTGAGGTCCGTCGGGGTGACGCCGATGACGGTCGAGAGGTAGCCGGGGACGAGCGGCAGCACGCAGGGTGAGAGGAAGGAGACCAGGCCCGCCGCCAGCGCGACGGGGATCCCCACACCGGTTGCCGTGTCCGAGGAGCTGGCCAGCAGCAGGGCCGGGTGGATCACGCCTCGGCCCCGGCTTCGGCGAACGGGCTCGGGCTGCGCGCCTCGAGCGCGGCCACCCGGCGCTCGAGCGCCGCGATCCGCTCTTCGAGCGCTGTCGCGGCGGCGCCGTCGTGGGCCGACGGCGTCCCGTTCGTCTCGTGGTTGGAGGCCTGGTATGTGCTCTGCCCACCCTCCCCCGCCTCGTCCTCCTCGGCGCCGAGCAGATGGGCGTAGCGCTCCTCCTTCTGGCCGGGCCGGCGCATCAGCCGCGCGGCGAGGCCCCGCTCGATCAGACGCTCGAGCGTCCGGTTGACATCCTCGAGCTCGCCGAAGGGGTGCATCCGGTCGGCCCGCTGCTTGAGCTCCCCCGGGGTCTGGGGGCCGCGCAGCATCAGGACGCACATGACGGCCTGCTCGGCGTCGTCCATCGGCAGCGCCTCAGCCAGCAGGTGGCGGTACTTGGCCGAACGGCTGCCGGCGCCGCTGGCCAAGCGCGTCAGGCCGCGGCGCTCGAGGCGGTGCAGGGCGTCGCGGATCTGCTCCTCGTCGTAGTCGACGACGGGGTCGCGGTTGGTCGACTGGTTGCACGCCAGCCGCAGCGAGTTCAGCGACAGCGGGTAGACGTCGGGCGTCGTCTTCTGCTTTTCGAGCAGGCAGCCGAGGACCCGCAGTTGCGGCGCTGAGAGCTCGAAACGCCCCACGGCGATTGCGTCCGACACAGTGCGACAGTAGCGAACGGCGGCCCGGCAGAGGCCCTCCGCGGACGGTTCTGCGGGGAACCCGTGGCCGCTGTGGGGAAACGTCCTGATCGCCCGCCGGGCTATTGCCGATGGCGCCCCGGGGAGCCGACCGGACGCGGATAAAGTCATCTCCCGTGAGTGCCCAACCCTTCTCCCAGGGTCACGGGGGTGGTGGCGGCGGCCGCAGGGAGCGCGGACAGTCCTCCGCAACCCGGCCCCCCGACCCCGTGGACTTGCCCGACAGGCCCGTCTCGCTGCGACGCATCGGGCGTCTGTTCATCCCCTACCGCCTGCGCCTGAGCCTGCTGCTCGGGCTGATCTTCCTCGGCTCGATCCTCAGCGTCGCTTCGCCCTTCCTGCTCCGTGAAGCGGTCGACAAGGGGATCGTCAAACACAACCTGACGCTCCTCTCCTGGCTGGTCGGCGGGATGATCGCCCTCGCGATCATCAACGGCGTCATCTCGGTGGCACAGACGTGGATCTCCAACCAGGTCGGCCAGCGGGTCATGCACGATCTGCGGGCTGCCGTCTTCGCGCACCTGCAGCGGATGTCGCTGGCCTTCTTCACACGGACCCGCTCGGGTGAGGTGCAGGCACGGATCGCCTATGACATCGGCGGCATCGACGATGTCGTGACCAGCACCGCCACCTCCACCGTCTCGACTGTGGCAACGGTCTCCGCGACCGTCGTCGCGATGTTCGCGCTCAGCTGGCAGCTGACGATCTTCTCCCTGATCCTGCTCCCGTTCTTCGTCTGGCTGACCCGGCGCGTCGGCAACGAGCGCCGGCGGATCCAGTCGGTCCGCCAGGGCCGCCTGGCCGACATGTCGACGCTCGTCGAGGAGTCCCTGTCGGTGTCGGGGATCCTGCTGGGCAAGACGATGGGCCGCTCCCAGGAGCTGGTCTCGCGCTTCTCCTCGGAGTCGAGCGAACTGGCCGATCTCGAGGTTCGCGCCCGGATGGCGGGTCGCTGGCGGATGGCCTCGGTGCAGATGAGCTTCGCGATCATGCCGGCCGCCGTCTACTGGTTCGCCGGCTGGGACATCGCCCATGGCCACAACGCGATCTCGATCGGCACCGTGGTGGCCTTCACGACGCTTCAGACACGGCTGCTGTTCCCGATGCAGCAGCTGCTCTCGGTGGGCCTGGAAGTCCAGACCTCGCTGGCGCTGTTCGGGCGGATCTTCGAGTACCTCGACCTGCCGGTGGACATCGAGGAGCGTCCCGGGGCGCGCGCGATGAGCGGCGTGCGCGGCGACGTCGAGGTGCAGGACGTCTGGTTCCGCTACACGCCCGAGGCGCCCTGGACGCTGAGCGAGGTCTCAGCCGTGATGCCCGCCGGGACGACGACCGCGCTCGTCGGGGAGACGGGCTCGGGCAAGACGACGTTCGCCTATCTGCTCGCCCGGCTGTATGAGCCCGAGCGCGGTGCCGTGCGGATCGACGGCGTCGACATCCGCGACATGACGCTCGAGTCGCTGGCGGCGACGGTCGGGATGGTCTCCCAGGAGACCTACCTGTTCCACGCCTCGATCCGCGAGAACCTCCGCTTCGCCTGCCCCGAGGCGAGCGACGAGCAGATCGAAGACGCCGCCCGGGCCGCCCAGATCCACGAGCTGATCGCATCCCTCCCCGAGGGCTACGACACGCCCGTCGGCGAGCGCGGCTACCGCTTCTCGGGCGGGGAGAAGCAGCGGATGGCGATCGCGAGGACGGTCCTGCGAAACCCGCCCGTGCTGATCCTCGACGAGGCCACCTCGGCGCTTGACAACGAGACCGAGCGGGCCGTTCAGCAGGCGCTTGACGAGCTTTCCCGGGGGCGCACGACGATCGCGATCGCCCACCGCCTCTCGACGATCCGCGACGCCGACCAGATCCTCGTCCTGGACCGCGGGCGGATTCTCGAGCGGGGTACCCACGAGGAGCTGGTGGCACTCGGCGGGCGCTACGCCGAGCTGCTCAGCGGCCGCGCGATCGCCGAGGAAGCGGGCCTTGACCGGCCCGGCACGGGCGAGGCCGCCCTCGCCTGAGGGCGCCGGGCGCTTCAGGCGACGGCGTCGATGTTCAGGCGGATGTAGTCCACCACGACCGGCCGGCCGAGCTGCTCGAGGACCTCGTCCATGAACGGCTCGCGCAGCTGCTGCGGCAGGCGCTGGACGTGAGGGCCGAGGACGATCGTCTCCAGGAACTCGCGCGGCTCCTGTGGCTCGCGTGGCGCCGGGGTCAGCCAGCACTCGGCCGAGCTGAAGCCGGCCGCGAGCAGTCGCTCGCGGGTCTCCTCGGGGCCCGCGTAGTTCCACGGCGTCTGCCAGCCCTCGAAGTGCTCGGCGTAGGGCTCACGGGTGCAGACCAGCGCCGTCTTGCCCCGCAGCCCGTCGATGTTCCCGCGTCCCCCGCATTGGGCCGTCAGGCTCCCGCCCGGGCGCAGGGCGCCGCGCAGGCGCTCGAACAGCCGCGGGTGATCGCCGACCCAGTGGAATGTCGCCGTCGAGAGGATCGCGTCGGCGGGCTCCTCGAGCTCGAGCTCGAGCAGGTCCACCACGCGCAGCTCGGCCCGCTCGCCGATGCGCTCGCGGGCGGCCTCGATCATCGAAGGCGACTGGTCGACCGCGATCACCCGGCCGCGCGGCAGGCGCTCGAGCAGCGCCTCGGTGATCCGCCCCGAGCCGCAGCCCGCGTCGAGGACGAGCTCATCGCCGCGCAGCTCCAGCCGGGCGAGGACGTCCCTGCCGAGCGCCTCCATGGTCGATGAGATGCGGTCGTAGCTGTGTCCGTCCCACTCTCTGGCTGACATACGAGCGTATGTTATCACGTACTGTGCTGGACGAGCTCGGCGATCACCCGCGAAAGCTGCCCGCCCTGCCAGGCGGTCGGCGAGACGGGCGGATCGCGCTGCTCCTCGACGATCAGCCGGGCGCCGGGGATCGCTTGCGACCACGCCTCCCCAACCGCCAGGGGATGGCCGGGATCGAGCTCGTCGCGGCTGGCGACGATGACGGTCGGGACGGCGAGCTCCCCGAGGCGCTCCAGCGACTGGAAGGGCTCTGAGCGGGGGATCGCTTCGAGTGCGTCGGCGACCGCCGCCGGGTGCAGGTGGGCAGCCAGACGCTGGCGCAGGACGGTCTCGATCGTCGGGCGTATCGCCGCCGGCAGCCGCTCGAGCCGATAGGCCTCGACGAAGCCCTCGACGCCGCCCGCGCGAAGCCCGGCGGCGAGCCGGTCCCAGTCGGCGAGCTCCTCTGCTCCCCTGGCGGTGGCCGGGTCGAAGGCCGGCGTGATCAGGCACAGGGCGCCGACCCGCTCGGGGTGCTCGAGCGCCAGCGCCGCGGCGGTGTGGGCGCCCATCGAGGCGCCCGCCAGGGTGGCGCGCTTGATCCCCGCGCCGTCGAGCACCGCCAGCAGGTCGCCGACGAGGCTCGGGTAGTCATAGCGGCCGTCGCGTGCCGGCGAGGAGCGGCCGTGGCCGCGGGCGTCGTATGAGACGACGCGGTGTCCCGAGCGCTCGAGCGTCCGCGAGCCCATCACGACGTAGCGACGGGTGGCCGTGAGGCCGTGCAGCAGGAGCACCGGGTGGCCCGTGCCGGCCGTCTCGCCGGCAAGGACGGTACCGCCGGAGTCGATCTCGAACTCGTCGGAGTTCACTGCGGGCACCTCGGCCCGGCCGCCGGCGCCTAGACCTCGAGGGCGGCGTGCGAGCGGATCAGCTCGGCCGTCTGGTCTGCCCGCTCCCAGAAGAACAGGTGCCCGACGCCCTCGAGGATCTCGAGCTGAGCGTCGGGGATCAGGCCGGCGATCAGCCGCCCGTTGGCCACGGGGAGCATCTGGTCCTCGGTGCCGTGGATGACGAGCGTCGGCGCCTGCAGGCCGGGAAGGCGGTCGTGCGTGTCATGGGCCATGCAGGCCTGCATCTGCGCCATCACCACGGGGACGGCGACCGCGCGCCTGCCGGCGAGCTCGAGGAAGTACTCCCAGGCGCCCTGATCGGCGGCGTAGGCCGGCGAGACGTTGACCTCCCAGCCGACCCGCAGCGCCCGCTCACGGTCACCGGACATCATTGCCTCGGTCAGGCGCTGGATCACCTCGGGGCTCGACAGGGAGCTCCCCGCACCGCCGCAGTAGGTGCAGCCCAGCGTCAGCGTCCGCACGAGGCCCGGGTGTCCGAGAGCGAGCTCCTGGGCGATCATGCCGCCCATCGAGATGCCCAGGATGTCGGCTGAGTCGATCTCCAGCGCGCCCAGCAGCCCCGCCGCGTCCTCGGCCATCTGCGCGATCGTCACGGCGCCGCTGAGCGGCGTGCTGGCGCCGACCCCCCGGTGGTCGTAGACGATCACCTCGTGGTCCTCGCGCAGCGCCGAGAGGAACGGCTCGCCCCAGCTCAGCGCGGTGCCGCTCATGCCCATGATCGCCAGCAGCGGCGGACCGGAGCCGCTGCGCTCGTAGTCGAGCTCTATCTCCCCCACGCCGATCAGCGTCATCGAAGCGATCCTACTGCGCCGCGGGCTCAGACCGGCAGCGCCAGCTGGTCGGCGTCCCGCTCGGCGGCGGCGCTGCCGGCCTGCTCGCCGGCGCCGGCGTCCGCGAGCGCCAGGCCGGCGACCCGCACGCCCAGCAGGCGGACCGGCCGTGGCGGCGCGTACCGGGCCAACAGCCGCTGGGCGTGGGCGTCGATCAGCTCGGCATCGTTGGTCGGCTCGGCGAGGGTGTGCGCGCGGGTCACCGTCGTCCAGTCGTCGAGGCGCACCTTGATCCCGATCGTCCGCCCGGCCCGGCCGTGGCGCAGCAGGCTCTGGGCCAGCTCCTCGCTCATCCGGCGGAGCTTCGCCCGGAGCTCGCCGTGGTCTGCGATGTCGACGTCGAAGGTCCGCTCGCGCGACTCCGAGACGACCTTTCGCTCGGCCGAGACGGAGCCGTCGTGTTCGAAGCGGGCGCGGCGGGCAAGGTCGCGCCCGAGATTTGGGCCGAAGCGCTCGACGAGCGCCTGCTCGGGGGCGCTCGCGAGGGCGCCCAGCGAGCCGAGGCCCATCTCCTGCAGGCGGGCGGCGGTCTTCGGGCCGATGCCGGGGATCAGCCCGGGGGTCGCCTCGGCGAAGCGGCGGCAGGCCTCCTCACGGCTGAGCACGACAAACCCCGCCGGCTTCTCGGCATCCGAGGCGACCTTCGCGATCAGCTTGTTCGGGCCGATCCCGACCGAGCAGGTGATCCCGACCTCGCGCTGGATCTCGGCGACCAGCCTGCGCATCGCGGTTCGCGGCGAGAACAGGCCCGTCAGGTCGAGGTAGGCCTCGTCCAGGCCGACGACCTCGATCCGCTCGACGTGTGCGCGGAGGATCGCCATCATCCGTGCGGAGACGGCTCGGTAGGTCGTGAAGTCCGGCGCCAGGAAGACGGCCTCGGGACACAGCCGCCGTGCGCGCGAGGCGGGCATCGCCGAGCCGACGCCGAAGCGCCTGGCCTCGTAGCTGGCGGTCGTGACCACGGCCCGGGGGCCGGTGCCCGAGACGACGACGGGGCGTCCGCGGAGCTCCGGCCGGCGGCCGAGCTCGATCGAGACGTAGAAGGCGTCGGCATCCAGATGGGCGACGGTCCGGCTGTCCGGGGGGTTCGGCACGGCCCCGCGAATCTAGCGCCGCGGGCGGCTGTCAACGGTGCTCTGCGGGCCCTGGATCGGCCTCAGCTGCCGGGCGGCGGCCCCGCCGGTGCGGGCGCCAGCAGCTCGCGTCTGGAGGAGACGCCGAGCTTGCGGTAGATATGGCGTGCGTGCGTGCGGATCGTCTCGATGCTGACGTGCAGGTCAGCGGCGATCTGAGCGTTCGAGCGGCGCTGCTGCAGGCCCGCGAGCACGTCGGCCTCGCGCGCCGTCAGCAGGCCCGAGCCGGCGAGCGCGCCGCGGCCGTCCCGCGGCGTCAGCTGCAGGCCCCTGGAGGCGAGGTGGATCGCGTTCAGGACGTCCCGCGACTGGGTCGCCTTCGACAGGCAGGCGGCGGCGCCGAAGGCCAGCAGCTGGGCTGACTCGACACTCGAGGGACGGTCGGCCAGCAGGAGCAGCTGCGTGTCGGGGTGGCGCAGCGTCAGCGTCCTGATCTCCGCCGGGCTGCGCAGCGAGCCGGCGTCGAGGATCGCGACACTCGGCCGGCGGGCGCGCAGGACCATCGTCAGCTGGGCCGCGAGCACGTCACCGGCGACCAGTTCGAGTCTGGGGTCGTCTTCGATCAGCCCGCGCAGCCCGCGGGCCAGCAGATCCTCGAACTCTCCCAGCGCGACAGTGATCATGCGTCCTTCGGCCATCTCGAGCATGCTATCGGCTGAACGCTCTGAACGGGTGAGACCGGCATCACCCTTTGCCTCACCCCAGGCATCACCCGAAGATCACCCCTCAGGGGGGATATCTCCGGCGTAGCGGAGCGGGACACTAGGTATCGCTGTGAGCCGCATCTCCTGGAGGGGAGGACGGGCGCGGAGACGCTGACAGGAGAACCGGCATCGGCACGACGGGGAGCAACCCATGGAGCGGGATTTGACAGGGAACAGGCGGGCTAACGGATTAGGCGGCCCGGGAGTGCGCCACCCCCGGACACGGCGTGCGATCGTGCTCGCGATCGGGCTGCTGTTCGCCCTCGCCGTGCTCGCGCCGGTGGGGCTGGCCCACGAAGCGAGCGCCGAAGGCCTTGCGGCAAAACTCGAACGTGCCAGCAAGGCAGCCGAGCGGACCGCTCAGCGGGCCGAGCACCTTGCCGAGCGTGCCGCGGAGCGCGCCACGTCCAAGCAGAAGCGCGCCGCCGAACGGCTGGCGCGACGTGAAGCGCGCCACAAGGAGCGCGAATCGCGACGCAGCGCGAACAAGGCCCACAAAGAAAAGGAAGGCAACGGCGTCGCGATCGACTGCACCAAAGTGACTGTCACCTACCGCGGGTTCCCGACCGTCGAGGGCAAGCCCAACTACGTCGTCGAGTGGATCGCCGTCAAAAACCCGCCCGAATCGATCTCCAAGGAACCGATCGTCTTCCCGCCGCTGATCTACTCCTTCGAAGGCTCAACCGGCACCGAGGTCGTGCACATCCCGTTCCCGGTCGGGCACTACCTGATCGACGTCCACGCCAAGTGGGACACCAACGGGCACAAAGGCAACTTCGACATCCACGGCAACGTGACCTGCATGCCCGAACCGGCCTACACGATCACCAAGGTCCAGTCGCTCGAAGGCAGCGCAGGCGCGCCGACGAGCGAACCGCTGACCGGCAAGGTCGGGCAGACGGTCGACTACCAGATCACCGTCACGAACACCGGCAACACCCCGCTGACCTTCACGCGGTTCACCGACGAACACTGCGAATCGATCGAGGGCGGGTCGCTGGACCCGATCGAACCGCTGCAGACGCTGAGCTACTTCTGCAGCCACAAGCTGACCGCCGCCGACCAGACGGCCGGCTCCTACTCCAACGTCGCCTCTGTCACCGCCAGCACCGAACCGGGTGAAGGCGGGCCGCTGCCACCCAAGAAATCGAACACCGTCGTCGTCAGCCCGATTGCGCCGGAAACCCCGAAAGGCGAAGAAAAACACGAAGAAAAACCAGGGCGAAAAACCCGGCGAAAAACGCGAAAGGCGAAACACCGGGCCAGAAAACAGAAACGCCGAAAACGAAAACCGAACTCGCGCCGGGTACGGGCGTGATCGGCACCGTGGCGGGCAAATCGGGCGTCCTGGGATTCACCTCTGCGACGGTGCCCTCACTGAAAGGACCGCAGGGCTGCGTCCGGGGTTTCTTCACGGCGTCGATCCGCGCCAACGGCGTCAACACCGTCGTCTTCTACCTCGACGGCCGGCGCGTCAGCCGCCAGACCTACAAGAACGCGCACCGCGGTTTCCTGAGCGTGCGGATCAACGCTGCGAAGCTGCGCGTCGGGGTGCACCACGTGAGGGCTCAGATCACGATGAAACAGAGCTCCAGCTCAGCGTCGGCGGCCCACGCGACGCGCCAGCTGACGGTGATCCGGTGCGCGTCGGCCGTGATCACGCCCAAATTCACGGGCTAGCGTGCGCACCCGGACCCGGCCGGCCCGCCTTCGACGCGGCGCTCTGAGCGTCCCGGCAGGCCTTTCGGTGTGGCTCGTGCTGCTCGCCCTCTCGCTGCCCGCGGGCGCACAGGCCGGCGGCACGGCCGTGATCACCCGCCTCTCGAACCTGCACAGCCTGAGCCGCTGGGCCTACCCGATCGGCGAAGCGGTGATCCGCTCCTCCCCCACGCCCCGCTCGCGCTCGGTCGGCTCGCTGCGCTTCCTGACGGTCGACGATCAGGCCGAGCTGTATCTGGTGCTCGCGTCCGCGCGGTTGCCCTCGGGGGCCGAGTGGATCGAGATCGAGGTGCCGAGGCGCCCGAACGGGATCCTCGGCTGGGTTCCGCGCGGAGCGTTGGGGACGCTGCACACGGTCGACGGCTATCTCCTGGTCGACCAGGAGACCCTGCGGGCGACCCTCTACCGGGACGGCAGGGCCATCTTCAGCGCGCCGGTGGGGGTCGGCAAGCCGAGCACGGTGACCCCCAGGGGCCACTTCTACGTGCTCGAGAAGCTGCAGACGCTGAATGACCCCGCCTACGGGCCCTATGCGCTGGGCACAAGCGCCTACGCACCGACGCTCAGCGAATGGCCCGGCGGCGGGGTCGTCGGGATACACGGGACCGACGAACCGCAGCTGATTCCGGGGCGCCCCTCCCACGGCTGCGTGAGGATGCGCGACGCCGACATCACGCGGCTGTGGCAGCTGATCGAACCGGGGACGCCGATCGACATCGTCTGAGCGGCGCCCGCCGAGCGCCGGCCGCGACGGCTCTGTAGGCTTCACCAGCCGATGGACCTCACCTTCAGCCCCCAGGAGATCGCCTTCCGCGACGAGCTGCGCGGCTGGCTGGCCAACAACCAGCCCGACCCCGAGCCGACCGAGGGCGGCGAGGATGCCCACTACGCCTGGCGCCGGGACTGGCAGCGGCGCCTCTACGACGGCGGCTGGGCCGCGCCCGCCTGGCCTGCGGAGTACGGCGGCCGGGGCGTCAGCCTGACCGAGTCGGCGATCTACTTCGAAGAGATCGGCCGTGCCCGGGTGCCGATGGCGGCCAACGTGCTCGGCCTGCTGCTCGGCGGCCCCACGCTGATGGTCTGGGGCACCGATGAACAGAAGGAGCGCTACCTGACGCCGATCCTCTCCGGCGAGGAGATCTGGTGCCAGGGCTTCTCCGAGCCCGAGGCCGGCTCGGACCTGGCCTCGCTCAAAACAAAGGCCGTCAAGGACGGCGACGAGTGGGTCGTCACGGGCCAGAAGGTCTGGACCAGTGGCGCCCAGTACGCCAAGTGGTGCATGCTGGTCGCCCGCACCGACGGCGAGGTCGCCAAGCACAAGGGCCTGACCTACTTCCTGATGGACATGGAGCAGGACGCCGTCCAGGTCCGCCCGCTGCGCCAGATCACCGGCGAGGCCGAGTTCAACGAGCTGTTCATCGAGGAGGCCCGGATCCCCGACGCGAACGTCGTCGGCGGTGTCGGCAACGGCTGGAAGGTCGCCCTGACGACGCTCATGAACGAGCGTGCGGGGCTTGGCTTCGCGCTGCAGATCCGCCTGCGCCAGCTGCTCGACGACCTGATCGCCGTCGCCGCCGAGCGCGGCCTGCTCGAGGACCCCCTCTACGCCGACGCGCTGGCCGAGCTGCACATCCGCTGCGAGTCGATCCGCCTGCTGGCCTGGAAGGGCCTGACCGACGTCGAGCGCTACGGCCAGCCCGGCCCCGAGGGCTCGCTGGTCAAGTGGCTGTGGTCGGACACCAACCAGCGCCTGACCCAGCTCGCGATCGACATCGTCGGGCCGGAGGCGCTGACCTGGGGCAGCAGCTGGACCTACGAGTGGCTGCGGGCCCGCGGCAACACGATCGAGGGCGGCACCACCGAGGTGCTCAAGAACATCGTCGCCGAGCGCGTCCTCGGCCTGCCCCGCCTGAAGGTGGCTGCCTAGATGGACTTCGGCCTGACCGACGACCAGCGCGAGATCCAGCGCACCGCACGCGAGCTGCTCGCCGAGCGTGCCAAGCCCGAGCGCGTGCGCGAGCACGCCGAGGCCGCCACGAACGACGACGCTCTGTGGGGCGAGCTCTGCGAGCTCGGCTGGCCGGGCATCGCGATCGACGAGCGCTTCGGCGGCCAGGGCCTCGGCCAGATCGAGCTCTCGATCCTCTGTGAGGAGCTCGGCCGCTCGCTCGCTCCGGTCCCCTTCCTGCCGAGCGTGATGGCGGCCGCGGTGATCGAACAGGACGGCTCCGAGGCCCAGCGCGAGCGCTGGCTCGGAGGGCTCGCCGCGGGCGAGACCGTCGGCGCCCTCGGCAGCGCCCTGGACGGTGCGGCCGAGCTCGTCATCGGTGGCGCCCAGGCGGATGTGTTCGTGCTGATCGAGCCCGACGGCAGCGGCCGTCTGCTCGCTCGCGAGGACGCCGAGGTGACGCCCGTATCCTCGGTGGACCCGACCCGCTCGACGGCCTCGGTGAGCGCCGCCGACGGCAGCGGCGAGGCACTCGGCGAGGGTGCCTGCGCGGGCCTCGGCCGGGCCCTCGTGTCGGTCAGCTCGGAGCTCGTCGGGGTCTGCGACCGGGCGCTGGGGATGACCGTCGAGTACGTCAAGGACCGCAAGCAGTTCGGTGTCCCCGTTGGTGCCTATCAGGCCGTATCGCACCGCTGCGCGCAGATGCTGCTGGAAACCGAGCAGGCCCGCTCGACGGCGGCCTTCGCGGCCTGGACGGCCGACTCCGATCCCGAGCAGCTGGCCGAGGCGGCCGCGATGGCCAAGGCCTGCGCATCGAGCGCCGGGCGCGAGGTGACCGCGACCGCGATCCAGCTCCACGGCGGCATCGGCTTCACCTGGGAGGCCGACCTCCACTGGCTCTACAAGCGCGCACAGATCGACGCCGCGCTGCTCGGCGGCGCCAAGCGCCACCGCGCCCGCCTCGCCGGCATCCTTGCCGAGCGCCTCGGCGCCTCCGCCGCGGTCTGAGGGCCGTGGCGCCTGACGGCGTCGCGAAGCTGAGCGCCGCCCAGGCGCGTCGCATCGCGTTGGCCGCCCAGGGGTTCGCGCAACCCTGCCCCACCGGCCGGATCACGGCCCGCCACATCCGGGGCGTGATCGACCGGATCGGGCTCCTGCAGCTCGATTCCGTCAACGTCCTGAGCCGCTCGCACTACCTGCCGCTGTACTCGCGGCTCGGCCCCTACCCGACGGAGCTGATCGACCGGCTGGCCACCCACGCCGGCCCGGGGCCACGCACCCTGCCTCGCGTCGACCCCGACAAGCGCGAGCTGTTCGAGTACTGGGGACACGAAGCCTCCCTGCTGCCGGTCGCCCTGCACCCCCTTCTGCGCTGGCGGATGGCGAGGGCCGATGAGGAGGCGTGGGGCAGCATGCGCCGCCTCAGCCGCGAGCGTCCCGAGCTGATCAGGACGGTGCTCGACCTGGTGGCCGAGCGGGGCCCGCTCAGAGCCGCACAGACGGGGCTGGCCCGTCCGCCGCGACGCGGTGAGATGTGGGACTGGCACGAGGGCAAGGTGGCGCTCGAGTATCTCTTCTATGCGGGGCGCCTGGCGGCCGCCGGGCGCAAGAACTTCGAGCGTCACTACGACCTGGCCGAGCGGGTCCTGCCGGCGTTCATCCGGCAGTCCCGCACGCCCTCGCCGCAGGACGCCCAGCGCGAGCTCGTGCGGATCTCCGCGCGTTGCCTGGGTGTCGCCACCGAGCCCGATCTGGGTGACTACTTCCGTCTGCCGCGGGCCGCCTCCAAGGCTCGGGTCGCCGAGCTGCTCGAGGGCGGCGAGCTCGAGGCCGTGGAGGTCGAGGGCTGGGAGACCCCCGCCTACCTCTCCCCCGGTGCCCGCCGGCCGCGCCGGATCCGCGCGCGGGCGCTGCTCTCGCCGTTTGACTCGCTCATCTGGTCGCGGCCCCGCACCGAGCGCCTGTTCGGCTTCCGCTACCGGCTCGAGATCTACACGCCGGCCGCCAAGCGGGTCCATGGCTACTACGTCCTCCCGTTTCTGCTCGGCGAGCAGCTGGTGGCGCGCGTCGACCTGAAGGCCGACCGCAGAGCCGCGACGCTGCGGGTGCTCGGCGCGACGGGCGAGCCCGGACAGGACGAGGGTCCTCTCGCCGTCGAGCTCGCGGCCGAGCTGCGCTCCCTCCGTGGCTGGCTCGGGCTGGAGCACCTCTCGGTGACGGCGAGGGGCAGCCTCGGGCAGGCCCTGCGCGAGGCGGAGTCCGAGCGCGCGCTGCACGGGCCCGCGGACGCCGGCTGAGCGCCATGCGATCCTTCCGGGCGTGGGTGACGTTCTCGTACGCGAAGCTGAATCGGGCGACCTCGAGGGGCTGATCGCTCTCTACGTCGAATTCATGGACGGGGACAGGCCGGGGGCGATGCCCGCGGACGTAGCCGGCTCGCGGGCGAGCATGGAGGCGATCCTCGCGGACCCCGCCCGCCACCTGCTCCTCGCGACCGTCGACGGCGAGATCCTCGGAACGGTCGACCTGCTGATCGCGGCGAATCTCACCCACCACTGCGAACCTTGGGCGATCATCGAGAACTCGTCGTCGCCGTACGGGCCCGGCGCAGGGGGCTCGGCCGAGCACTGATGTCCCGCGCATTTCGAGATCGCCGCGCAGGCCGGCTGCTACAAGGTGCAGCTGATGTCCGCCATGGAGCGCGGGCCCGCGCACGCCTTCTATCGCGACGTCGGCATGGAACCGCGGGCGCAGGGCTTCAGGATCTACCTCGACGGCTCCACGTCCGCGCCGGTGAGCAGTGCCTGACCACGCGGCCTTTCTCAAAGGGATCAACCTCGGCCGCCGCCGGCTGACCAACGACGAGCTGACCGCGCACGTCGAATCGCTGGGCCTGCGCGGCGCCGCGACCTTCCGGGCCAGCGGGAACGTCGTCTTCTCAGACCCCCGGGGGCGCGGCGAGAGCGAACTCGCCGCGCTGCTCGAAGGCGGGCTCGAGCGGCTGCTTGGATACGAGGTCTCGACATTCATCCGCAGCGGCCCCGAGTTGCTCGAGATCGCCGGCGCCGAACCCTTCGACGCGCCGACGAGCGCCCGCCTTCAGGGCAAGCTCCAGGTGGCGCTCCTGGCGAGCGACCCGGCGCAGGGAGTGCGCAGCGCGGCGCTCGAACTGGCCGGCCCCGATGACGCACTTGCATTCGGGCGCCGGGAGCTCTTCTGGCTGCCCGCCGGCGGAATGAGCGACTCGGCGCTGGAGCTGAAGGCCCTCGAGCGCCTGCTGGGCCCGATGACGATCCGCACCGCCGGGACGCTCCGGCAGATCGCCGCCAAGCACTTCGGCGCCTGAGGCTCCTCGGCGCTAGGCTCACGCCTGGAGCCCGATCGAGGAGAGGTCCGATGCCCGTAGCGCTGCCGCGAGGCCGCAACCCATTTGATGAGACAGGTGTCGAGCGCGACGGCGAGGGCCGGGCGCGCTACACCGACCGGCCGTCCTCGCTCGTGGCGATGCTCGGGGCGAGCGTCGAGCGTGACCCCGGCGCGAGCGCGATCCTCGAGGTCGGCGGGCCCTCGCTGAGCTACGGGGAGCTGTGGGAGGGTGCGCGGCGTGTCGCGCGGCGGCCTGCGCGCGGCCGGCGTCGCGCGCGGCGATCGGGTGGGACTGCGCCTGCCCAACGGGATCGACTGGGTGCTGGCCTTCTTCGCCGTCCAGATGCTCGGTGGGGTCGTCGTCCCCGTCAACACGCGCTTCACCGAGGAGGAGGTCGCCTACGTGCTGGAGGACTCCGGCGCGAGCTACACCTTCAAGACCGGCGATCCGCTGCCCGAGGGAGAGGCCATCGAGCCGGCCGAGCTGGGGCCGGAGGATCTTGCGGCGATCTTCTACACCAGCGGCACGACGGGCTTCCCCAAGGGCGCCATGACCTTGCACGGCAACTTCCTGACCAACAGCGAGAACGCGCTGCGCTGCAACCCGATCGACCGCGCCGAAGGCCCTGAGATATCGACGCTCGTCTCGGTCCCACTGTTCCACGTGACCGGCTGCAACAGCCAGCTGATCCCGCTGCTGGAGCTCGGCGGGAGGGTCGAGATCCTCTCGGGCCCGCTTGACTTCGACGGCTTCTTCACGGCCGTCGGCGAGCATGGCGTCAACCAGATCGTCTCGGTCCCCGCGATCTACCACGCCGTCCTCGCTCACCCCCGCTTCGCGGAGCTCGACGTGAGCCGCGTGCGCTGGATCTCCTACGGCGGCGCTCCGATCGCCGAGAGCCTCGTCGAGCGGATCAAGCAGGCCTTCCCGGCGGCCCGCGTGGGCAACGGCTTCGGCCTCACCGAGACCTCCTCGCTGAGCACCTTCCTGCCGCATGAGGAGGCGGCCGCGCACGCCGACTCGGTCGGCTTCGCGATGCCCGTCGTCGATCTGGCGATCGAGGACCCCGACCCCGACACGGGTGTCGGCGAGCTGCTCGTGCGGGGGCCCAACGTCGTCCGGGGCTACTGGAACAAGCCCACCGAGACGGCCGAGACGTTCATCGATGGCTGGCTGCACACCGGCGACCTCGGCCGCGTCGACGAGGACGGGCTGCTCTACATCGTCGACCGCAAGAAGGACATGATCAACCGTGGCGGAGAGAACGTCTACTCGATCGAGGTCGAAAACGTGCTCGCAGCGGCTCCGGGCGTCGGCGAGATGGCCGTCGTCGCGGTCCCGGACGAGATGATGGGTGAGAAGGTCGGCGCGGTGATCGTGCCGAGCGCACCCGGAGGGCTCGACGTCGATGCCGTCATCAGCCACTGTCGTCTTCACCTGGCGGACTTCAAGGTTCCCCAGTACATAGCCATACGCGAGGAGGCCCTGCCCCGCAATCCCGGCGGCAAGCTGCTCAAGAAGCAGCTCCGCGAGGAGACGCAATGGGGCACGGCGCTTCGCTAGAGAGACTCCGGGAGGAGCCGAATGCCTGACGTACAGACGGTGCAGGGCGCGGTTGACGCGCAGGAGCTGGGAATCGTCCTGGCCCATGAGCATGTCCGCTTCCGTGACGAGGCCGTCGCGGAGAACTGGCCGGGCCGCTACGACGAGCAGCTCGAGCTCGATGCCGCCCTGCTGGCCGTCAACGACGCCAAGCAGCGGGGCGTGAAGACGATCATCGAGCCGACGGCCATGTTCGGCGGGCGTGACGTCCGCTTCATGAAGCGGGTCGCCGATGAGACGGGCGTGAAGCTCGTCGCCTGCACGGGGATCTACAGCTACGACTATCTCCCCCACTACTTCGAGAACCGCGACATCGACGTGATGGCCGACCATTTCGTCGAGGACATCGAAGTCGGCGTCCAGGGGACCCCGATCCGGGCGGCCTTCCTGAAGTGCGCCGCCGACGCCGCCGGGGTGACCGAGAACGTCGAGAAGATCCACCGCGCCGTGGCACGGGCCGCGATCAAGACCGGCGCCCCGATCATGGCCCACTCGATGCCGGCCGTCGGCACCGGCCCGCGCCAGGTCGAGATCTTCGAGGAGGAGGGCGTCGATCTCTCGCGCGTCCAGATCGCCCACTGCGGCGACTCCGAGGACGTCTCCTACATCGAGGGCCTACTCGAGAAGGGCGTCTATGTGGGCCTCGACCGCTATGGCCTGGAGATGTACCTGCCGATCGACAAGCGCAACGAGGTCACCGCCGAGCTGATCCGCCGCGGCCACGCCGAGCGGCTGACGATCTCCCAGGACTTCTGCGCCTCGATCGACTGGTTCCCGCCCGAGGCCGCCGAGATGTTCGAGACCCAGGGCGCGATCCGCAACTGGTCGATGACGCTCGTCTTCGACGAGGTCGTTCCGGCGCTGCGCGAGCTGGGCGTGATGGACGACACGGTCTTCAACACGATCTTCGTGGAGAACCCGCGGCGGTGGCTGGTCGGGGAGTAGCCCGGGCTCGCGACGGCTGGAACCGCGATCGCCGCCCTCAGGCGGGCGCGCGGAGCAGCTCGGGGTCCTCGACGCCCTCGACCACCTTGTTGACCGCAGGGTTTGCCGGGTGGGCCGACAGGCGCTCGGTCGCCAGGGCGCCGCACAGCTCGAGCGCTTCCGCGGCGCCCAGCTCGGGGTCGAGCCAGGCCCGCTGCGCCTCCTCGTCGGCGAGGATCACGGGCATCCGGTTGTGGATCGCCGCCGCGGTGCGGTTGGGAGCCGAGTCACAGGTCAGCAGGGAGATGCTGTGGATCCATTGCCCGTCGACCCTGGCCGGGGTCCAGACCGATGCGAACGCGAACGGGATGCCGCCGTCGACCTGGAAGTGGAAGGGCTGGCGCGGCTCCCCCTTGCGCTCCGGTTTCAGCCACTCGTAGTACCCGTCCGCGAGCTGCAGGGCGCGTCGCTGGCCCCGGGGGATCAGGCGCCGGTAGGCCGGCTTCTCGGTGACCGTCTCAAGGCGCGCATTGATCATCTTCGCCGAGCTCTTCAGGTCGGTCGCCCAGCGAGGGCACCAGCCCCCAGCGCAGCATGCTCGCTTCCGGCTGGCCCTTCGGGGCGATGATCGCCAGCACCTCTTCGGTCGGGGCGATGTTGTAGCGGCGCGTCCCCGCCGGGCTCGCGATCGGAACACGGAAGCGCTCGTTGAGTTCTTCGGGACCGGCCGTGTTGGTGTAGCGCCCGCACATGGCCCGAGCATAGGCCCGTATGGCTCAGGGGGCCGGGTCGAGCGAGCCGGATGGCGCCGGCCGAGGTTTCCGGCTCGCGGCCGGGCCCGAGGATCTGACGATGTATCTCGCCTGCGCGGCGAGCCGCTGGCGCTCGGCGGGCGAGAGATCTCCGACGAGCTCGCCGAGCTCCGCCGAGACGCGCTCGGCGAACGCGCGTGCCGCCTCGCGGCCGCGCTCGGTCATCACGACGCGGATCGCCCGTCCGTCGGTGCCCCTCGAGGAGGCCCTTTCGACCAGTCCTCGGCGCTCGGCGCGATCGACGAGACCGCTGACGCTTGACTTGTCGAGCGAGAGGAACTCGGCCAGTTCGACGATGCCAGGCTCACGATCACGCAGGATCCCGAGCAGGCGGACCTGGGTGAGCGACATCTCGTGCTCGCCTGCCACTCTTGCGAGCCGTGCCTGGACGGCGAACGAGAGCTCGACGAGCGCATCTGTCAGGTTCGGGGTCGCCGGTCCGTCATCGGGCACGGCGGCAATCCTAACCGACATTGGTACGTGATACCAACTAGTATCGTTGGGACTGCCAACCATCTCGGGAGGTCTCCATGAACGCCGCAGTTGTCCGGTCTTTCGATTCACCTCCCCGCTACGAGACATTCGAGGCGCCGCGGCCCCGCGATGAGCAGGAGGTCGCGGTGGACGTCCTCGCCGCCGGTCTGCATCCACGAGCTCGCTCGGGGGCCTCGGGCAGCCACTATGCGAGCGCCGCCGCGCTGCCGCTGATCCCCGGGTTCGACGGCGTCGGCCGCGCGCCCGACGGGCGGCTGTTGTATTTCCTCGCCTCCGACGGGCCGTTCGGCACGATGGCTGAGCGGACCGTCGTCGAGCGGCGGCGCACGCTGGCGCTGGCCGAGGACGCCGACGTCCAGGCGGTGGCGGCGGGCATGAACCCCGGCATGTCAAGCTGGCTCGCGCTGCGCAGGCGGGTCTCCTTCGAGCCCGGTCAGAACGTGCTGGTGCTCGGTGCGACTGGAAGCGCCGGGCGGATGGCCGTGCAGATAGCCAGGCAGCTCGGGGCGGGCCAGATCATCGTCGCGGGCCGCGACGAGGGCCGTCTCGCCGAGTTGGGGAATCTCGGCGCCGACGAGGCCATCGAGCTGAGCGGCCCGCCCGAGGATCTCGCACGCTCGCTCCGTGGCGCGGGGCGCGAGGTCGATGTGGTGATCGACTACCTGTGGGGATCGGTGGCCGATCAGGCGATCCCCGCACTCGTGGAAGGGCGGGCCGAGCCGGACAGGCTGCTCTCCTGGATCGCGATCGGATCGATGGCCGGCACGACGATCACGCTCCCCTCCGCGGCACTGCGCGCGGTGAACCTGCAGCTGCTCGGCAGCGGGCAGGGCTCGCTCGCCACTGCAGTGATCCTCGCGGAGCTGCCCGAGCTCGCGGCCCGCCTCTCCGCCGGCGCCCTCCATGTCGATTCAGTCGCAGTTCCCCTGGCGGAGGTCGAGTCGGCCTGGGACTCACCGCTCTCACACGAACGTCGGATCGTCTTCACGCCCTGAGCCACGCGCCGGCCCACGCCCGCCTACAGCGAGCCTGTGATCTCCTCGAGCATCGCGGGCTCGGTCGGCAGGTCGGCGAGCGATGCGGCCAGGACAGCGGCCTGCTCGACGGTCGCCGTGGCCGTCTCGGAGGCCCAGCGGGCCAGCCAGCGCAGCGCCCAGGCGTCGTACTCCTTCGGGCTCTGCTGAGCGATCAGGGGCAGGAAACGGGCCGCGAGCCCAAGCTCGAGGGGCCTGCCGCGCTCGCTGCGCAGTTCCTGGGCGAGGCTCATCGCGTAGCGCAGGTCGCCCCTCCCCAGCGCTCCCTCGAGCTCTGCCGCCGGTCGCCACGGTCGCGGTCCCATACGAACGTATGTTCGCACACGGCCGGGCGGTGCGCCATCTAGCCTGCCGCGCGCACCCGATAGAGCACGTGCGGCGCCAGGGGATCCGCCGCATCGATCTGAGGATGCATGAAGTCCTCGGCCGGGTCGCGGCTCATCCCCAGGCGCTCCATCACGGCGCGCGAGCGGGCGTTGCCGGCGGTCGTGAAGGAGACGATCTCCCGCAGGCCGAGCTCGCCGAAGGCGAACGCGAGCGCGGCGCTCGCGGCCTCGGTGGCGATGCCCCGCCCCCAGGAGATCCGGTTCAGGCGCCAGCCGATCTCGACGGCGGGCGCGAACGGGAGCCGCTCGTCGTTCTGCGGCCACAGCCCCACGAAGCCCGACAGCTCGATCTCCCCCGGCACCTCGACCGCCCAGGCGCCATAGCCGTTGGTCTCGAAGCAGAGCTCGATCCGGTCGATCAGATCGTCGGACTGCGCCCGCGTCAGCGTCGCCGGGAAGTGCTCCATCACGAGCGGGTCGGCGTTCAGCTCGGCGAACGGCTCACGATCGGCCTCGCGCCAGCGGCGCAGCAGGAGCCGCTCGGTGTGCAGCACGGGCCCCCCTCCCCCGCCCTGCGGACTCATGGGCCCGGCCAGGTCAGGGACGCAGCCGGACCGGCAGCGTCTTGAGCTGGTTGATGAACGGCGATTCGACGTAGGTCGGCTCCCCGTCGAGGTGGATCTCGGGGTAGCGCTTGAGCGTCTCCTCGATCATCACCCGCAGCTCCAGACGGGCCAGGGCCGTGCCGAGGCAGAAGTGCCGCCCGCCCGCGCCGAAGGCCTGGTGGTCGGCCCGGCGGGTGATGTCAAAGCGGTCCGGATCCTCGAATCGCGTCTCGTCCCGGTTCGAGGAGACGTACCACATCGCTACCCGGTCGCCCTGCTTGATCTCCTGGCCATGCAGGACCGTGTCCTTGGTCGCCGTGCGGCCGAAGTGGGCGAAGGCGGGGAACATCCGCAGCGACTCCTCGACCGAGTCGGGCACGAGCGCCGGGTCTTCGACGAGCATGCGCATCTGCTCGGGGTTTTCCATCAGCGCCCGCATGCCGCTGCAGTAGGTCGCCTTGGTCGAGTCGTTGCCCGCGGCCATCGAGCAGGAAGAAGCCCATCACGATCTCGTGTTCCTCGAGCTTCTCACCGTCGACCTCGGCGTTGACCAAGACGGTCGTCAGATCGTCGGTCGGGTGCTCGCGGCGTTCGGCGATCAGCTTGCCGCAGCGGGCGAAGATCTCGGGGATGTCGCGCTCGACGATCGCGTCGGGTCCGCCCGGGTTGAGGTCTTCGTCGCCGGCCGCCAGCGAGGAGTTCATCAGCCGCGCCCAGATCGCGTCGTCCTCCTCGGCGATGCCCATGAAGCTGCCGATCACCCGCGAGACGATCGGCTGGGCGACCTCCTCGACCAGGTCACAGCTCTCCCTGCCCTCGAGACGGTCCAGCACACGGACCGCGATCGCCCGGATCTCATCCTCATGGGCGGCGATCCGCCGCGGCGTGAAACCGCCCTGGAAGAGCGCCTTCAACCGGTCGTGCTTGGGCGGGTCCATCCCGATGAACATCGCCTGGGTCAGCTCGAGCGGGAAGACCGCGTTGATCGCCGTGATCCCGTTCGCGGAGGAGTAGGTCTCCCAGTCGCGGCTGACGGCGTGGACGTCCTCCGCGGTCGTCACCGACCAGTAGCCGGGCGCGTCGGGGAATTCGGAGGCGTGCGAGGTCCAGTGGACCGGGCACTGCCCGCGCAGCTGTGCGAACAGCTCGTGAGGGGGCCCGTCCTGCCAGTTCTCGCGCTCGCCGACGAGCACGTTCTCTAGATCACTGCGAACCGAAGCCATCAGACCTCCCCGATCGTTGCCCTCTCCTGCGCTGATACTACTGGCTGCTCGGCCAGGAAGAACCGTCGACGGTGAGCCTCCCCACCGACAGGCTCCCGACCGTCAGCTCGGCCACCTCGAGCGACTCGAACCGCGCCCTGCCGCCGCTCAGAGCACCGATCCGCAGCCTGCCGACGGCGAGGCGACCGATCGCCATCGCGCCGATCGCGACGGCCCCGCCGGCCAGAGCGCCGGCCGCAAATGCTCCGCCGGAGGCGGCCCCGAGCACGCCCGCCAACAGGGCGCGCGGGCGCGGCCGCTCAGGAGGCGCCACGGGCCGCCTGCGAGCCGGCCAGCGAGCGCCCGGCGAAGGTCAGCATCTGGGTGAGGTGCGCTTCGACCGTTTCGAGGTTGTGTTCGCCCGGGTAGATCGCGGCCGTCGCGTCGGCGCCCTCGGCGCGCAGCTTCGCCGCGAACGGCGCATCCTCGGCCGGGTTGGCGATCTTGTCCTCCGCGCCGCCGTAGAGGAAGGCGTGAAGCCCCAGGCTCGCGATCGCGTGAGCGTCGAGGTGCAGCTGGTCTTCGAGCCCGTCGAAGAAGCCCAGCCAGCTCTCGACCACGCCGAAGCGGTAGGGGTTGTCGAGCGTCAGCTCCATCGCCCCGTAGCCCCCCATCGAGAGCCCCGCGATCGCCCGGTCGCCGCGCTGCGGGATCGTCGCCAGCGTCCGGTCGATGATTTCCTGGGTTTCGAGGACGTAGCTTTCGTAGTTCAGGTCGCCGATGTTGCGCCAGTTGTTGGCACCCGGGCCGCCCTGGATCATCACGGCGATCATCGCCGGGATCGTGTGGGCGGCGATCAGCGAGTCGAGTTCGTGTTGCAGCCCGATCTGCAGGAACGCCGTCGCCGGCTGGCTGTTGCCGTGGAGCAGGTAGAGGACCGGGTAGCGGGCCGTGGCCGGGGCGTAGCCGGGCGGCAGGTAGACGTAGAAGGAGCCTTCGTGGTGCAGGGCAACCGACGCGAAGGTCCCCTTCTGGATCGTGCTGCCCGCGTGGTCGGTGCTCACGGCCTTCAGACGGGGCGTGGGCAGCAGCCCGGCCGGGGTGCCGGGCACGTCCGCCCGCGCCGGCACCGATCCGGCTGCACTCAGGCCGAGGCCCAGCTGTCCCTGAAGCGCCAGGGCCGCGCCGACTGCGAGGAGCGCGGCGAGCAGGACGGCGATCGCGACCCGTCGTGCCCGGACCCAGGGGGCCGGAAGTGCAGCCGCTGGCGGCCCGCTCGGGGCGGGTGGGTAGGCCGGGACCCAGGAAGGCGGCAGGACCTCGGCGGTGGCGAGGTGCTGGCCGGGCCAGCTCCACTCGCCGAGGCTGTCAAGCCATTCCTGGGCGCGGGGGTTTCGCTGCGAGGAGGACACTCAGGGGATTGAACGGCCAGCGGCGTGGAAACCCAACCCCTGCACGAACGTGCCCAACCCTGCGCAGCCCCCACGGCCACCCATTTGCTCAGTCGGTGCTCCAGATCTCGCCCGTGTCGCCAAAGCCCAGCGCTCGCTTCGTGGCTTCGGTCAGGTCGAATTCCCGGCCTGCGACATACGGGCCACGGTCGATCACCGGGACCCGGACCGTGTGGCCCGCGTAGCGGAGCGTCACGAGCGTCCCGCAGGGGAGCGTCTTGTTGGCCACGCCGATCGTCGAGCTGGTCAGCTCGCCGCCGCAGGCCAGATTGCCGCCGCCGCCGTACCACGAGGCGCCGGCCAGGTGAAAGACGTTGAGCCGGCCGAGGCCACGCCGCGCCGAGCGCGCGTAGGCGTTGCCCTGGAAGTGCAGCCGCAGCATCCGGCTGCCGAGGCGCCGGGGGACGTAGCTGAGCCGGAAGCGCCCGCGTGAGCCGGTGTGGGCCAGGGCCAGCGTCCGCCAGCCGTGAGCCCCCAGCGACTGGAGCGTCACCGCCAGCCCCGGACCGGCGGCGTGGCCGCCTTCGAGCAGGGTGCCCGTGACCGAGGCGCTGTGGTTCTCGAGCACGTTCAGCTGCTCGCTGCGAACCTTGAGTGTGGTGTCGGACGGCGCGGCGAAGATCGCCGGGGCCGTCGAGACGACGCCGACCGGTGCCAGTGAGGGCGCAGGTTGAACAGGCGTCGCGGGGACGTACATGTGGTGAGGAACCTCCTTGTGGTCCGCCTACGGGGTTAGCTGTCGGGCTCACGGCCGTCCCGGCACGCGAACGGACGCGTGCGGGCCGGGCGTTACGGCCGCATCAGCGGCCGATTCGCCCCATCCGGATCCCGGGCAGGCGATCCGGCAGTGGGTCCCCCGTTCGCCTCCATCCACGGAGGCGACTCGGCAAGTCGAACAGTTGTTCGGTCAGGCTAGGAAGAAAGTTGAGGCCGATCTGTGACGACCGTCACGCATCGGGATCCGCGGCCCAGAAACATGGGATTTGCAGGCGCTTTCTTTAGGAAGGTTTTATCGCTGACGGATCGCTCAAAGCTCCGCAAGCCTCGCCAAAGCTCCAAACCGGACGACGCAGGCCTCCTTGCCCGCGGTACCGTCAACCGCGGATGAGCGCCACCCTGACGAGACTCCGCCTCGCGATCGAGCAGCGGAAATGGCTCCTCTGGGTCATCATCGCGGTGGTCCTCGTCGTGGCCTGGATCGTGGTGGTCTCCCTGCTCCCCCACCACCTCATCAACACGATCCGCCACTACGAAGAACAGCCCAACGGCGTGCGCGAACCGCCCACAGGCTGAAGCGTGTGGGTCTCCGAAGGGACCGTGGCTGCCTGTAGCGTGACCGGCGCCGTCCGCCGGACACCCTTACCCAACGAGAGGAGCTCGAGATGACGATGGACCAGAGCAAGCTCGGCCAGGTGGTCGCCGAACAGATGGAGGCGATCGAAGAAGACCACGGGGAAGAGTGCGAAATCGGCGATGTCTGCGTGATCGTCGAGGTGCTCTGCCCCGACAACTCGACAGTCCGCGTACGCAGCAGCGACCAGCGCCCGCACATCCGCCTCGGCCTGCTGACCCAGGCCCTGAGGATGGAACTCGGCGGCTGAGGCACGCGCGATCGACGTGCGGCTGAGCTGCTCGGGGGCAGCGGTGGGGTGCAACGCCTCGCGAGGCAGAATCAGCGACAATCGGGACCATGGCGAACAGCGACCGTCTGACAGCGCTCGACTCGACCTTCCTGCACCTCGAGGACCACTCGCCGGCGCACATGCACGTCGCCTCGGTGATGGTCTTCCAGGGCAAAGCGCCGACGCACGACGAGTTCGTCGAGCACATCCTCTCCCGGCTGCACCTCGTCCCGCGCTACCGCCAGCGCCTGGCCCACGTCCCGCTCGGCCAGGGCCGGCCGGTGTGGGCGGATGACCCGCATTTCAACCCCCGCTACCACATCCGCCATACCGCCCTGCCCAAGCCCGCAGACGATGCGCAGCTCAAGCGCCTGGCCGGACGGATCTTCTCCCAGCGCCTGGACCGCTCCAAGCCCCTGTGGGAGATCTGGCTCGTCCAGAGCCTCGCCGGCAACCGCTTCGCGGTGATCGCCAAGACCCACCATGCGCTGGTCGACGGGATCTCGGGCGTCGACATCACGACCGTCCTGTTCGACACGGCGCGCGAACCGGCGCCGACGGCACCGCCGGCGCCGTGGAGCGCCAAGCCCCTCCCGGGCTCGGCCAAGCTGCTCGGAGAGGCCCTGCTGGAGCGCTCGACGGTGCCCAACGAGATGCTCCGGGGCGCCCGCGCGCTGCTGCGCGCCCCCCGGCGGGCCGCCTCGCAGATCCGCGACGGGCTCGTAAGCGTCGGCGCGACGACGCTCGCCGGGATCAGCGCCCCGGCGCCGGCCAGCCCGTTCAACGTCGACATCGGCCCCCACCGCCGCTACACGTTCCTCGACGCCGACCTGAGCCGTTTCAAAGCGATCAAGGACTCGCTCGGCGGGACGCTCAACGATGCCGTATTGACCTCTGTCACGCTCGCCCTGGGCCGCTACCTGCGGCGCGAGGGCGTTGACACCGACGGGCTCGTCCTGAAGGCGATGGTGCCCGTCTCGGTGCGCTCGAAGGAGCAGCGGGGCGCCCTCGGCAACCAGGTCGCGGCGATGTGGGCGCCGCTGCCGGTAGGGATCGAGAACCCGGCCGAGTGCCTGACGAGCATCTCGGCTGCGATGGAGGACCTCAAGAAGTCCGGGCAGGCCGTCGGCGCGCAGGTGCTGACGAACCTCGCGGGCTTTGCGCCGCCGACGATCCTCAGCCAGGCCGCGCGACTGCAGGCCCGCCAGCAGTTCTTCAACCTCGTCGTCACCAACGTGCCGGGCCCGCAGTTCCCGCTCTACCTGCTCGGGCGCCAGCTGGAGGTCCTCTACCCCGTCGTGCCGCTGGCGCAGCGCCAGGCGCTCGGCATCGCCGTCATGAGCTACGACGGCCACCTCGGCTTCGGCCTGCTGGGTGACTACGACTCGCTGCCCAAGCTCGACGCGATCGCCGATGACCTGAAGTGGGCGATCGCCTCGCTCTACCGTGCGGCGGGCCTCAGCCCGACGAGCAAGCGGGCCGCCGCCAAAAAGGCAAAACGCGCGCCGAGCGCCTCCGCGGGCACACGTTCCGCGGCGCGCAAGCCCGCCTAGCGCCGGCTGAAGCGCCGCTAGGCGCCGCGGACGCTTGCGGCGATCCACCCCGAGACGGCCTGCCCGATCTCCTCGGGGCTGTCCTCCTGAATGAAGTGGATCCCGGGGACCGTCACCTCGGTCTGGTTGGGCCAGCTGCGGCAGAACTGTCGCTGGGGGCCCGTCAGGATCGAGCCGGGGTCGGCGTTGACGAACAGCTTCGGGACCGCCGACTGCGAGAGCCACGCGGAGTAGTCGCGGACGATCTCAACGACATCGGCGGGCTCGCTCCCGATCGGGATCTGGCGCGGCCAGCTGAGCGTCGGGCGCCGGTCCTCCCCGGGCTCGGCGAAGGGACGGCGGTACTCGGCCATCTCCTGCTCGCTGAGCGTCCGGATGACCGAGGCGGGCAGGATCGCCTCGACGAACAGGTTCTTCTCGAGGATCATCTCCTCGCCCGCCGGTGAGCGCATCCCCTGGAAGATCCCCCGCGCTGCCTCGGGCCACTCCTCCCAGATGATCGGCCTGACGATGCCCTCCATGTAGGCGATCCCCGCGACCCGGTCACGATGACGGTTGGCCCAGTCGAAGCCCAGCGCCGTGCCCCAGTCGTGGAGGACCAGCGTGACCCGCTCGCCGAGC
This sequence comes from uncultured Solirubrobacteraceae bacterium, assembly GCA_963787765.1. Classification (GTDB taxonomy): domain Bacteria; phylum Actinomycetota; class Thermoleophilia; order Solirubrobacterales; family Solirubrobacteraceae; genus Palsa-744. The sequence goes on along the minus strand of CAWBEF010000013.1, from coordinate 42,871 downwards.
TCGAGCTGGTCGAGCAGGCCGTCGAGGTACCGGCGGTGCTCCACGAAGGTGTAGGACCCGGGCCCGGACCCCTCGAGCTTGTCCGAGTCCCCGTGACCGATCAGGTCGGGGACTATGCAACGCCCCTGACCGGAGAGGTGGGGCACGACGTCTCGCCACAGGTAGGAGGAGGTCGGGTTGCCGTGCAGCAGCAGGATCGTCTCCCCCGCCCCGGCTTCGTGAAAGGCCATCCTGGCGCCCTCGACGGTGCGGTAGGACTTGCTCAGCGGCTCGGCGCTCATCGGCGGGGAGTCTATTCGCCGCATTGCGCTGCGGCGGTGCGCGCGTTGTGAGGGCGGGTGGCGCGGATACGATCGAGGCAATGCGCCTCGCCCTGTGCCAGATCAACGCGACCGTCGGGGACATCGCCGGCAACGCCCGGCGGATCTCCAGGGGCATCGCCGCTGCGCGCGAGGCGGGCGCCGGGCTGGTGCTCTTCCCCGAGCTGGCCCTGACCGGCTACCCGCCAGAGGACCTGCTGCTGAAGGAGCATTTTCTCGCGGACTCCCGCGCGGCGCTCGAGCAGCTCGCCGGCGAGGCGAGCGATGTGGTGGCGATCGTCGGCTTCCCCGAGCGCGCCGAGGACGTCTTCAACTCCGCCGCGGTCCTCGCGGGAGGCTCGGTGCATGCGATCTACCGCAAGGTCTACCTGCCCAACTACGGCGTCTTCGACGAGCAGCGCTACTTCCAGGCCGGCGCGGCGGGCGCCGTCATTGACGTCGGCTCCGAGCGGGTCGGGCTGACGATCTGCGAGGACATCTGGGAGCCCGGCCCGCCGGCGAGCCGGGAGGCCCTGGCGGGGGCGACCCTGATCGTCAACATCTCGGCCTCGCCCTATCACGCCGGCAAGGGCGCGGAGCGTGAGCGGATGTTCGCCCAGCGGGCCCGGGACAACCTGGCCTGTGTCGCGTTCTGCGGCCTGGTCGGCGGCCAGGACGAGCTCCTGTTCGACGGGCACTCCTGTGTGATCGACCACACCGGCACCACGATCGCCCGGGCCGCCCAGTTCCGCGAGGAGCTGCTGATCACCGAGGTCGACCTCGCGGCGGCGGCCGCGGCGCGGCTGCGCGACGCGAGCCACCGCCCGGCCGCCCGCGCCGGCGGCACGCCCGTCACGGTCCTGCCCCCTCTGCCCGCGAGCCCGGTCGCCCCTGGGGCACCCGTTGGGAGCGGCGAACCGGCCCCGGCGCTCGCCCCGGTTGAGGCCGAGGTCTATGCGGCGCTGACACTGGGGTTGCACGACTACGTCGAGAAGAACGGCTTCCGCGCGTGTCGTCCTCGGCCTCTCGGGCGGGATCGACTCGGCGCTGGTCGCCTGCCTGGCGGCGGACGCCCTCGGTGCGGAGCGTGTCTCGGCGACGATCATGCCCTCCCCCTACTCCTCCTCCGAGACGCAGCAGGACGCGCGGGAGCTGGCGGGCACACTGGGGCTGGATGTCCACGAGCTCCCGATCGCCGAGGTGATGGCCGCCTACACGGCGACGCTGGCCGGCGACTTTGCGGGCCGCGAGCCGGACCTGACCGAGGAGAACCTGCAGGCGCGGATCCGCGGCAACCTGCTGATGGCGCTCTCGAACAAGTTCGGCTGGCTGGTCCTGACGACGGGCAACAAGTCGGAGATGTCGGTCGGCTACACGACCCTCTACGGCGATCTGGCCGGTGGCTTCGCGGTGATCAAGGATGTCCCCAAGACGCTCGTCTACCGCCTCTGCGAGTGGCGCAACTCGCCCGCCGGGGCGCACGAGCCGGGAGGCCTCGTGGCGCGGACGGGCTCGCCGATCCCCGCCTCGATCATCGAGCGCGCTCCCTCCGCGGAGCTGCGCCCGGACCAGCGCGACGAGGACTCGCTGCCCCCCTACGAGGTCCTCGACCGGATCCTCGAGGGCTATGTGGAGTTCGATCTGAGCCGCGAGCAGCTGATCGCACAGGGCCTGGCCGAGCACGACGTCGATCACACCATCCGGCTGGTCGATCTGGCCGAGTACAAGCGCCGCCAGGCGCCCCCCGGGATCAAGATCTCAGCCCGCGCCTTCGGCCGCGACCGGAGGATGCCGATCACCAACCGCTATCGCGGCTAGTGCCCACGGCCCCGACGGGCCCCCGCCCGCCCGGTTAATCTGCCTCGGTGCGCCTCGCCGCCCTCCCCCTCGCCGGTCTCTGCGCACTGCTGCTCGGCGGTTGCGGCAACACGCTGCAGGACAAGCCGATCTCACACACGACCCTCGAGCAGCTGATCGTCGCGCCGTTCCCCGTGTACTGGCTCGGAGGCACCTTCGAGGGCTACTCGATCACCGAAGGCAACCATGACCCCAGCGGCGCCTTCAGCCTGCAGTACGGGGACTGCGTCCACGGCGGGCAGGGCTTCTGCGTCTCGCCGCTGCGGATCATCACCTCGCCCGACAACAGCTTCGTGCCCGGCGGCTCGGCCCCCTCGCGGCCGTCGAGCATCCGCGGCGCCACCGCGCGGGTCAGCGAGGAGGGCCGGGCGATCGCGATCCCGACGGGCCCCGTCGTCGTCTCGATCTTTGCCGAGACCCCCGCGCTCGCGGCTGCCGCCGCCCGGGCGATGGTTGCGATCAACGCGCTCGGCTCGCCCGGCCGGCCACTGCCCGCAAGGCTCCCCGACACCGGCTTCGGCTCGACACCGCTGCCGACGCAGATGCCGCCGCCGCTGCGCCGGCTGAGCTGACGGCGCAGACGCCTATCGGGCTGCTGCCGGGCGAACGGCCACCGTCATCCGCGTCACCGCACAGGTCCGCCCGGCGTCGTCGCTGAAGCGGACGTCCCAGACCCACGTCGTCCGGCCGCGGTGCAGCCGCGTGGCCAGCGCGTGGACGGTGCCCTCGGTGATCGGGCGCAGGAAGCTGGTGCTGTTGGAGAGCCCCATCGCCATCTCACCCCCGGGAGCGACCGCCACGAACGTCGCCATCGAGGTGATCGACTCGGCGATCGAGGCGTAGATCCCACCGTGGACGAGGCCGGCGGGCTGCTTGACCTCCGGGCGGACCTTCAGCCGGGCGGAGACCTCGGTGTCCGAGACCGCCAGCAGTTCGAGCCCGTAGAGCCGATCGAAACCCTGGATCCCCGCCTGCAGTGCGGCTGTGTCCTGTGTGGCCATCGCGCCGCCACGATAGCCTACGGTCCTCTCGCGCCGGGCCCACCGGGCGCGGGCAGGGGGACCGCGACAGAACACCATGAGCAGACTGGAAGAGCTTCCGCCCGATCAGCGCGCCGCGCTGTCCATCCTGCTGCGCCAGCGCAAGACCTACGCCGAGGTCGCGGGCATGCTCGGGATCGGCGAGCAGGCCGTCCACGACCGCGCCCACGCAGCCCTCGCCGTGCTCGCGCCGGGCCTCGCCCGGGGACTGGACCCGGCCATTCGCGAGGAGATCGGCGACTACCTGCTGAGCCAGCAGCCAGGGGTCGCCGAGCGGCTGCGGACACGGACCCTCTTGTCCTCCTCGCTGCCCGCCTCGCGCTGGGCGCAGGCGCTCGCGGCGGAGCTGAGCGGGCTGGGCGAGCTGCCGGAGATCCCGCCCGCCCCGCTCGGGGCGCCGCCGCCGGCTCCCACGCCCGCTCCGGCGCAGCCCTACTCGCTGGCCGAGGCGGCCGCCTCACCGAGCCTGTGGGAGCCGCCCGCGGCGCCCAGCTCACGGCTCGGCGGCGCGCTGCTGCTGGCCGCGATCCTGGCCGCGGTGATCGTCGTCGTGATCCTCGTCTTCGCCGGCGGGGGCTCCTCCAAAAAAGCGGCAACCGTCGCCTCGACGGGATCCACCTCGACGAGCGCCAAGACGACCGAACCCAAAGAAGAGGCGCGTTTCCCGCTGAAACCGACCGATCCGAACAGCAGGAGCACCGGAGCGGTCGAGGTCCTCTCCGAAGGCAGCAAGCGGGCGTTCTACATCCAGGCCGAACACATCCCCTCGACGGACCACTTCTTCTACGCGATCTGGCTCTACAACTCGCCGAGCAGCGCGTACCCGCTCAGCAAGAGCCCGCCCGTCGGCAAGAGCCACAAGCTCGCCGGCGCGGCCCTGCTGCCAGAAAACGCGGGCGAATACAAAGAAATCCTGCTGACCCGCGAGACGAGCGACCACCCGGCACACCCGGGTCACGTCGTGCTGCGCGGCACCTTCACCCTCAAGGACTGACCGGCAGGAGCTTCCCGGGGTTCATGATCGCGGCCGGGTCGAGCTCGGCCTTGGCGGCCCGCAGGACCCGCAGCCCCTCCTCGCCGAGCTCGCTCGCCATCCACGGCGCATGGTCGCGCCCGACGGCGTGATGGTGGGTGATCGTCCCGCCGCCGTCGACGATCGCCTGTGAGGCCGCCGCCTTGACCTCGCGCCACTGCTCGAGCTCGGCGCCCTCGCGCTGGGGGGCCAGGAACGTGAAATACAGCGAGGCTCCGCTCTCATAGACATGGGAGACGTGACACATGACCAGGCACGGTTCCCCGAGGGCGGCCTCGATCGCGCCCGTCACACCGCGGTGCAGCTGATCCAGTTTCGACCACTGCGTGGCCGTCTCGAGGGTCTCGACCATGACGCCCTGCTCGAGCAGCTCATCGCGCAGGTAGGGCGCCCCGAAGCGCCCCTTCAGCCAGGCCTGCCCGGGCGAGGCCCCGACGGACAGCCCGCCGCTGCGGCGAGCCAGCTGCAGCGCACGCCGCCGGCGGAAGGCGACCTCGCCGCGCGCGCCCTCGAAGCCGAGGATCGCCAGGCAGGCGCCGCCGTAGCCGCGGGCGCCGAGGTAGGAGCGTCCCAGGCGGCCCTTGAGCCCGCCGCTGCCCGCCAGGGCGAGGGACATGCGGGTCTCCTGCTCGTCGGAGAGCCGCGCCACGTCGGGCAGCACGTGCTCGCCCGCCAGCAGGCGCAGCGCCTGTGAGCCGGCCGCGAAGCTCTCGAAGAAGACGCCCTCATAGATCCGCTGCTCGGGTGCGCGGCGGACCCGCAGCGAGACCTCGCTGATCACGCCCAGGGTCCCCTCCGAGCCGACCAGCAGCTGGCGCAGGCCCGGCCCGGCGGCGCTCGCCGGGAGCGGTGGCAGCTCGATCTCCCCGGCCGGGGCGGCAAGGCGCAGGCCGAGGATCATCTTCTCGATCGAGCCGTAGCCCGTCGATGCCTGCCCGGCCGAGCGGGTCGCGGCGCAGCCTCCCAGCGAGACGTACTCGAAGGACTGCGGGAAGTGCCCGAGCGTGAACCCCTCGGCGCCGAGCAGCCGCTCGAGCTCGGGTCCGCGCAGGCCCGCGCCGACGGTCGCGGTGGCGGACTCGTGGTCCAGGCGCAGGAGCCCGGCGGCCCGTCCCAGGTCGAGCGCGATCACCGCGTCGTGCTCGCCGCGCAGCGGCGCCAGCCCGCCGACGACGCTCGTCCCGCCGCCGAACGGCACGACGGCGACCGAGCGCGCCGCACAGAGCCCCAGCACGGCCATGATCTCGCGGTGCCCGCCGGGGTGAACGACCGCGTCGGGCGAGCCCTCGGGCTCCCCGGCCCGCAGGCGGACGAGGTCGGGGTAGCCCTTGCCGGCGGCGTGCAGGACCCGTTCGCCGTGGCCGTCGAGGACGTGCTCGGCACCGCAGATCGACTGCAGCTCGCCACGGACCGCCTCGGTCAGGCGCGTCGGCTCGAGCCGGACCTGCTCCAGGGCGACCGGCGGGCGGGGCCGCTCGGCCACGCCGATCGTCTCGCGCAGGAACACGAGGGCGTGCTCGGGCAGCTCGTGGGCATGACGGGACTCGCCCCAGCCCCACCAGCGCATCTGCCGCTGCGGGTCAGGCACTGATCCGCTCCAGCCCCTCCAGGGCTTCCTCGATCGTCGCCTGGGCGGCCTTGCGGACCATCCGCGCGCCCCAGGTCTCGATCCCGAATCTGGGCGAGCGAACTCCCGCCGGCCTGGACGCGCGCCCGCTGCTCATCGTCTGACGGAGCTCGATCGTGACGTCGGTCTGCTGCGGGGCTCCGGCGAGCGAGCCCGCCTGCGGGCCCGCCGGCACGAGCCTCAGCTCGGTCTCCGAGGTGGCCAGCGCGGCCGCGAAGGGGGTTCCCTCGATCAGCTGGTCCCAGCGGACCGTATGGGTCGCTGCCTCGAGCTCCAGGAGCTGGAAGTCGGCCCTCACCGTCTTGCCCTTCTTGGTCCTCATGACCTCCGTGAAAGCGCCCTCGCGGACATCCTCGACGCGGGTCACGCGGGGCCACCAGCGCGGCAGGTGGTGGGGGTCTGAGACGACCGCCCAGAGCTCCTCGGCCGGCGCGGCGATCCTGCGGCTGGCGCGGGCTGTGGGCATCGCCCGCGAAGCTTAGGACTCATAGCTCAACAGGGCATGGACCTCGTGCGGGGCGAGGCGCCGGCGCCCGTCGAGGAACGCCAGCTCGATCAGGAAGCCGCAGCCGAGGACCTCGCCGCCAAGCGTCTCGACGAGCTCACACAGGGCCCCCGCGGTGCCGCCGGTCGCCAGCAGATCGTCGTGGACCAGCACGCGGGCGCCGCTTGCCAGCGCGTCTGAGTGAAGCTCGAGCTGTCCGGAGCCGTACTCGAGCAGGTACTCGGCGCTGACCGTCTCATACGGCAGCCGGCCGGGCTTGCGGGCGAGCACGAACCCGGCGCCCAGCTCGAGCGCCAGGGCCGGGCCGAGCAGGAAGCCGCGAGCCTCCGCCGCCACGACGCAGTCGACCTCGAGCGGCCGGGCCCATTCGGCGAGGCCCTCGACGGCCCGGCGCAGCGCGCCGGCGTTCGCCATCAGGGGCGTCAGGTCCTTGAAGTTGATCCCCGGCTTGGGGAAGTCCGGGATGTCGCGGATCAGCTGGCGCAGCTCGTCCATCAGCGGACGATCTTGCGCAGGTCCCTGATCAGCAGCAGGTGCTTGAGATGGGTCGCCACGGCGGCGAGGTTCTCGAGGGCGTCCACAGCCTCCTTGCGGCGCTCGGGGTTGCGCGAGCGAAGCGCCGGCGCGAGGATCTGCTGCAGCAGGTTGGCCTCCCTGTCGGCGGAGGAGCGGAACACGCGCAGGTTTCGCCCGCCGACGCCGTAGCGCGCCAGCTCGGCGACGGCGGCGACGATCTCCCGCTCGGTCTCGTCGAAATAGCGAACCCCACCGCGGAGCTCCCCCTTGACGACGCCGAACTCTTCGAGCTCCTTGACGAGCTTCGCCTCGGCCTTGGTCTCCTCGAGAACTTCGTCGAGGGTATACAGCGCCCCGGTCGCCTCACGGACGCTGACGGCGGGACGCCAGGTCCGCTGGCCCTCGCGGGTCGGGGGACGCCCGGGCACGGCGGCGCTCTCGCCCGATCGTCCGGCGGCCAGCTCCTGGCGGATCACCCGCAGCGGCAGGAACTCGTCGCGCTGCATCCTCAGGATCGTCCGCAGCCGCGCGACGTCGCCGGGCGTGTAGAGGCGGTAGCCGCCCGGCGTGCGCCGTGGTGTCAGCAGTTTCTGATCCTCCAGGTAGCGGATCTTGGAGATCGAGATGTCGGGGAATTCCTGGGCCAGCGCCTTGCAGACCGCTCCGATCGTCAGCGACTTCTGGCGCTTGGCGAGCTCTGGCGCCTGGGCGTCGAGCTCGACTTCGAGCTGTTCGGCCTCGCTTCCTGGCGCCTGCGTCGCCATCAGCGGGCGTGGAACGTCAGCTTGTACTTGCCGATCTGCAGCTCGTCGGCCTCCTCGAGGCGCTGGGACTCGATCCGCGAGCGGTTGACGTAGGTTCCGTTCAAAGAGCCGCAGTCATCGAGGTACCAGTCGCCCCCGCGGCGGATCAGCAGGGCGTGATCGCGCGACACGGTGACGTCATCGAGGAAGACCTCGGAGTCCGGGCGCCGTCCGATGCTCATCCGCTCGCCCTCCACGGGGAAGCTCTCGCCCACCCGCCCGCCGCCGGCCCGGATCACGAGCGCCGGCCCGCGAGCGGTGACCGCCTCGATGTCGACGGGGACAAGCTCGCCGGTCTCGTCGATCCTGTAGGTCGCCGTGACGGGCTCGCCCGTCGGCGCGGGTGCGGCCTCGCCGCGCTCCAGCAGGGCGCCGCAGCGCTGGCAGTAGTTGGCGCCCTCGCTATTGAGGAAGCCGCACTCGGTGCAGTGCAGGGCCACCTGCCCTCACTCCGGGGACTCTTGAGAACCCTGGGTGAGAATGTCCGTCAGGCGCTGGACGTCCTCGCCGGTGATCGTTATCTGCCCGCCGTTGTGCTGGCTGCGCAGACGATTGACAAGCTCGGCACGGAGGATGTCGATCTTGCCGTGCAGGATCCGCCGTTTGTAGGAGATCTCGGTCTCCTCCTCGGTCAGCTGGCGGATGACGTCCTTCAGTTCGATGTCCGACAACGAGGCAAGGTCGGGGAACGTCTCGTCCATATGCCCTCTCTCCTGTGGCGACTCGGGCCGGATTCGACCCCCGATCCGGACGCCCGCGGGCACCCAGGGCCGCGATTATAGTCCAAAAGGTTCAGGCTGAGCTTGAGGCTAAAGATCGCTCTGCGCGGCCAGCTGCGCGAGGCCGCTGCGCGCGTAGAGGACCGTCGCGAGCAGGGCCAGGGCGAGGCCGATGTAGAGCAGCACCTCCCCGAGCGTCCGCAGCCCCGTCATCGGGAAGAACAGCGCGCCCATCACGGGCGCCACGGCGAGCCGCCCGGGCCAGTTGATGCGCAGATCGACCCCTCGGCTCAGCCCGTAGCGCCCCAGGGCGAGCATCGCCAGCTCGCGCACGGCCAGCACGAGGAGCGCCCAGCGGGGCAGCAGTTCGAAGTCGAACGCCACGACGACCCCGCTGATGATCAGCAGACGGTCGGTGATCGGGTCCATCAGAGCGCCCAGGCGGCTGTACTGGCGGGTGAGGCGGGCCGCGATCCCGTCGGCGTAGTCGCCCCAGGCGATCACCGCGAACAACGTCGCGGCGAGGGCGTCCTGGCCGTCGCTGCTGGACAGGGCGACGAGCAGGAAGACAGGGATCAGCGCCAGGCGCAGAAAGCCGATCGCGTTCGGGACCGTCCACGGCCGCAACGGCTCGCCGGCGCGGGTCTGCGGCGGCGGCGGGCCGGAGCGGTCGAGGCCGAACAGGCGCGCGACGGTCAGCCGCCGGGTTCCGCTCGGCGGCGACTCGCGCCCTAGGGCAGGCTCGACCACAGCTCGTCCAGGGCACCCAGCAGCGCCTCCGGCGCGCCGCCCAGCGCCAGCGGAGCCGCCTGCTCGCGGCCCCTGCGGAGCTGCACCTCGATCTCGCCGGACTCCAGGGACTTGCGCCCCACGGTCAGGCGCAGCGGGCAACCGAGCAGCTCGGCGTCGGCGAACTTCTCCCCCGGCCCGAGGTCGCGATCGTCGTAGAGCACCTCGAACCGGCTCGACCCGAGCAGCTCATAGAGCTCGTCCGCGGCCTCGCGCTCGGCCGTCCCCGCCTTGCCGAGTGAGACGAGGTGGATGTCGAACGGTGCCAGGGCACGCGGCCAGGAGATCCCGTGCTCGTCGGCGTACTGCTCGACGGCCGCCGCGACGATGCGGGCCGGGCCGATCCCGTAGGAGCCCATCCAGATCGGCTGCTCGGAGCCGCTCTCGTCGAGGAAGCTCGCTCCCAGCGGGACCGAGTAGCGGGTCCCGAGCTTGAAGATGTTGCCCACCTCGATCGCCGGCTCGATCGTGACGGGCTCCCCGGCGACGGTGTCCCCCACGCAGACCTCGCGCAGGTCGGCCTCGGTGAAATAGAAGTCGCGGCCCGGGACGACGCCCCGAAGGTGCTCGTCGGGGCGGTTGGCCCCGGTCACGTAGGCGCCCTCGGGCCCCGAGGCGACGGCGCTGTCGAGCAGGATCTCGACGTTCTCGCCGAGCCCCACCGGGCCGATGTAGCCGGGGGGACCGATCGCCTGCTCGATCTCGCCGGCTCCGGCGGGCCGGGCCGGCGCCTGCAGGGCGTTGGCCAGCTTGATCTCGCTGACCCGGTGATCGCCCCGGACGAGGACCAGGACGAGCCGCTCGCGCTCGCCCTCGAGCACCACCGGATAGGCCTTCAGCAGGCCTGCCTCGGGGATCTGAAGTGATTTTGCGACCTCGGCGACGGTCGTCATGCCGGGTGTCGAAACCGCTTCGGGCGAGTCCGGTGCGACGGGCAGCTCGACCGGCACGGGGTCGGCGCTCGCGACCTCCAGGTTGGCCGCGTAGGAGCCCGCGAGGACGACCTCGTTCTCACCTGCAGGGCAGAGGGCCATGTACTCATGTGCGCCGCTGCCGCCCATCATGCCGACGTCGGCCTCGACGCGGTAGTAGCGCAGGCCCGTCCGCTGCATGATCCGGTCGTAGGCGCCGACGTGAAGGCGGTAGCGCTCCTCGAGGCCCTCCGGGTCACGGTCGAAGGTGTATGAGTCCTTCATCACGAACTCCCGGGTACGCAGGACACCGGCCCGCGGTCGCGGCTCGTCTCGCTCCTTGACCTGGAAGTGGTAGAGGATCAGCGGCAGGTCGCGGTAGGAGCGCACGACCTGGGCCACATGTGTGGTGACGGCCTCCTCGTGGGTCATCGCGAGGACCAGCTCGGAGCCCTTGCGGTCGGACAGCTTGAAGAGCTCGTCGATCTCGTAGCGCCCGCTCTTGTGCCAGGGCCCGGAGGGCTGCAGCACCGGCATCAGCATCTCCTGCCCGCCGATCCCGTCGATCTCCTCGCGGATGATCGCGACGGCCCGCTGGTGCACACGCCAGCCGGCGGGCAGCCAGCTCCACATGCCCGCCCCCATCTGGCGGATCAGACCGGCGCGGACCATCAGCTTGTGCGAGATCGCCTCGGCGTCGGCCGGGGCCTGCTTCTCGGTCGGCAGCAGATATTCGGAGAGTCTTGGCATCGTCTGGGCTCGCGGGCGCTCACTGCCCACGGTGCGACGAGGGTATACGGATCGCCGCGGGCAGACCATCCCCGAACCGCCCGCGGCGTTGCCGGGCGGTTCGGGGAGCGCTCGCTCAGTTGCGCGCGGCCGGGCTCAGGATTCGAACCCGTAGGCCTGGATCTGGACTGCCAGCGTGTTGACCAGGTTGCCCAGGGCGATGTTGACGTCGTAGAGGTGCAGGCCCCATTCGGCGCCGATCAGTTCCTCGGGCATCAGGTTTTCGGCGAGCAGGACTGACTTCAGTTCTTCGCTGACCCCCGGGGCGGTGCTGATCTGAAGCCAGCTGGCACCGTTTTCGTTCTTGCACTGTGCGGTGAACAGCCCCCGCCCGGTGACCCAGGCCGTCGAGCCTTTGGGCACCGGCACGGCGCCGCCCTGCACGCCCGGGAAGACCTTCGTGGGCGCGTAGGGCAGCAGGTTGCCGACCCCGCCGTTCTGGGTCAGGAGCGTCGGGTTGACGCACAGGACCTGCGAGCCCGGCGGCGGCGGGCTGCCGCTCAGCAGGGGGCTGTCGGGGCGGCCGAAGAACGATTCCGCCGGCGGTTCTTTGAGGAACGTCGAGTAGGCGATCACGCAGCCGACCTCGCTCGCCGAAGTGCAGGCCGGGACGTGTTCGAAGGTCCCGCCCTCGAGCTGGCCTTCGGGCACGAGCACGTTGCCGCCCATCAGGTCGGCCGAGACGAGCTGCTTGCGCAGGCTCGGCTTGGCGTCGAACTGTTCTTTGATCAGCTGCTCGAGCATCAGCGAGCCCTGCGAGTGGCCGATCAGGACGATCCCGCGGCCCTTGTTGTACTTGTGCAGGTATTCCAGGAAGGCGCTGCGGACGCCGGTGTAGGCCTTGAGCTCGTCTTCGTAGCTGACGCCCCCGACTGTTTTGATCGCGTCGAGCGTCAGCTGCGGGTACATCGGCGCGTAGACCTTGCAGAGCTGGGAGAAGCGCGAGGCCTGATCGATCGCGACCTGGGTCTCCTGCGGTTCGATCGTCAGGTTGGCGTTGGGGCCTTCCTGTTCGGAGACCGTCGGGTAGACGTAGAAGCAGTCGACGGCGGGACGTCCCTTGACGGACTTCTGGATCGTTTCTTCGCGGGTCGTCCCGTTGAAGGTAACGAGGTTCGCTTCGCGGTTTTCAAGGCATGGATCGGGTTTCAGCCCGGGCTTGCACAGCCAGGTCGTGCCGTTCTTCGCGCTGGCCGTCGCGGCCAGCCCCAGTAGTGCCAGCGCCGCCACGGCGAGTACCGCAGCCGTGCGGAGCGGCGCCTGCGCCAGGCGCGGCGTGCGTCCTTGATGGTCGCTCATCCCTCATCCCCTCGATCATGCGACGCGGACCCACGCCCCCGCCACGGTTCGCCGGACATTTTAGGGGTAGAAGAGCCCTGGTGGTAGAGCCCTGCGGCCGCCCGGCGAGGCTCTGCGCCTTTGATAGAACAGCGGTCAGCGACAGGACTTCGATCGAAATCTGACAAGGAGCACAAATGCCCTACTCCGTACCGCCGTTGCCGTACGCATATGACGCACTGGAGCCCCACATCGACAAGGCCACGATGGAGTTCCATCACGACAAGCACCACCAGGCCTACGTGGACAAGGTCAACGCGGCCCTCGAGGGCACACCGCTGGCCGACGCGCCGATCGAGGATGTCCTGCGCGACCTCAGCCAGGTCCCGGACGAGAAGCGGGGCGCGGTCAAAAACAACGGGGGCGGGCACTACAACCACAGCCTCTTCTGGGAGAGCATGAGCCCCGACGGCGGCGGCGAGCCCGACGGCGATCTGGCCGCTGCGATCGATGCCGCGTTCGGGTCGTTCGCCGACTTCAAGGCCAAGCTGAAGGAAACGGGCGTGAACCAGTTCGGCTCCGGCTGGTCCTGGCTCGTCCACGACGGCTCGGGCCTCGCGATCGTCGGCAGCGCCAACCAGGACACGCCGCTCTCCGACGGCAAGACCCCGCTGCTGGGCGTCGATGTCTGGGAGCACGCCTATTACCTGCACTACCAGAACCGCCGCCCCGACTACATCGATGCATGGTGGAACGTGGTCGACTGGACGCGGATCGCAGAGCGCTTCGCCGCCGCCTCCTGACCGGCTTGATCTGAGCTGGGGCTGCGAGCTCCGCCGACTGCCCCGCGAGCGTCCATCGCCCGCGGGGGCGAAGGCAGCAGACCCGCTGCGCTCAGGCGACAGTGGCCGGGCGGCGCCCGGCCATCAACGCGAGCTCGCGCAACTTCCACGGACAGTCGACTTCCTCGAACGCGCCGGGTCAGAGCCACTCCTCGGAGGGGGCCATGCCCGTTGGTTTCTAGCCGCGGCAGAAGCGCCGGCCGGCGACCGGGGAGATGTCCTCGTCCAGCGTGACCGAGCCGACGGGCTCGAGCATCTCCTCGAGGACCTCGGCGGCGGCGGCGTCGTTCTCGGCAGCCGCGGCCTCGAGGGCTGCAATCCGCTCGGGGGTCATCTGCGTGTCGTCCTCGTTCTCGGCCAGCCAGGCGCGGGCCTCCGCCGCGGCCTGCTCGTCGCGCTCGACCTTCTTGCCGGCGGCGTAGTAGCGGTCGATCTCCTTGAAGAGCTCATCGACGAGCTGCTCGGTGGGGACCTTCTTCAGCGGCTCGCCCTTGGAGTAGATCATCCCCATGTCCTTGGCCCCCGTGATCCCGAAGTCCGCGTGGCGGGCCTCGCCGATCCCGTTGACCGCACAGCCGAGGACGGAGACCTCGACGGGGTCCTCGTAGGCTTCCAGGCGTTGCTCGACTTCGGCGACGACGGTGTCCATGTCGAACTGCAGCCGCCCGCAGGTCGGGCAGGCGATCAGGACGGGGCCGCGCTCGCGGAGCTTCAGCGCCTTCAGGATCTCCCACGCGACCTTGACCTCTTCCTCGGCGTGGAAGGTCGACAGCGAGATCCTGATCGTGTCGCCGATCCCGTCGGCCAGCAGCGTGCCGAGCCCGACGGCCGACTTCAGTGAGCCCGACCACTTGGTCCCGGCCTCTGTGACGCCCAGGTGCAGCGGATAGGGGATCCGCTCGGCCAGCAGGCGGTTGGAGGCGATCGTGTTGGGGACCGAGGTCGACTTCATCGAGACCTTGAAGTTGGTGAAGTTCAGGCTCTCCATCAGTTCGACGGTCTCGACCGCGGCGGTGACGAGGGCCTCGACCGGGTTGTCGTACTCCAGTTGGCGCAGGTGCTTGGGCAGCGACCCGGAGTTGACCCCGACGCGCAGCGGGGTCCCGGTCTTCTCGGCCAGGGCGGTCACCTCTGCGACCTTCTCGGGCCCGCCGATGTTGCCGGGGTTCAGACGCACGCAGTGCGCGCCCGCGGCGATCGCCTTGAGGGCAAGCGTGTGGTTGAAGTGGATGTCGGCGATCACCGGGATCGGGGACTGCGCGACGATCGTCTTCAGGGCCTCGGCGTCCTGCTCGCGGGGGACGGCGACGCGGACGATGTCGGCTCCGGCCTCCGCCACCGTGTGGATCTGGGCCATCGTCGCCTGCAGGTTGGCGGTCTCGGTCTTGGTCATCGTCTGAACTGCAACGGGCGCCCCGCCGCCGATGGGGACCGTGCCGAGCATGATCTGGTTTTTGGAGGCCATGAGGAGGATTCTAGATGGCCTGGAACACCGGGCCCGCCCGTGCCCCGCCGGCCAGGTGGCGCGTGCCTAGGATGGCCACTGTGACCGACGCCGACATCTATGCCACGGCCCGCGGCCCACTGGCCCGCCTGCATCGGCCCGTTTGCCGCCCGCGCGCGGGCCCGGCGCCACCGGAGGTTCTTTGCGCAGAGCGCCCTCCCCGAGGGCGGTCGTGTGCTCGACGTCGGCTGCGGCGCGCTGGGCCTCAGGGCACTCGAGCCCGAGCTCGACATCACGGGGCTCGACCTCGAAGAGCAACCGGGCTACCCCGGGCCGTTCGTGCGGGCCGATGCGGCCGACGGGCTTCCCTTCGCCGACGGGGAGTTCGACCTCGTCTACTGCTCGAGCGTCATCGAGCACGTCGCACCCTCCCGCCGTGCGGCCTTCGCAGCCGAGCTGCGGCGGGTCGGGCGGGGCTATTTCGTGCAGACGCCGGCCTACTCCTTCCCGCTCGAGCCGCACGCCCTGCTGCCGGGTGCCCACTGGCTGCCCCCCCGTGTGCGCCGGGTCTACTGGCGCCTCGGCGCGACCGGCGGCTGGGAAGAGATCTCGCTGCTGCGCCGGGGGGAGCTCGAAGCGCTGTTCGGCGCGGCCATGCCCGAGCGCCTGGGTCCACTGACCAAGAGCTGGGTCTGCGTGAGGCCCTGCCGCTGAGCGCGGCTCAGCGGTGCAACGTCAGCGAGCCGTTGGAGAGCGAGCTGAGATCGTTCGACAGGCCGATCGCGGCGACGACGAGCACCAGCGCGATCCCGGCGACGCTCGCCCGCTCCATCACCTCGAAGGGGATCGCCCGGCCGCGGACCTTCTCGGCGAGCGCCCAGAAGATGTGACCGCCGTCCAGCGGCAGGAACGGGAACAGGTTGATGATCGCAAGCGACAGGGAGATCAGAGCCAGCACGAACAGGGCATCCGGCACGCCGAAGCTGAAGGCCTGGCGGGTCACGTCGGAGACGCCGACGATGCCATGCAGTTCCTTGCGGTCCTTGGAGCTCGTGAAGATGCCCCCGATTCGTGAGAGCGTCTGGGTCGTGACGCTCCACATCTCGCTGACGCTCGCCCCGAGCGCGGCCGGCAGGCTCTCTTTGACGAGGACCGACTCGGAGCTGATGCCAACGAGCATCCGCCCTAGCTTGGCGTCATAGCGGGGGTAGATCGCCAGCTGCAGCTGCTGCGAGCCGCGCTGGACCTCAGGTGGACGGGCGTCGCTGCGACGCAGCCCTGGACCTGGCGCCCGGCGCACCGGTGCGAGGCGATCTCGTCGATGAAGTTGAACGTTTCGCTCTTCACGGCAACCGGTTTGCCGTCGACGGCGAGCAGCACATCGCCCTTGCGCAGGACCCCGGAGGCCGGCATGGCGGTCTCGACCGAGGCGATCTTGGCGCGGTTCTCGAGGGCGTGCTGAGCGCTCAGCCAGTAGACGCCCGCCAGCAGGACGAAGGCGACCAGGATGTTCATCGCCGGCCCGGCCGCGATCACGGCGACACGCTTCCAGACCGCCTGGCGGTAGAAGCCGCGGTGCTCTTCCCCGGCCGGCAGCTCTTCGGAGGGGTTCATGCCGGAGATCTTCACGTAGCCGCCCAGCGGGATCGGCCCGATCCCGTACTCGGTTTCGCCGTGTTTGAACTTGACGAGCATCGGCCCGAAGAACAGCGAGAAGCGCTCGACGCGCATCCCCACGGCCTTGGCCACGGCGAAGTGCCCGAACTCGTGCAGGAGCACGAGCGAGACGATGCCCAGGAACGTAAGCAGCCAGGTCACGGATTCCAGTCTGGCAGGCCGGGCGCCGGTTTCCCGCAGCCGAGCGGCCCGTCGCGGCGGCTCAGCTGAGTGCCGCGACCGTCTCGGCCGCCAGTTCCCGGCTGCGCCGGTCGGACTCGTAGAGCGACTCGAATCCGTGGACCGGCTCGCTGCCCAGCTCCTCGAGGGTCGCTTCGATCACCGCGGGGATCTCCAGGAAGCGCAGGCCGCCGCGCAGGAATGCGTGCACGGCGATCTCGTTGGCTGCGTTCAGGACGCACGGCGCGGTCCCTCCGGCGCGGGCCGCCTCGCGGGCCAGGCGCAGGCAGGGAAAGGCATCCAGGTCGACGGGCTCGAACGTCAGCGAGCCCACCGCCGCGAGGTCCAGCGGCTCGATCGGCAGTCCGACGCTCTCGCCGCCGTGGAGCGCGTAGGAGATCGCGATCCGCATGTCGGGAGGGCCCATGTGTGCGAGCATCGCCCCGTCGGCCAGCTGGACGATCCCGTGGATCAGCGACTGCGGATGGACGACGACGTCGATCCGCTCGTAGGGCGTGCCGAACAGGTGGTGTGCCTCCATCACCTCGAGGCCCTTGTTCATCAGGGTCGCCGAGTCGATCGTGATCTTGCCGCCCATCGCCCAGGTCGGGTGGGCCAGCGCCTCCTCGACGGTGACCTCCTGCAGCTGCTCACGGGTCCGGCCGCGAAACGGGCCGCCGCTGGCCGTGATGGTCAACCGTTCGACCGCGCCCGGCGGCTGCCCGGCGATCAGCTGGTGAAGCGCCGTGTGCTCGGAGTCGACCGGCACGATCCGCGCGCCGGTCGCCTCGGCCAGCGCACCGACGAGCTCCCCGCCGACGACGAGGGACTCCTTGTTGGCGAGCGCCAGGTCGATCCCCTCGCCGAGCGTCGCGACCGTCGGGCCGAGCCCGGCCGAGCCGACCAGCGCGTTCAAGACGAGGTCGGCGCCGGATTCAACGACCAGGCGCACGAGCCCCTCGGGGCCGCCGAGCACACGCCCGTCCGTCCAGGCCTCCCCGGCGCGTGCGGCCGCATCGGCGTCCGCCAGGGCGATCCGCCCGACATCGTGGGCCCGGGCCTGCTCGACCAGCTCCTCCCACGAGCGCTCGGCTGAGAGTCCGACCAGCTCGAGCTCATCGCTGCGCATGCATACATCGAGCGCCTGGCGGCCGATCGAGCCCGTCGAACCGAGGATCAACAGGCGCTTGCGCTCGCTCATCGTCCACCCGCCCGCACGGCGCGCCCGGGCCCTTGCATCGCGACCATCGGCCCGATGATAGGGCGCGGGTACCACGCGCCGGACCCGAGCGGGATTTAGGGGCCCTCGAGCGCCGCCTCAGGGCCCGGCACGGGCAGCTCCGCTCGGTCCTTTAGAGGTAGGTGAACTCGTCGGCCGGGCTCTTCTTGCTCTTGCCCGAGCCGACCTTCGCGATCACATCGACCGCGCCGGGCTTCGAGCCGGCGGGAGCTATGGCCGTGCAGGTGGTGAAGCTGATGCAGTCGACCCCGGTCGCGGTCGCCTTGCCGAAGCTGAAGCTGGTAGCCGAGCCGAGCGCGAACCCGTCGCCGCTGATCGTGACTTTCGTGCCACCCGCGAGCGGGCCGCTCCCGGGGTTCACGCCGGTGACGGCGGGCTTGCCGTACTTGAAGTGGTCCTTTGAGCTGATGGCGCTCTCGCCGCCGGTGGCGCTGACGCGGACATCGACCGTTTCGCCGGGCCCCGGCGGCGCTTCGGCGGTGATCGAGGTTTCGGAGTCGACCGTGAAGTTGGTCGAGTCGCTCGCCCCGAAGGCGACCTCGGTGACGCCCGTGAAGCCCGTTCCGGTGATCGTCACGATCGTGCCCCCGCCGCCCTTCTTCGGCGAGATCTTCGTCACCGTCGGGGCCGGGGCGGTGCCGACTTCGATCGTCTGGGCGGTTCCCTCCGAGGTGCCGTCGGAGGAGAAGACGGTCAACGCGACGGTGTAGGTGCCGCCGCTGGGGAAGGTGTGCGAGACCGTCGGCGTGGTCGTCTCGACGGGCGTCGCCAGACCCGGGCCGTCGTTGAACTGCCAGTTGTAGCGGAAGACCCCGCCGGGAGCGCTCGATGCACTCGCGTCGAAGCTGACGCTGTCCCCCGTTTCGGGCGTGCTCGTGAACTTCGCGGTCGGGTGTTCGCCTGCGAACGTCAGCCGCTGCAGGCACTGGTGGGTCTGGTTGCTCCAGATCTCCTGGTACCAGTAGAGGTGCCCGTCGATGACCTGGTTGTATTTCGCTCCGTCGGGGGCCGTGCCGAGCGGGGTGCCGTATTCGCCCTCGCACTTGTCGGCGACCTCTCCCCCGCTGCCGCCGATGTCGGTCCAGGCGTCATTCGGTTCGGGATCTGTGATCGACTCGTTGTGCTCGTGCACCAGGCCGCCCTCGAGAGCCCCGTCCGAGGGCCCGTTCGGGTGATTGCCGTCGTCGCAGCCGGAGTTCCCCGTGACGTAGGGGTCGTTGGCGTAGATCAGCTCTTCGCCACCGCCGAGCGTGATGTTGCCGTGGTAGGCGCAGTAGACCGGGCGGGAGCTCCCGGCGGAGCATTCCTTGCCCTTGGAGGTGAAGCAGTCTTCGACCCCCGGCGGGGTGATCAGGAAATACTCGTGGATCAGGTCCCTGGGCAGCCCGTGGGCGGCCGTGTAGCTCTTCAGCTCGGCCTGGAGCTGTTCGTCGGTCAGGCAGATGGCGGCCTTGGTGCACCCGTTCGCCGGGTAGGGGTCGGTGTCGATCAGGGCTCCCGCGAAGTGCGAGTCGTAGTTCGCGTATTCGCCGGCGGCGTCGTTGTACTGGGCCGAGACCGAATCGACATTTTCATGGCCGCCGCTGTCGTGGGCGAGGTCTTCGAAGTACTGGTTGATGCCCGTCTCGTAGCCGCTCGGGTAGGCGGGCGCGCCGACGGGATCCCAGTAGACCGCGTAGTTGGTGTTGGACGGCATCACGGGGCCGCCGTTGTAGTCGACGTTGGAGAAGAACTTGTCGAGCTGGAGGGGGGTTTCGGCGCCGCGCAGCGGCTGATAGCTCAGCGTCTTGCCGCCGGGGAGCTGGACGATCACCGCCGAGGCGCCGGGCGTGCCGAGCGCGAGCGTCGCGATCAGCGCCAGCGCTGCCGGCGCCAGCCATCGCGCCGGGCGCGAGCCCCTGATGCCCGCGAACGGGCGCTCTCCCTTCATGGTCCCTCCCTCGCTTGATCCCTCGATGTACACGGTACAGGGGCGTACCCGTCCCGTCCAGCCGCGGGGGCGGGGCCCATCCCGGCGCTAACGAGACCTTCCCTCCAGGAGGGTCGCGCGTGTGCCCGAGAGCAGCCAGGGACGGGTCCCGCGGGGGCTCGACCGTGACCTCGTAGCCCCACGCCCACGTTACCGGCGGACGGGCCGGCTGTGGCCCCGCGTAGCAGACGCTTAACAACGTCAACAGGGCCGAACTGGACCCGGCGAGGTCGTCCCTGCCGTCAGGCGCCGATTCTCGGCTCTGTGAAGCCGACAGCCGGCTCTAATGCACGTATGCCGCCCAGACGTAGTAGCTGACGACCGCCGTGAAGAGGACCGCGTCGAGGCGGTCCAGCGCCCCGCCGTGGGGCCCGAACAGGCCGCCCGAGTCCTTCGTGTGGGCCTCGCGCTTGATGAAGGACTCGAACAGGTCGCCGATCGGCGCCGCGACGGCGACACCGAGCCCGATCACGAGCGCGTGGGTTCCGGGCAGCCATTCCTCATAGCGCCCTGCGATCCAGACGCCCAGCACCGCGCAGAGCATGCCGATCAACAGACCCTCGACCGTCTTGTTGGGGGACAGCGTCGGGGCGAGCGGGCGTTTGCCGAACGTGCGCCCGCCCAGATATGCGCCCGTGTCCCCCAGGAAGGTGCCGACGAGGACGTCGATCACGATCCCGTTGCCGTGGGGCAGGCCCCGCAGCAGGACGGCATGGGCGAGGGCGAAGCCGATCCAGTAGATCCCGAGGACCGTCACGGCCAGCCCGCCGACGCTCGGCCGGGGCTGTGCCAGCGTCAGCCCGAAGGCCAGCGGCAGGGCGATGACGGCGACCAGCAGGACCTGGAACTGATCGCCGTAGAGCGCCGCCGCCAGCAGGCCGGCGAGCGCCGCGAAGCCTGCCAGGCGGGCCGGCCGGGCGCGCTCGTACATCCCGTAGAACTCGTGCAGGCAGACGCTGCCCAGGGCGAGCATCCCGAGCGCGAACACGGCTCCCCCTTCGATCACCAGGAACAGCGCGACGGCGATCGCCGGGATCGCAGTCAGGAAACGGGCGCTCAGATCGGAGCGGGGCTGCTTGGCGCGGCGTCGCTCGGCGGCCTGCGCCCGGGCCCTGCCGCGCTCGCTGCGGGCCGCCGCGGTGGAGGGCGCCGGGCGCCTGCTCCCGCGTGCTCCGGCGGGGTTCTGTCGTCCGCTGGCCACCGCGCGAGCCTCAGCGTCCGCCGAAGCGCCGGCGCCGGGCCGCGTACTCGGCCAGGCACTCCTCGAGGGCCGCGCGGCTGAAGTCCGGCCAGAGCTCCTCGCGGAAGATCAGCTCCGAGTAGGCCGACTGCCACAGCAGGTAGTTCGACAGCCGCTCCTCCCCGCTGGTGCGGATGATGAGGTCCGGGTCGTGCATCTCCGGCGCATACAGGCAGGCTCTGAACTCCTCCTCGGTGCTGCCCTGAAAGCGCCGGGCCGCGTCCAGGATCTCCGCCCGGCCGCCGTAGTTGAAGGCGACGAACAGCGTGATCCTGCTGTTGGCGGAGGTCAGCTCTTCGGCCCAGCTCATCTGCTCCACGAGCTGCTCGCGGATCCCCTCGCGGCGGCCGATGAAGCGCATCCGGACCCCTTCGCGGTGCAGCTCGGGGGTTTCGCCGGCGATCCGGTGGGAGAACATCGCCATCAGCCCCTCGACCTCCGCAGCGGGGCGGGTCCAGTTCTCGGTCGAGAAGGAGTAGACGGTCAGCTCCTCGATGCCCAGCTCGGCGGCGTCGCGCAGCCGGGCCTTGACCGTGTCGGCGCCCGCGCTGTGGCCCTCGCTGACGGGCACCCCGTGCGCGTTCGCCCAGCGGCCGTTGCCGTCGGTGATGATCGCGACGTAGCGGGCGGTCCGGCCGCCCTGGGCGCCGCCGTCCACCGCCGTGCCCGGCTCCGCCTCGGCCGCCGAGGCCCGTTGCCCGGCGAGCGCCATCAGACCGCGAGGATCTCCTCTTCCTTGGCCTTGAGGACCCCGTCGAGGTCGCTCACCCGCCCGTCCGTCAGCTTCTGCAGCTCGACCTCCGCGCGGTGCTCGTCGTCGGAGGAGGCTTCGCCCTCGTTCTTCAGCTCGCGCAGGTGCTGCATCGTGTCCCGGCGCACGTTGCGGATCGCGATCCGCCCCTCCTCGGCCAGGTTGCGGACGATCTTGACGAGCTCCTTGCGCCGCTCTTCGGTCAGCTCGGGGACGACCAGCCGGATCAGGTTCCCGTCGTTGGACGGGGTCAGCCCGACATCGGACTCGTTGATCGCCTTCTCAACCGCCTTGATCGAGGACTTGTCATAGGGGGTCACCGTCAGCAGGCGCGGCTCGGGCGCGGAGATCGTCGCCAGCTGGTTCAGCGGCGTCATGGCGCCGTAGTAGTCGACCGTGACGCGGTCGAGCAGCCCGGGGCTGGCGCGGCCCGTGCGGACCGTCGAGAACTCGTGCTGGGCCGTCTCGACGGACTTGAGCATCCGCGCCCGGGCATCCTCGAGCAGTTCGTCGATCAGGTTCTCAGCCATCGTTCTCTCCTCCCGCTGTCGAAACGAGCGTGCCGACGCGCACGCCCGAGATTATCCGTGGCAGATTGGTGTCGTCCTCCATGTTGAAGACGTTGATCGGCATCCCGTTGTCCATGCAAAGGGCAAGCGCCGTCGAGTCCATCACCCGCAGGCGGCGCTCGATCGCCTCCATGTGGGTCAGCTCGGGGATGAACGTCGCCGTGGGGTCGAGCGCCGGGTCGGCCGTGTAGACGCCCTCCACCCCGTTCTTGGCCATCAGGATGATCTCGGCGTGGATCTCGGCGGCGCGCAGGGCGGCTGCCGTGTCGGTCGTGAAGAACGGGTTGCCGGTACCGGCCGCGAAGATCACGACGCGGCCCTTCTCGAGGTGGCGCATGGCCCGCCGGCGGATGTAGGGCTCGGCGACCTCGGAGATGCCCAGGGCGGACTGGACGCGGGTGTTCGTTCCGGCCTTCTCGAGGGCGTCCTGCAGCGGCAGCGCATTGAGGACCGTCGCCAACATCCCCATGTAGTCGGCCGTCGCCCGGTCCATGCCGGCCGCCGCCCCCTTCATGCCGCGGTAGATGTTCCCGGCGCCGACGACGATCGCGACCTCGACGTCCTGATCGCGCACGGCAGTCACCTGGCGCGCCACCGCGGCGACGCGCTCGGGGTCGGTGCCGTAGTCGAGCTCGCCCATCAGGGCCTCGCCCGAGAGCTTCAGCAGGATCCTCTTGAAGGCAGGCGCCATCGCGCTCGGGAGCCTACTCGCCACCCGAGCGGCGGCGGTGCGCCCCGGCCGGGGCGAGGCGTCGCGGCGCCTTGCCCACGTCCTACTGACCCACGGCGAAGCGGACGAAGCGACGGATGACGACGTTCTCGCCCGTCGTCGCCGTCAGCTCGTCGCGCAGCTGCTGCACGGTCTTGCCGTCGAACTTGGGGTTGTGCATCTCCTGCTCGAGCAGGACGATCGTCGAAAGCCAGGAGTCCAGCTTGCCCGAGACGATTTTCTCGCGCACGTTCTCGGGCTTGTCGGCGGCCTCCTGCTCGTAGATCCGCGCCTCGGCCTCGCGCTGGTCCTCGGGCACGTCCTCGCGGCTGACGTAGCGGACCGTCGGGCTGGCGGCGATCTGCATCGCCACCTCCCGGGCGAAGGCGACGAAGTCGTCGTTCTTGGCCACGAAGTCGGTGTTGCAGTCGACCTCGATCAGCACTCCCACCTTCGATCCGGCGTGGACATAGGACTGGATCGTCCCCTCCGTCGCAGCGCGCTCACCGAGATCCTGGATTTTCTTGCCCTGCTTGACGCGCAGGACCTCGATCGCTTTCTCGATGTCCCCGCCGGTCTCGGTCAGGGCCTTCTTGCAGTCCATCATCCCGGCGCCCGTGCGCTCGCGCAGGGCCTTTACGTCCTTGGCTGAGATCTCGGCTGTGCTCATCAGTTGCTCTCCGCTGTCGTCTGCTCGCTGTTCTCGGCCACCGCCACCGGCTCTGCGGGGGGTGACTCCTCGGTCGGGGTCGCTGCCGGTGGGGCGGCGGGTGCCTCGGGCGCCGCTGCCTGCGCAGGCGCCTCGGCGGGCGTCTGCGGCGGCGCTGCCTCTGCCGGGGCATCCGCGGCAGGTGCCTCGGCCGCCGCGCTTTCGGCGACCGTCTCGGCGGGCGCCGACTGGGGCTTCGCGGGGTCGCCGGAGTCCGGGCCGGCGGACATCGGCGTCACCGACTCCTGTGCGGGCTCGAGCGTGGCCGGGTCGGCCGGCGCGGCCGGCACCGGTGTGGACTCCGCGGCCGGGGCGGCTGCTGCTGCGGCCGCGGCGGCCCGTTCGGCTGCCGCTTTGTCCTCGGCCTCTTTCTTGGCCTGCTCCTCGGCCTCGCGCTTGGCCTGCTCTTCGGCCTCGCGCTTGGCGCGGGCTTCGGCCTCGGCCTTGGCTTTTTCTTCGGCCTCCTTGCGGGCCCGTTCCTCCTCGGCCCGGAAGATCGAGTGGCCCTCGGAGACGACCTGGCCGATCGCCTGGGTGATCAGCGCGCAGGAGCGGATCGCGTCGTCGTTGCCGGGGATCACGAAGTCGATCCCGTCGGGGTCGCAGTTGGTGTCGACCAGGCCGATGATCGGGATCCGCAGGCGCCGTGCCTCTTTGACGGCGATCTCCTCGGTCTTCAGGTCGATCACGAACATCGCATCGGGGACACGCTGCATGTTCTTCACGCCGCCCAGGTTCGCCCGGAGCTTGGCGAGGTCGGCCTGGGCCGCCATCCGCTCGCGGGTCGGCAGCAGCGCCAGCTGCCCCTCGGCCTCGTAGCGTTCGAGGTCGTGCAGCCGCCGGATCCGCTGGTTGATCGTCTGGAAGTTCGTCAGCAGCCCACCCAGCCAGCGGTGGTTGACGTAGGGCATGTCGGCGGCCTCGGCGACGTCCTTGATCGTGTCGCGGGCCTGCTTCTTGGTCCCGACGAACAGGACCGTCCCGCCGCGATGGGCGAGTGCGCTGGCGAACTCCTGAGCCTGGGCCAAGAGGGCCTGGGTCTTCAGCAGGTCGATGATGTAGATGCCGCCGCGCTCACCATGGATGAAGCGGCGCATCTTGGGGTTCCAGCGGCGCGTCTGATGACCGAAATGGACGCCGGCCTCCAGCAGCTCCGCGATGCCGACGTCGGCCACGGGCTTACTCCCTTGTCTGTTTGGTGTGTCCGTGCGCGGGTGTAGCGGACCCGGATGGCGAGGCTTGTCCTCGTTCCGGGCAGGGCCGCGATCCGTTGCCGCACGGGTCGAAGGTCTTGACTTGAAGCCTCAGGATACCCGTTCGGCGCGCTCCAGCGCGGATTGCAGGTCCTCCGGCAGCGGTGAGCGGACCTCGAGCGGCTCACCTGTGATGGGGTGCGTGAAGGCCAGCCGGCTGGCGTGCAGGAACTGGCGCTCGAGCCCCAGCAGGCCGGCCGTGCCGTATTCGGGGTCCCCCGCGACGGGATGGCCGATCGCCTGGAGGTGGACGCGGATCTGATGCGTGCGGCCCGTCTCGAGCAGCAGGCTGAGCAGCGAGCTGGACGGGAGCGCCCGCTCGAGGGTGAAGTGGGTTCGGGCCTCGCGTGCACCGGATCCGCCGATGGCCATCCGCGTGCGGATCCGCGGATCGCGGCCGATCGGCGCCTCGATCGTCCCCGTGCGCGCCGGCGGGCGCCCCTCGACGAGGGCCTGGTATTCCCGTTCGATCTCCCGCCGCCCGAGCTGGGCCTGAAGCAGGCGCAGCACCTCCTCGGTTCGGGCGACGACCATCAGGCCCGAGGTGTCCCGGTCGAGCCGGTGGACGATCCCCGGGCGCTCGGGATCCCATCCGGCCTCCCCGCCGGCCAGCAGCGGCTCGAGCAGCTGCGAGAGCGTCCCCTCGCGGTGGCCGCGGGCCGGGTGCACGACCAGGCCCGGCCCCTTGTCCAGGACGATCAGGTGCTCGTCCTGGTGGGCGATCCGGAAGGCGGGCGGCTCGCTCACGAGGAGCGGTGGCGGGCATGGTCGATGACGAGGAACAGCACCACGATGCCGATCGTGATCGAGGCATCGGCCAGGTTGAAGGGCGGCCAGCCCAGCGGCAGCTTGACGAAGTCCGTCACCGACCCGCTGCGCACCCGGTCGATGATGTTTCCGAGCGCCCCGCCGAGGAGCATCCCCGTCGGCAGCCAGATCAGCGGGACGGTGGCGTGCATCGCGAAGTAGACCAGCAGCACGCAGAGGGCCAGCCCGATCAGGATCGTCACGCCCGTGTGGCTGCCGGGCAAAAAGCCGAAGGCGACGCCGTTGTTGCGTGTGTTGACCAGCTCGACACCCGGCAGGACGCCCCGTTCTTCGCCCGGCACGATCGAGCTGCGGATCAGGTGCTTGACCAACTGGTCGAGGCCGACCACGAGGACCATCACGAGCCGCGCCGTAGGCCCAGGGGCGGGCCGCCCCCCGGGTCGCGTGCCGCCGTGCTTCTGCGGGGAGCCCCATCGGGCTCAGCCGTGGATGAGGCCTTCGACCAGGACCCGGTTGACGATCTGCAGCGTGATCAGCGCCAGCAGCGGGCTGAAGTCGATGCCGCCGAAGCTGGGGAGGATCCGGCGGAACAGTCGCAGGAAGGGTTCGCAGACGTCGCGCAGGAACTGCAGGACGCTGTTGGTCGCCCGGTTGTAGGGCGGGCGCAGGCCGGCGGCGAACAGCAGCTGGACGACGATGTGCATGACGATCAGGATCGTGTAGACGTAGATGATCGCCGAGAGCACCCCGGCGAGCTCGGTCCTGGCGCTCGCCAGGATCATCGGGCGATCCTCGAGCACGGCGTCCATGGCGTCGCTGAATGCGGCCCGCAACCCGCCGCGCTCGAGCGCGTCCAGGCCGCGCGCCGTCAGGCCGCCCGGTGAGGAGACCTCGCGCCGGATCGCGAGCGTGTCGTAACCGCGCCGGCGCAGCAGCTCGGCGGTCCCTGCGAGCGTCTGGATGACCAGCTCGGCGCCCTGCTCGGCGGGAACGCCGCGGCGCACGCCCGCGTCGATCTGTGCCTCCGCGACCAGCGCGACGTAGGCGGGGCCGCAGGACATCAGCGCCATCGCCACGTCGATCAGGCGCTCCTCGAGCACGACCAGCGCCCCCAGCTCGCCGAACAGCTCGGAGACCTCCCTGTCTTTCGTCGCGTCCTGCTCGGGAGCGGCCGCCTGCACGAGCGCGCCCTGGCGGATCTCGACCGGCAGCGACGGCAGGAAGCGGTAGACGGGCCGCCCCGGGTAGGCCTCCCGGAGGGCGTCCAGTGGCGTCGCCGCGAGGATCGAGGCGACGGCGTTGGCCGCGGGGGCCACCTGCTCGGCGACCGCAGCCAGCTGTGCGGGCTTGTGGCAGAGGACGACGAGGTCGGCCGCCGCTGCGACCGCGGCGTTGTCGGGGAGTGCCTCCCCGCCCATCTCGGCCGCCAGCGCCCGGGCCCGCTCTGCGACCGGGTCGGCGCAGAGCACGGGCCTGCCCCAGCCCCGGGCGAGCGCCCGGGCCATGTTCCCGCAGCCGATAAGTCCGATCTTCATAGCCGGGTCAGCCTATCCATCGAGTCTGTCGGGTCCCCGGTTCAGCCGAGGAATCCGCTGGGACGCAGGCGATCGCGCCTAGGACTGGTTGAAGAAGCCCTTCTCGATCAGCCGGGCGCGCTCCTCGGCGGAGATCTCGACGTTGCGGGGGGTCAGCATGAAGACCTTGTCGGCGATCCGCTGCATGCCGCCGTCGAGGGCATAGGTGAGCCCGGAGGCGAAGTCGATCAGGCGCTTTGAGAGGTCGGTGTCCGAGCTCTGCAGGTTGAGGATCACGGGGATCGAGTCCTTGAACTTGTCGGCGATCTGCTGCGCGTCGTTGAAGGACTTGGGGACCACCAGGTGGACCCGGACGTCACCGTTGGTCCTCGCGACCGGTTTGAGGACCGTCGTCGATCGCCCGCGGGCGCCGCGGGCGGGCAGGTCGTCCTCGTCGTCCTCGGCGAAGATGTCCTCGTACTCGTCCCGTCGTTTGCGCAGGCGGCGGACGTTGGGACGCTCGCGGTAGCGGTCCTCGATTTGGGTCTCGGCGCCCGCGGCGTCGGCGGCGGGATCCTCGTCGTAGTCGTCGTGATACTCCTCGGCGAGGCCGAAGTAGACGAGCGCGCTGTGCCAGGAGTCCCGGAAGGCCATGATTGTTCTCCGTCTTCGCCCGGCGAAGCGGATTCCCTGCAGATGCTAGTAATTCGCCGCCCGCGACGGGGCGCGCAGCGACACCTAAGCATATAGATTCGTGCCGATTCGCACGATGGTGGCGCCCTCCTGGGCGGCGACGAGGTAGTCCTGGGAGGTCCCCATCGACAGTCGTTGCAGGCCGTGCTCATCGGCCAGCCGGCGCAGGGCGGCGAACCACGGCCTGCTCTGCTCGGGCTCGCCGGTGAACGGTGGCATCGTCATCAGTCCCGTGACGGGGAAGGGCGCCGCCGCGATGTAGGGCGCGATCTCGCCGGGCGCGATCCCGGCCTTGCCCTGCTCGCCCGAGACGTTGACCTCGAGCAGCAGCTCGAGCCCGGGCCGGGCGAGCTCCCGGCGGCGGCCGAGCTCGGCCAGCGCCGACTCCGAGGCGACCGAGTGGATCAGCCTGACATGGGGCAGGATCAGCTTGATCCGCCGGCTCTGGAGCTGGCCGATGAAGTCCCACTCAAAGCGCCCCGGATCGAGCGTCGCCTTCTGCGCGAGGTCCTGGGCGCGGTTCTCCCCGAGCAGCCTGAGGCCGGCCTCGGCCAGCTTGGGCAGCTCCTCTGCGGCGACGTACTTCGTCGCGGCGAGCACCTCGACGCGCTCGCGGCCGGGTCCGCGCACGAGCGGCGAGGCCGCGACCGCGGCCTCGAGCTCCGCCTCGATGCGGTCCAGGTTGGCACGGATCCGGCTCGGCGTCGAGGCCCCGGATCAGCTCAACCATGCGATCCCCGCCATCCGGCCGGCCGCGGGTCCTTCGCGACGGTGGGAGAAGTAGCGCTCGTCGCAGATCGTGCAGCCGCCGAGCCTCGGCGATCTCCCCCACCCCGGCCGCCTCGAGCCGCCTGCGGGCCAGGCCCCGCAGGTCCGCGGGGCCCCCGCGCGCGTCCCGGCTCCCCCGAGCGCGGCGTGGACCTCGGGGCCGACCTCATAGCAGCAGGCTCCGGCGCAGGGCCCGAGGACCGCGCCCAGCGGCCCTCCTCGGCCGAGCTCGCGCAGCGCGCCGACGCCCTGCTCGAGAATCCCCGCGGCCAGACCCCGCCAGCCGGCGTGGAGGACCGCCGACGGCTCCCCTCGCAGCCGAGCGCGACGGGCAGGCAGTCGGCCGCCAGGACCATCACCGCCCAGCCCCCTTACCGCCGTCGCCTGCCCGTCGGCCTCTGCCAGACCTTCGTTGCCGGGCGGGTCTTCGACGATCTCCGCGACGCGGCTGACCACGGTGCCGTGGACCTGAAAGCCGCGGGCGAGGCCCGCCGCGCCGGTCCTGCGGCGCAGCGCATCCCGGTTGGCGGCTGCCCCCTGCGACCCCGGCCCGGTGGTGCTCGACATGTTCCCCTCGGCGCGCGAGGTGAACAGCGCCCGGCCCCCCCGGGCAGCTCGCAGGTGAGGCTCCGGGTGCTCACAGCTCGGCCTCCAGCGCGGCCCGCAGCTCGGCCTGCCGGCCGGCCTGCAGCCGCCCGTCGAGGCGCTCGTCGAGTGCCCGCTCCAGGCGCAGCCCGATCTCGGGGCCCTGCCCGAGGCCCCGCCGCGAGCAGATCCTCGCCGCCGATCTGAAGGCGCACATGGCGCAGCTCGCCCAGCCAGCGGGCCACCGACTCGCCGGCCGCCGCGGAGCGCCTGCCGGCGAGGGCGCCGACGATCGCGATGCCCTCCAGCGGCAGATCCCGCAGGGCCCGCAGCCGGGAGGGGCTGATCCGGGCGCTCGATCTCGGCCGCGATCGCATCGACGCCGAAAGCCGCCGCGAGGATCCTGCTAGCGGAGCTCGGCGAAGAACTCCAAGCGCTCCATCAGCGCCTCGGCCTGCTCGCGCGTCGGCGGGCCCTCGCCCGCGGGCGGGTGAAGACAGGACGGCCATCGCCAGCGCCTCGTGGATCCCGTCGGCGGGCATCATCCAGGAGGCATCCCGGTGGAGCTCGGCATCGAAGCGCCCCGGCGTCCGAGGGAGCCCAGCACCCCCAGCTCGCCCAGCGCCGTGAGCCCTCGACCGTGCTCTCTTCGGCGAACAGCCACAGCTCCGAGGCGACGCGGGAGCCCGAGATGCTCCGCAGGGCGCCGGACTCGAGCGCCGCCCGCGCGAGGGCGAGCGTCCCGGCTCGATCTCCAGGCCCAGCCTGGCCTCATAGCGGGCCAGCCTCAGCAGGCGGGTCGGATCGTCCAGGAAGCTCCGCTCGTGCAGGACCCGCAGCCGCCCCGCCGCGAGGTCCTCGAGGGCGTGCTCGACGGCGCTCAGCTCACCGGCGGCCTCGCCGCCCAGGGCGATCGTGATGGCGTTGACCGTGAAGTCCCGTCGCGCCAGGTCCTCCGCGAGGGTTCCCGGCCGCACGTCGGGCAGCGCCCCGGGGGCGGGGTAGGACTCCGCGCGCCGCTCGGCGATGTCGATCCGTCCGTGCCGCCAGGCGAGCGAGGCGGTCCCGAAGCGCTCGTGGAGCTCGGCTCGAGCGGCTCGGCCTGGGGCTCCTGCTCGCCGAGCAGCGCCGCCAGGGCCGCGGCGGCCTCGGCCGAGGCACCGGTGCGACGGTCACGTCGAGCTCCCGCGGCCAGACCCCGCAGAGCAGATCGCGCACGGCTCCGCCCACGAGCGCCACATCGCCCCGCCTGCGGGCGAGCGCGAGCAGCTCGGGGCCTCCGGGCACCCCGGTGAGACGCTCCAGCACCTCCGCTGCGCCGCCGATCGTGCGGGTCTGCCCCATCGGCCCCGTCTCAGACCTCGCGCACCGGGATCCCGGCTCCCGTGAGATATGCCTTGGCCTCGGCGATCGTGTGGCGGCCGTAGTGGAAGATCGAGGCGCACAGGACCGCGTCGGCTCCGGCGCGAGGGCCTCGGCGAGATGCTCGAGCTCGCCGGCGCCGCCCGAGGCGATCACCGGCACGCTGACCGCTGCGCTGACGGCCGCCGTCAGCGGCAGGTCATAGCCGTCGCTGGTTCCGTCGCGGTCCATGCTCGTCAGGAGGATCTCCCCCGCGCCCCGCTCGACCGCCTCGCGTGCCCAGCCGACGACGTCCCGGCCCGTGGGGGTCCGCCCGCCGGCCAGCCAGGCGTCCCAGCCCTCCGCCTCGGCGCGGGCGTCCCCGCCGCGGCCCTTGGCGTCGATCGCCAGCACGACGCACTGGGCCCCGAAGACCCCGGCGAGCTCGTCGATCAGCTCGGGGCGCTGGAGGGCCGCGGAGTTGACCGAGACCTTGTCGGCACCGGCGTCGAGCACCGCCTGGGCGTCCTCGACCGAGCGGATGCCGCCGCCGATCGTGAACGGGACGAAGACCTCGTCGACGGTCCGGCGGGCGAGCGCGGCAATTGTGTCGCGCTTCTCGTGGGTGGCCGTGATGTCCAGGAAGACGAGCTCGT
Organism: uncultured Solirubrobacteraceae bacterium; assembly: GCA_963787765.1. GTDB lineage: Bacteria > Actinomycetota > Thermoleophilia > Solirubrobacterales > Solirubrobacteraceae > Palsa-744. The sequence goes on along the minus strand of CAWBEF010000013.1, from coordinate 11,818 downwards.
CGGCTCCCTCTCGGTCGTAGTGGCAGGCCAGCTCGACGGGGTCCCCGGCATCCCGGATGTCGACGAATTCGACGCCCTTTACGACCCGCCCTGCGTCCACGTCGAGGCAGGGGATGACGCGCTTGTAGTGCACAGGCTCACCGTAGCGCCGCCTGCGCCCGAACAACACAGCATCCTCGGCGATCGTGAAGCGCCCCTCGTAGAGGGCCGTGCCGACGATCACGCCCTCGAGGCCGGCCAGGCCGAGCTCCGAGCGCAGGGCGGCGAGTCGGCGCAGGTCCTCGAGCGAGCCGATGCCGCCCGAGAAGACCATGCTTCCGTGCCCGGCCTCGCCGGCGACCCAGACGACCTCCTCGCGGTTGGCGCCGTCGAGCATGCCGTCGTGGTCGATGTTGGTGAAGACGAAGTCCCGCACCCCCAGCTCGCGCAGGCCGGCGAAGGCGTCGCGGGCGCGCGTCTCGGTCGTCTCGAGTCCAGCCGTGGGTCGCGACCATACCCGCCCCGGACGTCCACCGCGACCGCCACCTGGCCGGGATCGGTGCCCGCCAGGACCTCGCTCAGCATCGCCGGGTCGGTGAAGGCGGCCGTCCCCACGACAACCCGCCAGGCACCGGCGGCGAGCGCCTCCTCGACGGCGCCTGCGCTGCGCAGGCCGCCCCCGTACTGGACCGGCAGGCCCGACTCCGCGGCGATCCGGCGCAGCTGCCCGATGTTCACCGGCGCGCCCGCCTGGCCCCGTCGAGGTCGACCACGTGGAGCACCTGGCGCCCGCCACCCAGCCCCGGCGGCGCTGAGCGGGTCCTGCTGATAGACGGTCCGCGCCTCGAAGTCCCCCTGGACGAGGCGCACGGCGCTGCCCTCGAGGATGTCGATCGCTGGGTAGAGCCTCACCGGCCGAGGGTCGCCCCGGCCCCGACGCACATGCCGGCGAAGTTGCCGAGCATCCGCAGACCCGCGGCCGAGGACTTCTCGGGGTGGAACTGGACGCCGTAGAAGGAGCCCCGCGCGGACCGCCGTGGCGAAGCGCTCGCCGTATTCGGCGGTCCCCGAGCACATCGCCCTCATCGGCGGGGACGGGCACCAGCGAATGGACGTGGTAGAAGGCGCAGCGTTCGGGCAGCTCGCGTGTCAGCGGCGTTCCGGGCCGGGCGAAGGTGACCTCGTTCCAGCCGATGTGGGGCAGCTTCAGGCCTGCGCCCGCCAGCGGGCGGACCTCGCCGGGGATCAGGCCGAGGCCCTCGGCTCCGCCCTGCTCGCTGGAGCGCTCGAAGGCGAGCTGCATCCCCAGACAGATCCCCAGCACCGGGGTTCCGGCGGCGACGCGCTCGCGCAGGAACTCGCCGAGCCCGAGCCGCGTGAGGTTCGCCATCGCCCGCGGGAAGGCCCCGACGCCGGGCAGGACGAGCCCCGCGGCGGACGCCAGGCGATCGGGGTCGAGCTCACGAGCACCCGTGCCCCGACGTGCTCGAGGGCCTTTTCGACCGAGCGGCGGTTGCCCATGCCGTAGTCGACGATCGCGATCTCGACCGGCTCCTGCCCGCAGGCTCATGCCGTCAGGGTGCCCTTGGTGCTCGGGACGCCGGTCTCGCCGGGTCGATCGCGACAGCCTCGCGCAGCGCCCGGGCGAAGGCCTTGAAGGCCGCCTCGATCATGTGGTGGGCGTTGCTGCCGGCCTCAACGCGGAGGTGGAGCGTCAGCTTGGCGGAGTTGGCCAGGGCGCGGAAGAACTCCTCGGTCAGCTCGTGCTCGAAGCCGCCCGTCGCGCCCGGGGGCAGCTCGGCCTCGAACAGCGTGAAGGGCCGCCCCGAGATGTCGATCGCGCAGCTCGCCCGGGCCTCGTCCATCGGCACGGTCGCCGAGCCGTAGCGGACGATCCCGGCGCGCTCGCCGAGTGCCCTGTCGAGTGCCTGGCCGAGCACGATCGCGGTGTCCTCGGCGGTGTGGTGCGCGCCCGTCTGCAGGTCCCCGGTGACCTTCACCTCGAGGTCCAGCCGGCCGTGGCGGGCCAGCAGGTCGAGCATGTGGTCGAGGAAGCCGACGCCCGTCTCGCGGCTGCCGGCGCCCGTCCCTTCGAGGGTCAGCCCGAGGCTCACGTCGGTCTCGGCGGTCCTGCGCTGGATCGTGGCCGTGCGGCTCATAGCGGCTCATTCTCCGCTCACCCGGGCCTCCATCGATTCGGCGTGGACCTCGAAGCCCTCGGCGCGGGCGATCGGCGCCCCGGCGGCGGCGAGCTTCGCGGCGGCCGGCCCGACGCGGACCTCGGTCATCCGGCGGCGGAAGTGGCGCGGGGTCAGCCCCGAGGCGAAGCGCGCGGCCCCGTCGGTCGGCAGGACGTGGTTGGAGCCGGCCACGTAATCGCCGAAGGCCGTCGCGCTCTCCAGTCCCACGAACACGCAGCCCGCCGACTGGACGATCGGCGCGAGCGCCTCGACCTCGGCGCCGATCAGCTTGCAGGTGCTCGGGGGCGAAGGCGTTCGCCAGCGCGATCGCCGCCCGCGGCGAGTCTGTCGCGACGACGGCGAAGGCGGCATCGCCGACCGTCGGGCGCTCGACGATCAGCTCCTCGAGCTTCGCCACGAGGCGCTCACAGACATCGGCGAGGGCGAAACCCCGACGACCAGGCTGCCCGCCCCGTGCTCGCCCTGGGCCAGCATGTCCAGGGCCGCCAGGCGCAGCTCGTGCTCGCCCGCCTGTGAGCCGAGCACGACCAGCAGATCCGAGGGCCCGGCGAAGCCGTCGATCCCGACGAGCGTCGAGAGCTGGTGCTTGGCCTCCTGGACGTAGAGGTTGCCCGGCCCGACGATCACATCGACCGGCGGGATCGTCTCGGTGCCGAGGGCGAGCGCCGCGATCGCCTGGGCTCCGCCCATCCGGTAGACGCGTTCCACGCCGCACAGCCGGCAGGTGCCGAGGATCGCCGGGTCGACCCGTCCGTCGGCCCCCGGAGGGGCGCAGACGACGACGTCGATGACGCCCGCGGCGCGGGCCGTGACGACGCCCATCACGACGGTGCTCGGGTAGGGGGCGCGCCCGCCCGGGACGTACACGGCCGCCGAGCGGACCGGCACCTCGCGCAGGCGCAGCGTGTGCCCCTGGGAGAGCTCGACGGTCGCCTCCTTTCCGACGCCCGCCTCGGCCACCCTGGCGACATTGGCGATCGCGACCTGCAGCCCCGCGACGAGTTCCAGCGGCAGTTCGGTGATCGCGGTGTCGAGCTCCTCCTGGGAGACGATCAGCGGCGGCGGCTCGGCCCCGGCGGTGTCGAAGCGGCGGGTGTACTCCGTCAGCGCCTGCTCTCCCCCCTCGCGCACGCCGGCGATGATCTCGGCGACCTCCTGTGCGACCGAGGCGCCGCCGGGGGCCAGCGAGCGCAGCCGGGCCGCGAGCCTCGCCGGGTCATCCGGGGCGCTGTCGAGTCGCTGGATCGCCATCTCAGGCGGCTGGTTCGGGCAGAGCCCGCAAACGGCTCTGCAGTTCGTCGATCGCCGCCGCCTTGAGCTTGTGGGCGACCGGGTTGGCGATCAGGCGGGCCGTGCACACGAGGATCTCCTCGCGGATCACGAGGTTGTTCTCCCGCAGCGTCGTCCCGGTCGCGGTGAGATCGACGATCGCCTCGCAGATCCCCGTCAGGGGCGCGAGCTCGACCGAGCCCTTGACCTCGACGATCTCGGCCTGGCGGCCCGTCTCCTCGAGGTGGCGGGCGGCGATCTTCGGATACTTGGTCGCGACCCTGATCACCCCCAGGCGCCGCAGGGCCTCGACGGCCGGGTCGGGGCCGGCCTTCGAGGCCATCACCATCGTGCAGCGGCCATAGCCGAGGTCGAGCAGCTCATAGACCTCCCGACCGCCCTCGCCGGGGCTCTGGGCGGCCTGCTCGAGCAGGACGTCCTTGCCCGTGACACCGAGGTCGGCGGCACCGGCCTCGACATAGGTGGGCACGTCGGAGGGGCGCATCGTGATCACGCCGATGTCCTCGAACAGCAGCTTGCGGTCGTTGGAGCGGAGCTCTGAGACGTCCATCCCCAGCGCCTCGAGCAGCTGGACGGTGCCGCTGAACAGGGCACCGCGGGGTACGGCGATCGTGAGGCCGTTGATCGGGGTCATGCCTGGCCCTGTCCGGCGAGCAGCGCCCCGGTGCCCCGCTCCTCGCCCGCGAGGGCCAGGTGCAGACGGTCGATGCCCAGCGCGAAGCCGACCGCGGGCAGGCGCCGCCCAAAGCGGCCGAGCAGCTCGTCGTAGCGCCCGCCGCCGCCCAGCGGCGCTCCGAGGGCGGGGTCATAGACGTCGAACACGGCGCCCGTGTAGTAGCCGATGTTGCGGATCAGCCCGAGGTCGAAGATGACCCGCTCGGCGACTCGGGGCTCGAGCAGCTCGTGGACGCGGCGCAGCCCGGTGACCGCCTCCGCGGCCGGCGCAGGGGTGTCCGCCAGGATCTCCGGGCCGCCGCGGAGCTGGGGCACCCCGAGCAGCAGCTCGGCCGCCTCGCCGCTCACCCCCGAGGCCTCCAGCCGGTCGGCCAGACCGACGAAGTCCCGCATCACGAGCGCCGAGAGCAGGGCCTCGCGGGCCTCCTCGGGAACCTGCAGGCTCGCCATCAGGGCGGGATAGAGCGAGGCGTCGCCGAGGCCGATCCGGTAGTCCTTCAGGCCGGTCGCGTCGAGCGCGTGGCAGAGGACCGTCAGCGCCTCGGCGGTGCCGTGGGGCGCGGGCGAGCCGACCAGCTCGATCCCCGCCTGCAGGAGCTCGCGCGGCTGACCCCGTGCGGGCGCGACCCCGCGGTAGCAGTGGGCGAAGTAGCAGAAGCGAAGCGGCGGCTCGGCGTTGGCGTAGCGGGTCGCCACGACGCGGGCGATCGGGACGGTCATGTCCGAGCGCAGGACCAGGATCGCGCCGGACTCGTCGAAGACCCGGTAGGCGGGCTTCGCTTCGGCCATGTCCGCCCGCCCGAGCACGGACTCGTACTCCAGCGCCGGCGTGTAGACCTCGCCGTAGCCGTGGCGCTCGAACACGCCGCGCAGGGCGTCGGTGATCGCCCGCGCCTCGCGCGTCTCATCCGGGAGCACGTCCCGCGTACCGCTGGGTATGGGGTGGATCATCCGACCCCGAGGTTACGCGTGTACGGGCTCCGTGGCCACGCGCTCGATCTTCGCGCCAAGCTCACGCAGGCGCTCGTCGATCCGCTCGTAGCCACGGTCGATCTGGCGGATGTTGCCGATCTCGCTGCGCCCCTCGGCGCACAGGGCCGCCAGGAGCATGGCCATGCCGGCCCGGATGTCCGGCGACTCGACCCGCTCGCCGCGCAGGCGCCTGTGCCCGGTGACGATCGCCCGGTGGGGGTCGCACATGACGATGTCGGCACCCATCAGGATCAGCTTGTCGGCGAAGATCAGCCGGTTCTCGAACATCCACTCGTGGATCAGGATCGAGCCCTCGGCCTGGGTCGCCAGGGCGACGGCGATCGAGGTCAGGTCGGCCGGAAAGGCCGGCCAGGGCCCGTCCTGGATCTTGCTCTTGTATTCGCCCACGTCGGCCTGGACGACCAGCTTCTGCCCGCCGGGGACGATCACGTCGTTGTTCTGCAGTTCCGAGCGCAGCCCGAGCCGTTCGAAGACCAGCCGGATCATCCGGATGTCCGCGGGGACCGTGTCCTTGATCCGCAGTTCACCGCCGGTCACGCCGGCCAGGGCCATGAAGCTGCCGATCTCGATGTGGTCGGGCGCCACGTGGTGGACGCAGCCGCTGAGTCGCTCGGCACCGTTGACCGTCAGCAGGTTCGAGCCGATCCCCTGGATGTCGGCGCCCATCTTCACGAGCATCCGGGCCAGGTCCTGGACATGGGGCTCGCAGGCGGCGTTGCCGATCACCGTGGTCCCCGGGATCAGCGCGGCGGCCATCAGCGCGTTCTCGGTGGCCATCACCGACGGCTCGTCCATGAAGACGTCGGTCGACCGCAGGCCCGCCGGGGCGCTGAGGACGATCTCGCGGCCGCAGTCCACGTGGGCGCCCATCGCACGGAAGGCGTCGAGGTGCGGGTCGAGCCGGCGCCGCCCGATCACGTCACCGCCGGGCGGCGGCATGACGGCGCGGTGAAAGCGCGCCAGCAGCGGGCCGGCGAGCAGGAACGAGGCCCGGATCTGCTCGGCCAGCTCGCGGTCGATCTCGACCTGGTCGACCTTGGCGGCGCACAGCGAGACCTCGTTGGGCCCCCGCCAGGCGACATCGACCCCGATCGCCCTGAGGATCTCGAGCATCGCCTCGACGTCCCTGATGCGCGGGACGTTGGAGACGAGGACCTCCTCGTCGGTCAGGACGCAGGAGGCGAGAATCGGGAGCGCGCCGTTCTTGTTCCCGGCCGGGACCATCGTGCCGGACAGCGGCGCGCCGCCTTCGATGACGAACTTCTCCATGAGCTTTGGACGCCGCCGGTGAGCCTGGATCGGACCCTGGGCGCCGCGTTCGGAGAGCCTAACAGCCATGTTCTCCCGTCAAGTTCGCCTCGCCGCCCCGGGTACCTGCCTGCGATCCCAAAGGCGCCGGAGCATTGTCCGCAGGATGCCCCGCGGGCACCCGGTGCAACTTACCTTGCATCTCATCCTCCCCGGATTCGGCTCTGGTTAGCCGTTTGTCGGGGGCCGGCAGCACGGGCACGGATGTTCGCAGATATTCCGTCCGCGGCCGCTCCTACCTTACGAACACATGTTCTCATCACTGCGGACATCACCACTTGCCCAGCGGGCGCTCGGCGCGCTGGACCTGGCCCGCTCGTTCCTCATGCTCGAGGACGACATCGCCGTCGACTGGGAGGTCGACAGGGACGAGCCCACACAGCCGGTCCATCCGCACCGAGTGCCGCTGCGCAGGCGGTCCGAGGCACGCCGACCCGGGCTTCCGGCGCCGGTGTACCACGTCTGCCTCACCCCCACCTTCAACGGTCAGCCCGCACGGCAAGGGATTGCCAGGGCACCGCGCGAGTTTCCTGTGCTCGCGCGCCGTGGCCCGTACCCCGAGGGACAGAACGGGCAGGCAGCGCGGACGGAGACCCGCGCGGCCCGCCTGAGCCCCTCGGGGTGCGATCGCCACAGGCCCGCCTCCTGAGCGCCCTCGGGCGCCCCGGCCGCGGCTACTAGCCTTGGTGTCTCATGCCCGAGACGCTTCAGGAGAGTCGTACCGCGCTGCCACGGCGCAGGCGCATGCTGATTCTCGCGATCTGCTCGATGAGCGTCCTGATCGTCAGCCTCGACACGACGATCGTCAACGTGGCCCTGCCGGCGATCCACCGCTCGCTGCACGCCCCCCTGTCGGGTCTGCAGTGGACGATCGACGCCTACACGCTCGTGATCGCGAGCCTGTTGATGCTGGCCGGCTCGACGGGCGACCGCGTCGGGCGAAAGCGAATCTTCAGCGTCGGGCTGATCGTCTTCACGCTCGGCTCGGCGCTCTGTGCGGCGGCACCCAGCCTCGGCGTCCTGGTGGCCGCACGGGCACTGCAGGCGGTCGGCGGCTCGATGCTCAACCCGGTCGCCATGTCGATCATCCGCAACGTCTTCGAGGATCCTCGCGAGCGCGCCCAGGCGATCGGCGTGTGGGCGGCGATGGTGGGCATCAGCCTGGCCCTCGGCCCGGTGCTCGGCGGCGGCCTGGTCGACACGGTCGGCTGGCGGTTCGTGTTCCTCGTCAACCTCCCGATCGGCCTCGCGGCGCTCGTGCTGACGAGGATCTTCGTGCCGGAGTCCCGCGCGGAGCACACCCGGCGGATCGACCCGGTCGGCCAGCTGCTCGTGATCGTGGCGCTCGCCTCACTGGTCTACGCGATCATCGAGGGGCAGCCTCGCGGCTGGGACTCGCCCGAGATCCTCTCCCTCTTCGGTGTCTCGCTGCTCGCCTTCACCGCGCTGATCGGCTACGAGCTGCGGCGCGAGGAGCCGCTGCTCGAAGTCCGCTTCTTCCGCAGCGCGCCCTTCTCCGGTGCGAGCGCGATCGCCGTCTGCGCCTTCGCGGCCCTCGGGGGCTACCTGTTCCTCAACACGCTCTATCTCCAGGAGGTACGCCACCTCTCGGCCTTCCATGCGGGCCTCTACACGCTCCCGATCGCCGCCATGGCGCTCGTCCTCGCCCCGCTCTCGGGCCGGATCGTCGGGCGACGCGGGCCACGCTGGCCGCTGATGGGGGCCGGCATCGGCATGACGGCCAGTCCGCTGCTGCTGACGAGCCTCGCCCCCGGCACGCCCGTCGGGGTGCTGCTGGGCTCCTATGTGCTGTTCGGCATCGGCTTCGGGCTCGTCAACCCGCCGATCACCAACACGGCCCTCTCGGGAATGCCCGCCGCACAGGCCGGTGTGGCGGCGGCCGTCGCCTCGACCAGCCGCCAGGTCGGCCAGACCCTGGGGATCGCCGTCATGGGTGCCGTGGCGGGTGCCGGCGCCGGGCAGAGCTTCGGCCCTGGCTTCGCGTCCGCCACCCATCCGGTGTGGTGGATCATCGCCGCCCTGGGCCTCGTGATCCTCGGCCTCGGCCTGTTCACGACCACCGACTGGGCGCGCGGGACCGCACGCGCTACAGCGGCGGAGCTCGCGCCCGGCGGCGCGGGCGCCGGCTGAGCGTCACCGAGCGCCGTCAACCTCAACTCCGAGCGTTAACGAACGCGAGCCGCTGCGCCAGTGAGGCTGCAGCGGCCCGTATTCATCAAGAAACCGGCGGCGTCCTACTCTCCCAGGCCCTTTCAAGCCAAGTACCATCGGCGCTGAGGGGCTTAACTGCTCTGTTCGGAATGGGAAGAGGTGTCTCCCCCTCGCTAAAGCCACCGGAAAGACTCGAGAGACCAAGCCTCCCGGTCCTTCAAAACTGCACAGCGCCACACTACCCCTTCCGGGGAACAACGAGTATCAAAAAATCCGTCAAGCCCTCGACCCATTAGTACCGGTCTCCTACGGACGTTGCCGTCCTTCCAGATCCGGCCTATCAACCTGGTGGTCTACCAGGGGTCTTACTCCCTCTAGGGGATGGGAGAACTCATCTTGAGGCCGGCTTCCCGCTTAGATGCTTTCAGCGGTTATCCGATCCACACGTAGCTAGCCTGCTATGCCCTTGGCAGGACAACAGATACACCAGAGGTGCGTTCATCCCGGTCCTCTCGTACTAGGGACAAATCCTCTCAATTCTCCAACGCCCACGGCAGATAGGGACCGAACTGTCTCACGACGTTCTGAACCCAGCTCGCGTACCGCTTTAATGGGCGAACAGCCCAACCCTTGGGAGCAACTCCACCCCCAGGATGCGACGAGCCGACATCGAGGTGCCAAACCGGGCCGTCGATGTGGACTCTTGGGCCCGATAAGCCTGTTATCCCCGGAGTACCTTTTATCCGTTGAGCGACGGCACTTCCACTTGCTACCGCCGGATCACTAAGACCTGCTTTCGCACCTGCTCGACTTGTCAGTCTCGCAGTCAAGCTCCCTTACTACCTTTACGCTCTACACACGATTTCCAACCGTGATGAGGGAACCTTTGTGCGCCTCCGTTACATTTTGGGAGGCGACCGCCCCAGTCAAACTACCCGCCTGGAACTGTCCAGCGCCCGGATTCACGGCGCGCTGTTAGAAATCCAATACACCAAGGGTGGTATCTCAAGGACGGCTCCACATCGGCCGCAACCGATGCTTCAAAGCCTCCCACCTATCCTGAGCGAAATGCACCGAATCCCAATACCAAGTTGTAGTAAAGGTTCACGGGGTCTTTCCGTCTAGCCGCGGGTACTCGGCATCTTCACCGAGACTGCAATTTCACCGAGCTCCTCGTTGAGACAGCGCTGAAGTCGTTACGCCATTCGTGCAGGTCGGAACTTACCCGACAAGGAATTTCGCTCTTGACCTTGCCTCGAGACGTTCTCGAGGTGGACGGCACGTCCTGTGCACGCATGCCGCCCCTGCATGTCGCCATGCAGATGGGACCATCTCATGATCCAGTGTCCTGGACCTCTGGCGTATGGCCTCTGAGGATTCTGATCACGACCTGTCTGGGAGTCCTACTGGCTCTGTAGCCTCGCCCCGGCCCTTGGACTGCTGCCGGATGAAACCGATGGAGAAGCAACCCTCTCCGTCTACAAAGCCAACTACCCAGCCAAGCTGAATCAGTCTTTCCTGCTGGTTTCCTGCACTCGTCACATTGTCACGGTATCGCCCACCTGGGGCGGTACTCGTAGTGCGAGATACTCAGGCTTTCCAGCATATAGCCAGATGCACACCGCATGGTTACCCATGCGGGGGGCAGCTTATTACCTTAGGACCGTTATAGTTACGGCCGCCGTTTACCGGGGCTTAGCTTCGCTGCTTCGGGTCAAGCCCTAACAACTCCACGTAACCTTCCGGCACCGGGCAGGCGTCAGCCCCTATACGTCGTCTTACGACTTAGCAGAGACCTGTGTTTTTGGTAAACAGTCGCTTCAGCCTATTCACTGCGGCCCTCTCAGGCTCCACTCGCGAAGAGCTTCACCTTACTGGGGCGCCCCTTATCCCGAAGTTACGGGGCGATTTTGCCGAGTTCCTTAACGAGGATTATCTCGATCACCTTAGTATTCTCTACTTGCCCACCTGTGTCGGTTTTGGTACGGGCACGCGCTTCCTCCCTAGAGGATTTTCTTGGAGGTATGGCGTCAGGGACTCGCCGGCTTAAAGCCAGCTGGCATCGCACCTCAGGTTATGCGGCCCTGCATTTAACATGGGCCACCCCTACATGCTTACCCCAGGACAACCATCGCCTGGGTTCCCCTAGCCTTCCTCGTCCCCCCATCGGTCAAACGGAAGCGACGTGGTACAGGAATATCAACCTGTTGGCCATCGACTACGCCTTTCGGCCTCGCCTTAGGTCCCGACTAACCCTGAGCAGACGAACTTTACTCAGGAATCCTTGGGCAATCGGTGGAGGGGATTCTCACCCCTCTTTCGTTACTTATGCCGGCATTCTCACTTCCCAAGCCTCCACGGCTGGCTTACGCCGCCGCTTTACTGGCTTGGGAACGCTCTCCTACCGCGCGATCGGTCCGAAGACCTCACGCACCCGCAGCTTCGGTGACTAGCTTGAGCCCCGTTACATTGTCCGCGCTCGAACACTTGACCAGTGAGCTGTTACGCACTCTTTCAAGGGTGGCTGCCTCTAAGCCAACCTCCTGGTTGTCTATGCACTCGAACATCGTTTCCCACTTAGCTAGTACTTAGGGACCTTAGCTGGCGGTCTGGGCTGTTTCCCTTTTGACGCTGAAGTTTATCCCCCAGCAACTGACTCCCGGAGTAAACGTGACTGGTCTTCGGAGTTTGCCTGAAGTCGGTAACCTGGTAGGGCCCCTAGTCCAAACAGTGCTCTACGGCCAACACGCAATTTATCCGAGGCTATACCTAAATATATTTCGGAGAGAACCAGATATCACTGAGCTTGATTAGCCTTTCACTCCGACCCACAGGTCATCCGCCCAGTTTTCAACCTAGGTCGGTTCGGCCCTCCACGAGGTCTTACCCCCGCTTCAGCCTGCCCATGGGTAGCTCGCTCAGTTTCGGGTATACCGCCTACGACTATGTCGCCCTATTAGGACTCGCTTTCGCTACGGCTCCGCTCATCGCTTAACCTTGCCGCAGACGAGTAACTCGCCGGCTCGTTATGCAAAAAGCACGCGGTCATCCCACGAAGGGACTCCCACCGCTTGTAGGCACGCGGTTTCAGGTACTATTTCACTCCCCTTCCGGGGTACTTTTCACCTTTCCCTCACGGTACTAGTCCGCTATCGGTCACCAAGGAGTACTTAGCCTTGGAGGGTGGTCCCCCCAGGTTC
>CAWBEF010000012.1:0-159809 GCA_963787765.1 uncultured Solirubrobacteraceae bacterium | reverse complement strand
GTGTTCCGGACGGCTGCGACTATTGACCAGCGGCGGGCACTCTAGCGGAAAATGCGAGGAGTTGTAAGCACTGGATAAAGAAACCCGCCGGCCGGCGCCTTGGCGGCGAACGCGAAACGGCCCGCTGTGCGCGGGCCGTCCGGTGCTTCAAATCGATCCGGGGCGCCTGCAGGCGCCGCCGCGCTACTTGAGCTCGACGGCCGCGCCGGCCTCCTCCAGTTCCTGCTTGAGCTTGTCGGCCTCCTCGCGGTCGACACCCTCCTTGACCGGCTTGGGGGCCTCGTCCACGAGCGCCTTCGCCTCTTTCAGCCCGAGGCCGGTGGCGGCGCGGACGACCTTGATCACCTGGATCTTCTTGTCGCCCGAGCTGGCCAGGATCACGTCGACCGTGCTCGAGGCTTCTTCCTCGGCGCCGCCGGCGTCGCCGCCGCCGGCCGGTGCGGCCGCGGGGGCGGCAACCGCCGCCGCCGAGACGCCGAACTCCTCCTCGAGCGCTTTGATGCGCTCGGCGAGCTCGAGCACGGAGATGCCCTTGAGCTCCTCGATCCAATCCTGTGTGCTGGTTGCCATTTTGGTTCAGTCCTCCTTGGTGGGATTCGTCTCGGCGTTCTCGGTCTCGGCCGAGACGTCCGCCTGTTTGTCGTCTTCTTGCGCCGGTTGCTCCGGCTCAGCCTGGTCCTGCTCCGCCACCGCAGCGGCTTCCTGCGGCTCCTCGCTCGCGTCTGCCGCGGGCTCCTCGCTCGCAGCCTCGACCTCGGCGGTCTCAGCCTCGCCCGCGGGCTCCTCGGGTGCGGTCTCCTGCGCCGCGGGCTCCTCGGCGGCGGTCTCCGGCGCCTCTGGCTCGGCCACGGGGGCGGCGCCGGCGGGGATCTCGCCCGACGCCTTCTTCTCGTTGACCTGGCCGAGCGCGACGGCGAGGCCTCCGATGAGGGCGTTGAGGGTGCGCACGAGGCCGCTGACGGGAGACGCTACGAGCCCGACGAGCTGGCCGTAGAGAACTTCGCGGGAGGGCAGGCGCGAAAGCGAGCGGATCTGCTCGACGCCGATGTCCTCGCCGCCCATCAAGCCGCCCTTGAAGGGGAGCAGCTGGGTTGCGCGGCCGTAGTCGGCGACCGCCTTGGCGGCCAGGGCGACGTCACCGCGCACGAACGTCAGGGCGGTCGGCCCGCTCAGGTATTCCTTGAGCGACTCGGCGCCCACCTGGTCGGCGGCGCGCTCGGTCAGCGAGTTCTTGACGACCTTGAAGGTCGCGTCCGCATCGCGCAGCTTGGCCCGCAGCTCAGCCACCTGCGCAACCGTGATGCCTCGGTAGTCGACGGCGAAGATCGCCTCGGACTCGTCTATGTGGGTGGCGATCTCGGCGATCGCCGCGGCCTTTTGGTCGCGATTCATTGGTGGGCTCCTGTCCCGGTCTTACGCTCAGCAGCCGGGGGTCTCTGGTGGCCTGTCGGGAGGCGGGCTAAGCGGCAACGGCCGCCGCGGGCGCCTCCCCGAGGATTTCTTTGGTCCGGCTGGGGTCGACCTTGACCCCGGGGCCCATCGTGGATGTGACGGTGATCGAGCGCAGGTAGCGGCCTTTGGCGGCCGACGGCTTGGCCCTGATCAGCTCCTCGATCACGGCCGCGTAGTTCTCGAGCAGCTTCTGCTCGTCGAAGCTCGCCTTGCCGATCACGAGGTGGACGATCGCGGTGCGATCGGTCCGGTACTCGACCTTGCCCGACTTCGACTCCTCGACGGCCTTGCCGACGTCCATCGTCACCGTGCCGACTTTCGGGTTGGGCATCTTCCCGGAGGGACCCAGCAGGCGCCCGAGGCGCCCGACCACGGACATCATGTCGGGCGTGGCGATGGCGACGTCGAAGTCGTCGAAGCCCTCCTCGATCCGTTTCGCGAGGTCATCGCCACCGACAACGTCGGCACCCGCCTCTTCGGCCTCGCGGACCTTCTCGCCCTGGGCGAAGACGGCGACCTTGACGTCCTTGCCGAGGCCGTTGGGCAGGGCGATCGTCCCGCGCAGCTGCTCGTCGGCGTGGCGCACGTTGAGCCCCGTCCGGATGTGGACCTCGACGGACTCGTCGAACTTGGCGCTCGAGAGGCTCTTCACGAGCGTCAAGGCCTCGAGCGGCTGGTACTCGCGCTCGCGGTCGACCTTGGCGAGGCCCTCGGTGTGACGGCGTCCGTGGCTCATGCCTCCACCTCGACGCCCATCGAGCGGGCTGTGCCGGCGATGATCTTGGCGGCCTGCTCAACGTCGTTCGCGTTCAGGTCGTCGAGCTTGCGCTCGGCTATCTCGCGCAGCTGGGCCTGGGTGATCGTTCCGACCTTGACCCGGTTCGGCTCGCCCGAGCCCTTGCCGATCCGCAGGGCCTGGCGAATCAGGACGGCGGCCGGGGGCGTCTTCGTGATGAACGTGAACGAGCGATCCTCGTAGACGGTGATGACCACCGGGATCACGGTCCCCGTTTCGGACTGCGTCTGGGCGTTGAAGGCCTTGCAGAACTCCATGATGTTGATGCCGTGCTGGCCCAGCGCAGGACCGACCGGCGGCGCAGGGCTCGCCTGTCCGGCATTTGCCTGGAGCTTGATCGTTGTCAGAACCTTCTTGGCCATTTCAAGTCTTTTCTATTTCGTCGTGCGTATTGCTGTCTTCGGAGAACTGCGCGGCTGAGCGGGTCGAGGGTCAAGCGGAGCAAGGACGCAGGGAGCGAAGCCTGCACCTGCAGGCGAGCGACCGACGACGCAGCTCCGCGCCGGCCATCGCCCCGCTCAGAGCTTTTTGACCTGGTCGAAGCCTACCTCCACCGGCGTCTCCCTGCCAAAGATAGATACCAGCACCTTGAGCTTGGAGGCGTCCTCGTTGATCTCGGAGATCTCACCTGAGAAGTCCGAGAGCGGCCCGGAGACGACCTTGACGGACTCGCCGATCGCGAACTGTGCCCGGGTGCGCGTCGCGGTGGCGACCTCCTTGTGCAGCAGCCGGTCGACCTCCAGCTGGGTCAGCGGTACGGGCTCCTGCGAGGCGCCCACGAAGCCGGTGACGCCCGGAGTCCCCTTGACGACTCCCCACGAGTCCTCGTTGAGCTCCATGTTGACCAGGACGTAGCCCGGCATCGTCCGCTTCTCGACGGTGACCTTCTGGTTGTCCTTCATCTCCGAGACGGCTTCGGTCGGGACGACGACGCTGCGGACGGCCCGCTGCTGCCCGAGCGAGACGACGCGATGCTCAAGGTTGTGCTTGACCTTGTTCTCGTGCCCGGAATAGGTGTTTACGACATACCAGCGGAACATTCAGCAGACCTCAGAGGATGAATTCGACGATTTCCTTGGCGACATAGTCGGCCAAGCCCAGATACGCGCCGGCGATCGCCACGAAGCCGACGACGACGGCCGTCGCCTGGCTGACCTGGCGGCGGTCCGGCCATTGAACCCGCTGGAGCTCGGCCCAGCTTGCGCGCAGGAAGCCGATCGCGCGGTTGCCGCCGCGCAGGGGCGCGCCGGACGGCTGGGGCGCTCCGCCGCCGCCGCCCGCTCCGCCGCCGGGGCCGTGAGCACCGTCGGAGGGTGGCCCGCCGGGGCTCTGAAGCAGGTCCTCGGAGCTCTCATCGAGCTCCCGATCGTCGGCGATGGGCACTCCGCCCGCGCCACGGACCAGGGCGGCGTCGAACTCGTCGACGTCCGCCGAGGCATGATCGAGGGCGCCCGGGACGTCGACGCGCTCGAGGCCGCCGTCGAGCGGCTCGGCCGGCGTCGGGGCAGCCGTCGGCCCCTCGCCGGACCCCGCGCGGGGTACCGGCGCCGGGCGTCCGCGATCGCGGCGCTGCTTTGCGCGTTTCCGGTCACGAGCCACAGCAGCGCTCCCGCGCTAACGGGTCTCCCGATGGCTGGTGTGCTTGCGACACCAGCGGCAATACTTGCGCAGAGTCACCCGGTCGGGGTTGTTGCGCTTGCTCTTGTTCGTCTGGTAGTTGCGATGCTTGCACTCCTCGCAGGCGAGGGTGATAGCAATGCGAACGTCTCCGCGGGCCATGATCAAAATCCCTGCGTAGTTGTGGACGGCCTTGGGCGAAGAAAAACCCCGCCCAAGTGCGAGGTAGCGCCAGTCTAGCGCGCTTGCTGACACGGCGGAGCCGCGGCCCTCGGGGCGCACCGCTCTCGACGTCCGGGACAGCCGCCAAGCTCGACCCTTCCAGCTTCCCGGAAGGAGACACAAACATGCATCTGCCGGAGCCGATACCCCCTGTCGTCCATGACGAGACCTTCGCCGGCGTGACTTACCACATCCGCGGCGAACTGGTGCCCGAGCTGCAGATCGAGATCTCCAACCGGGCCGTCATGTTCGAGCACCACGTCCTCCTGTGGAAGGAGACGAACCTCGACATCGAGCTGAAGAAGCTCCCCGGCGGGGTCAAGCGGAAGATCGCGGGGCTTGAGTTCTTCGTCACCCGCACCGCCGGCTCGGGACGGATCGCCTTCTCGCGTGACTCGCCCGGGCAGTGCGTCCCGTTGCACCTCAAACAGGGCGAAGGCCTCGATGTCCGCGAGCACCAGTTCGTCGCTGCGACCGACAACCTCGACTACAGCTTCGAACGGATCAAGGGTGTCCAGAGCATGCTGCTCGGGGGATCTGGCTTCTTCATGGACAAGTTCCGCGCGAGCGACGGCGACGCAATCGTCTGGCTGCATGGCCAGGGCAATGTCTTCGTCGTCCAGCTCGAGCAGGGCGAGCAGCTCGATGTCGAGGCCGGCGGCTGGCTCTACAAGGACCCGACGGTCAAGCTCGAGGCGGTGACGATGGGGTTGAAGACGGGAATCTTCGGCGGCGGCGGCAAGCTGACCTGGAACCGCTTCACGGGCCCAGGCCGACTGGCGATTCAGACGATGTTCATCGCGCCCCTGGAGGGCATCGACACCTCGAACGCCCAGAGTGCCGCGGCCGGTGGCGTGGCAGGCGCGCTGATCAGCGGGCTGGTCCGCGGCTGAGCGGGCCGGCCGGCTACTCGTAGAGCGTCAGGGCCGCCAGGATGACGTAGAGGGCCACCAGCGCCCAGCCCTCGAATTCGGCGGCCTCGCCATCGCCCGTGACCTGCCAGAGGGCCAGCGCCGTCAGCCCCAGCGCCCCCGTGTAAACGGGGGCCAGGGCGAACGTCAGCGTCGTCGCCAGGGCGAAGGAGACGAGCACGAGCAGCGGGTACAGAAAGGCCGCGATCTGGGCGACCGAGTTTTTGACGACCGAGATGGCCAGGTCCGAGCGCCCCTTCCAGGCGAGGACCAGGCCGGCGGTGTTCTCGACCGCGTTGCCGGCGATCGCGACGATCACAAGGCCCGCGAAGGCCTGTGAGATGTGCAGCTGGAGGATCGCCGGCTGCAGGCCGTTGACGAACCAGTCCGAGACGAACGCCGAGGCGGTCCCGGCGGTTATCAGCAGGGTCAGCGTGACAGCGAGGCCCAGGCGCGGCTGCGAGCGCTCCTCGGGCGGGGCACCTCCGTCCACGCCGGGCACCGCCCCGGGCGCCTCGTCGGCGCGCAGGTAGGGAATGACCCACGTCATGTAGACGATCAGCAGGGCGACCGCGCCGACGATCGAGATCGCCTTGACGTGATGGCTGGCCGGGTCGTGGGACCCCAGCGAGAGGGCCAGCAGGACGATGATGAAAACGGTCACCTGAAGCAGCGTCGCCGTGTCCCGTGGCAGGCGCTTTGAGAAGACCATCAGTTTGTCCGGCGAGCGACGGGCGCCGACCACGATCACGAGGCCCAGAACGAGCAGGGCGTTGGCCAGGACCGAGCCGATGATGGCGGTCTGGGCGACAACCAGCTCGCCCTTCTGCAGCGCGAAGATGACGACGAACAGCTCGGGCAGGTTGCCGAGCGTCGACTGCATCATGCCGGTCACCCCGGGGCCGAAGCGCTCCCCCAGTGCCTCCGTGGCGAACGAGACGATCCAGGCCAGGCCCGCCAGCGCCAGGGTGGCGATCGCGAACCGGGGAACGGCTGCCCAGCTGCCGTAGTTCGCGACGCCGGCGAGCGCCGTCAGGATCGTGATCAGGACGAGCGCCAGGCGCTCGAACGGAGTCAGCCCGGACATCGCCCGGAGCCGGTCAGTGGCTCTCGAGCACCCGGTCGACCAACCCGTACTCGAGCGCCTGCTCGGCCGTGAAGAAGCGGTCGCGCTCCATGTCGGCGCGGACCTCTTCCTTCGGACGACCCGTGTGCTCGGCGTAGATCTCGTCGATCCGCTCGCGGACTTTGAGGATCTCGCGGGCGTGGATCTCGATGTCCGTCGACTGGCCTTCGAAGCCTGCCGAGGGCTGGTGGATCAGGACCCGCGAGTTCGGCAGCAGGGCCCGCTTGCCCTTGGCGCCCGCCGCCAGCAGCAGCGAGCCCATTGACATCGCGACCCCGACGCACATCGTTGCGATGTCCGGCTTGACGAACTGCATCGTGTCGTAGATCGCCAGTCCCGAGTAGATGCTGCCGCCGGGGGAGTTGATGTAGATCGAGATGTCCTTGTCGGGGTCCTCGCTCTCGAGGTGCAGCAGCTGCGCCACGACGAGGTTGGCGACCTGGTCGTCGATCGGCGAGCCCAGGAAGATGATCCGCTCGTTGAGGAGCCTGGAGTAGATGTCGAACTCGCGCTCCCCGCGGGCGGTGCGCTCGATGACCATCGGAATCAGCGGCATGGCCCCACCCTAGCGGTCTGCAGCGGCGGCACCTCGCGTGGGCAGGGCCGGAGCCCTGGCCATTTGTAGGAGGGGGCGCAACAAGCTGTCCTTCGGCGGGTTCCCCGACGATGAGCTATCGATCGAAGAGGCCCCCCTTGCATTCAGGCTTGCCCCCGCAACTCTCCCCCCGCCGCAGGCTCGCCTTGGCCGTGGCCGTGCTCGGCCTGCTGGCCTGCGCCCCGGCCGCCGCGATGACCAGCCACGCCGGCTGGCCGCCGGACCAGCACCTGGTCATCGACAAGGGCCCCGGCGGGCGCTCCCACGTCCTGCGTGGCCGGCCGAACGTCCACAACTACCTGCTCGGCGGCTACGGCAACGACACGATCTACGGGGGCAACGTCGGTGATGTCATCTGGGGCGATTTCCAGCCGAGCGGGTGGCCGGCCCACCAGGTCGCCGTGATCCACGCCGGCAACGGCCCCAACTTCATCTACGCCAACGACACGGTCAACTACGTCTTCACCGGCACCAACCCGCGGACGGTCGTTCATGCGCATGAGAACTCCGGCGTGATCCACTGCGAAAACCCCCAGATCGTGGTGTTCACGAGCCACCATGCCCTGCCTCATTACAAGCTCGAGGGCTGCCACCGGATCAGCTTCTATTCGGTCGGCTACTGAGCGGGCGCGAGCAGCCGCTCGCGCAGCGCTTCCAGCTCGGACCGGGTGAGCCCGCCCGCGGACATCAGGCCCTCGACGTCAAGTGAGGCGAGCGTCGCCTCGATGACCTGTGCCCCGGTCGTCCCCCGTGCGGCCAGATAGGCCTTCAGCTCGGCCCCCTGGTCGGCTTCGCCAAGCTCGGCGAAGAGCCCCGTCAGGCGCTGATGGCTCAGTTCGTAGTCCTCGCTGATCACCGCGGGGGCGACGCCGGCGATGGACAGCACGAGCATCGCGATCTGCCCCGATCGATCCCGGCCGGCGACGCAATGGAAGGCGACACCGCCCGGCTGTGCGCCGGCGATCGCCGCCAGGACGCGGGCCGAGAGCTCGGGCTTGCGCATCACGTGGGCCCTGTAGTAGAGCGGGGTGCCGAACTGCGGTGTCTCCTCGACGCCCTTCCAGAACGGCTTGTCCTCGCTGCCGTCCAGCGGCAGGTGCAGGGTCGTGATCGACTCGGGCCGTGGCGCCACGTCGGGGCCCCGCTCGGCGTCGTTGCGCAGGTCGAGGACCGTCCGCACGCCATGGTCGAGCAGCGCCGCCCAGCCGGCCTCGGTGAGCCGCTCGAGCGAGTCGGCTCGCACGACGGCGCCGCGGCGGGTCTCGCGGCCCCCGGCGGCCGGCAGGCCGCCGAGGTCGCGGACGTTGAAGCAGCCGGGCCAGTCCAGATCGCGCTCCTCCGTCACGGCCGGCGCCTAGAGGTTGACCGTCTGCATGCCCTGGGGGTCGTAGCGCTCACCGCTGGCGGGTCCGACCGCGTCGGCGATCCGCTCGAGCTCCTCGGCACTCAGCTCCACGTCGGCGGCGGCGAGGTTCTCCTCCAAGTAGCTGACCCGCTTCGTTCCGGGGATCGGGACAATCTGCTCGCCCCGGCCGAGCACCCAGGCCAGCGCCAGCTGCCCGGGCGTGATCCCCTTCTCGCCCGCCAGCTCCTTGACACGCTCGGCGAGCTTCAGGTTCTGCTCGAGGTTCTCGCCGGTGAAGCGCGGGCCGTAGCGGCGGAAGTCCCCCTCGTCGAGCTCCTCGGGCGAGCTGAAGCGCCCCGAGAGGAAGCCCCGGCCCAGCGGCGAGTAGGCGACCAGCGCGATGCCCAGCTCTTCGAGCGTCGGCAGGATCTCCTGCTCGACATCCCGGGTCCACAGCGAGTACTCCGTCTGGACGGCGGTGATCGGGTGGACGGCGTGGGCCCGGCGGATCGTCTCGGCGCTCGCCTCGGAGAGGCCCAGGTGGCGGACCTTGCCCTGCTCGACCAGTTCGGCCATCGCCCCGACCGTCTCCTCGATCGGCGTCTTCGGGTCGACGCGGTGCTGGTAGTAGAGGTCGATGTGCTCGACGCCAAGGCGCTCGAGGGAGCCCTCGCACGCACTGTGCACGTAGGCGGGGCTGCCGTCGACGGACCGCTGGGGCCGGCCCTCGACGTACTCCAGCTTGATCCCGAACTTGGTCGCCAGGAAGACCTCGTCGCGGCGGGAGGCGATCGTCGATCCGACGAGCCGCTCGTTGGTGTGCGGGCCGTACATGTCGGATGTGTCCAGGAAGTTGCAGCCCAGCTCCAGCGCCCGCAGGATCGTCCGGCGGGCCTCCTGCTCGTCGCTCGCCCCGTAGAAGGCCGACATCCCCATGCAGCCGAGGCCGATGGCCGAGACCTCGGGCCCTCCCGCTCCGAGTGTGCGCTTGTTCATCCGGCCCGTCCTTCCGTTCGAGTTCTTGGCAGCGCCCTCCGGTATACCAAAGCGGAGGCTCCCTCCGTTATGGCTGTGTGCGGCGTCCCGGCGATGCGCCCGCCGAGCCACTAATGTCGGCTGCGATGTTCCCGCTGAATCTGCCCAATCTGCTGACGGTCCTGCGGATCATGCTGGTGCCCGTCCTGGTCGTGGCGCTGCTCGGCAACACCCCTGCAGGCGACGTCCTGGCGGCGGTCGTCTTCGCGCTGGCCTCACTGACGGATTTCATCGACGGCTACCTGGCACGGGCGCGGGACTCGATCACGACCTTCGGCAAGCTGATGGATCCCCTCGCCGACAAGCTGCTCGTCGTCGCCGCCCTGGTCTCGCTGGTCTCGCTTCACCGGCTCGCCGCCTGGGTCGCGATGGTCATCATCACACGCGAGCTCGCCGTCACCGTCCTGCGCCTCGGCGCCACCCAGGCCGGCGTGGTGATCTCCGCAAGCATGTTCGGCAAGGTCAAGACCTGCCTGCAGATCGTCACGATCCTGGCCGTCATCGCCGTCCACGGCCAGCCCCTGTGGGTCTCGGCTCTGCTCTACCTGACGGTCGCCGTAACGGTCCTGTCGGGCCTGGACTACTTCTTCGGCGTTCGGCGCCTGATGGCCAACAGCGAAGCTCAGGCCCGCGGCTGAGCGCCCGCGCCGCCGTCGAGCCAGGACTCGAGGCTCGTCTGGCGCGAGACCGGCGCACCGGAGTCGAGCTCGGCTCGCATCTCCGCCAGCAGACCGTGGCGCTCGGCAACGACGTTGTGCTGGTGGATCGTCTCGAGGTTCTCCTGGCGGGCGGAGACGAAGCTGGCCCCGTCGAGGCCGCCGAACCGCTCGACGACGCCGCCGATCATCTCCCGCACGCAGTCCTCGACGAAACGCGGCCGGCGGTGTGCCTTTTCGACCACCTCGACCTCATCGGAGCGCTTCATCAGCTCGTAGATCTCCGAGGACATGCTCGCCTCGGCGATCTCCAAGAGGATCGAGGCGTCGATCTCGGCGTCGCAGTTCTCCAGGCAGCCGATCTGTAGCGTCGCCAGGCCGCGCTGGTTGTGGGTCGCGATCGGGACGCTCCTGAGGATCCGCTCGATCTGCTCCTCGGAGAAGTCCTCCCCCGCGAGGCGCTCGCGGGCCCGCGCTGCGACGAGTTCCTGGGCACAGGGGCAGGCCGTCATCCCGGTCGCCGAGACGCCGACCATCCGCCGCGTGCCGTGCTCGAAGGCGACCGCCCGGCCGAGCAGCGTGTAGATCTCCTGCGTCTGGATTCCCGACACGGGGGCCGGCTTGTGCTCCGGATAGCGGGCGGCGATCGTGACCTCGGCGCGGGCGGCGCCCTGGCGCTCGCGGACCAGCTCGGCGATGTGCCGTGCCAGCGTCTCTGCCCGGAAGGGCGACTCGCTGAGGACGACCTCGCCGATCGCCTCGTTGACGACCTCCTCGAAGCGCGACATGTGCGCACCCTTCTGGTCGCGGGCGAGATCGACAAAGCACTCGAGCTGCGCGAAGAACAGCTCGTCGCGGATCCGGACGACCTTCTCGACGCCCGTCACGCCGACCCGTGAGAGCCCGACGGGCACGCCGGGGCGCCGCGCCTGGACGTCGTCGCCCGACCCGACGGAAGGAGACAGCGTGGTGGTCACCCTTGACGCCTGCACCGCGGCCAAGCCTAGCGTGGCGAAGACGCGGCCCTGGACCGACCGAGGGGGCGCTCTTTTCCACCGGCGATTCTGGTATCACTCCGCACTTAGTTCAGCTGGCGTGCGAATGCTCGAAGCAGGGGCGCGCCGGGGACTTAATGGGGACGGGACACGTAACGGACGCTGCTGATGAGAGCGCAACGCACAGGAGGCTTAGCGTAGGTCAGGGGAGGTCGGGCGGTAACCCGTACCGACAGGGATTCGGAGAGGTCCTTGGGGAGTCCAATGAGCAACAAGGTTGATGGTCTGCTTGTAGCGGCGGAGCCCGCCGTTGTTGAGATGGAGGAGCTGCAGGCGGTGATCGCCGAGGGCCAGGAGAAGGGCTTTTTGTCCTCCGAGGCGCTAGCCGGCGCGCTGGAGGAGCTCGAGCTCTCGCCACAGCAGGCTCAGGACCTGATGAGCTACCTCGAGGAGCACGGCATCGAACTGCTCGAGGCCGGCGAGGAGGCGCCCGAGCTGGGGGTTCAGGAGATCGCAGCCGAGCCGGCGGCCGTCGCCACGGGTCTTCCCGACGGCGACCCGCTCGAAGGCGAGTCTGAGAGCGAGGGCGAGGAGCAGGAGGCCGAGCCGGACCTGCAGGCGCGCCTTGACGAGCTCAAACGGCCCGAGGTCGACCTGACCGTCGAGCCGAGCCTGGACTCGCTGCGCCTCTACCTGCGCGCGATCGGCCGCGTCCCGCTGCTGAGCGCCGAAGAGGAGGTGGCGCTGGCCAAGCGGATCGAGCGCGGCGACATGGCCGCCAAGCAGCACATGGTCGAGGCCAACCTGCGGCTCGTCGTCTCGATCGCCAAGGGCTACGTGGGCCGGGGCCTGACCCTGCTCGACCTGATCCAGGAGGGCTCGCTGGGGCTGATCCGGGCGGTCGAGAAGTTCGACTACCGCCGCGGCTACAAGTTCTCGACCTATGCCACCTGGTGGATCCGCCAGGCCGTGACACGCTCGCTGGCGGACAAGGGCCGGACGATCAGGATCCCCGTCCACATGGTCGAGCGCCTGAACAAGCTCGTCCACGCCGAACGGCGCCTGATCCAGCAGCTGGGCCGCGAGCCCAGCCCGGCCGAGCTCGCCGACGAGCTCGAGTGCACCGTCCGTGAGGTGCGCGACGTGATGCGGATCACACAGCAGCCGATCTCGCTCGAGAAGCCGGTCGGCGACGAGGAGGACTCGGCCCTGGCCGACTTCGTCGAGGATGTCTCGGCCGCCTCGCCGTTCGAGATCGCCTCCGAGGCCCTGCGGCGCGAGAACGTGATGCGTGTCCTCGCCTGCCTCCCGCGCCGCGAGCGTGAGGTCATCGAGATGCGCTACGGCATCGTCGGCGGGCGCTCGCGGACGCTCGAGGAGGTCGGGCGGGCGTTCAACATCACCCGCGAGCGCGTCCGCCAGATCGAGAACCGGACGCTCAAAAAGCTGCAGACGCTGCCCGAAGCCCAGCAGCTGCGAGAGGCCTCCTGAGGAGGGCGCCCTCCGGCGCCACAGGTTCTAAACTGCGCGAGCCCCCGGCGGGGTTCCCGAGCGGTCAAAGGGGACGCGCTGTAAACGCGTTGGCTCTGCCTTCGCAGGTTCGAATCCTGCCCCCGCCACTGGACCTGCTCCACCGCAGCTCAGGAGCCGGGTCCCCGCGAGCCACGGCGGAGGATCGGCGCCGGCGCCTGGACGCGGGTTCCCGGCGGGAGCGTCACGGTGGCGACACCGACCAGCGTCGCCTGCTGAGGCCCGCGGGTGTAGATGACTTCGATCCTCGCCGTGGAGCGGCGCGTCGGGCGCAGCCCGCCCACCAGGCCTCCGGCGCCGCGGCCGGCGGTCACAGACACCGGGCTGCAGTAGACGTAGAACAGCGCCTGAGCCGAGAAATGCTCGGTGACCGCCGCACCGCGGGCGACGTTGCGCCCGAGCGTCTGCAGCCCGCCACCACGCCCACCTGTGCCCGGGCAGTCCGAGGGAACCATCAGCGTGTAGTCCTGGCCGGCTTCGCTGACCGCGAACGGTGCCGCGAAGCTGACGTCCACGCCCGTCACGGTGTCCCCTGTGCGCCGGAGGGTCGTGTGGAGCGTCAGGTGCAGGTTTCGCAGGGGAACCCCGTGAGTGCCGGGGTAGTGCGGCCGTGGGCAGGGACGGGCGAGATGGGACCGTTCCCAGGGCGCCAGGACCGGACCGCGTTCGCAGAGCACGCCGCTGAGGCGGTAGGTGATCGCCGTCAGCGGCCGCGAGGGTTGCAGGTCGCCGGCGGTGCCGAGCCCTTCGCTGCCGTAGCCGGCCTGATCTGCTGGTGTGACGCGGCCGACGATCAGATAAGCCCCCGAGGGCGAGACTGTGGGGACGGTGCCGTGGGCGGCACCGCGTCCTGTAGCTGACGCTGACGGCAGCCGGCCCGAGCACGCCGTAGTAGAGGTCGCGCAGTTCGCTCTCCGGCCGGGGCACCGATCGGCCCGTCGAAGCCCCGCCGCTGCGGTCAACACCGAGATGCTGTCCGTCGAAGACCTGGCTGGCCAGCGCACAGCTGACCGACTCGGTGGCGTCTTCGTTGGCGACCTTCACGCCGACCCGGCTCGTTTCGGGCAGGACGTCGGTGGGCAGCGGATGAAAGCGCCCGTCGTCGTGGAAGACGCCGTCGATGCCGAGCTCTCCGAGCTGGCCGTTCTCGACCCGGCCGATCTGCACGCAGAGCAGGCCGCGGGTCGTGCGCACCAGACGCATCCCCCAGGGCAGACCGCCTTCGGGGTCGGCGGCGCGCAGGCTGAGCAGCACCGCGGATCCGGGCCTGGGGACCCCCTCGCCGACGTTCGGGTTCAGCTGGCCTTCGGGACGAACGGGAGCCCCGGTGAGGATCGTTCCAGTCGCGGCCAGCGCGATCGTGGTCGTCGCCAACACCCCCAGGAGCGCGAGCAGGGCCAGCCGCAACCGCCGTGGGCGGCGACGGCGCTCAAGGCGCGGGACGGACGCGGCCTCGGGCTGCCGGGCGCCGGGCGCGCGGCGGTGCGCAGCGTCGATCAGGTCCTGCTCCAGCTGGGGAAGGATGCTCATCTCTCACCGACCAATCTGGCTCGTAGGGTGCGCAGGCCGCGGCTGACCCGTTGGCGAACGACGGCCTCCGAGCAGTCCAGCTCCGCTGCTATCTCCGCGTAGTCGCGGTCCTGCACGACATGGGCGTCGATCGCACGCCGCTGCGGCTCGGGCAGGCCGGCGAGCGCGACCGTCGCCGGCTCCTCCCCCGCGGCCAGCCGCGCGATCGCCTCGGCCGTGTGGTCATCGATCAGCAGCCTGGGCATCCCCAGCCGCCGGCGCGCCGCATCCTCGACCCGGCCCCGGCGGTAGCTGGCGCCGAGAACGTTGCGGGCGATCCCGAACAGCCACTGGTCGGGCCGGCCCCGGGCCGGATCGTAGGCCTCGACCGACTCGAGCGCCCGGGCAAACGTCTCGGCCGTCAGATCGGCCGCCAGCTCCGGCCGGGCGGTGGCGCGCATGAAGAACCCCAGCACCGGCCGCTCGAACTCCTCATAGAAGGCCCCGAAGCCAACTCCGTCGGGCAGCGGCACCACGCGATCAGCAGTCGGGTCTCCCATCAGCACCCATTAGCGTGACGCTCGTCGTTTGTGACAGCCGCCTCGCCCCGGTGAAGACGCCCGCTAACGCAGCTCGGAGGTTTCGCCCTCCCGGGCCTCACGGGCCCATTCGGCCGGCCGGTAGATATCTGGAGCGGGTGGAGCCGGCAGGCGCCTGCCGGCCCGTCGCACGAGGACATCCTGGGGATTTTCCTCAGAGCGGTCATGGGGGTAGAAGGCGAACCTCGCGAAGGCCCGCTTGCTCGCGAAGTTGTAGCGCTGGACGAGTGCCCACACCGTCGGCACCTCGGGACCGGTATGTTCGGCCTCGACGACTTCCAGGGCGGCCCTTACGAGCGCCTCGCCGAGCCTCGTCCGCCCGTCGGCCAGCACGTGGTTGCGGTAGCGCTCGTCGCGGACGATCAGGTTCACGTAGGGGTTGCCGGCCAGCCGCCGCAGGAACCAGGCCGTCGTCGACTTGGCGCGGATCTGAGCGTTGCCGTCGATCCTGACCGAGGCGAGTCCCAGCAGTGCCCCGGTCGCCTCCTCCTCGAGCATCGCCAGCGTCTGCGGGTTTGCTTCTCCGCTGATCAGGTTCTCGAGGATCATCCGGACCTCCATCGCCGCCGGCCCGTCACCGACCTTCAGGGCTTCCAGGCGCGGGTCCTCGATGCAGTCCTGTTTCTCCTGCAGCAGCACCCTGACGGGCCCTGTCAGGACGGTCGGCTGCGCTGTGAACCCGAAGGAGCTCATCGGCTCGCCGGACGATAGAGCCGGGTCAGGTCGGATCGCGGCGCTCGACGCTCTCCTCGAGGAAGCCGAGCAACAGATCGCGGAATGCCTCGGGGCGCTCCATCGGCGCGAGGTGCCCGGCACCGGGGATCAGGAGCTCACGTGCGCCGGGGATCGCGCCGGCCAGGCGAGCCGAGGCCTCGTGGAAGGAGCTGAACTCGTGCTCGCCGCACAGCAGGAGAACCGGTAGATCGAGGCGGCCCAGAGCTCCAGGGTCCCGTTCGAGGGGATCGGGTCCCTCGGGGATCTGCCCGTCCTGGAGCTGGAGCTCGAACGCCCGCCGCTGCATCGCCGCCACACGCAGGCGCAGACGTGCAGGTGCATTCGGCAGCGTCCAGGCCTCGAGCACGGCCTCGATCGCCGCGTCGAGGTCCTCCCGTTCCAGCGCGGCGTTCTCGGCATCCCAGGCGGCCTGCAGCTCCGCTGAGGGGACCAGCGCATCGTCGGGGCTCGAGACCAGGACCAGCGCCCACAGCCGGGCGGGCGCGAGGACCGCGACCCGCTGGGCGACCAGGCCGCCGAAGGAGTTGCCGACGAGCGCAAAGCGCTCCACTGCCAGGCTGTCCAGCGTCTCGAGCACATCGAGCCAGGGGGCGTCCTGCTCGGCTGGCATCGGCGCCTCGCCGAACCCCGGCAGGTCCATCGCGATCACCCGGTAACCCGCGTCTGCGAGCGGCTCCAGCTGCTCCGCCCACATCCGGCGGTCGGCGACACCGGCGTGCAGAAGCACCAGCACGGGCCCGGCACCGAGCTCATCGGACGGGAGGATCACGCCGGCATCATCTCAAGCGCGCCAGCAGGCGTGACGGACCGCGTCCGCGCGGGGCTCAGGAGAGCTGGGCGCTGCGCGCGGTCGTGCGTTCCAGCGCCGGGCCGACGGCGTACCAGTCCGACGGGTCGATGACCCCGGCCGGCTCCGCGGCAGGCTCGGTTGCGCGCGCCGGCCGGCGGCGTCGGCGGCATCGACCTCCGGCCAGGGCTCGCCGGGCCGCGAGAGCCTGAAGCCCTGAACCAGCGGGACGCCGATCTCCTGCAGGACGCGCAGCTCGGCGGTGGTCTCGACGCCCTCGGCGATCAGCATGCTGCCGACCTGCTTGGAGTAGCCCGTCAGCGCGGCGACGAGGGCGGCCCGGTCGGGATCGCTGTCGATCCCCGCCACGAGGGCCCGGTCGAGCTTCAGGTAGCTGGGCAGGACCGTCGTGATCTGGCGCAGACCCGAGTAGCCCGCCCCCATGTCATCGACGGCAAGTCTCGCGCCGCGGGCGCGCAGCGGCTCGATCGCGCTCTGCAGTTCGGCCTCACCGCGGACGAGGGTCTCCTCGGTGATCTCGATCACCAGGCCCGCCAGACCGTCCGGCTCGCGCTCGGCGGCGTCCATGAGCGCCAGGATCGTCTCCTCTTCGAGCAGCACCGGCGCGGAGAGGTTGACCGTCAGGCTCGTCCCGGCGGGGCGGTGGGATAGGAGCTTCAGCGTTTCGCGCAGGCAGGCCCGCTCGAGCGCCGGGCGCGCTCCGAGTTGCTCGGCCAGGGCGAACCAGTGAAGCGGCGTGGAGCCCGGCCGGGCCTCGCCGAAACGGGCCAGGGCCTCGAAGGCGTGCACGGCGCCCGAGCGGATGTCCACGATCGGCTGGACGACCATCTCGAGCCCCTCTCCCTGGATCAGACGGCCCAGCGCGCTCACGGCGCTTGAGCGCTCCTCGCCGCTCAGGACAACCGCCGGCTGATCCTGCCCACCGCCGGCCGACGCACCTTCACGGTCGGCCATGCGCGCGGCGATGTCGCCGGCCAGCAGCAGGGTTTCGGCGCTGTCCGCCTGCAGGCGGGCCTGGCGCAGGAGCAGGTTGAGCTCGCGTGTCAGGCGGCCGCTGGTCAGCAGCAGGCACAGGGTCGCCACGCACAGAGCGGCATATTCGAGCTCGAGGCCGCCCTGGCGGATGATCGGCAGGGCCAGTGAGCAGAACACGATCGAGCGTCCCACCCAGTGCACCCGGCCACCGCGGGCGAGGACGCCCGAGGCGACCGCGACCAGCCAGAGCAGGCTGAGAATCGCGACGTGCTGGCTGCCAAGCCCGATGATCAGGAGCCCGGCGGTCCCCGACAGCGACTCCTCCACGCTCAGCAGCGCCAGCCGTGGCGCGGCGAACGGCACGAGCGAGGTCAGAAGGATCGTCGCGAAGCCGATACCCGCGAGCACCGGATGAGGCTCGAGAGCGGGTCGGCTTGCGAGCAGCACGATGCCCGCCAGCCCCATCGCGATCCGCGTCAGGGCAGCGGTCCGGCGGGCACGCAGGACGTGCTCGTCGGACTCGATCGGCAGAGCACCATCGAGCTGGAGGGCCATTGCAGATCAAGTCGGCCCGCAGGGGGCTTTCCTTGAGGGGTCCGCGCCGTCGTGGTCGCAGGCGCCCACGATTCGCATGAACTGAACGGGCTCCGGACGCGCCACCGGCGCTGCTATGAATGCGCTCCCATGGGCGGGCATGACAACGGCATCGAGGTGACGGGCCTCGTCAAGGACTTCAAGGGAGGCGTCAGAGCCGTCGACGGGATCGACCTGCAGGTCTCGCCGGGGGAGATCTACGGCTTTCTCGGGCCCAACGGGGCGGGCAAGTCGACGACCGTCCTGATCCTCACGACGCTGCTGCCACCGACCGCCGGCAGCGCACGGGTGGCGGGCCTCGACGTCGTCCACCAGGGCCCGGAGGTCCGCCGGGCGATCGGCGCATCGCTGCAGGAGTCGGCGCTCGACCCGTTCCTGACCGGCCGTGAGCACATGCGCCTGCAGAGCGCCCTGCACGGCCTCGGCAAGGAGGAGCGCGAGCGCCGGGGGGCCGAACTGCTCGAGCGGGTCGGGCTGACCGATGCGGCCGACCGCAAGGTCGGCGGGTACTCGGGGGGCATGAAGCGCCGCCTCGACCTGGGCCTGGCGCTCGTCCACGGCCCCCGCCTGCTGTTTCTCGACGAGCCCACGACCGGCCTGGATCCCCAGAGCCGGGCCGCCCTGTGGGACGAGGTCCGGCGGCTGGCCAACGACGGCGTCACGGTCTTCCTGACAACCCAGTACCTCGAGGAGGCCGACGTCCTGGCCGACCGCGTCGGGATCATCGACCGGGGCAAGATCGTCGCCGAGGGCACGCCGGCCGAGCTCAAGGCGGCGATCGGGCGCCCCAGCGTCGAGGCGATCCCTGCCGACCCCGGTGACAAGGAGCGCCTGGCAGGCATCCTGCACCGCTTCGGCGAGGCTGCCGCCGCCTCCCCCAGCGGGGTCGCAGCACGGCTTCCGGAGGGCGTCGGGGACCTCGCTGAGATCGTCAGGACGCTCGACGCCGAAGGCCTGAAGATCGCCGATCTGAGGTTGCACTCGCCGACCCTCGACGACGTCTTCCTGGCCAAGACGGGACGTTCGCTCGAGGGCGCTGCCGAGGAGGAGGCCGTCACGGAGGAGCAGCGCGAGGAGCAGGTCCCCGCGCGGGGCACAGCGGCGAGCTGATGGGCCGGACCCACTACGAGCAGATCAGCGTCCTGGCCAGACGCTCGATGCTCAAGACGCTGCGCCAGCCCTTTCAGTTGTTCCCGATCGTCTTCTTCCCGCTGATCCTGCTGGCCGTAAACGCGAGCGGCCTGAAGGGGGCGACCAAACTGCCCGGCTTCCCGACTCACTCCTACGTCTCCTTTGCGATCGCAGTCGCCTTCATCCAGGGAGGGATGTTCGCGTTGATCAACACCGGGACGAACCTGGCCGAGGACATCGAGAGCGGCTTCTTCAACCGTCTCGCCCTGACCCCCCTGCGCCGTGTCTCGCTGATCGCCGGCCTGCTGGTCGGCGTGGGGGCTCTCGGGGTCATGCAGTCGGCCGTCTACATCGTGATGAGCCTGGTCGCCGGGGCGCACCTGCAGGCAGGCGTCGGTGGCGTCGCCGTGATTCTCGTGCTCGGCTCGATAACCGCGATCGGGTTCGGGGCCCTCGGTTGCGCCGCCGCCCTGAAGACGGGATCGGGCGAGGCCGTCCAGGGGCTGTTCCCCCTGTTCTTCGTGTTCATCTTCCTGTCCTCGAGCAACCTGCCACGAAACCTGCTGCGCACGAGCTGGTTCCACACCGTCGCCGACTGGAACCCGATCTCCTACCTGATCGAGGGGTTCCGGAGCCTCTACATCTTCGGCTGGGACGCGACCGCCCTGTGGCGCGGCTTCGCGGTCGCGATCGGGCTGACGATCGTCTCGCTGCTGGCCGTCGCCTGGGCGATGCGGGGGAGGCTCCAGCGAACGTGAGCGTCCCTGACCGCACGGCCACGGCCGCCGCTCGGGGCGGCGGCATCGGGCGAGTCGCGCTGGCGATCGCCTGGCGGAGTCTTCACACCTACATCCGCCGGCCCGACCTCTTCATCCCCTCGATCATCTTCCCGCTGGTCTTCCTGGCGAGCTTCGCGGGTGGCCTGAAAGCCCTTGGGTCGCTTCCTGGTTTTCACTTCCCGGCCGGATACACCGCCTTCCAGTTCGTCTTCGTCCTGTGCCAGTCGGCGATGTTCAGCGGCCTGTTCACCGGCTTCAGCCTGGCCTTCGATTTCGAAAGCGGCTTCGCCCGGCGCCTGATGCTGGCGGCCGAGGATCGCCGCGGGATCGCTCTGGGGTACGCGCTCGTGGCGCTGACACGGGCGCTCATCACCCTCTCGATCGTGACCGCCGTGGCGCTGGCGACGGGGATGCAGATCACCGGCAGCGGGGTCGACATCTTCGGCCTCTACGGACTGGCCGCCCTGCTCGTCCTGGTCGGCTTCGGCTGGGCGGCCGGCGTCGCCTTCCGCTTCCGCTCGATCCAGGCCGGGCCGCTGATGCAGACACCGGTCTTCCTGATCCTCTTCCTGGCCCCCGTCTACGTACCCCTGGACCTGCTCAAAGGCTGGATCCACGCAGTCGCCTCGATCAACCCGGCGACCGCCTTCCTGCAGGCCGGCCGCGGCCTGATCTCGGGTGTTCACGATCAGACCCTGCTGGCGTTCGTGTGCGCGGTGGGGCTGATCATCCTGTTCGGGATCTGGATGCTGAGCGGCCTGCGCAAGGCCGAGACCTCCGGCTGAGGCTCAGGAACGGCCCAGACGGCCGGCCAGCTGCTCGGCCTCGGGCGTGCTGAGGAGCACCCTCGTGAGCGGCCCCTCCCCATCGACCGTCAGCCCAAGGGCCGGGACCCCGCGGCGCACGACGAACGCCTTGTCGAGGCGGATCGTACGGGCGGCGTAATAGAGCCAGGGGATTCGCAGGCCGAATTTCATCCCCGAGCTCATCGCCTCGTGCAGCGGGTCCTCGACGAGCTCCGCTTCGCTGATCTGAGAACGAGAGAGCCGGATGTTGCGCATCAGGCCAAGGACCTTCTGCCACAGCGAGAGGCGGACTTCGACGGTCTCCTCGGTGATCACGATGCGCATTTCCCACACCCTATTGCCAGATTCGGGTAGAACAGAGCCGAGCGGGCGCCGCCGGCGAGGCTCGCGCCGCTCCCAGGCAACCGAGACGCTCGAAGGGAGTGCGCCGATGCAAGCCGGAGAGGCACAGACGAGGGTTCTGGTCGTAGCTCACAAGACCGCCGCCACCCAGCCGCTGCTCGATGCGGTGCGCGAGCGGGCCGCGAGGGGTCCGGCCCGCTTCACGCTGCTGGTCCCCAACAGCGCCCACGGCCTGCACAAGGTCATCGACGCAGAGGATCAGGACGCCACCGAGGCCCAGCAGGTCCTCGACGATGCGCTGCCCGGGCTCAGCGAGGCGGCCGGCGGGCCCGTCGAGGGCCTGGTCGGCGACCCCGACCCCTCGGCGGCCGTGCAGGACGCCCTGAACCTGCGCGGCTTCGACGAGATCATCATCTCGACGCTCTCCCCGCGGGTCTCACGGTGGCTGAAAATCGATCTGCCCAGCAAGGTCTCGGGTATGGGGTTGCCCGTCACGACCGTCACGCCCGAGGACTGATCGGCAGAGGGGCGCATCGGTCCGGGGGCCGCGCGATACAGTTTGCCCCCTGCCCAGCTAGCTCAGTTGGTAGAGCACTTCCATGGTAAGGAAGGGGTCAGCGGTTCGAGTCCGCTGCTGGGCTTCGACCAAAACACCTGCAGGTACCTCGGTTTGCCGGGGATCGGGTGAACGGTGCAGCAGCGCATCAGGCGGGTCATGCAAGCGCCCGGCGACGCCTGTCATCTCATCGCGTCAGTTTCGCCAACACCGATCTCAGCACCTTCGCGACGACGTACTCAGGGGGTGCGGGCTCGACCCCGATGACGCTGATGAAGACGGCGGTCTCACCCTGCTGAGTCTCGATCGAGCCGTTCGCGTTGCAGTAGAAGGCGAGCTGCCCGACCCCCGGCTCCTTCCGGGCCGGTCCTGACTGATCGCCCAGGCAGAATTCGATGCCCCATTCCTTGAGCCCGATCCCCGCCAGGTAGCCCTTGCGCTCGGTGAGGTACTTCAGTTCGAAGCCGCCTTCCGGGACGTTGGCTCCTTCGATCAGCTGCTGGCGGGTGAGGGCGACATTCCAGCGCGCGCTGGCGTGATTGCTCCCGGGCGTGCAGTTGATTTCGTCGCCGAGCTTGTTGATGGGCGCGAGAATCGATTTCGCCTGCGCGGCGCTGAGCAGGGAGCAGGCGGGAGGCTTCTCGGACCTATGGGTTGCGCGGGCGCCCACGGGAGGGGCGAGCCAGATAGTCCCGACCATCAGGACGCTGACGGCAATCACTGACCGGACGGCAGATCTCCGAGACATCAAGGTCCTCCTTGGTCGGGGGCTCGCTGAAAGCATGCCCGTCGCGAGAGGGTACGTAATGGGCAGGCCCCCTGTCGGGCAGATTGACGAGATCGCACGGCGCTCCTCGTAATCCGAGCTTCATAGACCGCCGGCCGCTCGGTCGCCGTGAGGAAGGAGGCAGCGGCTCGAGTCCTCTGCCGGGCTCGGGAACCGTCACAGGCCGCGGAGCGGTCCAGCAAGGTCATTTACCGGGCCGCTCCGCCGCCTGCGTCTACCTCCCGCTCACGTGAACCGTCGGGCCGATTGCGTCTTCGGCGACCGATGCCGGCGTCCAGGGCAGCGTGATCCATTCGTTTTTGGAGAACCGCTGGGTCTGGTCTTCGTAGTAGGGAGAGGTCGGGTCTTCCGACTGCGAGTAGGCCAGCAGGGCTTTCGAGAGCGGTTCGTGACCGGGCTGCAGTTCGGTGAACATCACGATGCTCGTGCCGCCGGTCACTTCAGCCTGTTTCGCCGTGGGTGTCGGGAAGTACGAGCCGATCGCCGCATAGCAGCCGTCGCCCTCCAGACAGCCGGGCAACGGAGCCGCGCCCGCCTGGGGTGCCCGTTGCACTTCGCCGATGCTGGCATCGAGCGGGATTCCGCGTGCCTCCATCGAGCTGACCGCCGTCGCAAGCGCTTCCTTGCTCGCCTGCAGGGACGTGTTGAGCGTGTTGGGGGTGTACACCGGTTCGCTGACCGTCCAGGGGTGGACCCAGAAGTCAGCCTGGCCGTTGGGTGCGCGTTCGAACCATTCCTGGAACAGCCAGCCACCCTTGTCGCCCAGCGTGGCGCTCGCGCCGTATTCGTCCAGGACCGGGCATGCGCCGCTGACGTTGACACCGTCGATCACCCCGCCGTCTTCGCTGACCGCGTTTTCGCAGATTTCGCGCAGACCGGGGAGGGCGCGTTCAGCCGGGAGCGAGCGGAACTTGGTCCACGACGCCTGGAGTGTTTCGGCAGTGAAACCGGGCGTCGGAGACAGTCCGTCGGTCGGGACGCCGCTGTTGTAGGTCCCCATGCGCTGGGCGACCATGTCGATCCCCGTCTGAGCGCGCATGCCGGGGTTTTCTTCTTCGCCGCCGAGGGCCGGCGAGAACCCCGTCAGCGGACTGTCGGCGTTTGCGAGCCAGAACGAGTTGTTCGAGTTCTCGACGTAGTCTTTGCGGATCAGCGAGGGCTCGTCGGCGCCCGCGAGGATGCCCGGCACGAGCGCGCCCGGGCTTTCGGGCAGTTCGCATTCACCACCGCCAAGGAACGGACCGGTATCCGAGCCCGGCTCGTAGTTGCAGCTCGAGTGCACAAAGGCCTTCGTCAGGCTCGAAGCGACGACGACCTCCGAGTAGAACGCGTTGCCCTGATCGTCTGCGCCGATCGTGTTGACCCAGGGCACGCCCTGGATCGCACGCTCGGATTCGATCACCTGGGACGCATTTTCGGCTTTGCTGATCGCGAGCCATTGGTTGACACCGCGGAGGTTGTTGACATTGGCATCCGCGACCGAGAGCGCCTGACCGTCCTCCCAGAAGACCGGCCCATAGACGCTGTAGTAGAGGGTGGCGGTGCGCGCCACCAGTTCACCGTGTTCGAGAGCCTCCACCTTCACGTTCCGCTTCTTCATCGCGACCACGTTGCCCTTGTAGCGGTACTTGGTCGGGTGACCGAAGTCGTGGGTCAGCAGCCAGAAGGTGACCGTCGTGTTGGTCGAGACGGTGTGCGTCCACGCGACGTGCTGGTTGTGACCGATGTTCAGCCCCGGCAAGCCCCAGATTCCTGCGCCGATCGCGTGGTAGTGGCCGGGGATTTCGACGTTCATCTCCCAGAAGCGTTCTGCCCCATGCCACGGGAAATGCGGGTTTGCAAGCACGACGCCGCCCCCGTTGGTGGCGTCTTCGCCACCGACCGCGAGACCGTTGGAGCCCAACAGAGGGCTGTGCCCGATCTGCGAGAGCTGCCCGATCGAGACCTTTTCGAGCGAGCGCTTCGAGGCGCCCCTCCTCTTCGGCGACGCGGCGGGCACGGCCGCCGGTGGGCCGTAGGACGGATTCGCCTCGACATAGGGGCCGAGGGCAGAGTTGCCCGAAAGATCGTCAACCTGGTAGATGCGCCGCCACACGTCGATCGCCTTGATCGGCCTCACCCACGCCGCGCCTTTGCAGGCCGGGTTCGCGACCCCGCTCGCGCCGCCGATCTGCTTGAGGTAGGCGTCATAGCCGGCGGCGTAGCCGCTCACCGCTTCGAGCGCTTCCGTGGAGGGACCCTGCGGATAGGGAAGGCGCAGCAGCTTCTGGATCGTGTGGTTGTCCTTGATCGAGGTCCAGTAGACGTCCGAGTTGAGGTTCGTGAACTGCAGACCCCCCTCCGCTTCGTTCTTGAAGACCCCTTCCGGGCCGAAGAAGGCAGAGCGTTCGCCGTCGACCGTCAGAAACGTTTCGGCGAGCAGGCAGATCCCGTCCTGAGCCTGTGCGTAGCCGACCCCGAATCCGACATCGGCGAAGTCTTCGCCGGCGATGTTCGCGACACCGCCTGTGGTCCGGGTCAGCGACACGCTGTACGGCACTGCCCCGGCGAACGCCGGCAGGCACATCCCGGCTGCAGCTACCGCGAGCACCACAAGAAATCCGCGCCTCATGAACCGGCTCCCCTCTCCCTCGTTCTCAGAAGTCCATTCCCCTGCTCACTGCCTCCACCGAATATTGGTGGACCATTGAGTCCCCTACTGGAGTTGAGTAACGTACCAATATGTCCACCACTGTGCAAGCCGGTTTCGAACGGCTGCCACGCGGGCCGCACCGCCTGTCGCGGGAGGAGGTGGAGAAGCACCAGCGCGAGCGCATCCTCGCCGCGATGATCTCCGCTGCCGGAACGAAGGGCTACGGGTCGACGACGATCGGC
This sequence comes from uncultured Solirubrobacteraceae bacterium, assembly GCA_963787765.1. Taxonomy (GTDB): domain Bacteria; phylum Actinomycetota; class Thermoleophilia; order Solirubrobacterales; family Solirubrobacteraceae; genus Palsa-744. Next base: position 135,034 of record CAWBEF010000012.1, on the reverse strand, counting down.
GACATCACCCGCCGTGCACGGGTCTCGAGAGACACCTTCTACGAGCAGTTCGCCAACAAGGAAGCCTGCTTTCTCGCGGCCTACGACGCGACCACACGGGAACTGCTAGACCAGATGGTGGCCGCGGGGACAAGCCAGCCGCGCTACCTCGACGGCATACGCGACGGTGTCCGCGCCTACCTGAGGTTCTGGAGCGAGCGCCCCGACGCTGCGCGCGTCTGCACCGTCGAGGTCATGGCCGCCGGCAGCGAAGCCCTGGAGCATCGCGAGCAGACCCTGCGAAGGTTCGCCCGCCTCTACCGGACCGTCGCCGAACGGGCAAGGGCGCAGCAGCCGACGCTGCCGACCGTCCCGGATCTCGTTGCGCGCGCGATCGTCATCGCCGCGGTCGAGCTCACCACCCAGTACATCCGCGAGGATCGTGTCAGCTCGCTTCCGGAGCTCGAGAGCGACGTCCTCTACCTCTGGCTAATGGTCCTCGCCGGCCACGAGGTGGCCGCAGCGGCGGTTGCGGAGCTGCGCGACGCGGACCGACCCGGAGCTCTCGGCGGCTGAGCCACCAGCGGCCCGGCCCACGCGCCCCTCGTCGTCTCGAGCCGGCTGTCGTTCTCGATGCCCTCGGCGGCCAGGGCAGGAGCGGACAGGAAACATGCCGGGCTCGAACCGTCTTCCGACGCCACGAGGCTGTATGAATCCTTCCGCCACCTACAAGGAGCCGCCTTCGTGAGACCTGCTCGCATCGTCCCGGCCACGCTGCTTTGCGGCGCCGCCCTCTCGCTCGTAACCCTGATCGCGCCGGGCACTGCAGCCGCGGTCGCGCCCGAATCGCAGATCACCTCGCCCTCCGGGACCATCTACCCGCTGCAGGACTCCTCGACCGACGGCTCTGAAATCACGGTCGCGGGCACGGCGAACTTCAGCGAAGCAACGATCCGCTGCTACTACCAGGCGGCCGGCTCGGGCTACCGGACGCTGGTTGCGAAAACGACAGTCAAAGAAGGCTCCTTCAGCGCCGCCTTCACACGCGGGCAGCTCTCGGACGTGGCGCTGTGCCGGCTGCGGGCGGTGCCTGTGACCGAAACGAATCCGAACCCGCCCGCGGCCGAAGGACCGTTCAAGGGGCCACTCGTCGTTCAGAGCTTCTTCGAATCCGGGCCGCATGGCTACTTCGCCGCCTCGCAGGCGCTCGCCGGCACATTCCTGTTCGAAACCGCCGAAAGCTGCGGCGAAGAAAGCTCGCTCTACGGCGCCGTGACCCTCGAACGCAGCGATGACTTCTTCTACTGCCTCAACGAGATCCTCGACCGCCCCGAAGCACAGCGCGAGCTCAAGGTGGACGGCGACTATGGCTATACGCCCGGTGCCGCCCAATCGCTGTATGCGGGAACGCTGAAAGGCAAAGTCAAGGACGTGCCGGAAGAAAGCGTCGGCACGAGCCTGAACGAAGCCGACGGCCAGATGACGATCACCGAGGAAGACCCGATCGTGAAGTGCTCACCCGAACCGGCCGAACCCGCCAGCGAAGCCGGATGCACCGAATTCGTGCCGAGCGGCGTGACGCTGAAGCGGACGTGGCAGACGGCCGACGCGGGCCACCTCGCAACGCTCCGCGACGCCTGGGTCTCGGCCGACGGCAAGGCCCACAGCCTGGAATACCACTACTACACCGAATTCGCCGGAGCGGGCGGCAGCGCGGAAGGGGACTACGAGTTCCCGGGCGCGAACGGCTTCTCGGCGACCCAGACCGGCAAACCGATCGCCGTGCCCGCCGGCCCCGGGACGATCCTCTACAGGCGTGACGCCGAATCGCCGGAAACCGGCGAAGAAATCCAGCCCCAGGGGGCGGTCGTCTACGACCGGACGCCCGGCACACCGATTCCGATTCCCTACGGGAGCAGCGAAGATGGAGACGAAAGCGCGTTTGAACTGCCCTACTCGCTGAGCGTCCCGGCGGGCGGGGAAGCCGCGGTCCGCCTGGCCTTCATCCAGTCCTTCTCCCTGCCTGAAGTCAAGTCGTTGGCCGCGAGCACCGTGGCTGCCTTCAAGCCCACGATCACCATCGGCGCACCCGCTACAGGCTCCTCGACGAGCAGCCCGAGTGCGAGCGTTTCCGGGACCGTCGGCGACAGCGGAGCGATCGCTTCGGTGACCGTCAACGGGCAGGCGGCGACGGTCACTGGGAGCACGTGGAGTGCGACCGTCCCGCTCACCCCGGGCGCCAACGCGATCACCGCGACCGCCACCGACGACGCCGGCCTGACTGCGACGGCGGGCGAGACGGTGACCTACACCGTGGCCGAAAAACCGGCGCCGCCCAAGGCGAGCAAGCTCTCGGCGCCCAAGACGAACGGCGAAAAGGTGACCGTCGCGCTCGCCTGCACCGGGCCGACCGGCACCAGCTGCAAGGTCCAGCTCTCCCTGGCGACCGTGGAGCATCTCAGCCACGGCAAGCTCAAGAGCCTCTCGGCGAGCACCAGGAAGCTGATCCTCGCGACTGTCACGGTGACGATCGCCGCCGGCGGACACGAGACCGTCACGATCAAGCTGGGCGCGACCGGGCGCAAGCTGCTGGCGCGCTTTCACAAGCTCCCCGTCCAGCTGACGGTGATGGCACTCGGTGCGCCGAACACCACCGTTGTCGCCCAGGCTCTCACGCTCAAGCAGCCGCCCAAGAAACACAAACGCTGAACGGCGCCCCTCAGGGCGCCGGCACGTCGGTCTCGGGCGCGTTCCAGCCCGAGACCGTCACGACCGGGGAGCGGCCTTCGAGCGCCGCGGCCCGATAGGTGCAGGTCAGGGTCTCCGATTCACCCGGCCAAAGGGTCGTGTCGTTCGTGTTCCACAGGACGGGCAGCACCTCGTCATCACCCGGGTCGGGCGTGCCGTCGGCGTCGCCCCGGCGTAGGTCGGCCCGCAGGAACAGCGCCACGGTCGGTGCCGTGGAGGTGTTCGTGATCCGCACGCTCGTCAGCATGTCCTCGCCGTCGGGGCCGGCCTCGGGCGTAGTCGTGGCGCTCACCGAGACGCTTGCCGCCGGCAGTTCGCGCAGCCCCGTCAGGTCGGCGTACTGGGACATGCTCGCCTGCGGGTATTCCTCGGTCGCCGCCCAGTCCACAACATCGGGCTGGGTCGAGAGCCAGTAGACGTTGCGGTCGATGACCGTCCCGGCGCGCCTCAGCAGAAGCAGGATGAAGTAGGTCGTGGCCTTCTGAGGGGGCGCGGTGGGCGCAGGGATCCGCGGGGTGATCAGGCCGGTCTGGACGCCCTGGGCGGCGAGCGTCAGCGGAGCGGTGTGCTGGCTGTCCAGCAGGCTCCCATCCTGTCCGTAGACGCGTGCTTCGGCTTCCAGGCCCGCAGCGCTCGAGCCCGTGAGGTTGTCGACCGTGACGGTGTTCGTGTCGTAGTCGTAGAGGACGTGCAGCGAGCGGTTGGCCTCCTGGGCGCCGAAGTAGCTGCCGGCCTGGTCGTATTCCTCGTTGTAGAGATCCCACAGCAGCGTCGGGACGCCCTTGTTGAGCATCCAGTAGTCGATCCCAGTCGAGGGCGTCGGCAGCGCCGTCGAGTGGTCGATGTAGGCCTCGAACTCGGCCCGCTGGGTCTCGTAGTTCTGCAGCTGGGCCTCCTCGGTGTACTGGGCGAGGCTCGACCAGGGCCCGTAGCGCGCCGCGATCGCCTTGTCGAGCTCAGACAGCGTTCCGAACGCGTAGCCGCCGTTCTGGCGGTTCGGCAGTTCGGGCTCATAGTTGGCGTGGTACTGGTTGTAGTCCGGTTCCTGCCACAGGGCCGCCTGTTCGGCGGGCGACATGAACCGTTCGATCGAGTCCAGCGTCGGGACTGTGTCGCCGGCGCTCGCCTCGCTGTCAAAGCCCCACGCTCCCCCCACGTTGGTCCGCGTCGGGTCGCTGCGCTTGTAGTGGGTGTTGTCGTACCAGTAGTCCGGCGGCACCCAGTTGTAGGGGCCCTCCTTCTCGCCTGAGGGCCCCAGCAGGCGGCTGCTCTTGTACTCGGCGGAGGAGATCAGCGGGTCCGCGAAGTCCGCTGCCGCGAAGCCCCGCAGCGAGACCTTCTCCTGCTTGGGCGTCGGGGGGTTGTCCGACCAGCTGAAGTTCATCACGCTCGGGTGGTCACGCAACGCTTCGCCGATCGAGCGGGCCGAGAGTTCGAGCGTCGTGTAGTCCGCCGGGCTCAGATGGGGGCCTTCGACCTGCCACGCGTCGCAGCATTGGAAGCCGGCGTCGATCAGGATCCCGGCGCGGTCCATCTGTTCGTAGAAGTCCTGCGGCATCTGCTTGCCCTCCGTCCGGATGCCGTCGAGGCCCAGGTTCTTGATCAGCGCTATCTGATCCGCCGTGTTCGCCGCGGAGTAACGCAGGAACAGGTCCTCGGCCCAGCCGCCCGCACGGAACACGAACGGCTGCCCGTTGATCAGGAACTGGCGGACTCCGCGGGGTGCAAGCTTCGAGCGGCCGATCAGGCGGGAGGAGACGGTGCGGATCCCGAAGTGCTCGGATTCCCCGTCGGGGGGCCCGCTCTGGGGGATGACTTCCATCGTCAGGCCATAGAGCGGCTGGCCGCCCATCTGGTAGGGCCACCAGAGCGGCGGACGGCTCAGGGTGAGCGCGGGATATTCACTGGGCTCGAAGGAGATGACGGCCGTCGTGTGAGCTGCCAGGGTGACGTTGCGTTCAAGCGCAATCGGCCCGCCCCCGCCTTCGGGCGACGTGATGAGGACACGCACGACCCCGCTGCTGAGGCCGTCGCCGAGGTTGCTCACCTGTGCCCGCGGAGTCAGTGCTGCGCTTTGTAGATCGGCGGCGTCATCCTGCAGCACGTGAACGCCGCTGATCGCGAGCTGACCCGAGGTGTGGAGCTGGAGCGGGAACTGGATGCCCGTGTTGTTGTCCGGGGGGATCTGGTTCCAGTCGACGTCGTCCAGCGTGAACATCTTCGTCGGGTCGTTGGGGTAGACCTCGAGCGCAAGCGAGTTCGCCCGCGCCCTTGTCAGGCCGGTGATGTCGAACGTGTGGCTCGTGTAGGCGCCTTCCAGCGCACCCCGTTCGGCGACCTCCGTCCCGTTGACCCACAGCGCCGCCTGCCCGAGCACTCCGTTGACGGTCAGCTGGGCCGCTTCCCCGGTCTGAAGGTGCGCCTGGAAGTCTGTCCGGAACCACCAGGGCACCGCGAACTCGCCGCTTTCCAGCGGGCCGATCGAGCTCAGGTAGCCGAAGCAGCTCGCCATGTTGCGGGCGAAGAAGACCCCGGGGCAGACACCGTTCTGAAGCAGCGCCGAGATCTCGGTGCCCACCGCGCCGGCGTCATCGGGGCGGACCGCGAGCCACGTGCCCGTGGCGAACCCGGGGCTTGAGATTTCAGCGCCCGACTGACCGGCCGCGGCGGTGCTCTGAACCTGCCAGCCCGCCGTGCCCAGGGTCACCGTCAGCGCCGAGGCCGCCGCTGGGCCGAACAGCGCCACCCCAAGTGCCGCGGCGAGCACCGTGATCGCCCCCCGGACCACGGCCGCGCCCGCCTGCAACCACTGCGATCCCGACCTGGCGAGGAGCATCTCGACAAGGTAGCGCCGGCGCTGAGGCTGCGGGAGAACCCCCACGCCCGTGGGGGGCGCCTACGGATGGGCGCCGCACGTCCAGCGCCGAGCCTGATCGTGTGAGCAGACGGCGAGCAGGGACCGAGCGATGCCCGTGAGCGAGGAGGCTGTTCGCGGCTCGGTGCTGCCCGCCGGTACGTGGTCGGTCGACCCGGCCCGGTCGAAGGTTGCCTTCGCCATCAAGCACATGGCGCTGACGACGCTCCACGGTTGCTTTCACGAGTTCGAGGGCACGATCGAGCTGCGCGACGGGACACCATCGGCACGCGGCTCCGTCCGCGCGGAATCGATCGATACCGGTGATCAGATCCGCGACTCCCACCTGCGCGAGTCGACCGACTTCTTTGACGTCGAGCACCACCCCGAGATCACCTTCAGATCCAGCCACATCACGGCCTCCGGTCGGCGGCTGCGCGTCGAGGGCGAGCTGTCGATGCGCGGCCGGAGCCGGGAGATCGCGCTCGAGGGCCAGCTGGAGGAGCACCCGGATGGCGCCCCCGGCGAGCGGCGGATCGAGCTGGCCCTGCGCGGCGAGCTGAACCGCAAGGACTTCGGGCTGACCTGGAACCAGGCGCTCGATGCCGGCGGCGCGCTGCTCGGCAACAAGGTCAAGCTGGAGCTGACCCTGTCGGCCACCGGCTGACAGGGCGGGCTCGGCGCGGCGCTCGCGAAGCTAGGCGGCCGGGGGCGTCCCGTCCTCGGTGCCGGGCTCGGCCGCTGCGGCGGTCGGAGCTCCGTCGCTCTCCTGCTCGCCGATCCCCTGGACAAAGCCCGTTGCCTTCTCGCCGGCCTGCTGGATCTTCTCGCTGTATTTGCCGCCCGTCCGCTGGTCGGCCGCCTCGCCGACCTTCTGGACGGTCTGCTGGATCTGCTCCTTGTGCTCGACGACCGCGTCCTCGGCCTTGCTGCGCAGATCCTTGAGCCTGTCCGATATTCCCATTGGCGCCTTTCGGAGAGTGGTGTCGCAGGGATGCTAGACCCCGCCCTGGTCGCGCCCGCTCAGCCGGCGAGCCAGTCACGTACCGCCAGGGCCGTCCGCTCCCCGCTGAACATGGCGCCCTGAATCGAGGCCGTGTCGCGGTGGTCTCCGCAAACGAACAGGCCGGCCCCCAGCGACACCCGCCGGCGCGGGGCGAGGGGCGGCGGCTGGGCCGGCTGCCCATGGACGATCACGTCGGTTCGCAGGTGCTCCCAGTCGTCGGTCATCGAGCCGAACCAGCCGGCCAGCTGCGCGCGAACCCGTCCGGTCAGGGACGGGTCGAGTGCTGTCGGGCCCGGCACGGCAGCCGCGACCAGCGAGCGCCCGGCCGGCGCATAGGAGGCCTGGACCTCGCTGATGACGACCACGTTCAGCGCGGGGCCGGCGCTCTTGCCGTCGAGCATCAGGGTTGCCCCGGGATGTGGCGGGCTGCTGGTGGCGAACCAGCAGCAGGCCGCGGCGCGCGAACCGGGATCGGGGATGCGCCCGCCCAGCAGCCGGTGGGCGCTGACGCCGTCGGTTGCCACCACCACGGCCCGTCCCTCGATTCGCTCGCCGTCATCGAGCACCGCGGCGCCTGCCTCGATCCGCGCGACGGGCGCGCCTGTGCGGAGCGTCCCTTGCGGCAGGCGCCCCGCGAGCTGCGCCGGGATCGCGCCGATCCCGTTCCGCGGCAGCCCTGTGGCGCCGCGGGCGAGCATCTTCAGGACCACATCAAAACGCCGGCTCGAGACCTCGAGCTCCGGGTCAAGCTGGATCCCTGCGAACAGGGGGCGCCAGAAGGCCTCGATGAACAGCTCCGAGAAGCCGGCTCGCGACAGTCGCTCGGCCGTGCTCATGTCGGGTCGGCGCAGCAGCTCACCGGCCGGATGGCGCAGCACGTCGAGCACCAGCGCAGCCGCACGCAGCTTGTCGGCCGGGGTCCCGATCGGCGCCCCGAGCGTCGCGGCCAGCTCCAGCGGGCGGCGGCGGGGGTCGCTGAGGCGGTACATCCCCTCCCCCGAGCGCACCAGCGCGCCGGGCTCGAAGTACCCCAGCTCGAGCGCATCGAGGTCGATCCGTGCACGTACCTGGGGGTAGCCGCACAGCAGGATCTGAAAGCCCCGATCCAGCAGGAAGCCCTCCACCCGGTCGGTCCGGACCCGCCCGCCGGGGCCGTCGGATGCCTCGAGGACCACGCACTCGACGCCGGCGAGGGTCAGGTCCATGGCACAGGTCAGCCCGGCCAGGCCGGCGCCGACGATCACAACGTCGTGTCTCACCTGGGCGTGGGCTGCGCCCTGCTCATACGGCGAAGATGTGGGCCGCGGCGCTCAGCGGGTCCTCGGGCAGGTGGCGGGCGCCGATCCGCTCGGCCAGTGCAACATCTGTCCCGGGGCCGCCCAGCGCCACCGGCGTCGCTCGAGCCAGCTCGGCCAGTGCCGGGGCCGCCTCAGCGGCCCGCTCGGCAACGCAGGCCGCGATCACGACCAGCGAAGGGCTCAGTACCTCCCCCGCCCGGACGATCGTCTCCAGCGGCGTGTCGGGGCCGAGGAAGCTGATCCGCCAGCCGTGCCCGCGCAGGGCCAGCCCGAAGCAGATCAGGCCGATGTCGTGCTGGTCCCCGGGGACGCAAGCCAGCAGGGCCAGCGGGCCGCCACCGGCGCCCCATCCACGTGCGAGCCCGAGCAGCCGCCCGCGCAGCAGTGCGCTCGCGAAGTGCTCCGCGGCGATCACGTCCTCGCCCCGCTCCCAGCGCTCGCCGAGGCCACGCATGTAGGGCAGCACCACATCGCGCAGGACCGTCTCGGTGGCGAACCTCGAGAACAGCCAGTCCAGAGCCGCATGGGCCGCCCTGTCGTCCAGCCGGTCGAGGGCGCGCTCGAGCTCGTCCCCGTACTGCTGCGGCACGGACGCCTCCGGCGGCTCGTGCTGAAGGACGCCCGAGAAATCGCTCCCGGTGACCATCGCCGCCTCGGCGGCCGAGAGCCCGGAGTCGAGGTGAAAGCGCATCCGCTCGGCCCGCCGGACGTCCTCATCGCCGTAGAGGCGGTAGCCCGCCGGCGTCCTGGCCGGCTCGAACAGGTTGTAGCGGCGCTCCCAGGCGCGCAGCAGCTCGGAACTCACGCCCGTCCGGCGGCTCAGCTCGCCGATTCGCAGATTCCGGTCGCGCTCCGCCGTCGTGCTCATCCCCACATACTATACAAACCTCGGACAGACCTTGGACAGACCGTGTTAGGCTGGTTCTGCACACGGTTGACAGCGATAGGAGACAGACGATGGCCAGATACACGGCGACGATCGCCACGCCCCGCCCGATCGAGGAGGTGTTCGCCTACCTCAGCGACTTCTCGAACACCCTCGAGTGGGACCCCGGTGTCGTCGAGGCCCAGCGACTGGACGACGACGCCGTCGCCGCGGGCAGCGAGTTCCGGATCGTCGCGGAGTTCCTCGGCAGGCGCAACTCGCTGCTCTACAGGGTCGTCGAGTTCGACCCGCCCCGCCTGGTCACCTTCCGGGGCGTCAACTCGAGCGTCGTCTCACTCGACCGGCTGACGTTCGAGAACTTCGGTGGCGGCACCCAGGTGACCTACGACGCCGAGTTGACCCTGAAAGGGCCCTTCAAGCTCGCCGACCCCCTGCTGGCTCTCGCCTTCAGCCGGGTCGGCGACCGCGCTCTGAACGGGCTGCGGGAGACGCTCTCCCGCGAGCACGCCGAGGCCGGCCCGCTGGACGGGCAGGAGCGCATGCGGGCCGCCTCCTGAGCCGCGCGCTCAGGAGTAGGCGGCGCGGAAGCGCAGCCCGGCGTGGGCGAAGCGATCGAGGCATGAGGTCCCCAGCGCCGCCGCAGGGGTGAGGCAACCGGAACGCTCGGGCGTCGCACCGTCCTCGGCCAGCAGCATGCCCGCCTCGCCCAGCAGGCGGGCCGTCGCCAGGTAGCCGGGGTGCCCGTCTGCGTCGAGGAGGACGGTGACAAGCTTGCCCGCAGCGGTAAGCCCGCTGGCCCTCATCTTCCATTTCCAGGCCTCCATCCGCTCGCCCTTGGGGCCGAACCCCGACGAGGGGCCGAGGCGGGACATCGCCGCCGCGACAGGCCTGCGCACCGCCGGCCGGCTGCGAGCCAGCGCCCGTGCCCCCAGTTGTGAGGCGCTCATCAGGCCCGCCATCCCCCAGCGGGCCGGCAGCGTCACGGCACCGCCGTCGAGGGCGATCGACTCGCGGTAGCGAAACGGCTCGGCCGGCCGGCCCTCGGCAGCCGCGATCAGCGCCGCAGAGCGGTGGATGACGCCGGGGTTGATGAATGCAGCCGGTGCCATCGGTGCGAGGACCGACCCGTTCTCCCCCCGCCTCGGGGACAGATCGATCGGGCTGACCCGCCGGACCGCCGCCGCAACGGCCGGATCGGTGATCAGGATCGCCGGGTCCTCGATCAGGCGGGCGTCATCGGCGCCGGCCATCGCGGTGACGCTCTGGAAGGTCCCTCCCGAGACTCCGTCGGAGAGCTTTGGCGGGCCCGGTGGGGAGATCATCCGGACCTCGATGTCGATCGACGCCAGGCCTTCGCCGTGTAGCTCACGCGACAGCTCGTCCGCCCGCGCCACCATCAGGTCGGGCGGCAGCGCCTCGAAGCCGGAGACCTGCACGATCTTCACGCCCGCCTCCCGCGCGGGCCCCTCGAGCTCGGCGATGATCTCGCGCACGAAGGGAAGCTCGCCTGTCAGGTCGGCGTAGTGGGTGCCGGCCCCCACGCAGGCTTCGATCACGGGCCGCCCGTAGAGCGTGTATGGGCCGACGAGGTCGAGGACGACCCGCGTCCGGGCGGCCATCGCAGCCAGGGACGCCGGGTCGCCGACGTCGGCCGAGATCGTCTCCGGGGCGCTGACGCCAAGCCCGCCCAGCACCTGCTCGAGCCTGCCCGCGTCGCGAGCCGCGGCCGCCCATCGCAGACCGGTCTCGGCGGCCCTCCCGGCCAGGTAGGCGGCGACGCCACGACCGGTGACGCCGGTTGCGCCGAAGACGACAACGTCGAGATCACGCCCGTTCACGGCCGCAGACCATATCGTTGCGCCGGAGCCACGTGATCCAGATTGCCAACCTCTCCGCGCTCGACTCCTTCACGACCCTCGACGGATCCGAGATCCGCGAGCTCGCCGGGCCGGCCTGGACGGCGGCCCGCCGGCAGAGCCTGGCGCAGGCAACGGTGCCACCGGGCGGCGAGACCGCCGAGCACCTGCACCCCCGCTCGGAGGAGATCTACTACTTCACCGCCGGCGCGGGACGGATGCGCCTCGGCGAGCACGAGGCCGAGATCGGGGCGGGCGACTGCGTCGTGATCCCGCCGGGCACGGCGCACAAGCTGTGGAACCCCGGACCGGGCCCGCTGGTCCTGCTCTGCTGCTGCTCCCCGCCCTACGCCGATGCGGACACGGTGATGACGGGGCGCTGAGGAGCCCGCTCAGCCCGAGGTCGGCGAGCCGCTCTCGCCCTCCGGCAGGGTCTCGTCGTAGCGAGCGACCGTGAAGGCGATCAGCACCGGAACGGTGAGGGCGAAGACGACCAGGGAGAGCGTCAGCACGACCAGCGGCCCGCCGCTCGTGCTGTTGCGCAGGAAGACGTACTCGATCAGGCCGGCGATGACCGTATAGGCCAGCAGCGCCCAGCGGGCGATCTCCAGGAACCGGCCCCAGGCGAAGCCCTCGGTCCGCCACAGCCAGATCACGTTGCCTGCCAGCAGCGTCGCCGATGCCGCCAGCAGCGCGATCGCGGGGCCCAGCGGGACGTGTTCGGGCAGGTGTGCCGACAGGTAGATGACCGCGGCCACGATCAACCCCAGCGAGAACATCCCCAGCTGGGTCACCGGAGGCAGGCGGCGCTCGTCCATCAGGTGGCCAGCCTGGTCATGATCACGAACGTCGCGATCTGCATTACACCGGTCGCTCCGGCCGTGTAGATGAAGCGCTTCATCAGCCGCTCGATCACCGCGGGATTGGGCCGGGGCTTCTTCAGCTCGGTCAGCACGGCGATGTTCGCCGGCTCGAGCAGGCCCAGCGCGATGACCGCCATCGCGCCGACGACGATGAAACTGGCCACGACCCAGCCGTGGTAGTGGTAGCCCGTCAGGTTGGTGCCGAGCTTGGTCGAGAGCTGCCAGCCCGCCGCCAGCGTCACGGCGACCGCCGTCGGCATGATCAGGACCATCTTCGGCATCAGTTTGGTCGTCACCTCAATCCGTGCGGGGATCGAGAGCTTGCCGAGGATCGGCCCGATCACGAAGCCGAGGAACAGGTCGATGATCGTCCACGCGGCTCCGCCGACGACATGCATGAACATCAGCGGCCATTCTTCGTTGAGCGCGATGACGACGATCAGCGCCACGACGACGACGCCGACGATCGCCAGCCCCGAGCGCGGCACGATCTGAAAGTCGGGGATCCTCATTGCCCCCGGCGGCGGGCCGTCGTGGCTTGTCGCGCCTGGCCCCTCGGCGGTGACAGCTGCGCTTGCCATGGGGGGAATCTACTACCTGCGGGGACGGATCGGGCGATCCGGCGCGCCTCGGGCCCGATGCGGGCGTCCCTCCCCTCGCGAGCCGCCTCGATGACGGCAGATCCCGTCGGGCGAGCCGGCTAGGTGGGGATCGGCGCGCGCAGCACCGAGTCGCCCGAGTGGCCCGGACCAGCCGATGACTGCTGGAGTGAGATGTCCAGATAGCGGTAGCGCGCAGGGGAGACGGGCAGCGGCACATCGAGTTCGGCGCGGCCGTCCGCGCCGACCCTGAAGGAGGCCACCGCGACGAGGTCGTGGAGGTTGGTCATCAGCCACAGCTCGTAGAAGCTGCCGGGCCCTGTCGGCGGGAGGCGCTCTACGCTCAGCACCATCCGCCCTCCCGGTGTCATCCGGGCGAGCGCTCGCTCGGATGGGGCCGCCCCGGCGAGGGCATGCAGGACGACGGTCGGCCCGCTCGGCGAGGCGGGGCGCTCGATCAGCACGCCGATGCCGATCCCTGCGCCGAGCAGCAGCGCGCAGGCGCCGGCCACCAGGGCCGGGCGTGGGCGCAGCCACTGCCGCAGCGAGGACCTCCACGGCGCACGATCGCGAACCGTCACCGGGCCGGGGCGGGGACCAAGCGTCTCCCAGGCCTCCGGGGGCAGCGACTCGAGCATGCCGGCGATCGCCTCGAGGCCCTCGACGCGATCGCGCAGGAGCGGGTCCTCGCGCAGGCGCTGCTGCACCCGGCGGCGCTCCTCCTCTGAGAGCTCGCCGAGAACGTAGTCGCCGATCGGCTCTTGCGGCTCGCGACTCATCGCTCCTGCTCCATCAGTCCTCGCAGCTGCTCGAGCGCCCGGACCATCCGCGTCTTCACCGTGCCCAGGGGGATGCCGGTCTGCTCGGCGATCTCGGTCTGACTCATCGCCAGCTCAAAGCGCATCCGCAGCAGGTCGGCGTGATCGGACGGGAGCTTGGAGAGCAGATATGCCAGCTGCCATCGCTCGGCGAGCGCTCCCGCATGGTCCTCGACCGCGCCCTCGCGGTCGAGCAGCGCCGTCGCAAGGGCGGGGTCGTGCGGCTCGGGGACACGCCTGCGCAGCACGTCGATCGCGCGTGAGCGGGCGATTGTCATCAGCCAGGTCAGCACCGATGCGCGGGCCGGGTCGAAGCTCGCGCCCCGCTGCCAGGCCTCGAGCAGGACCTGCTGCAGGACATCTTCGGCCGCACCGCCGTCGTCCAGCAGCTGGCGCAGATAGCCCAGCAGGATGCGCCCGTAGGCCGACTGGATCGTGGCGGCGACATCCGGGTCGCGCTGGGCCAGCTGGCGCAGCAGGCGCGGCTCGTCGGGCTCTGCCCGTCGGAGACGTGATGGCACACCCCCAGCTTGCCGCACTGCGGGGGCGGAGCGTGGTCCGGTCGCGATTGCGATCGTGCTCATCGCTGGTTGTACGCAGCGGAGCGGCCCGGCGGATGACTTCTTGGCGCTTCAAACCGATCGCGGCGGGTGCTCCGTAGAGGACAGCGAGACACCAAAAGCCCCCCGATGGAGGACAACGATGAAGAAGATCACCGCACTCTCGCTCGCCCTGATCGCCCTCGCGGCGCCGATGGCGATGGCCAGCGGACCCGCGGCCCGGCCGGCGAGCGGCAAGAACCTCGTCCAGACGGCAGTGGCGGCGGGACAGTTCACGACGCTCGTCAAGCTCGTCAAGCTCGCGGGCCTGCAGAGCGCCCTGGAAGGCTCGGCCAAGCTGACCGTGTTCGCACCGACGAACGCCGCCTTCGCGAAGGTCCCCAAGAGCACGCTCGACGCGCTGCTCGCGAACAAGGCCAAGCTGAAGGCCGTCCTGCTCTACCACGTCCTCAAGGGCGAGGTGTCCGGCAGCCAAGGTCATCACGCTGAAGTCCGCAAAGACGCTCGAGGGTTCTACAGTCAAGATCAGGGTCTCGGGCGGCGTCGTCTACGTCAACCAGGCCAAGGTGCTGAAGACGAACGTGTTCGCCAGCAACGGCGTCATCCACGTCATCAACAGCGTGCTGGTACCCACCAACTAGGGAACCGGCCGAACGCCGGGACCGCAGAGCGCGCTCCCGGCGGCCAGCGCCGGCCCTGCGCCCCTCCCCGGGGTGCAGGGCCAGGCGCAACCTCCCCGATGATCAGCTCACTGCTAGACACCCTTCTCGACCGCACCGTCCTCCCGGGCTACACGAGCCTCGGCTACCGCCTGCGCAGTCGCCACTGGGATGACGGCGAGCTCGAGGACCTCCGCGGCAGGACCGTCCTGATCACGGGTGCGACCTCCGGCCTCGGCCTCGCCGCAGCCGAGGGCTTCGCCGGGCTCGGCGCCCGGGTGCTGCTCGTCAGCCGCAACCGGGAGCGCGGCGAGCGCGCGCGCTCCACAGTCGCCGAACGCTCAGGCAGCGAGCTGGTCGAGCTCGGCATCTGCGACCTGGGCGAGCTGGCATCGGTGCGGCGCTTCGCCCGAGGCCTGCTCGAGCGCGAGCCGCGCCTGGATGTCCTGGTCAACAACGCGGGTGTGCTGCTCGGCGAGCGGAGACTCTCCTCCGAGGGAATCGAGCTGACGTTCGCCACCAACGTCCTGGGGCCGTTCCTGCTGACCAACATGCTCATCCCGCTGCTGGCCCGGAGCCCCTCCGGGCGGATCATCAACGTCTCCTCGGGCGGCATGTACACGCAACGGCTCCACGTCGATGACCTGCAGATGAGCGAAGGGGCGTTCGACGGCACCGTCGCCTACGCCCGCACCAAGCGCGCCCAGGTGGTCCTGACAGAGCTGTGGGCCGAGCGGCTGGCCGGGACGAGCATCTCGGTTCATTCGATGCACCCCGGCTGGGCCGACACGCCGGGGCTGAAGGAGTCGCTGCCGGCGTTCTACCGGGCCACCAGGCCGCTGCTGCGCAGCGCCGCCGAAGGCGCCGACACGATCGTCTGGCTGGGCGCCGCCCCGGCGAAGCTGATCGGCTCCGGCGGGTTCTGGCAGGACCGGCGCCGGCGCCCCGTGCACCGCGTCCCCTGGACGCACGAGAGCGAGGCCGACCGGCGGCGACTGTGGGCGGAGTGCGCCCGCCTCAGCGACTGGCAGGAGCCGGGGGGCGACGCGTGAGCGCCCGCGAGTCGGTCTGGGACTATCCTCGCCCGCCGCGGGTCGAGGCCTGCGCCAGCCGGCTGCGGATTCTCTTCGGTGGAGCCCTGATCGCCGAGACCTCGCGCGCGTTGCGTGTGCTCGAGACGAGCCACCCGCCCGTCTACTACATCCCGCTCGCCTTCATCGCGGTGGGCGCGCTCGAGCCGTCGGGAGGCGCGGGCAGCTTCTGTGAGTGGAAGGGCTCGGCGATCTACTACGACGTCCTCGGCCCCGGCGGCCGGCGTGCCGGACGGGCTGCCTGGGGCTATCCCGACCCGGCGCCGGGCTTCGAGCTGCTGCGCGACACCGTCGCCTTCTACCCGGCGGCGATGGACGAATGCACCGTCGACGGCGAGCTCGTCACACCACAGCCCGGAGGGTTCTACGGCGGCTGGATCACGAGCCGGGTCGAGGGGCCCTTCAAGGGCGAGCCCGGCACCCTCGGCTGGTAGGGCTCCGCGGTCGACGGGGCTCGGGCACCTCTGTGTGCGTCGCGGTGCAGGGCGCCGCGCGGCCCTGCGGGGCGCTCAGCGAATCCAGAAGTGCCCGGCGGCGACGATCACCGCGCTGCCGCCCACCTCGACCCGCTCGAGGTGCTCACGCGAGCCGAGTGCACGGGCCCGCAGGAGCGAGGGGCGCATGATCTCCGCGCCCTGTTCGATCTTGATCTCCTGACCGAATGCGATCCGGCCGTGGCGGGCCAGGTGGACGGCGAGCGGCCCTGCCGCCGAGCCGGTCGCGGGGTCCTCGGCGACGCCGAGCCCCGGCGCGAACATCCGGCTCTTGAAGGCGCCCTCGGACCCTGCGAAGCAGCTGACGCCCAGCTCACCGAGCCTTCCGAGGGCCCCGATGTCAGGTTCCAGCGCCGCGACTGCCTCGCGTGAGGGCAGCTCCACATATACGTGCCTGGGCCCGTTGCAATAGACCTCGACGGGCAGGCCCGAGGCCTCGAGGCCGAGCGCTGCGAGCAGCTCATCGCGCGCACCGAACGGTTCCCAGCTCGGCAACGGCTGGCCCATCCAACCCCTGGCCTCGCGGCGACCCCGCTCCTCGAAGTCGACCTCGACGGGTCCCGCGCCGGTCTCGAGGAGCACCCGGTCGCGCCCCAGCGCACCGGCCAGCACGGCCGCCGAGCCGAGCGTCGGGTGCCCGGCGAAGGGCAGCTCGGCGGTCGGTGTGAAGATCCGGATCCGCCCGTCGCCGGGGCCCTCGGCGGGCAGCATGAAGACGGTCTCCGAAAGCTTCAGCTCGCGAGCCAGCGCCTGCATCGCCTCGGCCTCCATCCCGCGGCCGTCGAGGAAGACCGCGAGCTGGTTGCCCTCCAGGGGAGTCGAGGTGAAGACGTCCAGCACGAGATAGGCCAACCCCCCGCCCGCCTCGCCCGGCCCCCCGAGGGGGTCGAACTGGCCCAGCGCCTCGATCGCGGGGCTCACGACGGCAGGTCGGCGAGGACGAGCCGGGCGCAGCCGACATCGATCACCTCGCGCCCGTCGCGCACCCCGGCGGGCAGCGCCAGCGCGATCTCGGCGATCTGCTCGACGCCGTCGGGCGGCACCTGCACGAAGCGGACCTCACCGTCATCCAGCTCGAGCCGGGGGGACTCCTCCGTGGGGGCGAGCACGCCGAGCACCGCCGCCCAGCGAGCCGCCGCGGCGGACGGGTCACGGACCGCGACGGTGATCGAGGTCAGCCGGCCGGGTGCCCCGGAGCCGATCCGCCCGGTCCACCCGGGGCCGCCCCAGCGCCAGGTGCCGTAGGGCTCGGAGCGGTCCAGCGAGACGATCGCGCCGGGGACGTCGGCGGGGTGCAGATGGGTGCCCGCGATGTCCGGCAGGTCGATCTGCCAGACAACCCTCACGCCGAGGCGGGCCGCCCGCGCGCGGGCCCCGTCCAGGTCCTCGAGATCGAACAGGGCCATGTAGCCACCGTCGCCGCCGGCCCGCTCGAGCTGGCGTCCAGCGGCCGTGCCGGCGACGATCGGGGAGACGACCTCGAGGAAGCAGTCGCCGATCGCGAAGACGACGTTCTGCAGACCGAACTCCCCCACGCCGGGATCCCGGAAGGGCTCATCGAGTCCGAGTGCCTGCTGCAGGAGCGACGCAACGGGCTCGAGCTCTCGCGCGACGAGGACCGCCTGACGCAGCCTGACTCTCCGATGGTGCCCGGCCATCCCGGAAGGCTACCGGGGCCGACGCGATAATCCGGTGATCGAGACCCCTGCTCCTCCCACCCGAGCCACCGAGGTCGAGCCGCCCGGCGGATCCCGGCCAGGTGCGCCCAGGCGCGTCCTCGAGGCGCTCGCCGATTGGATCGTCCCCGCCGAGAACCCGGGCGCGAGCATCTACGGCCTGATCGTCATCGGCGCCCTGCTGGCCGGCGAGAGCGGCCGCCACGAGTCCTTTGCGGGCACGTTCGCAGCGACCGCTATAGCGACCTGTCTGTACTGGCTGGCCCACGCCTACGCGGGCATCCTGGGCTCACGGCTCGCGAGCCGTGAGCGGCTGAGCGCGCGGGCGCTGCTGGACGCCCTGATCCATGACCTGGCGCTCCTGCGGGGTGCTTCGGTCCCGCTGCTCGCGCTGTCGCTGGCGGCGCTCGGCGGGGCCTCCCAGGCGGATGCCGTGACGGTCGCGATCTGGAGCGTCGTCGCGAGCCTCATCGCCTTCGAGCTGCTGGCAGGCCTGCGTGCCAGGGCGGCCCCGGGCGAGCTCCTGCTGGAGCTGAGCGTCGGCGTCGCGATGGGCGTGGCGATCCTGGCCCTGAAGATCATCCTCCAGTAGCCCCCGGCGCCGGATCAGTCGCGTTTGCGGACGACCCGTTCGGCTGCGTAGGCCAAAACGATCCCGACGAGCACCGAGATCACGATCACGATGATCAGGGGCGCCCTACCCGAGCCGAAGATCCAGTTGACCTTGACCTTGTTCAGGTTGAAGACGGCGAACAGGGTGATGAGGATCGCCAACACCACCATCCCCCCGGTCCGGGCCAACTCCTTGGTGCTGCGGCGAGCGCCTGTCCGCGCCGGCTTCGGCGTCTTCGGCGGCTTGGCTGTGGGGGGCGTGGACATCTTGATGTGATCGTAGCCGTCCAACGGCGCCGGGCACGAAAGCAACCGCCCGGTCCAGGAGCGCCCGGGCAGGCGGCGAATACCATTGGATGATGTCCCTCAGGCGCATATGCGGGAAGCTGTCGGCGGTCGGACTGCTGGGACTGGCACTGACCGGCTGCGGCTCGAGCACGAAGACCGTCACCGTCCAGGCGCCGAGGCCCGTGGCCGGCACGAGCACTCCGGCGAGCACCCAGACGACCCCGACGAGCACCACAGCCGCCACCCCCGCGCAGACCCAGACAGCCTCGACGGGCGCCCGCACGGCGCCCGAGCCCTCGTTCACCGAACAGGAAACCCAGCCCGAAGGCGCCGCGGCGGCCGCTGCGGTCGTGCGGGCGAACGGTTACACGCCCAGGGACACGGCCGAATACCACTCCGGCCAGACCCTGCGGGTGCTCGTGGGCACACGGACGGGGCCGAGCGACGGCTACGGCCAGCGGGCATTCTTCTTCCTCGACGGCCGCTATCTGGGGACGGACACCAAGGAACCGAGCGCCCAGCTGAAGGTCGTCTCCCAGAGCGACACCGAAATCGCGATCGCCTATCCCCTCTACCGCTCTGGTGACTCGCTGTGCTGCCCCGGCGGCGGGCAGCAGATCGTTCACTTCGCGCTCAACGACGGGAAGCTCACGGCACTCGACCCGATCCCGCCGGCGAGCTCGACGACGGGCCTCAGCCGCAACTGATCGCCCAGACCTCGGCTCACGCTGCGGGAGTCACGATCGGCCGGCGATCCTCTCTATCTTGAGAGGCGCACCAGATCACCGCGAGAGAGAGGATTGAGCCGATGAGTGAACCGATTGACGGTCGTGCCGAGGAGCTCCTGCGGGCGAAGAACTTCTGCCACGTCTCGACGCTTCGCAGCGACGGCTCGGTCCATACCGCTCCGGTCTGGGTCGACGTCCAGGACGGGCAGCCCGTGCTGAACACCGCCGAGGGCCGCGCCTGGCCTCGCAACCTGGAGCGCGACCCGCGCGTGACGCTGACGATCCAGAACATGGAGAACCCCTACGAGTACCTCGAGGTCCGTGGCAGGGTCGCCGAGCGCACGACCGAGGGGGCCGACGAGCACATCGACGCGCTCGCCAAGAAGTACATGGGCGTCGAGGAGTACCCGATGCGCCGGCCCGGCGAACAGCGGCTGATCATCCGGGTCGAGCCCGAGCACGTGCGGGTCTGGGGCGGCTGAGACGGCTGGCGCCCAGGTGCGGGGTGCAGCCCGTCAGCTGCCCCCGCGCAGGCGCCGCCACAGCGACGGGCGGCGCGGCTGGGCGGCCAGCCAGTCCTCGCGCAGGCGCAACTCGCCGCTCTTCCGGGCCGCAAGCACGCAGGCGGTGTGCGCGTGGCGGCGACGGCGGGTGTCTCCTTCGGGGGCGATCAGCATATGCTCGCTGAGAGCGGGCAGCAGATGACCACACAACGGACAGCGATACGTCGATGGCTTGAGGTTGGCGGCACGGCGCACCGTCCACCATTCGGCGCCCGCAGGGCCAGGCATCGCTCCATTGTTGCGCCCCTGGCCGCGACGCTCGCCGCGACCGCCGCGGTCGGCCTCGGCGTCGTGCTGGCCCGCGCCGGCAGCGAGCGCCGCACGCGTCGCCAGCGCCGCAGCGAACGGCGCCTCGGCCTCGGCTGCGAGGAGCGCCTGGCGGCCGGCCTGCGGCGGATGGCGATCGCCCAGGCCGAGCTCGCGATCGTGGAGCTCGACCAGGCCGTCCCGTCCTCGATCGGCCACTCAGTCCACGAGACGCGCAAGGCGATCAAGCGACTGCGAACGATCGTCAGACTGCTCGAGGGCGAGCTCGGCCCTGACGCCTGCGCGCGCGAGCAGGCGACGCTCAGAGCAGCCGCCGAGGTGCTCGCCGGGGCCCGCGACGGGGAGGTCAAGCTGCAGACGCTCGAGGCCGTGATCGCACTCCACCCGAAGGCGCTCGCAGGAAAGCGCCAGATCCGGCGTCTGCGCGAGCACCTCGTCATCGAGCGCGACCGCGCCGAGCGGCTCGCCCTGTTGCCGTCGGCCCGTGCCGAGGCCGCCAACGAACTGCGTGCCTTCCGTGCCCGTGCGGGCGCCTGGCACCTGGAGGATCGCCCAGGCATCGGGCCTGTCGAGGAGGGGCTGCGCCGGATCTACCGTGAGGGCAGGCGCAGGCGCGGGCGCGCGGCGAAGGGCAGGGGCGGCCGGATGCACGCTATGCACCAGTGGCGAAAGCGCGTAAAGGATCTCCGCTACAGCGCCGAAATCCTCGAGCGCACAGAGCTCAGCCGCCGCGGCTCGCGTTCCCGCCAGGCCCGGGCGAAGAGCGAGGCGGCGTGGCTTCACAGCCTTGCCGGACGCGCCGACCGGCTCGCGGAAGTCCTTGGGGACGAGCACGACCTCGCCGTCCTCGGGGAGTGGATCGGGGCCGAGGGCAAGCGAGCCGGCCTGCGCCCCAAGACCCGCCGACAGCTGAGGAAGCTGATCTCCAAGCGCCGCGCCGAACTGCGCCGGCGGGCCCTGCGCGAGGGGAAGCGGCTCTACCGCCGCACGCCCGGCGAGTTCATGGCTCGCGTCGGGCGTGCCTTCGAGCGAACGGCGCCGAAGCTCAGCTGACGCTGACGATCTTCAGCTGGCGCGTCCCTTTCGGGAGCGTCACCGACATCTCATCGCCCTCAGCCCGCCCGAGGAGCGCAACGGCAACCGGCGATTCGGCCGACAGGCGGCCCTCTTTCGGGGAGGCGTCGTGGGAGCTGACGATTCGCCAGGTCTGCTCGGCGCCGTCCTCGTCGCGGATCACGACGGTCGAGCCGAAGCCGACGACCCCGCCCGGCGCGCTGGCCTGCTCGGCGACTACCACTGCGTCTGTGATCTTTTCCCGGAGCCGCGCAATCCGCGTCTCGAGATGTGCCTGGTCGTTCTTGGCATCGTGATACTCACTGTTCTCCTTGAGGTCGCCCCATTCGCGGGCTGTCTTGATCCGCTCGGCGATCTCGCGCCGCCCGTCGCCCTCGAGCGCGGCCAGTTCGGCCTTCAGCTGCTCGAGGCCCTCGGCGGTTATCAGGTGGGTGGCGTCGGGCACTCTCTTTAGAGCCTACTGGCTTCGCGCCTGCGGCCCGAGCCGGTCGTGGCCGGGTTCTAGAAGTAGGTGCTCGGCGAGGTGGACAGCAGCCCGTAGATCTGGACGATCGCGGCCTGGACGAGCAGCTGGCCCGAGGGCGGCGAGCCGGCCAGGAACAGATTGTCCGCAAGCCGGCTGTGCTGCCAGGCGTAGTCGACGTATGTCTGGGCGATCCGCGCACCGGGCGGGTCGTGGGTCACCGAGTCCAGGTAGAGCAGGTTGCGGAAGTAGACCGAGACGAAGAACGGGATTTCTTCGCTGAGCCGGGCGGGCGTGAAATAGGCGAGCGCCGCCGCCGCGGTCTGGCGGGCCTCGTAGAGATAGCCGCTGTTTCCCGTCGCCTGGTAGAGCAGGGTGCCGGCGCCGATCATGGCGCCCTGGGTGTAGCTCCACAGATGCGGTTCGATGACCCCACGCCGGTTGACGTGGTCGCCGTACATGCCGTTTGGCTCGAGCAGGCAGGAGCGGACCCATTCGTAGGCCATCAGCGCGAACTGCAGATAACGGGCCTGGTGGGTTACCCGGTAGAGCTGCACCCCCAGCTCCGCCGCGGGCGCGGTCGTGATCGTGTTCCGAGTGGCGTTTTCGGGCAGGTTGGAAAACGGCAGGCCCCCGCTGCACCCCAGGGCGGGGCTGCTCTGCCAGCCGGCCATCTCGAACGCCATGATTCCTTCGGCCGTGCCCAGCAGGGCGGGTTCGTGGGTGAGCTTGTACATACGCAGCAGCTCGATCCCGACCCAGTCGTTGTCGTCGTAGTACTTGGGACCGCCCGGGCCCGTCGGCGGAGCAGCGGTGCCGTCGAACGCGGCCAGGCTGCTCGTATAGGTGCCTTCGACGGCGCCGGAATTGTTCTGGTCGAGGTAGGAGCGCAGGCCGACGATGCGGGCTTTCAGTTCGTGGGCCAGGACCGTTTTCAGAGCCGGTACCTCGGCCATCGTGACCGTCGCCGCGAGCGCCTGGGAAAAGGGCCAGAGGTAGGAGAAGGGTTCGCCCTTGTAGAGACCCGAACCGAGCACGTAGTAGTACCGCTGCATCGCCTGGAAGCCAAGCCAGGCACGCGCGGGATCGCCATGCAGGACGAGCCTGTGGCGCCTGTGGCCGGCCGTTACGATCTGCACCGTCGTGAGGCCCCCCGATGAAGTCCCGGCGAGACGCGCGTGGAAGGCCGGGCGGGTGGCGCCGGCGGGGTAGCCCGACGGACCGGCGGCGTGACGGCGGGCGGCGGCGGCCACACCGAGCAGCGAGGGGAAGGAGGGAGCCACGCAGCACGCCGCCGCCGCGAGCGTCAGGATCACGACGGTCAGGAGGGCTCTTCGCTGCGGGGGACTGGCGATCATCTCTCAAGTCCGAACAACAGCCGGCGAGGGGATTCGATTTGGTCTGCGCCCCCGGCGCCTGGCCGACAGCGCTGGAAAATCGTTTCACGAGCCGGGGTGGGAGTTGAACGGGACATTGCAGTTTGACTACATAGCCGTCGGGCATGTGACGGTCGATGTGCTGGAGGACGGCTCCCGCCGGCCCGGCGGGACGGTGCTCTACGCTGCGCTGCAGGCCGCCAGGCTCGGGCTGCGGGCACTGATCCTGACACGCGGGGTCGCAGATGAGATCGAGGCGATGCTCAGCCCGTGGGCCTCCGAGCTCGAGCTGCGAGTCCAGCCGGCAGACAAGACCACGACGCTCGCGACCTCCGGGCACGGCCCGCAGCGAACCCAGCGGCTGCTGGCGTGGGCAGGGCCGATCGAAGCGCAGGACGAGCTGGCCTGCCCGATCCTGCACCTCGCGCCGGTCGCACAGGAGCTCCCCGAGCGCTGGCCGCGGGGCGGGCGACTTCTCGGCCTCACCCCTCAGGGCCTCGCGCGGACCCTGCCGGAGCCCGGCGGGATCGTCCGCCCGTCGCAGCCGCAGGGACCAGGCCTCGCCCAGGCCGAGCGGGCCGACGTGGTCGTCATCAGCCGTGAGGAGCGCGAGGTCTGTGGGGCACTGCTCGAGCGGGCACAGGCGGCCGGCGCGATGGTCGCCGTGACGGCCGGTGCCCGTGCGGGCACGATCCTCGTGCCGGGCGCTCCCGCGATCGAGCTGCCGGTGAACCCCGTCGAGCAGCCTGCCGACGACCTCGGCGCGGGGGACGTCTTTGCCGCGGCCCTGTTCACGGCCCTGGCGGAGGGCCGCAGCCCTGCCCAGGCCGGGGCGTTGGCGAACACGGCAGCGGCGCTGAGGATGAGCGGCGTCGGAGCCGAGGCGATCGCCGGACGCAGCGAGATCGAATCGATGCTCGAGCGCGGCCGCTGAGCTCAGCCCGCGAGGGCCGCGTCGATCATCGCCCCGAGGCTCGCGAAGTCGAGCGCTGCCTGGCGGCCCGCGGCCCGTGCGGCGAGCGTCAGGCTGCCGCCGACGGGGGCCATCTCAACGGTCGCGACCGCGGCTTCGGGGGCGCTTTCGGAGATCCGGCCGCGGAGCGGCTCGACGAAGACCGCACCTGCGCGGTAGGCGCTGCCGATCAGCCCGACGGGGAAGCGGCCGCTCAGCCCGGCCTGCTCGATGACCGCCGCGATCTGTCCGCCGAGCAGCGCCGCCCCGTCGCGGTAGAGCCCGAGCGCGACCTCGTCCCCCTGCTCGGCGAGCTTGCCCGTCTCGATCGCCAGGGCGGCGATCTCTCCCTTCGTCAGTGGCTTGGAGTAAAGGAGCGTCACGAGTGCCTCGATGTCCTTGACCGCGAAGAAGGCGCAGGCCACCTCGCCGAGGCCGGTTGCGGGCCCGGAGGCATCGCGATCGCGCAGCGCAGCGCGGATCGACTCGATCCCCAGCCAATAGCCCGAGCCCTCATCCCCGAGAAGATGGCCCCAGCCGCCCGTCCGCCAGCTGTGTCCGGAGGGCCCGACCCCGAACACGTTGGAGCCGGTTCCCGCGATCGCGGCGACGGCCGGTCCACCTGCGTTCACCGTGGCCCAGGCGCCGACCACGTCGTTGACGACGATCCAGCCGTCGTCGCGCTTGGCGCGAAGGTTTGCGGCGATCGAGTCGGTCGTCGTGCCGGCGATCGCGAGCACGGCCGAGCCGAGCTCCGAGCGATCGATCCCGGCTGCCCCGATCGCATCGTCGGCCGCGCCGAGCAGGGCGCCGACGGCCGCCTCGGGACCGACGGCGTCCTCGTTGCTGGGCCCTGCATGACCGACATGCAGGACCCCCCGCTCCAGGTCAAGGACGGCCGCCAGTGTCTTCGTGGCGCCGCCGTCGACGCCGAGCAGATAGCGGGCGCCGTTGTCCTCGACTGTGTCCGTCAGCTCCGGCGGGAGCGTCACGAGGGGATCACTGCGCATCGCTGGATCCTTTCAGGCCGAGCGGCACGAGGCTAGGATCGCAGCGGTGGAGGCGAGGCCGATCTTCCCCGGGCACGAGCGAGACGGGGGATGTACGAGTCCTTCTACCTCCGTGCCTACGCGCCGCACGAGCCGCTGGGGGTCTGGATCCGCCATACGGTCCACAAGCGCCCCGGGCTGGCGCCGACGGGCTCCGTCTGGTGCACCGTCTTCGATGCCCGCAGCGGGCCGCCGTACATGGTCAAGTCGAGCTCGAGCGAACTGGAGGTGGCGCCGAACGGCTGGATCTCGGTGGGCGGAGCGGCCGGCCTCGGGCCCGGCTGGGCCGAGGGCCGCTGCGGCGAGGCCACCTGGTCGCTGCGCTTTGAGAGCGAGCAGGCGCCCCTGCACCACCTCCACCCACAGTGGCTCTACCGGGCTCCCCTGCCGAGGACGAAGCTGACCAGCCCCGTTCCGAGCGCGCTCTTTGACGGCTCCCTGCAACTCGCCGGCCGGGCGGCGATCGTGCTCGAGCGCTGGCCGGGGATGGTCGGGCACAACTGGGGAGCAGAGCATGCGGAGCGCTGGATCTGGCTGCACGCGGCGGGCTTCGACGGGGCGCCCGACGCGTGGCTTGACCTCGCGCTCGGGCGGATCCTGATCGGCCGGCGCCTGACACCGTGGGTCGCCAACGGGGCACTTGGCATCGACGGCACGCGCCACCGCATCGGTGGGCTGCTCGGCCCGCGGCCCCGGGTCAGCGAGAGCGCCGGCGGCTGCTCGATCGGCCTGGACGCAGCAGGCGGCCCGGCGATCGAGGTGCGCGCCCGGATCCCGCCCGGTCAGGGCGCCGGCTGGCGCTACGCCGACCCGAACGGCGGCGAGCACGACGTGGTCAACTGCTCGATCGCCCCGCTGGAGCTCGACGTGTCCTTCGGCCGGGGGCCCAAGCGGACACTCCGAAGCGCCCACGGCGGGGCCTATGAGCTGGGGATGCGCGAGCAGGACCACGGCGTCCCGCTGGCCCCCTTCAGCGACGGCTGAGCGAGCTCGCCGCACGGCATCGAGCTGCGCCGTCCTGGAGCGCCGGCGCGTCAAGGCTGACGGCGCAGTCCTCGGCGACCCTTCGCTATTGGGAACAAAAAAGAGCGTGTAGGGCGGAGACCTCGCGGTCCCCGCCCTCACGCTCTGTCCTCAGCTACCGCGCCTCAGGAGGCGGTGGCTGCGGCGATGCTGATTATTCTTCCGGCGTCGGGTCGAACCCGAGCTCGCCACCCTTGATTTCGATTTCTTCCACGTCGCCCGAGAACTCACCGTTGTTGAATTCGACCCGGTTCGGGCGGCCTTCGCCTTCCGGTTCGTATTTGCCTTCGGTGCCTTTCTTGTAGCCGCACTTGGGCGGTTCAACCGGCACGTAGGAGACGATTTTTTTCAGTTCCCACGAGATTTCAAGCCGTTCCTTGAATTTGCTCGGGTACTTTTTCCAGAAGTGTTCTTCGAGTTCTTCCTTTTCGAAACCGTATTCGGCGGCTTCGTATTCCCGTTCTTCTTTCCGTTCGTCCTGGACCGGAACGGTCTGGGCCGGGATGAAGAGTTTGCACTTGCGACCCTGGACCTTGATCGGTACGGCCGCCGTTTCGAGGATCTTGACTTCTCCGCTGGGGTTGCCCAGTGCTGCGGAGCCGTTGGCGTGGAATTCCATCTTCAGGCCCTTGCCGAACGAGACCTTGACTTTTTCCTCGGTTCCGCCTTTGCCGAACGGCTGAACGCTGTAGCAGCCCTTGACGTTGACGATCGCCGTGAAGTCGGATGAACGTTCCGATTCGACCATCGCCTTGAGGCTGAGGGTCGGCGACGGGAGGCTTTTGCCTTCGTATTCGGTCGCGCATTCGATCGGCCCGATCTTCAGCGGTTCGCCAGCTTCGCCTTTGCCTTTGGCGAGAGCCTTGTTGGTCGGCGAGATCGTCTGGCCGAAGATGCTGGCCGTGAAGTGCCCGAAATAGACTTTCGGTTTTTCTTTTGTGGCTAGCGCGGGCGTTGCAGACACCGCAAGCGTGCAGGCCGCGGTCGCAAGCCCGATCGTGATCCTGAGGCTTCTCATTCTCCTAAGTCCTCGCTTTCGCCCTTCCAGGCTGGTTCTGCTGGTTGTCGTGAGCGCGTCAGCGACTCGGATCGTCTCAGGCCACCCCCTGCAGGCCCCCCGAGATCGAGACTGAACCGCGAGCATACCATGATCACGCGACGCGGCGCAACGGCCATCGAGACCCCGATCAGGGGCCTTGGAACCGGTCTTACGGGTGACCCACTGCGGGGGCGTCAGGGCCATTCCCTTGGCGAGCGCGGGGGACTTCCCCAGCCGCGTCGTGCTGCAGGTACCTACTCTAACATTTGGGCACGGCAGGCGGGAACCAGGCCCCGCCCGCGCGGCTGTGGCGCTCGGCCCGCCCCTCCCACCGAGCCCGCGCCGGGCGGCCGGCCTCCTCGGATGATGAGCCCAAACCTGAAACGAAACCTGCTGTTAGGCGTTGCGCTGGCGGCAGTCGTCGCGGGCGTGATCCTTGCGGTCCTGCCCCGGGGCGGCCACCACGGCCATCCGGCGAGCCGAGCGCACGCGACCCGCGGCTCGCAGGTCAGCGACATCCGGCTGGCCGCGGAATACCTCGGCATCAGCCGCGGCGCGCTGCGCCGGCGACTGCGCTCCGGGGAAACCATGGCCGAAGTCGCCAACGCAACTCCGGGCAGGTCCGCGGGCGGATTGGTCGCGGCGCTGTTCGCTGCGCGCCGGAGGGCGCTGACATCGGGCACGCCCGGTAGCGCCGCAGAACGCCAGGCGCTCGCGCGGGCGCGAGCCCAGATCGTCGCCGAGGCGGATCGCGGGCGCGAACGCAGCGGACCGGTGGCGGCCGCCGCGCGCTATCTCGGGCTCAGCGAGGTTGCGTTGCGCGCAAGACTCAAGGCCGGGCGGTCACTCGCCCAGGTCGCCGCTGAAGAGTCCAAGTCGCGGGCCGGCCTGATCGACGCCCTCGTAGCCCTCAAATCGGCCCGGCTGAGGACCGCCCTCACAGAGGGTGCGATCACGCGCGGCGAGGAGCAGTCGGCACTCTCATCGTTGCCCGAACGGGTGGCGCAGACGGTCCGGGAGCACATCGGGACGAGCAGCGGCTAGCGACGCGGCCGGGAACCCGGAAATCCCTCAAGACAACATTCGCTGCGACCGATGCTGCAGGCGTAAAGCGCCTCCTCGAGCGTGTCGATGGGCCCTGCACGGACACGCCGTGTCCATGATCAGGATGAAAGGGGGCCCGACATGGGCACACGCCTAGGTAGGAAAGGACTCGCAGGAAGGCGCAATCTCGCCGGCCTGCTTGTCGTCGCCGTTGCAAGCATCATCGGGGTGAGCGTCTACGCGTTCACGGCCAGCAACACGGTTGCTGCGCACTCTGCCGGTGCGGGCTCGGCCACCGTCAGCGGTTACGTCGTCGACTCGCCGACGAACTACACCTTCAGCGGTGACGGCACGAAAATGGAAGCGGTCACCTTTGACCTCGACCACGCAGCGTCCGACGTTCAGGTTGCCCTGACGAAAGAACTGCCGTCCAAGTCCGACTGGACCGACTGCGGCGCCTCGGAAGGCGCGGCACCGTACGCGGTGACCTGCACCTTCAACGCGGCGATCCCCGTCGGCGAAGGCCTGAAGCTCTCGGTCGCTGCAGTGAGCAGCGGCACCGTGACCATCGAATAACGACAGCGACATCGGAGCAGGGCGGCCCCGCCGATCGGGGCCGCCCCCTCCACTCCCCCGCGATGCGACCTCGACCCATCAAGAAACTGTTTGCGGGCGCCCTTGTTGCGCTCGTCCTGGGTTCGCTGTGGTTCGTCTTCGCGCCCGTCAGCGTCGGCGGCTCGAGCACCTGGGTCGTGACCGACGGGATCAGCATGGAGCCCCGCTTCCACGCCGGCGACCTCGTCCTCGTCCGCGCCCAGAGCCACTACCACGTGGGCGAAATCGTCGCCTACAACAACAAGCAGCTGCACACGATCGTCCTGCACCGGATCGTCGGCCGCGACGGCTCGCGTTACATCTTCAAGGGCGACAACAACAACTTCCTCGATTTCGAACACCCTGCCCAGAACCAGCTGATCGGCGCGCTGTGGCTGCACTTCGCAGGCCTGGGAGGCACGCTCGAGTCGCTGCACTCCCCGGTCCTGATCGGCGCCATGTTCGCGCTCGCGACGCTGTTGTTCGCAGGCGCCGCGTTCACAGGCGGGCGCCGCCGACGCCGGCGCCAGCGCCGCGCCGACGGAAACGCGCGGCCGGCCCCTGCGGTGCGCGGGCACACCGGACAGGCCTTCCAGCTGACGATCCTCGCCGGCGGCCTGGTGGCGCTGCTCCCATTCGTCTGCCTGGCCCTGCTCGCGTTCACCCGGCCGGCCGAAGCACTGCTGCACAGCGAGGCCCCCTACGAACAGCACGGGACCCTCTCCTACACCGCCCAGGCCCGGCCCGGGCTGGTCTACCCGGGCAACGTCGCCCACACGGGCGACCCCCTCTTCACCCACGTGGTGAATCACCTCGCCATGCGCTTCGACTACCGCTTCGAAGCCGCCGCTGCACACCGGCTGAGTGGGAAGATCGCCATCTCGGCGACCGTACAGTCGGTGCTGGGCTGGCGCAGAACCATCCCGCTGGGTGCCCCGACCAGCTTCCAGGGCGACCACGGCGTGGCCACGGCGGATCTCGAAATCTCCGCGCTGCTTGCGCTGATACACAGCGTCGAGACGAGCACCGGCGAGCGGAGCACCTACATGCTCACGCTGACCCCGAGCGTGGTCGGCACTGGCTCCCTGGACGGGCTGCCGCTGCACGCCACCTTCGCACCGGCAATGGCGTTCTCGCTCAACCAGCTCGAGCTCCAGCCGATCGCACCCGGCCAGAGCGCCTCGAGCGGACTCTCCCCCGCGAGCGCCTTCACGCGCAGCGCCGGGGGCAGCGCCACCGGCCGGCGCTCGCAGGCGATGCAGATCTACTTCGGCATCGTCAGCGTGCCGGTCGCGACCGCGCGGGCCGTCTCGTTGATCGGCATCTCGCTGATCGCCTGCATCATCGGCGGGCTGCTGGCGCTCGCTGAAACCCCGGGGTCGCGACGAGTCCGCCGTGATCCGGGCTCGCTACGGCGGCCTGATCATCCCCGTCGACCGGGTCTGGCAACAGCCGGGCGTGGCCGTCATCGACGTCGCCGACATCGAGGCACTGGTGCGGATCGCGGGCCACTACGACCGCTCGATCCTCTACGAGCGAACCGACGACGGCGAGGCCTTCTGGGTCACCGATGAGAGCGGGCAGTTCCGCTATTGGATCGGCGGCGCCGAGGAGGCGCCGGGCGACTCGCCGGTCCTTCCCGCAACCGTCTATGAGGAACAGCCGACGCTGACCCTGGAGCTGCCCGGCCACGAGATCCTCTATGCCGAGGAGCCGCCGACGCTCGAGTTCACCGTCCACGCCGGGACCGGTGCGCAACCCTGGGGCGGCGGATGGGAGTCCTCCGGCCACAGCGAATCGGTGGCCCGCGCCGAAACGGCGTCCGAGGTCGAGCCCGGTCCGCTCGTCGGCTGACCAGGCCGCGCATCACGGCGGTTGTCCTGGCGATCAGATGGCACCCTGGGCAACTCCGCGCGGCCATTGCGCGAGCTGACAACCCCGTCTCCCGTGGTGTCCGCGGCTGCGGGTTGACAGAGACGAACATGCCGCACGGCTCGCGTGCACGAGGATAAAGTGGGCAGGCGGAGGTGACGGACCACAGGAACCCTCCGGCGGGGGCGGACGTGACGCCTCGAGAGTCAACCTCACTCGATGATGGCCGACCAATCACCGATCGATAGCCGCGTGCCCAGCCAGACCGCATCCGGGTTCGGCCCTGCGCTTGAGCTGCGCGCGGCCCTGCGACGCATCGTGCCCTCCTTCGCGGACTGGTGTGCGCTTGACTACTACACGCCCGACGGGCGACTAAAACTCGCAGCAGTACCCGGATCTCCTGCAGGAGGCCTTGATCCTCGAGATCAGGCGGCGCTACCGGGCCGAGCGCGGTGAGAACGGGGATGTGCTGGCGGCGCTGGCCTCGGGCGAGACGATTCTCTATCAGGACATGAGTGAAATCGCACAGGTGCGGTTGAGCGACACCGAGCGGGCGCTGCTCGCGACGCTTTCGCTGCGCTCATCGATCGTGGTGCCGATCCATCACAAGGAAAAGACCCCTTGGGGTCCTCTCCTTCGTCTCGAAAACGCGTGCCTATCGCGAGCGCGACCGCTCGAGGGCGATGGATCTCGCTGCGGAGTGCGGCTCGATCCTGCTGCGCCTGCGAACGACGATCGGCGATGCCGAGCCGAGCGAGCTGCTGGAGAGCCTCTACCGGGCAGCTCCGATCGGCCTCGGCTTTCTCGACACATACTCGAATACCGCTTCCGGCGGATCAACGAGCACCTGGCAGCGATCAACGGCGCCTCGGTCGAGGATCACCTGGGCAGGACACTCGTCGAGGTGCTCGGGGCACTGGGCGAGGAGCTGATGCCGCTCTTCAGGAAGGTGATCGAGGATCAGCTCACCGTCAACATCGAACCTGAAGGAGAAACGCCGGCGGACCCGGGGTGACACACCATCTGGGAATCGACCTATGCACCCGTCGAGCTGGAGGGCAGGGTCGTCGGGGCGAGCATCGTCGTCCGCGATATCACCGAGCGCAGGCGCAGCGAAACGAGGAACGCCTTCCTGACGCGGGCGGCGGAGATCCTCGATTCCTCGCTGGATTTCCGCCGGACGCTACAGAGCGTCTCCGAGCTCGCCGCCGGGCACGTTGCGGACTGGTGCTCGATCAGCATGCAGGACGAACGAGGGCAGATGTACCGGCTCGCCATCGCCCATCGGGACCCGGCCAAGCAGGAGCTCGCCGAATCGCTGACGAAACGAGAGGCCCTGCCGCTCGGCGCTCCGGTCGGGGCGGCTGCGGCGATGCGGGAGGCGAGAACGGACCATGTGGAGGCCTTCACCGACGCGATGCTCGCGCGCTCGCTGGACGAGCAGTCCCATCGGATCGTCCGCCAACTCGGTATCGGCTCGGCGATCAGCGTTCCGCTGGTCGCACGTGAACGCATGCTGGGAGCGATCTCCTTGGTCAGGGAAGCGCCCCGGAGCTTCGCGCCGGAGGACGTCGAGCTGGCCGAAGAGCTCGCGCGGAGGGCAGCGATCGTGATCGACAACGCGCGGATGCACACGGAGCTGAGCAGGGTCGCCAACACCCTGCAGGCGGGCCTGATGCCGAGGCTGCTGCCCGAGATCCCGGGCCTCGAGGTACAGGCACGCTATCTGCCGGCGGGGGGAGCTGAACCGGGTCGGCGGGGACTTCTATGACGTCTATCTGCGTTCTGCCGGTGAGTGGCTGTTCGTGATCGGCGACGTGACCGGCAAGGGCGCCGATGCAGCCGCGACCACCGCACTCGTCCGCTACACGTTGCGAGCCGCCGCCCAGCACCCGGGCTCACCGCTGTCACTGCTGCAGGAGCTCAATGCGGCGATGGTCGCGCAGGGTGCCAGCTACTGCACGGCGGCCGTCCTTGCGATCCGGCCCGCCGCCGCGGGCTGCGCCGAGGTGACGCTCTGCCTCGGTGGGCACCACCCCCCGTTGCTGCTGGCACCCGACGGGGCGATCGCGCCCCTCGGGACGCCGGGGACACTGCTCGGCTGGACCGAGGACGCCGCCTTCACAGAGCACCGATTCACCCTGGGAGTGGATGAGACCCTGCTGCTGTTCACCGACGGCCTGACGGATGCATCGGCTCCCCCGGGGTGGAGCGATGGGGATCTCTACGAGGTCCTCCGTGCCGCGCCCGGCGAGGACCTGGCCGAGTTCCTGGCCACGATCGAGGCAGCGGCCGTGCTCGGCGCCGGCGGGCGTCCCCGGGACGACATCGCGCTGCTGGGGATCAGGAACGCCTGAGGTCCACTCGGCAGCCCCTCGTCGGGCCCAGGCCTACGGCGGGCCGAGCCGGTCGAGGGGCCAGTAGGCCGTGAACGCCACGCCGATCATCCAGGACGTCGGGACGGGGCCCCAGAAGCGGCTGTCATCGGAGTCCCCCCGGTTGTCGCCCATCATGAACCAGGTGCCGTCGGGGATCGTGATCGGCGTCGGGAAGTTGCACTCGCTGCTCGAGCCGCAGGGCGTGATGTAGGAGTCCCGCTCGCGAACGAACGAGCTCGCGCCCCGGGCCTTGCGATACACGTGGCCGTCGGAGATGTAGATCTGATCGCCGGGGCCCGCCACGACGCGCTTGATGAAGTTCACCGACGCCGCACGCCGGCCGGGCGTCGAACAGGCCGCCTCGCCGGGCTTGACTTCCGCTCCCGATTCGCCGCATTCCTGCTGTTCGGCCCCACTGGGAGGATGAAAGACGACGATCTCTCCGACATGCGGCTGGCCGAACTCCAGCGCCAGGCGATTGACCAGGACGCGCTCCCCGATCGTCAGTGTCGGCTCCATCGAGCCCGAGGGGATCCGGTAGGGCTTGACGACGTACGCCTGGGCGGTCCAGGCGATCGCGACGGCAAAGCCCAGGGTCAGGAGCAGCTCCACCACCGCCCGGGGCCGGCGCCGCTTCGAGTCGCTGGGTGGGGGCATGGCGTCAGGCTAGCGGCCCACCTCTGGCCTCCCTAAAGCAGCGGTGCGCCCTGGTCGCAGTCAGTCGATCTCAACCAGCCGGCCGGCAAGCCCGACGAGGTCCCCGGGACGGAGTTGGGACCTGCCCACCGACTCGCCGTTGACCGTCGTCCCGTTGGTCGAGCCGAGATCCCGGATCACCCAGACGCCATCGCGGAGTATCAGTTCGGCGTGCCTGCGTGAGACGTTGGGATCGTCAACGACGATCGTGCACCGCGGGTGGCGGCCGACCAGGACGCGGTCGCCCTCGAGGCTGCTCAGGGTGAGCAGAAACGGAGCACCACCGCGCCGTCCGATCAGCCCTCGGGCGGTCCGCGCCAGCATGCGCCCCACCTCCAGCGGCGAGGCCCCGGCGGCACGAGGGCGGCGCAGCCGCAGGTCGCCCACGAGGCGGCGCTGATCGACCAACCCCGAGCGAAGCAGCAACCCGAGCCTGTAGGAGTGCGTCTCCTCGCTCAGAAGGCCCTCCGCGAACGCGGCGTTCAGAACGCCTGCAAGACGCTCGCTCGACCGTCCAAGGGCAGACACTGCTCGAGTATCCCCCACGTGCGGCCAGAAATCCACCCGGCCGCACACCCGCCGGCCGGTTCGTGGCTCCTCAGATTCGCCCGCCCCGGCGGTACCCGAACCCGCCACCGGTGAGGAACACCACGAGGGCCACCACGAGCAGAAGCCAGAGCAGTGGGCTGACTCCGATTCCACCCGCGATCGCGGCAATTACAAGCACAATCAGCAACAGCTCCAAGAGTCCCATGAACGCCTCCCGAGAATTTGTAGTTCTCTCTTTTGTTACCCGAAAATGTCCGTGGCTACCCCGGGAGTTCGAGCGGCGTGCAGGATGTGGACTGCTCCTGGTGTACGAGGGCCCCGGACCAAGCCTCTAGAGGTCATCAGCAAGACACCCCGTCCGGTGGCCAGTTTGAGGCCGGCACGGGGCGGCTAAATGAGTTGTGCAGGATCGGAGCTCAAAGAGCCCACGAAGGAGTCAGCGGAGCGCGCCTGCCCCGAGTACGGCTCGACTCGCGCCGCAGGCAGCTCAGCTTCAAGCGGGAGAAGTCGCGTGATCTGCATGCATTGTCCGAGTTGTGGCCTCTCGTTGACGCTCAGGCGTACGGCGTGCACGCCGCGGTACTGCCCGCGCTGCCTGGCGCGGGGGCGGCGTCTCGTCGAGGTGAGCGTGTCAACCAAGCCAAACGCGACGCGATCGCAGGTCATTGACGACATCCCCCGCAGCGGGGCTGAAACGTGAGTCCTGGCGGCGCTCGAGCCAGGCCAAAGCTGAATATCCACCAACCCGAAAGCGAGGAGAACACATGAGACTGCAATCACTCGAGGACGTGTTCCAAGAGCAGATCGAGGACCTCTACAGCGCCGAGAGCCAGCTGATCGACGCGCTGCCGGCGGTCGCAGAGGCAGCCAGTGACGACAAGCTCCAAACGGCCCTACGCGAGCATCTCGAGCAGACGCGGGAGCACGTTCGTCGCCTCGATTTAATCGCCGGCGATCTGGGCATCGGAGTGGGCCAGGAGAAGTGCGAGGCTATGGCGGGGCTGATACGCGAGAGCAACGAGGTCGTCTCAGCCGAGGGAATCTCCGCCGCGAAGGACGCCGCTCTCATCGCCGCAGCCCAGCGGGTCGAGCACTACGAGATCGCGGCCTACGGCACCGCGAAGGTTCTGGCGTCCGAGCTCGGGCACGACCGGGCTGAGAGCCTCCTCAATGCCACCCTCAAGGAGGAGAGCCAGGCCGATGAGCTCCTGACGAAGATCGCGAGCGGCGGTCTCTTCAGGTCCGGGGTCAACGAAGCGGCGCACAGCGCGACCGCCTGAGACTCCCGTCCTCCGGCAGCGACAGCGAAGGCCATGGTGCGGGCGCACGGTTCTCAGCAAGAGCCGGCGCCCGTACCCGCCACGGCAGCGCGCTCAGCTCGGCGCGGCGAGAGCCGGGGCCCGGCGCGTTGCGCTTGCCGAGACCGCTCCTTCCGCACGCGCCCGAGAGGATTCGAACCTCTGACCTTCGGTTCCGTAGACCGACGCTCTATCCAGCTGAGCTACGGGCGCAGAGCGACGTAGTCTACCGGCGGGTTCACCGGGGCCCCGCGCTGCGGGACTCCGAAGCGGTGCTACGCAGGCTGGCTCTCGAAGATCGCCGCAAGGCCCTGGCCCCCGCCGATGCACATCGTCTCGAGGCCGTAGCGGGCCTCCCGGCGATCCATCTCGCGCAGCAGAGTCGTGAGGATCCTGGCGCCCGTCGCACCGACGGGATGGCCGAGTGAGATCCCCGAACCGTTGACGTTGACCCGCTCCAGGCCGTCCGGCAGATCCCACTCCCGCAGCACCGCCAGTACCTGCGCGGCGAAGGCCTCGTTCAGCTCGATCAGGTCCATCTCGCCAAGTCCCAGGCCGGCGAGCTCGAGCGCCCGTTTGCTCGACGGCACCGGCCCGATCCCCATCGTCGCCGGGGGCACGCCCGCAACGGCCCAGGAGACAAGGCGCCCGAGTGGCCTGAGACCCAGCTCGGCGGCCCTCTCACGGTGGGTCACGATGCAGACGGCCGCCCCGTCGTTCTGGCCGCTGGCATTGCCGGCCGTGACCGTCGCATCGGGATCGCTACGGCCCATCACCGGGCGAAGCCTTGCCAGCGCCTCGAGGCTTGCGTCCCCGCGAGGATGCTCGTCCAGCTCGATCAGCTCCTCCCCGCGGGGCACCGGCACGATCTCTTGGGCGAAGCGGCCGTCGCGCTGGGCGGCGACGGCTCGCTGATGCGAGAGCAGCGCAAGCTCGTCCTGCTCAACGCGGGGAATCGCATACTCGCGCCGGAGGTTCTCCGCCGTTTCGAGCATCCCCCCCGGTACGGGGTGGTTGATCCCGCCGGCCGTGACCCGGCCGCGGCCCAGGCGATCCTCGAGCTTGATCCCGGCCGTTCCCGAGACGCCCCAGCGCAACTTCGTCGAATAGAACTCGGTCTGGCTCATGCTCTCCACGCCGCCCGCCAGCACCAGCTCGCAGGCCCCGCTCTGAACCTGCATGCAGCCGTTGATCACGGCCTGCAGCGCCGAGCCGCAGCGCCGGTCGATCTGCGAGCCGGGGACATCGACGGGCAGTCCCGCGTCGAGCGCCGCCACGCGACCGATCGCCGGCGCCTCGCCGTTGGGCGAGCATTGGCCCAGCACGACGTCATCCACATCCTCTCCACGCAGGCCCGTCCGTGCGACCAGCTCGCGAATCACCGTCGCCGCAAGGGTCGCCGCATCGACGTCGCGGAAGATGCCCCCGAAGCGCCCGACCGGCGTCCGCAGGGGCTCGCAGATGACCGCTTCGCGCCCGGCGGGGGAGCTCATCGGTGAGATCGGCAGACGAACGCGCGGGCCATGGCGCGGAAGTCTAGACGGGGGCTTCCCGCGGCTCAGCCTGCCGCGGCGATCGGCCCGCAGGCGATCAGCCTGGAGTCGGCCAGCGCGGCCTCGCGGTGCTCGTGGATCTTCAGGTACTCGGGGTTCGTCGCCATCTCCAGGAACTTCGCACGCGAGGGGTATTCGACGAGCAGGACCATGTCCCACTCGGGCGCCTCGGGACCGATGACCGTCTGGCGTGTCTCGACGGCCTGCAGGACCCGCCCGCCGACCGCCTCGAGGAAGGGGCCCGTGGCCCGCCCGTAGCGTTCGTATGCTTCGAGTCCGCTGACGCCTGCGTCGATGCCGTCGGCCTGCTCCTTGAAGCGCAGCAGATTGAGCATGAACACCGGCTCATCCTGGGGCGCCGAGACGAGTGCCTGGAGCTGGCTCTGCGTGGGTGTGATCGACATCTAGATCCCTCTCATTCGGTTGTTGCGGGGATTGTGCTCGAGCTCGGCCAGCCCCAGCGCCTCGAGCAGCGGTGGCATGTACATGCCGAAGCGCCCTCTCAGGCCCTTCTTCGTTCCGTAGAAGCCGCCGACCGGGTTCTGGGCCGAGCGCGCCCACTCCTCGACCGAGCCGGCCGCCGGATCCTTCTGCTCGTCGGCGGCGCCCAGGGCCATCCAGTCTCCGTGGGCCTTGAGCATCTGATGCAGATCCTCGATCGCCCTCAGCTGGTAGCCGAGCGTCGTCTTTCCGACCACGCAGACGATCGTCTCGCTCTCCTCATCGCGGTACATCTCGTACTCAGAGGATCCTGGTGGCGTCCGCAGGACCCACGGGTCCTCCTTGGTGCCCCTGCCCCTTGCCGTCCCCTCCACTGGCTGCTCCTTCCGCTCTGAGCGCTTTTCCGATGACACACCCACCGGCCGGGGCCATGATCGCCGATCAGGCATGCCCCGAGCGCGGCGAGTATAGTTCACGAACTGGTTAACAGTTTGGCGAGGCAAGCACAGGAGGAGCCACGATGCCTGGAAGACCCGAGCGGCCGCCGTGGGTTCCGGCGGAGCTCTACCCGTTCGAGAGCCGCCACATCGAGCTCGACGGCATGCGGATCCACTACCTCGACGAGGGTGCCGGCCCGACGCTGCTGCTGCTGCACGGAAACCCGACCTGGTCGTTCCTCTACCGGGAGATCATCAAAGGGCTCGCCGGCCGGTTTCGCTGCATCGCGCTCGACTACCCCGGCTTCGGCCTCTCCACCGCCCGCCCCGGCTACAGCTTCCTCCCGGCCGCTCATGCCGATGTCCTCGAGCAGTTCGTCCTCGCTCTGGGCCTCGAGGAGATCACGATGATGGTCCAGGACTGGGGCGGGCCGATCGGCTTCGCCCTCGCCACCCGCCACCCCGACCGGTTCGCCGGATTCGTGATCGGGAACACCTGGGCCTGGCCGAAGTCCGATCCCGGGACCCAGTTGTTCTCGCGCCTGCTCGGTGGCAGGCTCGGCGGTCACCTGATCCGGACACGCAACGTCTTCGTCGAGCGGGTCATCCCCGTCGGGGTGAAACGCGGGCGCCTGAGCCGCGAGGTGATGGACGCCTACCGCGGCCCCTTCCCCACCCCCGAGTCCCGCGAGCCGACGCACATCTTCCCGCGCGAGATCCTCGGAAGTCGGCCCTTCCTGGCCGGCATCGCGGGCGAGCTTCATCTCCTCGCGGACCGGCCCGCCCTGCTCGTCTGGCCCACCAGGGACATCGCCTTCAAGGAGCGTGAGCGCAGGCGCTGGGAGCAGATCTTCCCCGACCACCGAACCGTCATCCTCGAGGGTGCAGGACACTACATCCAGGAGGACGCTCCACAGGAGATCATCGAGGCGATCGGCTCCTGGCACCGGCCTGGGACTCAGGCGAGGAGCACCACCGCGGCCGGCGGCGGGACTGGCGCCGAGTGAGCCGCCGGGGCGCCCGTACGGCCTCCCAGAGCACCCCCGGCATCGGTGGACCCGCTTCGGGAGCCCGCCCACGAAAAACGGAGAGGGAGGGATTCGAACCCTCGAACGAGGTTTCCCCCGTTACGCGATTTCCAGTCGCGCCCGTTCAACCGCTCCGGCACCTCTCCAGGGCGTCGGGCCAGATCGGCCCGGCGGTCGGCTTGAAGGCTACGACACTCCCGGATGCTCCGTTGCTAGGCTCCCGGCATGCCAATCGGCACCGACGAAGCCCTGACCCACACGATCGGCCTGATCGCCACGTTCGGCGGGATCGGCGTGATCGTCAACATCATCATCGTCTACATCCTCGTCCAGGTCCGCGGCGAGCGCCGCCAGAACGAGGAATACGCGGCCTCCCGCCGTCCCCCCGGCTCCAAGTGAGCCCGCGCCCCGACTCGGGGCGCCGCAGCAGAGTCGCCTGGGAATGATCTGAACGGCCGCCCGTCGGGTGGAATGCCGCCAGGCCGACCACCCGCCGTGCCCTCCCGCGGGCGCAACCGCGGTGAGCTTCATCGCTCACCCCCGACGATCGCGTCCGCTTTACGGTGCCGTCGTCATCAGACGCACTATTTGTCCAGAGAATGGACAGGACTATGCGACTCGTGTAAACTTCCTCCAGAAGCAAGACCCCGACCAGGAGGACACGACGAATGTCAGTGGCACCCCCGGCAGTGAGACGACCAGCGACCGCCACGACCGAGCCCCGCGGGAGCCTGCCGGCGGTCAGGTGGCGCGATCCCAAGCGCCACTCGTGGCTGCTCGGCCTCGTCGTACCGACGCTGCCCTTCCTCAGCTGGGGGCTGGTCGAAGCAACGGGCCTCGGCGCCTTCTGGTTTTTCGGGCCGGTCCTCGTGTTCGGCATCTTCCCGCTGCTCGACCTCGCCATCGGCGCCGATGCCCGCAACCCGCCCGAGGACGCCCTGAAGTGGCTCGAGCAGGACCGCTACTACCGTTGGTGCACCTACCTCTACCTGCCGCTCCAGTACGCAGGTCTCGTCGCGGCCTGCTGGCTGTGGTCACGCGGCGGCCTTTCGACGCTCGACGACATCGGGCTGGCCCTGACCGTCGGGATGGTCAGCGGCGTGGC
Source organism: uncultured Solirubrobacteraceae bacterium (assembly GCA_963787765.1). Lineage (GTDB taxonomy): Bacteria > Actinomycetota > Thermoleophilia > Solirubrobacterales > Solirubrobacteraceae > Palsa-744. The sequence continues at coordinate 95,218 of CAWBEF010000012.1, read as the reverse complement.
GATCAACACGGCGCACGAGCTCGGGCACAAGCGCGCCAGCCTCGAGCGCTGGCTGAGCCGGGTGGCACTCGCCCAGAGCGGCTACGGGCACTTCTTCATCGAGCACAACCGCGGACACCACGTTCGCGTCGCCACCCCCGAGGACCCCGCCAGCTCGCGCTTCGGCGAGAGCTTCTACGCCTTCCTGCCCCGCACGGTCCTCGGCAGCGTCCGCTCGGCCTGGGAGCTCGAGGCGGTCCGCCTGCGCCGGCTGGGCAGCCCGGTCCTCGGCCCCCGCAACGACATCCTCGGCGCCTGGGCGATGAGCGTCCTGCTGTTCGGCCTCCTCGCCGCCCTCTTCGGAGCGGTCGTGATCCCCTACCTGGCGATCCAGGCGGTCGTCGGCTTCTGCCTGCTGGAGGTCGTCAACTACCTCGAGCACTACGGGCTGCTGCGCCGCCGCCGCGAGGACGGGCGCTACGAGCGGACCCGTCCTGAGCACAGCTGGAACAGCAACAGCGCCGCCTCCAACGTCCTGCTCTACCACCTCCAGCGCCACTCCGACCACCACGCCAACCCGATCCGCCGCTATCAGGCGCTGCGCCACGTCGAGGAGGCGCCCCAGCTGCCGACCGGCTACGCGGGGATGATCGTCCTGGCGCTGGCCCCGCCGCTGTGGCGGCGGGTCATGGATCATCGCGTGCTCGAGCACTACGAAGGCGATCTCGCACGCGCCAACCTGAACCCCCGTCTGAGCGCCCGCGCCCGCCGGCGACATGGCCTTGGCAGATGAGCCGCCATCGCTGCCCGGCCTGCGGTTACGTCTATGACGAGCACCAAGGTCACCCGCGTGAGGGCTTCCCCGCGGGCACGAGCTGGGAGGATGTGCCCGACGATTGGGCCTGCCCGGACTGCGGGGTGCGCGATAAGGTCGATTTCGAGCGTGAGCCATGACCGGCCCGCGCCGCGCCCTGCCCTACCCTCAAGCAGATGTCCGCCGCCGACCAACGCGTCCCCTACTCCGTCGCCGCCCGCGAGCTGCTGCGCAACACGCTGCTCGACGCCGCCTGTCACGAGCTTCAGGGCAATCGCTGGAGTGAGATCACGATGGCCGACATCGCCCTGGCCGCCGGTGTCAGCCGCCAGACCCTCTACAAGGAGTTCGGTTCCCGTGAGGAGTTCGCACAGGTGCTCGTCCTGCGCGAAGCCGAACGTTTCCTGGACGCTGTCGAGCAGGCCGTCAGCGCCAACGTCGCGGCGCCCGTCAAGGCGCTGACGGCTGCCTTCGAACTGTTCCTCAACACCGCGGCCGAGAACCCCGTCGTGCGGGCCGTCGTCATCGAAGAGGGCGCCGAGGAGCTCCTGAGCCTGCTGACGACCCAGGGCAAGCCGCTTGTCGAGCGGGCCGCCGAGCGGCTCACTGCGGTGATCGTCGCCAGCTGGCCGCCGATCCGCCCTCGCGACGCCCAGCTGCTCAGCGACGTCCTGGTCCGGCTTGCGATCAGCTACGCGGCGCTTCCCAACGGGGATCCCACGGCCACTGCCGCCTCCATCACGCGCCTGCTCGAACCCTACGTCGAGCGGCTCGTCGCGGCGGGGATCAGCTAGCTTCGCCGGCCGCCTGCTCGGCGCGGGTTTCTTCGCGGGCCCGCCGGTACTCGTTGACGACTATCTCGGTCAGCTCGTCGACCGAGGTCTCCGCGGTCGGCTTGTCCAGCGCGATCGTCCCGTCCTGGATCATGCTGACGCGATCGCAGGCCTGCAGGACGTGGACGTAGTTGTGGAGGATCATGATGATCGAGACCTTGCCCTCCGCCTTCAGGCGGGCGACCAGGTCGAGGATCTGCGCGCCCTCTTTGGCGCCCATCGCCGCCAGCGGCTCGTCCAGCAGGATGATGTCGGCGTCGGAGTTGACCGTGCGCGCCACGGCGATCGCCTGGCGCTGCCCGCCTGAGAGCCGGGCGACGGCGACATCGATACGCGGGATGTTGATGCCGATCTCGTCCAGCGCCGCCCGCGCTTCGCGCTTCATCTGGGCGTTCGCCAGCAACGGCAGCGGGCGATGGACGCGCTCCTTGCGCAGGAACAGGTTGTGATAGACGGACAGTTCGTCGATCAGGGCCAGGTCCTGATAGACGGTCTCGATCCCCTGTGCCCGCGCGTCGTCGACGCTTTTCGGCGCATAGGGCTTCCCGTGCAGGAACATCTCGCCGGAGTCCTGCTTCTGGAAGCCGCAGAGGATCTTGATCAGCGTCGACTTGCCGGCGCCGTTGTCGCCGAGCAGGCCGAGCACCTCGCCCTTTTTCAGATGCAGGTTGATGTCGCGCAGCGCCGTCACCGGGCCGAAGCGCTTGGAGATGTGTTCGACCCGCAGCACATCGTCGGGCGCCGAGACGGGGCCCACGACCGGCGTGTCGGTTGCCGGTGCGTTAGCCACTTCCGCTGTGCCCCCTCCGAGCGCGTGCCACGTAGACGTTGGCCGTCATCGCAACGATGATCGCGAGGCCCGTGTAGAAGAGTTTGTAGTTCGCGTCGACGCCCTGCAGGATCAGGCCGTCGTCGAGGATCCCCAGGAACAGCGCCCCGATGAACGCGCCCACCACGGTTCCCGAGCCGCCCGCCAGGAGCGTCCCGCCGATCACCGCTCCGGCGATCGCGATCAGCAGGAGTTCGTTCGGGCCCGAGGGGTCCGGCTGGATCGTCTGCGAGCGGATCGCCTCGAGCACTCCGACGAGGCCGGCCAGCGATGCGCACATGACGAAGTTGCGGATCACGACGAGCTTGACCCTGACCCCCGCCTCGGCGGCGCCGAGCTTGTTGGAGCCGATCGCCACGGTGTAGAGGCCCCAGCGCGTGAACGTCAGCACCACCTGCAGGATCAGGACGATCGCGGCCGCCCAGATCAGCTCGGAGTATGTGCCCGCGCCGAAGATGTTGGCGAACGTGCTCACATGGTTGACCTTTTCAGGCAGCACGATGTTGTGGCCGTTGACGACGTGATGGACCAGCACCGTCGTCTGGTGGATCTGGGCGCCGGGCGTGGCCACGGGGGTGCCGTGGGAGAGGATCAGGCTGAGCCCCTCGAAGGTGAACAGCATGCCCAGCGTCGCCACGAACGAGGACACCCCGACGATCGCCACGAACGCGCCGTTGACGGCGCCCACGACGCTGCAGACGAGCACCGAGAGGACCAGCGAGGGTACGAGGCCCAGGCCGGCCGTCTCGAGCTTGTAGAAGACGATCGGCGCGAACATGTACATCCCGCCGATCGACAGGTCGATCTCCCCGAGGATCATCACGAACACCTCGCCCGCGCCGAGGATCGCCAGCGGCGCGAAGTACGGGAGCAGCGTCTTGAAGTTTTCGCCCGTGAAGAACGTGCTCGTGTTCGCCGAGAAATAGATCGCCACGATGATCGTGACGGCGATGATGCTGCCCTCGCGGAGGGCGAGGACGCGGCTGAGCACCTCTCGCCAGCCGATCCTCAGACCGCCCGGCTCATTGCGCGGAGGTGCGGAGGAGGGACCGCCCGCGGCGGGCGTACTCGCCGTGCTGGCCACGATCCCTCTCCGCCTCCGCTTCGCTTCCTAGCCGACCACCGCGGCGGTGCTCGATGTGCCCTCGTAGCGCGACTTCGAGGAGACGTACGGCTTGACCGTTTCTTTGTTCAGGAACTTCAGGCCCGTGTCAACTTCCGCGGGGCCCGTCAGCGTGCCCGAGACCTTGTACATGAAGAGCTCCAGGATCGGCAGGAAGCCCTGCAGATAGGGCTGCTGGTCGATCGTGAATTCGATGTTGCCTTCCTGGAGCAGTTTCTGCGTCTGTTCGGTCAGATCGAAGCCGCCGGCCTTGACGCCCTTGGAGGTCAGACCGAGCTTCTGCATCACTTTGGCCAGCGATTCCGTGCTGCCGCCGTCGACGGCGTACATGCCCTTGGCGCTCTTGTGGCTGAGGTACCAGGCTTCGATCGCCGGCTGCTCCTGGGTGACGGCGGCGCCGGTGGCGACGGTCTTGAACGTGATCGGCTTGCCCGAGTCCTTGATCGCCTTTTCGGCGCCTTCGATCCGCGGCTGCAGGTTGGCCGATCCGGGCGTCGCGATGAACAGCCCGACTTCGCCGGAGCCGACCTCTTCGACGATCCGCGCGCCCATTTCTTCACCGGCCTTTTTGAGGTCCTGCCCGATGTAGGCGAGCCGCGCGTTGCCGACCGCGTCCGCGTTGTAGGCGACGACCGGTATCCCGGCCTTGATCGCCGCTTCGACAGGTGCGTTGAAGGCGTGCAGGTCGATCAGCGCCACCGCGATGCCGTCGGCGCCGCTCGTCACGGCGCTGTTGACCGCGTCGACCATCTGGCTGACGTTGCTGTTTTCCGAGCCCGTCCACTGATAGCTGCAACCGAGCAGGCTGCAGGCATCGGCTGCCCCGTACTGCGTCGGCGTGAAGAAGGGGTTCGTCGTCACGTGGTTGACGAACACGAATTTGTAGCTCGGGTGCGAGCCGAAGACCCCTGAGGAGCCGCCGCTCGAGCTCGAGGCGCTCGAACCGCAAGCGCTGAGGATCGATCCCACTGAACCCGCCGCCACGCCCGTCAGGGCGGTACGGCGAAGGAACGAGCGCCGGTCGAAGCCCGGGCTGTTCTCCTGAAGTCCCTGCTCGCGGCGGAGCTCTAGGACCTGGTCGCTATCGGACATTGCTTCCTCCCTTTGACGCCTTTTCGCCGGGGACACACCGGCTTCCAGGCTGCACACTAGCTTCTCGGCAGACGGACTGGGTATACCCTCGGGTGATGGATGGAAAACCGGCAGGCGAGACCCCGCCACAGGACCCCGGCGGGGAGAATCCAGGTTCCGTAGCCCGCACGGATGACAGCCCCGAGCAGTTCGGCCCGATGGAACTCGTCCGCCAGCTCAAAGATGACGGCCGCGCGCTGCTCGTCTTCCAACGAGCCGAGCGGCGATGAGCGAGCTCCGCTTCAACGAGCTGCGCGGCGAGGAGGTCGCCTACGCGATTCACCGCCAGGACCGGACCTTCCTCCCCGACCGCGACCACTGCCCGCTCGACCCCACCCGCCCCGGAGGGCCGGCGACCGAGATCCCGCTGGCGCAGTTCGAGATCGTCGTCTTCGACAATCGCTTCCCGGCGTTCGAGGCACCGGCCGGCGCCGCCGAGGTCGTCGTTTACACCGACGAGCACGATGGCTCCTTCGGAGCGCTTGCAGCCGAGCGGGCCGAGGCGCTGATGTGGGTTTGGCGCCACCGCTACATGGAGCTGGGCGCGCGCGAGGACGTCGAGTACGTCTACATCTTCGAAAACCGGGGCGTCGAGATCGGCGTGACCCTCCACCATCCCCACGGGCAGATCTACGGCTATCCCTTCCTGCCGCCCGTCCCTGCCCTGGAGCTGGCGGCGGACACCCGCCTCGGCGGCTGCTCGCAGTGCATCGCCATGGAGCGCGAGCGCGCGGACGAGCGGCGGATCATCTACGAGAACGAGGCGGTCCTCACATACGTTCCCCACGCCGCCCGCTGGCCCTATGAAGCCCACGTCGCGCTGCGCCGGCATCGGGACAGCCTGCTCACGTGCGAGCCCGAGGAGCTGCGGCTGCTCTCGGTCGGACTTCAGACGCTCGTCCGCGGCTACGACGCCCTCTTCGCGCGAGCGATGCCGTACGTGATGGCCGTCCACCAGGCGCCGACCGGGGGCGATCGGCGCGACGGGCATCTCCATGTCGAGTTCTACCCGCCGCTGCGCGAGGCGGACAAGCTGAAGTATCCGGCTGGCTCGGAGCAGGGCGCGGGGACGTTCATCTCCGACGTCCTCCCGGAGGACGCCGCCGCGGCCCTGCGCGAGGCGATCCTCCGTGCCTCCTAGGCGCTGCAGCGCCTTCGCGCCCGGTCGCGTCAACCTGATCGGCGAGCACACCGACTACAACCAGGGGCTGGCACTGCCGTTCGCGATCGTGCAGGGGGTCACGGTCCACGCCAGTGAGCTGGCGCCCGGCCCGCACGGCACGGCCGGCGTCGAGGCCTTCGCCGCCGACCTGCAGGAGGTCGACCGCTTCCCGCTCGAGCAGCCTCCCCCGGCCGACGGCTGGCGCGCCTTCGCCCGCGGTGCGGTGGCCGAGCTCGCGGCCGCCGGGATGCCGCTGGTGGGGGCAAGGCTCGAGATCTCCGGCGATGTCCCCCGCGGCGCCGGCCTGTCCTCCTCGGCGGCCCTCTCGATCGCCCTCTGCCTGGCTCTGGCCGAGCTCGGTTCGCACGCTCCGAGCCCGCCCGGCGAGCTGCCGCTGGACCGGCTTGATCTCGCGCGCATCTGCTCGCGCGTCGAACACGCCTGGGCCGGTGCCCATACGGGGCTGCTCGATCAGCTGGCCAGCCTCTTCGGCGCCCCTGAGACCGCTCTGTGCATCGACTTCCTGACGCTCGAGATCGAGTCCGTGCCGGTGCGGCTCGACGGCTGGCGCTTCGCCGTGGCGGACTCGGGAGAGCGCCACGCCAACGCGGCCTCGGGCTACAACGAGCGCCGCCGCGAGTGCGCCAGGGCCTGCGAGCTGCTGGGCGTCGAGTCGTTGCGCGAAGCACGGGTCGAGCAGCTCGAGCAGCTGCCCGAGCCCGAGCAGCGCCGTGCCGCTCACGTGCTCTCGGAAAACGAGCGGGTCCTGGAGGCGGTCGCGGCGCTGCGGGCCGGCGAAGCAGAGATGCTCGGAGAGCTGATGAACGCCTCGCATGAGAGCCTGCGCGACCTCTACCAGGTCTCCACCCCCGCCGTGGAGGCCACCGTCGAGCGCTTGCTGCGCGCCGGTGCAAGCGGAGCGCGGCTCGTCGGCGGCGGCTTCGGCGGGAGCGTCCTCGCGCTGCTGGCCCCGGACGTCCCGACCCCGGCCGGCGCGCTGGAGGTCAGCCCCGGCCCGGGCGCGCACCTCATCGCCTGAGCAGCCGCGTCACAGACGCGCCACGAGGAGCCCCGCGGCGAGTGCCGGGACCGCGAGCGAGAGCATCGCCAGGGCGCCGTCGAGCGGGGCCAGCATCGCGGCGAGCGAGAGCTCCTCGGTGCTGCCGTCGCCGAGCGTCCGGCTGCCCCGCACGGCGACCGTCCGGCGGCGCAGATCACGGGCGGCCGAGCTCAGCCTCCGCTGGGCCAGGCTGAGCGCCATGCAGCCCCCCGCCATCGCCAGCCCCGCGGCCCCCACCTGCAGCGAGTTCACGAAGTAGCCCGTGAAAGCCGGGAACGCGCCCCAGCCGAGCGCGAACCACAGATCGCTGTGAAAGCGCCCGCCCCACCACTCGAGGTTGTAGGCCGGCACGAACAGGCCGCCCGCCAGGACCAGCGGCGCCAGCCAGGCCGATACCGAGAAGACCCCGGCGATCCCGATCGCCAGCGCCCCGAGCAGAGCGAGGGCGCCCGCAAGCGCAAGGCCGCGGTCGGTGAAGCTGGTCCCCAGCGGCCGGTCACGCAGCTCGTCCAGCGCATGGGCGCCGATGCCGACGGCCAGCGCGAACGCGGCCAGCGCCCACAGCAGCCGGCCGGCATGGATCTCCGGTGCCACGCCTGCGCCGAGCGCGACGTAGCTGAGGTGCCAGAGCGTGTAGGGCGGATGCAGGATCGTCAGCGTCTCGCCCGGGCGGCCCGAGCCGAGCGCGTAGAAGGCCGGCCGCCGGGGCGTGGCGACCAACTCCTTCAGCCCTCCCTGATCCCCGACATCACGATCCCGCCGCCGAAGCTCATCCGTTTGACGCTCACCTCGCGCAGACCCGCCTCATTCCAGTAGCCGACGATCCGCTCGAGTGGGTGGCGCGTATAGAAGCCGCGGATGCTCGGCCCCAGGAAGCGCCCCACCCGTGACCACTCCGGCGAGGACAGCCGCCCCAGCACGGGCAGCCCGACGGCCGTGTAGAGGCGCCATGCGTAGCGCGCCGGCGCCCACGGCGGGACGCCGAACTCCAGCGAGGCGACCCGCCCACCCGGGCGCACCACGCGAGCCAGCTCGCGCATCGTCGCCGCGGGGTCATCGACATAGCGCAGCAGGTAGGTGAAGCTCAGCCCGTCGAAGCTCCCGTCGGGGAAGGGAAGCTGCTCGGCCTCCCCTTCGAGCAGCTCGATCCGCCCTGACGCGGCACCCGCGAAGCGCGCACGGGCGCGGGCCAGCATCGCGGCGCTCTGGTCGACGGCGGTGACGCTGCACCCGGCCCGGGCGAGGATCTCAGCGGCGACCATCCCCGTGCCGGTGGCCACATCGAGCACGCGATCGCCGTCCGCGGGCCGCAGCTCCTCCACGAGCGCCCGGCGCCAGCGAGGGTCCTGCCAGAAGCTCAGCGCCGCCGAGAGCTCGTCATAGCGGCGGGGCAGCTCGCGGAACAGCTCGATCGCCTCGAGCTTGCGGGGCGAGGGACCGGCGTGGGTGTCACCTGGTGCGGACGGGCTCATCGGGAGGCGATCTGAAAGGCTAACCGGGGCGCCCGGCCGGGCGCCGCACGCTACAGGAGCGAGGAGCCGATGCCAGAGCCGATCCAGCCGTCCAGCCGCGACCGCGTCTTCCTGATCACCGGCGCTTCCAGCGGAATCGGGGAGGCAAGCGCCCGGCGGCTCGCCCGCGAGCCCGGCGCGTCGCTCGTGCTCGTCGCCCGGCGCGCGGAGCGCCTCGCCGCACTGGCCTCCTCGCTGGGCGAGCGGCGGGTCAGCTTCGTCGCGGCGGACCTGCTCGATGACGACGCCCCGGCGCGGATCCTCGAGCACCTCAGCGAGCGCCACGGCCGGCTGGACCTGCTCGTCAACAACGCCGGCGCGGCCTGGCGGGCCAAGTTCGCCGACGGCGGCTACGAGAACGTCAGGCGCACGATGGCGATCAACTTCGATGCCCAGCTGCGCCTGACCGAGGCGCTCTTGCCGATGCTCCGCGCAAGCGCACCATCGGCGATCGTCAATGTCGCCTCCACTGCCGGGCGAGTCGCCCGTGGCGGCACCGGCGCCTACAGCGCATCGAAGTTCGCCCTCGCCGGCTGGTCGGATGCCCTCTGGGCCGAGGAGCGCGAGCACGGGGTCCACGTCGGACTGGTCCTGCCGGGCTTCATCACGACGGAGGGCTTCCCCCAGGCAGAGCTGAACGCCAAGCCGCTGACGCGCCGCCTGGTCTCCACCCCCGAGCGCGCCGCCGAGGCGATCTTCGAAGCCGGTATCGGCAGGCGCCCGGAGCGCTACGTCCCCCGCCCCTATGCGATCGCAGCCGCGATCAGGGTCCTCGCCCCCGGCCTCGCCCGGCGCATGATCGGCGGGCCCTCGGCCTCCATCATGACCACCACGACCGGCGCCGACATGGCCGAGCGGCGCAACGGCAGCGGCACTCCGACACCCTCCTGAGCGGCGCGGGTCGGGTCGGCGGCTAACCTCATCCGATCGCACGAACGGCGCTTGTAACAGGGGCCACCGGGTTCATCGGTGGCAGGCTCGCGGACTCGCTGCTCAGCTCCGGCTGGCACGTCCGGGCCCTGGTTCGGGACCCTCAGCGGGCCCGGCGTCTCAGCGACGCCGGCTGCGAGGTCATCAAGGGCGATGTCACCGACCCCTCGAGCCTCGAGGGCATCTTCGACGGCGCCGAGATCGCCTACTACCTGATCCACGCGATGGCCGGCGGGCCCGGCTTCGAGCAGCGCGAGCACGAAGGGGCGGTGAACTTCGCTTCCGGCGCCCGGGCGGCGGGGGTGGAGCGTGTCGTCTATCTCGGCGGCCTCGGCTCGGAGGGGGTCTCAAAGCACCTGCGCAGCCGCCACGAGACGGCCCGGCTGCTCGCCGCCGAGGGGCCGGCGCTGACCTACTTCCGCGCGGCGATGGTCGTCGGCGCCCGCAGCGAGTCCTACCGGACGCTCCGCTACCTGGTCAAACGGCTGCCCGTCATGATCGCCCCCAGCTGGCTGCGGACCTCGACCCAGCCGATCGCCATCGATGACGTCATCGAGTACCTGGCCCGCGCGCCGGACGTGCCCGCCTCGGCCGGCGCGGAGGTCCAGATCGGAGGGCCCGACGTGCTCGCCTACGGGCAGATGCTCGACCGCATGGCGCTCGCCATGGGACTGCGGCCCCGGCCCAAGATCCCCGTTCCCCTGATCACACCGTGGCTCTCGGCTCTGTGGCTCGGTCTGGTCACCCCCGTGGACACGAACGTCGCCCGGCCCCTGGTGGAGGGGCTGCGCACCGCGACCGTCGTGACCGAGCCCACGGCGGCCGCGGCCTTCGCGATCGAACCACTCGGATTCGACGAGGCCCTGCGCCGCGCCGTCCGTGAGGAGACCGGCGAGCGAGCGGCCCCGGGCGCCCGCAGCGAGGCCCGGGCTTGACGCGGGCGCTCGTCCTCTTCACGGGCGACCTGCGGGTACACGATCACCCGGCACTCAGTGCGGCCGTTGGCGCCCACGAGCAGGTCGTCCCGGCATTCGTGCTCGACGACGCCCTGCTGGCAGGCGGCTGCGGCGCCCCCAACCGCCTTGCCTACCTGCTGGACTGCCTGCGCGACCTCGACAGCTCCCTGCGTGCCCGCGGCGGGGCGTTGATCGTGCGCCGCGGCGACGTCGTCGAGCAGGCGATCCGCCTGGCCCGGCGCTGGAAGGCCGCTGCGATCCATCTCAGCGCCGAGACGACCCCCTATGCGCGGGCCCGGCAGGAGCGCCTCGCGCGGGCCTGCGCCACGGAGCGGATCGAACTGCGCGCGTTTCCCGGCCCGGCAGTCCTCGAGCCCGGCGCGCTGACCCCGGTGGGCGGAGATCACTACCGCGTCTTCACTCCCTACTGGCGCGCCTGGAGCGCGCGCGGGCCCGGGCCGGCGGCCCCCACGCCGCGCCGGATCCCCGTGCCCGAGGGCATGCCCGCGCTGCGCCTTCCCGCGCTGGCCTCGCTCACGAGCGCGACCCCCTCCCCCCGGCTGATCTCCGGCGGGGAGAGCGAGGCGCGCCGGCGGCTCGCCGCCTGGGTGCGCGGCCCGCTGAGCGCCTACCCCGAGGGCCACGACGACCTCTCCGGCGAGCGCACCTCACGGCTCAGCGCCGATCTGCATTTCGGGACCGTCTCGCCGCGGAGCGTCCTCGAGCGGACCGCAGGGCGCCCCGGCGCGGAGGACTTCGCCCGCCAGCTCTGCTGGCGGGACTTCTACAAGCAGGTCCTCGCGGCCCGGCCCGAGCTCCCGCGCCGCGACTATCGCCCGCGAGGCGATCGCTGGCGCCGGCGGGGCGCGGACGCCGATGCCTGGCGTGCCGGGATGACGGGCTACCCGATCGTCGATGCCGGCATGCGCCAGCTGGCAACGGAGGGGTTCATGCACAACCGCGCCCGGCTGATCGTCGGCTCGTTCCTGACCAAGCTCCTCTACCTCGACTGGCGTCTCGGCGCCGCCCACTTCGCGCGGCTGCTGCTCGATGCCGACGTCGCCAACAACGTCGGCAACTGGCAGTGGGTCGCCGGGACGGGCAACGACACGCGGCCCAACCGCGTCCTGAACCCGATGCGCCAGGCCGAGCGCTTCGACCCGGCCGGCGATTACGTCCGCCGCCATCTGCCCGAGCTCGCTTCCCTGCAGGGCGCCGCGGCGCATCGGCCATGGCGCCTTCCGGCGCTGCAGCGGCGGGCGCTCGACTACCCCGCGCCGATCGTCGACCATGAGCTCGCCGCCCGTGAGCTGCGCCTGCGCCGTCAGGCCCGGAGCCGGGCCTGATGGACCGCGAGATCGCAATTCGCGGCGAGACGATCCGGCTCGGGCAGCTGCTCAAGCTCGCCGGCGTCGTCGACAGCGGCAGCGAGGTCAAGACGCTGCTTGCCGCCGAACCGGCGCTGGTCAACGATCAACCGGAGATCCGCCGCGGTCGCCAGCTGCACGCAGGCGACCGCGTCCATGTGGCCGGCCACGAGCTGCTCGTGACCGGCCTGCCCGCGGCCGGCTGACGCTCCCCGTCAGCGCGAGGGCAGCGGGCCCTGCAGCGCCGGGCCCTCGAGGTGCCCCATGCAGGCCGTCCAGCCGATCGCGTGGCGATCGCGCGAGGCCTCGTCCTCCAGACCCGCATGCACGAGCTCGACCGTCGTGCGCTCACCGTCGGCGATGAAGCGGACGGTCACCTCGCTCTCATGACCGAGCCCGCCCGCGTCCAGCTCCCAGCGCCAGCTGTAGACGAGCAGCTCGGGCCGTCGCACCTCGCGGTACTCGCCCCGGACCGTGTGGCGGGCGCCGTCGGGATCCTCCATCGAGAGCCGGTAGGCGCCCCCGACCCGCAGGTCGACCTCGGCGAGGGCCGTCTGCTGGGTCTCCTCGACGAACCACCAGCGGCGCAGCACCTCGGGGTTCGTCCAGGCGTCGAAGACCTGCTCGGCCGGCGCGTCATAGCTGCGTTCCAGGCGCAGCGTCCTTCCCTGTCTCTCAACCGTCACCTGCTCGGAACCGCTCACGTCAGCTCTCCTCTCGCTTGTCCCGGTTCTCCTCGAGGTACTCCCCGACAACGTCCAGCTTGCGCTCCCACAGCGCCCGCTGAGCAGCGATCCATCGCTGGGCGTCGATCAGCGAGCCCTCGCTCACCCGCAGCCGGTGGGTACGCCCGTCGATCACCCGCACGATCGCCCCAGCCTCCTCCAGCACCCGCAGGTGCCGGCTGATGGCGGGCTTGGAGACGCCGAAGTCGCTCGTCGCCTGGGCGACGGTCAGCTCGCCGGCGGCGAGCCGTTCGATGATCCCCCGGCGGATCGGGTGCGAGCAGGCCGCGAAGGCCCTGTCCAGCACAGCATCGTTAGCCATTTGGTTAACATTACACGAACGAGCCGGCGGGCGCCGCACCCGCGGCCGGGCCTCAGGTGAGGTTGGCGACGATCACAGGGGTGCTCGTCGGGACCTTGCTGCCGCCCGTGGGCTCGGCGGTCACGAGGATCTCCTTGACGCCCGTGACGCTGCCCGGCACTCCGACGGTCGCGCTTCCGGCCGAGCTGACCGTGAACAGGGCATCGGTCGGCTGGGGCGCGCCGCCCCGTTTGACCCACACCTCATAGACGTGGTCGGGCGGGGACTGGGGCATGCGGGCGAGGTTCAGCTGGGCATGCCCGCCGCTGAGGCTGACCGAGACGCTGGCCCGGGGGACGGTGACCTGGGCGCGGATCACCCGCGTCCCCGAGCCCGAGCCGCCCGAGCTCAGCAGGACGACCGCGAGCACGACCGCCGCCAGCGCGCCGGCCGGCGCCAGCAGACCAAGCCGGCCGAGGCCCCGGCCACGGGCCGCGCGCCGCCGCGTCGCCGGCGCGCCGCCACCGCGCAGCCCTGCCTCGCTGTTGACGGTGGCCATCACCCGGCGCTTGATCTCATCGGGCGCGCTCAGCTGCGCCACCGAGGCCGGCAGCGCCGAGACGACCCCCTGCAGCGCCGCCACCTCGTCCCGGCAGATCGCGCAGGAATCCAGATGCGCGAGGAAGGCCTCGTGCTCCTCGTCCGTCAGCGCACCCAGGACGTAGGGGGCCGCATCCTCGCCGCAGCCCGAGTGCATCTCGGGAAGCTCCTCGTCGCTCATTGCAGAACCTCCGCCGGGTCTCCCAGCGTCATCCTCATCTTGGCCAGGCCGAGGCGCATCCGTCCCTTGATCGTGCCCACCGGCATCTCGAGCATCGAGGCTATCTGGACATGGGTGAGTCCGCCGAAGTAGGCGAGCTCGATCACCCGACTCTGCTCCTCGGGAAGCTGCTCGAGGGCGTCACGGATCTCGCGCGCCTCGTCTTTGCGGGCGAACTCGAGCTCGGTCCGCTCACGTGCCGGGATCCGCTCCTCGATGCCCTCCGAGTCGACGATCCCCCGCTCGCGGACATTCCGCCGGCGAAGCGCGTCGATCGCGCGGTTGTGAACGATCCCCAGCGTCCATGTGCGGACGCTCCCGCGGTTGCGGTCATAGCGGGCGCCGCTGCGCCAGAGCGACAGAAAGGCCTCCTGCACGACATCCTCGGCGAGCGCCCGCTGCCCGCACATGCGATAGGCGAGCGAGAAGGCCGCATCAGCATGGCGGTCATAGATGACCTCGAACGCGGCGGCGTTGCCCCTGTAGACGAGCTGCATGAGCTCCTCGTCGGCCAGCACGCGCAGGCGTGCCGTCGAGTCCTCGCCACCTGCTGATCGCAAAGGATTGAACATGCTTGTCATTCTTACGGCACAGGTAGCCGCTTGGATCACTGCGCTTGGAAACACCCGCCTGGTGGCGGCGTGAGAGGCAGGGATCTCCCTCAGCGCCCATCTGCGGCCTCCTCAGCGGGATCCCCCGGAGGACCGGCTCGCCGGGTGCGCCGGCGTTCGCGCCACTCCAGCCCGCCGGCCAGCGCGACGCTCAGCTCGAACAGCAGATAGAGCGGGACCGTCTCCAGCAGCAGCGTCACCGCATCGCCGGGCAGGAACGCGGCCACGGCGCCGCAGGCGAGGATCGCGTAGCGGCGGTGCCTGCGCAGCTGCGCGGGGGTCACGATGCCCGTCCGCGTGAATGCCAGGATCGCCACCGGGATCTGGAAGACCAGGCCCATCGCCAGCAGCGTCACGGCGGCGAAGTGGTAGTACTGGCTCGCCTGGACGAGGACGTTGAACTGGCCGCTGTTGAAGTTCTGGAAGAAGCGCAGCGCCGCCGGCAGGACGATCTCATAGCCGAATGCGACCCCGGCGAGGAACAGGAACGGGATCGAAAGGATCAGCGGTCTGCTGACCCGCTTCTGCTCGGGACTGAAGGCCGGCAGCAGGAACGAGTAGAGCTCGTAGAGCAGCACCGGCAGGCTGATGATCAGCGCGAAGATGAAGGCGATCCCCAGCGTCGTCGTGAACGGCTCGCCGATCCCCAGCGTGACTGGCTTGTCGCCCGTCGGTTCCGCCGAGAGGCGCTTGATCGCGCGGTCCAGGGCCGGCGAGACCCCGCTCAGAGCAGTGCGGGTCGCCGCCGAGGCGCCGCTGTGGGGACGCTCGAGGGTGCCGACGACGCTCTGCAGCTGTTCGGCCACCGAGCGGGTGCTCTGCTGGACGGTGTAGGTGGCGCCCAGCGGCCCGTTGCCCGCACGGACCTGTTTCTGGGTCTGGTGCGCCAGCGGCTTGTTGATGAAGCTCAGCAGCGCGTGGTTCTGCCACATGCAGATCCCGAACGCGACCGCCAGGGCCGCGAGGGAGATGATCAGCCGCCCGCGGAGCTCCTCGAGGTGCTCGACGACGCTCGCCCGCTCGTCATGTCCGAGCCTTCCGACCGCTACCGCCATCCTCGATCACCTCCCCTGTGCTGATTGATGAGTGCCATTGGGCCTGCCGTCTGCGCCACTCCGGGCCCGGCGCGCCGCGCCCGGGCCCGGCTCGGTGCTGCCGTCCGCTCTAGGCCGCGACGTGCGAGGCCGTGGTCTCGTGCTCGGGCGCGGGCACCGGCGCCGCGACGGCCGGGGCCAGCGAGGCCTGCGGCTGCTCGCTGCTGAGCGCGTCCTTGAAGCCGCGCATGCCCTGGCCGAGCGATTTGCCCATCTCGGGCAGCCGCTTGGCGCCGAACACCAGGAGCAGAAGAATCAGAAGAAATGCGATGTGGATCGGGTTGTCGAGACCCATGGGAGTTGCCCTCCTCGGTTGAAATTTGTGTGCTGTCATCTCTACGCCCGGGGCCCGTCTGCGGATCACAGACGAGCCCCGAACGCGATCACTTCTTGATCAGGGGGCCCGCCGCGGCGAGCACCTGGGCCTTGGTCAGCGGCCGGTCGAAGCCCTGGTTGGGCGTCGGGCTCTTGCCGATCAGCAGGTCGATCGCCGCCGCGTGACGGGCCTCGATCTGCACGATCCCGCCGGCTGCGGCCAGCACTTCCTTGCTCTTCAGCGACGGCGCCGCACCGTTGTAGGCGCCCACACCGGTGTTCTCGAGCACCGAGGCCAGCGACAGGAACGAGCTCTGGCTCGTCACCGGGAACACGAACGTCGGCTTTGCCACCGGCGTCGCGCCCATCTGTTTGATGACGGCGCTCAGCGCGTTGACGTGGTCGGCCTCCTCTTCGCCGAACAGCTTGGCGTAGCCCTTGGCCGTCCCCGAGAGGCCGACCGAGGTGCCCTTGACGTTGTAGAAGTCCGACTCCAGGTACTCCAGGGTCAGTGCGAAGTTGAGGATTTCAACGTCGCCGCCGCCCGTTTCGGCGAGTGCCGCCGAGACGAACGGGGTCACCGCTCCGAGGCCGTAGAGGCCTCCTGCCGCAAGCGCCCCGCGCAGGATGAAGCTCGAGCGGGTCATGCCCTTGATCTCGATCTCCCCCACGCCCGGGTCGAGCGAATCGACTGGCTGTTCAGTGGTCTGTGCCATTTCTCTCAGCTGCTCCTTTTCACGAGGTCGGCTTACGCCAGGAAGGGTTTGACCGCGGCCAGGACCGTGGACATGTCAGCCGGCTTGGCGAAGGCGCCGTCCGGGGTGATCGACTTTTTGACGAGCGTTCCGAGCGTCGCCGCGTGGCGCGCCTCGACCGAGTGGATCGCCAGCGCGGCCGCCAGCACTTCGGCGTTCTGGATGTTCGCCGCCTGGCCGAGGTAGGCCGCGGCGCCGAGGTTCTCGACCGTGTAGGCCAGTTCGGCCACCTGGTTGGCATTTTCGATCGGGAACTTCCCTTCCGGCTTCGTCACGGGCGTGCCGCCCAGCTTCGTGACGGTGCCTTTGAGAGCTTCCACGTGGGTGAGCTCCTGGGCGCCGAAGTCCTTGATCAGCGAGCCGACCTTGCCCTTGAAGAGCCCTGCCTGGATCACCTTTTCGTAGAACTCCGTCTCGAGGTACTCGAGCGTCAGGGCGTAGTTGACGATCGCCACGTCGCCCGTGCCGGTGCTCGCGCTCGTGCTCGTCGTGGCGGCCGTGGTCGCGGCCGTTTTGCTCGAGCTGCTGCTCCCGCAGGCCGCGAGCACGAAGGCGCCGAAGCTCGCCGCACCGGCGCTGCCGGCCAGCTTCAGAAAGCGCTTGCGGTCAACGTCGTCGCGGACGAGCCGCTCGACGATCCCGGTGGGCTGGGGAGCGGTCTCCTCATTGGGTGGACCGGACATGCGATACCTCCGCTTCGTTGCTGTTCGGCAGACCCTCGCGGGGCTGCCCTTTGCGTTCGCCTGCCCCTCTGCGGGGCCGACGGTCGTTGGGTTGTGTTCGAAGACGGGCGCGTTTCGGATCACTCGCCGGCCCGCTGATCCGCCAGAGCCCCCGCCGCGTAGCTGTTTGCGATGCCCGATCCGTCCGAGCCGAGCCGGCCGCGGCCGGAGCGCGTCACGCCCGCCCCCGGCGAGCTGCGCCGGCGAGTCCTCGCGCGCGTCCGATCCGAGCCGCAGCCGCTCGGTGGAGGTCCGGTGCACGCGGCCAGGCGCCTGCTCGGTGGTCGTGGGCGGGCACTCGCCGGTCTCGCGGCGGCCGCGGTGATCGCCGCCGGGGCAGGGATCGCCGTGAGCGAGGGTGGCTCTCCCGCGACGCTCCCGAGCGCCAGCGTCGCCCGCGAACTCGCCGGGGCGAGGGCCGATCTGCGCCGCGTGGCGGGGCATGCCGAACTGCTCCTCGCCGGGATGCCGATCGCGCCGGTCGGCGAGGTCTATGAGGTCTGGCTGTCAGGCCACGGTTCGGCGCCCCGGCCGACCGACGCGCTGTTCAACGTCACCTCGGCCGGCACCGCCGCCGTCGAGATCCCCGGGAGCCTCCAGGGAGTCGCCAGGATCACAGTCACCGCCGAGCCCCTCGGTGGCTCTGCACACCCGAGCAGCCCTGTGATCCTGAGCGTCTCGCTCCCCGCTTCGCGCGACGGCTAGGGATCGCGCGGTCGCACCGGCGGCTCGCGCCACATCCTCCACATCGGCGGTCCCCGCAGGAGTTTGATCTCCTCGAGCACCTTGAAGCCGAACCGTTCATAGAAGGAGATGTTGCGCTCCTTGGAGCTCTCCAGATAACAGGGCATTCCCGCATAGCGATCGCTCCCCGCTTCCGTCGAGTGCTCCGGCTCGGCGTCGCAGCGCTCGAGCACCCCGGCGAGCACGGCCGAGCCGAGACCGCGGCCCTGGGCCGAGGGGTCGGTCCCGAGCAGCGCCAGATAGAGATGCGCCGGCGTGCGGGGATGCGAGCGCTCGAGACGATCCCAGCCGATCGCCGCGACCGGGAGTCGCGCCCACAGGCGCGGGTGCGCGAAGGCCGGCGCGATCTGGGCGGTTTCGCGGAGCGTCGAATGCCGGTGCCCGGGCGGTGCCCACAGCGCGGCGCTGCGGAGGTCCTCGCTCGTCCAGACCTCATCGTGGACGATCAGCTGGCGCAGCCGGGTCGCCTGGAAGTGTTCGAGGGCGCGCGGGCGCCGGCGGTCGGGTGGGTAGGCCCAGCAGGCCACGGGATCGTCGAGAAAGGCCCGTGTCAGCATCCGCGCGAGCTCGGGGATCTCGGCCGCGACGGCCCGCCTGATCGGCGGCAGGCTCACGTGCGCGAACTCACAGGCCGAACTCCTCGGCCAGCAGCTCGTAACTGCGCCGGCGGGCGCCGTGGTCGTAGGTGATGCAGACCACGATCACCTCCTCGGCGCCGTAGAGCCTGGCCACCTCGCGCACCTGCTCGGCGACCTCGCCGGGGGCGCCCAGCACCGCGCGGCGCTCCGAGCGGGGCGCATCGGAGCGCTCGTCGGCGGCCAGGAAGGCCAGCGCCTCCTCGGGCGGCGGGACCGCGATCAGCTCGCCCCGGCGCAGCAGCGTGAACGTCATCCGGCCGCTGGCCGCCAGGCGCCTGGCCTCGGCCTCGCTCTCCGCGCAGATCACCCAGACGGCGACTGCGGTCCGGGGTTTGAGTCCCGCGTGTTCGTGTTCGGCGAAGCGCTCGCGGTAGAGCGCCGCGATCTCGGCTCCCTTGGGATTGATGAAGTCGGCAAAGGCGTAGGGCAACCCCAGCTCGGCCGCCCACAGGGCACTCTGCCCGGAGGAGCCGAGCAGCCACGGCTCGGGCTGCTCGGGCAGCCCGGGGAGGGTCTTCGCCAGGCGGGCGAAGGGATGCTCGGGCGGCAGGCGGTCCTGCAGGTAGCCGAGCAGCTCGGCCAGCTGCTGGGGGAAGTCATCGGGCGAGGCCTGTCGGCGGTCGCGCTGCAGGGCAAAGGTCGTCATCGGGTCCGTTCCCGCTGCCCGGCCGAGACCCAGATCGATCCGCCCAGGGAACAGCCCGGCCAGCAGGCTGAAGGTCTCGGCGACCTTGAAGGGGCTGTAGTGGGGCAGCATCACGCCGCCGCTGCCGACCCGGATCCGCTCCGTCGCCGCCGCGATCGGGCCGATCAGCGCCTCGGGGCTCGGGCCTGCCAGCATCGGGCCGCCGTGGTGCTCGGCGACCCAGTAGCGGTGGTAGCCGAGCCGGTCGGTGAGGCGGGCCAGATCGATCGTGTTGCGAAGCGCCTGGGCGCCGCTTGAGCCCTGCGCGATCGGGGACTGGTCGAGAACGGAGAGGCGAAGCGTCGTGCTCATCCCCAGGAGTATCGTCCACCCAATGAGACGCTGGGTGTTGCTCACCGGCATCGGCGCGATGGTCGGGCTTGGATTGCTTGCCGTGTCGATCGGCCCGGCGGGAGCGACCCGCACGCGACGCTCAACCCCGCCGGCCGCGGCGAGACGGACCGCCCCCGGCGCCCACGGGGAAGTCGTGCGGACGTTGCGCGCCCGGCGTTCGAGCGGGCCCCGGGAATGCTCGGTCTCCGGTGCCGAATGCGTGCGCGGTTGCGCGGTCCCCGTCGCGGGCCTGACGGCAGGCCGGACCCTCCATGCGACCGGCTGCGAAGCCGCCGAACAGGCCACCTGGTGCGTGCGCCCGATCCTCGCCGAGGCTCCGGGCCCGCCGGGTGGGAGCTCGACTCGCTGCGCCGGTGGCGAACTGCGCTTTCCGCACCGGGTCCACCGATCGCCCCGAGGGAGTCGGCGGTAGTCCGAGGCTGTAGGGTTTCCGAAACCTTCGGGGAGGAATTGAGATGCCGTTGCCAGTGCTGTTCCGGGATCGTTCGCGACCGTTTCAGATCGTCATGGGCGGGGTCGTACCCGCCGCGATCGGCGCCCTCGCGGGAGTCCTCGTCGGTGTCTCCACCGGTGCGTACTGGGCGGTGGCGGTGCTGGCCGGGGTCGGCGGGTTCCTGTCGGGCTTCGAGCACCAGGACGGCTGGGGCGGAGCCGACCGTGGCCTCGTCGGCGGGGCGATCTATGGAACCTCGCTGCTGATCGCCCACGCGATCGCGGGCACGACCGCGAAAGTCTCGCTGGGCAGCTTCCCGCCGCTGCTGGCCGTCGTGACGGCCATCCTCGGCATGTTCTTCGCGGCGGCCGGCGGGCGCCTGGCCCGTGCCCAGCGCGAAAAACTTGCCGGCCCCGCCGAGGCCGAGATCGAGCTCGAGGAGGCGATCTGATGCCCACAGACGAGGACGAGCCCGGCTACCACCTGATGCTCGAGGCCGACGAGGTGCTGGCGGCCGCGAGCGCCCTGCGGCTGTTGATCTCCGATGAGGCTCACGAGCCCGTGATCCGCGGGCTCGCGCGGGAGGTCATCGATGGCCTCGAGGCAGCCCCGGACGAGCGCGGACGGGTGAACCTGATGCTGACACCGCCGCAGATGAAGATCACCCACAGCGCGACCCGCCTGTTGCTCAACGACCTGCAGCGCGAGCAGGCCGAGGAGCGCGAGACGCTCCGCTCGATCCTCGAGAAGCTTCCGGACGAGCACGTCATGCGGGCGATCCAGCTCTGAGCGCCCGGCCGGCCGGCGCCGGCTCAGGAATGCAGCCCGAAGAAGCCCGTGATGAGCGCCATGGCGATGAAGATCAGGCAGGCCCCCACGGGAATCAGGTAATACCAGTAGCCCCCGCCGGGCCCCTTTTGCTGGACAGGGCTCACGAGCGGGCCCGACGGTAGCATCCGCTCCGCCGGCGGGAACTGCTGGGCCGGCCGCGATGAGAACGAGAACGGCGAGGAGAACCGGTGGACGAACGAGTTGAGCGCGCGGCGGGGCGAGTGATCCTCGAGCTGCCCAGGGCCGCGAAGCGCAGGATCGCGGGGCCGCCGGTCCGTCGTGAGGGCCTCGAGCTCGAACTCGACACCCAGGTGCTGTTGAAGCTCGCCGAACGCGACCCGCGCCCGCCGCTCACCGGGCTGACGCCCCTCGAGGCGAGAGCCGATCTGCAGCGCTCGGTCGCCCAGGTGGAGGGACGCCCGTACGAGCTGCCGGAGGTGCGCGAGCTGACCGTGGCGGGCGCCGCGGGCCCGCTGCGGGCGCGCCTGTACGTTCCGCCTGAGGACCCCGGCTCCGAGGGAGCCGCGCCGCTGGTCGTCTACTACCACGGCGGCGGCTGGGTGGTTGGCGATCTCGACACCCACGACCAGCCCTGCCGGCTGCTGGCCCGCCACTCGGGCGCGCGGGTCCTGAGCGTCGACTACCGGCTCGCTCCCGAGCACCCCTTCCCCGCGCCTGTCGAGGATGCCCTGGCTGCGTTCCGCGACGCGGTCGCCCGGGCGGCGGAGCTCGGCATCGATCCCCGCAGGGTGGCGCTCGCAGGCGACAGCGCGGGCGGGCACCTGGCCGCGGTGACCGCGCAGCTGGCCGCCGCCGACGGAGGGCCCGCACCGGCCTTCCAGCTGCTGATCTACCCCGTCACGGACCTGCGCGGGACGTCCGCCTCACGGCTCGCGTTCGCCGAGGGCTTCCTTTTGACGAAGGAGAACATGGACTGGTACGAGGAGCGCCTGCTGGGGCCCGACGGGGACCGCAGCGATCCGCGCGCCTCCCCCCTGCTCGCGCCGAGCCTCGCCGGGCTCGCGCCGGCGATGGTCGTGACGGCGGGCTTTGACCCGCTGCGCGACGAGGGCGAGGCATATGCGCACCGGCTGCGTGAGGCGGGGGTGCCCTGCACGCTGCGCCGCCACCCGGGCAGCGTCCACGGGTTCATCCACATCCTGATCGCCGGCGCGGCCGCGCGCGAGGCGCTCGCCGAGATGGGCGGGGCGCTGCGCGCGGGCCTCGCGGCGCCCGCCTCGCCGCGGGCTTAGCGGGCCGGCATCGGCGCGGCCGCGCCGCGGCTCGGCGCGTCCTCGACCGTCAGCGGCTTGGCGATGTTCTCGAGGCTTTCACCCTCCGCCTTGACCCCGAAGAGGAGCTCGGCGAGGCCACCCAGGATCATCATCACGGCGCCCAGGCCGAGCGCGATGAAGACCTGCTGGTAGCTGCCCGTGTTGATCAGGCGGCTGAAGACCTGCGGTCCGATCACCCCGCCGATCCCCGTGCCGACGGCGTAGAAGACCGCGATGCACAGCGCCCGGGTCTCCATCGGGAAGACCTCCGAGACCGTCAGGTAGGCCGCGCTGGCGCCGGCCGAGGCGAAGAAGAAGACCGCACAGCAGCAGGCCGTGAAGCTGATGTCGTTCAGATCGTGCGCACGGAACAGCAGACCCGTGCCGATCAACAGGGCGCCTGCGATCAGGTAGGTGCCGGCGATCATCGGCTTGCGCCCGATCGTGTCGAACAGCGGGCTCAAGAGCAGCGCCCCGGCGAAGTTGCCGACCGCGAAGACCGCCAGGTAGTAGGGCGTGTTGCCAGAGGGTGTGTGGAAGTAGAGGCTCAGCAGGTTGCCGAAGCCGAACAGGATCGAGTTGTAGAGGAAGGCCTGCCCGATGAACAGCGAGAGCCCGAGGATCGTTCGCCGCGGGTACATCGTGACGACCGAGCGGATGATCAGCGGGAGCGGAATCGTCCTGCGCTGGCGGACCGTCAGCGGCTCCCCCTGCGGCTCCGGGAGCTGCTCGCCGCTGGACTCGGTGACCTGCGCTTCGATGCCCTTGACGATCTTCTCGGCCTCCTGCTCGCGGCCGTGGATGAACAGCCAGCGGGGGCTCTCGGGGACGTTTCTCCTGACCAGCAGGACGGCCAGGCCGATCACGGCACCGAGCACGAAGGACAGCCGCCAGCCGACGCCGATCGAGAAGATCGACGTGTTCAGCAGGAGGACCGCCAGCAGCGAGCCGCCGATGCCCCCGAGCCAGTAGCTGCCGTTGATCGACACGTCGACACGGCCGCGATGCTTGGCCGGGATCAGCTCGTCAATCGCCGAGTTGATCGCGCTGTACTCGCCGCCGATCCCCATCCCGGTGAGGAAGCGCACGGCGAAGAACCATGCGGGCGAGAAGGTCAGGGCGGTCAGGATCGTCCCGAGCAGGTAGATGCCCAGCGTGATCATGAACAGCCGCCTGCGCCCGAAGCGGTCGGTCAGCTGCCCGAAGATCAGCGCCCCGACGCAGGCCCCGGCGATGTAGAGCGAGGCTGCCCAGCCGGAGATGTCGGCGGGTGTCAGGCCGGTGCCGGCTCCGTGTTCGGAGATGCGGCTGGAGATCGAGCCGACGACGTTGACCTCGAGGCCGTCGAGGATCCAGGCCGTGCCGAGCCCGACGACGATCATCCAGTGAAAGCGCGCCCAGGGAAGCCGGTCGAGCCGTGCCGGGATGCGCGTCCTGATCGTGCCCGTCTCAACCGCCTCGCTCATTCTCGGCGCTCCGTTTCGCAGTGTTTGCGCCGACCTCGACTGCGACAGCGCGAGCGACGGCCTCTGTTTCTGAGCAAATCTCTACCCGGGCCGCCGAGGCTTCAACCGGCGTCGGCGCACCGGGGGTCGTCGCACCGAGGCGACTCCGCACGGCGTGCCCGGATATGGTCACCGTCGCGATGCGCGTCTATCACCGTCAGCGAGCCGGGCGTCCCCTGCGGATCATCTGGACGCTCGAGGAGGTCGGTGAGCCCTACGAGGTCTCCGTGCTGGACAACGAGGAATGCAAGAGCGAGGCGCACCTCGCGCGCCATCCCCTCGGTCGGGTGCCGGTCCTCCAGGACGACGAGGGCTACATCTTCGAGTCGGCCGCGATGTGCATGCAGGTCGGCGATCTGCACCCCGACGCGGGTCTGATGCCGCCGCTGGGAAGCCATCAGCGGGGCCTCGTCTACCAGTGGGCCGTCTACGCACCGGCCGAGCTCGAGCCGCCGCTGTTCGAAGCCTGGCGCCAGGCCGAGCAGGACCCCGAGCGCGCCGCCGCGGCGCGCGCGAAGTTCGACCTTGCCGCCGAGGTCCTCCTCGGCGCACTCGAGGGCGGCGAATATCTCCTGGGCGATCAGTTCACGGTCGCCGACGTGATGATCGGCACCTCGCTGCTGTTCACGACCCGCGCGGGTTTTGCTGACGAGCTGCCCGGCCCGCTGAAGGCCTACATGGCCCGCCTCTCCGAGCGCCCCGCCTTCACCCGCGCGGTCACGCGCACGTTCGGCTGAGCCGGAGGGTTCGGTTAACTACTGAGGCGCAGGGGTAGTCCGCCCCGTAGCCGCCGGGTCCGCTCGGGCGCGACGATGTTGAGTCGATGACAGGCGGCGAGGATCCCGGAGCACCGTTCTGTGCCTTCTGCGGGAAGGCATTGGGTGTCTACGAGCCACTCGTGCTGATCGGCCACGACCGCCGGGCCACTCGCACCTCGCGGCTCAAACACGCGGCGGAGCCGACGCCCGGGCTGATGGTTCACGAGGACTGCTTCGAGCGGCGCGGGCCCTGGAGCGATACCGGCCCCGGTTGAGCTCAGCCGCGCCGGACCGGGTTGCTGACGGCGCCCAGCCCGTCGACCTCAACATCCACGATGTCCCCGTCGCGCAGGAAGCGGTTCTTGCTCGCGCCCACCCCGGCCGGGGTGCCGGTGGCGATGATGTCACCGGGCAGCAGGGTCATCGTCCGTGAGAGCCAGGCGATCGTGCTCGGCACATCGAAGATCAGCTCGCGCGTGTTGCCCTCCTGCACGAGCTCCCCGTTGATCCGGGTCCGCAGCCCGAGCGCGCCGAGATCCTCGATCTCCTCGAGTGTCACGAGCGCAGGGCCGCAGGGGGCGAACGTGTCAAGCGCCTTGCCGCTCGTCCAGAGCGGGTTCTGCAGCTGCAGGTCACGGGCGCTGACGTCGTTGAAGGGCATCGCCCCGGCGACGTGGGCGAGCGCCTCTGAGGCAGCGACGCGATGCGCGGGCCTGCCGATCACCACGGCCAGCTCGGCCTCGTAGTCGACGTAGTCCGGATGGGCCTCCGGCAGCAGGATCTCCTGCCCGGAGCCGATCAGCGAGTTGGCGAACTTGGCGAACCACATCGGCGCCTTGGGTATCTCCGCACCGGACTCCGCGGCATGGTCGCGGTAGTTGAGGCCGAGGCAGATGATCTTCTGCGGGTCGGTGACCGGGGCGAGCAGCTGCACGGTCGAGCGCTCGACGCGCTCACCGGCCGACTCGGCGCGCCCGGCGAGCGCCGCGAGGCCCTCGGCGTCGAGCGCACCCAACAGGCCACGCACCGAGTCCGCCGGCGCACCCAGGCCACTGAGCGGCACGATCTCCTCGCCGAGCAGGACACCGCCCCGCGCCGGTCCCCCGTCGGTATAGGTGACGAGCCGCATCCTCAGGCCCCCGCGGGGATGTCGACGGGCGGGGTCTCCGGGGCGAACTCGCCCGCCATCGCGCGGCGGTGGATCTCGGCGAAGGCGGCTCCCTGGGCGGCGGCGTCGGCGATCAGTTCGGGGCGCACGAAGACGCCGATCGGGTTGGCGTGGAAGTCGGCGCTGCTCAGCATCCACTCGCGCGAGCTTGCCCAGTCGCCGAAGGCGTCGCACTGCAGCTCGACGTGGTTCCCGTCGGGGTCCTTGTAGTAGTAGGACAGGGTCATCCCGTGATCTATACAGATATCCGGCTCGATGCCGGCCTCCCGCAGCCGCAGGAAGCTCGCGTTGAGATCCTCGAAGGAGCCGTACTCGAAGGCGCTGTGGTGAAGGCCCGTCCGCGTCTCCTTCTCGGGGTCGTCGGCGAAGCCGGGGAACGACAGCAGGGCGATCCGGTGGTTGGCCTCGTCGTTTGAGAGCCACGCGCCGATGGCGTCCTGGAAGATCACCTCTGCCCCGACCAGCGCCCCGTACCAGTCGACCATCTCCTGCAGCCTGGTCGTCTTGAGGTTGAAGTGGTGGAACGTCGGGTGGATCACGGCACTTGTCTCGGGCATCGTCGCTGCTCCCTCGTCGGTGGTTTCGGGTTCTCCTTGAAGCTGCAGTCGGGCGCTCAGGTCCGCCAGCAGGGCCGGCACGTCGGCCGGCGCCCGGGCGCCGGCGAAGACGTAGAAGTCGGGACGGACGATCACCGAGTGAACGCCGTTCTCTGTCAGCCAGGTGGTCAGGCGGCCGTCGAGGTCGCGCACCCCTCCGGGGACCGCCGGGTCGAGTGAGACCAGGCGCGCCCCGAGCCGCTCGAGCAGCGCCAGATCCTCGGCGCCGAGCGTCTCCGCGGGGTCACCGTCGAGCGCGATCAGCACGAAGCCGCCCCCGAGAAGCTCGTCGAAGCGTCCCTCGCGCCCCTCGGCGGCGACGAGGCCCTGGAGTGCGAGGCTGCCCGCCAGTGGATCCTCACCGACCGCGTGCAGCGCGCCGGCGCTCAGCCCGGGCAGCTCCAGCGGCGGCGGAGTCTCGGCCGCGCGGAGCATCGCGTCGCGCTCGGCCGCCGCCTGCGGGTCGAGCTCGCAGAGGACCTTCCCGAGCCCGACCGCGACCGAGATGACCCACTCGTTGTGCGGTTGGCGCTCGGCGTCGAGCGTGTCGAGCAGGGCCTCCCCGGCGATCCCCCGCAGCACGAGGTCGAGCTTCCAGGCGAGGTTGGCGGCGTCGCGCAGCCCCGAGCACAGCCCCTGCCCGAGGAAGGGCGGGGTCAGGTGAGCGGCATCGCCGATCAACAGCCGCCGGCCCTCGCGCATCCGCTCGGCGAGCATCGAGCGGAACTCATAGACAGTGCTGCGGGTCAGCGGGCCGTCCTCGGGCCGGTACCAGGGCTCGAGCAGGGCCCAGACCCGGGCGGGGTCCTCGAAATCCTCCGCCCGCTCGCCGGGCAGGAGCATGAACTCCCAGCGCCGGTGGCGGGGGCCGCTCTGGATGTGGGTCGTCGGGCGCCTGGGGTCACACCACTGGCAGGCGATCGGGAGCTCCTGCAGGGCGGCCATGTCGCGCGGCTCGGCATCCACCACCAGCCAGCGCTCCTGGAAGCCGAGATCGCGCATCGGGATCGCAGAGGCCTCGCGGACGAACGAGTTGGCCCCGTCGGCGCCGATCAGCCAGCGGCAGCGCACGGTGCGCAGCGGACCCTCGCGCGGCTCGCCCTCGGGACGGCCCGGCTCGGCGGGGCGCAGCCCCAGCTCGATTCCCACGGGCGTCTCCCGCAGCTCCTCGGCCACCCAGCCGCGCTCGACGATGACACTCTCAAGCGACCGCGCGCGCCGGTCGAGCGCCTCCTCGAGGGCGGGCTGGAAGAACATGTAGTCGGGCTCCCAGCCGGACTTCGCGGGCACCGGTGAGGCCATCCTCAGCAGCGGCTCGCCGTCGGCGCCGAACCAGCGGTACTCCCGCACCGCCAGCAGCTCCCCGGCGAGCTCCCCGGCGACGCCAAGCGAGGCGAGCAGGCGCATGATCTCGTGATCGAGGTGCACGGCGCGGGGCATCCGGTAGATCTCCTCGTGGCGCTCGAAGACACCGACGCGGTGCCCGGCGCTCCCGAGCAGGACCGCGAGCGCCTGCCCGACCGGGCCGTAGCCCACGATCGCGACGTCGAGCTCCTCCCCCATCGTGCTCATCCGCTCAGTGCCCCGCAGCGCTCGGGACCTCGAGCGGACGTGCGAGGACGTGGCCGAGCGCGGCGGCGAGCTCGCCCAGCGGGTCGGTCGAGGGCCCGTGTGAGCGCCACGCGATGAAGCGGTCGGGCCGCACCAGGACGGCTCCTCCGGGGCCGATCTCGCGGTGGCGCAGCCACGTGCAGCGCGGGTCGAACAGGTCGCCGTCCAGATGCCCGATCCGCACCGCCTCGAGCGCCAGCTCATGCGAGCCGGCGAGCTCGGCTGCGGCAGCGCACCAGTCCTCGCCCTCCTCGCCTGCGATCAGCAGGAACCGGCCGGGAGCGAGCAGGTCCTTGATCGCCCGCCGGGCGCCCTGCTCGTCCTCGATCCAGGCATGGGGCAGTGGCGAGCCCGGCCGGGTCGAGGGCTCATAGATGCGGACCTCGTCCGCCGGCTCGGGCGCGGCGGTCCCGTCAGCGATCACCGCCGCGGACTCGTAGCGGTAGCCGTACTCGACGGCCGGCTCGCAGAACTCCATCGACTGCGCGCGAATCAGCCGCCCGACCTCGGCGCGCAGCTCGGCGTCCTGGGCATCCCCGCTCCACAGCCGCCGCAGGCGGGCCATGTTCTCCTCCGGGGTGCTCTCGTGGGAGACGCCTGTGGCGGCGGTGATCGCGAACTGGTTGACGGCGTTCTCGAGCGAGCGCTGGATGTTGCGCTCGACCGAGCTGCGCCGCTCCGGCTCGTAGGTCTCGAGCAGCGACTCCGATGCGGCACCCGAGAGGACGGCGGCGAGCTTCCAGCACAGGTTGTGAGCGTCGTGGATCGCGCTCGTCAGCCCCAGGCCACCGGTCGGTGGATGGCGGTGTGCGGCATCGCCGAGCATGAACACCCGCCCGACCTGAAAGTGCGAGGCGATCACCGCGTCGACCGACCAGCGGGTGATCTTGTGGATCTCCATCGCGACGTCGGGCAGACCGAGCGCGGCCCGGATGTCGGCCTCGACCTGCTCGTCGGAGGCGGCCCGCGGGTCGCCCGCGGGGTAGTTGAGATGGATCACCCACTCCTCCGAGTCGGGGCCCCAGCGCTCCGGGCCCATCGGGACCATCACGACGCCCGCCCCGACCTGGGGCGAGATGATCCAGCGGAGCAGCACATCCGGGTCGCCCGCCCAGCGCGAGAAATCGGCCGTCGCGTGGATCGTGGCGGTGTTGGCCAGGACGCCAAGGCCCTCGTACTCGACGCCGAGGAGCCCGGCCACCGTCCGCCCACCGTCGGCAGCCAGCAGGTAGCGCGCGGCGATCCGGTACTCGCGCTGCTCGTCCTTGTCGCGCACCAGCGCGATCACCCCGTCGCCGTCCTGCTCGAGCTCGAGCAGTTCGTGGTGGAAGCGGATCCGGCCCGGCGAGAGCTCCTCGGCGCGGGCCTTCAGGAGCGGCTCGAGGCGGATCTGCGGGAGGTTGTGCTGGCGGAAGGCGCTGGCGGCACGCCAGTTCTCATCGGCTCCGCCGGCCCCCCAGCACTCGAGCTTGGCCAGGCGCCGGCCGTAGTCGGGCTCGGGGCCCGCGAAGCCGGCGTAGTAGGCGGTCGCCGCCATGTTCGCGGCCGGCGTGCCATGGGCTTCGATCGTCTCGGCGACGCCGACGTCGTCGAGGATCTCCATCGCCCGCTGGTTCAGGACGTGGGCCTTGGGCAGGACCGAGGTGGACGGCAGCGAGCTGATCAGCAGCGTCTCGATCCCGAGGGTGGCCAGCAGCATCGATGCGGTCAGCCCGGCGCCGCCGCCGCCGACGATCAGAACGGGGACGGTGTCCTTCAGGGGTGCCTCGTGGGTTGTGCTCATGGCGCGAACATAACCAGGACTGAGTGAAAAGTCAATAATGAATGTATACTCATTTATATGGCACGGATCGACACGGCGGCGCGGCGCCCGCCCGAGGCGCGCCCCAGCCGCAACGTCCGCCGCAAGGCCCGCACCCGCGCGGCGCTGCTCGGTGCGGCCCGCCGGCTGTTTGCCGAGCGCGGCTTCGAGTCCACGACGATCGCCGAGATCGCGGAGCACGCCGATACGGCGATCGGCTCCTTCTACAACTACTTCCGCACGAAGGAGGATCTCCTGGCGGTCCTGCTCGAGGAGACCCTCGCCGAGCAGAACCGGCCGATGGACGCCCGCCGGGCCGGGATCACCGACGTCGCCGAGGCGATCAGCGTCGCCCACCGCCACTTCATCGGACTCGCCGACGAGCAGCCCGAATGGGCGTGGCTGCTGGTCCGCCTGGACGCCACCCACCGCGTCGTCGACGGCGTCCTGGCGGCCCCCGCGATGCGGGACCTGAGAGCCGGGATCAATGCCGGCCGCTTCCGGGTGGCGAGCCCCGAGCTGGCGCTGCGGGCCAGCGGCGGGGCGATGCTCGCGGTGATGCATGCGCTGCTGCTCGGTGAACTGGGCCCCGAGGCCGGCTCCGAGCACGCCGAGGGCGTCCTGCGCAGCTTCGGCCTGGACCCCGAGCAGGCCGCCGAGATCGCCCGGCGCCCGATGCCCGAGCAACCGACACCCGAGGAGCCCCGTTGAGCCGGCCGCACAGGATCGACGTCCACGCCCACTACCTGGCGCCGGCCTACAGGGCAGGCGCTCGAGACGGCCGAGATGTGGTTGATCGGCGGCATCCCGGCGCCCCAGTGGACCCCCGAGCTGGCGCTCGAGTTCATGGACGCGCACGGCATCGCGGTTCAGATGCTGTCCGTCTCGGACCCCGGTGTCGAGTTCCTCGACGGCGAGGCGGGCCCGGGCCCTGGCGCGCGAGTGCAACGACTATGCGGCGGGGCTCGTGCAGGAGCATCGCGGCCGCTTCGGCGCCTTCGCCGTCCTGGCGATGGCCTCCATGCCGGACGCCCTCGCCGAGACGCAGCGGGCCCTGGATGAGCTCGGCCTCGACGGCGTCGGGCTGCTCTCGAGCTACGGCGGGCGCTACCTGGGCGATCCCGCCTTCGCCGAGCTGCTCGCCGAGCTGGACGGCAGGGGGGCCTGGGTGATGGTCCACCCCGCCGCGGTCGGCGCCGAGCACAGGCCCGAGCTGTCGGTGCCGGACTTCATCGCCGAGTATCCCTTCGACACGACCAGGGCCTTCATCTCGCTGCTCGTCAACGGCGTCTTCGAGAAGCACCCGAACATCCGCTGGCAGTTCGCCCACGGCGGGGGCACCGTGCCGATGCTCAGAGCCCGGCTGTCCGCCGCGAGCGCCGCGGCGAAGGAGCTCGGCCCCGCCCTCGGGCTGCCCGCGGGATCGAGCCTGCTGGACGCCGGGAGCGCGGCGCGGGCACTGGCGGGCTCCTTCTACGACACCGCCCTAATCGCCGACCCGCCCGCGCTGGCTGCGGTCCGCGGCGTCGCCGGCCCGGGTCACGTCCTGTTCGGCAGCGACTGGCCGTTCGCGGGGCGGATGTACGCCCCCTCGGGAGACCCCCAGCCGGCGCTCGGCGAGCTCTTCGACGGTCCCGAGCTTCGCCTCGTCGAGCGCGAGGGGGCGCTGGCGCAGTTCGCGAGGCTCGGCTGAGCGCCCGCAGCGCACCCGGGAGCTATCTTGCTCGCGTGCCCGAGGCCGTGATCGCGATCGAGGATCCTCGCGCGGCGGACGTCCGCGAGCTGCTCGAGGCCCACCTGGCCTTCGCCCGCGCGAGCAGCCCGCCCTGCGCCGTCCACGCACTCGAGCTCGACGGGCTGGCCGGGCCGGGCGTGACGTTCTTCACCTGCCGGCGGGGCGGCGAGCTGCTGTCTGTCGCGGCGCTGCGCGAGCTCGACCGCTGCCACGCCGAGATCAAGTCGATGCACACGGCGAGGGAGGCTCGTGGCCAGGGGGTCGGGCGCGCGATGGTCGAGCACCTCCTCGAGTGCGCCCGGCAGCGGGGCTACCAGCGGGTCAGCCTCGAGACCGGCTCCCAGGACGCCTTCGCGCCCGCGCGAGCGCTCTATGCGCAGGCTGGTTTTCAGGTGTGCGAGGCCTTCGGCGACTACGCGCCCAGCGAGCACAGCGCATTCATGACGCTCGTGCTCTGAGCACCGGGGGGCCCTCAGAGCGGCAGAGCGCCGCGCGAGGGGACGACGCGCCCGTCGCCGGTGACGCTCGCCTCGACGTCCCCGTAGCTGACCTCGTGGGCGTCCAGCGTGCTGCCGGGAAGCCGGGCGGAGTAGATCGAGCGGGCCTTCATCAGCCGCGAGATGACCGTCGCCTCGACCACGGCGATCAGCATCGGGACCATCAGGCCGTCGACCTTGTGGGTCAGCTCGAGCAGTAGGACGACGGCCGCGAGCGGCGCCTGCATCCCGGCCGCGAGGACAGCGGCGCCGCCGATCACCGCGTAGCTGCCGAGCGGCGTCCCCGGCCAGATCTGGAGCCAGCCGTCGCCCAGGACGCCGCCGAGGACGACGCCGAAGGTGAGCGTCGGCGTGAACAGCCCGCCGGGGGCGCCGCTGCCCAGGCAGGCCGCCGTCGCGATCGGCTTGGCGACGATCAGGACGGCCATCACCGCGACCGCCAGGCGCCCGACGAGCGCGAGCTGGACCACCCCTTTGCCGTTGCCGAGGACCTGCGGGTAGGCGATCGCGAACGACCCCCAGGGCGGTGAACACCGCGATCGGCGCCGCGGCCCGCATCCAGCCGCTCGGACGGAGCCTGTGGGCGAGCGCGATCAGGCGGATGTAGGCGATCGACGCGAGCGCCATGATCGGGCCCACCAGCAGCGCCCAGACGATCTGCGCGGGGTGGGAGTTGTAGGTCGGCACGAGGTAGGTGGGACTCGTCGGCAGCGCGACCCAGGCGACGGCGGTGGCGATCAGGCTGGTCGCGAGCGCCGGCAGGACCAGCGGCAGGCTGAGCGTGCCGAGGAGCACCTCGAGGGCAAACAGGGCGCCGCCCAGCGGGACGTTGTAGACCGCGGCCATGCCGGCGCCGGCGCCGGAGGCGACGAGCAGCCGCCGCTGCCAGACGGGTAGGCCCGCCCAGTCGCTGAGGCGGCTGGCCACCGCCGCGCCGACCTGCTGGGGTGCGGCCTCGCGCCCCAGCGAGGCGCCGAGCCCGACGATCACGATCGAGTCGAGCGCCCGGGCGAAGGCGGACGCCAGGCGCATCCGCCCGGCGCGCAGCCACAGGCCCTCGGTGACCTCGCCCCCGGGTCCGAGCCGGGCGAGCCCCAGCGCGCTGAGCCCGGCGACGACACCGCCGATCGCCAGGACGATCACCCTGCGGGCGTCGAGGCCCGTTCGACTCCTTCCAGGAAATGGCCGCTCTGGTAGGACCAGGCGAGATGCTGCACCGCGCGCAGCAGGCCGATCAGCGCGGCGCCGCCGAGGCCCGCGGCGACGCCGATCAGCACGACAAGCATCCAGAACCGCGGGCTGTAGCTGGCAACGACGCCCCGCCCGGGGACGTTCGGCTGGGGGGAGACCGAGGCCATCGAGAGGCAGTCTGACGCCTCCTACGGGCGACCCCGTTCGAAGGTCTGCTTGCAGTGCTCAGAGCAGAAGTAGCGCCGCTGCCCGTCGAAGTCCGCGCTGAGGGCCTTGGCGCGGTCGACCTTCATGCCGCAGACAGGGTCGGTCACGCCGCGGCGGGCGGTCAGCCCGAACAGCGCCGCGAAGATCACCGCGGCAAGGAGGTTGAGGACGAGCTTGTAGTCGAGTGAGACCGAGCCGAAGATCTGCCCGCGGGTCGGCCGCGGACCTGCGGGATCAGCCCGAGCCCGTCGAAGAGGCCGTCGATCACCAGCGCCGCGAGGACCATCGTGAGGAACATCAGGGCGACGATCCGGACCGTGTAGGGGGTGCCGTAGTACTTGCGGTAGACGGCGATGATCGGCAGCACGATCAGGTCGGCGAACAGGAACGCGAGCACTCCCGCGAAGCTGATCCCGCCGGACCAGAGGACCGCCGCCAGCGGGACGTTGCCGACCGAGCAGACGAAGCTCCCCACCGCGATCAGCGGGCCGACGAGGACGTTCTCGAGCGTGCTCGCCAGGCCGCCGGCGTGGCTGAGGAAGAGCCCGTTGAAGAACCCGTCGCCGAGCTGCGCGACAAAGCCGGCCAGCAGGAACCCCGTGGCGATCTCGCGGTAGAGCATCTGCCAGTCGCCGCGGAAGTTGTGGGCGACATCAGACCACGCCGCGGCCGAGGTCAGGCGCCGGCGCCAGCCGAGGGCCTCACCGGCGGTGTGGTGCTGGTGGCCGGTGTCGGCCCGCCGGGCGTGTTCGCGCGCCTCGGCCTCAAGGCGCGGGGAGACGAACAGCGCGCAGCACCAGCGTCATCAGGGCGATCATGACGATCCCGCCGAGGTACTCGGCGAGCGTGAACTGCCAGCCGATCAGGACCCACAGGACGAGCCCCAGCTCCCAGACGAGGTTGGTCGAGGCGAACTGGAAGGCCAGTGAGGTGGCGCGCGATGCCCCCTTCTGGAAGAGGCTCTTGGCGATCGCGACCGCCGCATAGGAACATGAGCACGAGGCCGCCCCCAGACCCGTGGCCCGCGCGACGGGCCCCGCGCCCGAGCCCGACAGCGCCGCTTCGACCCGCTCGCGGGGAACCCACGCCTGGACGATCGCCGAGATCGCGAAGCCGATCACGAGCGCCCACCAGACCTCCCAGGCCATCAGCAGCGCGTCGCGCAGGCCGTGCCAGATGACTTCGAGCACTTCCACCGGAGCCGCCGCGGCGATCATCCGCCCAGTATGGGCGCCCGGGGTTCAGCCGGCGGGTGAGGCCTCGGCGGCCTCGCCGCCGGCGATCCGCTCGAGCTGGCGCTCGGGGGTGATCACGACGACATTCCAGGCGAGCTTCCAGCGGCGCATCAGCCGGATCACCCAGGCCGAGGGGTCGAGCGCCCGCTCCCAGCGCCCGAGCCCGTGGAACGCCGAGCGGCTGAAGGCATGGTGGTTGTGGTGCCAGGCCTCTCCCAGCGAGGGGAGCGCCAGCCAGGCGACGTTGGTCGAATGGTCATCGACCTCGAAGCGTCGCCGGCCGAAGAAATGGCAGACGCTGTTGACCGACCAGGTGATGTGGTGCAGCAGCGCGATCCGCACGAGCCCGCCCAGACGAGGCCCGTCAGCGCACCGGTCCAGGAGCGTGTCAACAGGCCGCCGAGCACGAACGGGAGCGCGAGGCTGAGCGCGACGACGAGGTAGTAGCGCCGGTGCAGGAAGGTCATCCAGCGATCCTCGATCAGCTCGGGCGCGTAGCGGCGGGTTTCAGCCTGGCCCTGGTTTCGCCACAGCCAGCCGACGTGTGCGTGGAAGAGCCCCCGCACCGCGCCGCCGAGCCCCGCGCCGGCGCCCGCATGGGGACTGTGGGGGTCGCCGTCCTTGTCCGTGTGGGCGTGGTGCTTGCGGTGGTCGGCCACCCAGTCGGCCGGGGATCCTTGCAGCGACATCGCGCCCGCGAGCGCCAGGGCCCGTTCGATCGGTCGATGGGTCGCATAGGCCCTGTGGGTCAGCAGCCGGTGGTAGCCGAGCGTCACCCCGAAGCCCGTCATGAGGTAGAGGACGGCGGCGATCAGCAGGTCGGTCGTGTTGACGAGCCGCCCCCACAGCAGCGGGACAGAGACCGCCAGCGCCACCAGCGGCACAAAGACCGCCGCGAGGTTCGCATTGCGCTCCAGGCGGCTCATCGGCCGGCGGTCCGGGTACGCCGCGGGCCGGCCAGGCCGGACGCGATTCCATCGGGAGGGTTCGAGCTCATGCCTGGGCACGCTAGAGCATGAAACACGCTAGCTTCTTGGCCTGTGGAGCGCAATCCGGCGTGGCTTTCTTATGCTGAAAACATAAATATCTGGATGGACCCTCCGGCCATCGCGGCGATCCACGACCAGCTGCCGCGGTTGGCCGATGAGATCGTCGATGTGATCCAGGAGGAGGTCGCCGAGTACTCGGACACGCTGCGGGGGGATTTCGGGCAGACGATCAGGCTCGGCACCGAGCAGGCGCTGCGGCGCTTCATCGGCGAAGGGGACGACGAGTCCCCCGCCGTCTACCGGGCTTTGGGCTACGGCGAGCACCGGTCGGGCCGGAGCCTCGACGCCCTGCAGTCGGCCTACCGGATCGGAGCCCGCGTCGCCTGGCGGCGGATGAGCACGCTTGCCGCCGAGGCGGG
This sequence comes from uncultured Solirubrobacteraceae bacterium, assembly GCA_963787765.1. GTDB lineage: Bacteria > Actinomycetota > Thermoleophilia > Solirubrobacterales > Solirubrobacteraceae > Palsa-744. Next base: position 59,509 of record CAWBEF010000012.1, on the reverse strand, counting down.
CGCCTCGACCGCGGCGCAGCACCACCTGGCCGAGGCGATGTTCGCCTACATCGACCAGCTCGCCTCGGAGTCGGTCGACGGCTACGCCGCCGCTCAGATGGAGCGGGCAGGAGACATCGAGCGCCGCCGCGCGACGCTGCTGGCGCTGCTGCTCGGCGCACCGGCCGGCGATCCCGAACAGCTCGCCGCGGCGGCCTCGGCGGCGCGCTGGCCGCTGCCGCGGCGGCTGGCCTGCGTGGCGCTCGACGGCGAGCCCGGGCCGCTCGCCAGGCGGCTGAGCGGCGACACCCTCTACGGCGAGCACGACGGCGCGATGTGCGTCGTCGTCCCCGACCCGTCCGGCCTGCTGCGCGAGGCGGCGCTGGCGGCGAAACGCCTCGGCGCGAGGGTCGGGGTCGGTCCGACGGTAGACCCCCTCGAGGCCCCGCGCTCGCTGCGCTGGGCCGCCCTGGCCGTCGGGCTCGCGGCGCCCGCCGGTGCCGTCCGGGCCGAGGATCGCCTGGCCGACCTCGCCCTCGGGGCAGCGCCCGAGATCGCCCGGGCGCTTCGCTCGCGCGCCCTCGCACCGCTCGCGGGCGAGACGGCCGCGAGCCGCCTGCGCCTGGAGGCGACGCTCCGCGCCTGGATGCGCCACCGCGGCTCCCAGGGCGCGATCGCTCGCGAGCTCTCCGTGCACCCGCAGACCGTCCGCTACCGCGTCCGGCGCCTGCGCGAGCTGTTCGGCGAGGCGCTGGCGGACCCGGAGCGGCGTTTCGAGCTCGAGGTGGCCCTGCGCACCGGCCCCGCCGAGAGCTGAATCGCGGGGCCGGCCTGGAGCTGACGCACCCCGCGCCCGCGGGCACCCCCGGCGGTCAGCCGCCGATCTGCTCCAGCTCGGCGAGGTCCTCGGCGGAGAGGGCCAAGCCGGCGCCGCTGACGTTCTCGCGCAGGTGGGCCAGCGAGGAGGTCCCGGGGATCAGCAGGATGTTCGCCGAGCGCTGGAGCAACCAGGCCAGGGCGACACCCATCGGCTTGGCCCCGAGACGCCCGGCGACCGCGTCAAGGGCGCCCGACTGCAGCGGGGTGAAGCCGCCCAGCGGGAAGTAGGGGACGTAGGCGATCCCCTGCCCGGCGAGCGAGTCGATCAGGGCATCGTCGGAGCGGTTGGCGATGTTGTAGAAGTTCTGGACACAGACGACGGGCGCGATCGTCTGGGCCTCGGCGACCTGCTCGGCCGAGACGGTGCTCACACCGAGATGGCGGATCAGCCCCTGCTCGCGCAGCTCGGCCAGCGTCGCGAACTGTTCGGCGATCGAGCCCGGCTCGGGCTTGTCGAAGCCGCCGACGCGGAGGTTGACGACGTCGAGCGCCTCGAGGCCGAGGTTGCGCAGGTTGTCGTGGACGGCCTGGCGCAGCTCCTCTGGGCGATCGCGCGTGCGGCCAGCCGCCCTGCGCGTCGCGCCGTGCGCCGACCTTCGTGACGAGGTGCAGGCCCTCCGGGTAGGGGTGCAGTGCCTCTTTGATGATCTCGTTCGTGACATGGGGGCCGTAGAAGTCGCTGGTGTCGATGTGGTTGATCCCCAGCTCCACCACCTCGCGCAGGACGGCGATCGCTTCGCCGCGGTCCTTCGGGGGCCCGAAGATGCCAGGGCCCGAGAGCTGCATGGCGCCGTAGCCGGTCCGCGTGACCGTCAGGCCATCGGCCATCGTGAACTCGCCGCCGGGAAGGGTCTTCGCTGCCATCAGGGCTCCTCCATTCGGTTTGGCACGGCTTGCCCTGGCGGGCTCACCGATACCGGGGCCCACCACAGTAGGAGCCCCGGACAGGCGGCCCGGGATGCGCTCAGGCCTCGGGGGGCGCGCCGCCGCTCTCCCGCCAGGCGACAAGCGCGTCGAGCGCCGCGTCGACGACCCGTCCGCGGAAGGTCTCGGAGTCGTTGGCGTGCGGGAGATCGACCGCCGGGACGGGCACCTCGAGGAACTCGCACAGCGGCCCCCAGCCTTCGGTGACCTTCCAGACCAGCAGGCGCTCGGGCGGGATCGCGGCGCGGACGCCGTCGTTGTAGGCCTCCATCTGGGCCATCATCTGCTGCGGGCTGTCCCCGGCCCCGAACGGGGAGCGATCGCTCCAGAGCATCCGGTCGACGAGCTCGAGGTAGCGCCTCCAGCGCGGGTCGATTTCGCGCCGGGCGTCGGAGAGGTGGCTCACGAGCGAGTCGCCGCGGGTGAAGTTCCAGATCGTCTGGCGATAGCTCTGCTCCCAGGACTCGGGGTCGCGGACGCTCAGCAGGACCTTGGCCTGCGGATGGAGCTCGGCCAGCTCGCGATAGAAGAAACCGCCCGGCCAGTCCACCGTGGAGCGGTGCGAGCCGAAGATCTCAGCGAACAGATCCTCGCCGTCGAGGGCGCGGTGCCACAGCTCGACCGCGTTCAGATCCGAGATCAGGTTGACCCAGTGGTATGCGGGGCCAAAGCCGAGCTCCTCGAGCGCCAGCTTCTGAGTCAACGTCCCTGTGCGGGGCAGCCCCGCGCCGATCACTTGCATTTGCATCCCCTGGTCTTTGTCGGAGGTCCCCATCTTCCCCGATCTGCCCGTAAGAACTAATGAAGTAATGGCATTTGCGGGGAAACGCCGGGGGTTGGCGAATGTTATGAGTGCTATCTACTGGAGACGGTGGCCTGATCCGAGGCGCCCTCCGGCACCCAGAAGGAGCTTCGCATCACACCGGCAAAAGCGTCATACCGTCATACCGAGCGATCCCACCAGGAACTCACCTCGGGGATCCTGGGTGTCAGGCCGGGGCCCAGGCTCGCCGGCCTGGCCGTCGTCGGCGGGATCGGCACCGCCACCCAGGAAGACGCGCTCGAGCGTCTGCAGCTCACGACGGATGAGTTCGCCACCGGCGTCTTCGGCCGCTGCGGCGTTGAGCGCCGCCACCTGAACCTCGACCCGGAGTTCCTCGCCAGCAACCTGCAGGGCCGCGCCGGCGAGGTCGAGGAGGAGCTCCTGAGCCAGGCCGTCCAGGCGATCGACAAGCTCGAGATCGACCCCGCCGCGATCGGGACGGTGCTGAGCTCGAGCCTCTATTCGCTGGGCTGTCCCAGCCTGGCCCATCGGCTGATCGAGCACTACGGGCTGCCGGCGAGCACCGACAAGTACCACGTCACCGCGGTCGGCTGCGCGAGCGCCGTGCCACTGCTGCGACTGGGCGCGCAGATCCTGCACGCCGACCCCTCGCGCGAGGTGCTGGTCGTCGCGGCCGAGAGCATGAGCTCGATCCTGATGCCGGCGCAGCTCGAGGACCCGCGCACCAAGACGGTCGGGTCGGCGATCTTCGGCGACGGCTGCGCCGCAGCGCTGTTGAGCGGCGACCGCACGGCGGCCGGACCGGCGATCATCTCGACCCGGGTCCATCAGATCCCGGGCAGCCTCGATGCTGTCCAGCTCACCACCGACGCCAACGAGAGCCACCTGCAGCTCGCCCGCGAGCTGCCCGAAATCGCCGCTGAGGACCTCTCGCAGCTGGTTCACGACTTCCTGCGCTCCAACCACCTCGGTGAGCAGGACGTGGACCACTGGATCATCCACCCCGGCGGACGGCGGATCGTCGAGTGCGCCCGCGATGCGCTGGGCCTCGACGACGAGGACGTCGCGGTCAGCTGGCGCGCACTGGCCGACCACGGAAACGTCGGCACGCCCTCGATCTTCTACGTGCTCAACAGCACCATCAAGGACCGCCGCCCCGCCCGCGGCGAGCATGGCCTGGCAGTGACGATCGGCCCCGGCGTGACCGTCGGGCTGATGCTGCTGCAGTTCTAGAGCCTCAGGGCTCGGCCGGGGCCCCGGGCAGCAGGCGGTGGCCGTCCACGACCGCGGCGGCCAGATCGACGAGCTTGCGATTGTCGACCCTGGAGCGCTCGCGCAGCAGCTCGAACGCGCCGGCCTCGTCGATGCCGTGGCGCTCCATCAGGATCCCCTTGGCACGCTCGATCAGCGCGCGCCGGCCGAAGGCGCCCTGCAGGTCCTGATACTCGGCGAAGCGCCGCAGGACGATTTCGATCGCGCTCTGCCAATCGTCGACGTCGGCGTCGTTGATCTGCGCGAACACCCCGCGCTTGGAGGCCTCGCTGACGAACTCGGGGTCGCGAGCGTGAAGCAGGACGATCACGGGGCAGGCCGCTTCGCGGACGATCTTGTCGATCAGGGCAAGGGCGTGCTCGGAGCTCTCCCCCAGGCCGACGAGGGCGACGTCGGGGCGCTCGCGGGCGGTCGCGGGGCCGACGTCCGCAACCTCGATCTCGCGGGCGATCACTTCGTGACCGAGGCCCACGACGATCGGTGCGACGAGCGCCAGACGGTCCTTGCGCTCATTGGCGATCAGGACGCGGAGGTGCTTTGTCTCGCGAGAGCTCATCGGTTTCTGCCCGGTCGCGTATAGCAGCTCCAGACGCCCGGCCCATCGTGGTCCGCCCCCCGGGGTGAACCTTTCGCCTCGCTAGCATAGAGAGCAGCTCGCTCCATACCGCGGCGGGCGTGTCTTTTCCGGCTCCGAAACCCGGCCGGCGTCAGTGCCCGACCTCTGTCGGCACCACGCACGCGTCAGGAGCCCCTCTAATCTCAAGCACCGCCGAAGCAACCTCCCGCCTTCTGCCCACCGGCAGGGCGCGATCATGATCGCCGCCTACATACTCGGGGTGCTGGTCCTGCTCGCGCTGATCGTGCTCTCGCAGTCGGTCCGGATCCTCAAGCAGTACGAGCGCGCCGTGATGTTCCACCTCGGCAAGGTCCGCGACGGCGCCCGCGGCCCCGGCGTGATCATCTTCGCGCCGTTCATCAACCAGGTTCACCGCGTCTCGCTGCGGATCGTCACGATGCCGATCCAGTCCCAGGGCATCATCACCCGCGACAACGTAAGCGTCGACGTCTCCGCGGTCGCCTACTACCGCGTCGCCGACCCGGTCCGCTCGGTGGTCGCGATCGAGGACGTCGAAGTGGCGATCAACCAGATCGCACAGACGACCCTGCGCGCCGTCGTCGGCGCCACACGCTCGACGAGACGCTCTCCGAGACGGACAAGATCAACGGGAACATCCGCGAGATCCTCGACGTCCAGACCGAGGAGTGGGGCATCAAGGTGACGACCGTCGAGCTGAAGGACATCCAGCTGCCCGACTCGATGAAGCGGGCGATGGCCCGGCAGGCCGAAGCCGAGCGTGAGAAGCGCGCCAAGATCATCGCCGCCGAGGGCGAGGCGCTGGCCGCAGGAGAGCTGGCCCGGGCCTCCGACGTGATGATGGAACACCCCCTGGCGCTGCAGCTGCGCAACCTCCAGACGCTCGTCGAGATCGCGGTCGACAAGAACTCGACCGTCGTCTTCCCCGCGCCGTTGATGAGCACGATCCAGGAGCTCGGCGCGTTCCTCAAACGCGAGACCGTCGCCGTCGGCGATCTCGGCGCACACGCGCCGCTCGCGCCCGCGGAGCCGAACGGCTCGGCGGCGAGCAGCTGAGCGCCATGACCTTTTCCACATCGATCCTCCACCAGGGAGCAGCCCATGCCGGCGAGTCATCTGCGTCGTAGCGTCTCCCCGCCGGTTCGGCGGGCCACAGCGGGCGGGTCCCAGGGCCCGAAAGTGCTCGGTGCGGGGTCGATCGCGCTGATCACCCTGTCGGCGATCCTCACGCTGCGGAGTCTCCCGAGCCTCGCGGAGTATGGCTGGGGAAGCATCTTCTTCTACCTGATGGGGGCGGTCTTCTTCCTGATCCCGTTGGCCCTCGTGTCGGCCGAGCTCGCGACCGGCTGGCCGCTCGCCGGCGGCATCTACGCCTGGGTGAGGCAGGGGTTCGGCGCGCGGGCGGGCTTCCTCGCGGTGTGGTTCGAGTGGATCGAGAACGTCGTCTGGTTCCCCACCGTCTTGTCGTTCATCGCCGCGACGCTGGCCTATGTGATCGAACCGGGGCTGGCGACGAACAAGGTGTTCCTGGTCGTCGTGATGATGGTCGTGTTCTGGTCGCTGACGATCGCGAACTTCTTCGGCCTGAAGACGATTCTCAAGCTGAACAACGCGGCCGTCGTCGGCGGGACGCTACTGCCGGCAGCGCTGCTGATCGTGCTCGGCGTCTACTGGCTGGTGGCAGGCCGCCACAGCGCGATCCCGTTCCACACGAGCAAGCTGGTGCCCAACCTGGGGCACCTCAACAACGTCGTCTTCTTCGCCGGGGTGCTGCTCGGCTACGCGGGCATCGAGATGGCGGGCTTCCACGCAAAGGAGCTCAAGAACCCCAAACGTGACTACCCGCGCGCGATCTTCATGGCCGCCGGGCTGATCGTCGGCGTCTCGGTGCTGGCCACGCTCGCGATCGCCGTGATCGTCCCGCAGGCGAAGCTGAGCCTCGTCGCGGGGCTGATGCAAGCGTTTGAATTCTTCTTCAACCAGATCGGTCTGGGGAGCTGGGCGACGAAGGTGATGGCGGCCCTGACGGGCTTCGGCACGCTGGCGGTGATCAGCACCTGGATGCTTGGCCCCGCCAAGGGTCTGTACGCGGCCGAGGAGACCGGGGACCTGCCGCCGGAGCTGCACTACGTCAACAAGCGCCACGTGCCGGTCGCGATCCTTATCTGCCAGGGCATCCTGGGGACAGGGTTCTCGTTGATGTTCCTGTTCGTCCCGAGCGTCAGCACGAGCTACTGGATGCTGACCGCCCTGACGACCCAGCTGACGGTGATGATGTACCTGCTCGTCCTCACCGCGGCAATCAAACTGCGCTACTCCGAGCCGGACACGCCACGGGCCTACCGGGTGCCGGGTGGGCGCTACGTGGGCATGTGGATCGTCGCCGGGATGGGCATCCTGGGGTCGGGCTTCGGTCTGATCATCGGCTTCGTGCCGCCGTCAGAAATCGAACACTGGCCGACGCCGATCTATGTCGGCGCGATCGCGGCGGCGATCGTCATCTGCTCGGCTCCGCCGTTCCTGCTCGACCGCTTCAAGAAGCCCGGCTGGCGGATCGCCGAACCAGACCTCGTTCTGCTGGACATCCCCGAGCCCGCGCCGGCCGCGGTCGCGGTCCTCGCCCCCGCCGTCAACCCGCTGATCCCCTGACAGGAGAACCCATGACCTCACACAGATCACTCACACTCGAGCAGGTCGTCGACGGCGCCGTGGGGCCGTTCGATGACTACTGCGGCGGCTACGGAAACCCTGGCTCCAGCGGCATTGGCTACGTCTCGGTCCTGAAGCTTTCGACCGGAATGGTCCTCAAAGAGATGGACACAGTCCTCGAGGGCATCGTCTCCTATGATCGGGCGGAGAAGAACGACGCCTATGCCGGGCAGATCAACATGATCGCCGCGTCCTCCTTCAACGGCATCAACGGTGCAGTCTGGGGCTATCATCTGGCGCGCCACGACGGGTTGATCGACGGGTCGATCGAGCCGCTGATGACCCGCAGGCGTCACGACGGCGCCGAGATCCTCGTCTACCCCGTCACTCCGCTGCTCGAGGCCGGCGAACGGCTCTTCGGGCACTCGGAGGACAGGCGCTACCCGCTGCTCCCCGGAGCCCACGTGGTGTGCGCGACGAAGGAGATCACGATCAGCGGCCCGACGTCGGTCTGGTCTGCGATCGCGCTCGCGATGGCCGAGGACCGCGAACGCGACTCGAACCTGTTCATCGAGGACGTCGGCGAGGGCGCCGCCGGAAACAGCGATGAGGAGCGCGCCGCCACGCTGCACACCCGCATGGAGCACATCGTCGAGAGCGTGATCCTCTGCGGCGAAGACCAGAACGTCAAGTACAAGGAGATCTTCGTCGGCTTCAAGACCCAGTGGATTCCGGCCGGCTACGTCGGCTGCGCGCTGACCTGCGCCCCCTATGTCGTGCTCGCCAAGAACGCGGTGCCCGACCCGGCGAGCGGGCTGCTCGAGCTGTCCCTCAGCGAGTGGGACGAGCAGTACGGGCGCGGCCCCGCCGTCCTCGCCGCACAATCCGCGGGGGCCTGAGATGAGCACCCCTACACAGGAGCCCGAGCTGCTCGGCGGCGCCGACGCGCCATCCGGGTGGGCGCATCACAGCGCCTGCGATGCGGACTTCCCGCTGCTCGTGATCCGCGAGCGCAGCAGCGAGTTCTCAAGCACCGTACTCGCGGCGGTGGCGGACATCGTGGGCGCTCTGCTCGAGGACGGCCTGGAGCTGATCCGGGCAGACGGGATCGAGGACGGCGAAGCGGCGATCCGCAGCCACCCCGAGCTCGCGGGCGTCCTGATCGAGCCCGACCGCGATCACCTCGACGCCACGGTCGCATTGATCGCGCTGATCCGCTCCCGCAACGACGATCTCCCGGTCTTCCTGCTCGCCGACGGGCTTGCGATCGGCGAGCTTCCGCCCGAGGCGCTCCAGCAGACGCAGGGCGCGATCTGGTCATCTGAGGACACGCCGACTTTCATCGCGGGCCACATCGCCCAGGCTGTCGAGGCCTACCGCGCGACGCTCTACCCGCCCTTCTTCGGGGCGCTCGCCAATTACGTCGAGGAGTACCGCTACGCGTGGCACACCCCCGGCCACATGGGGGGCCTGGCATTCAGGCGCTCGCCGGCCGGGCGGCGCTTCTTCGACTTCCTAGGCGAGAACGTCTTCCGGGCCGACCTGTCGAGCTCGGTGCCCGAGCTCGGCTCAGTGCTCGAGCACGAAGGCGTCGTCGGCGAGGCCGAGGCCGCGGCCGCCCGCATCTTCGGCGCCGAGCGAACGTGGTTCGTCACGAACGGCACCACGATGTCCAACCAGATCGTCTTCCGCGCCAACGTCCGCCATGGCGATGTCGTGGTGCTGGACCGCAACTGCCACAAGTCGATCCTCAACGCGGTCATCCAGACCGGCGCAATCCCCATCTGGCTGCTCCCCGTCCGAAACAGCCTCGGGATGATCGGCCCGATCGCCCCCGACGAGATGACCGCCGAGGCGATCCAGGGCAAGCTGGCGGCGAACCCCCTCGTGGCGGACCCCTCGGCGTGTCGGGTGAGGCTGGCCGTCGTCACCAATTCGACCTATGACGGGACGATGTATGACGCCGGCTCGGTGATCGAGCGGCTGCGCGAGATCGTCCCGATCGTCCACTTCGACGAGGCCTGGATCCCCTATGCGGCGTTTCACCCGATGTTCGAGCGCCACTACGGCATGGCACCCCGGCCGGCGCGCAGGGGAGACCCGACGGTCTTCTCGACCATGTCGATCCACAAGCTGCTGGCGAGCTTCTCGCAGGGCTCGATGATCCACGCCCGCGAGGGCCGCCACCCGGTCGACCCGGACCGCTTCAACGAGGCCTTCATGATGCACACCTCGACCTCGCCGCAGTACACGATGATCGCCTCGCTGGACGTCGCGGCGCACATGATGGACGGCGCAGCCGGCAGAGCGCTGATGAGCGACACGATCGAGGAGTCGATCGCCTTCCGCCGCGAGGTCGCGCGCCTGGCGGGCGACCTCGCCGAGAAGGGCGAGTGGTTCTTCGGGTGCTGGGAGCCGGAGGGGACCACCGCCGAGCAGCCGTCCTGGCAGATGGGGCCCGAGCAGGCATGGCACGGCTTCCGCGGCCTGCAGCCGGGCTACGCGATGCTCGACCCTACGAAGGTCTCGCTGGTCTGCCCCGGGCTCGACGACGGGGGGCAGAGCGCCGACTTCGGCGTCCCGGCGGGACTGGTCGCGCGGTTCCTGCGCGAGCGGGGCGTGGTCGTCGAGAAGACCGGCTTCTACACGGTTTTGGCCCTGTTCTCGATCGGTGTCACCGAGAGCAAGTCAAGCGCCCTGCTCGCGGAGCTGCTCGAGTTCAAACGCCTGCTCGACCGCGACGCGCCGATATCCGAGGCGATCCCGAGCCTGCTGAGCGAACATCCCGGCCGCTACACGGACACCGGCCTCGCTCAGCTGGCCGGGGAGATGCATGCCCGTCTGGCCGGCGAGGACACCGCCGACATGCAGGAGGCGATCTACCGGCGGCTGCCGACTCCCGCGATGACCCCGTCGGATGCGTTCGGCAGGCTGGTCGATGGCGAGGTCGAGCTCGTCCCGCTCGACGCGCTCCACGGCCGGGTCTCGGCGGTGCTGTGCGTCCTCTACCCCCCGGGGATCCCGGTGATCATGCCCGGCGAGCTGTTCGATCAGGAGATCCAGCCGATCATCCGCTTCCTGCAGATCTTCGGCGAGTGGGCCGACACCTTCCCGGGCTTCGAGAACGAGATGCAGGGTGTCACTCTGAGCCACGACGACGCCGGTGTCCCGTTCCGCGGCGTCTACTGCGTGGCCGGCCCGTGAGCGCCCCTGCCCAGACCCTCCGGCCCGGTGCGGAGGGGACGCCCGGCGCCCGCTCGGGTCCCGGTGACTACGCCGTGCTGGCGAGCGTGTTCCTCACGGGCCTCGCAGGCGTCGCCGGGCTCGCCGGCCGCCGCCGCCAGGAAGGCGCCGGGCCGATTGCGGCGCATGAGCTTCCCGCGCTGGCGCTGGCCACCTTCGCGCTCGCCGACACGGTGGCCAAGGAGAAGGTCTCGACCTGGCTGCGCCGCGGCTTCGTCGAGGAAGACGACCAGCACCATCCGCTCGCACCCAAGGGCCGGGGCATGCAGCGCGCCGTCGGCGAGCTGCTGACGTGCACCCGCTGCGTCGGCACGTGGAGCGCCCTCGTCCTCGTCGGCCTGCGCACCGCCTCGCCGGCTGCGGGGCGCGCGACCACGAACGTGCTCGCGCTCGCGGGCGCCAACGATCTCATTCAGGGCGCCTTCAGCCTGCTCGTAGAGCGCGCCAACCAAGCTTCACCAACACCGAGGAGCCCCACTCATGCGCCGCACCGTCTTTGACCTACTCACCAGCGCCGTCGGCCTGGTCCTTGTGGTTGTGCTGCTGATCGCAGGTGGACTGCTGATGTGGGGTTACAGCTACGACCACAGCAATGTCCGCAAGCAGCTGGCCCAGCAGCAGATCTTCTTCCCGCCCAAGGCCGCTTTCGCCTCTGCCAAGGCCGGTACCGAGATCACGCCGGCGATGATCCCCTACCTGGAGAAGTACTCCGGCCAGCAGCTGCTCACCGGCCCTCAGGCCGAGGCGTATGCCGACCACTTCATCGCCGAACACCTCGCCGAGATGCCCTACGGCGGGGTCTACTCGAAGATCAGCACGGCCGCACGGGCGGAACCGGCGAACACCAAGCTCGCGGCGTTGGAGACGACGTCCTTCCAGGGCACGACGCTGCGCGGGCTGCTGCTCGAGGCCTACGGCTTCTCGAAGATCGGGACGATCATGCTGATCGGCTCGATCGCCTCGTTCATCCTGGCCCTCCTGATGCTCGGGCTGGTCGGGCTCGGCTTGCGTCACGCGCGAGTGACACCCGCCGAGCAGGAGCTGACGCTGCGCGAGCCAAGCCCGGAGCCGGCCGGTACGCCCGCGTGAGCTGCGCCGGGCTCCAGCGCGGCCGCCTCGCGCCCGCGTCACCAATCAACCATCGGAGACCAGAATGAAAGCCCTCGTTTACCACGGCCCAGGCCAGCGCGGCTGGGACGACGTGCCCGACCCCGAGATCATCGACCCTACCGACATCGTCGTCCGGATCGACGCAACGACGATCTGCGGATCAGACCTGCACATCCTCAAGGGAGACGTGCCGGAGACAACACTCGGCACGGTGCTCGGCCACGAGGCGGTCGGCACCGTCGAGGAGGTGGGCGCCGGCGTGAGCACCCTCGCGGTCGGGGACCGTGTGCTTCTTTCGTGCATCAGTGCCTGCGGGAAATGCCGCTACTGCAAGGAAGCCCGCTACGGCCAGTGCCTCGGCGGAGGTGGCTGGATCTTCGGCCACCTCATCGACGGGCTGCAGGCCGAATACGCACGTGTCCCGTTTGCTGAGAACTCCGTCTTCAAGGTGCCCGACGGGCTCACCGACGAGCAGGTCCTGTTCCTCGCAGACATCCTTCCCACGGCGTACGAGGTTGGTGTGCTGAACGGCAAGGTTTCACCCGGCGACGTCGTGGCGATCATCGGCGCCGGCCCGGTGGGGCTCGCCGCGATGCTCACCGCGCAGCTGTACACCCCGGGACGGATCGTCGCGATCGACCTTGCCGACAGCCGCCTGGAAAGCGCAGGCAAGTTCGGCGCCGACACGACCATCAACAACGGCCGCGAAGACGCCCTCGCGCAGGTCATGGAGCTCACCGACGGGCTAGGCGCCGACGTGGCACTCGAGGCAGTCGGCGTCTCCGAGACGTTCGAGCTGGCCTGCGAGCTGATCCGCCCGGGAGGACGCGTGGCGAACATCGGAGTGCATGGACACCCCGCCACGCTGCACCTCGAGAAGCTCTGGACACGCGACGTCACCGTCACGACAGGACTGGTCGACACGAACACGATCCCGCAGCTCATGAAACTCGTCGCCGACGGGCGGCTGGATCCAACCGTGTTCGCCACACACCACTTCCCGCTCGAGGACACGATGAGCGCCTATGACACATTCACCGACGCGGCTAATACCGCCGCGTTGAAGGTCGTCCTCGAAGGAAGCGAGGTCCGCGGCAGGTCCCAGCCCCAAATCCCTGCCGGCGCCCTGGCATGAGCGATCGTCTTGGTTGAAGCGCGATCCGGGCCCCCCGCCTGCAATCGGTCTTCGGGCTGGTGGAGCGGCTTTACTATCTCTGTTCGATTTCATTGCCCGAATCGGAGGCTGACGATTCACTTCGTACGAGCGGCTGACGACCCGAGGGAGGACAACGATGGCCCGAGCAGTCCGCTTTGACAGATACGGCGACCGCGAGGTCCTCTACATCGCCGATGTCGAGGTCCCATCGCCGGCCGCGGGCGAGGTCCTCGTCGAGGTCCGCGCGGCCGGGATCAACCCGGGCGAGATCGCGATCCGCGAGGGCGCGCTGCACGAGATGTTCCCGGCGACGTTCCCCTCGGGTGAGGGCAGCGACCTGGCCGGCGTCGTGAGCGCCCTCGGCGAGGGCATCGAGGAGTTCTCCGTCGGTGAGGAGGTCCTCGGCTGGTCCTGGCGGCGCTCGAGCCACGCCGAGTACGTCACCGTCCCCGTCACCCAGCTGATCGCAAAGCCGGCCGGCCTGAGCTGGGAGGTCGCAGGCTCGCTCTACGTCGTCGCCTGCACCGCCTACGCGGCCGTCCGTGCCGTGGCGGCGCAGCAGGGCGAGACGGTGGCCGTCTCCGCGGCGGCCGGCGGGGTCGGCACGGTCGTCGTCCAGCTGCTCGCGCTGAGGGATGTCCGCGTGCTCGCGATCGCATCGCCGGCCAACCACGCGTGGCTCTCCGCGCACGGCGCCACCCCGGTCGCCTACGGCGAGGGGCTCGCCGAGCGTCTCACGGCGGCCGCGCCGAACGGAATCGACGCCTTCATCGACCTGTTCGGTCCCGACTACGTGCAGCTGGCCGCCGACCTGGGGATCGAGCCGCAGCGGATCGAGACGATCATCTCACGCCAGAAGGCACAGGAACTCGGGGCGAAGGTCGAGGGCAGCGGAGACGCCTCGAGCACCGAGGTGCTCTCCGAGATGGCCGGCCTCGTCGCCTCGGGGCAGATCGAGATCCCGATCGCCGCCTGCTTCCCGCTCGAGCAGGTCCGTGAGGCCTTCGCCGAGCTCGAACAGCGACACACCCATGGCAAGATCGTCCTGATCCCGTGAGCTGAGCACGGGCGCTCAGGCTCCGGGGAGCATCCGGTTCTTCGCCGCGCGGACGGCCTGTGTGAGCGCGTCGATGTCATAGACGCCGTAGTGGCGCCGGCCGTTGACGAAGAAGGTCGGTGTTCCCGAGACCCCGCTTTCGTCGGCGCTGACGACATCAGCCAGCACCCGGCCTGACTGGTGGTGGTTGTTCAGGTCGTCCTTGAACCGGCCGAGGTCGAGCCCGAGCTGCTCGGCGTAGCGGACGAGGTCGGCCCGGCTGAGCGCTTCCTGGTTTTCCAGCAGCAGGTCGTGCATCTCCCAGAACCATCCCTGCGCGGAGGCCGCCTCGGCCGCTTCCGCGGCGAGCTGGGCACTCGGGTGTACGTCGTTGAGCGGCAGGTGGCGCCACACGTAGCGGACGTCGCTGCCGCTTGAGACGAGCAGCTCGCGGATCACCTGCTCGGCCCGGCCGCAGTAGGGGCACTCGAAGTCCCCGTACTCGAGCAGCGTCACGGGAGCGTCCTCGGGACCGCGGATGTGGTCGCGCTCGGGGTCGACGTCTTCGGCCAGGTCGGGGATGTCGAGTGCCGTCCGGCCGATCTGACGGGCCCGCTTCGTCTCGGGGATCCGCCGGATCACGAGGACGGCCACCCAGCTGAGCAGGGGCGCCAGTACGAGCGTGCTGAGCGCTCCGAGCTTCGCCTCGCTGAGCTGCTGTCCCCGGAAGGCGAGGCTCGAGATCAGCAGTGAGACGGTGAAGCCGATGCCGGCGCACGCCCCCGCCGCCGCCAGGACGGGGCCGCTGACGAGCGGCCTCGGCCCGTGCAGGGAGGGGCGTGAGGCGATCCAGGAGCCGGCGTAGATCCCGACGGGCTTGCCGACGACGTAGCCCACCACGATTCCCAGCGTGATCGGTGAGGCCACCGCGGCGCTCAGCAGCGAGCTCGTCAGATGAAGGCCCGCGTTGGACAGGGCGAACAGCGGCAGGACGACGTAGCTGACCCAGGGGTGCAGCGCGAACTGCAGCCGATCGTTGGCCGAGATCGCCGAGAGCAGGCCCTGCTGTGCCGAGCGCGCCATCTCGGGCGTGGGCTGCTCGCGGAACGAGCGCGCCAGCGCCGTGGCCCGCTCGAGATCCCCCCGGGGCGGCGGATAGGCGCTCGTCACGAGCCCCACCGCGAGTCCCGAGATGACCGGATCGATTCCCGATTCGAACATCGCAACCCACAGCCCGAGAGCGATGAGCTTCGACACTGCGCTGCGGGCGACCGGCAGGTAGCGCAGGCCGATCAGGACCGCGAACAGGGCCAATGCGATCACCAGTGCGAGCATCGAGACGTGGGTCGTGTAGACGGTCGCGATCACGACCAGTGCGCTCAGGTCATCGACGACCGCCAGTGTCAACAGGAAGACGCGGATCCGGGTCGCCGCCCTGGGGGTCAGCAGGGCCAGCGCCCCGAGCGCGAATGCGGTGTCGGTGGACATCGCCGCGCCCCACCCGTGCGCGCCCGCACCGCCGCCGTTGAAGGCGAGGTAGATCGCGACGGGCACCGCGATCCCGCCACCGGCGGCCAGCACGGGGATCGCCAGGCGCCGGCGCTCGCGCAGCTCGCCCAGGTCGAGCTCGCGCTTGGCCTCGAGGCCGATCACGAGGAAGAAGAGCGTCATCAGCCCCTCGTTGACCCAGTGGCGCAGGTCGGTCGCGATGCCGGCGCTGCCGAGGTGGATCCCGAGCTGGGTGCTCCAGGCCGAGTCGTAGGAGCTCGGTGAGATGTTCGCCCAGGCCAGCGCGGCCACGGTGGCGGCCAGCATCACGAGCGCACCGCCGGTCTCCGTGCTCAGGAAGTCCCGGACGGGCGCCGCGACGCTGCGCCCCCAAGCGGTCAGTTCACCCGGGCCGGCCGTGCTGGCGGTCGCGTTCATCGCGCCCCAGAGGATGCCCGATCGGGGCATTCCCCGCCGGGTAGGAGCCTCAGAGCCGCTAGCGTGGTGGGCATGGCTTCGACCCACATGGGCTTGAACACGAGGGAGCTGCCGCGGATCGCGGCGCCATGGCGCATTCCGGCCGAGACGGGCTCGAGCGCCCGGGTCACGGTGACCCACGTGACCGACCCGCTGTGCCCGTGGGCCTACTCCTTCGAGCCGGCCATGCGGACGCTGGAGAGCCGTTACGGCGACCAGCTGGAGCTGCGGACCGTCGTGATCGGCCTCGTCGAGCACGTCGAGGCGCTGGAAGCACGGGGCTACACATCCGAGCGCGGTGCGCTGACGGCCCTGCACTTCCGCAGCCTGGGGATGCCCTTCACCCCCTATGTGCGCGAGCGTCTGTTCGCGAGCGCGCCCGCCTGCCGTCTGGTCAAGGCGGTGGCGCTGCAGGGCGAGGAGTTCGTCGAGGCGACGATGAGGGCGCTGCGCTTCGCGGTCTTCAACACACCGCTCCCGCTCGATTCAGACGAGGCGCTCGCCGTGATCTGCTCGACGATCGAGGGGCTCGACGTCGAGCAGGCGATCAGCGATCTGAACAGCCCCGGCGTCGAGGATGCCTACCAGGCCGACCGCGAGGAGGTGCGCACCCCCGCCGGGCTGGCCGTGAAGCTCGGGCGGACGGCGAACTCCGACGGCCGCGACCGCTACACCGCCCCCAGTCTCGTCCTCAGGGCCGCCGACGGGGCCACCTCGGTCGTCCCGGGCTTCCAGCCCTTCGAGGCGGCCGATGTCGCGATCATGAACCTGGAGCCGGACCTCGTCCGGCTGCCCGTCCCCGAGCTCGAGGAGCTGCTGGCGCTCTACCCCGGCGGGCTGACGAGCCAGGAGGTCGCGCGGGTCCTTGCCGACACGACGACGTTGCCAGACCGGGCGGCGGCGGAAACGGCGCTGACGCACCTCGTCGCAACCGGCCGCGCGCACCGCACACCGCTCGGCGACGACGCGCTGTGGAGTGCCGCCTGACGCGAGCCGGTCTGCGCCGCTAACCAGGCGGGCAGGGGACCTTCAGCTTCTTGGTGACCGTCACCTGGGTGAGCCCGCCCAGGCCGGCGAACGTCAGCTGAGCCTTCGCCGGGAAGCCGCCACGCGGGCACTTCTTCGGAACCCGCCCGTAGTAGATCGTCTGGCCGTGCAGCCTGATCGCCGAGCCGACCCTGATCGAGACCGACGTCACCGAGGCGTCCTGGGCCCCGGGGACCGTTTCCACGAGCGGCACGGCGGCGATCAGCTCATGGCTGTAGATGCCGCTCGCGGGCGACGTAGTGGGCCTTCGAGATGACTTCGATGATCGTCGGTTCGTGGCCGTAGGTGAAGAACTCAAGGCCGCCTCCTTCCGCGAAGAACGATTCGATCGTCCCTTCCTCGGGGACGATCTTCGTGCCGAAGGCCACCTCGCCACGCACCCTGCCGACCGGCCCGGCCTGCGAGCCCTGCGGGCAGTACTTGGGTCCGGGCCCCGTCGGTTCGAGTGTCGCGACGGGGCATGTGGGGAACCCTGCGGGGTGCAGCACGGTGCCCTTGGGCAGAAAGACGTTGACGCCGATCAGCGGCGGCGGAAAGCCGCCGTATTCGGTGCCCGAGATCGTGACGCGGCTTTCAACGGCGGCGCCCGCTCCGAGTTTGTTGCCCGTGTGCGGAAAGCCCGCGATCGGGACGATCTTCGCTTTGATGCTCACCGTCGGCGCGGCCGCGGCGAGGCCCGGCACGATCGTCGCCGCGGCGAGCGCGAACCCCAGCAAGCCCGTTGCCCCCCTGCGCATGCCCCACTTCCTTCCCTCGATGGTCAGTGTTCCTGTGAGCTGCGGGGGTCGTCCTCGCCGCGGAGGTCGCGGTAGCGACGGCCGAACAGCTCGAGTACGGCCGCAACGTCGGACGGGCCGCGAAGGTCGTGGCTGACGTTCTCCCCGGCGAGCACCGGGTAGGCCGGCTCGGCGTCGCCGTGCTCGACGAGATCGTTGCGCTCATCAGGCGAGAAGCGCAGCTGCGCCACGCCGCGATCGCGGTCGAGCACCCCGAGCTCCAGATGCTCATAGCGGACCAGCACGAGCTCCTGCGACCGGCGCTCGGAGCGAACGCCCGGCCAGCTGTCCAGCTCGCTTACGACCTCGTCCACCAGAGCGGCCACGTCGGACACATGACGATCCTAGCGTCCGACGGGCCGCGCGGGATCGATCAGCTCGACGCCGAATCCCCGGCGAAGTAATGGCCGTCCTCCAGGTCCTCGATCAGCCCGGGGTGGGTCGGCTCCCAGCCGAGCAGCTCGCGTGTCAGCTCATTGGAGGTGGGGTTGTCCAGCGCCACGAACGGCGCCAGGAAGGAGAAGTACCCGGCCACGTCCTCGGCGCGCGACCGCCTGCTGCCCACACCCAGCTGCCGGGCCGATGGCCGCCGCGATCTCCCGGAACGCCACGCCTTCCTCGGCGACCACATGCAGG
The DNA here is from genome assembly GCA_963787765.1 of uncultured Solirubrobacteraceae bacterium. Taxonomy (GTDB): domain Bacteria; phylum Actinomycetota; class Thermoleophilia; order Solirubrobacterales; family Solirubrobacteraceae; genus Palsa-744. The sequence continues at coordinate 41,458 of CAWBEF010000012.1, read as the reverse complement.
CGCGAGTCCCGCCGGGGCCGACTCCAGTGCCAGGCGGTATGCGCGGGCCGCGTCGAGCGTGTGCACCGCCGGCCAGCGGTTGACCCGTCGCCGATGTAGCCGGCGAAACCCTGCTCGCGAGCGATCCCGATCAGGGCCGGCCCGAAGCCGTGGTGATCGAGCGTGCTGTGCACCAGCGGCGGCAGGCGCACGATCGAGGAGCGCACCCCGCGCTCGGCCATCGCGACGACGGCGTTCTCGGCATCGACGCGGGGCCCCGCCTGCGACCACGTCCTGCCTCGGTGCCCGGCCGGCCCGTGATGCCCGCGAAGGCCAGCATCAAGGTGCCTCCGGTGCTCACGAAGGGCTTCTCAGAACCCTCCAGCGCCGCGCCGATCGCTTCGATCGCGGCGAGATCGGCGGCGACCGCACCGAGGAAGTCCCCCGCTTGCATCGCCTCGTGCTTGAACGCGAGGTGGATCACGCCGTCGGCCGCGCCGGCGGCCGGCGCCAGGCCGTCGAGGTCATCGAGCTCGCCGCGAACTGCACCTCTGCGCCGGCGGCCTCGACGCGCCGCGGCCGAAGTGTCAGAGCGGGCGAGACCGACAACCTGATGACCGGCCCCGAGAGCTCGGGAACGACGGCGGAGCCGATGTGGCCGGACGCGCCGGTGACTAAGACACGCATGGAAAACCTCCAGGTAACGGCGCTCGGGCCGTTGCGGCGCCCGAGTGTTCGATGACACTCAATGTCATCAACTTAGCATGGATGACACCCGGTGTCATGACTATGCTTGGGACGATGGGCAGATGGCAACCGGACGCGCGCGGCAGACTCCAGCCGGCGGCGTGGGCGCTCTACGGGGAGCACGGCTTCGACAGCACGACGGTCGCCGAGATCGCCGAGCGGGCCGGGCTGACCAAGCGAACGTTCTTCCGCCACTTCGCGGACAAGCGCGAGGTGCTGTTCTCAGGGGCGCAGGAGCTCGAGCAGCTGTTCGTCTCCGAGGTCGGCGCGCGCCCCCCATCCGTCCGCGCCGCTGGACGCCGTCGCCGCCGCGCTCGAGGCGGTCGCCGCCGATGTTCGAGGCGCGGCCGCGAGTTCGCGGCCCGTGCGCCAGCAGATCATCGCCGCCAACCCGGAGCTGCAGGAGCGTGAGCTGATCAAGCTCGCATCGCTCGCCGGCGCGGTCGCCGAGGCGCTGCGCGGCGCGGGGTGGCCGACCCGGCGGCGGCCCTCACCGCCGAGGCTGCCATCGCGGTCTTCCGGGTCGCGTTCGAGCGCTGGGTCGAGCCCGGGAACCGCCTCGAGCTCGACGCCGTGATCCGAGATGCCCTGGCGGAGCTGCGGGCCGTCACCGCCGGATAGCGCCCACGGCGGGCAGCGGCCGGATCCTCACGGCGAGCCGCTGCCCGGGATGCTGGGGGCCGGCCACGGGGCCGAGCGCCGCGGGACGACCGATGTGATAGCCCTGCATAGTCGACACCCAGGGCCCCGAGCAGCCGCAGCGTCTGCTCGTCCTCCACGCCCTCGCCGACCGTCTTCAGCGAGAAGCCGTCGGCGAGCCGAACGACCGCTTCCACCACCGTCCGGCTGGCCGGGTTGACGGCGAGATCCTGCACGAACTCGATGTCGATCTTCAGATAGTCGAACTCCAGCTGCTTGAGATAGGTGAAGCTCCCGAAGCCGGTGCCGAAGTCGTCCAGGGCGATCCGGCAGCCGAGCCGGCGCAGGCGCCTGACGAATACCTCGGCCGCCGCCATGTTGCTCATGACAGCCGTCTCGGTGATCTCGAAGACGAGCAGCTGTGGGCTCGCGCCGGTGCGCCGCAGGGCGCTCTCGATGTGCTCGATCAGCTGCCGGTCACTGATCGACCGGGCCGAGACGTTCAGCTCGACGGGCGTTCCCGTGGCCGCGATATGCGCCGCCTGGTCGATCACCCAGCGGTCTATTTCGGTGATCAGCCCGAGCTCCTCCGCGGCCGGCAGGAATGCGCCGGGGAGGATGAGCTGCTCGCCCTCGCGCGGTCGCATTCTGATCAGCAGCTCCTGCTGGACGACCCTGCCCGTTCGGATGTCCTGGATCGGTTGGCCGTGGAGCACGAAGCGCTCCTGCGCCAGGGCGTCCTGGATTTCACGGGCCCACTGCAGCTTCTCGAGGTCGGCCGCGATCTTTGCTTCCTCGGCCTTGCGCTCGGAGATGTCCTCGAAGACGACCACGCAGCCCTCGATCCCTTCCTCGGTCGAGAATGGTGTGGCGGTGTACTCGACGGGGAACTGCGTGCCGTCGGAGTGGATGAAGGCATCGTCGGTCTCGTGGACGGTCTCGCCGTCAGTGCGGGTGCGCCGAATCGGGCACTCCTCGACGGGGAACGAGGATCCGTCGGCACGGCGCGAATGCGTCGCGGTGTGCATCGAGCGACCCTCGAGCTCGGCCGTGGTCCAGCCCAGAGCTCGTTCAGCCGCGGGGTTGAGGTATTGGACGCGCCCCTCGGTGTCCAGCGTGAACATCGCCTCACCGATGCTGTCGGTGACGGCTCGGAGATAGCTGCCCGCGCGGAGCACTTCATGGGAGGCGCTCTTGATCTGTGAGATGTCGACCGAGACCCCGACCAGTGCCCGGGGATTCCCTGCCTCGTCGCGGATCACGTGGTTGCGGAAGTAGCCGGAGAACGTGGACCCGTCCTTGCGGCAGGCGAGGAACTCGCCCTCCCAGCGGCCGGCCTGGAGGAGCTCGTCGATGATCGGGGCGCTCCGCTCGACTTCGCCGCCGCTGAGCAGCTCGTCGGCGCGCCGCCCGATCGCCTCCTCCTCGGTCCAGCCGTAGAGCTGCTCGGCGCCCTTGCTCCAGGAGAGCACGCGCAGCTCGAGGTCCGCGACCATCACCGAGGCGTCGACCTCGTCGAGCAGCTCCGACTTGAGCCTCGCCTCTTCTTCGGCCTCCCGTGCGGCGGTGATGTTCTGGTGGGCGAGAACCACGCGCACGGGCCCCGCGCCTGCGTGGCGCGTCGCGCGCAGCTCGAACCAGCGCCGCTCCCGCGGCCCGTGGCAGGGGTACTCCCAGACGCCCTCGCGCTCCACGCCCGCGAGGATCGCGAGCAGGCCACGTGCAACCTCGAGCGCCAGGGGGTCGCCGGCGGCCGTGCAGACCTGGAGGTAGTTCTCGCCGATGTAATCGCCGCTTCCGCCCTGGCTCTGGGCAAAGTCCCGCCAGGGACGATTCACCGCCACGATCCGGCCATCCTGATCGAGCACCGCGACGTGTGCGCTCAAAGAATCGAGCGTCGCCTGCCAAAACGCCGCGCTGTGGCCCTGATCCGCCCGCGGCGGCCCCCACGGGGCGCCGGGGGCGCGGAGCGTCGGCCTCTGCGAGCCGCGAGGCGGCGCCTGCACGTCCGTGGATCCCCTGCCTGTCATAAGCCGTCCTGATCGCTTCGACCGAAAGCGATCGCGCCTTTAGTTCAGAATCCGGCCATTGGAATCTGTTCGCGGGACTTCCCGGGCGTAGGATCGAGGCGTGACATCGGGCCCAGCGCCAGCGCCGGCCGAGCAGCCTGTCAACACGGCTGTCGAGGAGGTCGGCGCCTTCCTGCGCGGATACCCCCCGTTCAACGAGCTCGACCAGGGCGATCTGGAGCGGGTGGCGCAGGCGACCGAGGTCGAGTTCTTCCCCGCGGGGGCGACGATCTTCTCCCAGGGGACCCATCCGATCGAGCACCTGCGTGTGATCCGGGCGGGCGCCGTGGCGATCCTGCTCGCCGGCCGGGTGCTCGACCTGCTGGGCGCCGGTGAGCTGTTCGGCCATGCCTCGATGCTCTCGGGGCTGCCCCCCGGATTCGCCGCCCGGGCCGAGGAGGACACGCTCTGCTACCGGATCCCCCAGCCTGTCGCGAGCGCCGTCCTGGCGCGTCCTGAGAGCGTCCGCTTCGTGGCGCGCTCGCTCCTTGAGATGCATGCGAGGGCGCCGACGGCGCTCGCGACCGGGGCGCCGACGCCCGACCCGGCGAACCGCCCGGTGCGAAGCCTGATCCGGGGAGCGCCGGTCCTGTGCCCGCCCTCCGCGGCGATCCGCGACGTGGCCGCTCAGATGACCGCGGCGGGAGCCACCGCGGCGGTCATCGACCTGGGTGAGAGCTTCGGGATCCTGACCGACCGCGATCTCCGTTCGCGCGTCGTCGCCGGCGCTCTCCCCTATGACGCACCGGTCTCGCAGGCGATGAGCGCGCCGGCCTACACGGTCGACCCCGATGCCCTCGGAGGAGACGTGCTGCTCGAGATGCTCGACCGGGGCATCCGCCACTTCCCTGTCGTGACCGCCGGGCGGACGCTTGTGGGTGTCGTGGAGGCAGTCGACCTGCATGCCGCCGAGACGCTCTCCTCGTTCAACCTGCGCGGCTCGATCGCACGGGCGGCGAGCGTGGAGGAGCTCGCCCGGGCAGCGGGGGGGCTACGCCCGGCCGTCGTGGCGCTGCACGAAGCACGCGTCGGTGCGCCCAGCATCGCGCGGATGTACTCGGTACTGCTCGACGCGCTGACGCGCCGCGTGATCGAACTGGCGATCACGGCGGCCGGGCCGGCGCCGGCCGAGTTCACCTGGCTGGCGCTCGGCAGCCAGGCGCGCCGCGAGGCGACGCCGGGGTCCGATCTGGACAGCGCGATCGTCTGGTACGGCGACAGCGCCGAGCAGGAGGTCCGTCCCTATCTCCACGGCCTGGCCGAGACCGCGACGGCGCAGCTGAGCAGCTGGGGACTGCCGATCGACAGCCACGGCGCGACGGCCTCGGATGTGGTGTTCGTGCGCTCGATCGACTCCTGGCAGGGGCTGGCCCGCAGCTGGATCGAGCGGCCGACCCAGGAGAAGGCCCTGGTGCTCGTCTCCCTGCTGGTGGACAGCCGGCCCGTCTGGGGGATCCACCAGGGCACACCGCTGGCCGACACCTTCCGCATGGCTCAGGCCCGGCCTCAGCTGGTCCGGCTGCTCGCCCGGCTGGCCCTGGCCCACCGGCCGCCGACGGGCTTCCTCCGCGGGCTCGTGCTCGAGCACGACGGCAAGCATCGCGGGCTGCTGGACATCAAGACGGGAGGGCTGCTGCCCGTTGTCGACCTCGCACGCTGGGCCGGGATCGCGGCGGGCGTGACGAGCGCCTCGACGACCGAGCGGCTGCGGGCCGCCAGGGACGCGGGGACGCTCCCGGCCGAGGACGCCCGGACACTGGAGGAGGCCCACGAGCTGTTCAGCGAGCTGCGGATGGCACACCAGGTCGAGCAGCTGCGCGAGGGCCGCGAGCCCGACGACCACCTCGACACCGGGGAGCTGAGCGCCCTGACCCGCAGCCATCTCAAGGAGGCCTTCCGGGCGGTGGCGTCGGTTCAGAAGCGCGTTGGCGCCGAACTGGACCTCCCGCCGCGATGACGCGGAGCGCCGGCGAGCGCCGCCCTGGGGCGAGCGCCTATGCGCTCGAGCGCCCCCCCTCCGGGCGGATGCCCTGGCGCGAGGCGCGCTGGTGCGCCGTCGACCTCGAGCTGACGGGACTGGATCCCCGGCGCGACGAGATCATCGCCTTCGGTGCAGTGCCCGTCGAGGACGCCAGGGCGCTGCCCGGCAGGGCCCTCGCAGGGATGGTCCGTCCCGACGGCGCGCTGGGAGAGGCTTCGATCAAGGTCCATGGCCTGCGCCACGTCGATCTCGAGCACGCGCCCGAGCTGGACGTGGCGATCGACCCGCTGCTGGGCTGCATGGCAGGGCGGATCCCGATCGTCCACTTCGCCGAGGTCGAGCGGCGCTTCCTCGGACGGGCGCTGCGCGGTCAGGGCCTGCGCCTGCGCCGCCCGATGGTCGACACCAGCGTCCTCGGCGCGATCTGGCTGCACGAACGCGACGGTGTCCAGCCGAGGCGGATGATGCTCTCCGAGCTGGCCGCCGAGCTCGGCATCCCCTCCCACCGGCCCCACGACGCACTCGGCGACGCGCTTACGACCGCCGAGCTGTTCATCGTGCTGGCAACCCATCTCGACGGGCTGCGGGGCGAGACCGTCAAGAGCCTCGTCACGGCCGACCGGCGCCTGGAGGCGATCCGGGCCTACTCCGCCCGCCAGTCGTGATGCGGGGGCTCAGACGCCCTTCTCGGCGCTGATGCGACCCGACACGGCGGCCTGCTCGAATGCCGCGTAGTCATGCTCGTTCTGGTCCGCGTAGGAGTCGGCGAACTCGAGGATCGCGCGGTCGAAGACGCTCCCGCCACCGAGGTATGCGGCGATCGCAACAGGGTCGCCGCTGCGGGCATGCGCGCGCGCGAGCGTCCAGGCGCAAAGCCGGCCGTAAACCGTCATGCCCTCGGGAATCATGCGGTCGATTTCCGCGGAGCCCTTCCAGTCGCGCAGCTGGCGCACGTAGAAGTCGCGCTCACCTCCGTCCATACCCGACTCGACATGCAGCCAGCCCAGGAAGATGTCGCTGCTGGCCTGCATCAGCCGCTGGCCGACGACGACCCGCTCGCCGTGATTGGCGAACTCGCTGGGCTCCAGGAACTCCTCCAGCACCGAGGCCTCGGCCTCCTTGAGCTGCAGGAACAGCGGGTCCTGCTTGTCCCTGCCGAGCATCAGCGCGATCCAGGCCCGCGTCCCCACGCTCCCCACGCCGACGACCTTGCGGGCGAGATCGGTCAGCCGGAAGCGCTCGAGCAGGATGCGACGCTCGTAGGGGAGCGTCGCACGGTACTGGTTGACCAGCTCGTGCAGGCCGTCAAACATTTCATCGCGTTCTCTGCCCTGCGCCAGGTCGTCGATCGGCACGATCAGCGGCGGTTCGGCGACGATCCGCCGTTCCCCGTCGACCTCGCGGGTGAGTTTCGAAAACGCCGACATGCTGTCCCTGGTGCGTGCCTTGGCGAGCGTCTTCTCGGTCCGCTGGACCATCCCCCGCTTCAGTTCGCCGCCCATCTCCCCGAGGAGATCCTCGATTTCCAGGTGGGCGTACCAGACGTCGAGGTCCTTCATCCCCGCAAAGCCCGCCATCGCCGTGCGGTAGCCCTCGACCGTCCCGGTCACGATCTGCTCCTGGTCCTTCGCCTTGTAGCCGTTCTCCCGCGCGGCGATCAGCATGCTCACGGCCAGCCGCTTGACGTCCCACTCCCACGGCCCGGCGAGCGTCTCGTCGAAGTCGTTGAGGTCGAACACCAGCCGCCGCTCGGGCGAGGCGAACACGCCGAAGTTCGACAGATGCGCATCGCCGCAGCACTGCACCGTAAGGCCCGAGCGCGGCGTCTGGGCGAGGTCGCCGGCCATGATCAAAGCGGCGCCGCGATAGAAGGCGAACGGCGAGGCGAGCATCCGCCCGTTGCGCACCGGAACGAGCTCAGGCACACGGGTCTTCGCCTGTCGTTCAAGGAGCGTGACGGGGTCTGGACGCGCGGCCGGCGGCTCGAACACGCCGTGGCTGGAGCGCGGAACCTCCTTGCGCGCCGCCCTGCCGCGGGCGACCCGCTCGGCGACGCTCAGATGGGCGACAGGGGAGCCGGGAGCGTGGCCCGAGGAGGCCGGCATCCGGGTTGTCGGGTGGTCGGCCGGCGAGGACATCACGAGTTGGTGGGGAAGTTCAGGCCCCGGCTCGCGCCGCCCGTGCCGTCGGCCGGCCAGCGGGTCGTGACCGCCTTGGCTCGCGTGTAGAAGCGGATGCCCTCGGCGCCGTGGATGTGGTGGTCGCCGAACAGGGAGTCCTTCCAGCCGCCGAAGGAGTAGTAGGCCATCGGCACGGGGATCGGGACGTTGATGCCGATCATCCCGACGTTCACCTCGCGCTGGAAGCGGCGGGCGGCCTGGCCGCTCGATGTGAAGATCGCAGTGCCGTTTGCGAACGACCCGGCGTTGATCAGCTCGATCGCCGCGTCGAGCGTGTCGAGACGGATGACCGTCAGCACCGGGCCAAAGATCTCATCGGTGTAGACGGACATCTCCTGCGTGACCCGGTCGAGGAGCGTTGGGCCGACATAGAAGCCGCCGGTCGCGTTCTGAAGCTCGCGCCCGTCGACGGTCGCGACGGCGCCGTCGCTGACTCCCTGCTCGATGTAGCCGAGGATCCGCTCGCGCGCCTCGGGTGTCACGACGGGACCCATTTCCGACTCGGGGTCGAGGCCGGGACCGACCTTGATCGCTCGCGCCCTGGCGGCGAGGCGCTCAAGCAGCGGCTCGGCGCACTCCCCCACCGCGACCACGACCGAGATCGCCATGCACCGCTGGCCGGCCGAGCCGAAGCCCGCGGCTGTGAGCTGGTCGGCTGCATGGTCGAGGTCCGCGTCGGGCATCACGACGGCGTGGTTCTTGGCCCCGCCGAGCGCCTGGACGCGCTTGCCCTGCTGCGTGGCACGTTCGTGGACGTAGCGGGCGATCGGAGTCGAGCCGACGAAGGAGACCGCCGCGATCCCGGGATGGTCGAGGATCGCATCGACGGCGAGCCTGTCGCCGTGGACGACGTTGAAGACACCGTCGGGGAGGCCCGCCTCGCGGTAGAGCTCGGCGATGAGGTTCGAAGCCGAGGGGTCGCGCTCGGATGGCTTCAGGACGAACGTGTTGCCCGTCGCGATGGCTACGGGATGCATCCACATCGGGACCATCGCGGGGAAGTTGAACGGCGTGATGCCGGCGCAGACCCCGAGCGGCTGGCGGAACGAGTGCGCGTCGATGCCCGTCGAGACCTCGTCGGAGTACTCGCCCTTCAGCAGCTGCGCCAGGCCGCAGACGAACTCGACGACCTCAATGCCCCGTCCGATCTCCCCCTTGGCGTCCTCGACGACCTTGCCGTGCTCGGCGGCGATCAGCCGCGCGAGCTCCTCGACGCTTCCCTCGAGCAGCTCGCGAAAGCGGAACATGATCCTGCTGCGCCTGGCCAGGGACGCGTTCGCCCACTCCGCTAGCGCCCCGCGAGCCGCCTTGACCGCGCGATCGACGTCGGGGGCCTCCGCCAGCAGCACCCGCGCCTGGGGCTCGCCGGTGGCGGGGTCCCAGACGACCGAGCTCCGCGTCGACTCGCCGGCGGTGCGGACGCCGCCGATGTCATGTTCGATTGTTCGCAGCGCCGTCTCGGTGCTCACGGGTGCCTCCGCTGGAGCTCAGGTTGCCGTATGTCGACCCTACAACCAGATCCCAGGCTGCGCGGGGGCGGCGCTCATCGCGGGCCACCACTGCTGAACCTGAGCGCCCGACACGTGACTATGCTCGATCGATGAGCGCGCCCGCACCGTCCCAGCCAGCCGGGCCCGCGGCCGGGCGGCTGGTGCGCATGAACATCATCGTGGGACTCGCGCACCTGGCACAGGCGCTACTGATCCTGGGCCTGGCCAGGGCCGCCTCGCTGCCGGTGAACGTGCGCTACCTGACCGGCCCGCCCGGGGCAGATCGTTTCGGAGGGCCGGTCGGGCTGCTGAACCTCCGGATCGACCTCGCGGTCGCCGCGTTCCTGCTGCTGGCCGCGGCCGACCATCTGAGCGTCGTCACCCCGCGGATACGACCCTGGTATCTGGCGAACGTCGCACGGGGGGTCAACCCCGCGCGCTGGTGGGAGTACTCACTCAGCGCGTCGATCATGGTCGTCCTCATCGCAATGCTCGCCGGCGTGACCGATGCGGTCGCGCTCGTGGGGCTGTTCGGCGTGAACACGGCGATGATCCTGTTCGGGCTTGCGATGGAGCGAGCGAACCGCGCCGGGGAGCCCGTCGACTGGCGGCCGTTCATCTACGGCTGCGTCGCGGGCGCCGTCCCCTGGGTCGCGATCGGCCTGCAGCTTGGCGTCTCGCAGGCGAACAGCAGTGGCGCGCCGGGCTTCGTGTTCGCGATCTTCGTATCGCTGTTCCTGTTGTTCAACACCTTCGCCGTCAACATGTGGCTGCACTACCGCGGCCGCGGCCGCTGGGCAGACCCGGCCTTTGCCGAGCGTGTCTACCTGATCCTCAGCCTGGTCGCGAAGAGCGCCCTGGCATGGCAGGTGTACGCAGGCGCGCTCGCCGGCAGCTGAGGTCCTGGAGCTCCGCCGGGCTCAGCAGCCCTGGGGAGCGGCTCCGTCCTCGCCCCGTGCGAGCGAGACGATGTCCGTCTTGGCGACACGACGCAACAGCTCACGCAGCTGGTCTCGCTCCTCGAGGCTCAGGGCGCCGAAGAACTCGTCCTCGACCTCCTCGGCCGCCCGCTCGATTTCGCCGAGCACCCGGACCCCGCGCTGAGATATTTCGACGACGTGGCGGCGCCGGTCGGCGGGGTCGCGGCGGCGCAGCAGGTACCCCTCCTCCTCGAGGAAGTTCAAGAGGCCCACGAGGTTGCTCGGGTCGATGTCCAGCACCTCGCTCAGCGCCTGTTGGCTCATCGCCCCGTCGCGACGCAACTCGAAGAGGATCGCTGTCTGGCGCGGGTTGACGCCGACGGGAGCGAGGGCAGCCCCGTAGCGACGCGTTGCCGCCCGGCCCACCTGAGCCACCAGGAAGCCGATGTGGCGTCCGATGACTTCCTGCTTGGCAGGCTCCTTGGCTATCACGGCTTCCATTGGCATATACCAAGCATAGCCCTCTGCGCGGCATCTGGACAGGAGGCGCACGATCTGCAAGGGGATGCCCACCCGCCGGAGGAGTTCTTGTTCTCCAGCATTCAAGCCGAGATCGGAGATGGCCGTCACGGCGGTGATGATATGTCAGATATCGATCCTCGCTTCAATCGATGTAGTTGGTAACTACCAATGATTGCGCTAGGGTGCGTTCTATGGCGATCGACCTCCACAGTCACCAGACTCGCCGGTGGAGCGGAGCACACCGGCGGATCAGCGCAGCACCGGCCCTCACGGCGCCGGGCTCGTGGACGCTGCTCGAGGGCTCAACCGCAGAGCTGGCCGTGCGGCGCCTGGCCCACCTCGAACCGCTCCAGCAGATGCCCCTGCGCGGACGCATCGTGAACGACGGCACCGGTGCCTTTCTGATCTCCGCGGCTGCACGCGAGGAGGACCCCGCCGGGCCGGGGCTCGTGTTTCGCTCGCGGCGGATCCTGGCCGACGGCCAGGGCCGGCTGACGATTCCCGGATCGCTGGCCACGGGAGACGAGCTCCTGGAAGTCTCCTTCCACGGAGTGCTGCTCCCCGCGGAGCCGGGCCAGGATGACGGCATCATCCGGGCCGAGGCCCGTGCCGAGCTGGACCGGGCAGGGATGCGCTTCCTCGCCGGCGCCCTCGAGACGACCGTCCTGCACATCGGCCATGGCCGGCTTGACGCGAGGATCCTCGCGGCGGCACAGCGATGAGCGCCGTCGCCGCCGGCGCCGGGCGGGTTGAGCCCCTCCAGGCAGGCGCGAGCTCCCACCCGCTCCTGCGTCGCCTGGGGACGGGCGCCGTCCTCGTGGCGGCGCTCGTGGCGATCCTGATCGCCGTCCCGGGCCTGCGGCAGGTGCTCGTGGACCTGCGGGGAGCCTCGGACGGCTGGCTGGCGCTCGCCATCGCACTGGAGCTCGCCTCGTGCGCGAGCTTCGTCGTCCTGTTCCGCCACTTCTTCGATGGGCTGAGCGCGCGACGGGCGAGGGAGCTGGCCTGGACCGAGATGGGCTCCGGGGCTCTCTTGCCGACCGGCGGCGCAGGCGCGCTCGCGCTCGGCGGCTGGCTGATGCACCTGGAAGGCATCCCGACCGAGCAGATCGTGCGCCGCTCGGGGGGGCTGTTCTTCCTCTCGAGCGCCGTCAGCGTCAGCGCGATGAGCCTCGCGGGGGTCCTGCTCGGTATCGGCGTCTCCGCGGGCCCGGGCGGCACGCTGGCCTGGGCCCTGCCGGCGGGCGGCGGTGTCCTCGTGATCGTGGGGGCGGCGGCGCTGTCAGGCCTTGCCCACCGTTCCCGCGGGCGCCTGGCCTCCAGCGCACCCGTGCGTGCACTCGCCGACGGCGTCAGCGAGGCCCTGGGCGCACTGCGTCACCCGAGCTGGCGCCTGTTCGGTGCGATCGGCTACCTCGGCTTCGACATTGCCGTCCTCGGAGCGGCGCTCCACGCTGTCCACTTCAGCCCCCCGATCTCGGTGCTGATCCTCGGCTACATCATCGGCTACCTGGGCAACCTGATCCCTGTCCCGGGCTCGATCGGCGTGCTCGAGGGCGGCCTTGCGGCGGTCCTGATCCTCTACGGCGCCCCGGCTCTCGAGACAACGGCCGGGGTCCTGATCTACCACGCCGTCGCCTTCTGGATCCCCAGCCTCGGTGGCCTGCTCGGCTACCGGCTGCTGCGCGGCGAGAGCGCCGGCGAGCTGACAATGGCCGGCCGGGCATGAGCGCTCCCGCCCTAACCGGGCGCCTGCCCACTTCCGGCGCACCGGCCACGACGCCCGCTCCACGAGCTCGGCGTGAGCGCACACGGCTCCGCGCCCGCCACACCGAGGCCCAGGCCGTCCTCTGGCTCCGCGCGCTGAGGAGCAGGAGCGAACCGAGCCGGAGTTCACGGCCGCCTCGCCGCCAGGCTCAGCGCGACTAGACGGAATCCCGTCCGGCCACGGTCCCAGCGTCATACTGGGGCGGAATGTGGGTGCTGAGGCGACGCCATCCACGAGCCCTCGGCCCCTCGGCGAGCAGGGCAGCCGCCGGGCCGCGGCCCCGGAAGCGCATCACCTGGCCCGCGCTGGCGATGATGACCGTCGGGTCGGTCGGCTACCTGGGATCGGCGCCCGCGACCTCGGTGCTGGGGCTGGCCTCGGTCTTCCTCTATGTCCTGCCGGCGTTCGTGTTCCTGCTGCCCGTCTCGCTGGTCGCGGCGGAACTGGCCTCGGGCTGGCCGGGCGGCGTATACAACTGGGTCCGCGAGGGGATCTCGGCCCCGATGGGCCTACTGGCGGTCTGGTGCCAGTTCGCCCAGACCGTCTTCTACTACCCGGCGCTGCTCGCCTACGTGGCAAGCACGCTCGCCTATGTGGTCGACCGGCGGCTGGCCGGCAACGGGATCTACACGGCCGCGATCATCATCGTGCTGTTCTGGGGCGGCGTGCTCGTGTCCTCGCGGGGCGTCTCGCTGGTGGCCGAGCTGTCCTCGAGCGGGACCGTGATCGGGACGCTGATCCCGGGGGCCATCCTCGTCGTGCTCGGCGTCATCTATCTGATCCAGGGCAACCATTCCGCGGCGCCGATCGACACCCGTCACATCCTGCCGCCATGGAGCGGCCTGGCGAGCATCGTCCTGATCGTCAACAGCTTCTTCACCTATGCCGGGGTCGAGATCAACGCCGTTCATGTGGATGAGCTGCGCAACCCCGGCCGGGAGTATCCGAAGTCGATCTTCCTCGCCATGGCGCTCGTGCTGGCGGTCTTCATCTTCCCCACCCTGGCGATCGCCTGGGTCGTCCCGGCGGGCCACATCAGCTTCACCGCCGGGGTCATGCAGGCCTTCAACAGCCTCACGACGCATTTCGGGATCGGGTTCGCCACGCCGGTGATCGGTGTTGCGCTGGCGGCCGGCGCGCTGGCGGGCATGATGGCCTGGCTTGACGGCCCGTCGGAGGGGCTGGTGCGAATCGGGCGAGAACAGGGCTACCTGCCGCCCTACTTCCAAGCGGTCAACGAGCAAGGGATCGAGATCCACATCCTGACCGCGCAGGCCGTCGTGATCACCGTCATCGCGGCGCTCTACGCGTTGATCCCGACGGTCTCGAGCGCCTACTGGATGTTCACCGCGATGGCCACCCAGGTCTATCTGATCATGTACGTCCTGATGTTCATCGCCGCGGTGCGCCTGCGCCGCGCGCAGCCCGATCACCCGCGCGGTTACCGCGCCCCCGCGCTCAGCCTGCTGTGCGTCGTGGGCGGGCTGGCATCGGTGATCGCGTTCCTGATCGGGTTCGTGTCCCCGTCGCAGCTGGCCCACACGAGCCCGCTCGGCTATGGCGCCCTGATCGCCGCGGGGATCCTCGCCCTGGGCGTGCTCCCGCCGCTGCTGTTGCACCGGTTCCGCAAGCCGTCCTGGAAGGCCGCCGGCGTTGCCAAGGGTGTCCCCGAGACCTGACCCCGGGGTCTAGTGCGAAGCCCGGTGCGCGGTGCTCTGCCGGCGAGCCTCGTGGCGACGCCAGCGGATCGTCACGCCGAGCGCCACCGAGGAAGATGTCACGCCGACCGCGTTCGCGACGATGATCGCGGCGTTGCCCAGCGCCAGGCCGTAGAGCAGCCACAACGTGCCGCCGCAGAGCAGCACGACGAGGAAGGCCAGGCTCACGTCGGACGCGCTCTCGCGGCGATGGGAGTGCAGCGCCTGCAGCAGCGGCCCCGCGCCCATCACGACGCCGAAGCCGCCCGCGAGCACCGCGAATACTTCGGTCAGCGAGCTCAACCCCTTTGCCCGCTCGGCGCTCCTCGAGATGCTCGTCCTCCTCCAACCGTGGATGATCGGCCCCTCCGCATATGGACCTCTCCTCCGAGCACGGGCTAGTGCAGCAGGCCGTGCAGCTCGGCGGCGTTGATCACCTCGGCCTGCCCCGGGAAGACCTTGCCGGTGAGGACCTCGTGGACCTCGGCGTCGCGGTCGGCGCAGAGGTCGGCCAGGACGATCAGGCGGTAGTCGCGGTCGTGGGCGTCGCGGACGGTCGACAGGACGACGCCCGAGGTGGAGACGCCTGCGAGAACGAGTGTGTCGATCCCCCGTGCCCTCAACTGCTGATCGAGGTCGGTGCTGCCGAAGGGACCGACCCGGGTCTTGCGCACGACGATGTCTCCCTGCTCGGGCGCGACGTCGGGGTGGATCTGGGTGTTGGCGTGCTCGGCGTTGAAATGCTCGAGCGCCGCTGCGGGGCCGCCGACCCGCTTTCCCATCGAGCCGCCGATCTCGCTCGCATCGGCGAAGCCGACGCGGACGTAGCCGATCGTGGCGCCGTGCGAGCGCATCAGATCGATCGCCTGCCGGGCACCTCTCAGCAGCTCATCGGGATTCGCTGCCATCGGCAGAATGCCGTTCTGGTAGTCCATGATCAACAGCGCGGTCCTGGACGGGTCGATCGGCTCGACAGTCTCGCTCGTCATGAGTTGCTCCCGGGTTGTGGTTTGCTCGGGCCTGCGCGGCCGGCTACTGGATGGAGCCCCAGGCGAGCGTAGCGGGGCTCGGTTGCCGCGACCGGATGCTCACGGCGCGGTTCAGCTCCCTGCGCGGCTCATCGCCGGCTGCTCGGTCCATGAGGAGAACGCCGTCGCAATTGCCCCGACGAGCCGCTGGAAGCTGCGGTCGATGTCCATCGGGAGCCCGAAGCCGCCGCCGCTCTCAAGCGTGATGAAGCCGTGCAGCGCCGAGCGCAGGGTGCGCGTCGCATCGATCGCGTCCTCATCGCTCAGCCCGTAGCCGGCAAGGACGTCGGTGACGACCTCCAGCACCGCCAGGCTCGCGGCCTCGTCCTCCTCGTCGCCGGCCGCGGGCGCGGTCTGGGTGGTCGCGTAGCGGCCTGGATGCTCGATTGCCCAGTCCCGGTAGGCGTCCGCGATCGCGGCGACCGCATCGGCTCGCTCGCGCCCGACGGCGGCCCGGGCGAGGACGTACGCCAGCTCGTGCTTGGCGCGGACCGAGATGCTGCGCACGAGCCCGCCGGTACCCCGGATGTGCTTGTAGAGCGAGGGCTGGCGGACACCCAGGCGCGCGGCGAGCTCGGCCAGCGTCAGCCGCGCCAGGCCGACCTCGTCGATCAGGCGCTCGGCCTCTTCGATGACGGCGAGCTCGCTCAGGCCGGCTCTAGCCACGTCCGCTCACCTCGCCAAGGAATCGGCCGATCGCCTCGGCGGTGATCTCGGGCCGCTGGGACTGCGGATAGTGCCCCGCGTCGGGCACCATCACGACCTCGCCGTCGAGCACCTGTGCGATCCAATCGGCCTCCGCCCGGGGGTCGGGGAAGTCGGGGTCCTGATCGCCCATCACAACCAGGGTTGGCGCCGAGACATCGGCGAGGCGCGCCTCGGCGGGGGCGTGGTCGGCGCGCGTCGTGAGCGAGAACGCCTTCGCATACCCCGGCCGGCGCAGGCTCGCCACGAGCCGGTCGCGGTACTCCTCGAAGTCGGCCGGGCGCTGCCCGGCGTAGAGCTTCGGCAGGTATGAGCGCCATGCGCTCGCGGCCCACAGCGGTGCCATCGCGAGTCGCAAGCCGACACGCTGGGCGAGGCTCACCTTGCCGTTGCGCACGAACGGTCCGACGAGGACGAGGCCGGCGAGCGAATCGGGGCGCTCGGCCGCGGCGAGCACTGCTGCCGCCGCCGCCATCGAGTTGCCGATGACCACGGCGGGGCCGCCCAGCTCCTCGATCAGGGCGAGGATGTCACCCGCGGTCTCGGCGTCGCCGTAGGAGGCGAATGACGCGTCGCTGTCGCCGTGGCCGCGCAGGTCGGTCGTGGCGACCCGGTAGCCGGCCTCGGCCAGCGCAGGGGCGAGGAACCGGTATCCGTCGCGCAGGTCGCCCATTCCGGGAACCAGCACCACCAGGGGGCCCTCCCCGGCGATGTCGTAGGCGACGCGCCCGCCCGGGCGGCTCAGGTAGGTCGTGTTCTGGACAGCCTGCTCAGAGTGCGTGAGCTCGGTCGCTGTGGTCATGTTTCGGTCCTCCGGGGTCGTGTGTGTGCTTCGGGTCCGTGGCATGAAGAATAATATAGCTAGCCTCTAGGCTAATGTCAATAGCCTCGGCGGGCGAGACGTCTCGCCGAGTAACGTCGGAGAGCCGGTCCCGGGCGTGTCGATTTCAGCCGAGCTCGTTCGACGTACGGGTAGATACAACCCAACAAAAGGAGAGAACAATGCGCTTCATGGTCCTGGTCCCCGGGTCGCCCGATTCCGAGGCGGGTCAGATGCCCAGCACGGAGCTTCTCACGGCGATGACGAAGTACAACGAGGAACTCGTCAAGTCCGGCGTGATGCTTGCCGGCGAGGGCCTGCACCCGACCGCCAAGGGCGCCAGGGTCCGCTTCAACGGCAGTGAGCGCACCGTCATCGACGGCCCCTTCACCGAGTCCAAGGAGCTCATCGCGGGGTACTGGATCTGGGAGTGCGCATCGCGTGAGGAGGCGATCGAGTGGCTCAAGCGTGCGCCGTTCGACGGCGGCGTCGAGATCGAGCTGCGCCAGGTCTTCGCGCCCGAGGACTTCGGCGAGGAGCTGACGCCCGAGCTGCGCGAGGCCAACGAGCGGCTGCGCGAGCAGGCGATGCAGTAGTCCAATGACGCCGTCGGCCACCCATCGGGCAATCGAGGCTGTCTGGCGAATCGAGTCGGCCCGGCTGATAGCCGGGCTGACTCGCACGGTGCGCGACGTCGCGGTCGCGGAGGACCTGGCCCAGGACGCGCTCCTCGCCGCACTGGAGCAGTGGCCTCACTCAGGCATCCCGGAGCGCCCGGGCGCATGGCTGATGACGACCGCCAGGCGCCGGGGCATCGACGCACTGCGCAGGCGCCGCACGCTGGAGCGCAAGCATGAGCTGATCGGGCGCGAGCTGGAGGCCCTCCAGCAGCTCGACCGGCCCGAGCTCCTCCCCATGGCCGAGGAAGTCGAGGACGACCTCCTGCGCCTGATCTTCATGACCTGTCACCCGGTCCTCTCGCGGGAGGCACGCGTCGCCCTGACGCTGCGCCTGCTGGGCGGCCTCACGACGCCCGAGATCGCGCGCGCCTTCCTCGTCTCCGAAGGCACACTCGCGCAGCGCATAGTCCGGGCCAAGCGCACACTGGGCGAGGCGCGTGTGCCGTTTGAGGTTCCTGCCAGTGACGAACTCGCCGAGCGAGTGTCGGCCGTGCTCGAGGTGATCTACCTCGTATTCAACGAGGGCTACGCCGCAACCGCCGGCGAGGACTGGATCCGCCCGGCCCTGTGCGCGGAGGCCCTGCGCCTCGCCAGGATCCTTGGCGCGCTGATGCCCCGCGAGGCAGAGGTCCTCGGGCTGCTGGCCCTGATGGAACTGCAGGCCGCGCGGCTCCCGGCGCGCGTCGGGCCGCTCGGTGAACCTGTCTTGCTCGCCGACCAGGACCGGTCCCGCTGGGACCGCCTGCTCCTACGGCGCGGCCTGGCCGCGCTGGAGCAGGCCAGGGCGCTCGGCGGGACGCTCGGCCCCTACGGGCTGCAGGCCGCGATCGCGGCCTGCCACGCCGAGGCCGGGAGCGTCGAGGAGACCGACTGGCCGCGGATCGTCGCGCTGTATGACGGGCTGGCGGCATTGACCGGCTCCCCTGTGGTCGAGTTGAACCGCGCCGTGGCCGTCACGATGGCCTTCGGCCCCGAGGCCGGGCTCGAGATTGTCGATTCGCTGACCGAGGAGCCGGCGCTGAACGGCTACCACCTGCTGGGAAGTGTTCGCGGCGACATCCTCGCCCGTCTGGGGCGGAGAGCCGAGGCGCGCCGGGAGTTCGAGCGCGCCGCCGACATGTGCGCAAACGACCGCGAGCGCGCCCTCCTGCTCGAGCGCGCGATCTGCTGCGCCCCGGCTTGAGTCAGCGGGCAGGCCTGCCGATACGACTGCGGGCGGGTCCTGGGGGGCGAGCGCGCTCCACCTCGACAATCGACAGGGTCCCTGCCCCCGGCACCACCGGACGGGAACCAAGGAGGCACTGGTGCCATGAGCTTCGCAACGGGCCGCGAGCCGGCGTTCCCCTCCGCCAACCCGGTCAGGCGCCGGCACGGACTGATAGCTGCGCTGGTGCTCGCATCGGCAGCGCTGCTCGCCTCGTGCGCAGCGGCCTCCGCGCAGAGCCTCACGTTCACGCCCGGCACGAGACAGGAATTCAAGGTTCCGATCGGTGTCGCAACGGTCGAAGTCATCGCGGTCGGTGGCGAAGGCGGACGGGGAAGCCAGTGCGATGAAAGCCAGGGATCAGGCCCGGGAGCCGGCGGATCCGGTGCGCTCGTCACGGCGACGGCGCCCGTGAGCGGCATCAGATCTCTGTTCATCGATTTCAACGCGGGCGGAGCCGGTGGTGGGGGCAACGGCTATGACTGGTGCGCGCCCAGCGGCGGATCGGGCGGCGGCTCCTCCGAGGTGCTCACCGACACGTCGGCCCCGCTCGTCCTCGCCGGCGGCGGCGGCGGCGGAGGCGGAAGCATGGGCTTCGGATCGCCCGAGGAAGAAGAAAGCGCGAACGGCGGCCCGGGTGCAAGCGCGTCAGGCGCAGTCGCGGACGGCGGCAACGGCGTCTGGGCGTTCGGCTCGAACCTCACCGGCGAAGGCGGCGGCGGCTTAGGCGGCAGTCAGCTCGGCGCGGGAGCAGCCGGAGCGAGCGAGAGCAACATCTCATCCTGGGTCACCTCGGCGACGGCGGCGTCGCTCGGCACGGGCGGGCGCGGCGCCACCTTGAACGAAGCCTCCGGCGCCCCCTTCGTCGGCGCGGGCGGCGGCGGGGGCAGCGGCCTCTACGGCGGCGGTGGCGGCGGCGCCGGGAACCTCGACGGCGGCGGTGGAGGCGCGGGCTCGAGCTATCTGGATGAAGCCGCCGGGGTGAGGGGATCGGTCGGCTCAGGCACGGACCAGCCGCAGGCGGTGACGATCAACTACAGGATCGCAGCGCCGCCGATCGCGAAGATCACCGAACCGCTGAGCGGGGGCGCCTACCCGGAGGGCTCCGTCGTGAAGACCCGGTTCTCCTGCAGCGACGGAGCGGGCGGCTCGGGGATCGAATCGTGCGTGGGCTCCGACGGAGCCTCGTCCGGCAGCGGCCTGCTGGCGACCTCGACTCCCGGCTCACACCAGTACACGGTGAGCGCCACGAGCAGGGACGGCGAGAGCGCGACGGCGACGATCGACTACACCGTTGCCGGCGCCCTGGCGCCGGGAGAACCGGCCCCCGCCACACCAAAGACCTGCACCAGCCTGCGCGAGATCACGATCCACGCGCTCAAACACCTGCACCTCAAGGACGGCGTGCGTCCGGTGAGAACCGAGGTCCTGCTGGGCGGCCACCCGGTGGCTCGGCTCGCCGGCCCGGACCCGGTCGCGCGCGTCAGCCTGGTCGGTCTCCCACAGGGCAGCTACATCGTCACGATCCTCGCGCGGACCTCGCGCGGCGGGTTGGCAAGGGGCGCGATGATCTACCGCACATGCAGGAGCCGAGCGGTGGCCGGCAGACCCGAGTCCGGCTAACCGCTGGGCCCGAACCGCTCCGTTCGGATCAGGGCCGGGTCATACCCGGCCGCGAGCAGCAGCCCCGCGGTCGACTCGACGAATCCGTTCGACCCGCAGACGAACGCAAGACCGGTCCTGTAGAGCGAGCCCGCCGCGGCGATCAGCTCGCCGTCGATCCGCCCGCGGTGGCCCTGCCAATCATCCGGCACCGTGCGGGTGAGGGTTATCAGGGCATCCTGCCCGAGCTCGTCCGCATAGATGATCTCCTCAGCTGAACGAACCGAATAGAGCAGCTTCATGGGGAGCTCCGGCGCCGTCAGGCGGCGGTGGCGAAGCATCGACATCAGCGGCACGATCCCCGAGCCTCCACCGGCGAGCAGCGCCGGGGCCTCCCCGCGCCAGACGAAATAGGACGCGAACGGGCCGCGCAGCTCCACCTCGTCTCCCGCGGCGAGCACGTCGTGGAAGTAGGGCGAGACCTCACCGTCGTCGAGACGATCGATCGTGAGCTCGATCTCCCCCTCCTCCAGTGGCGATGAGGCGATCGAGTAGGAGCGCTGCGCCGTGTAGCCGTCAGGCGCGGTCAGGCGTACTTCGTAGTGCTGCCCCGGCAGGTGGGCGACCCAGAGCGGAACGCTGATGCGGAATGACTTGACCCGGGGCGTCTCGGGCTTCACCGCGATGACACGGCCGATCTGCCACCGGCCTCGTGCGCTCTCGCTGTCCCCGCTCAGTCGCTCCAATAGCGCTGCTCCTTCCAGGGATCACCCCTCAGGTGGTAGCCGTTCTGCTCCCAGAAGCCCGGCTCCTCCCGCTCGAGGATCTGCACTGAGCGGATCCACTTCGCGCTCTTCCAGAAGTACAGATGCGGAACGAGCAGCCGGGCCGGGCCGCCGTGCTCGGTGGCAAGGGGCGCGCCCTCATGCTCGGTCACGACCCAAGCCCTGCCTCCGGTCAGGTCCTCGAGCGCAAGGTTGGTGGTGTAGCCGCCGTAGGAGTGGATCATCGCGTAACGACCGCGCGGGCCGGCCTCACCCAGCAGCAGGTCGAGCGACACGCCCCGGAAGCTCGTTCCCAGCTTCGACCACTTCGTCACGCAGTGGATGTCGCAGGGCACGGACTCGAACGTCTTGTGCCCGAACTCCTCCCAGGACCAATCCCGGGGATCCTCGACGGCGCCGTCGATGCCGAGGCGCCACTGCTCAGGGGGCACCCGCGGCGTCGGCCCGGCGGTGAGCACGGGGAATCCAGTCTCGACGTATTGGCCCGGCGGAAGTCTTGCTGCCAGGTCGGGGTCGACCCGCCGCCGGCCGGAGAACCCACGCGAGACAAAACCACCCATAGCCCGATGTTAGGAACCACGATGGGGCGACTCGGCGCCGGCGATCAGCCCCGCGGCGTGGGGAATCGCGGCGAGCAGCGCCGGGGCGATCTGATCGATGCTGGCGGGGCTGCCGGGGAGGTTGACGATCAGCGTCGATCCGCGGACGCCGGCGATGGCGCGGGAGAGCATCCAATGCGAGGTGTGTGGCCGGGATGCCGCGCGCATCGCCTCGGCGATTCCCTCGATCTCGCGGTCGATGACCGCGGCCGTCGCCTCCGGGGTCACGTCGCTCGGCGCAACCCCGGTCCCACCGCTCGTCAGCACGAGCGAGCATCCCTGATCGTCTGAGTAGTGGCGAAGCCGCTCCTCGATCACGCCCCTGTCGTCAGGAATCACCTCGCGCCCGACGACCTCCGCGCCAAGGCGCTCGGCAAGGGCCGCGAGCTGCGGTCCGCTCTCGTCCGACTCGGGCGAGGAGGCCTTCGATGTGCTGACCGTGATGAGTGCCGCGCGCAGTGAGCCCGGCGCCCGTGTCGTGGGCCTGTGCGCCGATCCCCCGGACACGGTCTCCTCACGCAGGTACTCACCCCGGCCGCCGCGCTTCTCCAGCAGCACGATCTCCTCGAGCGCCACACCGCGCTCGAGGCCCTTGACCATGTCGTAGATCGTCAACGCCGCGACCGCGCAGGCGGTCATGGCCTCCATCTCAACGCCCGTCGGCCCGGTCGTGCGCACCTCGCTGGTGATCTCGACGAGGCCCTCGGCGGCTGCGACGGTCGCCTCCACGTCGACGAACGTCAGTGCCAGCGGGTGAGCGAGCGGAATCAGCTGCGCCGTCTGCTTGGCAGCCTGGATCCCGGCCAGCCGCGCGACGCCGAGCACCTCCCCCTTGGGTACCTCGCCGCGGGCGACCGCGTCTGCGGCGGCGGGTGACATGCGCACGCGCGCACGGGCCCGGGCGATCCGCTGCGTCTGGGGCTTTGCGCCGACATCCACCATCCGAGCGCGACCGTCCTCGCCGATATGCGTCAGGCGTCCCTCGCTCATGGGGTCAGCTCGTTCCCGGCGAGCCATTCCCCACTGCCCTCGGTCTCATGCTCGCGCTTCCAGATCGGCGCCCGTTCCTTGAGGCGGTCGATGATCTCCCGGGCACCCGCAAACGCCGCTTCGCGGTGTGCCGAGGAGACCGCGACGAGCACCGAGGGCTCACCCAGCGGCACATCGCCGATGCGATGCTCGACGGCGACGCCCAGCAGCGCGTGCGAGGACATCGCCTCGCGGGCGATCCGCTCGATCTCCGAGACGGCCATCTCGAGGTAGGCCTCGTAGTGAAGCCAGGCGACCTCGCGGGTGACGCCCTGGAAGATCACGACGGCGCCGGCACCCCGGTCGGCAACCGCGGCCGAGGCGCGAGCCGGGTCCAGCGGCTCGCCGCTCAGCAGCACGTGCGGTTGGGAGGTGCGGGCCTCTCCGCCGCTGACAGGGGGGATCAGCGCCAGCTCGTCACCGGGGGCGAGGATCGTCGCGTCGTCGGCGTACTCGCGGTTGACGGCCATCACGACCGGGACCCCCTCCGCGAGCGGGCTGAGCGCAGGGAGCTCGCGGAGCCTTCGCAGTGCCTCGCCGACCGTCGTGTGGCGTGGCAGGCGAAGCTCCAGCGTGTCGCTGCCCAGGCGCTCACGGAGAACCGCGAACAGGCGGATCTGGATCACCATCTCGGTGGAGTCCCCTTCGGGCATCAGGTGGATCCTAGGAGCGAGGGCAGCAGGGGCACGACGGTGACAAGCTCGCCCGCCTTCACGCCGGTGGATCCGGCGGGGATCATCGCCAGCGCCTCGGCGCCGAGCATCGAGGTCAGGACATGCGATCCCTGCGCCCCCGTCGGCAGCGCGTGCAGGCCGTCCTTCCCGGTCCGCAGCCGGCAGCGCACGGCGTGGGCGCGGCCGGGACGCTTCGGGTAGTCCTCGTCGAACACGGCGAGGGCCCGGCGCTCGGCCGGCGGGATCCCGAGCATCGCCCCCAGCGCCGGCCCAACGAGCAGCGTGAACGTGACCATCGCCGAGACCGGGTTGCCGGGAAGCCCGAAGATGAGTTTTCCCCGATCGGTGCCGAACCACGTCGGACGTCCCGGCTTGAGCGCGATTCCCCAGAACAGCCGCTCCGCCCCGAGCGCCTCGAGCGCCGGTCTGACGTGGTCGTGGGCGCCCACCGATACGCCGCCGCAGATGACGGTGACCTCGGCATCCTCGAGCGCCTCGGCGATGCCCGACCGGGTCGCCTCCAGCGCGTCGGGCAGCGCACCCACACGGATCAGCTCACCGCCCGCGAGCTGGGCCAGCGCGGGGATCGTCAACGAGTTTGAGTCGCGGACCCCTCCCGCGCGCATCTGCTCCCCGGGCCCGAGCAGCTCATCGCCGGTGACCAGCACCGCCACTGTGGGCCGGCGCGTGCAGCTCAGCTCGGCCCGGCCCAGCGATGCGCCGACACCGAGCTCGGCCGGGCCCAGGCGCATGCCCCTCCTCAGGACCGAGGAGCCCTCCGCGATGTCCTCACCGGCACGCCGGATCCATGCGCCCACCGGCGCCGGCGCGAGGAAGCTGACCTCGCCGCCGACGACGGCCGTCTCCTCGACGGGGATCACGGCGTCGGCTCCGCCGGGAATCACGGCACCGGTCGAGATCGCGATCGCCTGCCCCGCCGCGAGCGCCCGGCTCGCCGGGGCCCCCGCACGCGACTCGTCGATCACCTCGAGCCGGACGGGACGCTCGGGCCCCGCGTCGGCGAGGTCCGCCGAACGGACGGCGAAGCCGTCCATTGCCGAGCCGTCGAACGCGGGCACGGCCCGCGTCGCGAGGATGTCCTCGCCCAGCACCCGGCCGAGCGCTTGGAGACCGATCGGGACCCGCTCCGCGGGCAGCGCCGCGGCGCGGGCCTCCCGAAGCACCATCGCGATCGCGCTGTCGAGCTCGAGCAGTCCCCCATCGGGCATTGGCGCACTGTATTTGCGCGCGGCTATGGTGCGTCGGGATGACGGTGACGCTCGACCGGCTCGCCCGCCCGTTGTGTGACCTGCGCATATCGGTCACCGACCGCTGCAACATGCGCTGCCCGTACTGCATGCCGCGGGAGGTCTTCGGCCCGGGCCACAGGTTCCTGGCGGACGAGGCGATGTGCAGCTTCGAGGAGATCGCCCGGCTGTGCCGGCTGTTCGCCGAGCTCGGCGTCCAGAAGGTCCGGATCACCGGCGGCGAGCCGCTGCTGCGTCGCGACATCGAGCGGCTCGTCGCGATGATCCGGACGGTGCCCGGGATCGACGATGTCGCGCTGACGACGAACGGGATGCTGCTCGCCGCGAAGGCGCCCGCGCTCCGCGACGCCGGGCTCTCGCGCGTCACGGTCAGCCTCGACGCGCTCGAGGAGGAGGTGTTCCGGGAGATGGGCGACACCAGGCAGGCGCCGGGCCGGGTGCTCGCGGGGATCGACGCTGCGCTCGACGCCGGGCTGTCCCCGGTGAAGGTCAACATGGTCGTCCGCCGGGGCGTCAACGACAGCTGCGTCGTTGCGATGGCCGAGCATTTCCGCCACCGCCCGGAGATCCTTCGCTTCATCGAGTACATGGACGTCGGCGCCACCAACGGCTGGCGCCCGGCGGAGGTCGTGCCGGTGGCGGAGATCATGCGAACGATCGGCCGGCGATGGCCGCTCGAGCCGCTCGAGCCGAACGCCCCCGGCGAGGTCGCCGCCCGCTACCGCTATCGCGACGGCGCCGGAGAGGTGGGCTTCATCAGCTCCGTCAGCCAGCCCTTCTGCGGCGGCTGCACGCGCGCGCGCCTGGCCGCCGACGGGGCCCTGTTCACGTGCCTGTTCGCCAGCCGCGGCGAGGACCTCCTCGGCCCGCTTCGCGCCGGTGCGAGCGACGATCAGCTGCGCGAGCGCCTGGCAGCGGTGTGGGGGGCGCGCGCCGACCGCTACTCGGCGATCCGCGCCGAGGCGCTTCCGCCAGGCGGGCCGAAGATCGAGATGTCCTACATCGGCGGCTGAGGCGGCCCGGTCCCGACCAGTGCGGCGACGGTCTCATCGACCGGGTCGCGCCGCAGCTCCGCCGGGGTCCCCACCTGCAGCAGCCGGCCCGCCTCGAGCACGGCGATCCTGTCCGCCAGAGCGACCGCGTCCTCGAAGGAGTGGGTCACCAGCAGCGTCGGAAGCCCGAGGCGCCTGAGGTTCTCCTGGAGCGCCCGGCGGGTCTCGGCGCGGGTGATGGCGTCCAGCGCGCCGAACGGCTCATCGAGCAGCAGAACCCGCGGCTCGCGGCCCAGCGCCCGGGCGAGTGCGACCCGCTGGCGCTCACCGCCCGAGAGCTGCCCGGGGCGCAGCGCGGCGAGGTGCCCGACCCCCACCTGCTCGAGCAGATCGGGACGATCACCTCGTGCGGCGAAATGGACGTTCTGGGCCACCGTCATGTGGGGAAACAGCCCGTAATCCTGGGGCAGGTAGCCGACGCTTCGCTGTTCGGGGCGCAGGCGCACACCCCGAGCCGCGTCGAACCAGAGCTCGCCGGCGACGGCGATCCTCCCGCGGCTGGGCCGCTCGAGGCCGGCGACGGCGCGCAGCAGCGAGCTCTTGCCCGCCCCCGAGCGGCCGATCACGGCGACCGTCTCGATGCCGAGGCTCAGCTCGGCGTGGAGGGTGAAAGCTCTCCGCGGGAGGGCGATATCGATTTCGAGGATGTCCATCTCGCGATCAGCAGCTTGGAGGCGAGCAGCACGACGGCGCTGATGAGTATCAACAGGACCCCGATCGCGATCGCCTGGTCGAGGTTGACGTCGAACAGGGAGTAGACGGCCAGCGGCAGGGTCTGGGTGCTCCCGCGCAGGCTCCCGGCGAACAGGATCGTCGCGCCGAACTCTCCGATCCCGCGCGCGAAGGCGACCGCCGCGGCCGCTCCCAGACCGCCCGCGGCAAGCGGCGTGGCGATGATCGCCATCCGCCGCAGCGGCCCGGCGCCGAGCGTCGCGGCGACATCGAGCAGGTCCTCATCGAGGGCCTCATAGGCGGCGATCGCCCCGCGCAGGTAGAACGGGCCCGCGACGAACAGCAACGCGATGATCACCGCCAGCTGCGTGAAGGCGACTTCGATCCCCAGCGTGCCGAGCGTGCCCCCCAACAGGCCCATCCGGCCGAAGGCCACGAGCAGTCCGAGCCCGGCCACCGCCGGAGGCGTCACCAGCGGCAGCTCGACCAGGGTGATGACGATGCTCCGCCCGGGGAACCGCAGGCGGGCGAGCAGGAACGCGAACGGGGTGCCCAGTCCGAGGATCACCGCGATGGCGATCGCGTTCGTCTTCAGCGAGACGAGCATCGCTTCCGTGGCGATGTTCGTACCGAAGCCTTCGATCAGCCTCGCAACCGGCTGGTAGGTGACGAGCGCCGCGATCGGCAGGATCAGGAAGCCCAGGACGAGCGTGCAGACGACGGCCGCCGAGACTCCGAGGGCCGCCCGTCCCGCCGCCCGTCTCACGGGCTGCCGAAGCCGTCCGCCCGGAGCTTTGCCTGGCCTTCGCTCGAGAGGACCTTGGCGATGAACGCTTCCGCCGCCGCACGGTTGTGGCTCGCCTTGACCACCGCGATGAAGTCCTTTGTGGCCGGCTTCGCCTGCGCGGGCAGCGCGATGACGTGAACCTTGCCCTGGGCAGCGTCGGCATCGGTGATGTAGACGAACCCGGCGTCGGCCTGGCCGAGGGCGACGTCGGCCAGGACCTGGGTGACGTCGGTTGTTTCGCTGACCACGTTCTTCGTCGCCGCGGCGGTGATGCCGAGGTTCGTGAACGCCGTCCGGGCGTAGTCCCCGCACGGCACTGTCGCGTTGCAGATCACCAGTTTGACGCCCGGCCGGGTGATGTCCGAAACGGAGGTGATGTGCGCGGGGTTCGCGGCGGGCGTGACCAGGACGAGCCGGTTGGATGCGAACTGGACCGGCTTGCCGACGAGGCCCTTCGCGTACAGCGCGTCGGGCTGCTTGGGGCTGGCGGCCGCGAACACGTCGGCGGGGGCGCCGCTTTCGATCTGCATCTGCAGGGCTCCGGACCCGCCGAAGGAATATTTCGCGGCCGGTTCGATTTCGGGGAAGACCTTTGTCAGCGAGGCCGCCGCGAGCACGACCGCAGGAGTCGCGGCCGATGCCGATGTGGGGCCACTGCTCGTGGCACTGCTCCCGCAGCCGGCCGCAACCGCTGCGAGTGCAGCCGCCGGCAGGATTGCGACCGACCTGATCAGACGCGCACTGGGCAAGGGAGGGACCCTCCTGTGGTTTGACGTTCTTGAAAGCTCATGCGGAGCGGCCGATCCGCTCGACCATCACCGAGGTCGCCTTGACGGTTGCCGCAGCGGGGACACCCGGGGCGAGGCCGAGCTCCTCGACCGAGTCCCGCGTGATCGCCGCCGTGAGCAGGAACGGCCCGGCCTCGATCTCGACGAGCGCCATCACGCCGTCCACCTCGACCGAGCGCACGACGCCCGCCATGCGGTTGCGAGCCGAGCTCCGGGTCCCCGTTCGGTGTCGTTGAGGGGCGCCCGCGAGACGGGTCACCTCCGAGACGGCAACGACCCGGTGGTTGCGGGCATCGCGCTGGGTCCGGAGCTTGCCCGCGGCATCCCACCGGCGGAGAGTGTCGACGCTGACACCGATCGCCTTGGCGGCCTCGCCCAGTGGCATCGTCTTGGCCATCTGCCTAGACACTACCTATGCAGACAGTGAACTGCCCGGCTAGGCGACGGTCCGCGTCTGCGCCGCCGAACCGGCGGGCTGGGACAGCCAGGGCACACCGCCGAAGGCGGGGATGTGGACCGCCATCACGTAGATCGTCACGAGCAACGTCGCGAGCCGCAGCCGGCGGCTGCGAGTCAGCGCGGCGAAGGGCAGGAGCCAGACGAGGTACCAGGGCGCGAAGGAAGCGATCGAGGCGATCAGGGCGAGGAACGCCCAACCCGCCGCGGTGAGCGGGTCCGTGCCGCGCAGGGCAGCCGCGATTGCACCGAGCGCGACGATCGCGGCGGCGGCGGTGCAGAGCGTCCGGATCGCCGGCGTGATGTGCGTCCCGAGCGCCGCGGCAACACGGTCTGGGCCGCTGAACAGGGTGTCGAACAGAGGGTCGGTCGAGATTCGGTGGAGCTGCTCGATGAAGTGCCCGCCGAACAGGATCAGCGTCGGCAGCCCGATCAGGACCATCACGATCACGGCCCCCCGCAGTGCCTGCCCGCGGCGGCGTGCGGCGATGATCAGGAACGGGAGCGCCAGGCCCACGGTCAACTTGATCGCGGCCCCCGCCACGGCCGCGCCCGCGCCCGCGCCCTCCATCCCCCGCAGGATCAGCGCGAGGCCGATTACGACGAGGCAGATCGCCAGCAGGTCGTTGTGGGCGCCGCTGACCGCGTAGAAGAGGACCGCCGGGTTCAGTCCGACGAGGATCGCGGCCCGCGACGGGTTCACGCCCCGCTGCCGGGCAATCGAGGCGACGATGAAGGCGATCGCGACGCTCGCGGCACCGGCGGCGAGCTTGTAGACCCACAACGCCGTCGCCGGCGTGAGAAAGCCGAGCGGGACGCTGAGGAGGGAGAAGAGCGGCCCGTAGGGGCTCGGCTGGTGGCGCCAGTAGACGAACCGCAGGACCGAGTCGTGCCCCAGCGCAAGGGGCGGCGAGACGTAGGGATCAAGGCCGTGCAGGGCCAGCTCGCGCGCATAGGCGATATAGCCGAAGACATCGCTCGAGACGATCGTGGGGCCGAGCGTGAAGGCCAGGTTCGCCGCAACGACGGCAGCGAGGGCGACCCTCGTCGAGATCGAGCCGGCGCAGGCGAGCGCAACGAGGTAGCCGGCGAGCAGGACGATCAACCCGGCGCTCACCTGCGAAGGCTGGAGCCAGTTGCCGCGGCCTGCGATGTCCCCCAGCGGGCCCGTGATCCAGCCGGGCCTGAGCGTGCCGGGGAGGTCGAGCAGGTAGTTGCCGGCGCTCGCTCCCCCCGCCAGGAAGAACGATCCGGCGACGATGGCGGCGAGCGCCGCGAGCCCGGCGAGCGTCACCGCGGGCCGGGAGCTGCGAGCTGCGGTTCCCGCGGCGCCGCTGTCCTGCGCCGCGCTCGGCCCGTTCACCCCGTCCGGGGCGTCCCTGCGGGGGCCGAGCTCGAGCTCCTCGCCGCCCGGCGATGGCACGCGAAGCACCAGCGGGAGGGTACGCGGGAAAAGCTTACGTCGCGCGAAACTTGCGATTCTGCCCGGCCCGTGGCCCAGCCGATCACGTAGTTTTGGGCCGATGACGCGCGGCACGCCCCCGGACTCGAGCCCGGCGGCCGAGCGCGTCGCACCGCTGCGGCTGGGCCTCGAGGCGCTTGCAGCGGCAGCCGTCAGCGTGCTCTGTGCGATCTGGGTTCTGCGGCTGTGGCGGGGGGACCTTGGCGTGCCCCTGCGCTACACGCCGGTCGATGACACGAAGTTCTATCTGATGCTCGTCAAGGGGATCGTCGACCACGGCTGGTACGCGACGAACCCGAGCCTGGGGGCGCCCTTCGGCCAGAAGCTCGTCGATTACCCGCAGGGCGCCGACAGCCTCAGCCTCGTGGCGATCCGCCTGCTGGCGCTGTTCTGCTCGAACCCGGCCCTGATCATCAACCTCTTCTTCCTGGGGACGTTCGCCGCGTGCGCCGGCACGGCCCACCTGGTGCTGCGGTCGCTGGGGCTCAGCGCGCTCAGCGCGGGCGTCGCGGCGGTCCTCTTCTCGGTCCTGGCCTACCACTTCTTCCGGGGCGAGTCCCACCTGTTCCTCTCCGCCTACTACGCGGTGCCCCTGACGGGCTATCTGTTCCTGCGCGTGCTCGGTGGCGGAGAGCTGTTCGCGCGGCGGCGGACAGCGGGGAGGCCGATCCTCGCCTGGGCCTCGGGGCGCACGGCGCTGACGGTCCTCAGCTGTGTCGTGATCGGCTCCGACAACCTCTACTACGCGACCTTCGCCGTCGTCATGCTCGTGGGCGGCGCATCGATCGGGGCGCTGATGCGCAGCAGGGGCTCGCCGGCCGGGGGCCTGGCCGTTGCGGCGCTGATCGCCGCTACGGTCGCGGTGAACCTCGCGCCCAGCCTCATCTACCGGCACGAGCATGGGCCCAACGTCACACTCGAACGTTCTCTGGCCGGCAACGAGAGCTCCAACGAGGCCTTCGCCCTGCGTCTCTCCAACCTGCTGCTGCCTGCACCCGACGCGCGCATCCCCCCGCTGCGCGAAGCGACCGAAGAATACGACCACGCGATCGCACCCGGATACTGCGAGGCCTGTTACGCGAGCCTCGGCACGGTCGGCGACGTGGGCTTCCTGTGGCTGACGATCGCGGCGCTGGCGGCGATGGCCGGGCTCTCGGCGCTGACCGCAACCCGCCGCCTTTTGCGCGACGCCGCGATCGGCGCCTGGCTCGCGTTCGCGGTCGGGACCGTCGGCGGCCTCGCCAGCCTGATCGAGCTGATCTTCACCCCCGACGTGCGGGCCTGGAACAGGATCTCGGTGCTGATCGCGTTCTTCTCGCTGTTCGCCGCGGGCACGCTGCTCGATGGGCTCAGACGACGCCTCGGGCCCCTGCGCCACGGCGGCACCCTGGGCCTGGCCGTGCTCGGCGCCGTGCTCCTGTTCGGCGTCTGGGACCAGACCAGCGACTCCTACATACCCCCCTACCCCGCCACGGCCCGGCAGTGGCACAGCGACGAACGGCTGGTGCGCGAGATCGAAGCGCGACTGCCCCACGGGGCGGGCGTCTTCGAGCTCCCCTATGTCCCGTTCCCCGAGGGCTATCCGGAAACGCCCGTCAGCGACCAGGTTGCGACCTATGCGACCAAGTACGAGCCGCTGCGCGGCTACCTGCACTCCCGGGGGCTGCGCTGGAGCTACGGCGCGGTCAAGGGCAGGCCCGAGGACTGGCCGGCGGCGCTCGCCGGTCAGCCGCTGCCCTACGTCCTGGCCGCCGCGGGGGCGGCCGGCTTCAGCGGGCTGTGGGTCGACCCCGCGGGCTTCGAGCCGGCGGCGGCGATGCGCCTGCACGCCACGCTGCGGGCGATCCTCGGCGAGCCGGGACTGCTCAGCCCCGACGGCGACCTCTGGTTCTTCGACCTGCGCCCCTATCTCGCCCGGCTGGCCCGGGCCCACACGGGCGCCGAAGCGGCGCTGCTGCGCCACCGTTCGCTCTATCCGCTGCGCAGCCTGTGCCGCCGGGGCGCCCTTGAACTGCTCAACCCGGGCTCCAGCGCCGTCGCCGCGACGCTCAGCGTCCGCCTCGCCCACCCGCCGACGCTCCACGAAGTGCCGGTCCAGAGCTTCCCCGATGGACGCGTCAGCGAACAGGCGGGCAGCGCGCCCGTCACCGTGCTCGAGCGGCTCACCCTGCCCCCCGGGCGCATGGTGATCGGCGACCCGCGCGCGCCGGGCGGCGCGACACAGGTGCTCTACTCCTCGCTGACCGACGCGCGGCTCACCTCCTACGCCCACGGCCCGGACGGCTCGAGCACCCTCGTTCCGGGTCTCACGGGGCCGCCATGCGAGCCCGGTACGTAGGATTCACGGGTGAGCATCGGCGCCGATGACCGCCGGGCGAACACGATGCCCGAGGTGATACTTCCCGTCCTCGACGAGGCCGCGGCGATCCCGGGGGTGCTCGGCGCGCTGCCGGCCGGCTACCGGGCGATCGTCGTGGACAACGGCTCGAGCGACGGCTCGGGGGAGCTGGCGGCGGCGCTGGGGGCGAGGGTCGTCGTGGAACCTCGGCGTGGCTTCGGTGCGGCCTGCCACGCGGGTCTCGAGGCCGCCGAGAGCGCGATCGTCTGCTTCATGGACTGCGACGGGTCGCTCGACCCCGGGGAGCTGCCCGCGCTGGTCGCACTGCTCGAGAGCGGAGCCGCTGATCTCGTCCTCGGCCGCCGCCGGCCGAGCAGGGGTGCCTGGCCACTGCACGCCCGCGTCGCGAACATGGCCCTGGCGGCGGTCCTTCGCAGGCGCACCGGTCTGAAGCTGCGCGACCTCGGACCGATGCGAGCGGCGCGCCGCACGGAGCTGCTCGACCTCGGCCTGAGCGACCGAGCCTTCGGCTATCCGCTGGAGATGGTCGTCCGTGCCGGTGCCGAGGGCTGGCGCGTCAGCGAGCTGCCCGTCGCCTATCTGCCGCGACAGGGCCACTCGAAGGTCACAGGCACCCTGCGCGGCACGCTGCGCGCCCTCCGCGACATGACACGGGTCCTCGCCGCGGCGGGAGCGAGATGATCCTGCTCACCGGCGGCGCCGGATTCATAGGCTCGCACATCGCCGACGCGCTGATCGCCGAAGGCCGGGAGGTGCGTGTCCTCGACTCGCTGATGGCCCACTCCGGCGTGCCGGCCCACCTGGCCGGCGAGGTCGATCTGCTCGAGGGCGACATCCGCGATCCGGAGACCGTCGCGCGGGCCCTCGCCGGGGTCGAGCACGTCTGCCACCAGGCCGGGATGGTCGGCCTGGGCTCGGACTTCCTGGACATCACCGGCTACGTGACCCACAACGACACGGGGACCGCCGTGCTGCTGCGGGAGCTTGCCGCGAGCGGATTCACCGGGCGCCTGGTGATGGCCTCGAGCATGGTCGTCTACGGCGAGGGCCGCTACGCATGCGCCGAGCACGGCGTCGTGCGCCCGGCGCCCAGGCGCGCGGAGGATCTCGAGGCGGGGCGCTTCGAGCCTGGCTGCCCGGGCTGCGGGCGCGAGCTCGAGGCCCGGCCGATCCCCGAGCAGGCCGAGCTCGACCCGCGCAACGTCTACGCCGCCACGAAGCTCCACCAGGAGCACCTCGCGGCAGCCCTCGAACGCGAGGCGGGGGTCCCCGTGACGGCGCTGCGATACCACAACGTCTACGGCCCCCGGATGCCCCGCGACACCCCCTACGCCGGTGTCGCCTCGCTGTTCGCAAGCGCATTGGCCGCCGGCGAGGCCCCACGGGTCTTCGAGGACGGCGCCCAGCGGCGCGACTTCGTCCACGTCCGCGACGTCGCGCTGGCGAACGTCGCGGCGCTGAGCTCCCCCGAGCCGGTCACCGGTCCGCTCAACATCGCCAGCGGGCGGCCCCGGAGCGTCGGCGAGATGGCCGAGGCGCTCGCCGACGCGGCGGGCCCGCAGGCTCCGCGGCCGCAGATCACCGGGCAGTTCCGCCTCGGCGATGTGCGTCATGTGTTCGCCTCACCCGAGCGGGCCGCAGAGCTGCTGGGGTTCCGCGCGCGCGAGGACTTCGCTCAGGGGATGCGCGAGCTGGCCCGCGCGGAGCTCGCGACATAGGCGAGGCCCGAGAGCAGGAACAGAACCCCGACGACGATCAGGTAGCGCGAGAGATAGACGTCCTGCGTGTGGCCACTGGCGAGGTGGAAGGTCGCGTTTCCTTCGCGCAGGATCTCCGCACCGAAGACCAGCAGGAGCATCGCGCTGAGGATCAGCGGGATGCGCACGTAGACCCAGCCGGGCGAGCGCGTGGGCGCCGGCGGCGCCTCGCCGGGGCCGGAGTGCCGGCGGCGGGAGATCGCCAGCGCCAGCCGGTCGAGGGACGTGTAGAGGGGGAGCACGACCATGTCGTGGGCGATGATCGCCCCGACGAACCAGATCAGGATGTACCTGATGCTGATCGCCGGTTCGGCCAGCCAGCCTTTGACGGCGAGGCCGGTGACGGCGATGCTGGCCAGGAAGGCAACCAGGTGCAGCGGGCTCGCCCCGTAGTGGTGCCTGAACCGCGCGATCAGCCCGGACACCGGGTCAGGCCTCGCTGAACTGCATCTTGGAGACCCACTTCGTGCAGTGGACGCCCGGGAGGCCGGGGCCGATGATCCTCGCCGGGTAGCCGTGGTCGAGCGAGAGGTCGACGCCGTTGACCTTCAGCGCGAGCAGCGTCCGCTCGTCGGCGATCTCGCTCTTTGAGAGCGTTGCGGCCGTGAAGACGCCGTCTGTCTCGATCGAGATGTTCCTGACGGTCGCCTCCCCGCCTGCGCCCGCGAGCCGGGCGAGCGCTGCGACCGGGACCCCCGTCCAGCGCTGGGTCGTCGACCAGCCCTCGACGCAGGCGATCGGCAGATCACAGGTGTGCTGGGGCATCGCCAGCAGCTGATCGCGGGTCAGCTTCACCGTGGCGCCCGCGCCCGTCAGCTCGAGCTGCCAGGCCGCAGCCGACCTGCTCGGCGGTGATCCGGGCCGCGGCCGCGGTCCGGTTGACCGCGAAGCCGTTGGGCGAGGAGCCGGCCCGGTCGCGGGGCCCGAAGATCGCGAGCGACCTGAGGGGTCCGCCGATCGTGTCGCCGGCGCCCTGGATGAACAGGAACAGCGAGCCCGCGCCCATCGTTCCGAGCAGCGCCCGGCGCGACATCGTCGGCGCCGCCGGGGCCGCTGCGATCAGCGAGCTCTGCGGTTCGCCCTGGGGCTCGGGCCGGGTCTGCGCGAGATTGTCCATCAGCGGCTTCAGCCCGCGGCGGGTCGCGAGCGCCTGTTTCATCGTCGGCAGCTTGATCGCCGCGTGGAAGACGAACGCGACCGTGAAGATCCACGCGCCGTAGTAGTGCGCGTTGGTGAAGAAGAACTTGAACAGGTAGGCGTACTGGATGTCGAGGATCCCGGTCGCGAACTCGAACAGCGCGCCGCCGACGAGGAATGCGAGCGAGAGGCGCTCGAGCGCGTGGGCGAGCGTCGGTGCGGGTGGCCACTCGAACAGCTTGGGGATGACCGACCAGAGCTTGAACAGCAGGATCGGTGTCGCAGCGAGCCCGATCGTGACGTGCGTCCCCTGGGTGAACGCATAGAGCCAGGAGGGATGGGTCGGCCAGTTGAAGAGATAGAAGTCCAGCGGACCGAGCGTCCGCCCGACTGAGTTGCCGGACAGGCTCGGGTTGTAGGCGTCGTTTGAGAGGAAGCCCGTCAGCGCGATCAGCGGGATCGCGATCAGCAGGAGCAGGCCCAGCAGCGATGTCAGCCAGGGGCCGCGCAGTGGGCTGCGCCAGAAGGCGGGCCTGAACGGTCCGGGCGGCGGGTGATCGGGATCTCCCAGCGGCAGGCGCAACTCAGCCCGCCGCTGCAGGGAGGCTGAAGCGGATGCTCGTGCCGACGCTCGCATCCTCGATCCAGATCCGTCCGCCGTGGGCCTCGACGATCGCCCGTGAGATCGCGAGGCCCAGCCCGGCGTGGCCGTCGCTGCGCGCCGCGCGATCGCCGCCCTGGACGAATGCTTCGAAGACCCGCTCGCGCTCGGCCTCGGGGATGCCGTGCCCGGTGTCGAGGACCTCGACCTGACCGCGTCATCCGCGGAGCTGGCCCGGACCGTCACGCTGCCGTCCGCCGGGGTGTGCCTGATCGCGTTCTGGATCAGGTTGAACAGCACCCGCTGAATCTGCTCGGGGTTGGCGCGGGCGGCCTCGAGGTCCTGTGTCAGCTCGGCGCGGACCTCGACCGAGCCGGCCTGCGCCTGGACGCGCATCGCGTCGACGGTCTCGAGCACCAGATCCTCGAGCGGAACCCGTTCCATCGTCCAGCTGATGTCACCGGCCTCGAGGCGAGAGAGCTCGAACAGGTCGTCGATCATCGCGCTCATCGCGCGGACGTGGACACCGATGCGTGAGACGTATTCGAGTCGCGTGGGGCCGTCGACGATGTCGTCGGCCAGCGCCGCGCTGAGCAGCCGCAGCGAGGTCAGCGGCGTGCGGACGTCGTGGGAGATCGCGGCCAGCAGCTGACGACGGGCGTCCTCGAGCGTCGTCCGCGAAAGTTCCTCGCGCTTGAGCGTCGCCGCGAGCTCCTCGATGTCACGGGCCACCAGTGCCAGCTCGTCGCCGCCCGCCGTCGCGATCTGGACGTTTCGCTCGCCCGCCGCGACGGCCTGCAGGGCGTCCCTGAGCGCGTCGATGTCGCCGAGCACGCCTCGGCCGATCGTCCGTGCGCTCCAGGCGCCGACGATGCCCGCGTAGAGCGCGAGGACGGCGGTGAACAGCGCGTCGGGAGCGGAGTGGGTCATCAGCGCCACGAACAGGCCGGCGGCGAGCAGCAGCTGCCCGACGACGATCGCCCCGCCCACCGCGAGCTGGCGGCGCATTCCCCCGAGCCGCGCGCGGACCACCAGGAACCGCTCCACCACCAGGACCGTCAGCAGGCCCACGGGAGCGAGGATCGCAAGGCACGTCCAGCCGGCGTGCCCGCCGTAGGCCAGGAAGCAGACGAGCGTCCCGGCAAGCGCGGTGCCCAGCGCCACGAGGATGCCTGCCGCCGCGCTCCTGAGCGGCGCGGTGTTCATGGCTGGAACCGGTAGCCGACGCCCCAGACGGTCTCCAGGAACCGCGGCCGTCCGGGGTCGCGCTCGATCTTGGCCCGCAGGCGACGGACGTGGACGGTGACCGTCGAGGTGTCGGTGTAGAAGGAGTAGCGCCAGACCTGATCGATCAACTCGTGGCGCGTGAACGCGTGGCCGGGATGGCGGGCAAAGAACAGAAGCAGCTCGAACTCGCGCTGGGTCAGCGAGACCTCCCGGCCCTCGAGCAGCACCCGCCGGCCGGCCGGGTCCACCGTCAGGCCCTCGAACTCGAGCGCCGGACCGCTGTCGGGGGCGGTGTCGAAGCGACGCAGCACGGCGTCAACGCGCGCGACGAGCTCATCGGGAGAGAAGGGCTTGACCATGTAGTCGTCGGCGCCCAGGCGCAGCCCGACGACGCGGTCTGACTCCTCGCCCTTGGCCGTCAGGAGGATGATCGCCACCGGCTCACGCTCGCCGTCGCGGACCCGCCGCATCACCTCGAGGCCGTTGAGACCGGGCAGCATCAGGTCCAGGACGAGCAGGTCCGGCCGGCTCTCGGCGACCAGCTTGAGCGCATCCGGGCCGTCGGCGGCCGTCC
The DNA here is from genome assembly GCA_963787765.1 of uncultured Solirubrobacteraceae bacterium. Taxonomy (GTDB): domain Bacteria; phylum Actinomycetota; class Thermoleophilia; order Solirubrobacterales; family Solirubrobacteraceae; genus Palsa-744. The sequence goes on along the minus strand of CAWBEF010000012.1, from coordinate 4,200 downwards.
GCACCTCATAGCCGGCTCGCTGCAGGTAGCGGGAGACGACCTCGGCGATCGTCGGCTCGTCGTCGACCACCAGGACCGAGCCGCAGGCGTGGCGGTGGCCGTCCGCGGCGAGCGTCTGCATCGGTCGATTCTCCCACCCGCGCGCGCCGGCCGGGCGCCCCGCCGGGGAATGTTCCGAATTCCGTAATGTGATTCGCGATCGCCTGCGCATAGCTTTGCGGCTGTGCAGGCCACCCTCCCCCGCTCAGCCCTGCTCGTGATCGCCAAGGCGCCCGTCGCCGGGAGGGCGAAGACGCGGCTGTGCCCGCCGCTCACGCCGAGCCAGGCGGCGGAGCTCGCCGAGGCGGCCCTGCGCGACACGCTCCAGGCGGTCCTTCAGACCCCTGCGCCGCGGCGTGTGCTGGTGCTGGACGGGCCGGCCGGGGACTGGCTCACGCCGGGCATCGAGGTCATCACGCAGCGCGAAGCGGGATTCGCCGAGCGCCTCGCCGGCGCCTTCGAGGACGTCGGCGAGCCGGCGTTCCTGATCGGCATGGACACCCCCCAGGTGACCCCCGAGCTGCTGGAGGCGGCGCTCGGCGCACTGGACACGCCGGGCAGTGACGCCGTGCTCGGTCTCTGCGAGGACGGCGGCTATTGGGGGATCGGCCTGCGCCGGCCCGACCCCCGCGTGTTCGCGGGGGTGCCGATGAGCACCGCGCATACCGGCGAGTCCCAGCGGCTGCGCCTGGAGGCACTCGGCCTGCGGACGCATCCACTGCCGCTGCTGCGCGACGTCGATTGCCACGCCGACGCGCTCGCCGTGGCGCTCCAGGCGCCCGGGAGCCGCTTTGCCCGTGCGCTGAGCCGGGCCGGGCATGGCGCCGGCAGTGCGCAGGAGGCAGCTTGAGCGCCCGCCCGCTCGATCGCCTCGAGGCGATCGACCTGTATGGGGCCGAACTGCTCCGCTCGGCCTCGGAGCCCGGGGACGCGAGCGAGCTGAGGGTCGTCGATGAGCACGGCGGGCAGCTTCCCTTCGCCCTGCGCCGCTACCTCGAGGCGCCGGCCGCCGAGGAACACCCCGTCCTCGCCAGGGCGGTCGGCCCGGTGCTCGATATCGGCTGCGGCCCGGGGCGCCACGTCGTCGCGCTCAGCCGGCGTGGGGTCGTGGCCGTCGGGGTCGACATCTCGCCGCTGGCGGTGCGCCTCGCACGGACGCGGGGCGCCGAGGTGATCGAGGGCTCGATCTTCGACCGTCTGCCCGGTGCAGGGACCTGGGGGAGCGCGCTGCTGCTCGACGGCAACATCGGGATCGGCGGCGCCCCCCGGGAGCTGCTCGGGCGCGTCGGATCGCTGCTTGCGCCGCAGGGCATCGTGCTGGTCGAGGTGGAGGGCCCCGGTGTTCGAAGCGGCACCGTCCGGGTACGGCTGGAGTCCGAGCAGACGAGCAGCCGGTGGTTCCCCTGGGCGCGGATGAGCATCGAGGAGCTTCCCGAGCTGGTCGCCGAGGCGGGATTCGCGGTCCGTGAGCAGTGGAACGCCGGTGCCCGCTGGTTCGCGGCCCTCGTGCGCGCCTAGGCCGCGACGCGCTTGAACAGCCTCACGTCGCGGTCCAGTGGGCCGCCCGCGAAGCCCTGCGGGCGCCCGCCCTGGGCGTCGATGTAGGACAGCTCCCGCGAGACGTCGCCGATCCGCGGGTCGGGCGAGTGGTCGATCATCCACGTCTCGAGAGCCACGGCGCCGGTGCCCTGCTCGATCACCCGCAGCGCCCTCAGCTGCTGAGGAAAGTCGATCAGCGACGCGGTGGCGATCAGCCAGTAGCCGCCGCCGCGGCTCGGCCGGGGCGTGATCCGGTTGCGGTGGGTATGGCCGGAGATCGCCGCGATCACCCGCGGGGCGCCGTCGAGCAGGGCAAGCAGCCGCTCGCCCCCCTGGCTGCTCGCAAGCGGCTGATGGGAGACGACGATCACCCACCGATCACCGGCGCCGGAGAGCGCGGCCTGAAGGAAGCCGGGCTGCGCCGGATGGACGAGCCCGCCCGAGCCGCCTTCGCGGCGGACCAGGTCGAGGACGATCACCCGCAGTCGCCGGCCGACATCGAAGCTGTAGTCGAGCAGCGGCCCCGACCCCCCTGCCCACCGGCTCGCAGCCGGGTGAGCACCTCGGCGACGCCCAGCTCCTGCCTGGCAGGGTCGGCGGCGACGGGCACCGACGGCGCCTGTGCGACCTGTTCGATCAGGCCTACCAAGAGCTCCGGCCGCGGGAGCGAGTCCGGCGAGTCCGCCGCTGCCCCGGCCGCTGAGAGCGACAGCCCGCCCGGCAGCGTCAGGCCGCCGGGGAGATCCCAGATCGCCCGGTCGCCCAGCGCGATCGCGCGGGTCAGAGGGCTCGGCGCGAGCACCCCCTGCACGAGGATGTCGTGGTCGCCCAGGACGGGGTAGACGGGAGTGCTGACACCCGGGGCCAAGAACGGTTCGACCGCCTCGGCCAGCAGGCCGGGATGGCGGGGCGCGTCGAGGTCGGGGCGGTAGTAGAAGGGATCGGGGTTGACCTGCGACTGGACGCCTTCGTAGACGGCGTTGCCGCTGCGGGGATCGAGCCGCCCACCCCCCAGGAGCGTGAGCGCCCAGTCGAGCTCGTTGTGCTGGGCGTTGTCGATCAGGTCACCGCCCTGGATCAGGGCATCCGGGCGCAGCGCCCCGACCGCCCGCAGCGCGCCGGCAAGGACCCGCTTGCTGAGCGCCTCCTGGGGCCTGAAGGTCGAGTTGAAGGGAGCCCCCAGGCGGCGCAGGAAGGGAACGCGCGCCGGGGACTCCTCGTCGATCACGTGGGCATCGCTCAGGTGCGCGAGCAGCGCCAGCCGGACCCCGCCGGCACCGGCGGGAGCGAGCTCGGTGCGCTCGATCAGCCGCTCGCCCGGCTCCGGCTGGAGCTGCCCGTCCCCGTCGGGGTCACGCCAGGTCGACTCGAGCGTCGAGCCGTCGGCGGCTGGGTGCAGCGCGGCTCCCGCGCAGCCCGCCAGCAGCAGTCCGGTTCCGCCGGCGCCCAGCTCGGCGAGCGCCTCCCGGCGGGTCAGCAGTCGCGCCCTCGGGCGCCCGGGCCTGCTCATCCGCGAAGTGCTCCGACGATCGTCTCGGCGGTGCTCAGACGGGCGACCCACATGACGGCGATGGCTGCGAACAGGGCGAAGGCCCCCAGAACGATTGCGATCTCGCCCGGGCCGGCCCCGAGCGCGAGCGAGGCATACCCGGCGGCCAGGTGCGCCAGGGCCGGGCCGAGCGCGACACGCTCGAGCAGGACCCCCGCAAGTGCGGCGGGCAGGACGACGGTCGCCGCCGCACCCGCCAGCAGGACCCGCACGGCTCCGGCACCGGCGCCGCAGGCGCGGAGGACGCCGATCGTCGCGCGCCGTTCGCGGGCTGTCAGGACGAGCGCCTGGATCAGGGCATAGAGACAGACCAGGCCGTTGACGATCGCGACGACCCGCAGGATCGATGTCAGCGCGTCGATCAGCGACTGGCTCGTGCCGACGGCCGCCGAGGTCTTGGCGGGGGTCGCGCCGAGTGCCTGCAGCCCCGCGGAGACGGCGGCGCGGTCGGCGTTCGGTCGCAGGCGGATCGCGATCTGCTCACCTGCCGCGGGTTCGTCGGCGAGCAGGCCCGCGGCGGAGAGATAGGCGACACGGCCGTCGTGCTGCAGCGAGTTGACGATCCCCGCGACACGGAAGCGCGCTTCGCGGCCCGACGGGAGCTGTGCGGCGAGCGTCGAGCCGACGCCCAGGCCGAGGACTTCGGCGAGGCCCAGTCCCACCTCGGCTTCGTGCGGACCGCGCAGCCGCCGCCCGGCGGAGAGCGAGGGAGCCTCGAACACGGTGTGGTCCCCGGGGTAGGCGATCAGGTCGATCGTCTCCCCCAGCGAGTAGGAGTCGAGCGCCTGGACTTCGTAGCGGGGCGCCGCGGCATAGACGCCCGGCAGAGCCGCGACGCTCGGCGCGTCGGCGGCGGGGAGGGCGGCCGTCAGCTGGTAGCGCTTGCCGAGAGCGGCCGGGTTATCGGCGAGTTCGCCGAGCTCCGATGCCAGAGCCAGCATCAGCAGGATGAAGGCGACGGAGGTCCCCAGGACGATCAGCGTCGAGAGCAGCCTCACGCGGCGCGCCGTGACGAGCCGTGAGCCGAGGGCGAGCGTCCCGCCGGGCCGCGGGAGCCGGTGCGAGCGGCCCTC
>CAWBEF010000011.1:0-9486 GCA_963787765.1 uncultured Solirubrobacteraceae bacterium | reverse complement strand
AAGAGATCCCACAGGAGATGCAGAAGAGCTTCGAAGAAGCCGACGAGCAACTGTTCAAAAACGTCCGCGCGATCTTCGGCGGCGAGGTCCGCCAGGCGACCAGCGGGGCGGCGCCGATCGCCCAGGAGATCCTCGAATTCTTCTGGGCCTGCGGCGTGCCCGTGTTCGAGGGCTACGGCATGACCGAGACGGCCACCGCGGCGACGGTCTCGACGATCGAGGACCACCGCTTCGGCACCGTCGGCAAAGCGCTGCCGGGCGTGGAGCTGAAGATCGCCGAGGACGGCGAGATCCTGATCAAAGGGCCGAACATCTTCAACGGCTACCACAACCGCGCCGACGACGAGCTTCGGCGCGGTCGAGGACGGCTGGCTGCACACCGGCGATCTCGGCTCGCTCGACGAGGACGGCTACCTGTCGATCACAGGGCGCAAGAAGGACATCATCATCACCGCCGGCGGCAAGAACCTGACGCCCGCCAACATCGAGAACGACCTCAAGCAGTGCCGCTGGATCTCACAGGCCGTGATGCACGGCGACCAGCGCCCCTACCCCGTCGTGCTGATCACCCTCGACGAGGAAGAGATGCCGCTCTTCGCCCGCGAGCACGGCCTGCCCGAGGACATCCCCTCGCTCGCCCAGGACCCCGAGGTGCGCGAGCTGATCCAGGCGGAGATCGACCGGGCAAACGCGAAATACGCGCAGGTCGAGCAGGTCAAGAAGTTCGTCATCCTCGACCACGACCTCTCGCAGGCGACGGGCGAGCTGACGCCGACCTGAAGGTCAAGCGCAACGTCGTCAACGAGAAGTACGCGAGCCTGTTCGACGGCCTCTACGCCAGGCTAGGGCGCGCTGGCCGGCCCCCTCCAGCCTGCGAACATAGGAGCCCCGATGCGTAGCGACCCTCAGATAACGGCGGCCTGTTCGTCGGGCGGCGGCCCGGCACCGCGCCGGTCCACTTCCGCGCGCTGCCCGAGCGCGGCGGCGAGATGCGCGAACGCATCGACGGCTCGCTGGCCGGAATCCTGATGCTCGCTGCGATGATCGTCCTCAGCCTGCTCTGCTGGGGCCCGATCCCGCTCGCCTGCCTGTGGCTCGGCTCGCAGGCGACTACCTCTCGGGCAGCGTCAGCGTCGGCATCCTGGTCTCGTTCGTCGCGCTGTTCGGGTTGCTCTTCGGAGCGCTGCGCTGCTCGCCGGCTGGACAGGCGTGGATCCTGGTCCGCCGCGCCGCCGGCCACGACCAGCGCGCGGGCGCGCTCGGGCGGATCTTCGCCACCACGGCCGTGGTCTGCGCGCCGCCTTCGCGTTCTGGTTCGTGGTGATCCACGGCCCGGGCACGAGCAGCGTCTCGGGCTAGGCCGGGGCTGACCGGCGCGGTCCGGGGCCGCGGCCGTCTGGCCGCGGCCCGCGCGCGCGAATCGCTGCTAGAACGGGCACACCGTGGGCCTGCTCGACTACTACCGTCAGTTCGAAGGGATGTCCGAGGAGGAGGTCAACGCGGGCCTGCGCGAGCAGGCCGCCGAGCGCCGGCGCAAGGCGCTGACCCGCGTGGAGACGCTCGACCTCTCGCAGACGACCTGGCCCGAGCTCCCCCACCCGCGCATCGTCAACGCGATCACCTTCGTCGCCCGGCGCGGCCTGCAGCGCTACCCGCACCTGCGCGGCACCGACCTGCGCGACGAGCTCGCCGAGCGCCACGGCGTCGACCCGGCCGGCTGATCCTCGGCAACGGCGCCGCCGAGCTGCTCAGCTCGGCGACCCGCGCGCTGATCGGCCCGGCCAGCAGCTGCTGACCCCGTGGCCCTCCTATCCGCTCTACCCGATCATGGCCCGCCGCGCCCACGGCCGCGCGGTGCGGGTCGACGGGCGGGTCGACGCGCTGCTCGCGGCCGCACGGCAGCGAGACACGCGCGTGATCGCGCTGGCCAGCCCCAACGACCCGACCGGCGAGCTGCTGGGCGCCGGCGAGCTCGCGCGGCTGCTGGACGGCCTGCCCGAGGGGGTCGCGGTGCTGCTCGACGAGTCGCTCGTCGACTTCGCCGACGCGCAGCCCGTCGACTCCTCGCTGGCGCTGCTCGAGCGCCACCCGCGGCTGCTCGTCTTTCGCAGCTTCTCGAAGGCCTGGGGCCTTGCGGGGCTGCGGATCGGCTACGCGATCGGCGGCCCCGGCTCGGAGGAGCTGCTCGCCGAGCTCGAGCCCGACCTCGGCGTCTCAGAGGTCTCCCAGGCGGGGGCGCTGGAGGCGCTGCGGAGCTGCTCGGAGCTCGTCGCAGACGCGCGTCGCGCCGATCTGCGAGGAGCGCCCGCGCTGACGGCGGCGCTGCGCGAGCGCCGGCTTCGAGGTGGCCGAGAGCCAGGCGAACTTCGTGTGGGCGGCCCACCCCGACCTGCCCGGAGCCGAGCTCGCCGCGCGCCTTGCCCAGGCCGGCGTCCTCGTAGCTGCCGGTGACGCGCTGGGTGAGCCCCGCCACGTGAGGATCGCGGTCCGCTCAAAACAGGCGACCGACCGCGTTGTCGAGGCGATCGAGAAAGCCGGCGGCTAGCAGGGGGCGGCGAGCGGCGCCGCGTGGGACTCAGCCGGAGCCGGCCTGGCGGAGCAGCGCGCCTGTCGTGCCCTCCAGGATTTTGCGCCAGGCGCTGACCGACTCGGTCTCTTCGTCGAAGTGCGCGACGACCTGGCGGACACGCTTGCCGGAGATGTCGAGGCCGTGGCGCTCGGCGACATCCTGGTAGCGGTCATATTCGCCGGCCAGCTGCTTGGTCACCGACTCGAAGCCGTGGCGTGCGATCTCCACGCGCGAGGTGAAGCTCATCATCGAGGTCTGGAACATCAGTTCGTCGTTCGGTTCGGGCTCGATCAGGACGATGTCGACGCCCGGATAGCGCTCCTCCCAGCCCTTGGCGAGTTCGTGCAGGCGCTGGTGGGCCACGAGCTTGAAGACCTGGTAGCCGATCTGGGCGAAGCCCATGTCGGAGACCCGCCGCGGACGGCGCCCGCGCAGCGTGGTGATCGTGCTCGTGAAGTCGTTGACGAACGGGACGATCGGGTTGATCACGACGACCAGCTTGGCGCCGGCCTGGATCGCCAGGTCCAGGTTGGTCGTCGAGACGATCCCGCCGTCGATCAGCTCGCGGTCGCCGACCTCGACGGGCGAGTAGACCATCGGCAGCGCCCCGGAGGCCCGCACGGCGGTGGAGATCGGCACGTGGTCCATGCCGTCGACGCCGAAGACGACCCGTTCGCAGGTGTCCAGGTCGGTCGCCGTCAGGTAAAGCTCACAGTCGAGCTCGCGGAAGTCATCGGTGCGCCCGGCCTGGCCCAGCACCTCCTCGAGGTACTTCTCGATCCCGCCACCGGTGTAGAGGCCCGAGGGCAGCACGTCGGCGAGGCCCATGACGAGGTCCATCGCCGAGACGCCACCGCGCGTGGCGGCGAACTGGCGCAGCATCGAGACCACGTGGAGCGGCATCGCCGCTCCCTTGCGGGCGAACTCGAGCAGGTTGGGGCGCAACAGGTCGGAGATGTCGATGTCTTTGAACGGGGCCGGGCCACCCTTGCGGGTGACGACCCGCATCATCTCCTCGGGCGTGACGCCGTTGGCGCACAGCGAGGCGATGAAGGCCCCGGCCGAGGTCCCGACATAGACGTCGAAGTTGTTGACCGTGCTGTTGACCGCCAGCAGGTCCAGAGCACGCAGGGCCCCGATCTCATAGACGCCGCCGGTGAAGCCTCCACCGCCGAGGACGAGGGCGGTCTTGTCGCGTCGAGGCCGGCGCCGACGGTCGATCGAGGAGGCCCGGCCGACCCCGCGCGGCGCCACGCGGCGCGCCCGGGCGGCCGCCTTCTTCTGGGTCGGTTCCAGCTTGACAACCTTGCCCATCCTCAACATTGTACGGGCGCGTGGACCTGAACCGGCGCGGGCGACTACTCATTTCATTGTGTGGAATTGCCCTCTTGGGGCTGGCCACGGCGGCCGAGGCGCCCGCGCAGAGCGGCCTCGGCGCGCTGCAGCATGACATCGCCCACCAGCTGGCCCTCGCCGGCCCGGCCGACGGTGCCTATGTCTATGACCTCACGGCCAGGAAGACGCTTTTCTCCGAACGCGCCCAGACACTGCGCCCGCCGGCTTCGGTCGAGAAGCTCTACACGGCCACGGCGGCGCTCGCGGACATGGGTCCGACGGCGCGGCTGAGCACGACGGTCTACGGCGTCGGGCACCTCGCCGCCGGCGGGACCTGGGCGGGGAGCATCTACCTGCGCGGCGGCGGCGACCCGACATTCGGCTCGAGCGGCTTCATCGCTTCCCACTACGCGGGGACGGGGACAAGCATCGAGACACTCGTCGCACAGCTCGTCCGCCACGACGGGATCCACCACATCACGGGGGCCGTCAGGGGCGATGAGTCGTTCCTGGATCCGCTGCGGGGCGAGCCGTCCTCCGGCTATGCGTTCGACCCCTACCTGGAAGGCGTCCTCAGCGCCCTGGCCTTCAACCGCGGTGAAAGCGGCGGCGAACGGGGCGCTCATGCCCCCGCCGCATATGCCGCACGCGAGCTTTGGCGCGCCCTGAAGAACGACGGCGTGACGATCTCCGGCGGGAGCGGCGCCGCCGTCACCCCGGCGGGGGCGACGCTGCTTGCGAGCGCCCCCTCGCCGACCGTCACCGAACTGCTCGGGCTGATGCTGCCACCGTCGGACAACTTCTTCGCCGAGATGCTGACCAAGGACCTCGGCGCCCTCTACGGCGGCGCAGGGACGACCGCGGCCGGGGCCGCGGTCGTCGCCAGGACGATCACGCGGCTGCTCGGCTTCACCCCGCGGATCGTCGACGGCTCGGGCCTCTCACGGGCCGACAAAACCTCGCCCTACGACGTCGCGCAGCTGCTGGTGGGCCTCTACCCGACAGCGATCGGGACCCTGCTGCGCGAACACCTGGCGATCGCCGGGCGCACGGGAACGCTCGAACTCCGGATGCGCCACACCGGTGCCGAAGGTCGCTGTCGCGGCAAGACGGGGACCCTCGAAGGGGCCTCGAACCTGGTCGGTTACTGCCAGGCCGCCAACGGCCACGAGCTGGCGTTCGCGATCTTCACCGACGGCATCCCGATCGAAAGCGCCCACACGTTTCAGGATCACATCGCGATCGGCCTGGCGGACTCGGCCCTGAGCGAAGCCGAACTCGCGCGGGCCTCCAGCCGAGGCTGAGGCGCACGGCCGCCCGCAAGGGGCCGTGCCAGGCGCGCGGCAGGCCGATGGCCACGTGAACGTCCGCTGCTAAAGCGCCCCCGGGGGAGCGCCGAAGAGCCCCTATGCGCCGCTTCCCCGGGTTCCGCCGCCTGCGGCTGCTGCCGTTGCTGGCCGCAGCCGCCGCTGCCATCTCGCTGACGGGCTGCGGCAGCGGCCAGGAAGTCGTCGCCGGCGTGCGCGAGCCGACCATCCGAGGGCTCCAGGAATTCGTCGATCAGAACTGGGATGAACCGACCGAAGCGGATGCGCCAGAAAAGGAACAGCTGGCCGATCGGGCAAGACGCGAACGCCAGCTGGTGGGCAGCGAGGAAGAAGAACTCGAAACTGCGGCCCAGCCCGAAGCGGAAGGCAGCGGCTAGGCCTCCGGCGGTGACGCCCCTTCGAGCAGCTCCCGCAGGCCGGCTTCGTCGAGCACCGAGACGCCCAGCCGCTGGGCCTTCTCGAGCTTCGAGCCGGGCGTCTCCCCGGCCACCAGGAAATCGGTCTTCTTGGAGACCGAGCCGGTGACGCGCCCGCCGGCCGCGGTGATCCGCTCGGTCGCCTCCTCGCGCGACCACTGCGGCAGCGTCCCGGTCAGGACCAGCGTCCTGCCTGCCAGCGGCCCCTGCGACGGCGGCGGGCCGGCTTCGTGGAAGCAGAGACCCTGCGCGCGCAGGTCGGCGATCAGGCTGCGCATGCGCGGCTCGGCCAGCTGCCCGCGGATCGAGGCTGCCATCTTCTCCCCCACCCCCGGGACCTCGGCGATCTGCTCCTCCCCGGCGCCCAGCAGGGCGTCGATGTCGCGGAAGGCCTGGGCCAGGTTCCGGCCCGTGACCTCCCCCACCTCCTCGATCCCCAGCGCGAACAGGACGCGCGCGAAGGGCCGCTCCTTGGAGGCCTCGATCGCGGCGATCTCCTTGCGGGCAGACAGCTCGCCGAAGCCCTCGAGCTCGACCAGCTGCTCCTCGGTCAGGCGGTAGAAGTCGCCCGCGGTGCGCACGAGGCCCCGCTCCTGCAGCATCGCGACCTGCTTCTCGCCGAGGCCGTCGATGTCCATGGCCCCACGTGAGACGAAGTGCTTGAGCAGCTGCCAGGCCCTGGCCGGGCAGTCCGGGTTGGGGCACTGCGTGAAGATGCTCTCGGCGGGCTTGACCGTGGGTGTGTCGCAGAACGGGCAGCGCGAGGGCGGGCGCGGCAGCGCCGGGCGCCCCGGGGCCTCGGCGACGTGGGGGGCCGGCGAGACGACCTGGGGGATCACATCGCCGGCACGGACGACGATCACCTGCTCGCCCTCGCGGAGGTCCTTGCGGACGATGTCCTCCTCGTTGTGGAGGGTCGCCATGCGGATCGTGACGCCGCCGACTTCGACCGGCGCGAGCACCGCGTAGGGGCGCAGATCGCCGAACTTGCCGACGTTCCACATCACCCGCTCGAGCGTCGTGACGGCCGTCGTCGGCGCAAACTTCCAGGCGACGGCCCAGCGGGGGTCGCGCCCGACCGACCCGAGCCGGTGCTGCAGGGCCAGATCGTCGACCTTCACGACGGCGCCGTCGATCTCGAAGTCGAGCTCGCCCCTGCGCCGCTCCCACTCCAGGCACTGCTCGATGACCTCCTCCTCGCCGGCCAGCCGGCGGATCCCGCCGTTGACCCGGAAGCCGTGGTCGCGAAGCCACTGGAGCGCTTCGCTGTGCGCCTTGAAGGCAAGGCCCTCCGCGACCCCCACCTGGTAGACCCAGATCGACAGCGGCCGCTTGGCCGCGTCGGCCGGATCGAGCTGGCGGATCGTCCCGGCGGCGGAGTTGCGCGGGTTCATGAACGTCGATTCGCCCGCTTCGGCGCGGCGCTCGTTGAGGGCCGTGAAGTCCTTCAGAGACATGTAGATCTCGCCCCTCACCTCCACCAGCGGCGGGGCGTCGACGATCCGCAGCGGGATCGCCCCGATCGTGCGCAGGTTGTGGGTGACGTCCTCGCCGATCTCGCCGTTGCCGCGGGTCGCCCCCCGCTCGAGGATGCCGTCGCGGTAGAGCAGGCTGATCGCGAGGCCGTCGATCTTCGGCTCGACGACATACTCGAACCTCGGGTCCTCGATGCCCTCCCGGGCGAGGTGGTTGCGCATCCGCTCGACCCACGCCCGCAGCTCCTCGGCCGAGCGGACGTTGCCGAGCGAGAGCATCGGCTCGAGGTGCTCGACCTTCGTCAGCTTGCCGACGGGCTCGCCGCCGACCCGCTGCGTCGGCGAGTCGGGGGTCAGGAGCTCCGGATGGTCGCGCTCGAGCGCCCGCAGCTCGTCGAGCAGCCGGTCGTAGGCGTCGTCGCCGATCTCCGGGTCGTCGAGGACGTAGTAGCGGTGGGAGTGGTAGGAGAGCTGCTCGCGCAGCTCAAAGGCCCGCTTGGCGAGCGCCGCCGGCGGGCCCTGCGCGTCGTCCGTGGCGGCCGGGCCTGCGTTCACGGAGCTGCGTCTGGCGCGAGCGGCTCGAGCAGGCCCTCGAGGTCGAAGCGCCGCAGCGCCTCGAGGCTCGCATGGTCGGTTAGGTCGAAGTGGATCGGCGTGACGGCGATCCGCCCGGCGTGAACGGCGGCCAGGTCTGTGCCGGGCTCGTCCTGGAAGCCGGGGTAGGCGCCGTAGATCCAGTAGCGCCGGCGGTGCTCCTCCTCGGTGTCCAGCTTGAGCTCGTCGCGGTAGATCCGCTTGCCCAGCGTTGCCACCTCGACGCCCTCGGGCTCCCCGGCGGGGACGTTGACGTTGAGCAGCGTCCGGGGCGGCAGCGGCACGTCCTCGATCCGCGCCACCAGGGCGGCAACGAAGGCGGCGGCGACGTCGAAGCCGAAGCCGCCGTCGAAGTTGTAGTCGAGGTTGCGCGCGCCGGACTGCTGGGAGACGGCGATCGCCGGAAGCCCCAGGACGACGCCCTCGAGTGCCGCCGCGACGGTCCCCGAGTAGGTGATGTCATCGCCCAGGTTCGCGCCGTGGTTGATCCCGGCGACGATCAGCTGGGCCTGGAAGCCCTCGATCAGACCGAGGCTCGAGAGCCGGACGCAGTCGACGGGGGTGCCGTCGGTCGCATAGCCCGTCGTCCCGTCGGCGAACGGGACCTCCTCGACCCACAGCGGACGGCGGGTGGTGATCGAGCGGGCCATCGCCGAGCGGTTCCCGTCGGGGGCGATCACGGCAAGGCGGACACCGTCGAGCTCGACCAGTGCCCGGCGCATCGCCTGCAGGCCCTCGGCTTCGATCCCGTCGTCGTTTGTCAGCAGCACGTTGAGCATGCCCGTCCAGCATAGGGGCCGCCTCGGTCCCCGAACGTGAAGATATGCTGGCCCGGTGGGAGCGAGAGTGTGCCGGTCGCGCGCGGCGATCGCAGAGCCGGGGTTGCGCCGGTGTGTCATCGCGACCCTGGTGCTGGCCGCCTGCCTGCTGGGCACGGCCCGATCGGCGAGTGGCGCCTCCGCAAACCGGACGGCGACCCGCACCTACCTGCAGGCCGTATACGAGCTCGATCTGACCTTCGAGCACAACCGCTCCGCGGCGGACTCCGCCGAGCGCCGCAGCGGCGCCGCGATCGCCGCGGAATGCCCGAAGGTGCTCGCGGGCGCCCCCGGCAACCTGCAGTCCTCCTCCTCGAGCACGCGCGGCGGCCTCACTCCGCGCGCGCAGGGGGAAGCCAGCCGCCATGAGCACCAGTTCACGCTGCTGAGCGACGAGCTCGAAACGGTGCTGCGGGTCGCCGCCTTCAAGGTCGAGGCGGCCGCCTTCACCCGATTCACCGAAACGGTGGGAGACCTTCACTGGAGCGACCCGGCGATCGCCGCCACGATCCAGTCGGAGATCTCGCTCCTGAAGGTCATCTACGAGCCGCAGGTGCCGGCCGATGTGTGTGCCGACATGCGCTTCTGGGTCGCGAGCGGCTACCGCACCCTGTCCCCGGCCACCCTGGCCTTCATCGCCGGCCAGGAAGGGCTCGCGGGCTCGCTCACGGCGATCGGCGAGGAAAGCCCCGAACAGGCCCTGAGGCGCTACGAGGGACCTCGCGAGCGAGCACTGGCGAAGCGCGTTGAAGGCCTGCGGGGGGTTGAACTCTTCGAATCCGGAGGCCGGCGGGAAGCGCCGTTCCGCAAGGCCCTGGGGATCGAATCAGCCTCGCCCGCCGTCATCGAACCCAAGCGGACGATCATCGGACGTGGCGTCGCGCACACCGGCGAGAAGTTCGAAATCGAAGCGAGCCCCGGTTATGGCCCGAGCTGCCCCCACATCATCTC
>CAWBEF010000010.1:0-328730 GCA_963787765.1 uncultured Solirubrobacteraceae bacterium | reverse complement strand
CAGCGGCCCTGGACCTCCTCCTCCTCGTAGCCGTGCTCGGCCTCCTCGGCGGCGAACTCGGTCTCCGAGCGGATGTCCACGCGCCAGCCGGTGAGGCGGGCGGCGAGCCTGGCGTTCTGGCCTTCGCGGCCGATCGCCAGCGAGAGCTGGTCGTCGGGCACGATCACGGTCGCCTGCTTGGCCTCGTCGTCGACGAGCACCTCGCGCACGCGGGCCGGCGAGAGCGCCTTGGCGACGAAGCGGGCGGGCTCCTCGTTGAAGGGGATGATGTCGATCTTCTCGCCGCGCAGCTCGGATACGACCATCCTCACGCGCGACCCGCGGGGGCCGACGCAGGCCCCGACCGGGTCGACGCCGTCGGTGTTCGAGACGACCGCGATCTTCGAGCGGTAGCCGGGCTCGCGGGCGACGTTGGCGATTTCGACGAGCCCGTCGGCGATCTCGGGGACCTCGAGCTCGAACAGCTTCTTGATCAGCTCCGGATCGCGGCGGGAGACGATGATCGCCGGTCCCTTGGTGGAGGGCGAGACCTCCTTGATGACGGCCTTGATCCGCTGCGAGTGGTCGTAGCGCTCGCCGTCGACCTGCTCGGACTTCGGCAGCAGCGCCTCGACGCGCTCGCGCAGCTGGACGAGCGTGTAGCGCGAGTCCGACTGCTGCACGATGCCGGTGATCAGCTCGCCGACACGGTCGCGGTATTCCTCGTACATCATGTCCCGCTCGGCCTCGCGGATCCGCTGCAGGATGACCTGCTTGGCGGTCTGGGCAGCGATCCGGCCGAAGTCGTCGGGTGTGACGTCCTGCTCCTCGATCTGGTCGCGGTATTCGGCGAACTTCTTGGGATCGATTTCCGGTTCCTCGGGTTCGCGCATCTCGCCCGTCTCCGGGTCGATCGTCGTTTCCTCGTCGATCGTCTCGACGATCAGGTGCGCCTCGAGGCGCTCGGGGATGATCAGTTCGATGACGCGGAAGTCCGCCGTCTCGCGGTCCATCTCGACGCGGGCGTACTTGGCCGAGTCGGGCTGCTTCTTGTAGGCCGACAGGAGCGCGTCCTCGAGCGCGATCATCAGCTTCTCGGGCTCGATCCCCTTCTCGCGCGCAAGCGCATGCATTGCCTCAAGGATTTCGCGTGACATGACGGACTGCTCCTTAATCCTCGATCAGGTTCGAGCGTCGGATCTCCGAGTAGGGGATCGCGATGACGCCCCCGTCGGCGGCCAGCGTGACCTCGTTCTCGGACGCTCCCACGAGCTCCCCGGTAAAGCTTCGTACGACGCGTGCCGCGGGGTCGCTGGGCGATCCCACGGGACGCGGGTGGCGGGTCCGCACACGGGCCTTGCGCCCGACGAACCGGCGGAAGTGGGCGGGCTTGGTCAGCGGGCGCTCGATGCCCGGCGAGGAGACCTCGAGCGAGTAGCGCTCGCGCATATCGCCGAGCAGCATCGTGACGCGCTCGCAGAGCTCGAGTGAGACCCCGTCCGGGTGGTCGATGAAGACGCGCAGGCAGCGGCCGCCGAGCACCTCGGCGAGCAGCACCTCGACGTCGGGCTCGTTGGTCGCAAGCCGGGTTTCGATATCTGTCTGGAGCGGGGTCATCTGGTGTTCTCTTTTGGGTCCTCACGCAAAAAAAGCGGGCGGGCGCCCACTCTCGGTCCTGCTGCCGGCACCTGCGTACCGACACGAAAGCTGTCAATCGAGCATAGCATCGGCGGGCCTGCCCGTTGCAGGATCAGGCCCGCTCAGCGTCCCTGCGGGCACGGTCGCGGTAGCGCCTGTAGTCCTCGCGTTCGGGGCGCAGCGAGCAGGCCAGAGCCAGCGGATGGCAGGCCTCCCGGTGACGGCCGAGCTGCTGCATCGAGCGGCCCAGGCAGAACTGCGCGTAGTCGTTGGTGGGGGTCTCCTCGGCGATCGCCGCGAACTCCACCGCGGCTGCCTCGTAGTGCTGCGCGTGGAACAGGGCACGGCCCAGTGCCTCGCGGATCGAGGCCTTGCCGGGCTCGAGGTCGCGGGCCCTCCCGAGCGGCACGATCGCGGCCTGGTGGTCGCCGTGCTCGAGCAGGTTCAGCCCGCGCTGGTAGAGGTCATAGACGGTCTCCATCGGTCCACTTTAGTGGGGCCGGCGCAGCCCCTCAACGGTGTCCAGGATGGCCGCGGCGACGAGCTCCTTGCCCGCTCGCGGCACATGGTTCTCCCCGGCTGGGCTGCCGTTCGGGGCGGTCAGGATCGTCACCTCGTTGTGCTCTGAGTCAAAGCCGATGTCGCTGCGGGAGATGTCGTTGACGACAACCACGTCAAGGCCCTTGCCGGCGAGCTTCAGCCGGCCGTGCTCGATCGCCTGCGGGCCGTGCTCGGCGGCGAACCCGACGAGCGTCTGCCCCGCCCGCCTGCGCGCCGAGAGGCCTCCGAGCACGTCGCTCGTGGCCGCCAGGCGCAGCTCCAGCTCGGCCCGCCCCTGCTTCTTGATCTTGCCCGGGTCGGGCTCGACCGGCGCGAAGTCGGCCACGGCGGCGGCCATCAGCAGGACGTCGCAGCGCTCGAACTCCCGCCCGCAGGCCGCCGCCAGCTCGGCGGCCGTCTCCACGTCGAGCCGCGCCACGCCGTCGGGTCCGGGCAGCGCGACGTTGGCGGCGACCAGCGTGACCCGCGCGCCGCGGCGGCGGGCCGCCTCGGCCAGCGCCAGGCCCATCCGCCCGGAGGAGCGGTTGCCGATGTAGCGGACGCTGTCGATCGGCTCGCGCGTACCGCCGGCGGTGACGAGGACGTTGAGCCCGCTCAGCGGGCCGCGCTGCTCAGGGGCGGCGGCCGCGCCCTCGCAGGCGTCCAGCAGGGCACCCGGCTCGGCGAGGCGCCCGACTCCGTGCTCGCCCGCCGAGGCCAGCCGGCCCTCCTGCGGCTCGATCACGACGACGCCCCGCCCGCGCAGCGTCTCGATGTTGGCCCGGGTCGCCGGATGCTCATACATGCGGTTGTTCATCGCCGGGGCGATCAGCAGCGGGCATGAGGCGGCGAGCGCGCAGCCCGTCAGCATCCCGTCGGCCATCCCCGCGGCGAGCTTGGCGATCGTGTTGGCGGAGGCCGGCGCGACGATCATCACCTCGGCGTTGGCGACGAGCTCGAGGTGGCTGATCGGCTCGTGCTCGGGCAGCGGCTGGTCCGGGAAGGCACCTCGCATCGGGTCGCGGGCGAACTCGCTGATCAGCACCGGCGCACCGGTCAGCGCCGCGAACGAGGCCGTCCCGACGAAACGCCGGCTGGCGGGCGTCTGCACGACCCGCACGAAGTGCCCCTCCCCCGTCGCAAGCCGCACGAACTCAAGCGCCTTGTAGGCGGCGACCGAACCGGAGACACCCAGAAGGATCCTCATAGCTCAGGTTGTAGAGCGCCCAACCCCCAAGTGCAACCGCCGGGCCGGCGGTTGCCGCTCAGGCATCGGCGGTCGATGTCGCCAGGTTCGCGGCAAGCTCCGCCCTGACAGCGCACCGTCAGGAGTCGCGAGCCAAGCGATTCAAGGACGCAGAAGCGAATGTGCTCCGCACATGAGCGCGCGAGGACGCCGAAGCGCGCCGCGCCGACGGCTATCTGTAGTGGTACTTCATCTTTCCTGCGGCTACCTCCTCGAGGGCGATCGTGAGGTAGTTTTTCGAGCCCGAGTCGATCATCGGAGGCGGAAACTCGTCGAAGGTCCCCTCGCCGAGGTTGTGGTAGTAGCTGTTGATCTGGCGTGCGCGCTTGGCGGCGACGATCACGCTGGCGTAGTTCGAGTCGACCTGCTCGAGCAGACGGTCGATGCGGGGGAGATCATGTTTCGGGTGCGCCTCTCTGTCCGGGTGCGTACACGAGCAGTCTAGCTGCGGGCGCGCCGGCGGTCCCGGTGCGGGCCTCAGTCCAGCTCGCCCGCGACGATCGCGGTGAGCTCCTCGAGTGCCTCCTCGAGGCGGTCGTTGACGACCACGTGGCCGAACTCGGGCTGGGCCTCGAGCTCCGATTCGGCGACCCCCAGGCGGCGGGCGACCTCCTCCTGGTCGTCGGTGCCGCGCCCGACCAGGCGGCTGCGCAGCGCCTCGACGGACGGCGGGGCGATGAAGACCTGGATCGCCTCGGGCATCGCCGCGCGGACCTGGCGCGCTCCCTGGACCTCGATCTCGAGGACCACGGGCACGCCGTCGCGGACGCGGCTCTCGAGCTCCGAGCGCAGCGTCCCGTAGCTGCGTCCCGCGTAGTCGGCGTGCTCGACGAAGTCTCCCTCGGTGACCCGCCGGTCGAAGTCCTCGCGGCTGAGGAAGTGGTAGTCGACCCCGTCCTGCTCCCCGGGGCGGGGTCCGCGGGTGGTGGCTGACACGGACAGCTCGAGCTGCGGCAGGCGCTCGCGCAGACCCCTGATCAGGGTCCCCTTGCCGACCCCGGAGGGCCCGGTTATGACAAATACGCGCGCCACGGCCTGAGCACCCTAGAGCCCGGTGCGGAGGAAACCCGTGACCGGGGCCTTCAGTGGTGCAGCAGGGAGATGAGCTCGGAGCGCTGGCGCTCGGAGAGGCCGCCGATCGTCTTGCTCGGGGCGATGCGGCAGTGGACGAGGATCTTGTTGACCTTGACGCGGCCGTACTTGGGGACGGCCAGGAGCATGTCGAAGACCTTCGCCGTCTCGACGTACTCGGGGGGGTCGGTCAGGAGCTGGTGGATCGAGCGGCGCCCGGACTTGAGGTCGCGCTTGAGCTGTGCGCGCTGGATGCGGATCTCGTTCGCACGAGCGAGCGCGTCCATCCTCTGGTTGAGTGACCGCTCGGGGGCGGTCGAGGTGTTCGTGGACGTCGGGCCGGTCGCCGTCACCATGGGCGGCGAGTCTACACACCGCGGAGCGGCGATCAAGAAAAAGTCGCGAATTCACCTCGACCTCAGCCTTAGGTGTAGGTGGATCGAGGCTGCTGGACGGTGCCAACCTGTGTTTGCAGGGGTTTTCCCCCGCCTCAGAGCAGTCCTCTGGCCACGCTCGCGCCAGCGGCCGGGTCTCGGAATGACTCGGTCCCAACGGCCACCAGCGTGGCCCCCACGTCGAGCAGCTGTCGGGCATCCGCGGCGCTCTGAACGCCGCCCATCCCGACCACCGGGATGGCGACGCGGCGGGCGACTGCCGCCACCTGGGCCAGCGCGACGGGCCTAATCGCGGGGCCGGAGAGCCCGCCCGTCCCCCCGCCGAGCCAGGGGCGCCCGTCCACGGCGCCCGGTGCCAGCGCCATCGCGCGCAGGGTGTTGATCAGTGACACGGCATCCGCGCCGGCCTCCTGGGCGGCGAGGGCACACGCCGGGACGTCGGCGGCGTTGGGCGTCAGCTTGACGATCAGCGGCTTGCCCGTCAGGCCTCTGACGGCGCGAACGACGGCCTCGAGCTGGCGGGGGTCGGCGCCGATGTCGAGCCCGGTCGCGACGTTGGGGCAGGAGACGTTCAGCTCGATCGCCGAGATCTCGCTGCGGGCGTCGCAGGCCTCGATCAGCTCGGCGAGCTCAGTGGCGCTCGAGCCCATGATGTTCGTGATCAGCGGGACCGGGCGCGCCTGCCCGTCGGCTGTGAGGGTGGGGTCCCCCACCATGCCGGTGAGCTCGGGAAGGTCCTCGCGCAGGTAGCCGGCGAGGCCCTTGTTGGGCAGGCCGATCGAGTTGATCATGCCGGCGGGCGTCTCCCACAGGCGCGGCGGGGGGTTGCCCTGGCGCGGCTGAAGGGTGATCGTCTTGGAGACGAAGGCGGCGAACGGGAAGCGGCCGGACAGGCCGTCCCCGAAGGCCCGCCGGGCGGCGATCACATCGAAGGTTCCCGAACCGTTGATGACCGGGTGGGCCAGCTCCAGGCCACAGAACTGGACGCTCACCAGGGTGCCCCGGCATGTGCCTCGATGTGATCGAGCTCGGCGCCGTCGATCACCGGCCCGTCGAGGCAGACCCGCAGGTAGCCGCCTCCGCGGCGCGGGACGACGCATCCGTAACAGGCGCCGAAGCCGCAGGCCATGCCGGCCTCCAGGGCCAGCTGGGCCGGCACGTCGGAGCGCTCGCAGAGCTCCCTGACGCCCTCCAGCATCCCCGCGGGGCCGCAGGCGTAGACGACCGCCACGGGGTCCCGTTCGAGCTCCGCCTCGAGCAGCTCGGTGATCCGCCCGTGGTGGCCCGCCGAGCCGTCGTCGGTGGCCAGCCGTGCGCCCCGCAGGAGGCCGGCGCCGGCGACCCTGGGCCGGTCGCGGAAGCCGAGCAGGACGGTCGGCTCGGTGCCCTCGCGCTCGAGCTGGTCCTGCAGGATGGCGAGCGGTGCGATCCCCACACCCCCGCCCGCGAGGATCGCCCGCCGGCCGGGCTCGGGCGAGCTGAACCCTCGGCCGAGCGGGCCTGTACCCAGATTCCCTCGCCTGCACTGAGCTCACACAGGCGCCGGGTGCCCGGGCCGACGTCCTCGAGCAGATAGTGGGCCTCGCCCGCGCTGAAGCGGGCGATCGAGAAGGCGCGCCCCAAAAACGGCCGCTCGCCCTCCCCCCCGCCCCAGCGCTCGGCGGCGGCGAGCATCGCGAACTGCCCGGCCGCCGGCTCGGGGCCGGAGGGATCGGCCACGCGCAGGATGCGGTAGGCGCCGAGCTCTTCGATCCCGGCGACCTCGAGCAGGCGGCGCCCGAACGGCGCGCTCGCCGGAGGGCCGGGGCTCACGCGACGACGGCCCCGTCGGGGCCCGCCGGGCGGGCCGCCCGCTGCATGCCGTGGAGGTCCTGGAGGCAGTGCACCTCTGGCTCGCCGTCCTGGCGCGCGCGGGCGATCGCCCGCGCCGCCGAGAGGCCCGCCGCGAGCGTCGTCAGGCAGGGGACCCCGTGCCCCACCGCGGCGCGGCGGATCTCGTGCCCGTCGGTTCGCGCACCGACGCCCGTCGGGGTGTTCACGACGAGGTCGACGTCGCCCCGTTCGATCCAGTCGACGACATGGGGAGAGCCCTCACCGATCTTGTTGAGCGTCTCGACGGGCACGCCCATCCGCGCCAGTGCCTGTGCGGTGCCGCGTGTCGCGACGACGCGGAAGCCGCAGTCGTGGAGCGTCTGGGCGATGTAGAGCGCCCCGGCCTTGTCGGAGTCCGTGACGGTGATGAAGACCGTCCCTTCGCTCGGCAGCGGCACGCCCGCCGCCGCCTGGGCCTTGGCGAAGGCGGTCGGGAAGTCCCGTGCGATCCCCATCACCTCGCCGGTCGAGCGCATCTCCGGGCCGAGGACCGCATCGGCCCCCTCGAAGCGGTCGAACGGCAGGACGGCCTCCTTGACCGAGATGTGATCGCCGAAGCCCAGGCCCTGGCGCTCCTGCGGCAGATCGAGCTCGGCAAGGCGCTCGCCCAGCATGATCCGGCAGGCGAGCTTCGCCAGTGGCAGCCCGACGGCCTTGGAGACGAACGGGACGGTCCGCGAGGCACGGGGGTTGGCCTCGATCACGTACAGCTCGCCGGCGTGGATCGCGTACTGGATGTTGATCAGGCCGACGACCCCGATCTCCAGCGCGATGTCCCTGCTGGCGGCGCGGATCTGCTCGAGCATCTCCTCGCCCAGCGAATGCGGGGGCAGCACGCATGCGCTGTCGCCGGAGTGGACCCCGGCCTCCTCGACGTGCTGCATGATCCCCCCGACCCAGACCTCGGCGCCGTCGCAGAGCGCATCGACATCGACCTCGATCGAGTCCTCGAGGAACCGGTCGAGGAAGATCTCGCCGTCCGCTCCCGCCTCGCGGCGCAGGTAGTCGGCGAGCCCCTCGTGGGAGTAGACGATCTCCATCGCCCGCCCGCCGAGGACGTAGGAGGGGCGCACGAGCAGCGGGAAGCCGACCTCGCCGGCGCAGCGCAGCGCCTGTTCGACGGAGCGGGCCGTGGCGTAGGCGGGCGCTTTGTAGCCCAGCCGGGCGAGCAGGGCGCCGAAGCGCCCGCGGTCCTCGGCCAGGTCGATCGACTCGACGCTCGTGCCGAGCAGCGGCACGCCGGCGGCGGCCAGCCCCGCGGCGAGCTTCAGCGGGGTCTGCCCGCCGAACTGGACGATCACGCCGGCCAGCGGCGCGCCCCCTTCGCGCTCCACCTCGATCACCGCCAGCACGTCCTCGAGGGTCAGCGGCTCGAAATACAGGCGATCCGAGGTGTCGTAGTCGGTCGAGACCGTCTCGGGGTTGCAGTTGACCATGACCGCGTCCCGGCCCGACTCCCGGACGGTCATCGCGGCATGGACGCAGCAGTAGTCGAACTCGATCCCCTGACCGATCCGGTTGGGACCGGCGCCGAGGATGACGACCGACTCGCGCTCACCCCGCTCGACCTCGTGGGCCGGCGCCCCGGACGCGCCCGCCGGTCGCTCCCAGCCGGAGTAGTAGTAGGGGGTGCGGGCGGGGAACTCGGCCGCGCAGGTGTCGACCGAGCGGAACGAGCGCTCGCCGGCGAAGGGCGAGTCCGGATCGGTCGCGAGGGCCCTGAACTCGCGCAGGAACCACGGGTCGATGTGAGTCAGGCGCTGGATCTCACCCAGCTCGGTGCCGCGTCGCAGCAGCTCGAGGATCACCTCGTAGCGATTCGCCCTCGGCGCCTCGAGCTCGGCCAGCAGGGCCACGTCGCTGTCGGAGTCGAGGCAGGGCGGCTTGTCCAGCTCACGCGAGCGCAGCGCCTTGGCGAAGGCCTGTTGGAAGGTCCTCCCGATCGCCATCGCCTCACCGACGGACTTCATGTGCGTCGAGAGCGTCACGTCGGTCCCGGGGAACTTCTCGAAGGCGAAGCGCGGCCACTTGACGACGACGTAGTCGATCGTCGGCTCGAAGCAGGCGGGCGTGACCCCGGTGATGTCGTTGTCGATCTCGTCCAGCCGGTAGCCGACGGCGAGACGGGCGGCGATCTTCGCGATCGGGAAGCCCGTCGCCTTGGAGGCCAGCGCCGAGGAGCGCGAGACGCGGGGGTTCATCTCGATGACCATGATCTCCTCGGTCTCCGGGTTGACCGCGAACTGGACGTTCGAGCCGCCCGTCTCCACGCCGACGGCCCTGATCACGGCGATCGCCTGGTCGCGCAGCCGCTGGTAGAGGTGATCGGTCAGCGTCTGCTGCGGGGCGACCGTGACCGAGTCGCCGGTGTGGACCCCCATCGGGTCGACATTCTCGATCGAGCAGACGATCACGACGTTGTCGGCCCCGTCGCGCATCACCTCCAGCTCGAACTCGCCCCAGCCGATGACCGACTCGTCTAGCAGGATCTGGGAGATCGGCGAGACCTCAAGGCCGTGGGCGGCGATCCGCTCGAAGTCGGCCTCGCTGTAGGCGATCCCGCCGCCCCGCCCGCCGAGTGTGAAGGCGGGCCTGACGATGCAGGGAAGCCCCAGCTCGGCGAGCGCGCCGCGGGCCTGCTCGATGTCGGTCGCGATCACGCTGCGCGGCATCCGCAGGCCGGCCGCGTCCATCGTGTCGCGGAACATTTCCCGGTCCTCGGCGCAGTTGATCGCGTCGTAGTTGGCGCCGATCAGCTCGACGCCGAGGCGCTCGAGCGTGCCGTCCTCGTGCAGGGCCTTGGCGAGGTTCAGCGCCGTCTGCCCGCCCAGGGTGCCGAGCAGCGCGTCGGGCTGCTCGCGTTCGATCACCTTGCGCACGGGCCCCGGCAGCAGCGGCTCGACGTAGGTCGCGTCGGCGAACTCGGGGTCGGTCATGATCGTCGCCGGGTTGGAGTTGACGAGGACGACCTCATAGCCCTCCTCGCGCAGGACCTTGCAGGCCTGGACGCCGGAGTAGTCGAACTCTGCGGCCTGCCCGATCACGATCGGCCCCGAGCCGAGGATCAGGATCTTGTGGATGTCATCGCGCCTGGGCATCGATCAGGCCGTCTCGGCGATGCGGCTGAGGAAGCGGTCGAACAGGTAGAGGCTGTCGTGCGGACCGGGCCCGGCCTCGGGGTGATATTGGACGGTTCCACCGGGGACGTCGAGCAGTTCAAGACCCTCGACGGTCCGGTCGTAGAGGTTTACGTGCGAGAGCGCCGCCGCGCCGAAGTCGGTCTCCCAGCGGACCGGCTCGTCGTGGTCGATCGTCCGCCCGCCATCCGGTCCGAGCGCCGCGAAACCGTGGTTCTGGGAGGTGATCTCGACGCGGCCGCTGGCCAGGTCGCGGACCGGGTGGTTGGCGCCCCGGTGCCCGAAGGGGAGCTTGAACGTCTCAAGGCCCACGGCTCGGCAGAGCAGCTGGTGGCCCAGGCAGATGCCCCAGACCGGCTTCTTGCCGACGATCTGCTTGACGGTCTCGACGATGTAGGAGAGCGCCGCCGGGTCACCGGGCCCGTTTGCGAGGAAGACGGCGTCCGGATCGGAGGCCAGGAGCTCCTCGGCCGAGCTCGTGCACGGGTGGAGCTCGACGCGGGCGCCCCGCTGGATCAGCTCGCGGACCATCGAGGCCTTAATGCCGGTGTCGATCACCGCGATCAGCGGCCCCTCGCCTGCCTCGCCGTGCCTGGAGACCCGTTCGGGGGTGACGAGACGGGCGAGATCCTGGCCGGCCATCGGCGGCTCGGCGTCGATCAGCTCGCGTGCCGTCAGCTCCGGGATCGAGCCCGGAAAGACGCCGCCGCGCATCGCCCCCGCGTCGCGGATGTGGCGGACGAGGGCGCGCGTGTCGACGCCTGAGATCGCCTGCACGCCGCAGTCGGTCAGCCAGTCGAGCCAGCCGCGCTCGGCCGTCGGGGCGTCCTCGTTGTTGCAGGCCTCGCGCATGATCGCGGCTCTCGCCCATGCGCGGTCTGACTCCATCGCCTGGGCACTGACGCCGTAGTTGCCGATGTGCGGGTAGGTGAAGGAGATCAGCTGCCCGGCGAAAGAGGGATCGGTCATCGATTCCTGGTAGCCGGACATTCCCGTGGTGAAGACGACCTCGCCGACCGCATGGCCCTCCGCGCCGCAGACCTCACCGTCGAAGCGCGCGCCGTCCTCGAGCAGTACGTAGCCTCCTTCGCGCCCCATCTCAGATGACCAGTCCCTGGACGGCCTTGAACTGCGGCGTTCCGGCCCGCTCGAGCAGCTCGAACAGGACGGCCTCGACGGTCGTCACGACCGCCCCCGAACGGTCCAGGCGCTCGAGGCCCCGCTCGTAGTCGAGCCGGTGGCGCGAACCGACGGCATCGGCCGGGACATGGACCTCCACGCCGCGCTGAAGCAGGTCGTGGACGGTCTGGCTGACGCAGACGTGGGTCTCGATCCCGCAGACGATCGCCTGATCGCGGCCGTCGAGGCGGAAGCCATCGGCGCGGACGGCCGAGAAGACGGTCTTCTCGATCAGCCGCTCGTCCTCGAGGCCGACCTCGGACGCCGTCGGCCCGAGCCCTTTGGGGTACTGCTCGCTGACCAGCGCGGGCACATCCATGATCCGAGCCGCCTGCAGGAGCGTGGAGCAGGCCGCAGCTACCTGCTCGAAGGTCTCATATCCACGAAAGCCCTCCTGGACGTCGACGACGATCAGCATCGCCCGGTGGCGCGAGAGCAGTCCCATCAGCCGTCCACCAGCGCCGGCGCCCGATCGCGGTGGGCGATTCCCCCGGCAGCGACCGTCAGCAGGACCCGGCCCCGCAGCCGCCGGCCGGCGAAGCAGCAGTTCTCCGAGCGGCTCTCCCAGCCGTGCTCCCCCGCGACCCACTCGGCCTCCAGGTCCAGCAGCGCCAGGTTCGCCGGCTCCCCCTCCGCGATCCTCGCGGTCGGCAGGCCGAACAGGGCCGCCCCGGCGCTCATCCGCTCGATCAGGAGCGCCAGCTCGATCCTCCCCGGCAGGACGAGCCCGCTGTAGAGCGCCGCGAAGGCGGTCTCGAGGCCCGTCGTGCCCATCGGCGCCTGCTCGAAGGGCACCTCCTTCTCGTCGCGCGCGTGTGGTGCATGGTCGGTCGCGACGCAGTCGATCGTCCCGTTGCGCAGCCCCTCGATCAGCGCCAGGCGGTCGGCCTCGGTGGCCAGCGGGGGGTGCATCTTCATGCGGGTATCGAGCCCCCGGACGTCCTCCTCGGTCAACAGCAGGTGGTGCGGGGAGACCTCGGCGCTGAGCATGAACCCCTGCGCCTTGCCGGCCGCGACGGCCTCGACCGAGGCCGCGCAGCTGAGGTGCTGGAAGTGGACCCGCCCCTGCTCGTAGCCGGCCAGCGCCGCGTCCCGGGCGACCATCGTCGACTCGGCGATGGTCGGGATCCCGCCGATGCCGAGTGCGGCGCTGACGGCCCCCTCGTGCATCGCACCGCCGCGCGAGAGCGTCCGGTCCTCCTCGTGAAGCGCCAGGACTCCGCCACAAAGGCGCTGGTACTGGAGCGCCTTGCGCAGCATCCCCGCGCTGGCGACTGGCCGCCCGTCGTCGGTGAAGCCCGGGGCCCCCTCCTGAGCCAGCTCCGCCATCTCGGTCAGCTGCTCGCCCTCAAGGCCACGTGTGATCGCCGGCAGAAACCCGACCGGGATCCGCGCCTGGCGGGCCGCACTGTCGCGCAGCGAGCGCAGGAGCGGCGCGGAGTCGAGCACGGGGTCGGTGTTCGGCATCGCGAGCACGCCGCAGAAGCCGCCCGCCGCCGCAGCCCTGGTGCCCGTCTCGAGGTCCTCCTTGTGCTCCTGTCCGGGCGTCCGCAGGTGGACGTGCGGATCGAAGAAGCCCGGCACGAGGAGCCTGCGGCGATCGCCAGGAACCGTCTCCTCCCCGTCCTGGGCGCTCAACGTCCCGGCTTCGCCGAGCTCGGCGATCACACCGTCGCGGACGCGCACGTCAAGGGGGCCGTCGAGGCCGCTCCGGGGGTCGAGCGCGAGCACGTCGCTGAGCAGCAGGCGGGCCGCTGTCGCGGGGCCGCCGAGCAGGGGGGTCTGCGGGCTCATCCGGCGGGCACCCCCGGCAGCGGCGCCTGCTCGGATTCCGCCGCGACGCTCGCGGGCGGCCGGGCCCCCGAGAGCAGCTCGTAGAGCACCGCCATCCGGACCACCACACCCGCCTCCACCTGGGCGGTGATCACAGCCTGGGGCGAGTCGACGACCTCACCGGAGAGCTCGACGCCACGGTTGACGGGCCCCGGGTGCATGAGGACCTGGCGTGGCGTCAGGCGCCGGCCGTTGATCTGATACCAGGAGGCGTACTCGCGCAGCGAGGGAACCCAGGTCTCGCTCATCCGCTCGTGCTGCATCCGCAG
The DNA here is from genome assembly GCA_963787765.1 of uncultured Solirubrobacteraceae bacterium. Classification (GTDB taxonomy): domain Bacteria; phylum Actinomycetota; class Thermoleophilia; order Solirubrobacterales; family Solirubrobacteraceae; genus Palsa-744. The sequence goes on along the minus strand of CAWBEF010000010.1, from coordinate 315,571 downwards.
CGCATAGACGATGTCCGCCGACGGGAGCTCATCGAGGGTGAAGCGCACATCGCAGCCAAGCTCCTCGACCCCTCTGGGGATCAGCGTCGGCGGACCGGCGACCGTCACCCTGGCGCCCATCTTCTGGAACGCCAGGATGTTCGAGCGGGCAACCCGCGAATGTGCGACGTCGCCGACGATCCAGATGCTGGCCCCGTCGATCTCGCCGAGGCGGCGGCGGAGGGTGTAGACGTCAAGCAGCGCCTGGGTCGGATGCTCGTGCTTGCCGTCCCCCGCGTTGACGATCGCGGCGCTGCACCAGCGGGAGACCAGCTCCGAGGCCCCGGCCCAGGGTGTCCGCAGAACTATCGCATCGGGCTTGTGGGCGCTGAGCGTAAGGACCGTGTCCTTCAGCGACTCGCCCTTCTCCACGCTCGAGCCGCTGGCCGCGAAGTTCACAACATCGGCTGAGAGTCGCTTGGCCGCCAGCTCGAAGGAGCTCCGCGTCCTCGTCGAGGCCTCGTAGAAGAGGTTGAGGACCATCCGGCCCCTGAGTGCCGGGACCTTCTTGATCTCGCGGTCGGAGACCTCGGCGAACCGCTCCGCCTGGGCGACGATCCGTTCGATCGCGGCGCGGTCCAGTTCCTCGACCGAGAGCAGGTGGTTCATGCCCCCACCTCCCCCACCAGCTCACCGACACCGCCAGCGATCGCGACCTCGTCGACTCCGTCCAGCTCGCGCAGGCGCACGTGGACGTGCTCGGAGCGCGAGGTCGGGAGGTTCTTGCCGACATAGTCCGGGCGGATCGGCAGCTCGCGGTGCCCGCGGTCGACCAGCACCGCCAGCTGCACCTTCTGTGGGCGACCGTAGTCGAGCAGTGCGTCGATCGCGGCCCTGATCGTCCGGCCGGTGAAGAGGACATCGTCGACGATCACGACCGTCATGCCGGAGATGTCGAAGTCGATGTGCGAGGCGTGCAGGACCGGCGCCTCGGGGCGGGTCGCGACGTCGTCGCGGTAGAAGCCGATATCCAGATCCCCCAGCGCCACTGGGGTGTCAAGCAGCTCCTCCAGCTGGTGGTGCAGGCGCTGGGCGAGAAATGCTCCGCGGCGATGGATGCCGACGAGGGCGGGAACGCGATCACCCGGGTTGCGCTCGATGATCTCGTGCGCAATTCGGGTCAGGGCTCGCTGCAGGTCCTCCTCGTGGAGGACCACCTTCTCGTCGCTTTCCATCGTTTCCTTCCTGGCCTCTCGGGACCGGGTTAAAGGAGCAAGCGGAATGTATCAGGGGGCCGCGACGGCCTCGGTGGGCGCGTCGCCGCTCTCACCGGCCTCGGCCGCCTCCGCAGGGGGCTGCTCGCTCCGGCGCCGCTCCGACCAGCGCACCAGCTTCGCGGGGCCGCGCTCCGGGAAGGGGACCTCGATCGTGTCGAAGTCCCTCGGCGCCTCGGCGGCCGGGAAGACCGCCCGTGCCTCCTCGAGCAGCTCGCGCCCGGCATAGCGGCTCGAGACATGCGTCAGAGCCAGCAGCCCGACCTCGGCGTCGCGCGCCACCTCGGCGGCCTGACGGGCGGTGCTGTGCGAGGTCTCGGCGGCCCGCTGTGCCTCGTCGCTGAGGAAGGTCGCCTCGTGGACGAGCACGTCCGCCTCGTGGGCCGCCACCGTCAGCGCCTGAGCGGGTGCCGTGTCGCCCGAGATGACGACCCGGCGGCCCTTGCGGGCGGCGCCCATCACCTGCTCGGGCCGCACCCCGCCGACCACCTCGCCGCGCTGCAGGGCGCCGAAGTCCCGGCCCGGCGTGACACCCAGCTGCTGGGCGGCGACCGGGTCGAATTCACCGGGCCGGTCCTCCTCGAGCAGCGCATAGCCGTATGCCGGTCGATCGCCGTGACTGACGGGGACCGAGGCGATCCTGTAACCGCGTCGCTCCACCTCCTCCCAGCGCTCGAGCTCGATCAGGGTCAGCTCGTAGGGCAGCCGGCGTCCGTAGACGACCAGCATCGCCTCCATCAGTGCCTTCAGTCCGGGCGGCCCGTATACGTCCAGCGGCTTCTCGCGGTCCCTCAGGGCCAGCGACTTCAGCATCCCCGGCAGCCCCAGCCAGTGGTCGGCATGAAAGTGGGTGATGAAGACGCTGTCCAGGTCGAGCAGCCCGATCGAGCGCATCAGCTGACGCTGGGTACCTTCCCCACAGTCGAACAGCAGCTTCTCTCCGCCCCGCTGTATCAGGATCGCCGGCAGGCCCCGGCGAGCGCTCGGCACCGAGCCGGCGGTCCCCGCGAAGAAGATCGACAGATCCATGGTGGCTACGGTAGCGGCGGGCCCGGTACCCGCGGAGGCCGGCCGAGGCTCCGGCGCTAAGCTCCCTGGCCGGGATGGCGCCCTGGTGGCGCCACCTGCGCCCGTAGCTCAGTGGATAGAGCGCTCGCCTCCGGAGCGAGAGGTCGCAAGTTCGAATCTTGCCGGGCGCGCTTCCGAATCACCTGCGACTGAGTCGTTTTCAGCCTCTCTTTTCCACCTGGGTGGAACTGCGGAGTTGGCTGCGATAATTGGGCCGGTGACGTGGCCCAACAAGGCGCGCATCGGACTCGGCGTCCTGTGGGTCGGGGTCGTCGTTTGGTTCGTTGCTTCTGGCGGCGCTCCTGGCGGCGCGCCCCTGCAACTCGCGGTACTCGTCATCTGCGGCGGCGGGCTATTCGTCTCCTACAAGGAGGACCCGCAGCGGTTCCACGAATCGATGTCCCGCGGGCAGGTCCTGCGCGTGGTGTTACCGCTGGTCGCCTTCGCCGTCGTTCTCGCCTTGGTCATCGCCTTCACCCGCTAGATGCCACCCCGGTGGCATGGGCACCAGTGCTCCGGAGCGAGAGGTCGCAAGTTCGAATCTTGCCCGTCGAGTTGCAGGCTGTTGCTGATGCGTCGCGGACGCCCGTTGTTCGACTTGCTGAAACTCTTGTTGATCTACGTCGGCGCCTGGAATAGGCTCGAGCGGAGGCTTATGGAGAGTGGGCCGCAGGACCGAGACCGTCGGCCCGGCGACCGTCGATTCGACTTGGGAGAGAGCGATGACACGCATCACGTTTATCGGTACGTGCCTGGCGGCGCTGGTGGCCACAGCGATGTTCGGCGCGGCGGCGACCGAGGCCGCGGGCACACCGGAATGGTACGAATGCATCAAGGCCAAGGGTGTCGGCACCTACGAAAAGGGCTGTGCCAAGGAAGGCGGCGCGGGCGGCTACGTCGCCCGGCCAGGGATCGGTACGGGTTCCTTCGTCATCCAGGGCAAGGGCAAGGTTGTGCTGAGAGGTGCGAACGGGGCGCCTGAGGTCACCTGCGACCACCTGGCCATCAGAGGCACCAAGGAGATGCCTGATCTCCTGACGGGCGTCTCGCTCGACCTGTCGCTCTGCGGCCCCGGCACGAAACCGCGCGGCTCCAGTTGCGAAGCCCAGGAAGAAGGCAAGGGCGCCAGCGAAACGGGCACGATCGAAGGCGAACCGCTTGCGGGTGAACTCGGTTACATCAGCCGCTCCCCGGTGAGGGTCGGCCTGAAGCTCGCCAGCGCGGCCGATCCCGGCGGGATAGTGATCCCGCGGGTTGTCTGCAAGGGAGACCCGCACCACCGGCGCTGGAGCGGCTCGTTCGTCGGCGAAGTCGGCGGGGCGGTCAACATCGCGAACAAGAAAGCGACCGTCAACTACCTCCCGGGCCCCTACCTGGGTGAAATCGAACCGGGCGTCACGCCGGACGTAGACCAGCCTCTGGAAGGCGAAGCGGCGGGCGGCCTGCTCGAAGAATCACAGCCAAAAATCGGCGCCCCGTTCGAATCCCCGACCCCGGTCGGTATCGAAGGCCTCGACAAGGTCACGGGCGAACAGATGATCAAGGCGTAGACCGGGCGGGGCCGGAGGCAGGCTTCGCTCCCGGCCCCGCTCAGTCGTATGTGAAGACGTCTCCGGGCATTGTTCGAGCGCTCGTCCTGTGTCCGGAGTGGCCGGTCACTTGGACCGTACCGGCGTGACGCGCCTCCGCCCGGGGGCCGCGGATCCCCGTCCCCGGGCGTCCGGAACTTTCCCCTGTTGGCGCCCGGTATATTCGCCGCTCCGATGAGCGGCGACGAGCACCCCTTCCATCTGGCCCAGGAATCCGTCGACGGGCGCCGCCGAGTGGCCGTCTCGGGCGAAATCGACCTGCAGACGGCCCCTGAGCTCGAAGCGGCTCTGAGCGAGGCCTGCGCTGCCGGCCGGACGATCGAACTGGACCTCCACGAGGTCTCGTTCATCGACTCCACAGGCATCCGCGCGATCCTCGCGGCCAAAGCTTCGTGTGCTCAGCACGAGGTTGAGTTGCTGATGGTCCCCAGCCGCCATCCCGCCCCGCGCAGGGTCTTCGAGCTCTCCGGGCTGCTTGACCGGCTGCCCTGGCGCGCCCGCAGGGACTAGGCCCGGAACGCCAAGAGCCCGGCCGGGACCGGGCTCTGCACCCTGCTGTTTTCCGACATCCCTGCCGGTTGGCGGCTGCGCCGGCCGGGTGGGGCAAGCGCCGCAGCCGTCAAGCTAGGGCCTGGCCGCGTTGACGTTGTTACGCGCGTGCGACGGCCGTGTCCGGCTGGTCGGGGAGGGCCGGAGTCGGCGCCGGCCCTCCCCGTTCCAACCGTCGCTGGCTGGCGTCTACGCCAGGAACGGCTTGAGCTTCTTGACCGTGTTGGGGATCGTGTCGCTGGCGGGGAGCGACGGCAGCACGCCGTGCCCACCGGCTTCGGCGTCGAAGAAGCTGAAGTGCGTCGCCTCGTTGGCCGCGACTTTGGCCGCGATCGTCCGCAGTTCCTGCGAGCTGAACGTTTCCGAGGCGCCCAGGTAGGCCTCGACGAAGGCCGTCTCCAGCGCGACACCGGTGTTCAAGAGGCTCTGGCCGGTCTTCACGACGCTGGCCGGGATCTTGAATTAGAGCCCCGTCGGGGTTTTGGCGCCCAGTGCCTTGGCGAGGAAGGCCTTGTGGTCCTTCTCGTTCTTCAGGGCCGCTTCGAAATAGTCTTTGTTTTCGAGTTTCGGGTGCTTGAACTTGTGGAAGTCCGCAAGGATGGCCGAGTAGACGACCACGGCGAGGCTCTCGGCCGTGTATGCGGCCTGAAGCGTCGTGATGTCGGATTCGGTCGGGCCTTCGGAGGCAAAGGCCGAAGAGGTGACCGTCGCCGAGCAGGCCGCCGCTGGTCGCGAGGACGATCCCGCCCTTGCCGGTGTTGCGCAGGAACTGCCCGCGGCTGATGCCCTTGTCGTTGCTGCTCATGTCAGTTGGCTCCTTGGGTGGTTTCCATCGGGGTTACCTCCCTCTACGCCTGCCTGCGCCCCCCGGATCACTCGAGCGCGCCGCGACCCGGCGCGGCCTGCGGTCAGGGCGAGACCTACGGGACCCGTTCACGGCCGTGGGTGGCCGGCGCCGGCCGCGTCCGGAGGCTCTCCGGGGTTCGGCTGAGCTTCAGACGGTCGTGCGCTCGAGGCGCGTGGAGCGGCGGTGTTCGCGTTCGGGCCCGACAACCGTGTAGAGACACCAGAACGACCAGGCCATCGCAGCGGCCGCAAGCGCGTAGAAGCCGTAGGCGAGCGCTTCGACTGCGGCCAGCTTGGCGAGCGTGCCCGCCAGGAACAGGCCGATCGCGTAGAGGCGCAGGGCGTTCACGCAGGCCATCCGCGTCGTCGCCTGCTCGCCGGACTTCTCCAGCGCACGCTCGAAGCGGGGGTTCCCGGTGGCGAACAGATGGGCGACCGTCCAGCCCAGCAGGAGGCGCTCTGCCCGGTTCAGGTAGCGCAGGGGATCGCGACGCTCGCTCATCTGGCCATCTATCGGCCCGCCGGCGCACCGGCTTTAGGGGGCGAGGGTTGTTGTTAGTCTCTGCTCCAATCACGGACCGACCGAAGCGAACGAGGGGTTACGGCATGACGAGGGGCATCAGGACGGGTTGGGTCACGGCCGCGCTGGCAGCGTGTCTGGGCGCCACGGCGCTCTACGGCTGCGGTGGAAGCTCGCACAGCACGACCGCGACGACGACCACCACCACCACCACGGCGACGTCGCCGTCGGGCTCCTCACCGGCGAGTGGCCTGCTCCTGCGTTACGAAGAGGTGAACCACGCGGGCAGGCAAACGTTCACGCTCGCCAGCGCCGGCGGGCACATCGCGATCCATCGGACCGGCCGGATTCAGCTCTACGACGGCAAGAACGTCTACGTCTGCAAGGCGGGGCGCAAGTGCGAACTGCGCGCGAGCGGCCGGGTCGCCGAAGAATACAAACACCTCATTTTCGGCACCTACCTGGAACCGTATTCGGAGAGCCTGATCAACCGGCTGCCCAACTCGCCCTCCGCCCCGCAGACGATCGCGGGCGTTCCCTCCAAATGCAGGACCGCGAAGTTCTCCGGGTCCTCCTGGACACAGTGCGTGGCGATCACCGGCGGGTTCGTGACCCTCAGCCACGTCGCCAAGAGCAAGGCGCTCGCCGAATCCAGGCTTGAGCTGCTCTCCGCCAAGACGCAGGTCCCCCCCGCCGAACTTCAGCTGCCCGAAGGAACCTGAGCGAAAGCCCCCTCGGAGCCGTCGGTCAGCGCCGCGCCGTGGCGCCCGGGCTGCGATAGAGTCGCCCGATGGAGCGAGGCGACGCGATCAGGCTGCTCTCCGGGCTGAGGGTCGCAGTGGGCGTCTCCTCGTGGGCCACCCCGCGGCTCGCCGGCAGGACGTTCGGCCTGGACGCGGCGGCCAACCCGCAGAGCCCCTATCTCGCGCGCCTGTTCGGCATCCGTGACGTGGCGCTCGCCTGGGGCACGATGACCAGCGAGGGCCAGGCCCAGCGCCAGTGGCTGATCGCCGGCCTGGCCTGCGACGCGGCCGACACCCTCGCCGGGATCGCCGGCGGGCGGGGCGGCTACCTCGCCAAGCCGACCGCATTCCTCGTCAGCGCCACCGCCCTGGCGGCCGTCGCGCTCGGCGTCGAAGCAATCAAGAGCAGCTAAGACCTCCGGGCGACTGCGCCGCCTCGCGCGGAGCAGGACGCGTGCTCGGCCGCGCCGTCGAGGGCAGGACCGGGACTCCCTGACTGCCGGGCCATGGCCGCGCCGGCTCAGCCGGCGCGGCCATACCCGTCAGGCCCTATTCGGGAGCGTGCCCCGTGAATTCGATGATCTGCTGGAACGTCGAGCGGTTCGTCCAGGACATCGTCGGGATCCCGTGGATGAAGCCAGGTGCGAATTCGATCCTGACCTTCGCGGCCCGCCACTTCTTGATTTCCGATCCCTGTTCGGTCTGGAGTTTTTCGGCCGCGCCCTGGATCGCCAACCACAGCGAGTTGCGGCACGTTTCGAGGTTGCCGCTACCGCAGTACCCCCGGCTGAAGGGCTTCGCGACACTGTCGCCAAGCGCCTGGCGCAGCCCCTTGTAGACGTAGCCGTACCAGCCGGCGCCGTAGGAGGAGCCGCTGGAGTTCTCGCCGTTGTTCGGGCCCGCCAGGGACTCGAATTCAGGCAGCAGCGACCCGAGCACGGGGCTCAGGACTGCTTCGCCGATCGGCGTCCAGGCAGCGTCGAGGATCGCCGCGCCCGGCGCTTTGGGGCCTTCCTTGCCGTAGCGGCTGGCGCCCTTGGCGACCCAGTTGCGGACCACCTTCACCGCTTTCTCGGCCAGCGCGCTCGGTTCGGGGCCGGGCGTGTCGAGGACCGATTCGATCGTCGGCCAGATTTCGACCCCGCGCAGGTCCTGCGTGGCGGCCTTGTTCATGATCGACGCGTCGCTGGCCTCCGTCATGCCTTCTTTGAAGCCCTTGAACAGCTGCACGCGGTGGATCGGGCCCTGTTCCCACTGGTCCGAGGCAGCGCCCCAGCCCGGTGCGGGCTTGTTGTTCCAGTTGGTGAAGTACCCGCTCGCCGGGTCCACCGCGTGGGGGTGTTCTTCAAGGCCCAGGAATCCTTTCCAGTCGTATTCGCCCGTGCCCAGGGTCGGCAGGCTCGGGTTCGTCCCGGGCGCGGTCTTGGGCAGGCGCCCGGTCGAGAAGTAGGCGATGTGTTCATCGTCGATGTAGGCCATGTTGAACGTCGTCTCGAGCTGGTTGGCAGCTTCGAAGAACTGCGTCGGGTTGTGGACCTTGTCGGAGTCGAGCTCGCTGAACGCGATCTCGCCCGCCGGCTCACGGCCGCGGTCGGCCCGGTCGTTGGCGATCGCATACGGTTCGCCGTGGACCAGGACGGTCCCGCTGACGGGGCCGTGGACCGTTTCGTAGAACGAGATCGGTTTGCCGCCCAGCGTCCCGGCGTTGAACAGGTGCATCGGCACACATTCGCCTTTGTAGACGTAGCCCGTCGATTCCCGCGTCGCGGGGGTCAGGGGTTCACCGGGGTTGCAGAGCTCCTCGAGGAACTGCTGCGTGTTCTCGCTGCCCGCGCTCGTCAGCGACCACGCGAAGTCCTTGCCGCGGCCGATGAACACGTACGGTGAGATCGGTGCGGCGATGCCCTCCGCGTCGAGCCCCGGAGCGTGCATGTCCAGCTGGAAGACGATCTCCGGGTAGTAGTAGCCGAGCTGCGGCCCCATCACAGCCTTGGGGTGCCCGTTGGCGGCGTCTTTCGCGCCCACCAGCAGGAAGTTCGAGGCTTTGCGGCGCGAGGCCTTCAGCGCCGCCGCCGCTTTGACAGCGTCGGAGTCCTCGGTGCCCGGTTCGACCAGCACTGCGCCGGGGGAGACCGAAGCGATCGGCCCGGCCGGTTCCTGGTCGTAGGGGAATTCGGTGCTCGTCGTCGTCGGTGCTTCGGGGTCGTTGCTCTCCTTCAGGTCCTGGAAGACTTCCTGGCCGCCTTTTTCGCCGAGCTTGGCCTCCAGGCGGGCGAGGAATTCAGAGTTGTGAACTTCGTTGCCGCCGCCGTTGCCGAAGATCGAGCCGATGAACGCGAAGCCGGCGACCGCGTCGGCGAAGGTGACGGTTTTCAGGCGGTGCCCGCCTTCGGGCGTTTCCTCATAGGCGTTCACGCCGTTGACCCAGTTTTCGAGGTCGGCGATCACCTGCTCGCCTTCGGGGCCCGCTTCTTCGAGGACCCGCTTCTGGTTGTTGACGAATTCGATCGCTTCGGCGCTCGGCACGAACGAGGTGTCCGTCAGCAGCAGGCCGAAGGGGTTCACGCCCGGGATGCTCAGCGCAGCGGCGTAGGCGGGGCCGAGGCCCAGCTGCAGCAGCAGGCCGCGGTCCTTGGCGGCCACCCAGCCGGAGCCGAACATGGCCGCCCCGCGGGTCGCGCCGTAGATGTGCGGGATGTCCTGCTTGTCGCGGACGATTTCAAGGCCGGCCTCGGGTTTTTCCACGCGCAGGACGCCCCCGCCGGCGTTGACGCCGAATTTCTCGGGCAGGTAGTCCTTTTCGATCAGTTCCTGCGTGACGTTGCCCGCCTTGGGCGTCAGCCGTTCATAGAGCTTGACCTGGCTGGTGCCGTACTTGCCGGGGTTTTCCCCGCCTTCGGCGCCGGGGGGCAGGATCTGGTAGGCGCCGCCGGAGAAGTCTTCGAGTGTTTCCGCCGATGCGCCGGCGGGCAGCGCGGCGAGGCCGAGCAGCAGGCCGCAGGCCAGCGCTCCCAGCAGGGTCCGCCTGAGCACTCCGGCTCCCGGCGAACGAACGATCCGTGTTCCAGCCATCCCCTTGCGCATCATGCTCCCTCCCAGCTGTCCGTGCCAGCGCGGCCCGAACAATCGACTCCTCCCTCGGACCGCCGAATCGTAGCACCGGCTGTCAACCCGCTACGCAGAGCAGCCGGTTTCGCCGGCCCTGTGCCGGCCCCTCAGCGAGAGGTGCGCGGGGCGACCTCGACGTAGCGGAGCACCACGCGGCCGATCACGATCACGTCGCCGTCGCTCAGATCGGCCTGCTGCACACGCCGGCCGTTGACGAAGGTCCCGTTGGAGCTGCTTTCGTCGAGGATCCGCGCGCCCGTCGGGCGCGAGAGCAGGATCGCATGGCGACGGGAGACCGAGCTCTCGTCGAGGTGCAGGTCGGCGGAGGGCCCGCGGCCGATGTGCACGGGCGCCGTGCCCAGTGGGAGAACGAGGGATCGCTCGGCGCCCTGGATCTCCAGGTAGCGCCCGGGCTCCTCGGGGATCGCCTCGGAGGCACGGCGCCTGACGCGCTCATCGAGGCTGGCCACGGCGTCGACGCGCTCGGTGACGCCATCGGATGCCTTGTGCAGGAGGGTCGGCGAACTCATGCCCACAGTAAAGGCGCTCGCCATCATCAGAACCTCAATACCCCTGAAGAACTAACGAAAACCTCGCGGCCGCCCGCCGGGCGCCAGGCCCGGCTCAGCCGGCGCTGACGCTGTCAGGACGCGGACTGCGTCCCGCGGACGGCGGTTTGGTGCGCCGGTTGTTGTTGCGGCGCGCGCTCCACCAGCCCCAGCCACCGACGGCCACCACCGGCACGACGTAGAGCATCGAGATGTACCAGTGCATCAAGCATGCGAGCGGGGCCATCGCCAGGAAATCTAGCACTCGCTCACCACGCCTCGCCGGCCGGCGGTCTGTTCGCTGACCCCGGCGAGGCGGCGCCGGCGCCCGGCGGGGGCATCCGGGCCCGCCGGCGGCGCACATAGAGGACCAGCGCGAGGCCGCCCAGGACGATCAGAACGCCGACGATGATCGCGCCCAGCGGCGTCTTGGAGTTCTCCGGTTCCCAGAAGAGCTGGCCGTCGATGGCGCCCTTCTGCGTGCCGACCGAGATCGGGATCGACCAGTCGAAGATCAGCGTCCGGCGGCTCTTGTCCTTGACCTCCGGCGGGATCGCCGGCGAGGTGAAGTGGATGCGGTGGTCATGCCATTCGAACTGCCCCGTCCGCTCGACCACCTGCCACTGGGGCGGGGCCGAGGCGTCGGCCTGCGGTGGCACGTTGATGTCGCCGTAGAAGCTCTGGTTCAGGTAGGTCGCGGGCGAGCGGTAGTTGCGTTCCGCCGTCCCGTTCGCCAGCACGCGGGCATAGGGCTCGTCGCTGTAGCCGTAGATCGTCACGGTCTTGCCCGTGTGGTTGATCAGCAGGATGCGATCCGCGAACTGCAGGACCTGGAAGCTCAGGCCTGCGACGGCCGGGGTCACCGAGGTGATCAGCGAGCGGTAGTGGTAGCTCGAGCCCTGATCGTTGACGGGGCTCGCCAGCGGGGATTCTTCGGCGCCCGCCGGGGCGGCCGCGCCGAGCGCGAGGGCTCCAGCCAGGAGCAGGGCGCTGAGGAGGGCTGGCCGCCGGCGGATCACGAGAGCCGCACCGTATCGCAGGACCCGACCGGCGGCTCAGGTCCCCACCGAGGACAGCAGCCACAGCCCGAAGCTCGTGAAGGCCACCATCACGGCGAGCATCCAGTACTGGCTGCGGACGGCCTCTTCGGGGTCCTCATAGAGCGCCAGCGCGCGATCATGGGCCAGCGCCAGGCCGCCCACGTGCCCGCCGACCAGGGCGGCCACCTGGACGTACCAGATGGCCGCGTAGGAGATGATGTGGTAGTCGATTTCGTAGCCGGCCGTGCCGAAGATGTTCGCGCCGTTGCCCAGCGGGTCGGAGATCAGGTAGCCCATCGCCTGGCTCTGCCACAGCAGCAGCGAGAAGTAGTGGGCCAGGACGTAGGCGAAGGCGATCGGGACGAGCGAGTGGGCGAAGCTCGATGCCAGCTCCTCGCGGCTGAAGCGGTCGCTGACGCTGTGGACGCCGTAGATCCCGACCCGGTAGACGGCGTTGATCAACAGGATGCAGAAGATCAGCCCGACCGAGTAGGTCAGCTCGATCGAGGCCGTCTGCCCCAGGCCGAGTTCGCCGAGGAGTTCCTGCAGCTGCGGCTCGTTGGTCCGCCAGATGCCGCCGTTGGAGAAGCCGTCGAAGGTGGTCGTGCCGATCAGCGTGCAGATGAAGACGATCGTCCCGGCGCCGATCGGCAGGTCGGTCACGCCGCTCAGCGGCCAGCGCAGCGCCAGCGAGCCGTCCTCGCGGCGGGTCAGCGCCGAGAGCCGCGAGAGCAGGTTGAAGTAGGCGCCGAAGCCGTCCGCCTGGCCGGCCCACTGCTCGACCCCGAAGGCCGTCATCCCGGCGAGCATCACCACGAAGTAGCCGACCGACAGCGCCGCCAGCGTCGCCGGATGGTCTTTTTCGAGGTAGATCAGCTCGAGCCAGGCGAAGCCGACGATCCCGGCGGTGGCGGGCCACATCCCGAGCCTTGCCGGGTAGCGCAGCGGGGGCTTGAAATCAGAGCCGCGCAGGAGCCGGAACAGCCCGCGCAGCAGCCGTGCGGTCGTCCGCCAGGGGCTCAGCGCGGCGAAGACGTCCCCGAACAGGATGCTCAGGACGGGCAGGCCGACCCAGAAGATCACGTAGATGAACGTCACCGAGAAGTTGGCGTTCGTTTCCTGCGCGCCAGCGAAGCCGCTGTAGACGACCAGCGCGAACAGGGCCAGGCCGATCAGGCTGCCGAGCCATTCGAGCACCGCCGGGAAGGCGATCAGCCGGCGTTCACGGACCTGTTGCAGCTGCGGCGTCCGCCACAGCGTCGAGAGGGCAACGAACGAGACGACCAGAACGATCGCCGCCGTCCAGCTGAACAGCCACACGGGGATCGGCAGGTCGGCGCGGCCGACGATGCCGTGGGCCTCGGCGCTCGCCGGCAGCGCCAGGGCGATCAGCAACAGCAGGCCCGACAGTGTCTGCAGCCTGCGGCGGAACCGGACGCTCATGCATCGCGAAGTCTATGGAACGAGGCGCTCCACCCCGCCGGCCGACGGGCCGCTCGCGTACCCTGATGGGGCATGCCGTCAGTTCCGCCCGCCGTCTCAGAGACCGTCACCGCCGCCATCCAGCTCGGCCCGCTGGCGATCCTGGGGCTGCTCTACGCACGCCGGGCCCACACGCTGTCGAGCACCCGCAACCCCGTCCCCGGGTGGCGCCAGGCCTGCTTCTACGCCGGCTTCGTGGTGATCGGGGCGGCCCTCACATCGCTCGGCACGGCCGCCGAGGAACTGCTCTACGTCCACATGATCGAGCACCTGCTGCTGGGCGACATCGCGGCGCTGCTGATCGTTCTGGGGCTGACCGGGCCGCTGATCGCGCCGATCCTGAAAATTCCGCTGTTCGACCGCCTGAAGGTCCTCGCGCATCCGGTCGTCGCCTTCCCGCTGTGGGCCGTCGACCTCTACGTCTGGCACCTGCCGCTCTTCTATCAGGCGGCCCTGCGCCACTCTGCCGTCCACGCCGTCCAGCACGCGATGTTCCTGGGCCTGGGCATCAACATGTGGATGTGCCTGTTCGGCCCGCTGCCGATGCCCCAGTGGTTCGGCAACCTGGGCCGCCTTGCCTACATCATCGCCGTCCGCCTGGCGGGGACCGTGCTGGGGAACATCTTCCTGTGGTCGGGGACGGTCTTCTACCCCTTCTACCTGCACGGCGACTCGCTGCACAACATCTCGCCGCTGGCCGACCAGAACATCGCCGGGGCGATCATGATGGTCGAGGAGTCGATCCTGACCCTGGGCCTGTTCTGCTGGCTGTTCCTGCGGACCGCCCGCGAGGGAGAGGAGCGTCAGGACCTGCTCGACTATGCCCGCGCCAACGGCCTGGAACTGACCGAGGCCCGGGCCGCCCGGGCCGTGGCCGCCGGGGCGGGCCCGGAGCTGCGCCGTCGCCTGGAAGGCGTCCTCGCCCCGCCGGAGGAGCCGCCCGCTCCCAGCGAGACGGCCGGGCAGCCCACGGCGCTACCCTAGAGCCATGTGCGCAGGATGTGCGATGGCGGCCGCATCGGCCGCGACCGGGTTCAGGACCTGGCTGCAGTCGAACAACTTCGGCTGGCTGACCCCGAAGCGGATGCGCCGGATGACGATCGCGGCGATGTGCGCCGCGGGTCTCGTCTCGACGGTCGGCATGAGCGGCTCCGGCACCGCCAGCGCCGCCGCCGGGCACAGCGGCCCCGCCGTGCACCGGGCCGCACCCTGAGCTCCCCCGTGGCCGGCCCCGGCGGCTACTTCGGCGAGGGCTCGATGATCCGGCGCATCCACCGTGAGCGCGCCGTCGCCCTGTCGGGGCAGCGGGCCCTGTTGATGCAGGCCGCCCACCCGCTGGCCGTCCACGGGCTCCTGGCCCACACGAGCGCCCTGGATGAACCCTATGACCGTCTCGCCCGCACGGCCGAGGTGATGAACACCATCGCCTTCGGCTCGAAGGCCGACGCCGACCGGGTCACCAAGCGCGTCCGCGCGATGCACCGCAGGGTCCGCGGCGAGCTCGAGCAGGCGGTCGGCCCCTACCCGGCCGGGACCCCCTACCGCGCCGATGACCCGGAGCTCCTGCTGTGGGTCCTCTTCACGCTGGTCGACTCGGCGATCGTGGTCTACGAGCGCTACGTCCGCCCGCTGCGCCGCGAGGAGCAGGCGGGCTTCTGGATGGACTACCGGGTGATCGGCAGGCTGCTCGGCCTGCGCCCGGCCGCGATGCCCGCGGGCATCGATGAGCTGGACGCCTACCGCCGCCGGATGCTGGAGGGCGATGAGCTCTACGTGACCGACTGGGCCCGCGAGCGGGCCCGGCAGATCGTCCTCTCCCCGCCCGTGCCCGCACTGGCCCGCCCGGCGCTGGAGACGGCCAACTTCGTCACGATCGCACTGCTCCCCGACCGGATCCGCGAGCAGTACCGCTTCTCCCCGCTGCCCCCGCCGCTGCTGCGCAAGGCGCTCGTCGAGGGCGGCGCGCAGTACATGCGCCGTGCGGTGATGCCGTTCCTGCCGAGCCGCCTGCGCCTCGTGCCGGGCGCGCGGGCCTCGGCCTAACCGCCGGCGACGGCTGGCAGGATCGTGAGCTCGGACCCGTCGGCGACGGGCGTGGCAAGGCCGTCCAGGAAGCGGATGTCTTCCCCGGCCAGGTAGACGTTGACGAAACGACGCAGCGAGCCGTCCTCGTCGGCGATCCGGGCGCGGAGCTCCTCGTGGCGGGCGAACAGGCCGTCCAGGCACTCCTGAACGGTCGCCCCGGAGACCTCGGTCTCGGCCTCCCCCCCGGCCGCCGGGCGCAGCTGGGTCGGGATCTTCACGACGACGCTCATCAGACCGCGACGGGCTCGGCGACGCCGGCCTCGAAGGCGGCGAGCGAGGGCTCGATGGTGCTCGTCTGGAACGTGCCGCGGACGGCATCGAGGGTCTTCAGCCCCTCGCCGGTGATCACCAGGACGACGCGTTCGTCGGGGTCGATCTCGCCGCGGGCCGCCAGCTTGGCGAGCACCGCGGTGGTCACGCCGCCGGCCGTCTCGGTGAAGACGCCCGTCGTCTCGGCCAGCAGCTTGATCCCGGCGCGGATCTCATCGTCGGTGACCGCGTCGATACCGCCACCCGTGCGGCGGGCGAGATCGAGCGCGTAGGGGCCGTCCGCAGGGTTGCCGATCGCCAGCGACTTGGCGATCGTCCGCGGCTTGACGGGGCGGCAGACGTCGTGTCCCTCGGCGAAGGCCCGCGCGACCGGGGAGCAGCCCTCGGCCTGGGCGCCGTTCATGCGCGGCGCGCGGCCCTCGATCAGCCCGAGCTCGGTCCATTCCTCGAACCCGCGGGCGATTTTCGTGAACAGCGAGCCCGATGCGACCGGGACGACGACCCGGTCGGGCAGCTCCCAGCCGAGCTGCTCGGCGATCTCGAAGGCCAGCGTCTTCGATCCCTCGGCGTAGTAGGGACGCAGGTTGATGTTGACGAACGCCCACTCACGCTCGGCGCAGAGCTCCGTGCAGAGGCGGTTGACGTCGTCGTAGGAGCCGTTGACCCCGATGAGGTTGGTGCCGTAGATCCCCGTCGCGAGGATCTTCTGCTCCTCCAGGTCGGCCGGGATGAAGACGTAGGAGTCCATGCCCAGTGCGGCCCCGTGGGCGGCGACCGAGTTGGCCAGGTTGCCCGTCGAGGCGCAGGCGATCGTCTCGAAGCCCAGCTCGCGGGCGCGGGTCACCGCCACCGAGACGACCCGGTCCTTGAACGAATGGGTCGGGTTCGCGGCGTCGTTCTTGACCCACACCTCACGCAGGCCGAGACGCTCGGCCAGCCGGTCGGCGCGGATCAGCGGTGTGCAGCCCGCGGGCAGCCCGACGCGCGAGGCGAGCCGGCCCGACGGGCCGGGAGGACCGCCGACGACGGGCAGGAAGTCCGCGTAGCGCCAGATGTTCTGGGGGCCGCCCTGGATCTTGCGCCGCAGCTCGGCGACCTCGCCCTGCAGGCGGCTGTGGTCGTAGACGACCTCTAGCGGCCCGAAGCACTGCTCGCAGACGTAGAGGGCCTCGAGCGGGTACTGGGCCTTGCACTCTTTGCACTGAAGATGACTGACAGCCATTTGGGGCTCCTTCGCTATATACCTTCGCCTGTGTCACGTGTGGCGAAGAGCGCGAAGCCCGCCACACATCACCTGGAATTGGCACCTTCCCGTCTGTGACTTGACGGTGGTTGCCGGGGTTTCACAGGGCCAGGCCCTCCACCCCTCTCGATGTGTCTGTCTGCCGCGGCAGTCTAGCAACCCTATCGGCAGGAAGGCGTCCCGGCGCGAGCTCACGGCCCGTCTGTCCAACGCGGGTAACGCCCCGCGCGATCCGGTGTAGCCAATGGCGTGAGCACCTCGACGAGCGAGCAGGAACGACGCGCGGCCGAGGGCGGCGAGCCGTTCCGCTTCGCCGCCCCCGCCGCCAAGCGCCGGATGCTGGTGATCGTCAACCCCTATGCCAGCACGGTCTCCGATCGGCTGCGCAACCTGGTCCTCTACGCGCTGCAGGGGCGCTTCGAGGTCGACGCGGTCGACACCGAGGCCCGCGGGCACGCGACCGAGCTGTGCCGCGAGGCCGCCCACGAGGGCTATGACGTGGTCGTCGCCTTCGGCGGGGACGGCACCGTCAACGAAGCCGCCAACGGCCTGCTGGGCTCCCCCACCCCGCTGTGCGCGCTGCCGGGCGGCTCGGCGAACGTCTTCGCGAAGATGCTCGGGATCCCCGGCGACCCGGTCGACGCGACCGAGCACCTGCTCGCGATGGCCGACGACTGGCACCCGCGGAACGTCGACGTGGGCGTCGTCAACGGCCGCTGCTTCACGTTCTCCTCGGGTCTCGGCCTCGACGCGAGCGTCGTCGAGCGCGTCGACGCCAACCCGCGCCTGAAGGCCCGGTTCGGGCCCTGGTTCTTCACCTGGGTCGCCCTCAGCACGTTCTTCCGCCGCTACCTGCTGCGCCCGCCGCGCCTGGAAGTGGAGACCGGCGGGCGGCGCCTGAACGGCGTCACGGCGGTCGTCCAGAACGGCTCGCCCTTCACCTACTTCCAGAACCGGCCGATCGAGATGGCCGAGGGCGCGGCGCTCGACTCGGGTGCGCTCTCGGGCGGTGTCCTGCACCGGACGACCCTGCTGGCGATGCCCTCGATCGCATGGCGCGCCTTCTCGCCGCGGGCCCGGGTCACGGGCCACCGACAGGTCACCGGCGTGCGGGACGCCAGCGAGCTGGTCGTCCGTACGGTCGACGATCGCCCGCTGCCGCTGCAGGTCGACGGCGACTACCTCGGCGAGGTCGCCGAAGCGCGCTACTCGATCATGCCGGGCGCGCTGCGCGTCGTCTCCTGAGCGCCGCGCGCCGCGGGCTGCTCAGTCCGAGGCGCCGGGAGTGACCCGGTAGGCGTCGAAGACCGACTCGGTGTTGCGCAGGCGCGTCACGGCGCTCTTGAGCGTGTGGGTGTCGGCCATCTCGACGACGAAGCGGTTCTTGACCATCGGCCCCATCGACAGGCAGCGGGCTTCGAGGATGTTGCCGCCGGACTCCGAGAAGGCCCGCGAGAGGTCCTCCAGCAGCCGGTGGCGGTCCCAGGCGTCGACCTGGATCTCGACGATGAAGCCGGTCGACTGGTCGCCTTCCCAGGAGACGTTCGTGAAGCGATCGGGGTTCTTCTGCAGGAGCGCCGTGTTGGGGCAGTCGGCACGGTGGATCGTGATCCCCCGCCCGAGGGAGATGTAGCCGACGATCTCATCGCCGGGCACCGGCCGGCAGCACTTGGCCAGGCGCAGCATCACGTCATCGACGCCCTCGACCCTGATCCCGTACTGGCCCGAGGACTTGCTGGGCTGCCGCCGCGGGCGCCCGACGCGCAGCAGGTCGGCGTCGGAGTCCTCGCCGTCGGCGGACTCACCCTGCTTGAGGCGCTGCATGACCTTGTTGACGACCAGCTTGGGGGAGATCTTCGCCGCGCCCAGCGCGATGTAGAAGTCGTCGGCCTTGCGATAGCCGACCTCGCGGATCACGTCGGCCAGCAGCGCCGAACCCGTGATCTTCTGCGCCGGCAACCCCTGTTTGCGCAGGTGCTCCTGCAGCAGCTCGCGACCGGTGTGCTCGGTGTCGACGCGGCTCTCGGCCTTGAACCAGGCCTTGATCTTGTTGCGCGCGCGGGTCGTCTTTACGGTCGCCAGCCAGTCGCGCGACGGTCCGCGCTCGCGCTTGGCCGTGAGGATCTCGACGATGTCGCCGGACTGCAGTTCGTAGTGCAGGGGCACGATTTTGCCGTTGACCCGCGCGCCGACGCAGCGGTGGCCGATCTCGGTGTGGACCTCGTAGGCGAAGTCAAGCGGTGTCGCGCCGGCGGCCAGCGAGCGGACCTCGCCCTTGGGCGTGAAGACGTAGACCTCCTCCTCGAACAGGTCGGTCCGCAGCGTCTCCATGAACTCGCGCGGATCGGAGAGGTCCTTCTGCCAGTCGAGCATCGAGCGCAGCCACTTGAGCTTGGCGTCCTCGCCGCCTCCGGGCCACCCCGCGCGCTGCTCCTCGCCGGGGCCGGCGGGGGTCTTGTAGACCCAGTGCGCGGCGACACCGAACTCGGCCATCTCGTGCATCTCGTGGGTGCGGATCTGGATCTCCAGCGGCCGCCCCTCGGGCCCGATCACCGTGGTGTGCAGCGACTGGTACATGTTGAACTTGGGCATCGCGATGAAGTCCTTGAAGCGCCCCGGCAGCGGCTTCCAGATCGAGTGGATGACGCCGACCGCCCCGTAGCAGTCCTTGACCGAGTCGACGATCACCCGCATCGCCGTCAGGTCGTAGATCTCGTTGAACTCGCGGCCCTTCTTGGTCATCTTCGAGTAGATCGAGTAGAAGTGCTTGGCGCGCCCGGCGATCTGGGCCTCGATGCCGACATCGGCCAGCTCCGAGCGCAGGTATTCGCCGGCCTCGGTGACGAAGTGTTCGCGCTCGTCGCGCTGCTGGGCCACGAGCGCCTTGATCTCCTGGTACTTGCGCGGGTGCAGGGTCGCGAAGGCGAGGTCCTCCAGCTCCCACTTGATCGCGTGGATCCCCAGCCGGTGGGCCAGCGGCGCGTAGATCTCGAGCGTCTCACGGGCCTTCTCGATCTGCTTCTGCTTGGACATCGCCTCGATCGTGCGCATGTTGTGCAGTCGATCGGCGAGCTTGATCAGGATCACCCGCACGTCGGTGGCCATCGCGACCATCATCTTGCGGTAGTTGTTGGCCTGGGCCTCGTCGCGGGACTGGAAGGTGATGTCCTTGAGCTTGGTGACGCCGTCGACGATCCCCGAGATCTCCTCGCCGAAGCGCTCCCTGACCTCCTCGATCGAGGCCGAGGTGTCCTCGACGGTGTCGTGCAAGAGGGCCGCGCAGAGGGTCTCGGTGTCCAGCCGCATCGAGGCGCAGATCCGCGCCACGCCGACCGGGTGCACGATGAAGTCCTCGCCCGATTTGCGCCGCTGGGCGGCATGGTGGGCGCAGGCGAAGACGAACGCGTCCTGGACGCGGTCGTGGTCGATCTCGACCGAGGAGTCCGCCGCGTGCTCGGAGACGATCGCGAACAGGTCGCTCAGCAGCCGCCGCTCGGCGGTGCTCAGCCCGAGCGCCTGCTGCTCGGCGCCGCTGGCGCCCGGGCGCCCGGGCGCATCGGCGGGCTTCTCCGCCGCGACCCCGGGGGCCGGCGTGGCACTTGGGTTCTCACTGACGGCCATCCCTACAGGGTAGGGGACGCCCTGGCCGGATTGAAGACGCCTAGAAGAGTGCCAGCTCGCCCGTGGCCTCTTCGGCGGGCGCAGGGCCCTGCGGCTCGGCCTGTGCCACCGGCGCCTGGGCGCGGCGCAGCACCAGACGCGGCTCGCTGACACCGTTCCACTCGTTCACCTCGAGTGAGAACGTCGCCTCGACCGGCTCGCCCTCCTCGACGGGCAGGCGTCCCCCCTGCCCGAAGCTCACCGCGCGCGCACGCGCCCCCCGCGAGGCGACCGTGAAGCGCAGATGGCGCCCTTCGCCCATCGGGCGGGGGTCGTGCAGGCTGGCGTCGGCGATCATCAGGCAGACGGGCGGGTTGCCGCGGCCGAACGGCGCGAGTGCGCGCAGCTCCTCGGCCAGCTCCATGCTCAGCTCGCCCGCCCCGACGAGCGCATCGACGTGCTCGACGATCGTCGCCTGCGCGCCGGCGAGGCTCGCCCGCGCGTGGGCGGCAAGGGCCGCCGAGAACGCCTCGATCTGCTCGCGGCCCAGCTCCATGCCGGCCGCCGCCCGGTGCCCGCCGTAGCGGGTCAGGTGCTCCGCGCACGCCTCGAGCCCGCCCAGCAAATCGAAGGCCTCGATGCTCCGCCCCGAGCCCTTGGCCCGTTCGCCGTCCAGCGCGAGCATCACGACCGGCCGCCCGCTCTGCTCGACCAGGCGCGAGGCGACGATCCCGATCACCCCCGCGTGCCAGCTCTCGCCGCTCAGCACATAGGCGTCGCGCTCCCCCAGCTCGGCCATCTGGGCTTCCGCCTCGAAGCGGATCCGCTGTTCGATCTGGCGGCGCTCGTGGTTTGCCATGTCGAGCTCCTTCGCGATCTGCGCAGCCCGGGCCGGGTCCTCGGTGAGGATCAGCTCGAGGCCCGCGTCGGCCCGGTAGAGGCGCCCGGCGGCGTTCAGACGCGGCGCCAGGGCGAAGCCGATCGAGCGCTCGTCCAGCTTGCCGGGATCGATCCCGGCGACGGCCATCAGCGCCCTCAGGCCCGGCTTTGCGGTCGCGGCCAGCGCCCGCAGCCCCCGGCGCAGCAGCACGCGGTTCTCGCCGAGCAGCGGCACGACGTCGGCCACCGTCGCCAGGGCCACGAGGTCCAGATCGACGCCGCAGCGCCCGCACGTCACCGCCGCTGGCGGCGACGAGGGCCTGGGCGAGCTTGTAGGCGACGGCCGTGGCGCACAGCTCCGGGCAGGGGTAGCCGCACAGCGCCGGATGCACGATCGGCGCGTCCGGCAGGCGCCCGTCGGCGCGCGGCTGATGGTGGTCGGTGACGACCACGCTCAGCCCAGCTCGCGAGCCGCCGCCACCTCCTCGACGGCCGTCACGGCGCAGTCGGCGGTGATCAACAGCTCGGTGCCACGCGCCGCCAGGCGCTCGACGCTCGCCAGGCTGAGCCCGTAGCCCTCGGCTCGGTCGGGGATGAAGGAGTCCACGTCGGCGCCGAGCTCGCGCAGTGTCCGCAGGAGGATCGCCGTCGAGCAGATCCCGTCCACGTCGTAGTCGCCGTGCACCGTGATCCGCGCCCGCGCCCGGCGTGCTCGAGGATCGTCCCGACAGCCAGGCCGATGCCCGCGAAGGCACTCGGCGGGTGCTCCTCCGAGCCGCCCAGAAACGCCCGCGCGTCGGCCGGTTCGCCGTGGCCCCGGCGGATCAGGACCTGGGCCAGCGCGTCACTGACCCCGAGCTCGGCGCGCAGCGCCGCAGCTGGAGTGGCGGACATGGGGCTAGCTCGAAGCGGACGCGCGGCAAGGCGATGAGACTACGGCCGGCCCGGGACGGAACCCGCTCGGCCCCGGGATGGGCGCCGGGCGCGGGCGCGGTGGGACTAGCCGCCGACGCGCGGCTGGGTGCCTGCCCGTTCGCGGCGCATGCCCTCGAGATAGACCAGGGCCATGCCGATCAGGGCACCGGGAACGGCATACAGGACGACGGTGACGTCCGTCGCCTTTTCGCCCGGGATCTCCAGCGCCGAGACCTTGATCCCGTAGATGATCAGGCCGACCAGGATCGAGCCGATCAGCGAGCCGACGAAGGCACCGACGATCCCGCCCCAGAAGCGGTCGGGCAGGAAGATCGTGAAGTGCCAGATCGCAAGGCCCATCATGACCCAGCCGAGCATTCCCATCAGCGCGACCTCCCGTGTCGTTTGTTGCGCTGGCGGCGCGTCTTGGGCCGGGCTTTGGGCTCGTCCTTGAGGACCAGGTCCTCGGGCGTCAGATCGGCTGCGGGGTCGCGCACGGGCAGCTCGACCTCCTCCTCGTCCTCGACGCTCGCCAGCGCCGCCTTGCGGCCGGCCGCGGGCTTCGCGTCGACGTCGAGGTCGGCCACCAGTTCCTGGAACTCGTCACGCGAGATCTGCTGGCCGGGCTCCTCGGGGGCGGTGATCCGCCCACGGCGCGTCCGGCGACGGTGCTGCTCGGGCTCGACGTCCTCGGGCGCGCCTGCGGCCGTCGTCGCGTAGGCGGGGACAGAGCCCAGCTCGCGGACGATCCGGGCGCGGCGGCTGCGGTAGGAGCCCTCGCGCTCCTTCCAGTGCGTCAGCACCGGCGAGGCGATGAAGATCGAGGAGTAGGCGCCCGAGGCGATCCCGATCATCAGTGCGAAGGCGAAGTCCTTGAGCGTTTCACCGCCGAACAGCAGCAGCGCCGTGACGGGCAGCAGGGTGCAGAAGCTCGTCGCCAGGGATCTCGTCAGCACCTCGGACATCGAGCGGTTGACGATCTGCGAGAAGGCGGCCCTGGGCATTCGCGGGACGTTCTCCCGCACACGATCGAACACGATGATCGTGTCGTAGAGCGAATACCCCAAGATCGTTAACAGCGCCGCCACGGTCGCGGTCGTCACTTCCCGGCCCGTCAGTGAATAGACGCCCGCCGTGATCAACAGGTCGTGCATCAGCGCGATCAGCACCGGGACGGCGTACTTCCACTCGAAGCGCAACGCGATATAGGCCGAGATCACGAGCAGCGAGGCGATGATCGCGATCACCGCGCTGTTGGCGACCGTTTTCCCGAACGTCGGCCCGATCGAGGTGGAGGAGAAGTGGTCGGGAGCGATCCCGAACTTCGCGGTGAGGCCTTTTTCGACGTCCTTGACGGCCCCGGGCTGGAGCGTCTTGGTGGAGATCTGGTAGCCGTTCTTGCCGACGCTCGCGTTCTGGTACTTCTGGACCTCGGCGTTGGGGAAGCCGAGCGCCGACATCTCGCTGGCGACCTGGCTCTCGGAGACCTGGCGGATGAAGGCCGTCCGGATTCGCGTCCCGGACTTGAAGTCGATGCCCAGGTTCAGGCCCTTGCCGCCGATCGCCAGGGCCCCGATCAGCAGGATCGTCCCCGACAGCGAGAAGAACCAGCGCGAGGCGCCCATGAAGTCGAACGTCCAGCCACGGCCCTCGCGGGCGGCCGCGCCGAGCGCCGCCGGGTGTGTGACGAACCGCGAGCGGCCCATCGCGCCGAGCGCCGCCTGGGTCGCCAGCACGGCCGTGAACAGCGATACGAGGGTCCCGATCCCGAGCGTGAACGCGAAGCCCTTGACTTCGGCCGTGGCCAGCGCGAACAGGATGAAGGCGGTCATGAACGTCACGACGTTCGCGTCGACGATCGCCGCAAAACCGCGTTTGTATCCCGTCGCGATACCCGAGATGACAGATCTGCCGCCCCGGATCTCCTCCTTGACGCGCTCGAAGATGACGATGTTCGCGTCGGCCGCGACCCCGATCGTCAGGATCAGCCCGGCGATCCCGGGCAGCGTCAGCGTGATCGGGATCAGCTTGATCAGCGCGAAGAAGTAGATGCCGTAGATCAACAGGCCGCCGACGGCGATGACACCGAGGATCCGGTAGAAGAAGATCAGGAACAGGCAGACGACCAGGAAGCCCGCCAGGCCGGCCAGCAGCCCCTGGTTGAGGGCCTGTTTGCCGAGCGTCGCCGAGACCTGCGAGCGCGAGATCAGCGCGAGCTTGATCGGCAGCGCGCCCTGCTGGAGCTCTTCGGCCAGTTCGGAGGCCGAGGTGATCGTGAAGCCGCCGGAGATCTGCGAGCCGTTGGAGGAGTCGATCCCTTCGGGGTACTGGGTGTAGTCGATCGACGGGGCCGTGATCAGCTGCCCGTCCAGGGCGACCGCGAAGTGCTGGAGGGCCTCTTCCTTGGTGACGCCCGGGAGCTGGGCTTCCTGGCCGCGGTGGGCGATCTCCTTGGTGACCTTTTCGAACACCGCCTGGCCGTGGGAGGTGAAGCCGAAGTTGACGTTCGGCTGGCCGGTGTTTTCGTCGGAGCCCTGCTGGGGGTGGGTGATGTCGGCGCCGGAGAGGACCGGGTCGTCCTTGATCACATACCAGCTGTTGGGCGAGCGGTTGATGATCTTGCCGCTGCTCGATTCCGTCGGGCGTGCCTGCAGCAGGACCGTCCCCGGGTTCACGCGGACGGCCTCGGGCTTGGAGCCGGGCGGCGGTTTGTAGCCGTCGGCGTAGAGGTTTTCCTTCGTTTCCTGGGGCTGGCAGATCACCGCGCCGCCGGGACACAGCATCTTTTCGCCCTTGGTGTCGATCAGGTACCAGCTGCCGTAGAGGCAGCCGTTTTCCTGCTTCGGCGTGCAGGGGACCGGGCTGTCGCTCCAGGTGGTGTCGCTGGCGCGCAGTTCGGGCTTGCGTTTCTCGGCCCGCAGGACCGCCTCGTACTCGGTCAGCCCGTAGGCCGAGGAGCCCGCTTCGCGCCCGCCGGTGACGCTGGCTTCGGTGGGCGCCGGTTCGCCCGTCGGCCCGATCACGTTGGGCTCCCAGTCATAGAAGTAGAGCTGCGCAACCGAGCCGACCTCGTTTTCGGCGCGGGTGATGTTGTGGACTTCGGGCAGCGCCACGTCGATTTCGCGTTCGCCGAAGCGCTGGATTTCGGGCTCCGCGACACCCAGCTGGTCGACCCGTTTGCGCATGATGTCGATCGCACGGTTGAGCGATTCGGCGTTGACCTGGGCGCGCGCGGTCGGCTTTGCCTGGTAGATCAGCTGGACGCCGCCCTTGAGGTCCAGACCCAGGCGGGTCTTTTTGGCGACGATCGTCGCGGTGGCCAGCCCGATCAGAACCAGGACCAGCAAAAGGACGACGGAGTTTCGGCGGCGGTCGGTCATCTTCGAGGAGACTACTTGTCGGGCGTCAGCACGAGCAACAGCCCGCCGTCATCGTCATACGCCGGAAACATGTCGGCCTTGGCGCTCGCGGCCACGTCGCGTTCGCCCGCCACGCTCACGGGAACCTCGAGCGCCCGCACACCCCACTCGAGGACGGTCGCGACCGGATCGTCGCCGCCGTCGAAGCTCAGGCCCAGGACCTGCTCGACGCGCTGGCCGATCACGTCCTCCTCCTCCAGGCCGGTGAAGGCGAACGAGTTCTTGCCGCAGCCGATCACGCGGCCCTCGCCGTCGCAGACGAAGAAAGCGGCGTCCGGTGCCGGGAAGTAGTCGTCCAGAAGTTCGAACAGGAACGCAAAGCCGCACTTGGTGCAGCCCTTGCGGTGACGCGTGAAGCCGAGGTTGCGGTCGACCTCGGTGGTGCGGTGACCGCAGTTGGGGCAGATGAACGGATGGGCCATGGTCTCCGATACAGACTACGCAAGGAGCCGGGAACCGCAACCACCACGGCCCCGCGGCCCCTCTCAGAAGAGCGATCCACCGGCGGGCGCCGGGACCGTGAGACCCAGGTGCTCGAAGGCCGCGGCCGTGGCTGCGCGGCCCCGTGGCGTGCGCTTGATCAGGCCCTGTTGCAGGAGGTAGGGCTCATAGACGTCCTCGATCGTGTCCTGCTCCTCCCCCACCGCCACCGCCAGCGTCGAGAGCCCCACGGGTCCTCCCTCGAACTTTTCGCAGATCGCCCCGAGGATCTCCCGGTCGAGCCGGTCGAGGCCGAGCTCGTCGACCTCGAGCATCTCCAGGGCCGCCTCCGCGGCGGGCGCCGTGACGACCCCCTCCATCCGCACCTCGGCGTAGTCGCGGACCCGCTTCAGCAGCCGGTTTGCCACCCGCGGCGTCCCCCGGCTGCGGGCGGCGATGGCGAGGGCCCCCGCCTCGTCGAGTCCGATCTCGAGGATGCCCGCCGAGCGGCGGACGATCACCGCGAGCTCGGCCACCGTGTAGGGCTCGAGGCGTGCCTGGATCCCGAAGCGGTCGCGCAGCGGCGTCGTCAACAGGCCCGCCCGGGTCGTCGCCCCGACGAGCGTGAACGGCGGCAGCTCGAGCGTCACGACGCGGGCCCCGGCCCCCTGGCCGACCGTGATCGGCAGACGCTGGTCCTCCATCGCCGGGTAGAAGGTCTCCTCGAGCGCCCTGGGCAGGCGGTGGATCTCATCGACGAAGAACACGCTGCGGGGCTCGAGCGCCGTCAGGAATGCGGCCACGTCCCCCTTGCGCTCCAGTGCCGGACCGGCCGTCTGCACGAACGGCACCTCGAGCTCGGCCGCGACGATCTGCGCGAGCGAGGTCTTGCCGAGCCCGGGCGGGCCGGCCAGCAGCAGGTGGTCGAGCGCATCCCCGCGCGCCGCGGAGGCCTCGATCGAGACGGCCAGCTGTTCGCGCAGCGACTCCTGGCCGACGAACTCGCCCAGCCGGCGCGGCCGCAGCGAGCGGTCGAGCTCGTCCTCGGCGACCAGGTAGGGCGTCTGGATGCGGGCGGCGGCCTCGCTCATCGCTCGGCTGCGCTCCGCGAGGAGCGCAACGCCTCTGCGATCAGCTGCTCGGCCGTCTCGCCCTCGGCCTCGCGCAGCAGTTCCTCGGCCTCGGCAGGCGAGTAGCCGAGCTCGATCAGGCCTTCCCGGGCCAGGACGCGCGGCTGTGCCGGCTCGCCGCGGCGGGCGATGATCGGCGTTCTGGCGGCCGGTTCGGAGTCCGGTGCCAGGACCTTCTCGCGCAGCTCGACGATGATCCGCTCGGCGGTCCGCTTGCCGATCCCCGGCACGGCCTGGAAGCGCGCGGCGTCACCGGCCGCGAGGGCCGAGACCAGCTCGCGGGGATGCCCGGCCGAGAGCACGGCCAGCGCGACCTTGGGCCCGACGGCCTGCACCGAGAGCAGCATCAGGAACAGGTCCCGCTCCTCCTCGGTGTAAAAGCCGTAGAGCGCAAGCGCATCGTCGCGGACGATCAGGTGGGTGTGCAGCGAGACCTGCTCGCCGACAGAGGGGACATGGCGGAGGGTCTCCGCCGAGACGGCGGCCCGGTATCCGACGCTCTCGCAGAGCACCACCACGTGGTCCCCCCGGCGCAGCGCGACCTCGCCGCGGAGCATCGCGATCACAGGCCGGCTCCCGCGAGGGCCGCGCTCAGCGGCGCCCGGCTGGCATGGCAGATCGCCACGGCCAGCGCGTCGGCGGCATGATCGGGGTGCGGTGGCTCGCTCAGAGCGAGCAGCGTCGCGACCATCCGTGCGACCTGGTCCTTGGCGGCCCGGCCGCTGCCGCAGACGGCCCCCTTGACCTGTTGCGGGGTATAGCCCGCGCAGGGCACGCCGCGCTGCCCGGCGGCCAGCATCACCACGCCGCGCGCCTGCCCGACGGCGAAGGCGCTGCGGACGTTGTGGCCGAAATAGAGCTCCTCGAGGGCCATCGAGTCGGGCTGGTGCTCCTCGATCAGGGCCGCCACGGCGCCGTGGATCTCGGCCAGGCGGCGCTCGGGCGCAAGTCCCGCCGGCGTCTCCACGACGCCGCCGTCGAGCGCCACGAGGCGCCCGTCACGGCGCCCGACGACGCCGTAGCCGGTATTCGCGAGACCTGGGTCGATGCCGAGCACGATCACGTGGCAGTGATTCTGCGCCCGCGCCCGGACGCCTGCCTGTCGGCGGGCCCACTCGGGGTGCCGGCCGGGCGGGCTTGCCCTAGGCTGGCCCGAGGATGAGCCAGCCGCCCGGCCAACCGATCGATTTCGAGTCCGAGGGCCTGCTGGACGGGCTCGAGGGAGCCGCCCGCTCCGAGCGCCTGGCGCTGCTCGAGAAACTGGCCGGCGAAGGAGTTGCGCTCTCGGAGCTGCGGCGCACGACGGCCACGGGCACGGTCATGTACCTGGCGGCGGACCGCGTGATCGTAGGCACCGAGCGCTTCACCGCACACGAGGTGGCCGAGCTGAGCGGCGTCGAAGAGGAGTACCTCGTGCGTGTCCGCCGGGCGATGGGCCTTCCGATTCCCGAGCCGGACGAGGCCCTCTACACGCCGGCCGAGCTCGAGTCGGCGCGCATGATCCACATCGCCCGCGACGCCGGGATCTCCGACGAGGAGGTCCTCGAGCTGCTGCGCATCCTCGGCCGCGGGCTCGGCCAGGCGGCTGAAAGCCTGCGGGCGCTGCCGCTGAAACTGGTGCTCGAGCCGGGCATCACCGAGACCGAGCTCGCGCAGCAGTACGCGCTCGCCGCCGAGCGCCTCTATCCGCTCGTCAACCCCCTGGTCGAGAACATCCTCGCCCTGCACCTGCGCCACGCGACCCAGAGCACGGTCGTGAGCGCCATGGAGCGCCAGGGAGGGATGCTGCCCGGCTCGCGGGAGGTCGGGGTCTGCTTCGCGGACCTGGTCGGCTTCACGCGGCTCGGCGAGGAACTGGCGCCCGGCGAGCTGGGCGGGCTCGCGGCGCGGCTGGAAGCGCTGGCCAGCGACGTCGTCGAGGCGCCGGTGCGGCTCGTCAAGACGATCGGAGACGCCGTCATGCTCTCCTCCCCCGAGCCCGAGCCGCTGCTGAACGCGGGCCTGGGCCTGCTCGAGGCCGCCGAGGCCGCCGGCGAGGAGTTCCCCCAGCTGCGTGCCGGCGCGGCCTGGGGCCCGGCGCTGCTGCGCGCCGGCGACTGGTTCGGACGCCCCGTCAACCTCGCCAGCCG
Organism: uncultured Solirubrobacteraceae bacterium; assembly: GCA_963787765.1. Classification (GTDB taxonomy): domain Bacteria; phylum Actinomycetota; class Thermoleophilia; order Solirubrobacterales; family Solirubrobacteraceae; genus Palsa-744. The sequence goes on along the minus strand of CAWBEF010000010.1, from coordinate 286,735 downwards.
GATCACCTCGGTGGCCCGGCCCGGCAGCCTGCTCAGCGACAGCGGGCTGCACGGCTCCGCGGCGGAGTCGTTCAGCTACTCCTTCGCGGGCGAGCGGCGCCTGAAGGGGATCCGCGAACCGGTCAAGCTGTTCCGCGTCCGGCGCCCGCCGGCCTGAGCGCCCCCGAGCCTCAGTGGCGCCCGCCCGGCACGGTGTCCCGCGCCCAGGGCGCCCGGCCGGAGGCCCACAGGTCGTTGAGGGCGAGCGCGTCCTTGTAGGTGTCCATGCACTCCCAGAAGCCCTCGTGGCGATAGGCCCGCAGCTGCCCGTCCTCGGCGAGCCCGCTGAGCGGCTCGCGCTCGAGGACGCTGTCCGGTCCGAGCCGCTCCAGGACCTCGGCCTGGAAGCAGAAGAAGCCGCCGTTGATCCAGTGCTCGGAGCGGGGCTTCTCGACGAAGCCACGCACGAAGCCCTGCGCGTCGAGCTCGGTGACGCCGAACTGCAGCTCCGGGCGCACCACCGTCATGCTCGCGAGCGCCCCGTGCGCGGCGTGGAACTCCAGCAGCGCTCCGAGGTCGATGTCGGCAAGCCCGTCGGCGTAGGTCGCACAGAACGTCGGCTCGCCCTCGAGCTCGGGGCCCAGGGCGGCGATCCGCCCGCCCGTCTGCGTCTCGGGGCCCGTGTCGATGCAGCGCACCTCGAGTCCCTCGGGCCAGTCGGCGGCGGCGACGAACCGCTCGATCAGCTCGCCGCGGTAGCCGGTCGCCAGCAGGCAGCGCGTGAAGCCCTGGCGCGCATAGAGACGGATCACGTGCCAGAGGATCGGCATCCCGCCGATCTCGACCAGCGGCTTGGGAAGCTCGCGGCTGTGCTCCTGCAGGCGGGTTCCCCGGCCGCCGCAGAGGATCGCGATCGGGGGGCGCTCCAAGCCCTAGCCGAGCGCCCGCTCGAGGACGTCGGCGGCGACGTCGAAGTTGGCGTGGACGGCGCTGACGTCGTCGTTGTCCTCGAGCAGCTCGAGCAGTTTCATCAGCTTCCCGGCAGGCCCCTCCTCGACCGGGACGAGGCTCGTCGGCCGGTAGGACATCTCGGCGCTCTCGATCTCGATCCCCGCCTCTTCGAGCGCGCCCCGGACGGCCGTGAAGTCGGCCGGCTCGGTGATCACCTCGAAGACGCCCTCGTCGGTCGCGATGTCCTCGGCGCCGGCCTCGACGGCGACCATCAGGTCATCTTCGGAGTAGCGGCCCGCGTCGACGACGATCGTGCCCTTCTTCTCGAACAGGTAGGCCACCGAGCCCGGCTCGCCGAGGCTGCCGCCGTTCTTGGTGAAGATGTGACGCACCTCGGCGCCCGTGCGGTTGCGGTTCTCGGTCAGCGCCTCGACCAGGACGGCGACGCCGCCGGGGGCGTAGCCCTCGTAGAGGACCGCCTCGATCGCGTCCGCCTCGCCGCCCTCGCCGGTGCCCTTCGCGATCGCGCGTTCGATGTTGTCCTTGGGCATCGACGCTTCCTTGGCCTTGCGGATCGCCAGGTCGAGCGCCGGGTTGCCGACGGGGTCACCGCCGCCGTCCCGGGCGGCGACCGTGATCGCCCTTGTCAGCTTGGAGAACTGCGCTCCCCGGCGGGAGTCGACGATCGCCTTCTTGTGCTTGATGCTGGCCCACTTGGAATGTCCTGACATACATCAAGTCTAGGGGCCCGCCGGGGGCCGGCGCGGCGCGGGGCGCGGCCCGCGGGCGGGTGGCGGGCGACTAGGATGCGGCAGCCCATGAGCACCGCCCCGCTGCCCGACATCTTCAAGGCCTACGACATCCGGGGCCTCTACGGCGAGCAGATCGACGGCGATCTGGCCGAGCGGATCGGGCGCGCCTTCGGGATCGTCCTGTCGGGGCTCGCGGGCAAGGGGATCGGCGAACTGCGTGTCGGGCTGGGCCGCGACATGCGCCTCAGCGCCCCGGAGCTGGCGGCACGCTACCGCGAGGGCCTGCTGTCGGTCGGCGTCGATGTCCTGGACATCGGCCAGGTCGGCAGCGAGATGCTCTACTGGCTGGTCGGCTCGCGCGGCCTCGACGGTGGGCTGATGTGCACGGCCTCGCACAATCCCAAGGCCTACACCGGGGCCAAGCTCGTGCGCGAGGGCGCGCTGGCGCTGTCCGGGGACTCCGGCATCCAGGACATCCGCCGGGTCATCGAACGCGGCGGCGCGGACTCGAGCTCCAACCCCCGCGGGGAGCTCGAGGAGTCCGACGTCTACGAGGAGTTCCGCGACGCCGCGCTGGAGTTCATCGACGCCGAGGCGGTGCGCTCCTCGCCGCGTCGGCTGAAGATCGTCGTGGACGGCGGCAACGGCATGGCCGGCCCGATGGTCGGCCCGCTGCTCGAGACGCTGAACCTCGAGCTGATCGAGACCTACTGGACACCCGACGGCAACTTCCCCGACCACGAGCCCAACCCGCTGCTGCCGGAGAACCGCGAGTTCATCATCGAGCAGGTCCGCGCGAGCGGGGCCGACCTCGGGATCGCCTGGGACGGCGACGGCGACCGCTGCTTCTTCATCGACGACACCGGAGCCTTCGTGGACGGGGATTTCCTGACTGCGCTGCTCGCCGAGTCGCTGCTGGCGAAGAACCCGGGCGAGGCGATCCTCTACGACGTGCGCGCCTCGCGGGCCGTCGCGGACACGGTCGCCCGCGCCGGCGGGACGGCTCACATCAACCGGGTCGGCCACGCCTTCTTCAAGACCCGGATGCGCAAGGAGGGCTCGCTGTTCGGCGGCGAGGTCTCGGGCCACTACTACTTCCGGGACTTCTACTGCGCGGACTCGGGCACGATCCCGGCGCTGCTCGTGATCGAGCTGCTGGCCGGCGGCGGGAAGCGGATGTCGGAGCTGCTCGAGCCCTACCACAGCCGCTATTTCATCTCCGGTGAGATCAATTCGGAGGTGGCCGACGCGCCCGCCAAGATGGCCGAGATCGCCGCGCTCTACGCGGACGCCCGCCAGAAAGAACTTGACGGGATCTCGATCGACTACGAGGACTGGCATTTCAACGTGCGCTCCTCGAACACCGAGCCGCTGCTGCGTCTTTGCCTCGAGTCGCTGATCTCCAGAGCGGACATGGAACGGCGCCGCGACGAGGTGCTCGCCGTGATCCGCTCGTGAGCGAGCCCGAGCGCGCCGAACACGAGGCGCTGGCCCGCGCCGCACAGGCCGGCATCCACCGGCTGGCGATCCCGACTCCGTTCATGGTCGGACGCGTCAACGCCTACCTGATCGAGGACTCGCCGCTGACGCTGATCGACTCCGGGCCCAACTCGGCCAAGGCGCTGGACGAGCTCGAGCAGCTGCTGGCGGCCCGCGGGCACCGGATCGAGGACATCGAGCTGCTGATCATCAGCCACCAGCACATGGACCACTTCGGCCTGGCCTCGATCCTGGCCCGCCGCTCGGGCGCCGAGGTCGCCGCGCTCGCGGCGCTGGCTCCCTATCTCGCCGCCTACGGCCACGAGACCGACCTCGAAGACGCCTTCGCCGAGGCGCTGATGCTGCGACACGGGATCCCGCTGGAGATCGTCACCGCGCTGCGCGCGGTCTCGGCCGGCTTCCGCGCCTGGGGCTCCGCGGTCGAGGTCACGCGGACGTTCGAGGACGGCGAGGAGCTGCGGCTGCGCGATCGCACGCTGCGGGTCCTCCATCGCCCCGGGCACAGCCCTTCGGACACGGTCTTCCACGACGAGGAGCGCTCGATCCTGCTCTCGGCCGACCATCTGATCGCCCACATCTCCTCGAACCCGCTGCTGGCCCGGCCGCTGGGTGGCGCCCCGGGCGCGGAGGGGCCCAGGCCACAGGCGCTGATCACCTACATGGGCTCGCTCGAACAGACCCGGGAGATGGACCTGGAGCTCGTTCTCCCGGGCCACGGCCCGCCGATCACCGAGCACCGGGCCCTGATCGACGAGCGCTTCCGCATGCACGCACGCCGCGCCGAGAAGATCCGCCGCCTGATCGAGGCCGAGCCGCGGACGGCCCACGAGATCGCCCACGAGCTGTGGGGCAACGTCGCCGTGACCCAGGCCTACCTGACGCTCTCAGAGGTGCTCGGCCATGTCGATCTGCTGCTGCGCGACGGCCGCGTCGAGGAACGCGAGACCGACGGCGTCGTCAGCTTCGTGGCGCTCGGGCCCTGAGCGCCACGGCGCAGACCCGGATCCCCGTCACGGCCGGCCGAGCGACCGCTCGACGAGCCCCAGGAAGAAGCGGTGGAGGCGGTCGTCATCGCCCAGCTCGGCATGGAAGGCGACCGCCAGCCTGTTGCCCTCCCGGGCCGCGATCGCACGCCCCTCGACGCGCGCCGATGATCGCGACGGCGCCGCCGTGATCCGCAATCCAGGGGGCCCGGATGAAGATGCCCCGGATCGGCCCGCCCGCGATGCCCTCGAGCTCGACATCGGCCTCGAAGCTGTGGATCTGGCGGCCGAAGGCGTTGCGCTCGGCCCGCATGTCCATCACGCCGAGGTGCCGGCGGTCGAGCATGATCAGCCCCGCGCAGGAGCCCAGCACGGGCCTGCCCGAGGCCGCGAACTCGCGCAGCGGCTCGGCGAGCCCCTCGCGCTCGACCCCCAGCGTCATCGTGGTCGACTCTCCGCCCGGGATCACGAGCCCGTCAAGGCCCTCCAGGTCGCGCGGCACGCGGACCTGGACCGTCTGCGCCCCCAGACGCTCGAGCATCCGCTGATGGGCCTCGAAGCCGCCCTGCAGCGCCAGCACCCCGATCAACGGCGTCACAGCCGAGGCAGGGTCGATCGCTCAGCCGTGCGAGGACCGAGCCCTGCACCGCACAGATGCCAGCGAGGACGCCGAGGAGCGAAGGTCATCGGAGGGCTGAGGCGCTACCAGCCGCGTTGGGCGAGCAGCTGGTCGCCCTCGAGCTTGGAGCTCTCGAGGCTGACCATCGCCGGGCCGAGCCCGCGCGAGGCCTCGGCGACCCGCTCGGGGTCCTGCCAGTGGGTCGTCGCGGCGACGACCGCCCGTGCGCGAGCGGGCGGGTCCTCGGACTTGAAGATTCCCGAGCCGACGAACACGCCCTCGGCGCCGAGGGCCATCATCAGCGCGGCGTCGGCCGGCGTGGCGATGCCGCCGGCACAGAACAGGACGACGGGGAGCCTCCCCTCGCGCGCAACCGAGCGGACGATGTCAAGCGGTGCCTGCAGGTTCTTGGCCGCGCTCGGCAGCTCGTCCTCGCCCAGCGTGCCCAGCCGGCGCAGTTCGCCGCCGATCTGGCGCATGTGGCGAACCGCCTCGACGATGTCACCGGTCCCGGCCTCGCCCTTGGAGCGGATCATCGCGGCGCCCTCGCCGATCCGCCGCAGCGCCTCGCCGAGGTTGGTCGCGCCGCAGACGAACGGGACCTTGAAGTCCCACTTGTCGATGTGGTTGGCCTCATCGGCGGGCGTGAGGACCTCGGACTCGTCGATGTAGTCGACCTCCAGGGCCTCGAGGACGCGGGCCTCCATGAAGTGCCCGATCCGGGCCTTCGCCATGACGGGGATCGAAACGGCCTCCTGGATGCCCGAGATCATCTCGGGGTCGGACATCCGTGCGACCCCGCCGTCGCGGCGGATGTCCGCGGGCACCCGCTCGAGCGCCATCACGGCCGCCGCACCGGCGTCCTCGGCGACCTTTGCCTGCTCGGGGGTGACGACATCCATGATGACCCCGCCCTTGAGCATCTCGGCAAGGCCCGTCTTGACCCGGAACGTCGACTCGTCGCGCATGCCGAGGAGTTTATCCGCGGCCGCAGCGACGCCCGGCGCACCTAGGATGAGCCGATGCGCAAAGGCCCGATGCTGACGTTCGCCGCAACGGCGGCGGCCGTGCTCGCGCTCGCGCCCGCCGCGGCCGCCGGGCGCACGAGCACCCCGCCTGTGCTGACGCCCGGCCAGTCGACGGCCGCACTGGGCCTGGACCTGCTGCGCAGGCTCCCGGCGGGCAACCTCGTCCTCTCGCCCGACAGCATCGCGACGGCCCTGGCAATGGCCGGCGAGGGAGCCCGCGGGGCGACGGCCGGGCAGATCGCCCACGTCCTGCACCTGCGCTCCGCCGGCGCCTTCGGCTCGCTCGGCTCGCTGCAGGCGGAGATCGCCTCCGGGCAGGCGGCCGCCGCCCACGGCGATCCGGAAGCTCCGCAGCTGAAAATCGCCGACGGGCTGTTCCTCCAGGAAGGATTCCCCGCGGCCGCTCCGTTTCTCGGGGCGCTGGCCGGCCACTTCGCGGCCACACCCCAGACGGTCAACTTCCAGAGCCGCCCCGAAGCCGCCGTCGGGGCGATCAACCAATGGGTCTCCCGGAACACCGAAGGGCTGATCCCGAAGATCCTCGCGAGCGTCTCTGAGGAGGCCAAGCTGGTCCTTGCGAACGCCGTCTACCTCCACGCCCACTGGGCCGCGCCGTTCAAGCCCGCGCGCGTATCGCCCGCGGCGTTTCACGGCCCCGGGGGGAACGCACAGGTGCCGTTCATGCACCAGACCGCCTCGCTCCCCTACGGCGCGGGGCGCGGCTACGAGGCGCTCGAGCTGCCCTACCGCTCCTCGACCATGTCCCTGATGCTCATGCTCCCCGTCGGGCAGAGCCTCGCGGCCCTCCAGCGCGGCCTCAGCGCGGCTTCGCTGAGCCGGATCGCTGCCCGCATGAAGCCGGCCGAGATCGAACTCGCGCTGCCCAGGTTCCACATCGAAACGCGGACCGAACTGGCCCCCGTCCTCGCCGCCCTGGGCATGCCGCTCGCGTTCGGCCAGACCGCCGACTTCTCAGGGATCGATCCCGCCGCGCAGCTGGCGATCGACCGGGTCATCCACGCCGCCGACATCGAAGTCCGGGAAGCCGGCACCGTCGCGGCCGCAGCGACGCTGATAGAAGTCGAAGCGACGGCACAGGAGCTCCCACCGAACGCAATCCCCTTCGATGCCGACCGGCCGTTCCTCTACTTCCTGCGCGATCAGCGGACCGGAGCCGTCCTGTTCGCCGGGCGCCTCGCTCGACGCGGCGGGCGCTCAGGGCTGAGCGCTCAGCGTCCGGCGGAAGACGATCCGCGCGCCGCCGGAGGGGGAGTAGCCCTCGACGAGCTCCTCGGTGAAGCCGACCGCGAGGTGGAAGGCCCGCGAGTCGCTGTTCTCCGGAGCCGTGATCGCCTTCAGGCTCTTCGCACCGCGCGCCTCGGCGAGGGTCGCGAAGCGCTCGTACATCAGCCGCCCGAGCCCCCTCCCCCGCTCCTCGGCGCGGACGCCGACGGCGTGGATGTAGCCATATCCGCCGGGGGCCAGGAAGCCGAGCAGATAGCCCGCGATGCGACCGTCCCGTTCAGCCAGCACGGAGGTCTCCCCGAACTCGTGGACGTAGAGCGCCTGGTGCAGGAAGCCCATGTCCCGGCCCTCCTGCCAGAAGTCCTCGAGCTGATCGAGGATCTCCGCCAGGTCGGCGATCGTGACGGTGCGCAGCGCGGGTGCGCGGCTCCGGATCGCTCCTCCAGCCGGTCGTTGGCCACGTACGAAGTCTAAGGCGCTCGCGGCCCGCGCGGTGAGCCTGGAAACCGACCCGCCTGGCCCCGTAGGGCCGCAGCTACTTCAGCCGGAAGGCCTTGATGCGGTCGTCGTAGGAGGCCGTGTCCTGAGCGTAGACGCCGTAGGCGAGTGCCTGGATGATGCTCAGCAGGGCCGTGTGCGAGCGCACGTAGGCGGGGCTGTTCGAGGAGTAGTAGAGCTTGATCTGGGCGAGCTTTGCGACCTCCGAGAGGGTCGCGTCGGTGATCGCCGCCGTCCGGGCCTGACGGTGGCGGGCGAGCTTCATGGCGCGCACCACCAGCGGGTGCGGGCGCCCGGCCGAGAGGCCGATCACAAGCGTCGTCGCGTCGATCCGCCCGAGCCGGCTGAGGGCCTCCTGGGAGGGGCTCGCGACGACGTCGACGCGGAGATCCAGCAGCATCAGGAGGTGGCGCAGGTAGCTCGCGAAGAAGGCCATCTGATCGGTTCCCGCGACGAGCACCTTGTCGGCCTCGACGATCGCCGCGATCAGGGAGTCCACGGCGCTGCGGGAGACCTTGCGGGCGGTCTCCTCGACGTTCAGGTGATCGGCTGCCAGGGCCGACTCGAACTCGTTCTGGTCGAGTGAGAAGAGCGGTGTGGAGCTCGACGGCGCACCCTCCTGGGCGGCCTTGGCGTTGACGCGGCGGTATTCCTCGCGCGCGGCCGCCTGCAGCTCCGGGAAGCCCTCGAAGCCGAGCGCCTGGGAGAAGCGGACGACCGTGGAGCTCGAGGTGTTGGCGCGGCGCGCCAGCTCCTCGGCGGTCTGGAAGGCGGCCTCGTCGAGGTGATCGACGATGTACTGGGCGACATCCTTCTGCGAGCGCGAGCACTCGTCGAAACGGGCCTGGATGTACTTGGAGAGGCTCTGGTGCTCGGAGGTCCCGTTCGCAGGGGGTGCCTCGGGGGTCTTGGTGGCCGTGCGCTTCATCGGCGGTGTTGTTCGACGTCTTGGCCTCGCACTCCTCCCCGAGCTGCACGTGTTGCGATGAACCGTTCCGCCAGTTGGCTCGTATAAACCTCTGCGATGGTGCAGAACATGCCGCCCAGATCACCCCGCCGGCCCGTTTGGCCGGCCCGAACCCTCATGCCCGGAGCCTGATGCGGATCGCGATCGTCGGCGCCGGGATCTCGGGACTGGTCGCCGCCCATCTGCTCCATCCCGAGCATCAGATCGTCGTCTATGAGGCCGGCGACTACGCGGGCGGGCACACCAACACGGTTCGCGTGGAGGGCGAGCGGGGTACGCAGGACATCGACACCGGCTTCATCGTCATGAACGACCGCAACTACCCGAACTTCACCCGTCTGCTCGATCGCCTCGGGGTGGCCCGCCAGCCGACCCACATGAGCTTCTCCGTCAAGGCGGAGCAGGAGGACTTCGAGTACGCCGGGACGCCTCGCGGGCTGTTCTGCCAGCCGCGCAACCTGCGCTCGCCGCGCTTTCAGCGCATGATCCTCGACCTGCTGCGCTTCAATCGCGAGCTGCGCGCGATCCTCGCCGGCGACGGGACGCCGGCATCAGACGAGGAGTCGCTGGCCGAGTTCCTGGCCCGCCGGCGCTTCTCGGACTACTTCGTCCAGCGCCTGATCGTCCCGCAGGCGGCGGCGGTCTGGTCGGCCGACCCGGCGCAGATGCAGAGCTTCCCCGTTCGTTTCCTGGCGGAGTTCTTCGCCAACCACGGGATGCTCGGCTTCCGCGGGCGCCCGCAGTGGTCGACGATCGCCGGCGGCTCGGCCCGCTACGTCGAGGCCCTGACCGCATCGTTTCGCGAGCACATCCGCCTCCGAACCCCCGTCCGCGCGATCGAGCGCAGCCCCGACGGCGTGATCATCTCCACCGAGGAGCCCTCCGGGGCGCCGGCGAGCGAGAGCTTCGACCAGGTCGTGATCGCGACCCACTCCGACCAGGCACTTGAGATGCTGCGAGACCCAAGCGAGGCGGAGCGTGAGGTGCTCGGCTCGATCCCCTACCAGCGCAACGAGGCGGTGCTGCACACCGACGGGCGGCTGCTACCGCGCCGCGCGGCCGCCCGGGCCGCCTGGAACTACCACCTGCTGGCAGAGCCGGGTCCACGCAGCACCGTCACCTACTGGATGAACCACCTCCAGCGCCTGCAGGGAGCGGACCGTGACTACTGCGTGACGCTCAACCGCAGCGATGCGATCGACCCGCGGACGGTCATCCGCCGGATCGACTACGCCCACCCCGTCTTCACCCCCGCCGGCGTCGCGGCGCAGGCCCGCCACGGCGAGATCTCGGGCACGGCCGGTCGCACGCACTACTGCGGCGCCTACTGGGGCTGGGGCTTCCACGAGGACGGCGTCAAGAGCGCGCTGGACGCCTGCGCCCCGCTGGGGGTCTCGCTGTGAGGAGCGCCCTCTACACCGGCACCGTCCGCCACCGCCGCATGGGCAGCCCGGCGAACGAGTTCCGCCACCGCCTGTTCATGGTCTATCTCGATCTCGACGAGCTGCCCCGGGCGCTCGACGGGCGCTGGCTGTGGTCGGCCCGGCGTCCGGCGCTTGCGTGGTTCCGGCGGGCGGATCATCTCGGCGCGCCGGAGCTTCCCCTGGCGGAGTCCGTCCGGAGCCTGGTCGCCGAGCGGACCGGACACCGTCCCGAGGGGCCGATCGGCCTGCTGACGCACCTGCGCTACTTCGGGCACTGCTTCAACCCGGTCAGCTTCTACTACTGCTGGGCACCCGGCGGCGATCGCCTCGAGGCGGTCATCGCGCACGTCACCAACACCCCCTGGGGGGAGAGCCACGCCTACGTGATGCCCGTCTGCGAGTCCGGTGACCACGGCACGGCAACCGTCTCCAGCGGCAGCTTCGAGAAGCTCCTGCACGTCTCCCCGCTGATGGGCATGGAGCACGTCTATGAGCTGCGGGTCACCGACCCGGCCGAGCGCCTGGCCGTGCACATCTCCTCGGCCGACCGCGAGGGCCGTCCGGTGTTCGACGCGACGCTGGCGCTGGCCAGGCGCGAGCTGAACGGCCCGAACATGGCCCGCGCCCTCGCCCGCTACCCGTTCCTGACGATGCGGATCATGGCGCGCATCTACAGCCATGCCCTCGGGCTGCGCCTGCGCGGCGCGAAGTACTTCCCCCACCCCGGCCGGCCGACGGTCTCCGCATGAGCGTCTCCGAGCTGCAGGGCAAGCTCCCGGCCCGCATCGATCACCACGCCGAGGGCGGCCGGATGCGCCTTAGCTGGCGCATCTCGCGGCGGCTCGTGATCCGCCTGCTCTCCGGGATCCACGGCGGGCGCCTGGAAATCGATGAGGGCGGCGAGCGGCTCGTCTTCGGCGAGCTCGATCAGGCCCGTCCCATCCAGGCGCTCGTAGTGGTCCGCTCGCCGCGCTTCTACCGCGAGCTGCTGCGCGGCAGCGTCGGGCTGTGCGAGTCCTACCTGCAGGGGCTGTGGGAGTGCGACGACCTCGTCTCGATGACGAGGATCGCGGCGCTCAACGTCGGCGGCCTTGACCGCCTGCGGCGGATCTTCACGCCGCTTCTGATCCCGGTCCAGCGCTGGGCCCGCTGGGTCGCCCGCAACACGCCCGTCCGCTCACGCCGCCAGATCGAAGCCCACTACGACCTCGGCAACGAGCTCTTCGGCCTGTTCCTGGACCCGACGATGATGTACTCCTGCGCGATCTTCGAGTCGCCCGAGGCGACGCTCGAAGAGGCGTCCCTGGCCAAGCTGCGGCGCGTCTGCGAGAAGCTCGAGCTCGGCCCCTCAGACCATGTCCTCGAGATCGGCACCGGCTGGGGCGGCTTCGCGGTATACGCCGCGCGCCACCACGGTTGCCGGGTGACGACCACGACGATCTCCCGCGAACAGCACGCCTATGCGGTGCAGCGGGTCCGGGAGGCGGGCCTCGAGGACCGCGTGACGGTGCTGCTCGAGGATTACCGGGACCTCACCGGCACCTACGACAAGCTCGTCTCGATCGAGATGATCGAGGCGGTCGGCTGGCAGTTCTTCCCCCGCTTCTTCCGCACCTGCTCCGAGCTCCTCGCGTCAGACGGGGCGATGCTGCTGCAGGCGATCACGATCGACGACCGGGCCTACGAGGTCGAGAAGGCGGGCCGCAGCTTCATCAACACCTACATCTTCCCCGGTGGCTGTCTGCCCTCGATGGAGGTCATCTCGCGGACCGTCGCCCGGGCCACCGATCTGCGCCCGGTCCACCTCGAGGACATCACCGCCCACTATGCGACGACGCTGGCGCACTGGCGCGAGCGCTTTCACGAGGCCGCCGAGCACGTCGCCGAGCTCGGCTACGACGAGCGCTTCCGTCGCCTGTGGGACCTCTATCTGAGCTACTGCGAGGGCGGCTTCGCCGAGCGCCGGATCCAGGATGTGCAGCTGCTGCTGGCAAAGCCCGGCTACCGTGCCGAGCCGCTGTCACCGCAGCCGCTGTCGCTGTAGGGTCCGGCGGGTGAAACGCACGCTGTTCGAGGACCTCCACGAAGACTTCCGCGCCAGCTTCCGTACGTTCCTCGAGCGAGAGGTGATCGGCGAGGAGGGCCGCTACGGGCAGTGGGAGCGCGAGGGGATCGTCCCGCGCGAGGTGTTCGCCGCCGCCGGCGCCGGCGGGTTTTTGGGGATGGCCGTCGGCGAGGCCCACGGCGGCGCCGGCGCGGAGGACTTCCGGCTGAACCTGGTGATCGGCGAAGAGTGCCAGCGGGCCGCGGCCGGCAGCTTCGGCCTGGGCATCACCCTGCACAACGACATCTGCCTGCCCTACTTCCTGACCTACTGCGACGAGGCCCAGTCCGAGCGCTGGCTGGCGGGGATCGCCTCGGGCGAGCTGATCACCGCGCTTGCGATGACCGAGCCGGGGATCGGCTCGGACCTCGCAGCGATGTCGACCAGCGCCCGGCGCGAGGGCGATCACTACATCGTCAACGGATCAAAGACGTTCATCACCAACGGCATCAACGCCGACCTGGTCATCCTCGCCGCCAAGACCGACCCCTCCGAGCGCCACCGGGGGATCAGCCTGATGGTCCTCGAGCGGGGCATGGAGGGCTTCGAGCGGGGACGCAACCTCGAGAAGATCGGCCAGCACGCCCAGGACACCGCCGAGCTGTCCTTCACCGACGTCCGTGTCCCCGCCGAGAACCTGCTCGGCGAGGAGGGCAGGGGATTTCTCTATCTCGTCTCCAACCTCCCCCAGGAGCGCCTCTCGATCGCGGCCTCGGCGGTCGCCGCCTGCGAGGCGGCCCTCGGCTGGACACTCGAGTACGTCCGCGAGCGAAAGGCCTTCGGACAGCCGATCGGCTCCTTCCAGTCGGCCCGCTTCACGCTCGCCGAGCTGCAGGGGGAAATCCAGATCGCCCGCACCTTCGTCGACCAGTGCGCCCTGGCGCTGAACGCCGGAGAGCTGACCCCGGAGGAGGCCGCCACCGCCAAGTGGTGGTGCACCGACCTGCAGGGCAGGGTCGTCGACCGCTGCCTGCAGCTGTTCGGGGGCTACGGCTACATGCTCGAGTACCCGATCGCCCGCGCCTTCGCGGACGCCCGCGTGACGAGGATCTACGGCGGCGCCAACGAGATCATGAAGGAGATCGTCGGCCGCTCGCTGGGGCTGTGAAGCGGAGCCGGGGTCGGATGTGAGCGACCCGGATCCCCGCGAGACCAACGCACGGACGCTCGCCGCCTACGAGGCCGCGGCCGAGCGCTACGCCCGGGCGCAGTACCCCACGCCACCCGAGGGGGTGATCGGTTTCATCGACTCCGTCGCGGCTCGTCTCCCGGCCGGCGCCGCGGTGCTCGAGATCGGTAGCGCAACCGGCCAGGACGCCGAGCTGCTCGAACAGCGCGGCCTGCGGGTCCGGCGAAGCGACGCCACCCTGGCCTTCGTCCGCTCGCTGCGCGCCCGCGGGCTGCAGGCCGAGCACCTCAACGTCCTCACCGGCGAGCTCGGCGGCCCCTGGGAGGCCGTCTATGCAAACGCCGTCTTCCTGCACCTCAGCGGACAGGAGCTGGCCCGGGTCCTCGCCAGAACGGCGGCCGCCGTCATCCCCGGCGGCCTTCTGGCCTTCACCGTCAAGGAGGGCGACGGCACAGCCTGGAGCAGCCACAAGCTCGGGCTCCCCCGCCACTTCACCTACTGGCGCGAGGAGCCGCTGCGCGCCCTGATCGCCGCCTCGCCCTGGAAGCTCGAGCACCTCGGACGCGAAACGGGGCGCAAAGACGACTGGCTGCAGTGCATCTGCCGTGCCCCGGCGCACCCGTTCGTAGGCGAGACACCGCCCGCCGGCCCCGTCAGTCGTGCGGGTCGCCGGCGGTTTCGGGCCAATGGCCCGGGGTGCCCAGGCGGTTGATCGCGTCGCGCAGCTCATGTTCGGCGTGGCCCTTGACCTCGACCAGCGTGCCCTCGCCGTCAGCGGTGAACTCGACCTTCAGATGTGCGGCGAAGGCTCGTGCCAGGCCGTCCGACCCGCCGCCGATATAGCGGTGCGGGAAGGCCGAGGACGCAGCGGCGTCGATCTCCTTCTCGCCGAACGGCAGCCCCTCCTCGAGCGGGCCGGGGGGCAGGCCCAGCTCGCCCTCGCTGAACAGGAGCTCGCCGGGCTGTTCGTGCTGGAGCAGGAATTCCGCGTCCGCTGCCAGCGCCGGCCCCACGTCGCGGAGGAACAGCGCCTGAGCTTCCGCGGGCGGATAGTCCATGTGGAAGGTTCGCTGGAGATGGGCCATCGCGAGCGCTCAGCCTACCTCCGGCGGCGGCGGGGCGAGCTTGGAGGCGAGCTCGATGAAGTAGTCCAGCGCGTGCGGGTCGGCCAGCGACTCGACCGAGGCCGCCTGCTCGGGCGCCACTCCCATCAGGATCCGCTTGACGGGGACCTCGAGCACCTTGCCCGAGAGGGTCCTCGGAACCTGGGCGATCGCCTGGATCTCGTTGGGGACGTGCCGCGGCGAGCAGTCCTCGCGGATCCGGGTCCTGATCTGCCTGATGAGGTCCTCGTCCAGCTCGACCCCCTCGCGCAGGACGACGAACAGGATCATCTGCAGCTCGCCGCCCAGCTCCGAGGATGGGATGTCGACGACCAGGCAGTCCATGACGCCCGGGTACCGATCCTGCCGCCCGGTAGATCTCGCTGGTCCCCATCCGGACCCCCTGGCGGTTGATCGTCGAGTCCGAGCGCCCGTAGATGACCGCGCCGCCCCGCGGGGTGATCCTGATCCAGTCGCCGTGGCGCCAGATCCCGGGATACATCGCGAAATAGCTCTCCCGCAGGCGCTCGCCGCTCTCATCGCCCCATAGGAACAGCGGCATCGAGGGCATCGGCTCGGTGACGACCAGCTCCCCGACCTCGTCGATCAGCGGCCTGCCCTCCTCGTCGAACGCCTCGACCTTGCAGCCGAGCGCCCGGCACTGCAGTTCGCCCTCGTAGACCGGGAGGATCGGGCAGCCCGCGACGAAAGCCGTGCAGACATCGGTGCCGCCGCTCGTCGAGAACAGCCAGATGTCATCCCCGACCGCCTCATAGACCCAGCGAAAGCTCTCCGGCGAGAGCGGCGAGCCGGTCGAGCCGACGGCGCGCAGCGAGCCGAGGTCGTATTCGCTGCCAGGCCTGATCCCCTCCTTCTCGCAGCTCGCCAACAGACCGGCGCTGACGCCCATGCAGGTGATCCGAGCCCGCTCCGCGAGCCGCCACAGGGCACCCAGGTCGGGGTGGGCGGGGCTGCCGTCATAGAGGACGATCGCCGCGTCGCTGAGCAGGCAGCCGAGGAGGAAGTTCCACATCATCCAGCCCGTCGTGGTGAACCAGAACATCCGGTCGCCGGGGCGCAGGTCCAGGTGCAGGCGCTTCTTCAGCTGCTCGATCAGGATGCCGCCGTGACCCTGGACGATCGCCTTGGGCAGGCCCGTCGTGCCCGATGAGTAGAGCACCCACAAGGGATGGCCGAAGGGGACCTGCTCGAACTCGAGACCGCCCCCCGGGTGCTCGGCCAGGAGCTCCTCCCAGGAGATCGCCGACGGCGAGACGGCCGACGGGAGCGTGGCGGCGTCGAGGTAGCTCAGCACGACGGCCTGCTGAACGGTCCCGAGCTCGGCGAGGATCGCCCCGGCCACGGCTGTCCGGTCGAAGTCCTTGCCGCCGTGGCGGTAGCCGTCGACAGTCAGGAAGACCTTCGGCTCGATCTGGGCGAAGCGGTCGATCACGCTGCGCGCGCCGAACTCCGGCGCGGCGCTCGACCAGATCGCCCCCAGGCTCGCGGTGGCCAGGAATGCGATCAGCGTCTCGGGGATGTTCGGCATGTAGGCGACGACACGGTCGCCCCTGCCCACCCCCAGCGAGCGCAGCCCCGCGGCCGCGCGGGCGACCTGCTCGGTCAGCTCACCCCAGCTCAGCTCGCCGAGCTCGCGCAGCTCAGAGCAGTGCAGCACCGCCGGCTGCTCCGGGTCGTGGGCGCCCAGCAGATTCTCCGCGTAGTTCAGCTCGGCGCCCTCGAACCAGACCGTCCCGGGCATCGCGTGTGAGCCGAGGACGCGCTCGTAGGGCACCGAGGCCCGCACCCCGCAGAACTCCCAGATGTCGGCCCAGAACTGCTCGAGCTCCTCGACCGACCACTCCCACAGCTCGCCGTAGCCCGGAAATGCAAGGCCGTGGCGCTCCTCGACCCACGCTTTGAAGGCGCTCATCTCGGCCGCTTTCAGCTGCTCGGGCGAGGGCGTCCAGATCGGCTGCTGCGGTTGGGCGCTGCTCATACGGATATTCTCGCCGATCGTGGATCCCTCCCGACTTCGAGCCGAGTTCCCCGTCCTGCGCGAGCGCGCCTACATGAACGCCGGCACCGACGGGCCGCTGGCCGAGCGGGCGGTCGCCGCCGCCAGGGCCGAGCTCGACCGGGAGCTCGCCGACGGCAGGGCGATGGCGCACTTCGAACGCCGCAGCGAGCTCGCAGGGGAGCTGCGCGAGGCATACGCCGAGGCGCTCGGCGCGGATCGGAGCGACATCTCGCTGACCACCTGCACGACCGAAGGCATGGCCCACGTGATCGCCGGCATGAGCCTCTCCCCGGGCGATGAGATCCTGACCAGCGACGAGGAGCATCCCGGCCTGCTGGGCGCGCTCGGGGCGGCCCGCGAGCTGCACGGCGTCAGCGTTCGCGAAGTGCCCTTCGCCGAGGTCGCAGCGGCCGTCGGGCCGCGGACGGTGCTGGTCGCCGTATCCCACGTCGGCTGGGTCAGCGGATCGCTCGCCCCGCGCGAGCTGGCCGAGCTGGATGTGCCGGTGCTGCTGGATGGAGCACAGGGCGTCGGAGCGGTGCCCGTCGACGTCGCGGCGCTGGGCTGCGCCGCCTACTCGGGCGCCGGGCAGAAGTGGCTCTGCGGCCCGGATGGGACCGGGATGCTCTACACCACCCCCGCCTTCCGCGAGCGCCTGGCGGTCCCGCGCCGCGGCTACGCCAACCTGGCCGAGGCCAACCTCGGGCTGGACGCGACGCTGCACGAGGACGGCCGGCGCTTCGACGCTCCGTCCCAGAGCGCCGAGAGCACCGCCTTTGCCCTGGCCGCGATCGATCTGCTGCGCTCGGCCGGCTGGGCGGCCGTTCACGAGCGCGCGCGGACGCTCGCCGAGCGCCTCTGCGGGATGCTCGCCGAGCTCGGCCGCGCGCCCGCCCCGCGCGGGCCCACGACGCTCGTCTCCTTTCCCAGTGAGGATCCCGAGGCCGAGCGCCGGTCGCTCGCCGACGCCGGGGTGATCGTGCGCAACATCCCGGGCCGTCCCTGGCTGCGCGCCTCCGTCGGTGCCTGGAACGACGAGCGCGACCTCGAGCGCCTGGTGGAGACGCTCGCGCGGTGAGCGCCGCACGGCGCTGGCCGCGCTTCGCGGGACTCGGTCTGCTCCTCGCGGGAGCGGCCGTCATGAACACGGTGAAGCTGTCCCAGAACGGCTACGCCAACATCTTCTACTCGGCCGGTGTCCGCTCGATGGTCGACTCCTGGCACAACTTCTTCTTCGTCTCGTTCGACCCGGGCGGGCTGATCACGATCGACAAGCCCCCCCTGGCCCTCTGGACCCAGGCTCTCAGCGCGCGGATCTTCGGCTTCGCGCCGCTGAGCATCCTGCTCCCCGAGGCGCTGATGGGGATCGCCACCGTGGCCGTCCTCTATCTGATCATCCTGCGCCGCTTCGGCCTGCTGGCCGCCTTCGCAGCCGGCGCCGCGCTGCTCGTCTTCCCCTCCTTCGTGGCCGTCTCCCGCGCCAACGGCGTCGACCCGCTGCTGATCCTGCTGCTGACCCTGGCCTGCGGCGCCGCGATCCGGGCCTGCGAATCGGGCCGGCTGCGCGAACTGCTGGCGAGCGCCGTCCTGGTCGGCCTGGCGTTCAACACGAAGACCCTGGCCGCCTACCTCCTCGTGCCCGCCCTCGCGGGCGGCTACCTGCTCTGCGCGCCCGGGACGCGTCCTGCGGCGGCTGTTGCAGCTGCTCGCCGCGGGCCTCGTGATGGTGATCGTCTCCTTCGCCTGGATCGCCGTCGTGGAAGCCACCCCGGCCTCCAAGCGTCCCTATGTCGGCGGCTCGACGAACAACACCGAGCTCGGCCTGACCTTCGAATACAACGGCTTCGGCCGCGTCGAAGGGCAGACCGGCGGGCCCGGTCAGGTGATCGGCAGGCCGGGCGCGGCCGTCCCGATCGCCCACCAGCGCGAAGTCGAGAAAGTGTTCCTGCGCGCCCACCCGCACCACGTCGAACCGCCCCCGCCGGTCTTTCCCGCGGCCCCCTACAAAGGCCGCGAAAAGTACCCGGTCCCCTTCGGCGGCTCGCCCGGCCCGCTGCGCCTGTTCGGCAAAGGGCTCGGGGACCAGGGCGGCTGGTACCTGCCGTTCGGCTTCGCCGGCCTGCTCGCCCTGCTGATCCTGCTGCTCGTGGAGTGGCGCTCCCCCCGGACCCGCTCGGCGACTCCGAGCCGGCGCCCGGGAACACAGCCCCCGATCAACCCGTGCCCTCGCCGCGCGGCCGGCGCCGGGGAGGAGGCGCCGCTGCACGGCGCGACCGCCGTCCTGGCCCCCGCCGGCCCGCCGCCTGCCGACACCGCGGAGTATCCGGCGGCCAGGGCCGAGGCCCCTCCGGGCGAGATCCTGCGCGGGCGGCGCGACCCGCGCCTGGCCTGCGGGCTGATCCTCGGCGGCTGGATGGTCATCGAGGCGGTCGTCCTGAGCTTCTCCAAGGGGATCGTCCACCCGTACTACATCTCCGCGATCGCCCCCGGCACCGCGGCGATGGCCGGCGTCGGGGTGGTGGCGATCGGGCGCCTGTGCCGTGGGCGCATGGCGCTCGTCGGGCTGCTCCTGGCGGGGCTGGCGGTGCTCGCGACGATCGCTGCCGAGATCGTCCAGATGCACCGCGAGCACTATCTCGTCTCCTCCGAGAAGGTCCTGCTCGCCGCCGGGGCGCTGCTGCTCGGGGCGCTTGCGCTAGTCGTCCTGCTGCGCATCCGCCGCGCCGCGATCGCCGTGCCCGCCCTGCTCGCCGTCCTCTTGGCGGTGCTGCTCGTGATCCCGGCGCGCTACTCCGCCACGACCTGGCTGGCGCCGGTGCAATCGACCTTCCCGGCAGCCGGGCCGACCCAGGCCCCGGGCCACGGCGGGATCGGGCTCAACGCACAGGACGAGGCCGTCACGAAGGCCGTCCTGCGCTACGTCGCCCGCCACGACCCGGCGCGCCGCTTCGAACTGCTGACCGTCGCCTCCGACACGGCAGCGCCGTTCATCCTGCTCGGCATGAAAGCCGCGGCCATGGGCGGCTACAGCGGTGTGGATCCCGCACTCGACGGGCCCGGCCTGGCGCGCCTGGTCACACGCCGCGAAGCCCGCTACGCGATGCTCGGCGGCGAGTACGCCTCCCGCGGCGGCAACGACGCGACGCACGCCGTGCTGGCCCACTGCCGTGAGCTCGACCCCGCGGAATGGTCCAGCCCCGTCCACTACCCCTACGGCCTCGTCCTGTTCGACTGCCGCGGCCACGAACGGGAACTCGCCCGCGCCTAGCCGTGGTTCCCAGCTCGGCCGGACCCCCGGCCGAGCGGCGCTCAGGCGGCGACCGAGAGAGCGCGGTGGAAGGCCCGCTCGAACAGCTCGCCCTCCCGTCCCGCCGCCCAGCGCGGCACCGCCGGGTCGCCCTCGGCGATCAGCCGCAGCCGGACCCCGCCCTCCTCCAGCGACAGGTCGGCCGAGCGGACCAGCTGGTCGCGTGAGCGCTCGAGGTCCTCGGCGAGGCGCAGCAGCGCCGCGCACCGGTCCAGGCGCTCGATGTCGCCCGGGCCGAACAGCGGTGCCAGCGGGCCGGGCGTCGGCATCCCCTTGCGGTGGTAACGGGCGGCCTGGGCGATGATCGCCGTCTCGACCGGCTCGAAGCCGGGCAGTCCGCCGTTGATGATCAGGTAGCGCGAGTGCTTGTGGTGGTCGTCGTAGTCGATCGACATGCCGATGTCGTGGAGCATGCAGGCCGCCCACAGGAGCTCGCGCTCGCGCGGGTCGCCCTCGTGCAGGCCCATCGTCGGAGAGCTCGTCGAACATCCCCAGGGCCAGCGCCGCGACGTGCTCGGTATGCGGGCCGCCGACGCGGTACTGGGCGGCCATGTTGAGCACGCTCGCCCGGCGCACGTCATCGAACAGCGGCCGTGGCCGGCCGGCGAGCAGCCGCTCGAAGAAGACACCCTCGCGCAGGCCCGCCTCGGTCGCCTCCAGTCGCTTGAAGCCGCCGGCCTTCATCGCCCCCCGCACGACAACCGCGCCGGCCAGGATCAGATCGGCCCGGGCCGGCTTGATGCCGGGCACCGTCGCCCGCTCGGCCGCCGGCAGGGCCGCGAGGCGCTCGATCAGCTCATCCAGGGCATCGCGTGTGATCTGCATCCCCTGAACGCCGTTGGACGGCAGCCCGGCCGCGCGCTGTGCCGCTGCGGCGAGGTTGCGGACCGTCCCGCCGATCCCGACCAGGCGAAGCCCGTCCTGGCGCCCGTCCGCCAGCCAGTCGGCTCCCGCGAGCTCCGCCGCGATGTGCTCGCCGAGTTCCTCGAGCTGCTTGCGCTTGGCGGGCCCGTTGGGAGGCAGGAACCGCTCGCTCATCCGCACGGTCCCCAGCTGCCAGGAGCCCGAACGGGCCGCTTCCCGGTCCTGCACGCGGACGAGCTGCATCGAGCCACCGCCGAGGTCAAGCACACAGCCGTCGCTCAGCGTGCTCGAGTTGACCGCCGCCAGATAGCCGTAGCGGGCCTCGGCCTCGCGGCTGAGCACCCGGATCGGTGCCCCCAGGCGCTCGTGGGCCCGGCCGAGGAAGCTCTGGGCGTTCTCGGCATCGCGGATCGCGCTGGTCGCGACGGCGTCCACCGCCGAGCCGCTCAGCCCGCTCGCGCGGCAGAACTGCGCGAACACGTCCAGCGTCGCCAGCGCCCGCTCGATCGGCTTCTCGCCGAGCCGGCCGCTGGCCATCAGGCCCTCCCCGATGCGAACCGGCTCGTAGATCTCATCGGTCCGCCGCCAGCACCCGTCCCCCGCCTGGAAGACGACCAGCCGGAACGAGTTCGATCCGAGGTCGATGACAGCGAGCCGCTCGTCGGGCTTCATTACCGGCAGCGTATTCGCCTGATCGGCGGGCTCCGGCGGGTCCCTCCGGGGCCGGGTCGCTAGGAGCGAGCGCGCTTCAGTTTGGCCGACTGCAGTGACTGCTCGGCCTCTACGAGGACCTGCTGGACGCTCAGCGAGCGCTCGTGCATCAGGGCGAAGCCGATGCTGACGGTCGGGTGCACGACCTGCTCGCCGACATCGATGCTGCATGAGGGGATCACCCGCGCGAGCCCCTCGGCGACGACCGCCAGACCCTCCTCGTCGGCGTGGGGCAAAAGGACCGCGAACTCGTCACCGCCGATCCGCGCGACGAGGTCTGTTTCGCGCAGCCTGCGGGTCAGAGCCCGGGCGACGGCGCGCAGCGTCTCATCGCCCGCTTCACGGCCGTGGGCGCCGTTCAGCGCGCGGAAGCCGTCGAGGTCGATCACCATCACCCCCGCCGCCTCGCCGTAGCGGCGGCAGCGGCCCACCTGCAGGCGCAGGTCGTTCTCGAACAGGCGGCGGTTGCGCAGGCCGGTCAGCGGATCGTGGTCGCCCAGGCCCTGGAGCTGCTCCTCGAGCTGCTTGCGCTCGGAGATGTCCTGCAGCTGGGCGATGTAGTGCAGCGGCTCGCCGTCCCGTCCGCGCACCAGCGACATCGAGAGGATCGCCGAGATCGTCTCGCCCGCGGCGTCGAAGAAGCGCTGCTCGACCTGGAAGGCCGGGATCTCGCCGGCCAGCAGCCGTTCGCGCTGAGCCAGGTCCGCGCCCGCGTCCTCGGGGTGGACAATGCCGTCGAAGCGCTTGCCGATCAGCTCGTCGGAGGTGTAGCCGGTGATCTCGCACAGCGCCCGGTTGACGAGCAGCCAGCGGCCTTCGGTGTCCAGCAGGCCCGTCCCGATCGGGGCCGACTCGAAGACCTCCTCGAAGCCTTCGGTCCGCCGCGGAGCGATCAGGTCGGCGTGGCGGCGCGCGGTGATGTCCAGCACCACCGCGACCCCCCCGCGCACGTTGGAGCAGTCCGCGGCCACCGGGGCGCCATCGGCGCACAGCGGCCCCGCGTCGACCATCAGGCAGTGGTGCTCGTCGGCCGTCCAGACCTCGCGCGTGCGGGTCTCGCCTTCGAGCGCCGAGCTGAACAGCGGCTCGACGGTCTCCCAGAAGCGGGCCGGGAAGGCGTCGGCCAGGTAACGGCCCTCCTGGCAGAAGTCGGGGTCGCCCATCCTGGCGATCGCCTGGCCGGCCGTGAGCACGAAGCGCAGCTGCCCGTCGAAGACGATCACGAGCGCCTCGGGCAGCTCGTGCAGCGCGGCGGCGGCCGCGTGATCGGCGCTTGCCAGCAGGTCGTTGGCCGGCGATCCGGATCCCATCGGGGGGTTCACCCCTCAGATATCGGCGCGCGGGCGCCGTTTCTTGACGGCCGCCGCGAATCACGACGCGAATACCGCAAAACGGCCGCTAGGGGCGGATGAACGTGTCCGGGTCCGGGCCGATCCGCCGGCCCGCGTCGAGCGCCTCGATCCGCTCCAGCTCGCCGGCTCGAGAGCTCGAAGCCGAACACGTCGAAGTTCTCGCTCGATCCGCTCCGGCGTCACCGACTTGGGGATCACGACGTTGCCCAGCTGCAGCTGCCAGCGGATCACGACCTGCGCGGGCGTGCGCCCGTGGTCTCCGCGATCTCGGTGATCACGGGGTCGTCGAGCACCGCGCCCTGGGCCAGCGGGCTCCATGCCTCGGTGACGATCCCGAGCTCGCTCGTGCTCGCGGCGCAGGCCGGTCTGCTGGAAGTAGGGATGCAGCTCGACCTGGTTGATCGGCCGGCGTCTCGCCGGTCTCCTCGATCACCCGGCGAGTGCGCCGGCTTGAAGTTCGACACGCCGATCGCCCGATCAGGCCCTCGGCGCGAAGCTCGATGAAGGCCCTCCAGGTCTCGACGTAGCGGTCGTGGGCGGGCACCGGCCAGTGGATCAGGTACAGGTCGAGGTAGTCGAGCTCGAGCCGGTCGAGGCTCGCGTGGAAGCGCCCGCCGGGCCTGCTCGTAGCCCTGGTCGTCGTTGAAGCACTTGCTGACGTCTGAACACCTCGTGGCGGGCCAGCCCGCGCGCGTGGAAGGCGAGCCCGACCGCCGGCCTCGTTGCGGTAGGCGGCCGCCGTGTCGATGTGACGGTAGCCCACCTCGAGCGCCGTGGCGACGGCCTGCTCGGTCTCGGCGGGCGGGACCTGGAAGACGCCGAAGCCGAGCTGGGGGATGCTCGATCCGCCCCGCAGTGAGACGGCGGGACCGGCCCTGCGGCGGGGTTCTCCTCGGAGTGTGCTCATGGAGGTCGGTTGCCCGGAGCTGCAGGCGGCTAAACGGTTGATCGCCGGGGCGAGGTCGAGCATACTCCCGCCGGGATGGGCACGGCTCGCCAAAGCACACCGCGCGCGGCCCGGACAGCGGCGATGCGCTCGGCCAGGCTGAGCTACGCGCTGCACGCCGAGGCGGCACGCAGCGGCGAGCCGCCCGGCGAGCTGCGTGAGCGGCTCGCCGCCCGGCGGTCCGCCGCGCGGGGCAACCCGCCGGGAGCTGATCCTCGGCGCCGGCTCGCTCGCCGCCGCGGCGGCCCTCGCGCGCACCCCGGCTGCGGGGGCCTTCGCGCCGGGCCGTGCACATGCCGGGGCGCCGCGCATCGCGATCGTCGGAGCGGGCCTCGCCGGGTCTGCGCTGCGCGCACCGGCTGTGGACCGAAAGCCCGGCCGGGCCCGTGGCGGCGAGCGTCTATGAGGCCAACCCGGAACGCTCGGGCGGGCGTTGCTGGACGCTGCGGGACTTCTTCGCCGGCGGGCTGAGCACCGAGCACGGCGGCTCGTTCCTGAACTCCGACCAGACCGCAGTCCGGGGACTCGCCGCCCGGCTGGGCCTCGCCGAAGAGATCGTCAACGGAGGCGACCTGCTCAGCGGCGAGGAGGTCTATCTGATCGGCGGCGCCCGCTACAGCTACGGCGAAGCCGACGCCGACTGGGAGGCCTTCGGCTACGCAGGCTTCCGCGCGGCGGCCAAGGAGATGCACGGCGAAGCCGGCGAAGCCCGCCTCGACTCCATGTCCGTGCCCGAATGGCTCGAGAGCTCCGGCATCGGCGCCGCCAGCCGCTTCGGCAGGCTGATGATGGCCAACACCGTCACCGAGAACGGCGGCGACCCGGCAGAGCAGTCGGCCCTCGATCTGATCGAACTGCTGACCCACAACCCGCGCGCCTCACTCTCGCCGCTGCCGGGAGACGACGAGAAGTACCACGTCGTCGGCGGCAACGACCAGCTCGTCAGCGGCATGATCGCCGAGCTGCCCGGCGAAACCGTCAACCACGACCACGTCCTGCAGGGGCTCCGCACGAACTCCGATCGCTCGATCACCCTGAGCTTCGCGGTCGCCGGCGCGAGCCGTGAAGTGACAGCCGACTTCGTCGTCCTGGCGCTGCCATTCTCAACGCTCCGGGCCGCCGACCTCTCGCGCTCGGGGCTGAGCGCGGAGAAGCGCCGGGTGATCGAGACGCTGGGGATGGGCACGAACGCCAAGATCCACCTCGAACTCACTCACAAGACCTGGCCCGCCCTCGGTCTGAGCGGGGCGAGCTACGGCGAATTCCAGCGTCTGGCGTGTGCCTGGGACGACTGCGTCCAGCTCGGGCCGAGCGCGGAACCGGCGCTCTACGTGGGCTTTCCCGGCGGGACCGTGGCCTGAGCGGGATCTCCGGCGCCGCCCACGGGAGCGCGCCGCCGGCCGATGCCGCCTGGGCGCTCGGCGAGCTCGAGCCGATCATTCCCGGCACCACGGCCGCCTTCACGGGGCGCGCCTACGAGGACCACTGGGCGCTCGACCCCTGGGTCCAGGGCGCCTACTCCTACTACCGCGTCGGGCAGGCCTCCAGCTACGGGGTCATCGCCGGGCGCACCGAGGGGCGGATCCTGTTCGCCGGCGAGCACACCTCGATCGTCAACATCGGCTTCCTCGACGGCGCCGTCGAAACGGGCGAGCGGGCCGCCTCGCGGCTGCTGGCCCGTCTGGCCTGAGCCGCCGGGGAGCGCTCAGCCCGGACGGGGCGGCTGCTCGCCGTCGTAGTAGTCGACCGCGTCGGCCAGGCGGAACAGCGACTCGAGCCCACCGCCGCCGGGCAGACGCTCGAAGGCCCCCAGCTTGCCCGAGTCGGGGTAGGCGACCACGTCGGGCTCGCCGCTGGTGCTGAAGCTGAGAAAGCGGACCGTCGCACCGGTCGTGTTGAGCAGCTGGTGCGCGCCGTCCTCGCCGCGGGGAAAGCAGACGACCTCGCCCTCCTCGAGCATCCGCCAGCCGGCGGGCGTGCGCAGGCTGGGACTGCCCTCGAGCACGACCAGCAGCTCCTCCTCGGTGTAGTGGAAGTGGTAGGGGTAGGCGGCCTCGCCGGCGGGGATCTCCCAGAGGCTCAGGCCAAGGCGCTCCGCGCCCGCCTGGCGGCTGACGCGGGCGCGCCGGGCCAGGAACCCTTCATGCTCGCGCAGTTCGTCGAACTCCGGCTCGTTGATGTTCGGCATCCTCGCTCCCTTCGGCGGGCGGGCCACGGTCGGTGGGCCCGCCGATGATAGGTCCTGCGGGCGCGCCCGATCTCCGCGGACGGCGCGTTGCGGGCATTGACTGCGCGCCCGCCATGCCCTAGCGTCAGTTGGGCGAGTGGAGCACCGGGGAGTGCCACCTCGCACCAACGTTCAAGGAGGGACGAGATGGGGGAATCAAGGGGCAACAGGGGGCGCCTTCTGCAACGCGTCATCGCCGGTCTCGCAATCGGCGATGTGGCCTACCGGCTGTTGATGCGCGAGCCGCTGCGACGGGCGCTGGGAATCGAAACGACGCACGCCTGAACGCCGGCGAGGGCGAGGGCGGGGCCCGCCCGGCCGGCGCGTCGGCCGGCGTGTCCCGGCTCAGGCGAGCAGGCGTCCGCCGTCGACGACGATCTGCGAGCCCGTCATGTAGGCGGCGAGGTCGCTGGCCAGGAACAGAACCGCACGGCCGATGTCGTCGGGATCGCCCATGCGCCCCATCGGGATCATCGCCGCGAAGGCCGCCAGCGTCTCCTGGTCGGAGACCCCCGTGCCGGGCGTGATGATCCCGCCCGGCGCGACGGCGTTGACGACGATCCCGCTTTGGCCAGCTCGAGGGCGACGTTCTTGGTGAACCCCCATGCGCCGTGCTTGGAGGCGTCGTAGTGCGCCAGGCCGATCGAGGAGGGGTGCAGGGCGTCGATCGAGGTGACGTTGACGATCCGCCCGCCGCGGCCCTGCAGGACCATCTGCGCGGCGGCCGCCTGGGTGCAGAGGAACAGTCCGATCAGGTTCACCTCGAGGACGTGGCGGAAGGTGTCCGCATCGATGTCCGCGAAGCTACCATCGGGTAGATGCCCGCGTTGTTGACGAGGATGTCGACCGCGCCGAAGTGACCGACGGCGGTCGCGATCATGCGCTCGACGCTCGTCGCGTCGGACACGTCGACCTGGGCCGAGAGCGCCGCTCCTGCGCGCACCGCATCGAGCTCGCGCCGCCGCCTGTGCCGCGGCCTGCTCGTTGATGTCCGCAATCATCACGTTCGCGCCGGCCTCGTGCAGCCGCCGGGCGATGCCCAGGCCGATCCCCATCGCTCCGCCGGTCACGATCGCGGTGCGCGAGCCGAGGTCGATCAGCTCTCCGAGGGGTACTTCAGCGGGTGATCTGTCGGCGGTGTCCATGGGAGCAACATCTCACCGCCGGGTGCCCCTGCCGTCGGTAGCGACCCGCGCCCCACAGGGGGGATCTACGGATCCTCAGGCGGGGGCGGCCGACGGCGCGCCGAGGCCCAGCGCCGCCGCCTGGGCATAGAGCTCCTCGCGGGCGTCCGGGTGGGCGGCCCGCTCGATGATCAGCCGCGCCTGGGCACGCTGGCTGCGGCCGAAGATGTGGGCGATGCCCTGCTCGGTGACAACCGCCGAGTGCTGGAAGGAGGTGACCGGGATGTTCAGGCGCCCGACGATCGTCGAGCTCTCGCTGCGCGCGTGCCAGGAGCTCATCGCGATCACCGCGTGTCCGCCGGGCGAGCGGATCGCGCCGGCGACGAAGTCGGGCTGCCCGCCGAATCCCGAGTAGATGCGCCCTGCGATGTGGCTCGCGCCGGCCTGGTCGGTGAGGTCGAGCTGAAGTGCGGTGTTGATCGAGGTCATCCCCGCCAGGCCCTCGATCAGCGAGGCGTCGTTGGTCGTCTCCGTCCGCCTCATCAGCAGCCTGGGGTTGCGGTCCACCCACTCGTAGAGCTCGGGCGAGCCGAACAGGAAGGAGGAGACGATCGGGCGGCCCGCGTCGAGGGAGCCGCGGCGCTCGAGCTCCATGACTCCATCGCTGATCATCTCCGACCAGATCGCCAGGCGCCGCCGCGATGCCAGCGCACGCAGGGTGGCGTCGGGGACCTGGCCGATCCCCAGCTGCAGGGTCGCACCGTCGCCGACCAGGGCCGCAACCTGCTCGGCGATCTGCTCGGCCTCTGCGTGGGATGTTCCCTGCACCGGCGAGGGCAGCTCCGGCGGCCCCTCGATCGCCAGGTCGATCAGCTCGCAGTCGATCTCCCCGTCGCCGAGCGTGTAGGGCATCGACGGGTTCAGCTGCGCAACCACGAGGCCCCCGCGGGAGCGGACCCGCTCGAGCGCCGCGACCAGGATGTTGACCTCGACCCCCATTGACACGCGCCCGTCGCGGACGGGGGTCGTGTTCAGCAGCAGGATGTCCGGCGGGCGCAGCGTGTCGAACAGGCGCGGGACGAGCGAGAGGCGCATCGGCAGGTAGTCGAGCCTGGGCGTGTCGCGCATCCCCGGGCCGACGAAGGGAGTCTCGTAGATGACGCCCTCGCGACAGGGCAGCGGCCCCTGGGCGGCGAGCATGAACAGGCGGTAGCGCTCGCGTGCCCGGTCGAGGATCGAAAGCGCCAGCTGCGGGACGGCGTGATTGCCGCTGGCGACGACCCGCGGCTCGGCGAGCGCGACGGCCGCGAGGGCCTCGTGAAGCTCGTGCTCGGAGACGACGCGCATGGCCGCCCACACTAGGACCCGTCCCCGGCCCCGGTCATTGGTGAGAACTACGGAACGCGTTCGGTGTACTGCGCGGTCGTGAGGGGCGCCCCGGAGGGATTGACTGTGATCGGGCGCAACAACCCCCGAGCGACAGGAACGCACACCGATGAGCCCCACCCCAGCGCCACCGGCACCGGCAGCGACCGACCTCGAGCCCGTCCGGGCGTTCGCGGCCCTGGGCCGCGATGACGTCGACTACGCCGGCGGCAAGGGCGCCAACCTGGGCGAGCTGACCCGCGCCGGCCTGCCGGTACCCGACGGCTTCGTCGTCGGGGCACCCGCCTACGCCTTCTTCTGCGCCGAGACCGGGCTGCGCGAGCGCCTCACGTCACTGCTCGAGGAGATCGACGTCGATGACACTGCCGCGCTGCAGGCCGCCAGCGCCGCCGCCCGCGAGCTGTTCGAGCTGACGCCGATTCCGGCGCCGATCGAGGAAGCCGTCCGCAGCGCCTACGGTCTGCTGGCACTCGACGGTGACGGCGCGCCCCCGGCGGTTGCCGTGCGCTCCTCGGCGACCGCCGAGGATACGGCCGCGGCCTCCTTCGCGGGCATGAACGAGACCTTCCTGAACGTCCGCGGAGCCGATCAGGTGCTCGCCGCGCTGCGGCGCTGCTGGCAGTCGCTGTTCGGCTCCCGGACCGTCTACTACCGGGCCGTCAACGGCTTCGCCCAGGCCGAGATGGACATCGCCGTGGTCATCCAGCGCCAGATCCCCTCGACCCGCGCCGGTGTCATGTTCACCGTCAATCCCGCCACCGGAGCCCGTGACGAGCTGGTCATCGAGGGCTCCTTCGGGCTCGGTGAGGCGGTCGTCTCGGGGGCGGTCTCACCGGACCGCTTCGTGATCGGCAAGGCCGATCTGCAGATCCGCCGTCGTGAGATCCGGCGCAAGGAGCTAGTGATCGAGTACGACCCCGCCGGCGGGACCCGGCGGCGAGACCTCGATGAGCGCGAGGGCATGCGTCCCAGCCTCACCGATCAGGAGGCCCTCGCGATCGCCGGCCTGGGCGTGCAGGTCGAGCGCCACTACGGCTCGCCCCAGGACACCGAGTGGGCCTACGGGCCCGACGGGACGCTGTGGCTGCTGCAGAGCCGCCCGATCACGACACTTCATCCGCCCGCCGGCGAGGGCGAGGCCGGGCAGACCCACGCGATCCTGCTGCGCGGTCTCGGCGGGGCCCCCGGCCGCGGAGCCGGGCCCGTCCGCGTGCTTCGCTCGCTCGACGACGCCGCCTCGATGAGCGACGGCGAGATCCTCGTGACCCACATGACGGCGCCCGACTGGACACCCCTGATGCGCCGCTCGGCGGCGATCGTGACCGACTCCGGTGGCATGACCTGCCATGCGGCGATCGTCTCGCGCGAGCTTGGCATTCCCTGCGTCGTGGGGACCGGCGAAGCGACCCGTCTGCTGCATGACGGCCAGCAGGTCACGGTCGATGCGACCCGCGGGGTCGTCCTGGAGGGCCTCGATGCGCAGGCGCCGGCCGCCGGGGCGCAGCCGGCCCCGGCGGGGCGGGCCGCTCACCCGGGCTCCGGGCGGACGGTGACCGGCACCCAGATCCTGCTGAACCTCTCAGAGCCCTCGCAGGTCGCCGCCGTGAAGGACCTCGACGTCGACGGCGTCGGGCTGCTGCGCGCCGAGCTGATGGTCCTCGAGGCGCTCGAGGGGACCCACCCCCGCCAGCTGATCGAGGAGCAGCGCGGTGAGGAGTTCGTGGCGCGGATGGCCGAGGCCCTGGGCGTCTTCGCCGAGGGCTTCGCGCCGAGGCCGGTGACCTACCGGACGATCGACTTCCGCACGAACGAGTTCCGCGGCCTGCGCGGCGGCGAGCGCTTCGAGCCCGAGGAGGCCAACCCGATGATCGGCTTCCGGGGCGCCCTGCGCTACACCCGCGAGCCGGAGGTGTTCCGCCTCGAGCTCGCCGCGCTGACGCGCGCCTGGGAGGCCGGCGCGCACAACCTGCACGTGATGCTGCCGTTCGTCCGCACCACCAGGGAGCTGGCCCGCTGCCGCGAGCTGGTGGCCCAGTCGGGCCTGCTCGGACGAGCCGGCTTTGAGCTGTGGGTGATGGCCGAGGTGCCCTCGGTCCTGTTCAACCTCGCCGACTACGCCGCCCTCGGCATCAAGGGCATCTCGATCGGCTCCAACGACCTGACACAGCTCCTGCTCGGCGCCGACCGCGACAGCGAGCTGCTGGCCGAGACCTTCGACGAGCGCGACCCGGCCGTGACGGAGTACCTGCGCGAGCTGATCCCGCGCGCGCGGGAGCTCGGTCTGCGCACCTCGATCTGTGGCCAGGCGCCCTCGGTGCACCCCGAGTACGCCGAGCTGCTGGTCCGCGCCGGGATCGACGCGATCTCGGTCAACATCGACGCGGTCGAGCGGACCCGCTCGCTGGTCTGCGCCGCCGAGCAGCGGCTGCTGCTCGAGCACGCAAGGGGCGGCTAGCGGCGGTGTTCGAGGTCCGCTTCCATGGCCGCGGCGGGCAGGGCGTCGTGACGGCCGCCGAGCTGCTCTCGCTGGCGGCCTTCGAGGACGGGCTGCAGGCGCAGGCCTTCCCGAGCTTCGGCTCGGAGCGGATGGGTGCGCCGGTGATCGCCTTCTGCCGCATCGACGAGCATCCGATTCGCCTGCGCGAGCCGATCGCCGAGCCCGATGCCGTGGTCGTGCAGGACGCCACCCTGCTGCACCATGTCGACGTCTTCGGCGGCCTGGCCCCGGACGGCTACGTGTTGATCAACTCCGCTCGCGAGCTCGACGAGCTGGGGCTCGAGGAGCTGCGCACACGCCACCGGCCCGAGCGCCTGTTGAGCGTCCCGGCGAGCGAGATCGCACGGCGGCGGATCGGGCGCCCGATCGCCAACGCAGCACTGCTGGGCGGCCTGACAGCACTCGCCGGGCTGACCTCGCTGGATGCCCTTCAGGCGGCGATCGCCGAGCGCTTCGGCTCGAGCACAGCCGCCGAGGGCAACCGGCTGGCCGCCGCCGACGCATACGCATATGTCAGCGCCCACCTGCAGGCCGCCCGTGCCTAGTCAGCTCGAGGGCTCGCTGGCGATGGCCCGGGCGATCGCCCGCTGTCGCCCCGAGGTCGTCTGCGCCTATCCGATCACCCCCCAGACGCACATCGTCGAGGCGCTCTCGCGGATGGTCGCCGCGGGCGAGCTCGCGCCGTGCGAGTTCGTCAACGTGGAGTCCGAGTTCTCCGCCATGTCGGTGGCGATCGGGGCGAGCGCGACCGGTGCGCGCGCCTACACCGCCACGGCAAGCCAGGGGCTGCTCTACATGGCCGAGGCGCTGTTCAACGCGTCCGGCCTCGGCCTGCCGATCGTGATGACCGTGGCGAACCGCGCGATCGGCTCGCCGATCAACATCTGGAACGACCAGAGCGACTCGATGGCGCTGCGCGACTGCGGCTGGATCCAGCTCTACGCGACCGACAACCAGGAGGCGGCCGACCTCCATGTTCAGGCCTTCCGCCTGGCCGAGTCCCTGTCGGTACCGGTCATGGTCTGTGTCGACGGGTTCGTCCTGACCCACGCCGTCGAGCCGCTGGAGGTGCCCGACGGCGAGCTCGTCGACGCCTACCTGCCCCCGTTCCAGCCGCGCCAGGTCCTCGACCCCTCCGAGCCGGTGACGATCGGTGCGATGGTCGGTCCCGAGGCCTTCACGGAGGTCCGCTACCTGGCCCACGCCAAGCAGATCGAGGCACTCGACGAGATTCCCCGCCTGGCGGGCGAGTTCGAACGCTCCTTCGGGCGCGCCTCGGGCGGCCTGCTGGGCCCGTACCGCTGCGGGGGCGCCGAGACCGTCGTGATCGCCCTCGGCTCGGTCAACGGGACACTCGAGGTGGTCGTCGATGAACTGCGCGAGGAGGGCCGCAGCATCGGAGCGCTGGCTGTCAAGTCCTTCCGGCCCTTCCCGCTGGGCGAGCTGCGGGCCGAGCTCGACGGCGCCCGGCGGGTGATCGTCCTCGAGCGCGCCTTCGCCGTCGGCGTCGGGGGCATCCTCAGCGCCGACGTCCGCGCCGCCCTGGAGGGCGCCGGGTGCGAGACCCACACCGTCATCGCGGGCCTCGGCGGGCGCCCGATCACGCGCCGCTCGCTGCGCGCGATGCTCGACGACGCGGACGCCGGGCGGCTCGAGCCGCTGCGGTTCCTGGATCTGCGTACCGACGTCGTCGAGCGCGAGCTCGTCCGCTCCCGCGGTGGCGGACGGCCCGGCCCCCACGCCGAGAACATCCTGCGCGAGCTCGGCATCGTCGCGGCGGGGCCGGTATGAGCGAGACGCGCTTCTACCAGACCGGGACCTTCGCGGTCGGCAACCGCCTGCTGGAGGCCGAGGGGGCCTCGGTCCAGTCCGATCCCGAGCGGGCCAACGCGATCACCAAGGGCCACCGGGCCTGCCAGGGCTGTGGCGAGGCGCTCGGCGCCCGCTATGCGCTCGACGCCGCCCTGCGGGCAACCGGCGGGCAGCTGATCGCCGCGAATGCGACGGGCTGCCTGGAGGTCTTCTCGACGCCCTTCCCGGAGTCCTCCTGGCGGCTGCCGTGGATTCACTCCCTGTTCGCCAACGCGCCCGCGGTCGCGACGGGGATCTCGGCTGCGCTGCGGGCGAAGGGGCGGACGGACATCCGCGTCGTCGGTCAGGGCGGCGACGGCGGGACCGTGGACATCGGCATGGCCTCGCTGTCGGGGATGTTCGAGCGCGGCGATGACGTGCTCTACATCTGTTACGACAACGAGGCCTACATGAACACGGGCGTGCAGCGCTCCGGCGCCACCCCGCCGGCGGCCAGGACGGCGACCACCGAGCCGCTCGGCTCAAGCCCCGGCGCGGGCTTCGGGCAGGGCAAGAACATGCCCCTGATCGCGATGGCCCACGAGATCCCATACGTCGCCACGGCGACCGTCGCAGAGCTTCGCGACCTCGAGGGAAAGGTGAGCGCCGCGATGGAGCTCCGCGGGCCCCGCTACCTGCACGTCCTTGTCCCCTGCCCGCTCGGCTGGGGCTCGGCCACCGGCGAGACGATCCGGATCGCCCGCCTGGCCAAGGAGAGCGGCCTGTTCCCGGTCTTCGAGGCCCGCGATGGGCAGATCACCGCCATCTCCCCGATCCGGCGCAAGGTCGCAGTCGAGGAGTACCTGCGCCCACAGAAGCGCTTCGCCCACCTGTTCGCCGGGGAGGGCCGGCCCGAGGTGATCGCCGCGCTGCAGGCGCAGGCCGACCGCAACATCGAGCGTTACGGGCTGCTCGGGCCGGCCGATCGGAGCGAGCGATGAACCGGCCCTTCGCGATCACCCTGGACGTCGGCTCGAGCCTTGCCAACCACACAGGGGCCTGGCGGGTGGAGCGGCCCCGCTACGTCCATCGCCTGGCGCCCTGCAACGACGGCTGCCCGGCGGGCGAGGACATCCAGCAGTGGCTCTACGAGGCCGAGTCCGGCGGGCAGGGCTATGAAACCGCCTGGCTCGAGCTGGTGCGGGCCAACCCGTTCCCGGCGGTGATGGGCCGGATCTGCTTTCACCCCTGCGAGACGGCCTGCAACCGGGCCCAGCTCGATGACGCGGTCGGGATCAACTCGGTCGAGCGCTTCCTCGGCGACGAGGCGATCCGCTGCGGCTGGGCGCTGCCGCTCCCCGCCCCGCCGACCGGGCGCCGGGTGCTCGTCGTCGGCGCCGGGCCCTCCGGCCTCTCCGCGGCCTACCACCTGGCGCTCGCCGGACACCACGTGACGATCCGCGAGGCGGCCGAGAAGCCGGGCGGGATGATGCGCTACGGGATCCCCGCCTACCGCCTCCCGCGGGAGACGCTGGACGCCGAGATCGAGCGCATCCTCGCGCTGGGCGTCGAGCTGCGCTGCTCGGAGCCCGTCGGCGAGCTCGAGGCCGAGCTGGCCGATGGGAGGTTCGACGCGGCCTTCCTCGCCGTCGGCGCGCACGTCGCCCGCAACGTCGAGCTGCCCGGCGTTACGGCCGCCCACGTCATGGATGCCGTCTCGATGCTGCACGGGATCGAGGACGGCGAGGTGCCGCAGCTGGGACGGCGGGTCGTCGTCTACGGCGGCGGCGACACGGCGCTGGACGCCGCCCGCAGCGCGCGGCGGCTGACCGGTGCCGAGCCGGTCGTCGTCTACCGGCGCAACCGCGAGCGGATGCCCGCGCACCCCGAGGAGCTCCAGCAGGCCGAACAGGAGGGCATCACCTTCCGCTGGCTCTCGACGATCTCCGCCGCCGCCGCGGCGCCACCGGCGCCCGGCGAGGTTCACGGGCGGGCAAGGCTTCAGATCGAGCGGATGAGCCTGGATGAGGAGGGCATGCCCCGGCCGACGGGCGAATTCGAGGAGCTCGACGCCGACAGCCTGATTCTCGCCCTCGGCCAGAGCGCCGACCTGGCGCTGCTGGAGGGCATCGAGGGGATCCGCATCGAGGACGGCGTCGTCGAGGTCGACGGCCGGATGATGACCGGGCGCCCCGGGATCTTCGCCGGCGGGGACATGACCCCCGGGCAGCGGATGGCGGCCGTCGCGATCGGCCACGGCGGCAAGGCCGCCCGCTGCATCGATGGCTGGCTGCGCGGCCTGGAACCGGAACAGGAGCCCGCGGCCGAGCTCGCAGGATTCGGCTCGCTCAACACCTGGTACTACTCGGACGCTCCGCGAACCGTCCGCCCGCTGCTCGAGGACATCCGCCGCCAGAGCAGCTTCGAGGAGGTCGTCAGGGGCCTCGACGAGGACTCGGCCCTGTTCGAGGCCCGCCGCTGTCTCTCCTGCGGCAACTGCTTCTCCTGCGACAACTGCTTCGGAGTCTGCCCCGACAACGCCGTCATCAAGCCGGGCCCCCCGGGCGAGCCCTACGCCTTCGATCTCGACTACTGCAAGGGCTGCGGGATCTGCGCCGCCGAGTGCCCATGCGGCGCGATCGAGATGATCCCCGAGGAGACCTGAGAGGGATAACCTCCGCCCATGGCGCGAATCGGAATGCTCACCGGCGGCGGGGACTGCCCCGGCCTCAACGCGGTCATCAGGGCCGCCGTCCGCACCGGCCTGCCCGACGGGCACACGTTCTTCGGCTACCGCCACGGCTGGGCCGGGGTGCTGGCCGACGAGGGCTTCGAGCTGACGCTCGAGAGCACGATCGGGATCCTGCCCAGGGGCGGCACGATCCTCGGCACCTCGCGGACCAACCCCTTCGCAGACGACGCCGACGGCACCGAAGCGATCCGTGCCGCGATGAAGGCTCGCGGGGTCGACGCGCTGATCCCGATCGGTGGCGATGACACGCTCGGCGTGGCCCAGCTGCTGCACGAAGAGGGCATCCCCGTCGTCGGGGTGCCCAAGACGATCGACAACGACCTCGGCGGCACCGACGTCACCTTCGGCTTCCAGACGGCCGTGCAGATCGTGACCGACGCGATCGACCGCCTGCACACGACAGCCGAGTCCCACAACCGGGTGATGCTCGTCGAGGTGATGGGGCGCCACGCCGGCTGGATCGCCACCCACGCCGGGATCGCCGGCGGCGCCGACGCGATCCTGGTGCCCGAGCGCCCGTTCGACATCGAGGAGGTCTGCAACCACCTCACCCGCCGCCACTCCCGTGGCCGGCTGTTCTCGATCGTCGTCGTCGCCGAGGGGGCCACGCCCCGCGAGGGAACGCTGACCGAGGCCGACGGGAGCCCGGTGACGCGCGTCGCCGGGACCGACGCGTTCGGCCACGCCCGCCTCGGCGGGATCGGGGTGATGCTCGAGCACGAGATCGAGGCCCGCACGGGCTTTGAGACCCGTGTGACGATCCTCGGCCACGTCCAGCGCGGCGGCACCCCCGTGGCCTACGACAGGATTCTCGCGACGCGCTTCGGCGTCGGCGCACTCAGAGCAATCGCCGCCGGGCACTTCGGCACGATGGTCGCCCTGCGCGGCACGGAGATCGTCGAGGTGCCACTGCGCGAGGCGATCGCCGCGCCGCGCCTGCTCGACCCCGAGCTCTACGCGACGGCTGAGCTGTTCTTCGGCTGAGCCGGCCCGAGCGGCACCTGCTGGGTGATGCAGTGGATGTTGCCGCCCCCCAGCAGGATCTCGCGGGCGGGGATCCCGACGAGCTCGCGTCCGGGAAAGGCCTCGCCGAGGACCGCCGCGGCCCGCCCGTCGGTGCGCTCGTCCAGCAGCGGGTAGACGATCCGCGAGGAGGCGATGAAGAAGTTGACGTAGGAGCCCGCCATCCGCTCGCCGGCCACTCGCGGCAGGGTCCCCGCGCGGCGCTCCACCCCGGCCGCCTCCTGCTCTGAGATCGCAAGGGCCGGCGGCGCCGGCACGCGGACCACGCGGGGAGTGCGGCCGCGGGCGTCCAGCGCGCCTGCCAGGCGGCGCTCGGCGTCCTCGGCGGCGGGACGGCTCGGGTCGCTCTCGTCCTCGGGCCAGCTGAGCAGGATCACCCCGGGGGCGGCGAAGCAGGCGATGTTGTCGATGTGCCCGTCGGTCTCGTCCCCGTCCAGCCCGTTGCCAAGCCAGATGACCTCGGAGGCTCCCAGGTGCTCGCACAGCTGGAGCTCGATCTGCTCGCGTGAGAGGGCGGGGTTGCGGTTGGGGTTCAGCAGGCACTCTTCGGTCGTCAGGATCGTCCCCTGGCCGTCGACGTGGATCGAGCCGCCCTCGAGCACCAGCGGGGCCCGGTAGCGGGGCGCGCCCTCGATCTCGAGGATCTTGCGGGCCGCCCGGTCGTCGTGCTCCCAGACGCTGTAGAGGCCGCCCTCGGCCCCGCCCCATGCGTTGAAGATCCAGTCGACGCCCCGCAGCTCGCCCTCCCGGTCGAGCAGGAAGCTCGGCCCGATATCGCGCATCCAGGCATCGTCGGTGGTCATCTCGACGACCCGCACGGCCGGTGAGAGCATCGCCCGGCAGCGCTCGTAGGAGGCATCGGAGACGGCCATCGTGACGGGCTCGGAGACGGCGATCGCCTCGGCCACGGCGGCGAACGCCTCCTGTGCGGGTGCCGCCCCCTCGCGCCAGTTGTCCGGCCGCTCCGGCCAGGCCATCCAGCACCCCGCATGGGGCTCGAACTCGCCGGGCATCCGAAAGCCGTCGGCGGCCGGTGTGGAGTCGAGCGTCCCTCGCATGCCGTGGACGCTAGCGCGGTTCCCCCGCGTGGGTCAGGGCGTGCGCCTGCGCAGGGTCGCTGCGCCGAGCACGAGGGCGCCGGCCCCGAAGGCGAGCACCATCGCGACATCGCCCCACAGGGCGCCGCCGGCGCCGGACTGGAGCGTCAGGTGGTGCATCCCGTCGACCGCGTAGGACATCGGCATGACGTCCGAGATCGCGTGCAGCGCCCCCGGCATCCGCTGGCGCGGGACGAGCAGCCCGCAGAGCAGCAGCTGCGGCAGGATCATCGCTGGAAGGAACTGGACGACCTGGAACTCGCTGCGGGCGAAGCCGCTGGCGAGCAGCCCCAGCCCCATGCCCAGCAACGCCACGGAGACGGCCAGCAGCACGACCATCGGCCAGGGGCCGGCGACCTTCAGTTCCAGCGGCCCGAGCGTCAGGGCACTGGCGATGAGCGCCTGGGCTGCGGCGAGCAGACCGAACGCCAGCCCGTAGCCGCCCAGCAGCTCGACCCGCCCGAGCGGGGTCGTCAGCAGCCGCTCGAGCGTCCCGCTGACCCGCTCGCGCAACAGCGCAACCGAGGTGACGAGGAACACCGTCGTCAGCGGGAAGATCGCCAGCAGCGGAGCTCCGGCGCGGTCGAAGGAGATGATGCGGTTGGCGTAGATCAGCCGCAGGAGCGTCTCGAGTACACAGGGCACGGCGATCATCAAGAGGATCGTCCGCGGGTCGTGGCGGAGCTGGCCGAGGATCCGCCGGGCCGTCGCGAGCGTGCGCGCCCCCGGGGTGCTCATCGGCGCTCGATCAGGCGGACGAACGCCTCGTCCATGTCGGCGGTCCCCGTGCGCGATGTGAGCTCCTCGGGAGTCAGGGCAGCCAGCAGCTCCCCGTCGCGCAGCAGCAGCAGGCGGTCGCAGTGGCGGGCCTCGTCGAGGACGTGACTCGAGATGACAAGCGCAGCACCCTCGTGGGCCAGCTCCGCGAACAGCTGCCACAGCTCGCGGCGCAGAAGCGGGTCGAGCCCGACGGTCGGCTCGTCCAGCAGCAGCAGGCGCGGCGAGCCCAGCAGCGCCGCCGCAAGCGAGACGCGAGCCCGCTGCCCGCCGGAGAGGTCGCGCACGAGCCGCCCGGCCTGCCCGGTGAGACCGGTCCGCGCGAGCATCTCCCCCACCCCGGCGGCGCGCAGGGCCGCGAAGTAGCGCAGGTTCTCCGTCACCGTCAGATCCTCATAGACCGACGGCGCCTGGGTCATGTAGCCCAGCCGGGCGCGGACCGCCGCGCTGCCCGGCTCGCCTCCCAGCACGCTCAGCGTTCCGTGAACGTTCTCCTGGACGCCGGCGATCGCCCGGATCAGCGTCGACTTCCCGCTGCCCGAGGGCCCGAACAGGCCCGTCACCTCACCGGCCCTGATCTCGCAGGAGACGCCCCTCAGGGCCTCCACGGCGCCCCGGCGGACGCGCAGCCCGGCAACCCGCACGGCGGGCACGGCCGGTGTGGGCGCCGGCGTGCTCAGCTAGACCTCGAGCTGGCGGGCGACCGTGATGCCCTGCGCGACATCGAGGGTCGAGATCACACCGACGGGCTCGCCCGAGACCCGGTCGGCGACGACGAGGTGCGAGGTTCCGTGCTCGGCCATCAGCGCTGCGACCTGCTCGAGCCGCTCGGAGGGCTCGACGGTGACGATCTCGGTCGAGGCGAGCTCGCCTGCCGTCGCCTCGCCGCCGCCGCCCGCCAGGGCTCGCATCAGATCGAGGTCGGAGAGGATCCCCCAGACCAGGTGCTCCTGGTTGGAGCTGTCGCGGGCCAGTCCCTCGACGACGACGCAGTGGACGCGGTGGCGGGCCATGCTCGCGGCGACCTCAAGGACCGGTGTCTGCGGGGCGGTGGCGATGACGCCCGCATGCATCACCTCTCCGACGGTCACCGCCGGAATCTCAGAAGACATGTTCGCCTGCTCCTCTCGGGTCGCTGTAGCTCAAGACTCGCAGCCCGGCGGGTCCGGAGGATCGGTGCTTTGCAGCCGGGCCGCGGCGCGGATCCCTGTCCCGGCCTGCGGGATTTCCCGGATGTCGGTGGTGCGGGACGTCGCGGCGAGACATCTCCCGGCGGTCCGGAACCTGAAATCGCGCTCTGAGCGCGTGAGCCTTTCGCTCGTCGGCTGTCTATGGGACGGGGCGCCATCGAGGGGCCCTCGACCGCACGGTGCCGATGGACCGGCGCACGGTCGCAAAATGGACAGAGGGGAGTTCCACCGTGGTTCGCAGAGCTTTACTGAGCCTCGCAGCGTCGGGAATCGTTTTCGCTGGGTTCGCCTCGGCGGCCTCGGCTTCGAGCCCGATCCGGCTCTACATGGGCGAAAACGCCGCATTTGCCGTGCTCGGGCACTCATGCGGCGGGATCCAGGAGCAGGTCTACGTGGACGGCTTCGCGGCCAACGGCTACCCGCAGGGCACCGCCCACCTCTCGACCCGCTGCGGCGGCAGCGGCAGGGGCGGCGGCGGGCACACGACCGAATACACGGCGACGGCCGGCGTGATCTGGACCTGGTACGGCGAAACGCGCTCCTACTCGGTACCCGGAGGCCCACTCGAAGCAAGCGAAGCCACCGACAGCCACGGCGACCGCCTCTACAACATCGGCACGGCCGCCTACCTCGAAGATGGCACGTCCGCCGATCCGCCCGCCCGCGGCGCCGACCGGGATCACGACGTCCGTGGGCCTCTACGAACCGAGCGAAAACGTCGAATACCTCCGGCTCTCGGTCGGCTGGACGGTGGACCCCGAAACCGCGGGGCTGCTGAGCGAATCTACGATCACGGCCACGCCCAAGGGCGGTGGCACCACGCTCACGGCCGGATTCGGCGCGTATTTCTCGAGCGGCTACATCGACAACGTCCAGCCGGACACGACCTACGTCGTATCCGTCACGAGCACCGACGCCGAAGGGACCAGCGCGCCCAGCGTGCCGGTCGAAGTGAAGACCCCGAACTCCGACGGCGAAGTCGAAAAGGAACGGCAGTCGACGACCGGCTGCGAACAGGACAGCGGCACGATCAAGCTCTC
This sequence comes from uncultured Solirubrobacteraceae bacterium, assembly GCA_963787765.1. Classification (GTDB taxonomy): domain Bacteria; phylum Actinomycetota; class Thermoleophilia; order Solirubrobacterales; family Solirubrobacteraceae; genus Palsa-744. The sequence continues at coordinate 246,349 of CAWBEF010000010.1, read as the reverse complement.
GCCGGGCCTCAGTGAAACGCCGCACGTCCAGAACATCACGATCAAGGGAACGCTGAGGGAATGCGCTGGAAAGCTCGGTATCGAATCGGGCGTTTACACCGAGCACCTGCGCTCGACCGAAGAGATGAGCTGCGCAACGCTTCAGTCGGCATCGCTGACCCCCACCACCGAAGCCCTCTCGCTCGCCGTCAAGTGGGTGCCGGCGGAAGAAGGCACCTCGAAAGGCTCGCTGATCATCCCGATCACCGAAGCACCGTTGACGGGGCTGAGCGGCACGCTCGACGGAGGGCCCTCTTCCTCCCCCACTTCGATCGCGGCCTCCTCGGTGACGGAGAGCTTCAGCGGCGGCCCGAGCTGCGGTGCTCGCCGAAGGAAAGAAAAAAGCCAAAGCCGTCAAGACCGGGGAGTTCTCCACAACGGAAGTCGAACTCGGCTAGCGGGTTCGGCGGAGCCGAACAGCACAGCGCCCGCCGGCGGCAGGGACGACCGCCGGCGCTGCCGGCGGGCGCCCGCGCCGTCACTGGATCTTCGGCGGTGAGCTCTTGTGTGCGACGTACCAGAGCTGCGTGATGCCCTGGTTCCAGTATTCGCGGCCGCGGGCAAGCTCGGTCCTGTAGTCCGCCAGGTAGCCGGGCCGCAACGTACTGGCATACAGGCGGATCTCCGTCATCGCCTGCAGCAGCGCACCGGTGCCTTCGTTGATTTCTTTGGTCGCCTGGCTGACGCCTTCTTCTTCGCCGTCTTCGACGACGGTCCATTTCGCGGCGGCGAGGAGATCGCGGCGGGTCCGGTGCTCGGCCACGGCCAGCGCTTCCAGCCGGCTCGTACTCGGCCTTGCCGGCAGGCCGGCGACCTCTGCGCCGAGGGCCCGGGCGGCCTGAGCGGTCTGAGCCGCTTCGGCGCCGTGTTCGCGGTAGAAGGCCTCGGCCCCGCGTTCGGTCGCCGCCCCGCAGCCGGTGAGGGCGAGCGCGCCCAGCGCGAGCAGCAGGAGGAGATGGCGGGGGCCGAGCGCGCGTGGCACGGCCGAGAGACTACCCCGCCCGGGCGCTCGCCTCCGCTGCTGGTGGGCATTGCCTCGGCAGGCTCGAACGGGCGCTAACGGATCAGCACGGGCGTACCGACGGGAATGTGGATGGCAACCCAGCCGATCGCTGAGTTGGCCATCCGGACGCAGCCGTGCGAGCGGGCGCTGCCCAGCGGGTCGAGCAGGCTCTTGCCGCCGCGGCCGTGCAGCGCCACCTGACCGTCTCCCCGTCGAAGCGCTTGAGCACTTCGGAGTGTGCCGTCAGGGGAATCACCCAAGCGCCAAGGAATTCACGCGGATCGGGCTGCAGCAGCTTTGCGGCGATCGCGAACAGTCCCGCCGGTGTCGGTGTCGAGGGCTTGCCGACGACGACGCTGAATTCGCGCCGCAGACGATCGTGCAGGAAGACCTGCATTCGCCTTGCCGAGCGCGAGACGACGATTCGCCAGGGGTCGATCCGCAGGACGGTGTCATCCGCATAGATCCAGGCCTGCCTGCCGTTGGGGCGGAAGCCGAGACGGACGAGCAGCCACGGTGCCCCTTCCGGCCCGTTGGCCGCTCTCAGAACGAGCAGGCTCTGCGGGGTCCCCCAGGACGTCAGCGGCGCCACCCGTGTGAGCCATCGAGCGTGGATGCTCGGCGCCGGTCTGGCCTGTGTCGGGGCGAGGACCGTCGCCACCCACACATCGCCCGGCGCGGGCGCCCCGGCGCTGTGCTGTGCTTCGGCCCCAGCCGGTGGGCCCGGTGTGAGGAGCAGGCCCGCCGCCAGGGCGAGCAGAACCCGCACGACCCGGGGGCCCGCCGGCCGGGGGCTAGCCGGTGACACCCTGCACTCGGAAGGCCCCCACTCCCCCGCTCTGGACCCGGGTGCTCGCCTGGGCGCGGGCTTCGCTGAAGTTCGCACCGGTCACCGTGGCGTGGTTGACGACCGTCCGGCCCACGCTCGGGTCGGCCCGCAGGACGAGGCTGTAGGCGTGACTCGCCCCGGCGCGCAGGGCCGCCAGGATGAAGCAGACATGGCCGCCCGCCAGGTGCCCGTCGCCGCGGCTGACGAGCGCGGTGGCACCGGGCAGCATGTCGCAGACCCTCAGGTGTTCTGCCACTCCGGGCCCGGAGTTGTGGACGACCAGGCGGTAGTCGAGCTCACCGCCCGGGGCGACGGTGCGTTGGCGGACGAGCTTGCGCAGGGTCACCTTTGGCTGAGCGAGGACGTTCGTCACGGCCGTCGAGGAGTTACCGGCCGGTTCGGGGTCCGGTTGCTGAGCGCTGATCGAGGCCGCGTTGGTGAGCGTTCCGGGTGCGGCGCTGACGTGAGCGACGAGCACCACGGTGGCGTCGGCGCCGTTGGCCATCGTGCCCAATGTGCAGGTCACGGCCGGCGCCGCGTATGAGCAGGTGCCCTGCGAGGGCTTCGCGCTGATGTAGGTGGTGCCCGCGGGGAGCCGGTCGGTGAGCGTCACGCCCGTCGCAGCCGAGGGGCCGTGGTTGGACGCGGTCAGCGTCCAGGTGATCCGCTGGCCGCTGACGATCGATGCCGGTCCGCGCTTGAGGATGGCAAGGTCCGCCGCTTCACCCGTGTGGATCGGCGCGACCGAGCGGTTGTTGGCTTCTTCGGGGTCCCTGGTGGTGCTCTTGACCGCCGCGGCATTCTCGACAGTCTGGCCGGCGAGCGAGACCGCGACGTCGACCGTCAGCGCCAGCCGGCGCGAGGCGCCGGTGGCCAGTTCACCGAGCAGGCACGTCACGATCTGACCCGCCGCCGAGCAGCCCGCTTCCGCGCCCGTATAGGTCTCGCCGGCGGGCAACTCGTCGACCACTTCGACGTTCTGGGCCGGATCCGGGCCGGCGTTGTGGACCAGCAGCCCGTAGGTCGTCGAGCCCGGCACCGGCACCGTTTCGCCCGTGGCCGTCTTGACGATCGACAGGTCGGCGGCAGGCACGACGGTGATCGGCGCCTGTGAGCTGTTGTCTTCGGGTTTGGGGTCTTCGGTGGCGCTCTGGACTTCGGCGTGGTTGATCAGGTGCCCCGGTTCACTGGCGGCGACCGTCAGGTCGATCGTCAGGCTCGAGCCGGCCGCAAGCGCAGCGCCGGGAGAGCAGGTGACGAGCCTGGCCTTCGGCGTTGCACGGCGCCCCGGTGGCAGAGACGAAGCTGAGGCCCGTCGGCAGCGTGTCCGTGACCACCGGCGAAGCGGCGTCGCTCGGGCCGGCGTTCGAGACGAGCAGAGCGAACGTCGCGTGTCCGCCGTCGAGAACTTCCCCACCGGGCGCGAGGTCGCTCTTGAGGATGCTCAGGTCGGCCCGCGGGGCGAGCGCGACGGTGGCCTGTGCGGTCGGTTCGGGGTTGGCGTCTTCGGTCGTCGTTTCGGCATCGACGGTGTTCTTGACCGTGCCCGTGGCCGCGCTCGACACCCGCACGTTGATCTTGAAGGACGCTTCCGCGCCCGGCGCGAGATCGCCGGCGGCGCAGGTGACGGTGTTCGTTTCCTGATCTGCCGAGCAGCCGGCTTCACCGCTGATGTAGCTCAGCGTCGAGGGCAGGACGTCGACCAGCTTGGCCGCGGCTGCCACGGAGGGGCCGTGGTTGGCCACGGCGAGCCGGTAGGTCACTTCGCCGCCGGGCGTCGCGGGGCCCGTTTCCGGTGCGGTGACGGTCTTGGTTGCGAACAGTTCCGCGACGGCACGGGTTGTTATTTCCCCTGTCGCTTCGAGCGGCGTCGGCTGCTCTGTCGAGCTGACGCTGACCTTGTTGAGCAGGTGATGGGTGCCCTGGAGCGAGGATTCGGTGCCCACGGGCAGCTTGATCTTCACCGTCGCTCCCGCCGCAAGTTTGGCGACTTCCCAGGTGACCGTCGTGGCCGTGTGGCCCGTCTCGGTGAACCCCGCGGAGGGTTCTGCCGTCGCGCTGCCGGTCGTATAGGTCATCCCGGCCGGGAGCGTGTCGAGGACGGTCACGTTGCGGGCAGGGCCCGAGCCGGCGTTTTCGATCGTGACGGTGAATTCGTCGGGCCGGCCCGCCTCGACTTCGGCGTGCAGCGGGGTCTTCTTGACGATCAGGCCGGGCAGCAGGAGGATCGCTTCGGCGCTCTTCGGGCCGGCCGTGAACTGTCCCGTTTCATCGCCGGAGCTGCCGGCGGTGTCCTCGACCGCAGCCGAGGCGCTGTTGATCGAGGGGTGCGCTTCGCCGGTGCCAGGTTCGCTCGCCGCTTCCACGGATGGCGTTGCTTCGTAGGTGAGCGTCGTGCTCTGGCCGGCGGCCAGTTCGATGGCAGTGCTCCACGTGAGCGTGAGGCCTTCTTTCAAGGTGCCTGTCGGGGCGGCGGGCTCGATCGCCCCACCGAGCGTGAACGAGGCGCTCGAGGCGTCGTAGTTCCAGTTGGGCGGAAGTTTGTCGGTCACCTTCAGGTTCCTGGCCGGGACGGAGGAGACGTTCTTGACGACGACGCGCCACTTGAACGGCTGGCCGATTTCGCCGTGGGCGCTGTGAGGGAAGCCTTCGGCGCCGGTCGTCTTTTCCAGCGTGATTTCCGGCAGCGCGACCTTCCCTTCGACGAGCGCCGAGGGGCCCGTGTATTCGCGGTAGAGGATCGGCTGTTCGGCGAAGTTCTCGTTCCCCGCTCCACGTTCGGCCGCCGAGGCTCCGAAGTAGCTCGGCACCGACGCCTGGTTCTCGACGGTCTCGTTCTGGTGGAGTTTCGTGGCCGGGACGAGCTTGCCCGTGTATTCCAGCACGACGCTCGCCCCGGCGGCCAGCGGCCCCGGGATCAGCCATTGGAGTTCATCCCCCGGGGCTGCCCATTCTTTGGTGAGGTCCGCTTTGCTCGCGAGCGTGATCTGTTCGAGCGCGCTCGAGGGCTTGTCGGCGGCGGACACGTCGTAGGCGGGGCTGGTGCCGGTGTTCTTTACCGTCAGCCTGTAGGTGACCGACTGCCCGTCGGTGATCGTGAAGGGAGACGCGCTGAAGGCGCCGCCCGCCACCGAGGCTTCCTTGGTCAGCGTGATCGCCGGCTCGACGACGGCGGTTTCGGCGCTGACGGGCCCGGAGGTCTTGTCGAACGTGCCGGGCACCGGGATTTTCGTTTCTTCGAAGCCGATCTTGTTCGTCTTGTCGTAATAGAGCTCGGCTTTGTTCGCGATTTTCGCGCCTGCCGTGATCGAGGCGCCGCCGTTTCGGTGCGTCGAGCGGACGCTCGCCACGTAGGTGATCGTCTCGGTCCGGGCGACAGAGGTTTCCGCGAGGTCGCCGAGCGACCAGGCGACCGTGGTCGTGGCCGGGGTGATCACGGGCTTGTAGTTCTCGACCGCCGGCGCGGCTTCGGGCGGGCACCCGCTGGTGCAGGTGGCCGTGCCGAGGCGGTCGAGATCGAGCGTGTCTGGCAGGGTGTCGATGACCGTCGTGTCGTAGGCGAGGACGTGGGCGGGGAGCGTCACATGGAGCGTGTAGGTGATCTGGTGGCCGATCGTCGCGTTGACGCTGTCGGATTCCTTGGTGATCGTCGGGCCGGCGACTTCGAGTTCGTTGTGGGCCTGCGCTTCATAGGGTGCTTTGTCGCCGGCCGAGGGGGCGTTTGCCGCGGTCCGCGCTTCGGGGTATTCGCCCACGGGTGCGCTCTTGGTCGTGGCCAGCGCGGTGTCTTTGAGTTCGGTCCCCGAGACGGGGTGTTCATCGACCACCGCGAAATATGTGAACGGTGTTCGGCGTGGCCCTGGAGCGTCGCGAGCGTCCAGGTGATCGTGCGGGCTTTTTCGTTCCAGACTCCCCCGTCTTCGGTCGTCCCGCCTTCTTTGAGCGGGACGCCGGCTTTGTTCGACGGGGTGACCCCGGCGGCCACGGTGTCGATCACCGTTGATTCGTAGGCGGTGCTGCGGCCTTCCGCGTTGAGCAGCGTGAGCCCGTATTCGACCAGTTGCCCGCCGGAGACCGGTTTGCCGCCGGCGTTGTTTTTCTCGGCCAGCGAGATTTTCGGCTCGACCAGGGGAACATCGTCTTTGGCTTCCCTCGTCGCGGTGGCACCGGTGGTCGGGTTTTTCCATTCGAGCTTGGTCGTGTTGGGGATTTCGATCCCCTGGACGTTGGCCGTGGCGTTCGTGACATGGGTCTTGAACGTCAGCTTCACGACGACGTTCGCGCCACTGGGGACTTCGTAGTTTTCGGGGAAGACGAGCGTCGGCGTGCCGCCGGCTTCTTCGACTTTGAATTCCCCTTCGCGCGGCCCTTCGACGGTGAATTTGGCCGAGGATGCGAGGAGCGCGAGCTGGCCGCTGGGCAGTCCGGGGTCGGTCAGGTGCGCCTTGCCCCCCAGGGTCGTCCCCGCCGGGATCGTCGCGGTGATCGTGAACGGGACTTCCTCGCCGATCGTCGCCTGCGCGACGCCGTTGGCTCCTTCGTTGATGGAGCTGGTGTGACTCTTTTCGAGTTTGACCGCTTCGGTCGTGATGTCGGCATTGGCGTTGGCGGCCGGCGCGTTCTCTTCGCCGGTCCTCAGGCCATCGAGGTTTTCGGCGGGGACGTAGACGAATTTCCCGCCGACATTGGTGGCGCTTTCGTACTTGATGATGCCCGAGTGGTCTTCGAAGGAGGTCGAGGGACCGACCGTTTTCGGGACGTCGACGATGAAGGTCAGTTCGGCTTTGGCGCTCGCGGCGATCGTGAGTTCTTCCTCGCCGAGGCCCGTTTCTCCCCAGGAGATGCGCCCGGAGCTGCAGTCGCCCTTCTTCGAGATCGCCGTGATGTCTTCGCAGGTGATGCCCGAGGGCAGTTCATCCCAGACTTCGATCCCCGAGCCCGCGAACGGCCCGCTGTTGGTGATGGTCAGCGCGAATTCGACTTTGTCACCGCCCTTGACCGTCGCTTTGGTCGTCGGGCCCACTTTGGCTTCGTTGATCTTGACGATGTCCTTTGCGAGGCTCAGCGACGGGAAGCTCAGGCCGAAGTCCGCTTCGGCGCGCAACGGGAACGATTCGCCGGAGGTGTTCTGGCTTGCGAACTTCATCAGGTTGCCCTGAAGCTCGCCCTGGGTGGTGCCCCGCGTCAGTTCGGCGATCGTCGCGTAGACCCGTTCGAAGACCTGGGCGCCGCTTTTGACATGCCCTGATTCGGGCAGTGTCCAGGTCAGGGTGCCGCCGCCCGGTTTGATCGTCGCGGCTTCCGCGGCGTCGAAGGTCGTTTTTTCAAGCGTGTCACGGGGCCCGCGGGCTTCACCTTTGCCTCCGTTGTAGTTGCCTTCGAAGAGCCCGTCGAGCGGGAGGAAATCGCTCACGGTGAGCCCCTGGGTATCAAGTTCGAGCGGGAACGCGGCCTCCAGGCGCCAGCAGACGAGATCGCCCGGATGGAACGTCGGGGTTTCGCTCGTGTATTCGTCGGTCAGGCAGTTCGTGCCGGCCTTGGCGACCTGCTTTTCGATCGTCGGGCCACCGGCGTGCAACTCTGCGCTCGAGTTGTCGGAGATCGCTTCGCTCAGCGGCCGTTCATGGTAGATCGGCGCTTCTGCGCCCGGGCAATCCGTGTCACCGGCGCAGACGACGTTCGTCGTCCCCGCCGCGATGTCGGTGTTGGTGATCGAGTCGTTGGCCAGGACGGGTCCCGAAGGTGCGTGTTCGAACTGGTAATGGGTCCTCGTCCGGGTCGCGTACGCGAGCGTCGTCGTGGCGTTCTCGGCGAGCTTGCCGAGGGCCGGCGAGGCGGCAGGTTCCCACGTGAGCGTCCATGTCCCGTTGGACTGTTCGACGGCTTTGGAGAACGCCGGCGAGGCCAGTTCTTCGCCTTTGCCGTGCCATTCGCATTCGGCGCTGGACGTCAGGTTTGTTTCGGCGATCGGGCAGAGCCCGTTCGGCACCGTGTCGGTGACCGAGATCGCGGTGTTGTAGCGGTACTCCGAGGAGTGGACGAGGATCGTCCAGAGCGTCAGCTGGCCCTCGGCCAGGGTCCCGTGGTTCGCGCTCTTCTCGGTCGTGATGTCCTTCGCCGTCCGCGACAGCTCGTCGTGGCTCTGCACCGGCGTTTTGCCTTCGTAGCTGCCGCCGGCCTTGGCGTAGGTGTTGATCGCCTCACCATCCCGGGTCTCCTTGCCGGAGTTGTTGTTGAGGTTCTCCGCCTGTTCGCCGCCGGCCGGAGATGGGACGGCGCCTTTGACCCAGGTGGTCGTGTTTTCGCGCAGTGGAACTGCCGCCCTGAATTCGATGGTCCGGGTTTCGCCGGCGGCCAGCGTCCCGAGGCTCCAGTGGACGTGGGTGTAGACCCCTTTTGATTCAGGGCCGGCGCCGTTCGGTTCGGTTTCCAGCGTTTCGACGAGGCTCGGGGCCGGGCATCCGGCGAGCGTGGCCACTTTGATCGGGCCGGAGCCCGGATACTCTTCGGCGCTGCCCGGGTTGGACGGGGATTCGGTCGTATGGTCCTGTTCTTTGGCGCCGCCGCAGCCGAGGAACTCCAGGTCCGCCGGCAGGTAGTCGTCAACGACCGTTTCTTTGGTCGAGTTGACGCTCGTGTTCGTGACGGTCAGCTTGTAGACGACCTGCTGGTCGTGCAGGCCGCGAAGGATCTCGCCCTCCGGCGATCCCTCTTCCTGATTGATCATGATCGCGGTCAGTTCCGATTCCGCCGATCCGGTCGCGCTGCCCGTGAAGGATTCTCCCGACGGCCCTTCGGGCTGACCCGTGGCGCTGAATTTCGGCAGGTAACGGGGGTGGATCGTCAGGTAGGCGCCGCCTTCGACCTTGACCGACTGCCCGACCGAGTGAGAGGCCGTGGAGGGCAGGACCGAGAACGTGAGCGTGTCGTTCGAGGCAGGCGACAGATCGCCGACGCCGGCCCAGATCAGTGTCGTTTCACCCGCGGCCGGCTCGTTTTCGATGATCCGCGGTTCGATCGGCGGTCCACCGGTCGAGTTCGTCGCGGAGCCTTTTTCGAATTTGACGCCTTTCGCCAGGACCGCCCGGAAGCTCAGGTTGTAGCCGTAGGGCTGCCCCGCCGGGTTGCTGGCGGTCAGTTTGACCTGGGCCGCCGCCCCGAAGAGGACTTCGGTGGGGGCGGCGACTTTGAGCGTGATGGCCGGCGTGTCTTCGACGGCCAGCGCGGGGGTCGCGGCGAGACCCAGCCCGATGAGGACGAGGACGGCAACCGCGGCGCTCACGCCCGCCTGGCGCACGCGCCGAGAAGCCGAGGCGGCGCTCGAGGACACCAACCGGCGCCGGGAGGGGAGGAAGGGCATTCCGTGCCGGCCGTCCATGCGCTGTCCCCTCGATTCCGTCGATGTCCTGGGATTGGTGCACCGGTGCCGCACCGCGAGCATGGTTTCAGGTAGTCCGGACCGAACCATCCGGGGCGGGACATCGACCTGGCTATCTGGAGGGGCGCGACTCCGGGCGGACTCGCGCAGGCGAGTCCAAAGGGTAGGCTTGATCGCGATGTTCGGCAGGCGCAGGGCGGCGCGGGCAAAGGCCCAACGGGGGGAGCAACCGGCGGATCCGGCGCAGAGCGTCCCGGCGGAGCCCTCGCCCCTGGCCGTGCAGCAGGCCGAACCGGGCCGGCCGAGCGTGACCCTGGGGACGCGCTGCGGCTGCGGGCACCTGCGCAAAGATCATCGCGGGCTGCAGATGGAATCGCGCGGCCCCTGCCTGGAGTGCGACTGCACCCGGTTCACTGCCACCGCGGACACCCTCGGAGAGCTCCGGGCGATGCTCGCCCGGGTGGAGCGCCTGCAGCAGGCCGCGGCATCCCTGCAGGCCAACGGCAACGGCACGGCCGGCGGAGCCGGCCGATCGGGGTAACGCCAGGGGCTGAGCGCAGGTCCGCCGGGACTGATCAGGCCTCGTGCGATTCCACTGCGGCGGCGCCCAGGCGTCGGGCGGTGTCGATGAACGCCTGGACGATGGGGCGCTGGCCGCCGGCGTGGCGCACGATCGAGACGACCGCCGGTTCGGCGTCGAGGACCGGGATGTAGCGGAGGTCCTCGCGCGGGTAGCGCCCGGCGACGGGCGCGGGCACGAGGCTGACTCCTTGCCCGGCGGCAACGAGGGTGAGGAGCTCCTGGACGCTGGCGGCCTCGGCGGCGACGCGGCCCGTCAACCCGTGGCGTCGCTGCTCGGCGAGCCAGCGCGCCGGAGCGCCACCGGGGGCCGCAGGATTGACCACGAAGGACTCGCCCTCGAGCTCCGCCATCCGGATGCTCGACAGCTCCGCCAGCGGGTGCCCCTGCGCGACGACGAGCACGCGCGGGTCCTCTCCCAGGATGTCCAACACAACCCGCTCATCCTCGAGCTGGCTCGGGATCAGCCGGCTGAATGCGACGTCCACCCGCCCGTCGGCGACCTCGTGGAGCTGGTCGAGGAGGAGCTCGTGCAGAACCACGGTTGCCGAGGGGTGCTGCGTCTTGAAGACACGCAGGACCGAAGGCAGAAGTGCTGCGGCGGCGGAGCCGAAGAAGCCGACCACGAGCCGCTCGGTGCTCGCGCTCCGGGTGCTCTCCGTGACGCGCGCCGCCTGCGCCAGCAGGCCGCGACCCCCCTTCAGCAGCACCTCCCCCGCGCCGGTCAGCTCGACGCGGCGGCTGGTCCGAGTGAACAGGACGACCCCCAGCTGTTGCTCGAGCCGGCGGATCTGGTGGCTGAGCGAGGGCTGCGCGATGTGCAGACGTGCGGCGGCCCGGCCGAAGTGGAGCTCCTCGGCGACAGCGACGAAATAGCGCACCAACCTCAGATCCAGTTGTTCGATAGACGCAGCCTACTGATCTGAGGGTGATCTGTCTTGGACTTCCCGCTTCCAGCCGAGCACAATGCGGCGCGTGATCGCTACCCCGTCCCGGCCGCCGTGAGTGACCCCGTCGCCGCCCTCGAGGTGTTCGCCCTCCCCGGTGGGGCCGTCTTCCCGGAGAGCATCGGCGTGAACCCGGCGACGGGTGACGCCTACACCGGGAGCCTCGCCGACGGCACCATCTACCGCATCACGAGCTCGGGCGATGTCTCAGTCTTCTCCCCTGCGGGCGCGGACGGACGAGGGTCGGTCGCCGGCGTCAAGATCGACCCAGCGGGCAGACTCTGGACGGCGGGGGGCTATGAGGGGACGCTCGACGTCTACGAGCTGCAGGACGGGTCGCTGCTCGCGAGAGCCGACGTCGGTTCGCGTCCGTCATGCGTGAACGACATCGCCTTCGACCGCGACGGCACCGGGTACGTCACGGACTCGTTCGTAGCGACCCTGTTCCGCGTGGATGCTCGCTCACTCGAGCTAGAGCCCTGGGTCGACCTGGCGCAGCAGGGTGTGCCGTGGCCCGAAGGGCTGAACTTCAACGGGATCGTCCTGGCGCCCGACGGCGAGCACCTCGTCGCGTGCCAGACGAACCTGGGCCGCTTCTGGCGAGTCGCCCTCGCCGACGGGCAGGTCGACGAGGTGGCACTCCAGGACGGCCCTATCGAGCACTGTGACGGCCTCGCGATCGCCGGCTCGACGCTGTACATCGCTGTCAACGCCCGCAACGAGATCCACGTCGCCGATCTATCGGCCGATGGCTCGAGCTGCCGGGTCGCAAGCGTCATCACGAGCGAGGCGTTCGCCTTCCCAACCGCGGTTGCAGTTCGCGAGGAGCGGCTGCTGGTCGTCAACGGCCAGCTCGACAAGATGGGCAGCGGCCCGTCGCTGCCGTTCACAGTCGTTGCAATCGCCAACCCGGCGGGCTGATGGAGCACGCGGTCATCGCGCGAAACCCCTGTGGCTAGGGTGATGCCGTGAGGATTCTCGCGATGCTGCGGCCACCGGAGGGGACCGATGTTCGCAGTGCGCTCATGCAGCACGCAAACGAGGAGCTGCGGGCGCTGTGGAAGCTCTATCGAGGCGGCTTCGTACGCGAGATGTACTCGCCGGGAGGGCCGGGGGCGATTCTCATACTCGAGGCCGGCTCGCTGGACGCCGCACGCGAGCAGCTGAGGAGCCTGCCGCTGCTGGCCAACGGGATCATGGAGCTGGAGCTGAGCGAGATGCATCCGTTCGGAGCGCTCGCGATGCTGTTCGCGGAGGACGAGGGCAGCTGAGCTCTGGGTCCGACGGGCTCGCCGCCGGGTCGGTGTGCAGCTCCAGCTAGTGAAGCGTCAGCGTCAGCGCCTTGCCCGTCGCCGAAGCTCCCGCCAGGCTCCTGGCACTCGGCGCCAAGGAGAGCACGAGCGTCCCGTGGGCGTGACGGAGCAGTCGCCGCACCGATGAGGTGGGCCTGATCGTGAACGTCGAGCTGCCCGCCCCCGTCAGGCGCGCAGACCCCACGGCCAGGAGGAAGCTCTTGGCGCCCCGCTTGACGTGGAAGCCGAGCTTACGGGCGACCCGTGTCGCGATTGTGACTTCGATTCGGCATGTCCCGGCCGCGCTGAGCGTGCAGCGAAGCGTCAGTGGGGAGCCTTTGAGCAGCTTGGCGAGCTTGATCGTCCGGGCGGAGATCGAGACGGTGAACGGCGGGCTCAGTTTGCGCGTCGTCCCGCCGGAGGTGATCGGGGTTTTCGCGATCGGGGATTCCGTTGGCGGGACGGCGTAGTTGGCGGCCTGGACGGTGAGGGTTTCCTTGGCAAAGGCGATCCATGCCGCCGCTGCGTCCCCGCTCGGGTCGATCGCCAGCGCGGGGCCGTCGAAGCCGACCCCCACGGGCGACGCGGCGAGCGGTGCAAGGAACATGCCTCCGGGCGCCCGCTCGACCTCGCTGACCTGTTCCTGTTCGCTGCCGGCGGCGATGCTCCACAATACGATCGCTTCGCCGGCTTCGTTCTGGGCGACGGCGGTGTACGCGAGGCCCGTTTTTGCTTCGGCGAGAATCACAGCCGGCTCGAAGGTTCCGCCCGCTTCCGGCAAGACGTCGGCTTCGACGGACTTGCTGGATTCGGTGCTGAGGGTCCACGCGGCCGTCGCTTCACCGGCAGCGTCATCGGCGATCTGCGGGTCCTCGGGGATGACGGCGGTGGAGGAGAGTATCTGCACCTGGCCCTTTGAGCCGGACGCCGAGAGTGTTCGTGCCTGCACCTGGTACTCGCCTTTTTTCGACACTTCGGTGTGCGCGACCCAGAGGACCGTCGCATCGCCCTTCGCGTCGATCGCAACCTGGGGCAGGAGATCATCTGCATGTGCTTCGCTGAGGGTGGCTGGCGAGCCGAAGGCGTCCGAGCCGGTCCGCTGGGCCGCCTCGATGCGACTGAGGTATTCGCCTTTGCTCGGTTCTTCCTCTTCGTCCCAGACGAGGATCGCGTCGCCGTTCGGGTCGATCGCGGCGTGCACGTCGCCGACCGTGCTGCCGGCCGCGGCTTTGATCGTGGTGGTCGAACCGAACGCGCCGCCGGCGCTCCTCGCCGAGTACTGCACCTCGGTGTCGTCGTCGGCCAGCCATGCCACGAGGCTCTCCCCTGCGGGGTTTACGGCGAGGGTGGGCTCTTCGGCCCCCCCTTCGCTGAGCGCTTTGCCCGTCCCGAAGCCTGCGCCGGGCGCGCGGATCGCGTATTCGACGAGGCTCTTTTCGCCGAACGTCGCTTCGTTTTCGGTGCGCTGGGTCCAGAGCGCGACCGCTTCGCCGGCGGCATCCGTGCCGATCGCACCGACGCCGGCGCCGAAGGACGGGTTCGAGAGTGTCTGCGGTGCGCCCCAGGCGCCGCCGTCGGGACGAACGGCGACCTGGACCAGCACGGGGTTCACTTCAAGGGCCGGCCGAGCGCCCCGCCGGACGAGCCCGGCGCCGTGGCTGATTCCCCACATCGCCATGCTGTCTCCCCCCGCGTCGATCGTGACCAGCGGGGACTGCCCCTCCCTGACCGCTTCGGAGAGGTTCACGGGCGCACTCCACGAGCGCGAGCTGCCGAGGGCAGCACCCGCCAGCAGGAGCGCGCCCACCACGGCAATGCCCGCCGCCAGCAGCGCCTTGGCGAACTTGGATCTGACGTCGCGCACGAGGGCAACCACCTTAGTGACGGAAGGCCCGACGCGGCCGCGGCGTCGCCTCGCGTCTACGTAGCTACGGCGTAGGTGTGTCGCGGGCGGACGCGGGGCTGTCGGCGAGGCGACGCTCGAGGAAGCGCTGCTCGGCTCCAGGCCAGGTCAGTTCGAGGGCCCGCTCATAGGCGTTGCGCGCCTCATCCTCGCGGCCGAGCCGGCGCAGGATCTCGGCGCGGGTCGAGTGGTAGTAGCGATACTCATCGAGCTCGAGCCGGTCGAGGATCTCAAGGGCCATCTGCGGCCCTTCGAGCTCGGCGACGGCGATCGCTCGGTTCATCGTCACGACAGGTGAGCCGGTGAGGCCCTCGAGTCGCCGGTAGAGGAGCTCGATCTCCTCCCAGTCGCGTGGCTGCTCGAGGTGTAGATCGGCGATCGCCGCCTGGGTCACGTATGGGCCGCGCCCGTGAAGTGCCAGCGAGCGGCGCAGGCTGCTGCGGCCCTCCTCGATCTGGCGCTGGTCCCACAGCCCACGGTCCTGGTCGTCGAACAGTACGAGCTCGCCGTCGCGGAACCGGGCGGCGCTGCGCGCGTTGTTGATCAGCATGAGCGCAAGGAGGGCATGCGCTTCGGCTTCATCGGGCATCAGCTCGATCAGCGATCGGCCGAGTCGGATGGCCTCGGCGGACAGATCCACGCGGCCGCCGCCCCACCCTTCGTTGAAGATCAGGTAGACGACCGCGAGCGCCGCGTCGAGCCTGTCGGGCAGCAGGTGCTCGGGAGGTACGGCGAACGGGATGCCGGCATCACGAATCTTGTGCTTGGCCCGGGTCAGACGCTTGCTCATCGTCTCGAACGGGACCAGGAAGGCGTGGGCGATCTCCTCTGTCGAAAGCCCCCCCAGCGTGCGCAGTGTGAGCGCGACCTGCGCGTCCAGAGCCAACGCCGGGTGGCAGCAGGTGAAGATCAGCTCGAGCCGCTCGTCGGGAAAGACCGTCGTTTCATCCATCGTCTCCTCCGGGCTGTCCCGCAGCTCCCGCTTCAGCTGCTCGGTCTTGATCGTCAGTGTCCGGCGCCGTCGGATGCGGTCAACCGCACGGTTACGTCCGGTCGTGATGAGCCAGCCGGTCGGGTTCGCGGGTTGCCCTTCGTGCGGCCAACGCTCAGCAGCCAGCGCAAACGCCTCCTGGGCCGCATCCTCGGCCAGCTCGATGTCGCCGAGGACGCCGACGAGCGTTGCGAGAACTCGTCCCCACTGATCGCGAAATATCTCCTCAAGCACCTCCGAGCTCCTGCTCGAGCACAGGACGGACCTCGATCGCCGCGGTGACGTCCAGCTCCTGCAGCTCGGCCGCGAGCGCGAGTGCGCCGTCGAGGTTCTCGGCCTCGATCAGGATCACGCCCGCCAGGAACTCCTTGCTGTCGACGAAAGGGCCGTCGGTAAAGAGCACCTTGCGCGAGTCGAGCCTGACGGTCGTCGCCGACCCGGCCGGCTGGAGGCGAATCCAGCCGCCCACATCGGGGCGCTCGAGGACCGCGGCGACTCCCGGGTGCATCTCGCCTGAGCGTCGCTCCTCGGTGCTCTCGGCCTTCGTGTAGTTCAGCAGCAGGTACCTCATGTGCGCTCCCTTCTGGATCCCTCATTTCCTCATAGACGAACGGGCCCCCCGCCGACGGACAAAAGGACGATCGCGGCGGCCATGTCCGTGCAGGCGCCGGCCGTTCGTCATGAGCTCAAAAGGCAACAAGAGGGAGTTCAGAGATGACCAATTATCTGTTCCTGTACAGCGGCGGCAAGGGCGTGGCCACCGAGGAGGCGGAGCGAAACGCGCAGTATGCACGCTGGGCGCAGTGGTTCGACGCTCTCGGATCGGCGGTCGTCGATGGCGGCACCGCAACGGGGGCCACGAAGACCGTCGGCGCCGGCGGGTCGCTTGGCGTGAGCGGTTACTCCGTCGTTACGGCCCGGAGCCTGGAGTCGGCCGTCGAGCTCGCGAAGGGCTGCCCGGTCCTCGAGGTCGGCGGCGCAGTCGACGTCTGCGAAGCGATCGCGATGTAGCAACGGCCGCACTGCTCAGATCCCCACCTACGAACAAAGGAGACTCACAATGGCGAGCATCCTGCACCGCCTCTCGATCGACGCGCCGCCCGAGCTCGTGCACCAACTCGCAGCCACCAAGCAGGGCATCGAGCAGTGGTGGAGCGGCCGACCGGTCACCGGGGACGAGGAGATCGGCGGGCGGCTGTCGGTCTATTTCAGCGACCCCACCCGCCCCGCGGCCACCTTCGAAATCCTCGAGAGCAATGCCGCAGAGGTCCGCTGGCGCTGTGTCGCGGGCCCCGGCGAGTGGATCGACACCCGGATCACCTACTCACTGAAGCCTCGCGCGGACGGCGGTACGACGCTGCTCTTCAGCCACTCGGACTGGGAGCAGGAGAGTGAGTTCATGAACGGCTGCTCGACGAACTGGGCCTCATACCTGATGAGCCTGAAGTCCGGCGCCGAGGGCCGGGGCTTTATGGCCTACCCGGACGGGGAGATCAGCCGCTGGGACTGACGACGGGCACTGCAGCGGGGCGTCAGCGATTCGCCTGGTGGCAGGGCGGCCGATGCTATGCGCGTCTTGCGAGCTCGCTGAGTAGGTGTTCGGCGATGACGTCGGGCGTGGGCGGGCAGCCGGGAATGCGGATGTCCACGGGCAGCAGCTCATGCACCGAGCCGATGATCTCGGCCGGGTCGGCGAGGATGTTGCATCCGAGCGCGCAGTCGCCGAGGGCAGCTACGAGCCGCGGCTCCGGCATGGCCTCGTAGGCGGTTCTCAGCGCCCCGGACATACGTGTGGTCACAGGTCCCGTGATGAGCAGGATGTCGGCATGCCGCGGGGATGCGACGAGGTCCAGCCCATGGCGTTGGAGGTCATGGAAGGGGTTCGTAACCGCGGTGAGCTCGTGCTCGCAGCCGTTGCATGAGCCCGCGTCCACGTGGCGGATCGCCAGTGATCGGGGCTGACCACGGGTCAGGCGTGCATTGCCTCGGATCGCTGCGAGCTGCTTGAGCAGGACATACATCAGCGGTCGACGCACGCGTAGCAGAGCTCGAAGCTCTTGTTGATGAGCGGAAAGTCGGGCAGCAGATTCCCCGCGGTGGCGTGGACGAGCGCGGGCCAGTTGGCGTAGGAGCCGGTGCGCAGGTGAAGACGGCTGACCGTCCTGCCGTCGAGCTCGACGGCACAGATCGTCGCTCCGCGCGGACTCTCGACGCGGCCGATTCCGACGCTCGAGACAGTGCCCCGTGCGCTCGAGCTGCCGCGGGCGAACGGCTTCGTGAGCAGCTCCGCGAGAATGTCGTAGGTCCGCTCGAGCTCGAGCGCCCGGATTCTCAGGCGTGATGCCACGTCGCCCGTCGGTGCTCGCAGAAGGGCCGGCGTGAAGCCGTCGTATGCGAGATGCGGGCTCGTGCTGCGCGCGTCCTCGCGGATGCCGCAGGCGCGTGCCGCCGGGCCCGCCGCGCCAAGGCGATGCGCGTCCTCGGCACTGAGGATGCCGATCCCATCGAGGCGTGCTTGGAGCGAGCCCGTGAACTCGAGCTCGCGCCAGCCAGCGGCGCTGTCGGCGCGCAGCTCACGGAGGTCTCCCAGCGCCGCCTCGCCGGACCTCCCATCGAGCGCAGTCGCCCCCTTCCCGACTGTGACGGTGTGGAAAAGGAAGCGGTGCCCGAACGTGCGCGCGTTGATCTGCTGGGCGCGGTCCTTCAGGGCGGCGAACGCCAGTGCTCCCGGCGCGTAGCCGACGCCTGCGCAAATCGCGCTGATGTCGTGCAGGTGGCTGTAGAGACGCTCGAGCTCGAGCAGCACGGTCCGCCCGACGCGCAGGTCTCGATCTGGCTGGAGCCCATAGGCCGCCTCGACGGCCTGGGCATATGCGACGGTGTTCGTGACCGAGCACGCGGCGCAGGCACGCCCGGCGTAGGTCAGTGCCTCGTCGGTGTGGAGGCCGACGGCGGCGCGCTCGAGGCCACGGTGCTTGTAGAAGAGGCGCGGATCCATGGCGAGGATGCGCTCGCCGATCACGTGGAAGCGGAAGTGCCCGGACTCGATGATCCCGGCGTGGATCGGCCCGACCGCGACCTGGTGAACTCCCTCGCCGCCGACCGGTGTCATCCACAGAGCGGGGTCCTCGGGATGCGCGGCGAGCGCCCGCATCGGCGAATGACCGAGAAAGCTGAGGCCGTTGAGGTCATGTGCCTCACGCTCGTCCCAGACGGCAGCCTCGACGAGGTCGACGATGCTCTCCACCTCGCCGCCGGTCGCATCGCAGGAGAGCATGCGGAACCCGCCGGCAGCGATGAACAACGCCCGCCAGTTCCGCTGCTCGCCGCCACCAACCCACGCGCCCGCGAAGCGCTCGCCCTCCTCGAGGGCCCGTTCGACGCGCACGCGCCAAACGTCTCCCCCCACCTGTTCGGTCCTCGTCACAGGACGCCACGTGCGAGCGTTTGCACGAACGCTGAGCCCGGCAGCACGAATGCACCCACGGCGGCGCATGCGAGCATTCCCGTCGTGAGAACCGCTGTGAGAGCGATGATCGGCCGCTCCTCGCGCGAGCGTCGGCGCCTGCGCCGCGTCGTGCTCTGATCGCCGATCACCCCCTCCATCAGTGCGTGCAGGAGACCGAGGAACCCGAGCGCCATAGCAACAACTGCGATGGCGCTGGTCACCAGCTCGCCGGCCGCCACGCCGCCGAGCAGGATCAGCAGCTCCGACAGGAACAGGGGTGACGGCGGTAGGCCGGAGAGCGCGACGAGGCTTACGCCCATCGCGGTGGCGGTCGCGGGGCTGTCGTTCAGTACGGCGACCGGCGGGTTTGTCGCCGCCTTCGGCTGGACGCGCAGCAACGGCAGTGTGGCGTAGAAGCCGAGCGCCTTTGCAAGGGCGTGGCCGGCGACGTGCAGCAGGACCCCGGCGATCGCGAGCGGAGTCCCGAATCCGATTCCCAGGGCGATGATGCCCATGTGCTCGAGGCTCGAGTAGGCAAGCAGGCGCTTGTACGGGAGCGGGCGCCACAAAAACGGGATCGCGACGATCATCGACGTCAGGCCGAACGCGACAAAGACGGCGCGCGTCGTGCCGGCCCCCACGGAGGGCTGGAGGATCTCCTTGACGCGCCAGGCGACGAGCACGACACTCGGAAGCAGCGCCGCTGAGAGGAGCGCGCTGATCGGTGCGGGAGCCTCGCTGTGGGCATCCGGCAGCCAGTTGTGGACCGGCGCCCAGCCGATCTTCGTCGCGAGACCCGCGAGCAGGAGGACGAACGCGACCAGCGTTGCCTGGGCGGGCATCGAGTGAGCGGTGGCCTGCAGTGTGTGCCAGTCGAGCGCTCCAACGCTTCGGTGGCCGGCGTTTGCCTGGCCGATCGCGAGCACGATGATCCCCAGGAACGCAACTGACAGGCCGAGTGTCGTGAGCAGGAGGTACTTCCAACCGGCCTCGAGCGCATCGCGCCGGCCGCTGAAGGCGACCAGCAACGCAGAGGCCGCCGTGGTCGCCTCGACGATCAGCCACACCGCGGCGAGGTTCCCGACAATCGGCACGGCGAGCAATGCCCCCCAGAAGAGGAACAGCGCGGCGTAGTAGAGGCTGCGCGAGCGTGCGGCCGTTGTCCAGCTGCGCCCGCTGGTACGCAGATAGGTGGGCGACAGCAGCGTGCTGCACAGGCCGACGATCGCTATCACCGCGAGCAGGACACCGCTGGCACCATCGATCAGGTACCACTGCCCCCGCAGCGCCGGCTCTCCGCCGCGGGCCAGCGTGATGCCCGCGAGCGCCAGGCCCGCGGCCGCCGTCAGGACGGCTGTCGTGATCGCCAGCGCGTCCCCCTGCCTTGGCGTGCGCACGAGAAACGCGAACACGATCCCGACCAGTGGCAGCGCGGGTACAACGGCGGCGAGGACGGGGACGAGGCTAGTCACGAAGCCCTCTGAGCAGCTCCGTGTTGCCGCTGCCGATGTCGCTGTGGATCTGCTGCACGAACGCCGCGGCAACGGTGACGATCAAGGCCAGGTCGAACAGGGCACCGAACTCGATCACGTACGAGAGCCCTCCGGGAACGGAGACCGCCAGCAGCGACAGGCCGTTCTCGGCCACGACCAGCCCGAGCAGTTGGAACAGGATCGGACGCCTGGCGATGACGATCGCGATGCCGACGAGCACGAGCGCCACCGCAATGTGTTCGGTGTGCGGGACACCGAGGCCGAGCGGTCCCACCAGGATGACGGCGGAGGTTGCCACCGCGCCGGCGGCGGCCAGGCGAACCATCGGCCCCGCCGCCGCCGTGACCGGGCGCGCCTCAGGGGTGCGCCGGACCAGCACATAGAAGAGCGTCGGCAGAACGATCGCCTTGCCGAGCAGCACCGCCGCAACGAGGTACCCCGAGCGCGCATCGGCCAGATCGATCGCGAGGACGCCCAGCGCGAGCGACTGTGCCGCCAGCAGCGTGATCGCGACTGTGCGCCGGGCCACGACGATCACTGCGAACGCGAGCCCGAGCATCGCGGTTGCCAGAACGCCCGTCATGCGCCGATCCCGCCGACCCACATGCCGACGCCCGCGAGCGCGATCGCACAGCCGACCCCCAGGAGGGCGGGCACGCGCAGGATCCGCATCTTCGCCTGGGCGGTCTCGGTGACCGCCAGCGCACCGCACAGCAGCGCGACACCGGCGAGCTCGACCGCGAGGCTCGCGGCGATTCCGCCCCAGTGAGGCAGGAAGAGCTCACTCCCCAGGAGCAGGATGACCCAGTGGCGTGCGGCGCCGGCCCACTGCAGGAACGCGAGGTCACGGCCACCGTACTCGAGCAGCGGGCCCTCATGGATCATCGTCAGCTCGAGGTGAGTGTCGGGGTTGTCGATCGGCTGGCGGCCCGTCTCTACGAGGATGACGAGCGCAAACGCGAACAGCCCGCACCAGTGCGCCGGGCCGCCCCAGATGTGCGCCCCTGCTGCAGCCCTGCTCATTTCCTGCAGATCGGTGCTCTGGGCGGGCAGCGCTGCGAGGAGAAGTGCAAGCACGAGCAGCGCCTCGCCGAACACCGAGATCATCAGCTCGCGAGCGGAGGCCATCAGCGCAAACCCGTTATCGACGTCCCATGAGGCCAACGCCAGGATGAAACGGGCGATCGCCAGCAGACCAACCAGGACAAGTGCGTCGTTGCCCACACCGAACCCGCCGGAGCGCCCCGCGACCGGCACGACCGCCAGGGCCAGCAGCAGACAGGCCGCGACGAGCGGTGGGGCAAGCCGGTAGATGACGCCGGCCCCCTGCGGGTCCACCGCGCTCTTGCGCCACAGACGCCACAGGGTGCGGTAGGGCTGCATCACCGAGGCGCCGCGACGACCCTGCAGCCGCGCCTTGAGCGTCTGGATGGACCCCCCCAGCAGCGGGGCAAGGAAGATGGCGGCGATCTGAACAGCACCGGCGGCCAGGTTCATCCGAGCACTCCGCTGTGAACCAGGACCAGCAGCCCGATCACGAGTCCGAGGAGGTAGGCGGCGTAGGCGCGCACGTTCCCCGACTGCAACCGCCGGGCGAGCGCCGCAGCCCGCAGCCCCGCCCTGACGGTCGGCTCGTACAACGACGCGTCCAACAGGGACGGAACATCACCCTCGTAGGTCACGCTCTGCACCATCCCCCCGCCGCGCACGACGGTGATCTCCCGGCGCGGGCGGAGCACCCCGTCAAGCACAACGCGCAGCGGCTTGGTGAACCCCGCTGAGCTCCAGCTGAGCGCAGCCACCACGGGCTGTCCACAGGCCCACGTCGGTGCCGGCGCAGCACGGCGCTTACCTCGCACGGCGATGAGGGCCGCCACCAGTGCCGTCAGCCCAATGGCGATCGGAAGCGGGAGATAGGAGCCGGTACCGGGCAGCACCAGACCTGCATGGCGCAGGAGCACCGAGCCGGAGGACCCCGGAGCCAGGCCCGCAAGTGTCGGCAACACCAGCCCGGGCACGAGACCGAGCACGATGCACATCAGGGCGAGCAGACCCATGCCCAGGAGCATCCCGCCGGGCGGGTCGACCGCAACGGCACACGCTTCCCGGCGCGGCCGGCCGAGCAGCACCAGGCCGAGAACCTTGACAAAGCAGAGCAAGGCCAGGGCCGCCGTCGCTGCCAGCCCCGCGAGCGCAACGGCACCGGCAAGCGCCACTCCGAGTGGCTGATGAAACACGACGTGAACCAGCGACTCCAGGATCAGCCACTCAGACGCGAAGCCGTTCAGCGGCGGCAGCCCGGCGATCGCCATGCACCCGACCAGGAACGCCCCGCCGGTCCAAGGCATCCTCCGAAGCAGCCCTCCGAGATGATCGAGATCCAGGCTGCCCGTCGCGCGCTGCAGCGCACCCGCGCCCAGAAAGAGAAGCGTCTTGAAGACCGCGTGGTTCGCCGCGTGCAGCAGCGCCGCCGCGAACGCGATCGCCGCCCATGTCCGGTCCCCGCCCCGGGCGAACAACATCGACGCCCCGAGGGCCAACGCGATGATGCCGACATTCTCAATCGAGGAGTACGCGAGCAGCCGCTTCAGCTCGTGCTGCATTAGCGCCCAGATCACACCTCCGAGCGAAGAGATCAGCCCGATCGCCAGGAGCGCAAGGCCGAGCCACCGTGGCGTCGCGCCGAGCCATTGGAACTCGACCCGGATCAGACCGTAGAGGGCGACCTTGACCATCATCCCCGACATCAGCGCGGAGAGATGGGCCGGCGCGAGGGGGTGCGCACGCGGGAGCCAGACGTGTAAGGGGATGAAACCCGCCTTGGTGGCGAACCCGATGAGCGCCGCAACCGCCACGAGGGTCTGGGCACCGGTGCCCGCGGCCGCCAGAGCAGCCGGGTCGCCGACCGCGCCGTGATGGGCGAGCGCAAGCAACGCGACCCAGACGCCGGCCCCGCCCAGGTGGGTGATCGCCAGATAGGCGTAGACCGCCGAGCGGACCTCCCGGTCGCGGCGGGAGACGAGGATCCCAGTCGCAGGGATCAGCGTCATCAACTCCCAGAACGCAAGAAAGCTGATCACGTCCCGGGCCGCGAGGACACCCACGAGCGTGACCAGGAACGCCGCGGTCAATGCGCCGATCGCTCGCGCGCCTGGACTCGCGGGCAGGTAGTCGCGCGCGAAGATCAGCGTCGGCACGGCAGTCAGTGCGAGCACCGCAAGGAAGAACCCGCTCAGCGGGTCGAGGCCGAAGGCGAGGCCGACCGAGCTTCGAAACCCAGCCCCGAGCGCCTCTCCACCGGTCAGGACAACGACGCCCACGACACCGAGCAGCACCATCCCCGCAGCCTGCACCGCCAGTCCCAACCGGAGTCCGCGGCCGTTCACGCCCGACGCTCCCCCCAACAGGAGCAACGCGACGCCCGCGAGCGCACCCCAGCCGAGTACCCCCACGGTCAGCCGCGGCCCGGCCCCGGGCCGAAATCCTCGACTGCGAGATCGTCAAGCACCGCCTGGTTGTCCTCACGCGATGCGGCGATGATCTGCTTTGCGAGCTCCAGCATCTGGAGCGTCCGAGGATCCTTGACCCGGTAGAAGACACTCGTGCCCTCGCGACGACTCTCCAGGACCCCCTGAGCGCGTAGTGCCGCAAGATGCTGCGAGGTGCTGCTCGAACGCAGACCGAGCTCGTCCTGCAGAGACCCGACCGAGCGCTCACCCTCGCGAAGAACCTGCACGATGCGCACCCTGATCGGATTCCCGAGAGCGCGGAAGAAGTCAGCCTTCAATGCATAGACCGGCGATTGGACGACTCGAGAGGGTTCCATAGATCCTAAATCTTACAAAGTTATGAGATAATGGGCACGCAGGTGGCGGCACACTCGCAACCCGCAGCGATCAGGCGCTGAAAAGACACCAGGATCAGGTAGACGCGCCACCGCACCGGCGGGGCGCCCCACGCCGTGAGGCAAAGGGCACCCCTGCCGCACGGTGTTGGCTACGGGGCCGTCACCGCCCAGGTGCCCCAGAATTCGGAAAGGCCCAGGGAGGGCGGTTCCGTGTAGACCACACCACCGAACCGGTAATCGGCGCTTCCGTCGTCGCCGTAGATTTGAAACCCGCCCACATTGTTCCCCCCGGCTACATAGACACAGAGGTACCCTTTGGCGGCTTCGGGCGCGCCGGAGCTACCGGGGCATTGGGTCGTCGATTTCTCGCCGGGGCCAATGACGACAGGGGTGGGGTCCGTCGCGAGCGGGAAGGGATAGGAGAGCGACACCTGGATCGCTTCTCTTGTGGCGCTGGCATGGCCACCGCCGCCGAAGGCGCCCCTCAGCGTCTGTCCACTCGGGAGCGTCGTCAGGAGCGGGCCTGCTTTGCCTTCTTTCCCTTCTTTGCCCGCAGCGCCTTCTTTGCCAGGCGCTCCCTGCAGTCCCGTCGCGCCCTTGGGCCCGGCGCTCCCCCGCAGCGATCTCAGTACGCTCGGCTTGATCTGCTTCGTACTGCTGATCAGGTAGTGCTTTGCAGCGATCGCGCTGCCGCCCATCGCGAACACCAAGGCCATGGTCGCCACAACGTTGGCGTAGCTGAAGTGTCTGCGGAACATGCTGGTAACCCCCTAGTGGGTAGGACGGGCAAGCCCGGGTGGCGCCCGCGGCAGGGCCCATCCTCGCATCGGGATCGGCGTGGCCATCCGTCGGCCGCGCCACGCCGATCAAGGACCGACAGGGCCGTGCTCGACGGCAGGTGCCTCGACGGTTGAGCCCGGCGAGATCCGAGCTTGCGAGCGTTGCTCGGGAGGGCGCGAAAACGGCGGCATCCTCCGATCCCCGCACCGGGATTTGGCAGGCTCTTTTGGTGGATGGGCCCGCCTGGACTCGAACCAGGGACCTACCGATTATGAGTCGGCAGCTCTAACCAACTGAGCTACGGGCCCGTCGCCCGGTTCGGGTTCGACCCCGAGCGGACCGGGCAGACGCTACCAGCGAGATATGGAATGCTCTCGCCGCCGCTGCATCCGGGGCGGCCGTTCGGGTTCGCTCACCACAGGAGGGTTGGCAGATGGCAGAGAAGGCAGCGATTGTCACGGGGGCATCAAGCGGGATCGGGCTTGCGATCGCGAGGGTGCTGGGCGAAGAGGGGTTCGGGGTCACGATGTCGGCCCGCCGGGCCGAGAAGCTCGACGGGGCCGTCAAGGGCCTGGCCGACGACGGCTTCGATGTCCACGCCGTTGCCGCCAACGTGGCCGACGAGGAGGAGATCAAGAAGGTCGTCGCCGCCCACACCGAGCGCTACGGGCGCCTGGACGTCCTGGTCAACAACGCGGGGGTCGGGGTCGGCGCGCTGGTCGGGGATATCCAGACCAAGCACCTCGACATGCAGCTGGGGATCAACCTGCGCTCGATCGTCCTCTTCTACCGGGAATGCGTGGGGATGCTGCGCGAGTCCGCCAAGGCCAACAAGAGCGCGCTGGTCGTCAACACGTCATCGATCTCCGGCAAGCACGGCGAGGGCTGGCTGTCGGTCTACTCGGCCTCGAAGCACGGCGTCGTGGGCTGGACCGAAGCGATGAACAAGGAGCTTGGCGGGGAGGGCATCAAGTCGATCGCCCTCTGCCCCGCCTTTGTCGACACGCCGATGACGGACTTTGTGAAGGAGCACGTCCCGGCGGAGGAGATGATCCGCCCCGAGGACATCGCGGAGTCCGTTCGTTTCATGCTGCGGGTCTCACCGGCCTGTGTCGTGCCGGAGATCATGTTCGTCCGGCCGGGCGAGTCGCTGTAGCGCCCCGGCCGGGCCCTCGCCGCCGACGCTCAGCGGCGTGAGAGGACCGGCGCGGAGGCGACCGCGTCGGTCGGGGCGCCTGACCCCGCACGATCCCTGCGAGCGCCCAGCGCGCGGCGCAGACGCCTGGCGATGATCGGACCCGACGGGTCGGCCGTGTCGGGCAGGCGCCGGCGGCGGGGACGGTTGCGGATGACCAGGGCGCGGTGCTCGGCGATCGCCCGGTCGAGCTCGAGGCCGCCCGAGTGCTCGAGGCTGTCCTCGAGGTGGCTGATCAGGATCCGCAGCTCGCGCTCGGTCGCCCGGCGGGATTTGCCGCCGGCGTGGGCGAAGCGGTCCCACGATTTTGCGAACGAGAGAAAGTCGGTCCGGCCACCGCTGCGATGCGCTGCCAGCATCGGGCAGACCCCGCCCTGCTCGTCGACGTAGGCGCCGACGATGATCCGCTCGTTGGATCTGAGGCCCTCGAGCATCGCTTCCCTGGTCGCGACGGGCATGCAGTCGATCGCCAGGCGCAGGCCCTGGATTGAGCTTCTCGATCGGGATCTGCGATTTCGCATAGGCTCCCCTCGCCGCAGCGCCGTGCCACGGGCGGGTCGCGGCCAAGACTAGGTCACGGCATCAACTCGGCAAAGAATCTCCTGCCGCTGAAAGGAAACTTGCATGAAGCTCGGCGTCCACATCGGTTACTGGGGTCTCGGCCTCACCTCGCAGGACCAGCTGACGATCGTCCAGGAGGCCGAGCAGCTCGGCTATGACTCGGTCTGGGCAGCGGAGGCCTACGGCTCGGACACCGCAACGGTCCTGGGCTGGCTGGCAGGCCAGACATCGAAGATCCGCCTCGGCTCGGGGATCTTCCAGATGCCCGCCCGCTCGGCGGCGATGACAGCTATGACGGCCGCCACGATCGACCAGCTCTCCGACGGGCGGATGATCTGCGGGATCGGCTCCTCCGGCCCCCAGGTCGCCGAGGGCTGGCACGGGCAGCGCTTCGCCCAGCAGCTGCAGCGGACCCGCGAGTATGTCGCCGTGATCCGTATGGCCCTGGCTCGCGAACGGGTCGAGTTCCACGGCGAGACGCTGGAGCTGCCGCTGCCCGACGGCCCGGGGAAGGCACTGAAGCTGACGATCTCCCCCGTCCAGGAGCGCATCCCCATCTACCTGGCGGCGATCGGCCCCAAGAACACGGCCCTGGCCGGCGAGATCGCCGACGGATGGATCCCGACGCTGTTCTCCCCTGAGCATGTCTCCGAGCTTCGCCCGCTGCTGCAGGAAGGCGCCGACCGGTCGGGCAAATCGCTCGATGACTTCGATATCGCCCCCTCCGTGAGCCTCTGCATCACCGACGACCTCGAGGCGGGGCGCAACACGATGCGCCCGTTCATCGCCCTGTATGTCGGCGGGATGGGCTCGCGCAAGCAGAACTTCTACAACCAGCTGGTCCGCCGCTACGGCTATGAGGAGGAGGCCCAGACGATCCAGGACCTCTACCTGGAAGGCAAGCGCGACGAGGCGATGGCAGCGATCCCCGACCGCCTGATCGACACGGTCTCGCTGTGCGGCCCGAAGGACGTCATCAAGGAGCGCCTGGCTGTCTACCGCGACGCCGGCGTCGGCACGCTAGGGGTGACCCCGACGGCCTTCACGGCCGATGAGCGCCTCGAGCAGCTGCGGATGCTGGCCGAGCTCGCGGCCTGAGGGCCCACCGGTGACAGACGCCCCGGGGACGCCCAGACGGATCCTGCTGGGCGCCTTCGGCGACCCCGGGCACGCCTTCCCGATGATCGCCCTCGGGCGGGCCCTCCTCGCGCGGGGCCACGAGGTGACGCTGCAGACCTGGACGCGCTGGCGCGAGCATGTCGAGGCGGAGGGGATCGCCTTCGCCCCGGCCCCCGAGTATCAGGTCTTCCCCCAGGGCCCCGGGCACCTGGACTTCTACGAGGCCGTCGTCCGTGCCACCCGCGACACGATCCCCCTGGTCGAAGAGCTCGAGCCCGACCTCGCCGTCGCGGACATCCTCACGCTCGCTCCCGCACTCGCGGCCGAGTGCCAGGGTGTGCCCTGGGCGACGCTGATCCCCCACGTCCACCCCGACGGGGACAGCGACTTCCCGATCTACTCGGTCGGCGCCCGGATGCCCCGGACGGCGTTCGGCCGCGGCCTTTGGCGCCGCGCTCACCCGCTCGTCGAGCGAGGTCTCGAGCTGGGACGGGAGGAGCTCAACGGGACACGGGCCAGGCTGGGCCTTGAGCCGCTCGAGCATGTCCACGGTGGCATCAGCCGGCGGCTGGCGATCGTCGGGACCTTCCCGCAGCTGGAGTACCCCCGCAGCTGGCCCGCGCATGTCCACGTCGTCGGGCCGCTCATGTGGGAGCCGCCCGCCGCGGGGCTTGCGCCCTCCAGCCCCGAGCTCACCGAGGGGGACCTGCCGCTGGTCCTGATCGCCCCATCAACGGCGCAGGACCGCGAGCAGCGGCTGCTGCGGGCCGCCCTCGAAGGTCTCGCGGATGCTCCGGTGAGGGTCCTCGGGACGTGGAATCGCCGCCTCCCCTCGAGGCCCTTGCCTGTACCGGCGAACGCGACGGTCGTGGACTGGCTCGTCTACTCCCGGGAGATGGCCCGCAGCGACGTCGTCGTCTGCCACGCCGGCCACGGCACCATGGCAAGGGCGCTGGCCGGCGGTGCGGCGGTCGTCGCCTGCCCGGACGTCGGGGACATGAACGAGAACGCCGCCCGTCTGGACTGGGCGGGCGCAGGGGTGAGACTGCCGCGGCGCTTCGTCTCCCCACGCGGCGTCAGGCTGGCTGTCGAACGAGTACTCGAGGAACCTTCAATCCGTGCGCGGGCCCACGAGCTGGAGCGGTGGATCGGCGAGCAGGACCCAGCCGGCGCGGCGGCACGCCTCGTCGAGAACATGCACCGCCGATCGGAGCCGGCTAGGCACCGGGACTAAGATCGGGCCATGCGCTCGAGGACCTTCCGCGATCGCCCTCCCGGCCAAAAAGCCTGGATCGCCGTCGTCATCGCGATCTCCCTCGTGATCGTGGCGTTCGCAGAGCGCGACATCAACCGCACGCCGGCGGAGCGGATCCGGGGCCCCAAGCTGTTCTGGCGGATCGTGTGCACCAACGTCTCAGGCGCCCTCGTATACAGGCGCTGGGGTCGGCGCAGGAGCGAAAGCAGAGATCTCATCGCCGGCTGAGCGCTGATGGCGCTGACGAATCTGCAGCTCCGGGGGTGGGACTCGAACCCACAACCAATCGATTAACAGTCGACTACTCTGCCATTGAGCTACCCCGGATCGTGCGACCCCCGAGAGGCATCCCGGTGCGCCAAGTCATTGTAATCCACGGCCCCTCGGTGGTTCCAACCCGACCAAGCCGGCCTCAACCTCGGCGTGGCAGTTCGCGCAGAGCAGTACGCACTTCTCGGCCTCTGAACGGAGAGCCTCCAGCGAGACGGCGACTCCTTTTGCGTTGATTTCCAGACGCTTGTCCATGGGATCCACATGATGAAAGTGGAGTGCTCTCATCGAGGCCGAATAACCGCAGATGAGGCACCTCCCTCCCGCCTCCGCGACCAGTGTGGCCTTGACCTTACGTCGGCGCCGGGTCACCGCTTCGCCCCGGCAGAGCTTGCACCGATAGTGGCCTCTGCTTTCCAGCCAGAACTCCGTCTCGCCGTGCCGAGGACATTCCATCGACGTGGTGGAGAGCCCGACCGCCCTCGCGCGTACGGACCGATCTCCGCGAGCGAGAGCCCACGTGCAAGCAGCGCCTCAAGCGAGTCCCTGTCCATGCATCCATTCTCCCGGGAGCTTGGGACGAAACTCCTGCACGGAGGGGCTTTTCCTGACCGCCCCGGCTCGGGCGAGGGCGGGTCGAGATGAGCCCTGCTAGCGCTCCCCCGTCTGTTCGAGGACCCGCGAGTAGGCCCTGTCGAACTCGAGTTTCAGGGCGGCCTTCTGGCGGGCCAGGCCGCTGACGTCGGTGTCCTCCCTGCCCCGGGCATGGGCGATCCCGCGCTCCAGGCGGGCCAGCTCGAGCTGCAGTCGCTGGACCTCGAGCATCGCCGGGTCGGCCTCTTCGCGCCCTGCCTCGACGATCAGCTCGGCCAGCAGGCCCTTCAGCTCGGGGTCGTCCTCGAGCGCGGGGGTCTCCCCCGGGCGCTCGGCCATCGGCGCCGCAAGCTCGCCGGCCCGCAGGTGCCTGGCGGCCCGGCGCAGCAGGTCGCTGGAGAAGTCCTCCTCGATGTCAAGGCCGGCGAGCGCCGTGGCGCCCTCCTCGGGTGCGGCGATGCAGAGCGCGAGGAAGGCCCGCTCGGTGTCGCCGCGCCGTGAGACCGGCCCGCTTCGAGCCCGCGCCTCGCGCTGGGGCGCCGCCCCGGCCCTCGTCTCGCCGGCCGGGCGCGGAGCCTCGCTGCGCGCCGCGAGCATCTGCTCGAGAACCGCATCGGTGACGGCAAGGCGACTCGAGACCATCCGCGTCAGCTCCATCCGCATTGCGCTCGGCGGGAGCTCCTTGAAGACCGGTCGCAGCTCCTCGAGGATCCTGTCCCGGCCCTCGGGGCTCCCGTCGTCGCCGGCCGCCAGGATCCGCTCGACGCGGAAGCGCACGAACGGCACCGCCCGCTCGATCGCCGCGCTCATCGCCTCGGGCCCGTCGCGCTGGACCAGCTCGGCCGGGTCGGTTCCGGGCGCGAGCGCCACGACCCGCAGCTCCAGTTTGCGCTTCGCCGCCAGCGCCGAGGCCTTGAGCATCGCCTCCTGCCCGGCGCTGTCGGCATCCAGCGCCAGCAGGACCGTCTGGGCCATCCGGGCCAGCTCGCCGACCTGGTCGTTCGTCAGGGCCGTCCCCATCAGCCCGACCGCGTTCTGCAGCCCCGCCTGGTGCAGCGCGATCACGTCCGTGTAGCCCTCGCAGAGGATCACCGACCCGGCCTTTGCGGCGTGCGGGCGGGCGAGGTCCGCCCCATAGAGGTGAAGGCCCTTGTGGTACACCTCGGTGTCGGAGGTGTTCAGGTACTTCGGCCGGCGCCCCGAGGCCTCGGCCGGGCGCTCGTCGGCCAGCGCTCGCGCACCGAAGCCGAGGACGTGGCCGCGGATGTCCGACAGCGGAAATGTGATCCGGGCCCTGAAGCGATCGTAGGGACGGCCGTTCTCCTGCGAGCGCTGCGCAAGGCCCGTGGCGTAGAGCTCCTGCTCGCGAGAAGCCGCCGCGCCGGGAGGCCAGCAGGACCCGGTCCCAGGCGCTCGGTGCGTAGCCGACCCGGAAGCGGCGCAGGATTTCCTCCCCCAGGCCACGCTCGGCAAGGTAGTCGCGGGCCTTGGCGGCCTCGGCCGACTCCCACAGGCAGCGTTCGTAGTAGCCGGCCGTCCGGGCCAGCAGCTCCAGCAGCCGATCGCGTCTGCGGCGGCGCTCGGCGTCTCTGGGGTCCTCCTGCTCGAGCTCCAGCTCGACGTTGTAGCGCTCGGCCAGCAGCTCCAGGGCGCCCCGGAAATCAAGGCCCTCGGACTCCTGGACGAACGTGAACAGATCGCCCGAGGCCTGGCAGCCGAAGCAGTAGTAGACCTTCTGCGTCGGGTCGATCCCGAACGACGGCGTGCGCTCCTCGTGGAATGGGCACAGGCCCTCGTAGCGGGCCGGGCCTGCACGGCGCAGTTCGGTGCGGGCGGAGACCAGCTCGACGAAGTCGACAGCGTCCCTTACCCGATCCTTTGACTCCTTGGTGTAGAGCGCCACGGGCGCAACGCTAGCGGGCGAAGGCCCGCGGCACCTCGAGCTCGGTGTAGGCGCGGATGCAGTAGCGGTCGGTCATCCCGGCCAGGTAGTCGGTCACCCGGGCCGCGAGGTCCGTTTCGCCGCCGCCGCCGGGACCCCCCGGGCTTGCCGGCAGCAGCTCGGGGTGCTCGACATAGTGGGCGAACAGCCGCCTGAGGACGGCCGAGATCTTGGCGTGCTCGGCGCGGACGGCGGGCCCCAAATAGACCCGCTCGAACATGAAATCGCGCAGCTTTGCCATCGCCGGCCCGGCGGTGGGGCCCTGGACGATGTCCCCGGCCCGCTCGGAGTGCTCCACCACGTCGTGGACCAGTGCATCGATCCGCCGCGAGCCCGTCTCGCCGAGCACGGCGATCGGCTCGGACGGCAGGTCCTCCTCGGCCAGCAGGCCCGCCCGCAGCGCATCGTCGATGTCGTGGTTGATGTAGGCGACCCGATCGATCAGGCGCACGATCCGCCCCTCCAGCGTCCGGGGCTTCTTCGCACGACTGGAATGGCCGAGGATCCCGTCGCGGACCTGCTCGGTCAGGTTCAGCCCGGCGCCGTCGCGCTCGAGCACGTCGACGACCCGCAGCGAGTGCTCGTAATGGCGGAAGTCCAGGCCGAAGCGCTCTTTCAGGCACGCATCGAGCACCTCCTCACCGATGTGGCCGAAGGGCGGGTGGCCGAGGTCGTGCCCGAGGCCGATCGCCTCGACGAGGTCCTCGTTCAGCCGCAGCGCCCGTGCGACCGTCCGCGAGATGGCGCTGACCTCGAGCGTGTGGGTCAGGCGGGTCCGGTAGTGGTCCCCTTCGGGCGCCACGAAGACCTGGGTCTTGTGGGTCAGGCGCCGGAACGCCTTGCAGTGGACGATCCGGTCGCGGTCGCGCTGGAACGGCGTCCGCAGACTGCAGTCCTCCTCAGGGCGCTCGCGCAGCGCCGGGTAGGAGCGTGCGGCGAGCTCGCAGAGCAGCCCGGCCTCTTCCTGCATGCGCCGCCGGGCGAAGGCCTCGGCGACGGTCCCCTGCTCAGAAGTTGCGCTCACCGTTCGATTGTGCCAGCGCCCGCGGAGGGCCCTGGCTCAGGCGCCTGGTTTCCAGTCGCCTTTGAGCCGCAGCTTGTTGGACCAGTGGCTCCAGCGACTGGCGTCGGGGGTCTCGCTGAAGACCGGCGCGCCGCCACCGGGTGCCGGGAGAGCCGCAACCTCGGCCGCGTCGATCCGCAGGTCCGCCCCACGCTCGTGCAGCGAGGCGACGTCCTCGGCGGGGACGAAGCGCCGGCCCAGGCGGGTCGTCTCGATCACGAGCCCGTGAAAGATGTCCTGTTCCTGAGCCGCCACGACATGGTGGACCGTGCCGACCTTCTCGCCGTCACTGGAGAGCACGGCCACGCCCTTCTCGAGCAGCGGATATGCGATCGGCAGGCCCTCGTCCATGGTCATAACCCTAGTGATGCGCCATCAAGGGCACCTAATAGGCGGCGAAGGCAGGCATCAGGCGCAGGTGCGCGTGGTGCTCGAGCGTCACGGCAATCGCGCGTTCCACCTGGCCCAGGACCGGGTCCGAGGCCGCCGGGGCATCGGTCAGGGAGCGCCCCAGGGCCTCGGTCATGAACCCGTGTGCCTGCTCGTCGATCGCGAACGAGCCGGCCTCGCAGGCAGCGCAGACGACGCCGCCGGCGGCGCCCGAGAAGCCGACCAGATCCTCGGTCTCGCCGCAGTTGGCGCAGGCGCCCAACTGCGGCGCGAGCCCGGCCGCCAGCAGCAGCTTCAGCCGGAAGCTCAATGAGCCCGCACGGCCCGCCGCCGGGCCGCCCGTCCCGGCCTGTTCGTCAAGCAGCGCCAGCTGGCGGCAGAGCAGGTTGAAGACGCCCGGGTGCGGCTCTCCGGTCTCGAACAGCCGGCCGACCGCATCGCAGGCCCGGGCCGCCGCGTCCAGCGACCGGGCATCTCCGCGCAGGCGCCCGTGGCCCGAGACGGTCTGTGCACCTGTCACCGTCAGCAGCTCGCTGCGGCCCTCGTGCAGCTCGATCTGCAGGCGGAAGAACGGCTCCAGGCGCCCGCCGAAGCGGCTGCGAGAACGACGGACGCCCTTGGCGATCGCGCTGAGGCGCCCGCGGGCGGGCGTGTAGATGTGCAGAATCCGGTCGGCCTCGCCGTAGCGCAGCGAGCGCAGGACGACCGCTTCGGTCTTCAGTGCACCTGGCATGGCAGCTCGAGTCTAGGGCCGCCCGCGGCGCCACCCCGCAATCGGCCGTTGCCCGCTATATTTTATGAAGTAATGAGTGGTGTCACCGTTTATACGACCGACCCCTGTTCCTTCTGCGCCCGCGTCAAGGCGCTCCTGAGCGCCCAGGGCGTCGAGTACTCCGAGGTCAACCTCTCGAAGGATGCCGACGGCCGCCTCGCGCTGGTCAAGCTGACGGGGATGATGAGCTTCCCCCAGGTCGTCGTCGGGGAGCGCCTGATCGGCGGCTTCAGCGAGGTCCAGAGCGCCGTCCAGGAGGGCCGCCTGGACGAGCTGCTGGCCGCCTGATCCGCGGCGGGCGCTGGCAGTTCTCGCAGACGTAGGTCCCCCGGCCGGCGACGATCAGCTTGACGATCGTCGCACCGCAGTTGACGCACGGCTCGCCCTCGCGCAGGTGCACGAGGAAGCGGTCCTGGAATGAGCCCCGGAAGCCGTCGACGTGGCGGAAGTCGTCGATGCTCGCGCCCTTTGAGTCGATCCCCGCGCTGAGCGCCTCGATGATCGTCTCGCGGAGCCTCGCCACCTGAGTGGCGCTGAGCGCCCCCGCGGGGCGCCGCGGGTGGATCCCGGCGCCGAACAGGGCCTCATCCGCATAGATGTTCCCGACTCCTGCGATCCGGCGCTGATCGAGCAGCAGGGCCTTCACGGGGGTTCGGCGGCCGCGCATGACCGAGCGCAGGTGGGCAGGCGTGAAGCCCTCGTCGAAGGGCTCGAGGCCGAGGCGGGCCGCCAGGAACCGCTCGAGCGCCTCGTGGCCCAGCAGCAGCTCGCCGGTGCCGAAGCGCCGGGGGTCCGAGATCGCCAGCCGCACGCGCCGCGCGCCGCCGGCGTCCTTCCCGGCGCGGGGGCCCAGCTCGATCCGGACACGGGTGTGGGGCGGCTCGGGGTCGGGATCGGCGAGCACGGCCCCGGTCATCCGCAGGTGCTGGACCAGATGGAGGTCCTCGTCCAGTTCCCACAGCAGGTACTTGCCGCGGCGGCCCAGCGCCAGCACCCGCCTGCCGGTCAGGGCATCGGCCAGCTCCTGCGGGGCCAGTGGACGCGACCAGCGGGGGTCGAGGATCTCGACGTGGAGGATCCGCCGGCCCTCGACAAGCGGCGCCAGCTGGCGGCGGATCGTCTCGACCTCTGGCAGCTCGGGCACCGGCCTAGCTTATGAAGCTGGCGCCTCCGAGCTCCCGCCGAGGCCCCGTCGCAGAGCCAGGCGAGGACCGTCGCACCCACATCGGCCATCGGGCCGTCGTGGCGAAAGCCGCCCCGCAAGGCGCCGGCGTCGTGCCTGCGTTGCATCGCCCCGGTCACGGCCAGCAGCGGACGTACTCCCGCGTGTGGTCGGTCCCCGGATGGGCCGGATCGACGCCGTGATCGGCCGTGACGATCAGCAGATCGTCGCCGCCGAGGGAGCGCGTGATCCGTCCCAGCGCCTCGTCGATCAGGCGCAGTGCGCCGTGGAAGCCGGCCGTGTCCTTGCGGTGGCCGTAGAGCTGGTCGGTCTCGATCAGGTTGGCGAAGATCAGGCCCGGCCGGTCCTGCCCGAGCAGCCGCTCGACGCTCTGAAGCGCCTGCGCGTTGTTCGCGCCGGGGTGCGCCGAGCTGATGCCGCGGGATGCGAACAGGTCGTTGACCTTGCCGACGGCCATCACCTCGATCCCTGCCTGCTCGAGCTCCTGCAGGTAGCTGCGCCCCGGCGGGGTCAGGGCCAGGTCGCGCCGGCCCTCGGTCCGCACGAAGGCGCCCTCGCGCCCGGCGAAGGGACGGGCGATGACCCGGCCGACCGCATCGGCGCCGCACATGACCTCACGCGCGGCGGCGCAGGCCTCGTAGAGCTCGCCCGCCGGGACACGCTCGACGTGGGCGGCCAGCTGCAGGACGGAGTCCTGGGAGGTGTAGAGGATCAGGGCACCGCTGCGCAGATGCTCGGCGCCGAACTCCTCGATCGCCGCCAGGCCGTTGTCGGGACGGTTGCAGATGACCCTGCGGCCCATCGCGGCTTCGAGGCGCTCGACGAGCGGCGCCCCGAAGCCCGCGGGGTAGGTCGGCAGGGCCTGCTCGAGCGTCACCCCCATCAGCTCCCAGTGGCCCGTGATCGAGTCCTTGCCCGGGCCCCGCGGCGCGAGGCGGCCGTAGATCGCCGGATCGCCCGCGGGCGCGACCCCGCGCAGCGGCAGGATCGAACCCAGTCCCAGCTCCCCCATGACTCCGAGCTCCAGGCCGCCGACGGCCTCGGCCAGGTGGGCCAGCGTGTTGGCGCCCTCGTCGCCGTACTCGGCGGCGTCCGGGAGCGCGCCGGCACCGCAGGCGTCGATCACCAGCACCACTGCGCGCCCGTTCGTGGGGGGCTCGCTCACCGGCGATATCCCCCTACCCCGTGCGGGAGGCGCGCGGGTGTGCACCGAAATAGGCGTCCTTCAGCCGCTCCGCCGAGAGGTGCGTGTAGACCTGTGTCGTCGCCAGGTCGGCGTGGCCCAGCATCTCCTGCAGCGAGCGCAGGTCGCAGCCGCCGGCCAGCAGGTGCGTCGCGAAGGTGTGGCGCAGCGTGTGGGGGCTCATCCGCTCCTGCAGGCCTGCCCGCCCGGCATGGCCCTGGACGACCTTGTAGAGCCCCTGGCGGGTCAGCGGGCCGCCACGGTGGTTCACGAACAGCCGCGACTGGACGGCGTTGCCCACCAGCACGGGACGCCCGCTTCGCAGGTAGGCGCGCAGCCCCGCCAGGGCCTGGCGCCCGATCGGCACGATCCGCTCCTTCGAGCCCTTGCCCCGGGCACAGAGCAGGCCCTCCTCGAGGTCGATGTCGGCGAGCTCCAGGCCGACCGCCTCCGAGGCCCGCAGCCCGCAGGCGTACATCAGCTCGAGCAGTGCCCTGTCGCGCAGCGCCAGCGGGCTCTGGCCGCGGGGCTGGGCGAGCAGGTTCGAGATCTCCTCGCGGCTCAGGACTTTGGGCAGGCGCTGGGGCTTTCGCGGCCCACGCAGCTCGGCCGTCGGATCGTGCTCGATCAGCCCCTCGCGGCGCAGGTGCCGGTAGAAGGAGCGCAGGCAGGCGACCTTGCGCCCGAGTGTCGTGGCGGCGACGGGCGCCCTGCCGTCGCGTCCCCGGGAGAGCTCGTCCAGGAACTCCGCCAGCTCGCTGTGCCGGCCTGCTCGACCGTGCAGCCGCGCCGTGCGAGGTACTGGCCGAACTGCAGCAGGTCCGAGCGGTAGGCCTCCAGTGTGTTGCGCGAAAGCCCCCGCTCGAGCTCCAGATAGGCCAGGAAGTCGGCCACCAGGCGTGCGGTCGCGTCGGAGTGCCCCGCCGCCGGCGGAGCCGGTGCAGCGGGGGTGATTGTCCCGGGAGAGGGCATGGCCAAGGGCTTCGCCCCGCCGGTTTGCCCTCCTGCACTGCAATCAGGCGTTCAGGCGGGCCGAGAGCCAGTAGAGGGCGATCAGCGTCTTCGCGTCGCGGCACTCGGCGATCGCCGCGGCGAGGCGATCGATCGGCCAGGGCACGATTTCGATCCGCTCCTGCTCGCCGCTGTCGGCGCGCTGCTCGTAGAGGCCCGTCGCGGCGAACAGATGGACCTGCTCGTCGGTGAAGCCCGCGCCGGTGTAGTAGGCGACGATCGGCTCCCAGTGCGTGGCGCCCCGGCCGATCTCCTCGGCCAGCTCGCGCTTGGCCGTCTGCAGCGGCTCCTCGCCCTCCTTGTCCAGGCGTCCGGCGGGGATCTCCAGCAGATCCGGCTCGCCCACTGCCTCGCGTGGCTGGCGCACGAGCCAGACGGTCTGCTCGTCGTAGGCGAGCATCCCGACGGCGCCGCGGTGGCGGACGATCTCGCGCGAGACCTCTTCGCCGTCGGCGTGGCGGAAGCGCTCCATCCGCACATCGACGATCCGCCCGCTGTAGAGCGTCTCGCCGCCGAGCGCCTCGAAGGCCCGCGGCGAGGACCCCTGCCCGGGGGCGCTCATCCGTGCTCCGCGCCTTCGGCCGAGCCGACGCGGACGCGCAGCTCCCCCAGCGCGGTTCCCCCCGCGAGGGCCGCGGCGAAGAACAGCGGGTCCTCGGTGATGCTCCGCCCCATCGTCTCGCTGCCCAGGCCGCTGGCGGCATAGGCGGGCAGGTCGACCTCGGCCCGGCGCCAGTCATGGCGGGTGATCCGGGCGGGGCGCTCGACCTCTGAATCGGGGCCCGGGCGGCTCGGCAGGCCGGCGCCGAAGACCGAGCGCAGGCCGGCACGCAGGTCCGCCCCGACCGGTGAGCGCATCCCTGCGGGCAGGGCGACCGTGACCGGCTCGAGCAGGAGGTCGAGGACCGTCAGCGTGTGGTGGGAGATGCCGCGGTGGCGCGCCCGGGCCTCACCGGAGGACATCCTCGCGACGAGCAGCGTCGGGCAGCCCAGTGCCAGGGCTACGTGGGCCGAGTCGAGGGCCAGCATGCCGCCGTGGCCCAGCCGCGAGCCGGAGCCGACGATCCCCGGCCCCGGTCCGCACAGGGCCGCATCCCAGCCGAGCGTCCGCAGCCCGTGGTGCAGGGCACCGCCGGTCGTGATCGCCTCGCCCTCCCCGCCGAAGCTCGCACCGGCGGTCAGGTGCCCGGCCAGCAGGCCGTTCTCGCGCAGCGCCGCGACGGTCCGCGAGTGCGAGCCCGGCAGCGCCCCGCCCTCGGTCTGGACGTAGCCAAGTGTGGCGCCGGGGTTGGCCTGTGCGAAGGCCCAGGCAACGGGTGCCAGCTGCCCGTGCAGCGCAAGCACGGCGACGGGGTTCTCCAGCGGCAGCTCGAGCGCCTCCTCCTCGACGGGCAGGACCGCGTGCTGGAGGCTCGTGTAGTTGAGCTTCATCACGTTGGCCCCGTCGACGCCCGTCCCGCTGAGGCCCCTGGTGAGGTTGACGTGGACGACGTCGAACCCTCCGGAGCCGAGGCCGAGGTCCAGGGCCTCGATGTTGACGATCAGCTCATCACCTGCCTGTGAGGGCCCGACGAGCGCCAGGTCGGCGATCGCCGGGCGCGGCCCCGAGGCCATCGGGCCGAGCAGCTCGATCCGCAGCGACTGCTCGCCGCTGGCGCCTGCCGGCGGGTCGGCCTCGATCACGTGTGCGCGGCGGAGCTTCAACATGGTCTCAGAGCCGGAGCCCCGGCTCGGGGTCACGGGCCGCGACCTCCTCGAGCAGTGTCAGGGTCACCTCGAGCATCTCCTCCAGCGCCTGCGCGGAGACCCGCTCGCCGGGCTCGTGGTTGCGCTCGGTCCCGTTGGCGAGGTTGACGGTCGGGAAGCCCTGGGCGATCAGCGCGTTGGCGTCCGAGCCGCCGCCGCTCCAGATTCGCCGGGGCTCAAAGCCACAGGCACGCAGCGCCGCCTCGGCCGCCTCGACCGGTGCCTCGGAGGGCGAGAGGCTGTAGCCCGAGAAGGTCCGCTGGACTGAGATATCGAGGTCGCACTCGCACTCCGGGCGGTTGGCGGCCTCGTGCAGGCGATCGACGATCTCGGCGGCCAGCGCCTCGCCGTGCTCGTCGTCGAGCCCCCGGACCTCGGCCACCAGCTCACATCGTTCCGGAACGACGTTGATCGCGCTGCCGCCGGCGATCGTGCCGACGTTGACCGTCCCCTCTCCCTCGAGCAGGCCGTGGCGCAGGCTCGCCACGGCGAGCGCCGCGGCGAGGATCGCGCTGCGCCCCTCCTGGGGGCGGATCCCGGCGTGCGCGGCGGCGCCGCGGAAGGAGGCCTCGATGCGGAAGTGGCAGGGCGAGCCGATGATGATCTCGCCGATCGGCGAGGCGTGGTCGAAGACGTAGCCGTATTCGCTGCGCAGGACCGAGGCGTCGAAGACGGCCGATCCGGCCAGCGAGAGCTCCTCGCCGACGGTGAACAGCAGCTCGACGTCCAGCGGCCCTCCGACGCTCGCGAGATGGCGGGCCAGCGCCAGCAGGACGGCCACGGCGGCCTTGTTGTCGGCGCCGAGGATCCCGTCGTTGGCGTTTTCCCAGACCCCGTCCTCGAGCACGGGGTCCACGGGTGCCTGCAGCGGCACCGTGTCGAGGTGCGCGCAGAACAGGACCGAGCGCCGCGCCGGCTGCTCGGGGCGCTCCGGCGCCGGCCCGGCGATCCGTGCCAGCAGGTTGCCGCAGTCCGAGCCGATCCGCGGCCCCGCCCCGTCCTCGCTGAGCTCGATCCCCAGCGGACGCAGCTCGGCGATCACCCGCTCGGCGCAGGAACGCTCCTTTAGCGAGGGGCTGGCGATGCGGCAGAGCTCGGCGAAGGTCCCGTTGAGGTAGCGTCGCTCGAGCGTGCCGAGCCGCGATGGCCGCGCGGGCGCCGTCACGGTCGCGCGGCGCCGTCGCCGGAGCCGGCGACGGGAGCGCGGGCATCCTTGACCCGCACCTCACCCCGCTCGGAGGCCCGCTGCAGCGAGGCCGCGACAAAGTCGCGGAACAACGGCGCCGGGCGCTCGGGGCGAGACTTGAACTCGGGGTGGAACTGCGAGGCGACGTAGAAGGGGTGCTCGGGCAGCTCGACGACCTCGACGAGGCGCTCGTCCGGGGAGGTGCCCGAGATCCCCAGGCCGGCGCTCTCGAGCCGCTTGCGAATCGAGTTGTTCACCTCGTAGCGGTGGCGGTGGCGCTCGTAGATGACCGCCTCGCCGTAGATCTCGCGGGCCCGGGTCCCCTCGTGGAGCTTGATCGGGTCGGCGCCCAGGCGCATCGTGCCGCCGAGGTCGGAGACCTCCTTCTGCTCGGGCAGCAGGTCGATCACCGGGTAGGGAGTCTCGGGGTCCATCTCGGTTGAGTTGGCGCCCTCGAGGCCCGCCACGTTACGGGCGAACTCGCTGACCGCGACGTGCATCCCCAGGCAGATGCCCAGGTAGGGGATCGCGCGCTCGCGGGCCACCTGAGCGGCGTGGATCTTGCCCTCCCAGCCGCGTCCGCCGAAGCCGCCGGGGATCAGGATCCCGTCGAGCCCGCCCAGCCGCTCGGCGGCCTGGACAGGGTCCAGCAGCTGCTCGGAGTCGATCCACTCGATCTCCACGCGGCTGTCCTGCAGCGAGGCGGCGTGGCGGAGCGCTTCGGAGACCGACAGGTAGGCGTCCTCGAGCTGGATGTACTTGCCGACCAGCCCGATCCGGACGGTCCTCGTGGCGTTGGCGCGCCGTTCGATCGGCTCGATCCAGCGCTCCAGGTCGGGGGCGTCGGCCTCGAGGCCGAAATGGTCGAGGATGAAGTCATCGACCCCCTGGTCGCGGAAGGTCAGCGGGACCTTGTAGATGTTGTCGACGTCACAGGCCGAGACGATCGCCTCGGGGGGCAGGCTGGCGAAGAGGGCGATCTTCTTGCGGATCTCGCCCGAGAGCTGGCTCTCGGAGCGGCACATCAGCATGTCCGGCGCGATCCCGATCCGGCGCAGCTCGTTGACGGAGTGCTGGGTCGGCTTGGTCTTCAGCTCCCCGGCGTGGGCGATGTAGGGGACGAGCGTCAGATGGATGAACATGCAGCGCCGGCGTCCCACATCGACGGGGAACTGGCGGATCGCCTCGAGGAAGGGCAGGGACTCGATGTCCCCGACCGTGCCGCCGATCTCGGTGATCACGAAGTCGACATCGGAGGACTGGGCGATCAGGGCGATCCGCTGCTTGATCTCGTCGGTGATGTGAGGGACGACCTGGACGGTTCCGCCGAGGTAGTCGCCACGGCGCTCGCGGCGGATGACGGTGTCGTAGATGCCGCCGGCGGTGACGTTGGAGGCCCGGCTCGTGTTGGAGTCCGTGAAGCGCTCGTAGTGACCCAGGTCCAGGTCGGTCTCGGCGCCGTCCTCGGTGACGAAGACCTCCCCGTGCTGGTAGGGGGACATCGTGCCGGGGTCGATGTTGATGTAGGGGTCGAACTTCTGCAGCCCGACGGTCAGGCCACGCGACACGAGCAGCCTCCCGATCGAGGCCGCCGAGATCCCCTTGCCGAGCGAGGAGACGACGCCGCCGGTCACGAAGATGAACCGGGTCTTGGTAGGCGCCTGTGCGTGACGCTCGGAGGGATGCGAGGGGTTCATGAGGGCCTGCCCCAAGAGTCTAGTTCCCGGAGCCCCGGAGTTCTTTCGACGAACTCGGAAATTGAGGAGATCTCACCGTAGACGGTCAGTGCCACGAGCAGTAGCGAGGGCGATCAGCTGACCGGTCTGGGACAGCGTCAGGACGAGCCACAGGCCGGCCAGCGCTCCGAGCAGGTTGGCGCCGGTATCTCCAAGCATGGCCCGCTCGCGCAGGTCATAGACACCCGCGACGAGGGCAGGACCGGCGAACAGGCCGAGCGCCCACAACGGCCGCAGGCCCGCCCCGATCGTCAGCCCGCCGCCGAGCAGCACGAAGGCCTTGGCCGAGCGCCCGGGCCGCAGGTCCAGCAGGTTGAAGAGGTTCGTCGCCAGGACGAGGACCGCCGTGCCCAGCAGCCAGCGGCCGTCGGACAGTGAGAGGTAGCTCATCGCCAGGAGCGCCAGTCCGAGCGAGCCGGCTGCCTTCAGAACGCCGGTTGAGAGCTCGCCGCGCAGCAGCGCAGCGCCATGGCCACGCCACCCGCGAGGGCCGCCGTCGCTGCCCAGCAGGTCGTCGAGCAGGCCCAGCAGCGCCACGCCCAGCGCGTAGACGGAGATCGGCAGCAGCTCGGGCTGGAAGATCTCGCTCGGGCCCAGGCGGTCGATCACCGTCAGCGGCACGAGCGCCACGAGGGCGGCCGCCGGAACGAGCGCTCCGAACGGCACCGGCAGCGCCCGGTCGCGGTAGTTGGGCCTCGTCCGGCCCGCCCGGCTGAGCGTCTGGAGGAAGGCCGGGGCGAGGATCCAGGCACTCAGGAGCGCGAGCGCCAGCGGCAGGCTGTGCATCGCCCCAAGCTAGCGGCGATTACGGCGGAGCGGGCTCAGGGCCCGCCGCTGCCCGCACCGGCGCTCGGCAGCAGCGAGTCGGCCGTCGACTTGACCCCGAAGGCGCCCTTCGCCCCGGCCAGCGCGTAGGCCAGGGCGGCGGCCCCGGCGGGCCGGTCGAGGTCGTCGACGCTCGCGATCCTGCGGCTCTTGTACCAGGGGACCTGGGACGGGTTGGTAGAGCTCAGCTCGACCCCCACGGCCGGGACTCCGGCCGCGGCGACACCTTCCAGCAGGCCGGTCTCGAACAGCGCTGAGGCTTCGGCCTGGGCGGGGCTCTCTTCGCTGGGGTCGGCCCGCATCACGACGAGGCCTTCCAGGCGCGTCAGCGAGCCGTCGAAGGCGCTCATCAAGGCTGTCCTTACGCGACTGATCAGCTCCCTGTTGACGAGCTGCCCGCCGCTGACGAGCTGGCGGCCGATCAGTTCACCGAAGCGGCCCAGGAGCGCCGGCGAGCTTGCCAGTTCCGCGTAGCGGGTGCCGGAAGCGGCACGGGCGATGCCGCTGAGGTCCAGTGGCTCGCTGACCGCGACGACGGTCGTGAGGGCTCCGCCCGCCTCGCTCACGCCGGCCCGGACGAGCGCATTGACCTGGTCGGAGGAGTTGCCCAGGAACAGCAGCCCGACGTCGCGGCCGCCCAGCAGTTCGTGGACCGCCAGCGGATAGAGGCTCTTGGTGAACAGTTCCTCTTCGGCCAGCGTGTTCTGGAGGTGGCTGCTCTGCCTGCGGGCTTCGGCGACTTCGGAGTTGAGGTTGTGGACGATCCCGCTCTTGGCCGAGGAGACCAGGTTGGAATCCCCGATCGCGACGCCGATCAGGACGCCGAGGGCCAGCGCCAACAGGACGGCTGCCAGCGACAGCGCGTGGTAGCGGTAGTCGAACATCGGCGTGTCCTTGGCGGGGCGCCTCAGCCTCGCGCGCCGAACAGCAGCTGCAGCTTCAGCCAGAGCAGTTCGGCCACGTCGCGCAGTGCCGGCGTGCTCCAGATGACGGCGATCATCGCGATCAGCCCGGCGGCGATCACGACCAGCAGCGGGGTCAGGCCGGGTCGTGGCTGGTAGAGGCGGCTGACGCCCTTGGCA
Organism: uncultured Solirubrobacteraceae bacterium; assembly: GCA_963787765.1. Lineage (GTDB taxonomy): Bacteria > Actinomycetota > Thermoleophilia > Solirubrobacterales > Solirubrobacteraceae > Palsa-744. The sequence goes on along the minus strand of CAWBEF010000010.1, from coordinate 202,707 downwards.
TCGACCAGGATCTCCCCGACCCGAAGGCGGGTCAGAAAGGTCGAGGACATACCTTTGCGGTTGCGGTCGAGGAACTCGACGAGGTTGAACTGGGAGCCGACCGAGACGATCAGGCGCGCCCCCTTCTCGGCTGCGATCAGCATCGCCACGTCCTGGCTCATCCCGGGTGCCGGGACGAGCTTGAAGGCCAGGCCGAGCCGCTCCAGGCGATGGCGCCCGGGGGCGCGGCCGTCGGGATAGGAGTGCACGACGAGCTCGGCGCCGCAGCGCAGTGCCCGCTCGCTCGCGGAGTCCATGTCGCCGACGATCATGTCCGGCTTCAGGCCGGCCTCGAGGACCGCGTCGGCGCCGCCGTCGACGGCGATCACGACGGGCCGGCGGTCGCGTATGAAGGGGCGCAGGGCGCGCAGGTCGCGTTGGTGGTCGACCCCGCGCACCACCAGCAGGGCGGAGCGGTCGCGGAAGTCGGTCGCGAACCGCGGCAGGGCGATCCGCCCGCTGAGCAGCTCCCGCTCCTCGCGCATGTGCTCGATGGTGTTGTAGGCGAAGCGCTCGATCGCCTCCCCCACCTCGCGCCGGCGGGCCTCGGTCTGGGCGTTGACGCGGTCGTGGTCGAGAACCTCCCCGCGGGCGAGGCGCCGGCCCCGGGAGTGGATCTCGGCGACGAGCGTCCCGTCCGCCGCGGTTTTGATCCGGACCTCCACCGGGTCTCCGTCGGAGACCCGCCCGAACAGGCGGTCATCGGGCATGTCGATCAGCGGTATGCCCGCTTCGACCAGCAGCTGCGGGCCGAGGTTGGGATAGGCGCCGCTCGAGGAGGGCCTGCAGTTGATCACGGCCGCCGTCTCGGCGGCGATCAGCTCCTCGGCGGAGACCCGGTCGATGTCGGTGTGCTCGATCAGCGCGATGTCACCGCGGACGAGGTGCTTGACGAGCAGCTTCGTCCGGCGCCCGGGCCTGATCGAGCCGGCGATCGGCGAGGCGTAGCCCGCGGGCCCGCCGGCCGAGTCGAGATAGCCCGGAGGGCTCGATCGCGTTGCCGCCATCACATCCGAGAGTAACGGCCGCCGAGCCGCGGCGCACGGGGGTGCAGTCAGGCGGCGCGGCGCAGATCGCGCGCGTGGCGGCGGGCCGTCGTGTCGTCGTGCTCGGCCCCGAGCATCCTGACGAGCTCGGAGACGACCTCGCGCTCGCCCAGCTCGATGACCGAGGTCCGGGTCGGCTCGGCATCGGTGTCCTTGACGATCGAGAAGTGCCGGCTCCCCAGCGAGGCGATCTGGGGCAGGTGGGTGATGCAGAGGACCTGGCCCCGCTCGCCCAGCTCACGCAGCCGTGCGCCGACCGCGTTGGCGGTGCGCCCGCCGATACCTGCGTCGACCTCGTCGAAGACGAGCGTCGCACCCTGCCCGGAGGCGCTCGCGGCGCTCATGATCGCCAGCATCACCCGCGAGAGCTCCCCGCCCGAGGCGATCTCCCGCAGCGGACCCGCGGGAACGCCGGGGTTCGGCGCGATCATGAACTCGACCGAGTCGCCGCCTGCCGGGCCGGGCTCGGTCTCGCCGAGCAGCGCCTCGAAGCTCGCCTCGCCCATCGCGAGCGTGGCGAGCTGCTCGCGGACGGCCGCGGAGAATCCCCCGGCGGCGGCCCGCCGGGCCTCGCGCAGCCCGCAGATGATCTCCGTGAGCTCCTCGCGGGCCCGTGCCAGCTCGGCCGTGGTCTCTGTGAGCGCGAGCTCGGCCCCGTTGAGCTCCTCGAGCCGCGTACGGGCCTGCTCTCCGTACTCGAGCACGGCGGCGATCGACCCTCCGTGCTTGCGGATCAGGCGCTCGATGCCCTGCAGGCGCTCTTCGACCGACTCGAGCGTCGGCTGGACGCCCGCGATGTCGAGGTCGGCGAGCCGGTCAAGACCCCGCTCGCAGTAGCTCTGCAGCTCCCCGGCGAGGTCCTGGGACTCGATCATCGTCGCGGTGAGACGCTCGGCGAGCAGGTCGAGCTCGCGGTCCACGCCGGCGATCGCATCGAGGCCCGTGAGCGCCTGGGCGAGCAGCTGGGTGACGCCCGGCAGCTCGCCGGACTCGGGCGAGAGAGCCTCGGCGCCGGCTCCGGCGGCAGCCTGCAGCGCGTCGCTGCGGCGCAGTCGCTCGCGCGCCGCAAGCAGCTGCTCGTGCTCGCGCTCATCGGGTGCCAGGCTGTCGATCTCGCGCAGCTCGAACTCGAGCAGGCCGACCTCCCGCTCGCGCTGGGAGGAGAGCTCCTCGAGGCGCTCGAGCGCCGCCTCGAGCTCCCGGGTGCGCCTGAAGGCGCTCGCGCAGGCGGCCAGGCGCTGAGCCTGCTCCCCGCCGCACAGACCGTCCAGGATCTGTAGCTGGGCGGCGGCCAGCGTCAGCTTGCGGTGCTCGTGCTGGCCGTAGAAGGACAGCACCATGCCGCCGATGTCCCGCAGGTCCCCTACGGCAGCCGAACGGCCGTTGAGGTAGGCCCGGGTACGCCCGTCGGCGGTGACGCGGCGGGCCAGGACGATCTCCTCGGCGTCGGCGCTGAGGCGCTCGCCGAGACGCTCCCGCAGCTCATCGGTCAGCTCGAAGCTGCCCTCGACGTAGGCCTCGGCGGCGCCGGGGCGCACGATTCCCTGCCGGGCCCGGCCGCCCAGCAGCAGGTCCAGGGCGTGTGCCAGGACCGTCTTGCCCGCCCCGGTCTCGCCGGTGATGACGTTCAGCCCGGGGCTCAGGCGCATCCGGGCCTCCTCGATCAGGAGCAGGTTCTCGACATGCAGTTCCTGGAGCACACCGGCAGGTCTAGCAGCGCCCGCCGACGGATTGCGCGGACGCTCACCCGGGGCGGGCTGCGGGAACGTTCGGGTGCGCCCCTGGCGCGATGGCCCCGGGCCAGGCATAATCGGCTCAGACGCGGTAGTAAGGACACGGGGCGTCTTTATTCTTCAACCAGGCAAGGGCATGGCCGCCAGCGAACCCACCTCGAGTACCAGCACTACCTCAGGTGTCGCTTCGGGATGGCCCGGTGCCGTCGAGCTCGAGCAACGCCTGGAGGAGGAGATCGGCCGCTCCGAACGCTACGGGACGCCGCTGAGCCTGCTGCTGGTCGTCGTCGAGAACCTCGATGAGATCGCCCGCGAGCACGGCGAGGAGCTGCGCGAGCAGACCCTCGCCTACATCGCCGGGGCGCTTGACCGCGAGCTGAGGCGCTTCGACAGGATCGGGATTCCGGGCGAGCGGGAGCTGGCGATCCTGCTCCCCGGAGCGGACGGGCCGCGCGGGGAGATGGTTGCCCGCCGGGTCCTTGACCGGCTCCGTGCGATCAAGGTCGAAGCGGCCGACCGGCGCGAGGCGCTGCGGATCTCGGTGGGGATCGCCGCCTGGCGGCCGGAGAGCACGGCCGCGGCACTGCTGGCGCGCGCGCGCAGCGCCGCCGCCAGGGCCGGCAACGGCGAGCGACCCGCCACGGCTGAGCCGCTCGAGCTCCACGATCCCGTGGAGCCGCCCCCCACGCGTTCATAATTCCCGGCGGTGCTGACCGGATCCGAGTTGTGGCTCTTGCGTCTGATGGCCGACCGTGGTCTGGCGCTGCTCGACGCGAGCACGCTGGTGATCGTGATCGAGGAGAAGGGCGAGCTGCGTGTCGCGGCGGCCAGCGGCGGCAGTGTCCGGCTGCGGATCGCGCCGGTCCAGGGCAGCGCCCTGGGCGCCCTGTACTCCGAGCGCAAGTCGGTCGCGCTCGATCGTCCCCGTGGCTCGGAGGCATCCTTCCTGCATGAACTGGGGCTCGAGGCCCGGGCGGTCCTGGTCGAGCCCCTGACGATGGAGGGCCACGGCGGCGGGATGGTCATCGCGCTGCGCCGCGACAGCGGTTTCAGAGGACCCGACAAGCAGGCGCTGAGCGCCTTCGCCGAGAGCGTCTCAGTGCGCCTGGTCGCCGAGCGCTCGGTCGAGATCGAACGGCTGCGCTACGGGATGGAGGCCCGCGAGCGCGAGCGGACCCGCTGGGCCCGGGAGATCCACGACGAGAGCATCCAGGGGATCGGCGCGCTGCGCCTGCAGCTGGCGAACGCCCGGGATATCGACGACAAGGAAGCCCTCAGCCGGGCCGTCGACGACGTCCTCGAGGGTCTCGGCAACGAGATCGACGGCCTGCGCCACCTGATCACCGAGCTGCGCCCGGCGGCGCTCGATGACCTCGGCCTGGCGGCCGCCCTGGAGGCGCTCGCCCGCCGCGCCCAGGCGATCGACGGGCTTGATGTGAAAACGGAGATCGAGTTCGGCCGCGACGGACATGACGGCGCGGGGCGCCTGGATGCCGAGCTCGAGAGCACGATCTACCGTGTCGTCCAGGAGGCCCTGACGAACGTCAGCCGTCACGCCGAGGCCAACCAGGCGGTCATCAGCCTGACGGGCAGCGAGGAGTTCGTGCGCGCCACCGTGACCGACGACGGCAAGGGCATGCCCGGGGCCGAGCGGATGGGGCCTCGCGGGGACGGCCTGGAGGGCGGCTTCGGGACCGGCGGGATGCGCGAGCGGGCCGAGCTCGTAGGCGGCGAGCTCGAATGGCTGCCGGCTCCCGGCGGCGGGACGATCGTCCGCCTGACGGTTCCGCTCGCCGGGCGCCCTTTGGGCGAGACCCGGACCGAGCCGAGCTACGGCTGATCCTCGCCCTCTTGCTCGGTCTCCTCGGCTGAGCCGCCGCCGGCGCCGCGGACCCAGTCTGCGAGCTGCTGCCCGGCCGAGTTGACCGACTCGCCGGCGTCCTTGAAGGCGTCCCGGATCCGCTCGGCGTAGAAGGAGACCGCCTCGCCCCCGTCGGCACGGGCGTCGACCGGGTCGCTGCGGCGCGCGTACTCGCCCGATCCGACTATCCGGTCGTACTCGCCCGAGCGAACCCAGGCCATCAGCTCGTGGGTCCGCTTGACGGGCATCGGGTGGGTGACTCCCAGATCGAGCATCAGCCGGGTCAGCTTCTCCAGGCCGCCGCCGCCCTCTTTGTAGTCCATCCCCTGGCGCATGAAGACGTCGAGGTCGAGCTCGTCGACCATCGCCCCGGCGGCCAGCGACATCAGGGTCCGGCAGACGACGAGCGGGTCGCGGGTGACCAGGGCGGCGGCCCGGTCGGCGCTCAGCTCGGTCGCCCTCCCCCACTCCATCAGCGCGGTCCTGACGGGCGCCAGCGGCAGCGGCAGCCGTGCACTGCGGGTCATCAGGACGAGGATCTGCAGGGCCGTCCGGTAGAGCTGGTGGTCGGAGAGGATGTGGGCGGCCTCGTGGGCGAAGACCGCCCTGCGCTGTCCCACGTCGAGCAGCGCGATCAGCTCTGACTGCACGACGACGATCGGGTGCCCGGCGCCGATCGCCATCGCGTTGGGCGAGGGAAACTGGGTCAGGTAGAGGTCGGGGACCTCGGCCATGTCGAGCGTCGCGTAGGCGATCGCGTGCTCGCGCCAGACATCGCCGAGCTGTTCTTCGCCGAGGCGGACGGCCGAGCCGAGGTAGCTCTGGCGCAGGGCCCGCTCGTAGCCGAGCTCGATCAGCTTGCGGACGACCTTGTCGAGGTAGGGAATCGAGCCGAGCGCCGCCGTGGCGGCTTTGTCGGCCGGATGCTGAAAGGCCCGCGGGGAGATGTCCTTGAGGTGGTGGCCCTCGACCGGCAGGCTCGACTCCGCTGGCATCGGTTCAGCGTACTCCTGTTGGGCCGCGGAACGGTTCGGCGCCCGGCAGCGCCGTTTCGCTGCTTCTCGGCTGGCGGGGCGGCTAGCCCTTGAGGGCGGCTTCGAATGCTTCTTCGAAGCCCGAGGCGTTGCTCAGAGAGCTGTATTCATACTTCTTCAGCGGCCCTCCGCTCCGGCCGATCAGGAACGACGGCGTGCCCGTGAAGCCCTCGTTGGAGGCTTCTCTGCTGTCTGCCGCCAGCGCTGCGGTGAATGCCGGATTGGCACGTTCGCTCGTCCACTGTCCGAGGTTGAGCCCGGGCACCTGCTGAGCCAGCCCCTGGAGGAAGGCTTCGGTGACGTAGCCGCTGTCCTCTTCCCGCTGCTCGTGGTAGAAGAGCTCGATGTAATACCACGCCTTGTTCTGCCTGCCCGCCGCCAGCGCGGCCGCCTGCTGCTTGGCGAACATCCCTTCGGGCTCGGCGCCCTCCTGTTCGGCTTTCCCGGTGGCCGTCGAGAGGGAGTGGTATTCGACCTTCAGCTTCCCCGTCTTGACCCACTTCTGGATGATCGCCGGGAGGGCACCGAGCGTGAAGTCTGCGCAGATGGGACACTCGAGGTCACCGAAGTAGCGCAACGTGACGGGGGCCGTGGGGCTGCCCAGGACCGTGCCCCGCTGCGTGGTGCCTGCGAGCAGTGAGCTCACTGTGGCGGTCGCTTTGGTGGTTTCGCTGCTGCCGACGACCAGGTTCTTGCTCTTTCCTGCGCCGCTGGTGGCGATCAGGATCACGACGATCGCGATCACTATGACGGCCGCGGCGCCGCCCAGTTGTGCGAGGCGTTTGCGCCGTGCCGCCTCGTCGGCGGCGGCCTCCTCGGCGGCTTTGCGATCGGCCCTGGCCTGCTCGCGGCGCTGCTTGCGAGTCAGCTCCTCCTGCTCGCTCTCCCTTGAACTCATCCAGGAGAATCTACGCGGCGTCTTCAACGCCAGCTAAGTCGGCTGGCGAACGCTATCCGGGCGCGACCTCGAAGGAGATGCCGCACTGTTCCTCGTTCCACTCCAGGTACCCGAGCCGCGGCCCCTTCTGCGTCACGAGGTTCATCGTGAGGAGCGAGTTCAGGCTGCGGTCTCGATTCGGCGTCAGCACGATCACTTCCTCGGGTTGGAGCGATCCGCCTCCCAGCGATCCCGTGGAGTCTGCGACCAGCCACTTGCGACCGAACCGCTTGATCGACGGCGGAGTGCTGGCGGAGATGCTGATGCTCCCGCTCTTGGGGTCTTCCACGCTTCCCCTGCGCACCCGACCGTTCCGCCTTCTTCGGTGAAGGTGAGGTGGAAGCCGGAGATCGTCTGGTGGCGGGTCACCTTGAAGCCGCCGATCACCTTATTCGTGATGGTCTGCCCGTGCGGACTGTCGATCGCCAGGATGATCTTCCATGAGCCCACTCGAGGGGGCGACGGCGGCTTGGTGGCCGAGGCCTCCGGCGTGAGGGCTGCGAGCAGCGCCACCGTCGAAACGGCAGCTGCGAACAACGGGCGGATTCGAACAGCGCGTCGGGCCGACATCTGAGGAGAGACTATCGCGAGCGCTCAGTCGGCCAGGCCGACGCGCCGCACGTAGGCGGTTATCTCCGCCCGCGAGGAGAAGCCGAGCTTCTCGATCGCCCGGGCACGGTAGGTCTTGACGGTCCGCTCGGCGACGTTCAGCTGCTCGGCGATCTCGGGGTTTGTGAAGCCGTTGGCGATCAGCCTGACGACCTCGCGCTCGCGCTCGGAGAGGACGACGTTGTCGCCGCTTGATTCCTCGCCGGTCGCCATCAGCGCCCCCAGGCGGGGGTGGAGGTAATTGCCGCCCGCGACGGCGAGACGGAAGGCCTGCAGCAGCTCGGCCGGCTCGGCCTCCTTCAGGACGTAGCTGCGCGCGCCGGCCCGTAGCGCCTGGCGGGCGTACTCGGGGTCCTCGCGCATCGTCAGGATCGCCACGGCCATCGTCGGGTGAGCCATGAAGCAGGAGGGCAGGGCGCCGAGGCTCGAGCCGCCCGGCATCGTCAGATCGAGCGTCAGCAGGTCGGGCTTGTGCTCGCGGACTTCGCGGATCAGCGAGGGGATGTCGGCGGCTTCGGCGACGACTTCGAACTCACCCGCCTCGCGCTCGAGGACGGCCCGGACGCCGTCGCGGACGACCGTGTGATCGTCGGCGATGATCACCCTGACCGGCCTGCTCACCCCTGGCGTGCCGTCGTCCATGAGACTGACACCGTAGCGAGTGGACCCGACCGATCCCAACGTCCGTCCAGCGGCGTTGGCCGTGCAACCCTCGACAGCCCCGCCCGGCAGGGGTTAGCTTGCCGGAATGCGCCTCGTCATGGGCTCGCCGCAGCTGCGCCGGATCGTGCTCGCCTACACGATCAACCGGCTCGGGGGCTGGTTCGGCCTGCTGGCGCTCGTGCTGGCGGTCTACGACCATACCCACAGCGCCCTGGCGGTCGCGGCCCTGCTGTTCGCCGGGCAGGCCCTGCCGGCGCTCGTCGTGCCTGCGGTCGTGGCGCGGGTCGAGGCCTCAAAACGCCGCGGCGAGCTGAGCGGGCTCTACATGTTCGAGGCCCTCGTCACAGCGGGTCTGGCGGTGCTGCTCTGGCATTTCTCGCTGGCCGCCGTCCTGGGCCTCGTCGCGCTCGACGGGACGGCTGCGCTCGCCGCCAGCGCGCTCCTGCGCTCTGAGGTTGCCCGCGCAGCCCGGGACTGGGTCGCGCTCGAGTCCGCGGCGGGCGGAGCCCGGGCCGGCGAGACCGAGCTGGCCGAGCGGGCGGGCGAGGCCGAGCGGAGCGCCAATGCCGCCCTCAACCTGGCCTTCTCGACGACCTTCGTGCTCGGGCCGGCCCTGGGCGGGGCGCTGGTGGCCGCGGCGGGCGCATCGACGGCCCTGTTCATCGACGTAGGCTCCTTCGTGCTCGGTGGCGCGCTGCTCTATGACCTGCACCCCCATGTCCAGAACGCAGGCGGAGACTCGGTCCGGGCCCGCCTCGCCGCCGCCTGGAGCCACATCCGGGCGGTCCCGGTGCTGCGCCGTCTGTTCGCGGCCGAGCTCGTGGCGCTGCTGTTCATCGAGTCCGGTGCACCGATCGAGGTCAGCTTCGTCAAGACGACGCTGGGGGCCGGCGATCGCGGCGTGGGGATACTGCTTGCGATGTGGGGTGCCGGCGGGATCCTCGGCAGCCTGATCTTCGCCCGCCTGGTGCGCTGGCCTCTGCGCCTGCTGCTGAGCGCCGGGACGTTCGGGATCGCGGCCGCCTACCTCGGCCTGGCGGCGGCCCCCTCGCTGGCCCTGGCGTGCGTGGCGGGCCTGTTGGGAGGCGTCGGCAACGGCATGCAGTGGCCCTCGCTGATCAGCGCTGTGCAGAAGCTGACCCCGGAGGACCTCCACGGCCGCCTGATGGGCGCCGCCGAATCGCTGGGGGCGCTGTGCGTCGCGATCGGCCTGCCGCTGGGGGGCGGGCTGGTCGCGCTCACCTCGCCCCGCACGGCCTTCGTCGTCGTCGGCGCAGGCGCCGTGCTCGGGGGCCTCGCCCTGCTGCAGGTCAGAGTCGCCGGGACACGGCCCTCGGAAAGCGGCGGCGGCGAGGAGGCCGAGGGGGCCATCGCCCAGCTCCCGCTGGGCGGCGCAGACGCCCGCCCGGCCGAGCACCTGCCAGGCTGAGGCGGGCCGCCGGGCGCCCGGCATCACCCAACGACCCCCACGGCTTGAGACTTAAGTACCACCTCCTGTCGGTCGTTAAGGACGACAGAGATGTCGGACGTGGCGATCAGGAGGATCTTCTGGGCAGGCGAGCTCCTGCTGCTCGCCGCGACGGTCGCCGCGGCGGTCCTGTTGACGAGCGCCGGCGAATGGCAGGCGTGGTCGCTGCTCGCCCTGCTGTTGGCCCTGGCCCTTGCGGGCCACTGGCTGAGCGTCGAGATAAGCGGCGGGCAGCTGAGCCCCTCCCTGGTCGCGATCGTTCTCGCGATGGGGTTGGTCGGCCCGACCGCCGCCGCAGTCTGCGGAGTGGCCGCGATGATCCTCAAATCGGCCGTCCGGCGCCTGCCACCGGCCCAGTGGCTGAACAACCTGGCGATCTACGCCGCGATCCCCTTCGCCGGCGGGCTGATCGTCTGGGCCTGGAAGCAGAGCCTCTCCGACCCCGCCCGCTATTCCGCCGAAAGCGTCACCTTCGGCCTGATCCTGTTCGCCGTCGTCCTGCTGACGACGGCGATGACCTTCGTCATGTTCGCCCTGGACGTCCACGTCGAGGACGGCCGCCCGCTGGTCCGGGTCGTCAGGGAGCTGATCGCCCTGCTGCCCGGCGAGCTGGCGGTGGGCGTGCTGGCGACGATCCTCGCGGTGGCGTACACGAGCGTCGGCTTCCCGGCCCTGCTGGCGGCGGTCACCGTCCTGATCATCTTCCGTCAGCTGACCGTCGCGCTGCTGCGCTCGGAGGAGCGCGCCGAGCAGCTCTACGCCCGCTCGCGCCAGCTCGTGGGCCTGCAGCTGGGTGTCCTGAGAACGCTCGTCCGAGCGCTGGGGATGCGCGACCAGACGACCGCCCGCCATGCCGCCGCCGTGGCGCTCTACGCCAAGGCGCTGGCGTCCGAGCTTGACTGCAGCGAGGAGGAGCAGGACACAGTCCATGCCGCGGGGCTGCTGCATGAGATCGGCAAGTTCACCTGGCCCGACCGCGTCCTGCACGCCAAGGTGATCGCCGAGGAGGACATGGCGACGGTCCGCAACCACCCGCAGGAGGGGGCCCTGCTGGTGGGCGCCCTCGACGGCTACGGCCCGGTCGCCGATGCGATCCTCTATCACCACGAGCGGGTCGACGGGCGCGGCTACCCGGCTGGGCTGATCGGCAAGGAGATCCCGCTGGCCTCGCGGATCCTGGCGATCTGCGCCGTCTACGACACGATGACGGCCCGCGAGAGCTACCGCTCACCGGACGAGGAGGGGCGGCTGATGACGCCCGAGGAAGCGATCGCCGAGCTGCGCAACGCCGCCGCCAACGGGCAGCTCGACGGCGACCTCGTCGAGACCTTCATCGCGGTCCTCGAGCGCGAGGGCGTGACCTTCGCCCACGATGCCGACTTCGAGAAGGAGCTCGACTTCGAGCGCCGTGTCCGCGAGATGGCCGAACCCAACGTCGGCTAGGCGCAAAGGGAGGCCAACCCGGCGACCAGGACCCGTAACAACGATCAAGGGCGCCTGCGGTAACAGACGCCCTCGACCAAACATCCTTAGAGCTAGCGGCTAGGCCAGCGACTGGGCCAATTTGCCATAGCTTTTTCTCCTTTTGGTTTTCTCCGACCAGTCGTGAGGGCGACCATCCGACCGGCTCCATCCCTTAAGAGAGTCGCCACCTATGAGTAGGTTTGGCAAGGATAACGGAGCGACGGGCGAAATGTCCAGTTTGCGCTCCTTTGTGCAGGAATGGTTGCAACCAGGCCGCCCTGCAGGGGCGCGGGCGCCGAGCCCGACGGGGAGCCGGTCCGCGCCAGGGCCGCCAAAGCCCCGCCTGACGGGACAAAGGTCCACAAACCTCCGCGGCACTCAAGGCCGGGGCACGATCTGACGAAACATGAGCAGCACCCCAAGCCGGGACCCCAACCGAAACCGATCGAGGCCCATCCAAATGCCCACAACCCAGCCCGCCCCGGCGGCCCGCAACGAGCGCCGACTGGTCTTCACCAGCTCTCAGGCAGCGCTCTATCTCGGCGTTTCCCTGGCGACCATCCGCCGCTGGACGGACGCTGGGCACATCGATTGCTACCGGACCCCCGGCGGGCAGCGGCGCTTCTCGCGGATCCAGCTGGATGACTTCATCACCTCGATGAGCCAGGACGGCTCATCCTCTGCCGGCGCCCGCGTCGCCTGAGCGCCGCATCCGCTGCTCAGCTGGCGAGCCTCCCGAAGCGCTCACGCAGGCGCCTGTAGAAGGAAGACCCCGGCAGCTGGGCGAGTGTCGCCATGTCGTCGGCGAAGACCGCTGAGATCGTCCCACCGGCGGCGATCTCCCCCACCGGCCGGCCGTCGACGGCGACATCGAGCGGCTCCAGGGAGCGGTTTCTGATCGTCAGCCGGTCACTCGGAGCAACCACCAGCGCTCTGGCGGTCATCGAGTGTGGCGCGATGAAGGAGACGAGGAAGCCGGCCACCCCCCAGGCCATGACGGGCCCCCCGTTGGCCAGGTTGTAGCCCGTCGAGCCGGCCGGCGTGGAGACGACGAGGCCGTCGCAGCGGACGCTGCCCGCCTCCTCGTGGTCGAGCGAGTAGGACAGCTCGGCGACCCGCTCGCCGACCTTGCGGTGGATCGCCACGTCGTTGATCGCCGTGTGACGGCCGTCGGGTAGCTCGACCATGATCGCCGGCAGCTTGAGCAGCTCGAAGTCCCCCTCGAGCGCACGCCGGATGCCGTCCTCGAGGTCGGCGCGCTCGACCGTCGCGAGGAAACCGATCTGCCCGTAGTTGATCGCGAACACGGGGACGCTGGTGCCCGCGTAGTCCTGCAGGGCCCTGAGGATCGTCCCGTCGCCGCCGAGCACGATGCAGAGCTCGACCTCGGCCTTGACGGGGGCGTTCAGCTCGAGGCCGGGGCCCGGCTCGAGCCGGTGCTTGGCGGTCTCCTCGGCGTCCAGGCGCAGGACGGCGCCGTGCGCGGCGGCGCGTTCGGCAAGGGTCGCCAGGGCCGGCGCGACGTCCCCCGGGCGGCGGTGGGTCATGACCGTGATCTCTCTCACGGCTCGACCTCCCGCGCCAGGGCCTCGAGGCCGTCCTGCTCGAGCAGCGCGCCAGGCCGCTCGGGCTCGGAGAGCCAAATGAAGGTCTCCTGGTTGCCCTTCGGGCCGGGCAGCCCCGAGGAGTGGTAGGCGAGCACGCCCGCCCCCAGCTCGATCGCCCGCCGGCCGACGGCGATCAGCGCCTCACGGCGGTCATCGGGATCGCGCACGACACCACCCTTCCCGATGCGCCCGCGGCCGAGCTCGAACTGAGGCTTGACCATCGCAAGGACATCGAATGGCCTGGCCAGGGAGCCCAGGACCGGCTCCAGCACCTTGGTCAGGGAGATGAAGGAGACGTCGATCGTTGCGAGATCAGGCGCTGGGCAATCGGCGCCGGCCGCGAGCATGTCCGGTTCGAGCGCCCGCGCGTTGGTCCGCTCCATGACGATCACACGCGGGTCGCTGCGCAGGCGGTAGTCGAGCGTCCCGTAGCCGACGTCGAGCGCGATCACCTCACGCGCACCCCGCTGCAGCAGGCAGTCGGTGAAGCCCCCGGTCGAGGCGCCGACGTCCAGCGCCCGCCGCCCGGCGACGTCCAGCCCACAGGCCTCGAGCGCGTTGGTCAGCTTGATGCCGCCCCGCGAGACGAAGGCCGGGCGCTCCTCGACGCTGATCAGCTCCTCGGCGTCGATCAGTTCGCCGGGCTTGACAGCGCGGCGCTCCCCCTTGCCGAGCCGCACCTCGCCGGCCATCACAGAGGCCGCAGCGCGGGTGCGGGAGGGAAACAGCCCGCGCTCGGCGAGGAGGGTGTCCAGGCGGCGCTTAGCCATCGGGGAAACAGTTGCACACGAGGGACCTCTCCAGGACTGTGATCGATGTCACAGTGACCGGCCACGGCGGTGGGCAATATTGAGAGCGATCGAGAGTGCAGCAACATCTCTCCTGAATCCCTCCTCCCCGAGACGGTTCGCTCTCCCCGGCGGATCGTCTCACCGAAGCACCGAAACGGCCCGCTCCCCGGCGGGTCGTTTCAGTTAACGGCCGGGCCAAGGGGCGAGAAGCGCCCTGACGGCCGCAGCCGTTTCAGGCCTCGATGACCGCAGCGCCTGCGCGGCTGGAGATAGCCGTGAGGACCCGTTCGGCGATGTGCCCGCCGGTGAAGCCGACCTCCTCGTGGAGCAGGGCCGGCTTGCCGTGGGTGACGTAGCGGTCCGGTAGCCCGACGCGCATGATCCGGGCGCTCCCGGTCCCGGCGCCGGCCTCGTTGAGGGTCTCCCAGACTGCGGAGCCGAAGCCGCCCGCCAGGGCGCCCTCCTCGACGGTCACCAGCAGGTCGTGCTCGGCGGCCAGCTGGGCCATCAGGCCGGCGTCGATCGGCTTGGCGAAGCGTGCATCGGCGACCGTCACGGCGATGTCGTGCCCGCGCAGCTCCGCGGCGGCCTCGAGCGCCTTGGCGACGCCCGTGCCGTAGCCGATCAGCGCGACCCGCCGCCCGGCGGCTGCGGGGCCGCCGTCGGGGGCCGATTCGAGCAGGATCTCGCCCGTGCCGATCTGGATCGCCGTCGGGTCCGCCGGCAGCTCGACGCCCGTGCCCTCGCCGCGCGGGTAGCGCAGCGCGATCGGCCCGTCGTGCTCGAGTGCCGTGCGCAGCATCCGGGTCAGCATCGCCTCGTCGCGCGGCGCCATCAGGACGATGTTCGGGAGGCAGCGCAGATATGAGATGTCGAAGGCGCCGTGGTGGGTCGGGCCGTCATCACCGACGAGGCCGGCGCGGTCCATCGCGAAGACGACGTTCAGGCCCTGCAGGCAGACGTCGTGGACGATCTGGTCGTAGGCGCGCTGGAGGAAGGTGGAGTAGATCGCAACGACCGGCTTGATCCCCTCCAGAGCCAGCCCGGAGGCGAACAGGACGGCCTGCTGCTCGGCGATGCCGACATCGAAGTAGCGGTCGGGCATCGCCTTCTGCAGGATGCTCAGGCCGGTGCCCGAGTTCATCGCCGCGGTGATCCCGACGACGCGCTCGTCGCGTTCGCATTCGCGCAGCAGCGACTCGCCGAAGACCTTCGTGTACTGCGGCGGGCGGGGCTTCGGGGGAGCCTCGCCGGGCAGCAGGTCCGCCGGGCGGGTCGGACACCCGTTGAGGATCGAGTTCGGCTTGGCGGCGTGCCACTCCTCCATCCCCTCGAGGCCTCCTTCCTCGGCCGGGGCGAAGCCCTTGCCCTTGACGGTCGCGATGTGCACCACGACCGGTCGTTCGGCCGCCAGCGCCTCGCGCAGGGCCTCGCGGAGCGCTTTGACGTCGTGGCCGTCGACGACGCCCATGTAGGCCCAGTCGAGCTCCTCCCACCACAGCCCCGGCGCCCAGAAGGCCTTGATCGACTCCTTCAGGTGGGGGCCCAGACGCTCGAACGCGGAGCCGATGCCGATCGGCAGGCGTGTCAGGCCGCCCTCAACGCCCGAACGGGCATGCCACAGCTTGGGGTTGAGCCGGATCCTGTTGAAGTAGCGCGACAGCGCGCCCACGTTCGGGGCGATCGACATGCCGTTGTCGTTCAGGACGACGACGATCGGTGTGCCGAGGCCGCCGGCCTGCCCGATCGCCTCGAAGGCCACGCCGCCGGTCATCGCGCCGTCGCCGATCACAGCCACGACCTTGCCGTCCTCGCCGCCGGTGCCCTGGCGCATCCCCTCCTTCAGCCCGACTGCGTAGCCGATCGAGGTCGAGGCGTGCCCGGCGCCCATGATGTCGTGAGGCGACTCGGGGATCGAGCAGAAGGGAGCGAGGCCGCCGTACTGGCGGATCGTCGCGAGGCGATCGCGCCGGCCGGTCAGGATCTTGTGCGGGTAGGCCTGGTGGCCGACGTCCCAGAGGATCTTGTCCTTCGGGGAGTCCAGCAGCGAGTGCAGCGCAACGGCCAGCTCGCAGGTGCCGAGGTTGGCGCCGAAGTGCCCACCGATCTCGCCGACGGTGTCGATGATGTGCTCGCGGACTTCCTGGGCGACGGTCGCGAGGTCCTGCTCGGAGAGCCCGTGCAGGTCCTCGGGACCCTCGATCTCGTCGAGCAGGCTCATGAGGTGCGGGTGAAGATGAAGTCGGCGATGTTCTCGAGCTCGGCCGTCGGCGCGCCGCCGTCACCGGGCGGGGCCGGCTCGAGCGCGCTGAGCTCGGCCAGAGCGGCGCGTGCGGTGGCATGGGACTCCGCCGCCAGCTCGCGGGCACGATCGATTCCGAACTCGCTCACGTAGGTCCGCTTCCCGTGGCGCTCATCGCTTCCTCTGGGCTTTCCAAGTGCATCATCGGTACCGGTCACATCGAGTATGTCGTCGACGATCTGGAACAGCACTCCCAGCTCGGCGGCAAAGCGCCGGAAGGAGACCGCCCCGGGACCGTCGGCGGTCCCCGTCAACAGTAGTACGCAAATCACCGAAGCGCCGATCAGACGCCCCCGTCTTCAGCTCGTGCAGGCGGCGCAGTGCGGCCGGCCCGTCGGGTGCGGGCTCTGAGATGTCGGCGTACTGCCCGCCGACCATCCCGTTCACCCCGGTCGCCGTGGCGAGCTCCGCGGCCGCCGCAAGCACCCGCTCGGGGGCTGAACGCTGGTGGATCAGAAGGTGGCGGAAGGCCTCCGCGTAAAGGCCGTCGCCGGCCAGGATCGCGACCCCCTCGCCGAACTTGACGTGGCAGGTCGGCTGCCCCCGGCGCAATGCGTCGTCGTCCATCGCCGGCAGGTCGTCATGGATCAGCGAGTAGGTGTGGATCAGCTCGATCGCTCCCGCCAGCGGCAGCACCTCATCCTGGGGCAGGCCCAGTGCACGGGCCGTTGCAAGGGCGAGGACGGGCCGGATCCGCTTGCCCCCGCCCAGCAGCGAGTAGCGCATCGCCTCCTCGAGGCCGGCCGTCATGGCCTCTTCGGAGAAGCTCAGCTGCTCCAGGTAGCGCTCGACCTCCTCGCGGAGATGGTCCGGGTAGCTGGCGCTCACGAGCCGGTGCAGCCGAGCGCCTAGAGAAGCCGGTCCTGGCCCGGCGCCGGCGCCAGCACCTCGGCGCGAGTCAGCTGCTCGAGCTCGGCGGCCGCCTGGGTCGCCAGGGCCGCGCAGTCCTCGACCAGCGTCGCCGCGGCATCGGCGGACAGCTCGCCCGAGCGCAGCTGCTCGGCAGCCCGCCCGAGGCGCATGATCAAATCGTCGAGACGCTCGGCGCTGCTCATCGGATCGGCGCATTCTCGCGCACGTCGCGCAGAACTGCGGCGAGGATGCCGTTGACGAACCCCGGAGCGTCCGCGCCGCAGAAGGTCTTGGCGTTCTCGACGGCTTCCTCGATCGCTCCCTCGGGCGAGATCGGCTCATCCGCAGGGGCCGCGTCGGGGTGGATCATCTCGATCAGGGCGACCCGCATGATGCTCCGCTCCAGCGGCTGGATCCGGTCGACCGTCCAGCCGTGGGCGTGGCCTTCGATCATCGCGTCGAGCTCATCGGCCCGATCGGCTGCGGCATGGGCCAGGGCGCGCGAGAAGATCGAGGCGTTCGGCCCCAGCGTCTCGGCCAGCGAGCGCTCGGTCAGGTCGTGCTGATAGAGCGCAATCACCGCCGCACGCCGCTGCTCCGAGCGCCGCATCTAGGCGCGGGCGACGTATTCGCCGGAGCGGGTGTCGACGCGGATCAGCTGCCCCGGCTCGACGAACAGCGGCACCTGGATGACGGCGCCCGTCTCGAGCGTCGCGGGCTTGGTCCCTCCACCGGAGACCGATATCGCCGCGCAGGCCCGGGTCGGCCTCGGTGACAGTCAGCTCGACGGCGCTCGGAAGCTGGACGTCGGCGGGCTCGTTGTCGATGAACAGCACCTCGACGTCCATGCTGGGCTTCATGAATTGGAGCGGCTCGGCGAGGGCCGTCTCGGGGACTGCGATCTGCTCGAAGGACTCGCTGTCCATGAAGTGGGCATCGGTCCCGTCGGCGTAGAGGAACTGCATCTTGCGCGACTCGGTGCGGACGTCGCGGAACTTCTCGCCGGCCCTGAAGGTCCGGTCGATCACGTTGCCGTCGGAGGAGCGGCGCAGCTTCGTTCGCACGAAGGCCCCGCCCTTGCCCGGCTTGACATGCTGGAACTCGACGATCTTGAAGATCGTCCCGTCAACCTCGATGTGGTTGCCGTTTTTGAACTGGTTGGTGCTTATCAGGGCGAATCAGTCCTTCCAGAGCCAAAAATCTCGATGTGGTTGCCGTTCAGGAGCGTGCCGAGGACCGGTCGCCTGGAACCGAACCTCGGCTGAGCATCATAGGAGGATCGCGCGGGCCGGCCCGCCCCCGAGCGCCGCTACCTGTCCCGCTGGAGCATCGACGCTATCGGGGCGCCCCGGCCAGCCGGACGTATTCGACGGCGACCCAGCTACGCAGCGGCGTGCCCGCCGCACACAGGCCCGCCCCTTGGAGGGGCTGAGCCTCCGCGGCGGCGCCGGTGCCGTGGCCGGTGCCACGCGCCCCGCAGACCTCCCGCCGGTCCGCTTCAAGTTCGGCTCGGTGGGCGTCCTCGCACCGTCTGAGCGGGCTCCGCCCGCAGCCTTTGATGATCGTCAGGACGTTTGCGAGGGCATCGGCCGGCATCGGGGACGGATCGCTCTTGCCGCATCCCGCCGCGAGGACCGCGACCAGGAGCGCGACGGCCACCGGCTTGCATCGAGGGACCCCACGGCAGGCCGCGGCCAAGCGGCGCGCGACCCCGGCCGCGCCGCCTCGAACGCCCCGGCGGGCGCTTGCGGGAGTGAGCGGGAGACCCAGGCTCAGGCCCTGACCATCTGGGCCCCGACGATCTTCAGGCTCCCGCTGATGCTCGTGGGCAGCGGTTCGCCGAAGACTTCTTTGGCCGTCTGGATTTCTTCGACGAGCGTCCCCGCCGGTTCGCCTTCGAGCGGCGGGTTGACCTCAGGTTCGCCTTCGCCCAGGTAGTCCCCCGGCACGTAGGCGAGCGTCGATTTGGCGCTCGATGCGTTCACGGCGCCGTGAATTTCACCGACCACCGAGCCGCCGCTGAAGATGAAATGCGCCGTAGGGCCGATGCAGTAGATCCGCGTGAAGATCGGGCCTCCGGGGTCCGCCACGTTGGCCAGCTTGAGCCCGACGTGCAACGGCGAGTGGCCGATGTAGCCCAGTTCGCCCTGCAGCGGTTCGGATTCCAGGGTCGTTTCCTTCGGCCCTTTGGTTTCCTGGGCTTCGCAATGGTCTTTCGAATCGTCCGCTCGGCTGCAGACCTTCAGCGTGATCGTCACTCCCGTGACGAGGTTCGGCGCGACCTTCGTGCCTTCGATCGACATCGCGCAGGTGATCGCGTTGCGGGGGCCGCCGATCGTCGCCTTGGCGGCGAAGGCGTGAAACGTGCCGGTGCCGAGGCCCGGGCGCGCGATGTAGCCGCCCTTGCCGCCTTCGGCGGCGCAGCCCTTCTCGTAGGACCCACCCTTCTGCTTGACGCATTCGAACCATTCCGGCGTCCCGCCGGCCAGTGCCGGCGCGGAGAACGCGAGCGCGCCCGTCAGCGCCGTCAACACCACAAGGCAAAGTCTCCCCTTCGTCATCCCTCAGCCCTCCCGTGCCGGTTTTGGCGAACTCCGCGATCGTAGTCGCGCACGCCCGGGCTGTCCAGCCGCGCCTGTGGGGCCGGTCGCGCCGCCGCAACGAGCCGGCCTCGGGACTCACGTTCGCATAGGCTCGGCCGATGGCTCCCACACTGACGCTCCACGCCCTCGCCCCCTCGCACCCCTGCATGACCGTCGCCGCCGCCCTCGAGCTGAAGGGCCTCGAGTTCGACCGCGTCGACCTCGCCGCGGGCCCCCACGTCGAGCAGATGCAGGAGATCTACGGCGAGGGGAACTCGACGGTCCCGGGCCTGTTGATCGACGGCGAGCCCGTCCACGGCTCACGGGCGATCCTGGCGCGCCTGGAGGAGCTCGAACCGGAGCCGATCCTGTACCCGAGCGAGGAGGTTCGCGAGGCCGAGCGCTGGGGCGACGAGGAGCTCCAGGACCTCGGCCGGCGCCTGCCCTGGGGTGCGCTCCACTTCCGCCCTGAGCTGCTCGCCAAGATCTTCGGCGGTGACCAGCTGGACGGCCCCGGGACCGACTTCGCGATCCGCATGATCAGGGCCGCCTGGAGGTACCACGGGATCACCGCCGCCCGCCTCCACGACGACCTTGCCGGCCTGCCGGCGAAGCTCGACCACATCGAGGCACTCGCCGAGCGGGGAATCATCGGCGGCGAGCAGGCCAACGCCGCCGACCTGCAGATCGGCGCGACGATCCGTGTCCTCGCGCCGGTCGCAGACCTGCGGGGGCTGCTGGCGGGCAGCGCCGCCGAGCGGGTCTCGCTGCGGTGCTTTCCCGAGCTCCCCGGCGCGATTCCGCCCGGCACCTACCCGGCCGGCTGGGTCCCGTCGCGCCAAGCCTGACCGGTCCGCCGGCTGCGGCCGACGGAACGGGGCCGCACCGGCTCAAGTCGGGCCTCGGGCAGGCCGATGGAAGCCTATGCGGCGAGCTCTGCGCGAGAACGCTACCTGCGCGCTGCTCGCAATCGCGGGCTCGATCACAACGGCCTGGCTGACCCTCTACGGGCCGGGCTGGAACGACTACGAACTCGAGGCGCGGCCGGCCTTCGACGCGCTGACCCACGGCCACATCGGCGAATTCCTGCGCCTCGCCCCCGTCTATGGCGGCTCACTCGTCGAGCGGGCTCCGTTCGCGCTGCTGCCGGGGCTGTGGGGCGGCGGCCCGCTGGCCGTCTACCGCTCCGTCGCCGTCCCCTGTCTGTTGGCAGGCGCCCTGCTGGGTGTCTGGCTCGTCGCCCGGATGCGCGCCGCCGGGCGTCCCCGGCTCGACCGGGCCGTCGTGCTGGCCCTCTGCGTCGCCAACCCGGTGGCGCTGACCGCCTTCGAACTCGGCCACCCCGAGGAGCTGCTCGGCGGCTGCCTGTGCATCTTCGCCGTCCTGATGGCCGGAGCCGCGTCGGTCAGCGTCCGCCGGGCGCTGGCGACGGGCATCGTGATCGGCCTGGCGATCGCCAACAAGGAGTGGGCCCTGCTGGCGCTCGGGCCGATTCTGCTCGTCCTGCCGCCGGGGCGCCGGGCGATCTGCCTCGTGGCCGCGACGGCCACGGCAGCCGCCGTCCTGGCCCCCCTGCTGCTCGCCCCCGGCGGGAGCTTTGCCTCCGGCACCGGAGCGCTCGCACAGCCGGGCTCGGTGATCTTCCAGCCCTGGCAGATCTTCTGGTTCTTCGGCCACCACGGCGCGCTCGTCCATGGCACCCTCGGCAACGCCAAGCCCGGCTACAGGATCGGCCCGGCCTGGTCCGGGACGATCAGCCACCCGCTGATCCTGCTCGTCGGCGCCGCCTTCGCCGGGGCCCTGTGGGCGTCGGTCAGGAGCACACGCCTGAGCGTCCAGCGGGCGCTGTTGGCGCTGGCGCTCGTGCTGCTGGCCCGTTGCCTGCTGGACACCTGGGACACGCTCTACTACCCGCTGCCGTTCCTGTTGGCGCTGCTCGCGTGGGAGTCCGGCTCCGACGCCGGGCGCCCGCCGCTGGCGGCCCTGCTCGCCAGCGCCATGGTCTGGTTCGGCTTTCACTGGTTGCCCGAACACGCCTCGCCCGACGTCCAGTCGCTCGTCTTCCTGGCCTGGACGCTGCCGCTCGCCTGCTGGCTTGCCGTGCGGCTGTTCGCGAAGCCCGCCCCGGCGCCCGCGCACCCGTTGCCGGCGGCGCCGGAGCCTGTCGCTCAGGCGATGACCGTGAGCTCCTTGGGCAGCCGAGTCAGCACCTCGGGGCCCTCTGAACGGACGACGACGAGGTCCTCGATCCGCACCCCCAGCGCCCCCGGCAGGTAGACGCCGGGCTCGACCGAGACGACGTTCCCGTCCAGCAGCGGGTCCCGCGCCGCCGTCCGCGACAGGCGGGGGGCCTCGTGGACCTCCAGGCCCACGCCGTGGCCGAGCCCGTGGCCGAAGTTCTGCCCCTCCCCCGCGTCCTCGATCAGCTGGCGCGCCACCGCATCGACCTCACGACCGCTCTGGCCGGCCCGGACCGCCTCGAGGCCCGCGAGCTGCGCGCGCAGGACGAGCTCGTAGACCTCGCGGGCACGGGCCTCGATCGCCTCGCCGGTGGCATAGGTCCGCGTGCAGTCCGAGCAGTAGCCGTCGAGCTGTGCGCCCCAGTCGATCGTCACGAGCACATCGGCGGGGATCTCGATGTCGCGCGGCTGGGCGTGCGGCAGGGCGCCGTGGGCCCCCGCGGCGACGATCGAGGGAAAGCTCGGCTGCTGGGCGCCCAGCCGTCGCATCCTCGTCTCGAGCTCAAATGCCACATCGCGCTCGGTCCGCCCCACGAGGCCTTCCTCGAGCGTCGCCCTCAGCGCCTCGTCGGCGAGCTCGCAGGCTGCGGCGATCAGCCCGATCTCGGCCGGTTCCTTGACGGCCCGCAACCCCTCGAAGAGGCCCGCGCAGCTGACGAGCTCCCAGCCCTCGCCGACGAGCTCTGAGAGCCTGCGGTGCCCGCGCACCGTCAGCTTCGCCTCATCGAAGCCGAGGCGCCCGGACTGCTCGCCCAGCAGGACCGCGAGCGCCTCGTAGAGGTCCCCTGTGACAGTCTCGCGCTCGAAGGCCGGCCCGACCTCGCGTGCGGACTGGGCGGTGTAGCGGAAGTCCGTCAGGAAGCGCAGTGGGCCCTCCGCGGCGGCGCCGACGAGGGCCAGGCCGTTCGATCCGGTGAAGCCCGTGAGGTAGCGCAGGTCGACCGAGTCGTCGATCAGCAACAAGTCGACCCCGGGCTCGGCAAGCGCCGCCCGCAGGCGCCTGACCCGGCGCTCGATCGCGGCGGGGTCGGTCACGGCGCTCATGCGGCCTGCCCGAGGTGCTCGCGCAGCAGCTCCAGGCCGCGGCGGTAGCCGTCGGGGCCGAGCCCGCGGACGTTCGCGAAGCAGAGCTCGCCGATCACCGAGGTGTGACGCCAGGGCTCGCGCTCAAGCGGATCGGAGAGGTGCAGCTCGATCGCCGGCAGGGCGGTTATCTCCAGCGCGTCGCGGATCGCCCACGAGTAGTGCGTCCAGGCGCCGGGGTTGAGGATCAGCCCGTCGGCGGTGGCGCGCAATCCGTGCAGGCGCTCCACGAAGGCCCCCTCGTGGTTGCTCTGAAAGCAGCTGACCTCGAGGCCCAGCTCCCTGCCCTCGTGCACGATCCGGGCCTCGAGCTCGGGCAGCGTCAGCGAGCCGTAGAGCGCCGGGTCGCGGTTGCCGAGCTGGTCCAGGTTGACGCCGTGGAGCACCTCGATGCGGTAGCTCCGGGTGCTCACGCGGCCAGCTCCATGACGGCTGCCCGGAGCTCCTCGCCGGGGACGGTGCAGCCATAGCTGACCTCGCCGGGCGCCTGCAGCAGGACGAACGGCACGTCGGCGCCGATCCGCTTCTTGTCGCGCCGGATCGCCTCGAGCACCGCATCGACGTCGGCGTCCTCGAGCCTCACCGGCAACCCGTGCGCGGCCAGCAGGGCGCCCACCTGCGCGCGCAACTGATCCTGGCCCGAGAGTCTCAGCGTCGCGAGCAGTCCCAGCCCGACGGCCTCTCCGTGGCGGTAACGGGCATAGCCCGTGACCGTCTCGATCGCATGCCCGACCGTGTGGCCGAGGTTCAGCACCTGCCGGCGGCCCGCATCGCGCTCGTCCCCAGCCACGGCGGCGAGCTTGGTGCGGGCGCAGTCGAAGATCGTCCGCTCGTCCGCCCGGGCGCCCTCGGCGACCGCCTCCCAGAGAGCCCCGCCGGCGATCAGGGCCGTCTTCAGGACCTCGACCCAGCCGGCGTCCAGCTCACCGCGGGGTAGCGTCTCGAGGACATCCGGATCGACGATCACGCCGGCCGGCTGGTGGTAGGCGCCGACATAGTTCTTGGCCTCGGGCAGATCGACCCCCGTCTTGCCGCCGTAGGCCGAGTCGACCTGCGCCAGCAGCGTCGTCGGCAGCTGCACGACGGGCACGCCGCGCTGGTAGGTGGCCGCGCAGAAGCCCGCCAGGTCACCGACGACTCCGCCCCCCAGGGCAGCGAGATGATCTGCGCGCGTCACCCCACCGGAGGCAAGGGCCCGCCAGACCCGCTCGGCCTGGGCCAGGGTCTTGCTCTCCTCACCGGGCGGGATCGTGATCCTCAGTGCCGGGTCCCCGAGCTTCTCTGCGTGCAGCGCCGCGACGTGCTCATCGGTCACCCAGAAGGCCCGCGAGACGGTGCGGTCGAGCGGCCAGACGGCCTCGGTGACCCCTGCGGCGAGCAGGCCCCGGCCGATCAGGACGGGGTACTGCCCGGAGGCCGAGCCGGCCCACAGCAGGCGCGTCCCGCGCGGTGCGAGCGAGAGGGAGATGAGCGCCCGGGCCAGCAGCGCCGGGGAGCACGCTCCCGGAACGGGCACGATCGCGTCGGCGAGGGACTCATAGAGCTCGACCCGCTCGGCGTGCAGCCGGCGAAATGCATCGGGATCGCTCGCCAGCGGGCGCTGTGGCCCGCCCGGCTCGGCCCTGACGCGCTCCCAGGCCAGCGCCGGCTCGATATCCAGGAGGACCGTCAGGTGCCCCCTCAGCGCCTCCCTCACACGCCCGGAGAGGACGCTTCCACCGCCCAGGGCGATCACCGCCCGCTCGGGGGCACGGGCCAGCAGCCCGCAGACGAGCTCCTCCTCGGCGGCGCGGAAGGACTCCTCGCCGTGCAGCTCGAACTCGCGGGCGACGGGGTGGCCGAAGCGCTCCGCGAGCAGCTCGTCGCTGTCCAGGCGCTCGGCGTCCATCGCCGCCGCGAGCTCGCGGGCCGCAGTTGACTTGCCGGCGCCCATGAAGCCGATCAGGACGAAGGCCAACCGATCCGCTCCCTGTATGCCGTCACCGCCTCGAGTACGTCATCGATGTGGTCGCCGCCGAACTTCGCCCGGTAGGCGTCGGCGAGCACCAGTGCGACCATCGCCTCACCCACCACCCCGGCGGCGGGAACGGTGCAGGAATCGGTCCGCTCGCGCAGGGCCTGGGCCGCCTCATGGGTCTCCGTGTCGACCGAGCGCAGGGGCTTGGTCAGCGTCGGCAGCGGCTTCATGGCACCCCGCACCACGACGGGCGCGCCGTTGGTCATGCCGCCCTCCAGGCCTCCGGCGTGGTTGCTCTCGCGGTAGTAGCCGCGCTCGGAGGAGTAGAAGATCTCGTCATGGGCCTCCGAGCCGGGCAGGCCGGCGACGGTGAAGGCATCGCCGATCGAGACGCCCTTCATCGCCTGGATCGAGCAGATCGCAAGCGCAAGTTTCCCGTCCAGGCGCTCCTCCCAGGAGACATGCGAGCCGAGGCCCGGGAGGACCCCGAAGGCCTGGACCTCGAACACGCCCCCCAGCGACTCGTTGGCCTTGCGAAGTTCGTCGATCTCCTTGACCATCGCCTTCGCGGCGTCCGCGTCCAGGCAGCGAACCGGCGAGCTATCGACCCCCTCGAAGTCGGCCAGCTCCAGCTGGCGGCCCGGCTCCGGCGCATGGACCGAGGCGATCTGGATCACGTGGGAGCGGATCTCGACGCCGAGCGCTCGCAGGAACGCCTTGCACAGCGCCCCACCCGCCACACGGGCCGCCGTCTCACGGGCCGAGGCCCGCTCGAGGATGTTGCGGACATCCGATTGCTTGTACTTCTGCGTCCCCACGAGGTCGGCGTGGCCGGGCCGCGGCAGATGGACCTCCGCGACCTCCACACCCGTCGGCCAGGGGTTCATTCGCTCTTCCCAGTTGGCGTAGTCACGGTTCGCGACCTGGAGCGCGACGGGGCCGCCGAGCGTCAGCCCGTGGCGGACGCCTGCCGTGACCTCGGCGTGGTCGCGCTCGATCTTCATCCGCCCGCCCCGGCCGTGGCCGAGCTGGCGCCGGGCCATGTCGCCGTCGAGGTCCTCAGGGGTCAGCCGCAGGCCGGCCGGAAGGCCCTCGACGATGCATGTCAGCCCAGGGCCATGCGACTCCCCGGCGGTTATCAGGCGGAGCACCACGGCCCCTAGCTTATTTGCTGGGCGCTCAGCGGCTTTGCAGGCGCGGCACGAGGGCCGTGTGCGCGCGGGCGCCGAAGGCCTTGCGGATCGGGAAGACGAGGACGCCGGGTTCCGAGGAGTAGCGCAGGAACGGCAGCTCGGTGAGACCCGCTCGGCGGAGCACTTCGATGCCCGCCTTGGACTCGCCCAGGGCTCCCGCGACCGAGGCCGCCGAGGCTTTGCTGGAGGCGATCGACACGACCCGCAGTTCGTAGACGACCGTTTCGCCGTTCGGCGGGAGGTATTCGAGCTGCTCGGACTGGCCCGGCTTGAGGTCGAGCGCCTGGCAGTTGGTCGCGCTCGGCAGGCAGGCCCCGATGCCGTGCAGGATCGCTTCGCCGACGATCGAGAAGGTCGCGCTCTTGGCCCCCTTGGTGACGCCTCGGAAGACGATCAGGGGCTGCTTTGCGCTCGGCAGGGCCGTCTGCAGCTTGAGGTTCTCATAGGGCGTCAGCACCACCGTTTCCGGGGTCGAGCCGGCAGGGAAGACGCCGAACTCGATCGCCACGTGGTAGACGGTGGTCTGCTTCTTGGCCGCGGGCTTGGAGCTCGTGGTTTCGGTTTTCGCGGTTTCGCTGCCGCTGCCGGTGGAGCCCGAGCCCGACTGCGCCGATCCCGAGGAGCTCGCCGTGCTGGGTGTAGTGGCCGTCTTGCTCTTCGCTTCGGTGCTCGCACCGGCGATCGGTGCGAACGGGTTGCGGGCGTGGCCGGTGCGCTGTTCGGAGACGCCGTCGGTCGTCTCGGCAACGGATTTTTCGGTGCTCGCGCCGGACACGGCCAGACCACCCGCGGGAGTCGTGGGGGTGACGGTCGCGCTCGTGGCCGGGGGCGTGGCACTGGAGCCACCACCGGCGAGGGCGTAGGCGACGGCGGCCAGGAAGACCACGCCGACGAGCGCCACGGCCGGCAGCAGCCGGCGGTCGAGCAGGTCGGCCTTGAGCGACTTCAGGAACTCGATCATGGCGTGACCCTCGCGATCGCAGGTGCAGTGGCGGCCGTCGAGCCGGAGGCGGCGGCCGGGGCCGCTGCGCCGACGGGAGATGTCGGCGTCGCGCCGGCGGTCAGTCCCTGGCTCGCAGGCAGGACGTAGGCCGAGGCCGTGATCGTCCCGGACAGTGCCGCATTGGAGCTGCTCGCGCTGGAGGAGGCTTCAGGGGCCAGTTTGACACTCTGGATCGTCAACAGACGGCCGCTGACCTGCAGGCCACCGGAGCTCGAGTGGGTTGCGAAGGAGGTCAACTGGCGGAAGAGGTGTTCGAGGTCGAAGAAGCCGCCGTTGAAGACGAACGTGAACGGCATCTGGCTGAAGCCCGCCGTGGCGGCCCCGGCGCTTGAGGCGGTGGATGCCGATCCCGACCCGGTCGAGCCCGTCGTGATCGAGCTGAAGTCGACGTTGCGCTGGTCAGTCGCCTGGGCGAGCTGGAAGATCAGCGACGGGACTTCCTCGCTGGCGGGGACCGCTTTGCCCAGGCTGACGACGGCCGCATATGCGGACGCGTACTGCGACTGCGCCGCGCGGGCGTTCGAGAGCTCGCCTTCTGCCGTCGTGAGGGCGGTCTGGGCAGCGCTGACTTCGGCGCCCAGCGCCTTGGCTTTGTCGCGCTCGGGCGAGACGACGAGCAGCCAGCCCGCGGCGATCGCTGCGAGAACGACAACTCCGATGAGGACCATGCGGTCACGTCCGGTCATCCGTTGGCACCTCCCGAGGCGGCGGTCGCGGCGGGCACCGCGCCCGCGCTGGTCGTGGAGTCCGAGACGGTCGTCTTGGCAGGCGATTTCACCGCGGCGGCACTCGCGGCGGCCGCGCTCGGCAGCCCGTCGAACTGAACCGTCACGGAGAAGGCCGGGCCGTTTGCCGGGCATCCGCCGCCGCCGGTGCCCTTGGTGGAGCTCAGCAGGGTGACGGTGTTGACGCCGTCGATCAGGCGCAGCCGCTCGAGCATCACGGCAACCGCCTGCTGGCTGGTTGCACAGCCCGTCAGGCTGAACGTCGGGACGCTCCCGGCCGGCGTGGCCGAGGTGACGGCCGCCGAGGAGGCCGAAGCGGATGTGGGAGTCGCGGCGGCGGAGCCACTCGTCGTGCCGGAGGCGATCGAGCCGGAGAGCGTGGCGATCTGTGTCTGGCCGGTGAGGACTCGCCCGAATTCGTGGAAGGCGTGGGCCCAGTCGAAGCGTGAGTCGACGAGGCTCGCGACGGCCTGTTCACGCTGGGTGCGCAGCGCCAGGAAGCTCGTGTAGGGGGCCAGCTCGCTGGCCTCGGCCTGCGCACGCTGGGCCTGGGCGCTGATCGTGGCCTGCTGCGCCTTGCGGCTCGAGATCTCGCGGTCGGCTTTGCCGTAGAGCACGGCCAGCACGGCGACCGCGACGAGCAGTGCGAGCACGGCGTAGGCGGCACCTTCGGAGCGCCCGGCGCCGACGGAGCTGCCGCTGCGCTGGTCGCCGGGGATCAGGTTTACGGCTCTCATCGCGGCGACTCCGTGGCGGAGAGGCCGGTGGCCACCGCCAGTCGGTGCGGCGAGACGTCGGTGTCCAGGCCGCCTGTGACGACGCTCAGCTCGGCCGGGCGGACCTCGACGCCGAGCGAGTTCTGCAGCGCCTCGGCGAAACCGGGGATGTCCTGGGCGGCGCCGCTGAGGACGACGTGGGAGACCTCGCCGCCGCCGTCCTGGGAGCGGTGGAAGTCCAGCGAGTTGCGGACCTCGCCGGAGATCTCGCGGATGCCGTTGTCGAGCACCGTCCAGACATCGGCCTCCGAGGCCTGCGGAGTGGGCTCCTCGATCGCCGGGGCGACCGTCGCCAGCTCCTCGTAGCTCATTTCGTTTTCGTGCTCTTCGAGCTCCTCGCGGGTCTGGAACGAGGCCTCGGGGTCCTCCTCGGGCAGCTGGTCGGCGAGCGGCACGGCGCCGGGCTCGGGGAGCACAACGGGCTCGGGCTTGGGCTGCGGGACAGTGAGGTCGACCTCTGCGAGCCTGGCGCGAGCGTCGACCAGGGCGATCCCCCGCCGCTCGGCGAGCTCGCTGGCCATGCCCTCGAGCCCCGAGCCGACGACGCGAGTGAAGCGACAGATCGTGCCCTCCGCGATCGCCAGGTTCGTCAGCCCGTCGACGTTCAGGTAGAGGACCCGGCCGGACTGCTCTTCTTCGGGCCGGTAGAGGGAGCGGATCAGGGCGAATGCCGACAGGTCGACGCCCTCGGCCGTCAGGCCGGCGCGGCGCACCGCACCCAGCAGACGTTCGACCATGTCCCGCTGGGCGGCAACGAGCACCACGCGCTGGCGGGGACCGGCGGGGGTGTCGATGACCCCGAGCGGGTGAAAGTCGAGGACCGCGTTGTTGAGCGGCATCGGGACCTGGTCCTGGGCCTGGAAGGTGACGGCCGCGGCCAGCTCCTTCTGGTCGGTGACGGGCGGCAGCTCGAGGATGCGCAGGACGGTGCGCTGGTTGGCGACGCCGATCCGGACGCGCTTGCCCAGACCGCCGGCGGCGAACAGCTCGCGCAGGGCGTCGCCGAGAGCCTCCTCGTCGAGCACTTCACCGTCGCGCATCGCGTCGGCCGGAAGCGCGATCGTCGCCGCGTGCTCTGCGGCGATCGAGCCGTTGACCTTGGCGTGAACCGCAGCGATGAAACCGGGCTGGATGTCCAGGCCGACGACGTCGGCGCCCGAGCGCCGGCCGAGGCTGAGGCCGAGCTTGAGGTTGGGTGAGGGGAGTTTCATCTGAAAGAGAGCGGAACCGGGGTTGCGGACCATCCGCAGGGGGGGTATCGGCGTCTGCGAGCCGGCGCTTTAGTGAAGGAAGTGATTGACGTAGACATCAACCAGGGGCTGCCCGGCGAACACGGCGACGAGCGCCCCGAGCGCGAGGAACGGGCCGAACGGAACCGCGGTCTTGCGACCCTCCCTGGCGCCCTTGCGGGCGATGATCACCGCACCGACCGCGGTGCCGGCGAGCAACGCGATCAGGATCGCCGGCGCCACCGCGGTGCCGAGGAACAGGCCCATCATGCCGGCGAGCTTGACGTCGCCCATCCCCATCCCGCCCGGGTAGGCGAGTGCCGCGAGCAGCAGGAACCCGCCCGCCGCGGCTCCGGCGATCAGCCTGGTCGGCTCACCGCCCGGATCGAGGGCGAGGCCGACGGCGATCGCCACGACCGCGCCCAAGGCGGTGATCTTGTTGGGGATGATCCGATGTTCAAGGTCGATCAGCGCCGCCGGCACGACGAGCAGGATCAGCCCGATGCTCAGGGCGATCTGGGCGGCCGATTCATGAGCCAGGACTGCGCCGAGGCAGAGCAGGCCCGTGGCCCCCTCCACCAGCGGGTAGCGGACGGAGATCGCCGTGCCACAGCTGCGGCAGTGCCCGCGCAGCAACAGCCACGAGAGCACCGGGATGTTGTCGTAGGGCTTGACCGGCGTGCCGCAGCCGGGGCAGTGCGAGGCCGGTGTGATCAGCGACTCGTGGCGCGGGAGCCGGTAGGCGACGACGTTCAGGAACGAGCCCATGATCGCGCCGAGGACTCCGGCGAAGGTGGCGGCCTCCATGGGTTCCTGATCGGCCTCGCGGCCGCCGCACTTGAGGATTAGGCGGCGATCGGGCTCACGGCCTGCGCAGAGCGCCCGCCGCTACCAGCTGCCGGTCTGGCAGCCGCCTGGGTTGTTCCCTGCCTTCACTTCGCAGGTTCGGCTGACTTCGCCGTTGGCATTTCGCGTCCAGGTGAACTTGTCGCCGGAGGTTGCGGTGGCAGTCACCTTGTAACCCTTGCCACCTTCGATCGCTTCCGCGGCGCTGTCCCAGGCGTTGCCGTTGCCGGCGGACGTCGGTATCGCTGCCTCGTATTCGTGCAGGACTTTGGGTTCGATGCCCGTGTAGAGCCCGCCGTGGTCGGTCGCGTAGGTCTCGGCTGCCTGGCCGGCGGAGCGTGCGACTTCCTTGCCCGCCGCATCACTGGCCTTGCTTCGCTGGTTGAGGAGCGCGGGGATCGCGATCCCCGCAAGGACCCCGATGATCAGGATCACGACGAGGAGCTCGATCAGTGTGAACGCGCTCTCCTCAAGACTGCGGTTGCGGGCGTGCGACATCATCCCTATCGCTATCGACCCGTGAACGCACACACTTTAGAACCCGCCACGTTTGATACGAGAGGAGCGGACGGCCGGGGTCGAGCCCGGGCGGTCCCGGGACGCAAAGAGGGCGGCCCGTGGGCCGCCCTCTTGTGAGACCTTCCGGCTGTGAGAGCCGGCGACTGGTCTACCAGTCGCCGCTGGAGCAGCCGGTACCGACTTTCACCGGCGAGCAGGTGCGTTCCACAACACCTTCACCGTTGCGCTTGATCTTGAACGTGTCACCGCTGGTGGAGGTAGCGGTCACTTCGTAACCCTTACCCGATTCAATCACGGCCGTCGCGCCTTCACCGTTCATGTAGGCGTTTCCGTTGCCGGAAGCGGTCGGGATCGTGGGCTCGTATTCGTGGAGGGCTTTCGTCGTCATGCCCGTGTATTCGCCGCTGTGGTCAGTGGCGTAGGTCTCTGCGGTCGTCTGGGCCGTGCGAGCGAGCTCCTTCGCGGAAGCGTCGGAAGCCTTGCCCTTCTGGCTCAGGAACGACGGAATGGCGATCGCGGCAAGGATGCCGATGATCAGGATGACGACCAGAAGCTCGATCAGGGTGAAACCACCCTCGTCCTTCGAGCGCTGGCGCAGTCGATACAGCATGTGAATCCTCCTAGGATCCGGTTACAGGGCGCCAGCCCTCGGTAATCGCCTCAAGCGGCGATGCGTCCCCCTTGTTTGAGAGCCGCCGGCTTTGCTACGCATCTGTCGATGCTCTGCCTTGGCACCTCGGGTACTGGCTTTGTCAGCCGGTGCATCGGCGCTGCTTTCACTGACCTTTACCGGTGCATAAAAGGATGGACGTATGAATTGTCTGTACGAAAAAGCCCGTTGGTCGGCGGGCGTGGCAGCGCCCCGGCTCAGCCGGCGGGCGCCGCGGCCTCGCCGTCCTCGACGGGCGTCTCGCGCTCGCCCCAGCGGGCCTGGGCGTCGATTTCGGGGGGGCGCATACCGGTGCCGGCGCACCAGGGGCAATCAACCGTGCTGGGAGTGCCCCCCAGGTTCGATATCACCCTGCCGGTGCCGCGACAGGCCATACACTCACGCGGCTCATGGGTCCCGCCGGTCAGATCCTCGCTGTCGTCCTCGCCGCTCGCCATGAGCTGATGAGACTAGCGTTCCCCGCATGAGAAGACCGCCGAGCCCGCTGCAATGGGGCATTCTGGCGCTGATCACGCTCGGCGCCGCGGTCCTGCGCCTGGACAAGATCGGCCAGGTGCCGCCGGATCCCTTCTACGACGCCGCCGTGCGGAGCATGTCGATGTCCTGGCACAACTTCTTCTTCGGCGCCTTCGAGCCCGGCGGGAGCGTCTCGATCGACAAGCCGCCCGTCGACCTGTGGCTGCAGGTCGTGAGCGTCAAGGCGCTGGGCTTCACCTCGACGACGCTCAAGCTGCCCGAGGCGCTGGCGGGGATCGCCGCCGTGCCGCTGCTGTTCGAGGCCGTCCGGCGGATGTGGAGCCCCGCCGCCGGGCTCGGGGCAGCCGCCGCGATCGCGGTGCTGCCGGTCGAGGTGATCACCTCGCGCAGCGACACGATGGACGGGGTGATGATGGTGCTGACCGTCATCGCGCTGCTGCTGATCGTCCGGGCGATCGAGACGGGGCGCAAGCGCTGGCTGCTGGCGGGCGCCGTTGCGCTGGGGATCGCCTTTGACGTGAAGCTCCTCGAGTCGCTGGTTGCGTTGCCGGGGCTGGCGCTGATGGCCTACCTCGGCATGCCCGGCAGCCGCCGGCGGCGCCTCGGGCAGGTGGCGCTGGCGGGCATCGTCTATGTCGCGGTCGCGCTGGCCTGGCTGACGGCGACCCTGATCGCCCCGGCCAGCGATCGCCCCTACGCGATCGGCTCGACCAACGGCAGCGCCTGGAACGCCGCCTTCATCTTCAACGGCAAAGACCGCCTGGCGGGCAAATCGCCCGAACCCCAGGGCACCGTCTATGAACCGGGTCACAGATACCCGACGGCAACGCAGTCCGAGCGCGACCACATCCCGATCCTCCCCTCCTCCCCCACCCGGCTGTTTGCCCGGATCGGCCCGCTGTCGGGCGAGCGACTCGGGATGGAGGTGCTCGTGGGCCTGCTGCTCGGCCTCCCGGCTCTGCTGCTGGGCCTGCGCGAGGACGAGCAGGAGCCCGCACCGGAGGGCGATCCCACGGGTGAGGGCAGGGCCGGCGCCGCCGCGAGCGACGCGGGCGCCGGCCCCCCCGCAACAGCTGCCGTCACACCGCTGGGGCCGCGGATGCGACGCGCGGCGGCCGGCGGGCTGATCCTCTGGATGTTCACCGGGATCGCCCTGTTCAGCGACATGACCCGCCTGCACCCCCGCTACGTCGAGGGTTTCGTGCCTCCGGTCGCCGCGATGGTGGGAATCGGGGTGGCCTGGGCGCTCGCCCCGCGCGGCCGGCTTCGCCTGGGAGCGCTCCTGGCCGTGATGGTGGTCGTCGTCTACTACGCCGAGCGGCTGCTGTACGGGCGCCCGAGCACCTGGTGGGTGGTGCTGGCCGGGGCCCTCGGGGCGGCGCTCACCGCGGTCGTGGCCCACCGCCGCGGCGGACGTGCCCCCTCGCCGCTGCTGGCCGGTGCCGGCATGGCCCTCGCGCTCGTCGCGATCCTTGCGGTGGGAGTCAAAGCGGACGCCACGGCGATCTCCGACAAGGTCAGCGACGCGGGCTTCGTCGGGCAGTTGCCCGGTGAAGAGCAGGCCGCGCTGAGCCGCTACGTCCTGGCGCACCGTCAGGACGCCTACTACGAGCTGGCGGCCGAGTCGGCGACCTCGATCGGCTCGCTGATCGTCAAGGACGCCCTGCCGATCGACGTCCTGACCACCTATAACGGGCGCGTCTACACGGGGATCGACAAGCTCGAGCACCAGATCGCCGAAGGCAAGGTCCGCTACGCGTTCCTGAACACGTTCTGCGGCCCCCACTCGACATCGACGAACGCGGCCTGCTCGGCTCCCGCCAAGTGGATCCGGGCCCACGGGACGGACGTCTCGCGCCGGGCGGGCCTGTCCTCGGGCGGGGTGCTCTACCTGCTGCCTGGAGCAAAGCCGTGAACGGCGTCGCCGACGCGGCGGCGCTCGAGCGCCTGCTCGGGCAGGCGAAGGCCAGCGGACGGCTGGCCGTGGACACCGAGTTCATGGGCGAGGGCCGCTACCGGACGCTGCTGTGCCTGATCCAGCTCGCGGTCCCCGAGCAGCCGGGGGTCGAGGCGATAGCGCTCATCGACCCGCTCGAGGAGCCGCCGATCGACGGCCGCCTGGGCGAGATCCTGGCCGACCCGGAGGTGCAGATCGTCGTCCACGCCGGGCGCCAGGACATTGCGCTGCTGCGCCGCCACCTGCAGACCGAGGTCACGAACCTGTTCGATACCCAGGTCGCGGCGGGATTCGCGGGGCTCGGCGCACAGGCCGGCTATGACTCGCTGCTGGGTGACGTGCTGGGCCTGCGTGTCGCGAAGACCGCGAGCTTCACCCGCTGGGACGCCCGGCCGCTGTCGGCCGAGCAGCTCGCCTATGCCCGCGAGGACGTCGTGCACCTGCTCGAGCTGGCCGCCGAGCTGCAGCGCAGGCTGACCGAGCTCGGCCGGCTGGAGTGGGCGCTGGAGGAGTGCGAGCCGCTCAGCCACGTCTCCGACGAACGCGACCCGCGGACCATCCTCGAGCGCCTGCCCAGGCTCAACGGGCTCAGCGGCCCCGCCCGCCTCGTGGCCCGGGAGCTCGTCGAGTGGCGCGAGCAGACGGCCGAACGCAACAACCGGCCCGTCCAGAGCGTCCTCGGCGACGCCGGCCTGATCGAGGTCGCAAGGCGCCAGCCGAAGTCGCGCGATGAGCTCGGCAAGATCCGCGGTGTAGGCGCCAGCTCCGGTGGTCGCCGCGCCCAGGAGCTGCTCGACGCCGTCGCCCGGGCCGCTCAGCGCGAGCCCGAAGCTCAGGCGCCGTCCTCCCGCCCGCCGGCGCCGAAGGCCGAGGACCTGCCGCTGGTCGCCCTCGCCGAGGCGCTTGCACGGACCCGCGCGCGCGAAGCCGGCCTCGCCTACGAGCTGCTGGCCGCCCGGGCGGACCTGCAGGCGATTGTCACCTCGGTCCGCGTCGGCGCCCCGCCGCCCGACGTGAGGACGCTCCGCGGCTGGCGGCGCGAGCTCGTCGGGCGCGAACTGCTCGAGCTGCTCGACGGGCAGATCGCACTGTCGGTCGCCGCACTGGACGGCACCCGCTGCGTGAGCGTGGAGCGCCGCAACCCGCAGTGAGATCTTGGGCGCCCGGCGAGGCGCCGCTGCGAGCACGCGGCCTCGGGCGCGCGCTCGCTCAGGTACTTGGCTCGTTTCGCTCGCGCTCGCCCAGCCCACCGTCGTCGATCAGCCACCGGATCAGGCGCTGTGCACCGAAGGCGAGCAGCACCATGAAGCCGAGGCCGCCGATCACGAACCAGGCGATCACCCCATCCAGCGAGCCGAAGCCTTCGGTCGTCTGCACGATGAAGCCGAGCACGATCAGCCCGATCCAGATCGCCACGAGGACCTTGCCGAAGACCTTCCGGCCGCCCGATCTCTGACTGTCTGCACCCATTCGCGCACAGCCTATCCGGGCGCGAGCGAGGCGTCTGGGCTATTCGATGTGCTTGTAGACTTCGAACAGCGGCAGGTACATCGAGATCACGATGAAGCCGACGATCCCGCCGATCACGATGATCATGATCGGCTCCAGGATCGAGGTCAGCGCCTTGACCGAAGCTTCGACCTGTTCCTCGTAGAACTCTGCGATCCGGTCCAGCATCTGGTCCAGCGCACCAGTCTCCTCGCCGACGCCGACCATGTGGGTGACCATCGAGGGGAAGATCGGCGCCTGGGCGAGGGGGGCGGCGATCGTGCCACCCCGCTTGACCGAGCTGATGACGCCGTCCATCGCCTCCTCGACGGCGACGTTGCCGCCGGTGCGCCCGGTGATCTCAAGTGCCTGCAGCAACGGCACGCCGGCGCCCGTCAGCGAGGCCAGCGTGCGCGACCAGCGCGCGACGGCGACCTGCTGGACGATCGTGCCGATCTTCATCGGCACGTGCAGCCGGAAGTGGTCCCACTGCTTGCGCCCCCAGCTCGAGTTCTTCCACTTGACGAACGCGACGATGATGATCGCCGTGCCGCCGAACAGCGCCCACCAGTAGCCGGTGACGACTTCCGAGAGGAAGACCGAAACCTTGGTGAGCTTGGGCAGTTCGCCGCCGAACTGCTTGAAGACGCCCACGAAGACCGGCACCAGGAAGGCGACCAGGGCCATCATGACGGCCACCGCGAAGATGATCACCATGACCGGGTAGACCATCGCCGATTTGATCTGACGGCGCAGGCCGGCGTCCTTCTGCAGCTGGTCGGCGACGCGCATCAGGGCGTCCTCGAGCACACCGCCCGTCTCCCCCGCCTGGGTCATGGCGACGAACAGCGGGCTGAAGACCTTGGGGTGGCGTGCCATCGAGTCGCTCAGCGAGAGGCCCGCCTCGACGTCCTTGCGGACCGCGACGATCGTCTCTTTGAGGAACTTGCTCTCGGTCTGCTCCTCGAGGACATACAGCGAGCGCAGGATGCTCATGCCCGAGGAGATCATCGTCGAGAGCTGGCGCGAGAAGATCGCCAGGTCGTTCGCGCCGACGCGCTTCATGAACGCGAACTCGATCTCTTTCGAGGAGTGCTTGTCGGAGATGTCCAGGACGATCAGGCCGCGCTGCTTGAGCTGGTCGGAGACCGCCTGCTTGGACTCGGCCTCGACCTCGCCGCGGGCCTTGCCGCCCGTGAGGTCGATGGCCTTGAAGACGTAGGTGCTCATGGCTGTGGCCTACGCGGCCTGCAGCGAGCCCGCGCCCATCAGGCGGCGCAGCTCATCGGGGGTCGACGAGCGTGCTTCGGCGAGCTTCTGGGAGATCTTGCCGGCGCGCACGAGCGAGGCCAGGGAGGCGTCCATCGTCTGCATGCCGCTGGAGGAGCCGGTCTGCAGGACCGAGTAGATCTGATGTGTCTTGCCCTCGCGGATCAGGTTGCGGATCGCGGCGTTGGGGACCAGGACCTCGGTCGCGACGACCCGGCCGGAGCCGTCGGCGTTGGGCAGCAGCTGCTGGGTCATGATGCCCTGCAGGGCGACGGACAGCTGGACGCGGACCTGGCCCTGCTGGTGGGCCGGGAAGACGTCGATGATGCGGTCGATCGTCTGGGCGGAGTCCTGGGTGTGGAGTGTCGCGAAGACCAGGTGGCCGGTCTCGGCAGCCGTCAGGGCGGTCGAGATCGTCTCCAGGTCGCGCATCTCGCCGACGAGGATCACATCGGGGTCCTGGCGCAGGGCGGCCGTGAGGGCGGCCGAGAAGCTCTGCGCGTCCGAGCCCAGCTCGCGCTGGTTGATGAGGCACTTCTTGTGCCCGTGCAGGAACTCGATCGGGTCCTCGATCGTCATGATGTGCTCCTCGCGGGTGGCGTTGATCTCGTCGATCATCGCCGCCAGCGAGGTGGACTTGCCCGAGCCGGTCGGGCCCGTGACGAGCACGAAACCGCGGGGGCGGCGGGTGAACTCGTGCACCGCCGGGGGCAGGCCGAGCTCGTCGATCGAGGTCAGGCCGAAGGGGATCAGGCGGAAGGCGGCCCCGATCGCACCACGCTGGTAGTAGGCGTTGACACGAAAGCGGGCGTGGCCGGGGATCGAGTAGGCGAAGTCCAGCTGCCAGTTCGTCTCCAGGCGCTGGCGCTGGTCGCCGGTGAGGATCGAGTAGACGATCTCGCGCGTGTCGGAGCTCGAGAGCTTGGGGTACTCCTCCAGCGGCGCGAGTTTGCCCCGCACGCGAACGGTCGGGTGCGCGCCCGAGCTGAGGTGGAGATCCGAGGCACGGCGGTGGACGACCTCCATCAGGAGGTCCGCGAAATCAATATCCATGACCCCCCTATCGGCTCACGAACACGTTTTCAGGAGGGGTCTGGCGCCAATCGACAAAAATTCGATCATCAGTTGGTGCCGATGACCCTTGCGATCTCGGCCATCGAGGTCCTGCCCATGCGGACCTTGTTCAGCCCGTCGTCGCGCAGGCGCACCATTCCCTGGCTGACGGCGAGGTCGCGCATCACCTCGGCCGGACGGCGTTCGAGGGCCATCGTCTGGATCTCGGGAGTGATCTTCATCACCTCATAGAGCCCGACCCGGCCTCGATAGCCGCTGCCGCCGCAACGCCTGCAGCCAACGGGCTCGTAGGCCTCGAGCTCGGTGACGGCTTTGTAGCCGCTCTCCTGGAGCACCTTCTTGGGGATGATCATGCGGCGCTTGCAGCTCGGGCAGAGCATCCGCGCAAGGCGCTGGGCCACGACGCACTCGAGCGCCGAGGCGACGAGGAACGGCTCGACGCCCATCTCGATCAGCCGCGTGATGGCCGACGGCGCATCGTTCGTGTGCAGCGTCGAGAGGACCAGATGGCCGGTCAGGGCGGACTCGATTGCGATCTGAGCCGTCTCCTTGTCGCGGATCTCCCCGACCATGATGATGTCGGGGTCCGCGCGGACCATCGCCCGCAGGCCCGTGGCGAACGTCAGCCCGGTCTTGTTGGAGACCTGGACCTGGGTCAGGCCGGCCATTTCGTACTCGACCGGGTCCTCGACGGTGATGATGTTCTTCTCGGGCGTGTTGAGCATCTGCAGCGCCGCGTAGAGGGTCGTCGACTTTCCCGAGCCGGTCGGGCCGGTGACGAGCACCGCGCCGTGGGTCTCCTTGCAGGAGCTCTCGAACCGTTCGCGCTCGTGGTCGGCCATACCCAGCTTCTCCATGTCCACGACGACGTTCGACTTGTCCAGGACGCGCATCACGATCCCCTCGCCGTGGACGCTCGGCAGCGTCACGACACGCAGGTCGACGTGGCGCCCGTCGACCACCAGCCCGATGCGCCCGTCCTGGGGCAGGCGCTTCTCGGCGATATCCAGTTCGGCCATGATCTTCACGCGCGAGACAGCCCCGGCGGCCATCCGCCGGGGGACCGTCGTGATGTCCTGCAGGACGCCGTCGATCCGGAAACGGACCCGCGTCTGGCTGCCGTCGGGAGCGAAGTGGATGTCCGATGCGCCCCGCTCGACGGCCTGGGCGACGATCTGGTTGACGAGCTTGATGACCGGCGCGTCCTCGTCGGACTCGTGCAGCGCGACGACCTCGTCGTCTTCTTCGGCCTGCTGCTCGTCGGTGTGCCCGACGACGTCTTCGAGGCGATCGAGGCGCGAGATGAGGGCCGTGATGTCATCGGGCGGGGCGACCGCGACGCGGACCTCGTGGCCGGTCATGATCGCGATGTCGTCGACCGCCAGGACGTTCGAGGGGTCGGCCATCGCGACCAGCAGGGTCCGCTTGTCGGCGAACGCCACCGGGACGGCCTGGTAGCGCTTGGCGATCGTCGTCGAGACGAGGTTCGCCGCGGACATGTCGACCTGGAAGACGCCCAGGTCGAGGTGGTCCAGGCCGTAGCGCTCGGCCAGCGCCCGGGCCAATCCGTCCTGGGTGATGGCGCCCTGATCGAGCAGGATCCGCTCGGGCGGTTGGCCCGAGGTCCGCGAGGTCTCGATCGCATCTTCGACCTGGCGGGCGGTGGCCAGCTGCATGGCGATGATCACATCCGTCAGAAAGCGCGGCGAGGAGCCGCGCCGCGAGGGCCGCGTGATGCCCGACCAGCCGGGCTCGGGGGCGTTGCCCGGCGAGGGCGGCGCGGGCTGCTCACTCGCCGCCTCCGCGGCGTCCCATGCTTCCTCGGCGGGGGCCTCGACCTGGACTTCGACCGCGGGCGCCTCTTCGAGCGGGACCTGCAGTCCCTCGCCGCTGTCGAACGTTTCATAGCCGGACTCGGGGCGGGCCTCGAGGGACAGTTCGCTCGCGCCGGTGATCAGCGGGTCGCCCACCGCGGGCGAACCGTCGATGCCGAAGATCGCGTGCAGGTCGGGGCTGGCCGGCTGGTCGCTCATCGCGACCCCCCGAGCGTCCGGCTAGGTCGCGGGATCGGCCCGCGCGGCGGCCCGCATGACCTCCAGCGGCGGGGCATGTTTCGTCCAGGACTCAAGGCTGAGCGCGCCCTGTGCGATGAGGATCTCCAGACCATCGGTCGTGCCGACGCCCCGCATCTGGGCGGCGGCAAGCAGTGGGGTGGATCCTGAGCGGTAGACCAGATCGGCGACATGTGAGTACTCACCGACCTGATCGCCCGTCATTCGGAGTTGGTTGAGCGCACGGTCCTCAGTGGCCGAGCGTTCTACGGATAGGCCCACCGATGTGCAGTTGACGAGCAGATCGGCCGGCCGCGGCTGCGCCGTGGCGCTCGCGCCGAGCTCTGCGGCCAGGCGCTCGGCCCGCTCGGGTGTCCGATTCCAGACCCAGACGGGCCCCGCGCCGGCGTCGAGCAGCGCCCAGACCGCCGCGCGGGCGCTGCCCCCGGCACCGAGCACCTGTGCGCTCATTCCGGCCGGGGAGAAGCCCAGTGCCGCCAGCAGGCCCGGGGCATCGGTGTTCTCGGCCAGGATCTCGCCCCCGGGGGCAAAGGTGAGCGTGTTGGCCGCGCCGATCGCCCGTGCGGTCGGGCTCGCCTCGCCCGCCAGCGCCAGCGCGGAAGCCTTGTGGGGGATCGTCACGTTGGCGCCGTAGAAGCCCGCTCCGCCGAGCGCCCTGGTCGTCTCCTCGAACAGCCCCGGCGGCACGGGCAGGCGCTGGTAGTGCCAGTCGTCCAGTCCCATCGCGGCGAGTGCCGCATTGTGGATCGCGGGCGAGCGGCTGTGGGCGACGGGCCAGCCCAGG
Source organism: uncultured Solirubrobacteraceae bacterium (assembly GCA_963787765.1). GTDB lineage: Bacteria > Actinomycetota > Thermoleophilia > Solirubrobacterales > Solirubrobacteraceae > Palsa-744. The sequence goes on along the minus strand of CAWBEF010000010.1, from coordinate 162,357 downwards.
ACCCCCAGCCGGTGCATCACTTCTTCTTGCAGACCGGGGGGTGCCCGCCGTTCTTTTCGACCGCGTTCTTGTACGCCGCGACGTCGATTTCGAACTGCGCCTGCGTGTTCGAGAAGACCTGCTCGCCACAGCCGTCGGCGCCCGCGACGTAGTAGAGGTAGGAGACCTTGGCCGGGTGGGCCGCCGCTTCGATCGAGGCGGCCCCCGGGTTTGAGATCGGCGTCGGCGGCAGGCCCGTGTGGATGCGGGTGTTGTAGGGCGAGTCGATGTGCAGCTGGGCTTCGGTCAGTTCGTGGGTGTAGGTCGCGATGCCCTTCTCGAGCTCCACGGCGTAGTAGATCGTGGCATCGATCCCCAGCGGGATGCCCTGGGCGAGGCGGTTGTAGATCACGGCCGCGATCTTCGGCCTGTCCCCGGGCACCTGAGCCTCGCGCTCGACCATCGAGGCGACCGTCAGCAGCTGATAGGGCGTCACGTGCAGCGCTTTGGCCCGGGCGATCTGGGGCGGGCCGAAATGTTCGGTGAAGGCTGCCAGCTGCTCTTCGACGAGCCGCAGCGCGGGCGCGCCCTTGTCGAGTTCGTATGTGGCCGGGAACAGGAACCCTTCCAGGTCGGGGGTCCCCTTGGGAGCGCCGTAGCTCGTCGGGTCCAGCAGCGGCGAGTGCTCGGACTCCTTGCGATAGTCGCCCGTCAGGCCTTTCGCCTTCGCGATTTCGGCGATCTGGGCGCGCGTCTGCCCCTCGGGTATCAGGACGCGGACCACCGCCGGCAGAGCGGCGCTGTTCGGGTGCGAGCCCGAGGAGAGCGAGACGACGGCCACGACGACCGCGATCAGCGCCGCGCCCAGCGCGATCAGCGCCGCCAGGCGGGCGCGATGCGATCCCCGCCTGCGCCGCGCAGCAGCTCCGACGGGTGCCACGCGCGAGGGGCGCCGGCGCCGGCTCGCCGAGATCGGCGGCGGCGGTTTGCCGATCCGCGGCTCCTCGGCCGGCTCATGCACCTCCTCCTCCTCGGCCCGCTGCTCGGGCGGCTCCGCATCGGCCTGCTCATAGGGCTCGAACTCCAGGGCCTCGTGCTCCGGGGCCTCCTGCAGGACGGCGGGGGGCTCGTCCAAGAGCACCTCGAAGGCCTCGGTGGGCGGCGGCTCGGGAACCGCCGGCGCAGGCGCCGGCTCGGAGGGCTCGACCGCGGCCGGGGTCTCGATCGGCTCGGCGGCCGCCGGGAGGGGCTCGGTCGGCAGCTCGAAGGGCTCGGGCTCCGGAGCCGCCGGCGGCGGGACGGCCTCGGCCGCAGGCGTCTCGGGGGCATCCTCGGGCGCCGGGGCGCCAGGCGGCAGGGCGACGCCGCTCCGCTCGGCACGCCGACGTTCGCGCTCTTCACGATCGCGTTCGCGCTGCTCGGTGGTTCGCTCGGACCTGGACCGGGACAAGTTCAGGACCCTAACGGGATCGGGCCGTGAGCCAGCTCTCGAGCAGGTGGGCCGCGGCCCTCGAGTCCTCGCTCGAGCGCGAACGTCCCTTCGTGCGCTGGGCGAGCTTGGTCGTGAACCGCTCGTCGTACATCTCGACCGGGACGCCCTCCCCGAGGCCGTCGGCGAGCCGGCGGGCGAACTCGCGCGCCTCGCGGGTCTGCTCGGTGTCCCGGCCGTCCAGCCCGAGTGGCAGCCCGACCAGGACCAGCTCTGCCTCCCGCTCGGCGGCCAGTCGGCGGAGCATCTGAAAGCCCCGTTTGCTCGCCGGGCGCAGGACCGGCTCGATCGGCGTCACGATCGTTCCCGACGGGTCGCTCACAGCGCAGCCGCAGCGGGCGCTGCCGTAGTCCAGTGCCAGCACCCTCATCTGCCCACGGCCTCCCGCTCGCGCTCGCCCCGGGCGTGTGCCACTCAGCCGGCCAGGGCGGCCTCGATCGCCGCCCGTCCCGCCGCGATCGCCTCGTCCAGGCGCTCCGGGTCGCGCCCGCCGGCCTGGGCCAGGGTGTCCCTTCCGCCGCCGCCTCCTCCGACGAGAGCTGCGGCTCGCTTGACGATCTCGCCGGCCTTGACGCCGCGCTCGACCAGCTCGGGGGCGATGCTCACGATCAGGTGGACCCGTCCGTCGGCCTCGGCGCCCAGCAGGATCGCTGCGCCCGGGAGCTTGCCCTTGAGGCGGTCGGTCAGCTCCAGCAGCAGCTTGCCGTCGGGAACCGAGACCTTCGCCGCCAGGATGCTGACGCCGTCGAGGCTCTTCGCCTGCGCCGCCAGCGCGTCGACGTCGGGGAGTCCCTCCGCGGCGCCGGCCCCGCCGGCGCCCTGCTTGATCGCCTTCTCCAGGCGCCGGCGCTCCTCGGCGAGCGAGGCGACTGCCGCGGGCGCGTCCTGCGGGCGCGTGCGCAACTCGGCGGCGATCTTGCCCAGCAGGCTGTCGTGCTCACGCAGCAGCTGAACGGCGGCGGGCCCGGTGACCGCCTCGATGCGCCGGACGTTCGCGGAGCTCGAGGTCTCGCTGAGAATCCGGAAGGGGCCGATCTCCGCGGTGCTGCGGACATGGGTGCCGCCACAGAGCTCGCGCGAGTAGTCGCCGTCGCCGACCTCGACCATGCGCACGACATCACCGTACTTCTCCCCGAACAGGGCCATCGCGCCGAGCGCCCTGGCCTCGTCGAGGGTCGTCGTGATCGCCCTGACGGGGTCGTTGCGCGAGATCCACAGGTTGACCCGGTCCTCAATGTCGGCCAGCTCCTCCTCGCTGAGGCCCTGGCCGTGGCTGAAGTCGAAGCGCAGCTTGTCGGGCCCGACATAGGAGCCGGCCTGGCGGACGTGGCTGCCGATGCGCTCGCGCAGTGCAGCCTGCAGCAGGTGCGTGGCCGTGTGGTTGCACTCGGTCGCATGGCGGGCGACCCGGTCGACCCGTGCGAGGACCGGCTCGCCCTCGTGCAGCGTTCCGCGCTCGAGGACGACCTCGATCGCCTGGTCCTCACCGAGGCGGAAGATGTCGCTGACCCGGGCGCTGCAGTCGCCCTGGGCGCATTCGATCGTGCCGGCGTCGGCGACCTGACCGCCCCCCGGTGCGTAGAAGGGGGACTCGGTGAGCTTGACGAGATAGCGCTGCGGTCCCTCGCCGTTGCCCGAGACGCTCTGCAGCGCCGCGACGGTCGTCCGCTGCTCCTCGGTCTCATAGCCGGTGAAATGGGTGGCCGAGCCGCTCGCCACGGCGAACGCGCTCGCCGCCGAGCGCGCGTCGCCCGCGCCCTCGCCCTGCGCGCCGGAGCGCCCGCCTGCGCGTCCGCGCTCGCGCTGCTCCTCCATCAGGCTCTCGAAGTCCCCGGCGATCGAGAGCCCTTCCTCGGCGAGCAGCTCGCTGGTCATCTCATAGGGGAAGCCGAACGTGTCGTGCAGGCGGAAGACATCCTCGGCGGCAACGGTCCCGATGCCGTCCTCGCGGGCCCGTTCGATGTGTTCGCGCAGCGTCCCCATCCCCTGGGCGAGCGTGTGCCCGAAGCCCTCCTCCTCGGCCGCCAGCCACATGTCGGTCGCCTCGGCCTGCTCGGCGAGCTCGGGGTAGCTGGCCCCCATGACCTCGCGAACCCGCTCGGAGTAGCGCACCAGGAAGCCCGGGGCGAGATCGAGACCCCGCCCCTGCTGGACGGCGCGGCGCATCACGCGGCGCAGGACATAACCGCGGTCCTCGTTGGAGGGGACGACGCCGTCGGCTGTCAGGAAGGTCATCGCGCGAGCGTGGTCGGCGAGGATCCGCAGGGCGCGGTCGGTCGTGAACTCCTCGCCGTAGCGGCGGCCCGAGAGCTCCTCGCCGAGCTCGATCAGCGGCGTGAACTGGTCGGTCTCGAAGACCGACTCCTTCTCCTGCAGGATCGCCGCCATCCGGTTCAGGCCGAGGCCGGTATCGATGTTGTTGGCCGGCAGCGGCGCGAGGATCGTCCCCGGCTCGCTCGGGTCCGGGCGCTGGTCGTACTGCATGAAGACGAGGTTCCAGTACTCGAGGAAGCGCTCGTTCTCCCCGCCGGGGAGGTCCCCGGCCTCCCCGAACTCGAGGCCGCGATCGATGTAGAGCTCCGAGCACGGCCCACAGGGCCCCGTCGGGCCCGCCTGCCAGAAGTTCTCCGAGCGGGGACACTCGACGATCCGCTCAGGGTCCACGCCGATCTCCACCCAGCGCTCGATCGCCTCGACGTCGGGGCCGAGGCCGAGGCCCTCGTCACCCTCGAAGACCGTCACCCAGATGTCCTTCTCGGAGAAGCCGAACACCTCACGGGAGAGCCGCCACGCGAACTCGATCGCCTCGTTCTTGAAGTAGTCCCCGAACGAGAAGTTGCCGAGCATCTCGAAGAAGGTCAGGTGGCGGGCGGTGTTGCCGACGTTGTCGATGTCGACCGTCCTGAAGACCTTCTGGCAGTCCGTCAGGCGCTTGGCGGGAGGCGTCTCCTGGCCGAGGAAGTAGGGCTTCAGCGGGTGCATGCCGGCGACCGTCAGCAGCGCCGAGGGGTCATGGGCGGAGGGCACCAGCGAGGCCGACGGTATCCGTCTGTGGCCCTGCTCCTCGAAGAAGCTCAGAAAGCGCTCGCGGATCTCGTCGGTGCTCATCACGCGAGTGATCTTAGGCTGCGCCCGCGCGATCAGGCCGCGATCGTCGCATGGCCGACGACGAGGTCCCCTGCATAGAGGCATGCGAGCTGGCCCGGAGCGGTCCGCTCGGCGGCGCTCGCCAGCTCGATCCCGGCCCGCTCGTGGCGGCCCGCCGGCAGGCCGCCCGGCAACCGGCACTGAAAGCGCCGGCCGTGAGCGCGGATGCGCACTCCGTCGACAGTCTCGCCGGGGCGGTGCAGGGTCATTTCGCGCACCGGGATCTCGGGCGCGAGCAGGGCCTGGCGGGGCCCGACCAGGACCGTGTTGGAGCTCGTGTCCGTTGCGAGCACGTACAGCGGCTCCGCCGCGGCGATACCGAGGCCGTGACGCTGCCCGACGGTGTAGATGTGGGCGCCGTCGTGCTGGCCCAGCACCTCTCCCGTGTCGGTCACGATCGGGCCCGGCCGTTGCTCGAGACCGCCGTGACGCTCGAGGAAGGCCCGTTGGCGGGTGCCCGCGAGGAAGCAGAGGTCCTGCGAGTCGGGCTTGCGGGCGACGGCCAGGCCGGCACGCTCCGCGAGCTCCCTGACCTCGGTCTTTTCCAGCTCGCCGAGCGGGAAGCGCAGGCGGGCGAGCGAGTCCCGCGAGAGCCCCGCCAGGACGTAGCTCTGGTCCTTGGCCGGGTCGCGGGCGGTCCGCAGCAGCGGCGCGGACTCACGCTGGACGATGCGCGCATAGTGCCCGGTGGCGAGCGCCGGCGCGCCGAGGCGCTCGGCCAGCTCGAGCATCGCGTCCAGGCGGACGCTGCCGTTGCAGCGGACACAGGGGTTGGGGGTGAGCCCGGCGGCGTGGCCGGCGAGCCAGTGCTCGACGACGCCGGCGCGGAACTCGGCCCGCAGGTCGATCGAGAGGTGGGCCATGCCGAGCTTGTGGGCGAGGCTACGCGCCCCGCGGACGGCCTGTGCCGAGCAGCAGCTCAGCTCGCCGTCGTTCTCGGGGTCCGACCACAGCTCGAGCGTCACCGCGACCGCCTCGGCGCCATCTGCGCAGGCGAGCAGCGCCGCCACCGCGCTGTCCACGCCGCCGCTCATCGCGACGAGCGTCCGCCGGGGGTCCTGGGCGAGTACCACCTGCTCGCGGGCGGCGGCGCCGAGCGCGCGGTGCATCGCGTCGGCCGCCAGCTCGGCGGCGTGGGCCTTGGCCGGAATCAGTCCGCCCAGCTCCTCGGCGATCTGTGCCGGCCCGATCCGGGCGGCCTCGAGCAGCCCCGCCCCACGCAGCAGACCGACGGCGGCGCTACCGGCGGCCACCACCGCGCCGCAGCCGCTGGCCTGGAAGCCGGCGTCCGCGATCCGCCCCACGGGGCTGCCCGCCTCGATCGCGACCGAGATACGGACCAGGTCGCCGCAGGCTGCCCCGCCGGCCGCACCCGTGAAGGCGCCGGCCGGGGTGTGGCCCTGACCGAGCGGGTGTTCGAGATGGCTGAGGAGAAGCTCCGCGCTCGGGTTCACCCGGGCGAGTTTACGACTGGGGGCTGCGTACTTCGGAGATCGCCTGCTGGATCGAGAAGGCGTCCTGCAGTCCCGTCAGCGTGATCGTCTGGCCCTGCTTGTTGATGATCAGGATCGTCGGGGTGCCGTAAACCTGGATCCCGCGGGTGATCGTCCCGAACGATGCGACCTGGTTTGCCAGGGCGATGCTGACGCCGATCTTCCCTCGCAGCTGCCTGACGGCCTTGCGGACGGCGATGTCGTCGGCCCCCTTGGGGTCCCAGAAGAGAATCACCGCGATCTTGCCCTGGGCGAGCTGAGCTTCCACGATGTGCTGGTTGACGGCCGGCGTGCTGTGGGCCGAGGTGTTGGGGGCCGCCGGCTTGGCGGGGGTCGTCTTCACGGGCGCCTTCGCGGTCGTGCTCGGCGTGCCTGCCACGGCCTTGGCCGGGGCCGCCGCAGCCGGGGAAGAGGACGAGGCGGACGAGGCGGGCTGGCCTGCGGTGGGGCTTTCGTTCGAGGCCACCGCCGACTTTTCAGCGAGCGCCCGGGCGTTCTGCTGGGAGGTGTTGACGGCACCCTGGGCTTTGGCGATCGCGCGGGTCAGGCCCCCGACGCCGGGAGCTGAGCCCGTGTAGATCTTCGTGTTGGGCGCCTGGGAGGACTGTTTAGCGGCGGCGGACGTGGTGGTTGTCGTCGTGACCGTCTGGACCGCGGGCGCCGAAGCGCTCGAGCCGGAGCCGCTGGTGCTGCTGGAGTGGCCCTGGAGCAGGACAAGCCAGACAGCGGCGAGCAGCACGATGCCGAGGAGTCCGAACTGGTAGGGACGTGACAGCTGAGCCATACGCCCCCTCATTCGGCATCTCGGGGCAAGAAGTTGAATGCCGGTATGGGGCTTGGACGGTTCGCACCGGTACGTTCAAGAGGCAGATGCACGAGCAACGACCCGATCCGCGCCCGGCGCACAGGCGCAGGAGACCCCCACGAGCCCTGCTCCTGGTGGTCCTGACGATCCTGCTGGCGGGCCTGGCGTTCCACCTCCTCGCGAGCACCGGAGCGGCCGGTGGCCCCCGCCGGGAGGCCTCGGCCTGCACCGGGCAGGGCGCCCCGCAGGTCGCGTCGATCAAGCCGCAGGAGCTGGGCGAGCTGCGCGCCAGCGTCGCCCGCGTGCTGCCCGAGCGGGTCGGGCGACTCTATGAAGAGGGAACGATCGTCGGCTCGAGCGTCTGGACCGACGCTGCCCCGGCCGGGCCGCCCGTCAGCAGGACGGCGCCCCGGCCGGCGGGCTATGAGATGCGCTGGTGGGCACCCAACGGCGATGACCTGGTAGCCGACGTGCTGGTCTTCGCAAGCCCCCGGGCGGCTGCCCTGTTCCTGACGCGGGCCGCGGCGCCGCGCTGTGGGCACGGCTCGCTGAGCGCCGGCGCCGGGCGCCCGCCCCAGGCGCGGAACCTGGCCTGGATCAACCCCGACGGCGTCGCCGAGGCCGACGTCTACCTTGCGCGGGGGCGGCGGGTCTACCGCGTCGCCGACGCGCCCGCCGGTCAGGGCACAGGTGTGCCGGCGCCGGGGCGCCTGAGCGGAGCACTGCGGACCGTGGACACCCTTGCGTGCCTGCTGCAGGGGGCCAACTGCACGAGCGCGAGCAGCGGTGTCCCGGCCTGAGCATGGCGCAGGGCTTCTCGCGGCGCTCGTGCTCGCAGCATCCGCGGCGGGCTGCGGCAAGAGCGACCTCGTGCATGGGCGCGACGCGCACAGGGCCGCTGCGCCCGCGTCCGCCGGGCACGTTGCGGCGCGCCCGCGCCAGGCGCCCGTCCCGGTCCCGCTCAGGCTGAGCTTCGCCCGCGCCGGAGCGTTTGCCCGGGCGGTCAACCTCTCCGCCGTCGATTTTCCCGGCTCGCACCTGACACCCCGGAACGCGAGCCTCGAAAACCAGCAGGAAGAAGCCCCCGGGTGCAGCCACGGGGCGGCTCTACCCCTCGGCGGCGGACGCTCGCCCAAACTCGAGCGTGGGAGCGCGCTCGAAACCGAATCGATCTCCTCGAGCGTGATCGTGATGCCCAGCGCCGGCGCGGCGCGCAGCGACCTGGCCTACACCGACAGCAGTGCCGGCCTGGCGTGCTACTCGAAGCTCCTGAGCCGCAAACTGGCCGGAGAATCGAGCTCCCGCGTGCACATCGGGCACATCTCGGTGGGGCGCCTGAACACCGGCTCACCCTTGGGAGTGCCGACCTACGGGCTGCGCATCCGGGCCGACATCTCGGCCGGCGCCAGCGGCGTCACGATCGGCCTCTACGTCGACGCGATCGCCTTCGACTACGGGCCGGCGGAGATCCAGCTGTATGCCACCAGCTTCGTCCAGCCCGTGGCCGTCCGGACCGAGAACGAGCTGCTGGAGCTGATGCTGGCGCGGGCCCGGCTAGCTCGCCTCTAACGCCGAGGGCGCCCTCAGAGGGCGTGGTGGCGGCGCAGGACGGCGTGGACGACGGTGTTGGTTGCAACGGTCTGCTGCTCGCCTGTCTGGGCATCCTTCAACAGCGTCTCCCCGCCGCCGCCCAGGACCGCCACGAAGCGGGCGCCGATCGCCGTGGCGTGGCCCAGCTGGCCTTTCAGCGAGCGCCCGCCGAGCTCCATCTGCGCAGCCAGGCCGGCCGAGCGGGCCTCGTTGAGGATGCCGAAGGCGGTTCGCCGCAACCCTCGCCGGTCTCCGTCGAGTGCGATGAAGAGCTCGACGTTCGCCGGCGCCGCGGGCGCCTGCTCGCCGGCCAGCAGGATCCGCTCGATCCCCGCGGCCCAGCCGAAGCCGGGCGTCGGGGGCCCGCCGAGCTGGGCGACGAGGCGGTCGTAGCGCCCCCCGCCGCCGACCGCGCTCTGTGCGCCCAGGGCGTCGGAGGTGAACTCGAAGACCGTCCGGGTGTAGTAGTCCAGGCCACGCACCAGAGTGGGGTCGAGCTCATAGCTCACGTTGGCCTCATCGAGCAGCTCGCGAAGCTCCGCGAAGTGCTCGAGGTCGGACGCGTCGAGGTGGTCGATCAGGAGCGGAGCGCGCTCCATCACCGCCCTCGTGCCGGGGTGCTCGGTGTCGAAGGCGCGCAGCGGGTTCAGCTCGATCCTCCCCCGGACCTCCTCGGATAGCTCCGCTTCGTGCGCGCGCAGGTGGGCCTGAAGGCGCGCCCGGTACTCGCTGCGGGTCTCGGGGCTGCCGAGGCTCGAGAGCCGCAGGCGAAGCCCGCGGACACCCGCCTCCTGCAGCAGGCGCTCGAGCAGGACGATCCCCTCGGCGTCGACCGCGGGATCCTCGGCGCCGATCGCCTCCGCCCCGACCTGCCAGAACTGCCGGAAGCGGCCCGCCTGAGCGCGCTCGTGGCGGAAGAAACTCGACAGGTACCAGACCTTCACGGGCTGGCGGCGCTTGTGCATGCCATGTTCGATGTAGGCGCGGCAGACCGGCGCGGTTCCCTCGGGGCGCAGCGTCAGCGAGCGCCCGCCGGCGTCCTCGAAGGTGAACATCTCCTTGCTGACGATGTCCGTGGAGGCACCGACCCCGCGGGCGAAGAGCTCGGTCGCCTCGAAGGTCGGCGTCTCGATCCGCTCATAGCCCGCGGCGCCGAGGATCGCGCGGGCGCGCGACTCGATCGCCAGCCGTGCGGGCACCTGGTCCCCGAGCACGTCGAATGTGCCCCGGGGCGCTTTGATCTTCGCGTCGCTCAAGTTCCGCTCGGCGGAGCGCCCGCCTGCTGCGCGGGCAGGCTCAGCCGCAGCTCGCTGAGGAAGGGGTTGCTCTGCAGCTCGCGCCCGAGGGTGGTGACGCCCATGTGGCCCGGATAGACGACCGACTCGCCCGGATAGGCCCGCATCAGGCCTTCGATCGAGCGCTCCAGAGTGGCCCAGTCGCCGCCGGGGAGATCGACCCGGCCGACAGAGCCCTGGAACAGCACATCACCGGAGAGCAGCGCCCCGTCGACCGCATAGGTCAGGTGCCCGGGGCTGTGGCCAGGGGTGAAGATCACCTCGAAGTCCATCCCGGCGAGGCTCAGGCGCTCGCCGCCGGCGAGGGTGTGGTCGGCCTCATAGCTCTCGAAGGGGCCGAAGCCGGGCGGCACCCAGCGCATCACGTCGGCCAGCACCGACTGCTCGATGACCGGGCAGTAGACCGGCGCACCGGTCGCCGCCGCCACGGGAGCGACTGCGCCGATGTGATCGAAGTGGCAGTGGGTCAGGAGGATCGCCTCGAGCGTCACGCCCAGCGACTCGGCCGCGGCCAGCAGGCGCTCGGGCTCGTCGCCCGGGTCGACGATCACGGCGCGCTCGGAGCTGCTGTCCGCGCGGACGATGTAGGAGTTCTCCTGCACCATCCCCACCGTGAAGGCGCGGACGTCGAGGCCGGTCATCTGCTCTTCGCCTTGCCCGATGTTCCCTTCTTGCGCATCCTGCGGTCGTAGACCCATTTGTCGGTGTAGTAGCTGACGACCGTGTAGCCGACCAGGATGATCGGGAACAGCCCCGCGACACCGTCGGACTGCTTGAGGACGAGCAGCATCACGAGCAGCAGCAGGACCGAGGCGATCATGGCCTTGTAGAAGGCCCCGCGCCAGCTCGGTGGCCGGTCGCGCTTGTCGATCAGCTCCTCGCGCTTGCGCGCCGCGGCCTTGGCGCCTTCGCCGTTCTTCTCCGCCGCCGTTGGCTTGCGCCCGGTCCTGCCGCGGGACTCGACGACGCCCGCGGCGTTGCCGCGGTGCTTGGTCTTGCGCTTTCCTCGGGTCTGGGCCATCTCAGCAGCCTAATGCGTTCTCGATCACCTGGCGGGCGGGGTCGAAGCCGCGGATCTCGAGATCTCGCGGGAAATCCCTCCATCGCAGCCGCCGGAACGAGCCCGACGAGCTCGGCGTCGGCGACCTCCCCGTGGCGGCCCACGGCCTCGAGGACGGCCGCCAGCGGGAGCTCGAGCGGAAGCTCGACGTTCATCGAGACCTGCGCGACGCCGCCCCTCAGCTCGACCCCGATCGCCCGCAGGCCCGTCAGCCCGTCCGCTCCGCCCTCCCGGACGAGCGCGGCGATCCGGCGGGCGTCAGCTACCGTCGCCGGCGGGGAGAGCTGGAGGTTGAAGGCGACCAGCGGCGGGCGGCGGCGAGGAGCGTCGCGCCCCTGCCGGGCTCGATCGCGGCGGGCCCGAAGTCGGGCGCCAGCGGCTCGCCCGGCGCTCCCTGACCCGCCACCCGGGCGCGCAGCCCGGCCACTCCGCCGCGACGCAGATCGGCCCGTGTCCGTTCGGTGCCGGGCCGATCGGCCGTCAGCTCGCCGTAGAGGAAGACGGGGATCTCGAGCTCTGCGCCGAGGCGCTCGCCGATGACCAGCGCCTCGGCGCATGCCGCCCCGCGGTCCGCCCGGCGCAGATAGACGACCGGAGCCACATCGAGGGCCCCCACGTGGGGGTGCTGCCCGTCACGTCCCCGCGGCGCTCAGGTCGATCCCCGCCAGGGCCTCCGCCGCCAGGCGCAGCATCGCGTCCGCCAGCGCTCCCGGCTCGGCCGCGAACGTGAACACGGAGCGGTCGTGATCGCCGTCGGAATGGACGTCGAGCAGACGGGCGCCGGGCTCCCCGCCGGCTTCGACCGCGCCGGCGATACGCCCGATCAGGACGCGGTCGCGGCCCTCGGAGACGTTGGGGACGGCAAGCAGGGTTGGTGGGGGCATCCGACGAGGCTGAAACTGCGCCACCCCGCCGGAGTAGCTCAGTCGGTTAGAGCAGCGGAATCATAATCCGCGTGTCGGGGGTTCGAGTCCCTCCTCCGGCATCGAAGCAGGCGTCCAGCCCGGGGAGCCGGCGCAACCGATCTTCATGAGCGTCGACTCCTTCACAGCCTCCGCCCTCGACTCCCTCGGCGTCCTCTCCGATGCGATCGAGCGCAGCGATGAGACACTCGAGCTGGCAGCGCGCCATCTCGACCCCTCGCTCGTTGACGTGCTTGGGATCCTCGGCTTCGACAAGGCACTACCGTCCGCGCGCGGGCTCCTACCTCTACGACGCCGCCGGCCGCGCCTACCTCGACTTCCACACCGGCGAGGGGTTCGCGAGCCTCGGCCACAACCATCCCGACGTGCGCGAGGTGCTGCAGGCGACGCTCGCCGCGGACCTCGTGGACGGGGTCCAGATCCACTACTCGCCGCTGGCCGGCATGCTCGCCGAGGCGCTGTCGGCAGCGCCTGCCCGCAGGGCCTCGACGCCGTGTTCTTCGCGAGCACCGGCGCCGAGGCGGTCGACTCGGCGATGAAGTTCGCACGCGCCGCGACGGGGCGGCCGCGCCTGATCTCGTGCGACAGCGGCTTCCACGGCGTCACGCTCGGCCCGCTCTCGCTCGTCGGGGACGAGTTCTTCAAGGAGGGCTTCGGCCCGCTGCTGCCGGGCTGCGCGCGCGTCCCGTTCGGCGACCTCGACGCGCCTCGAGGCGGAGCTGCGCGCGAAGGACGTCGCCGCCTTCATCGTCGAGCCGATCCAGGGGCGCATGGTGACGCTGCCGCCGGCCGGCTACCTGCGAGGCCGCACAGGAGCTGTGCCGCCGCTACGGCACGCTGTTCGTCGCTCGACGAGGTCCAGACCGGCCTGGGGCGCACCGGGCGCTGGTTCGCGCTCGAGCACTGGGATCTCGAGCCTGACCTCGTGCTCGTCGGCAAGGCGCTCAGCGGCGGCTACATGCCCGTCGCGGCGATGGTCACGACCCGGGACATCTACCAGCGCGCCGTCGGCGACGCTCGAGCGCAGCTACGTGCACCAGTCGACGTTCGGGCGCAACCGCCTGTCGATGGCGGCGGGCCTTGCGACGCTGCGGATCATCGAGCGCGACGGGCTGGTCGAGCACGCGGCGCAGCATCGGCGACGCTGCTGCTCGACGGGCTCGCCGAGCTCCAACTGCGCCACGAGATGATCAAGACGAGGTCCGCGGGCGCGGGCTGATGATCGGGATCGAGCTGCGGCGCACCCGCTCGCGGCGCGGCGCACGCCTGAACTGGCGCCTGATCCACATGGCCAGCGAGGGCCTGTTCCCGCAGCTGGTCGTGATCCCGCTGCACCGCGACCACGGCATGATCACGATGGCCGCCGGCAAGAACGACGTGATCAAGCTGCTGCCGCCGCTGACGCTCTCCGAGGCCGAGGCGCAGAGCTTCCTCGGCGCGCTTGACGCCGTCCTCGCGCGACTGCGAGGGCGCCGCCGAGCAAGAACCTGGCCGTCGTCCGCGACATCGCCACGGCGACGCTGCGCCGCCACGCCGCGCGCGAGCGTCGGTGACGCGATGAGCCAGCCCGGCCGCGGCCTGCCGGTCGATCCTGCGCGCGGCGAGCTCTGCCTGGTCACCGGCGCGAGCGGCTTCATCGGCGGGCGCCTGGCGCAGCGCCTGGCGCGTGACGGGCTACCGGTGCGCTGCCTCGTGCGCGCGAGCAGCGACACCGTCGCGGCTCGAGCGAGCTCGGTGTCGAGCTCGCCGTCGGCGATCTCGCGACCGCGCGCTCGCTCGCCGGCGCCGTCGCAGGGCTGTCGCCTACGTCGTGCACTGCGCGGCGCTCGTCTCGCGACTGGGCCACGACCGCGAGAGATCACTGCAACCAATGTCACGGGCACGCGCAGCCTGCTCGACGCCTGCAGCCGCACGCCTCGGTGCGCGCGCTTCATCCACCTCAGCACCACCGACGTCTACGGCTACCCCGGCGCGGGCGCGGTCGATGAGAGCTCCAGCCGCGGCGGCGCTTTCGCAACTGGTACGCCCAGACCAAGCTGCCCGGCCGAGCCCGAGGTCCGCGGCGCAGAGGCGGCGGCGCGCCTGCGAGGCCGTGATCCTGCGCCCGGCGACCGTCTACGGCCCGGGCTCCACCGAGGTCGTCGGCGAGATCGCCCGCGCAATCCGCGGCGGGCACATGCTGCTCGTCGGGCGCGGCCGAGCCCTCGCCGGCCTCTGCTACGTCGAGAACCTCATCGACGCGGCGCTGCTCGCCATCGACCACCGGGCGGCGCCGGGCGAGGCCTTCAACGTCACCGACGGGCTCGCCGTCACCTGGCGGCGGCTGACCGACGACCTCGCCGACGGCCTGGGTTGCGCCGGGGCCGCTGGAGCATGCCCTACCCGCTCGCCTGGGCGATCGGCTTCTCGCTCGAGCACGGCTATCGGCTGCGCGCTCGAGCACCGGGCTCAGACAGCGCCGCTGCTCTCGCGCCAGGCCGTCCAGGTGCTCGGGATCGACCAGGAGTTCAGCAACCGCAAGCTGCGCGAGACACTTGGCTGGGAGCCGCGCGTGGACTATGGCGCCGGCCTGCAGGCGACGCTCGACTGGCTCAGGGCCGAGTACCTCTGAGGGCCGGGAGAGTGATCGGCGCTAGCGCGCCGCGAGGATCTTCCCGCGACCGTCGCGCACGACCGTGACCTTGGCGTGCGAGGCCTCGGCCTCCCTGGCGCGCTGCTCGCGCCGGTCCCTGATCGGATGCAGAAGGCTCATCGGGCGCTGCTCCGAGGCCTGCGGCTCGCGGTGCAGCCACCCGGCACCGTGCGCGGGGAGGACCGGAACGTCTCAGTGGCAACGGCCCGGCCGGCGTCGTCGACAAGCCAGCGGTAGGTGGCCCAGGGATCCTCGTGGTAGAAGAAGATCTCCTCCGCCACGCCGGCTGCGGCGACGCCCCTGCGGGCGTCGTGCTCGCGCGCGAAGCGAGCCTGTCCGGGACTCAACCCGATTGCCTCTGCGCCTGTGTGACCCATATCCCCGGTATCGGGCCAGGCCCAACGCAGGAGCACCGGGGTAGGCGGCAGAGCGCGTACGTACTCCCCCGCAGCCCTCGATGCTCAAGGAGAGGCCCGGCGCCCGCGCGCCGGCGCCGTGCCGGGAGCGTAGAATCCCGCACCGGTGTCGAGATCCCGGCGGCGGCGGGGATGGCGCCCAGAACCGGGAGGCGCCCGCCGCCTTTCAACCGCGAGGAGCGCCAACTGTCCGCATCCGCAGCAGCCGAGGAGGACCGGCAGGAGCTGATCAGCAGTGCCGCCTCCAGCCTGCGCCATCCGCTCACCCGGACGCTGCTGGCGCTGACGTTCACGACCGGGCTCATCGACGGAGTCAGCTACCTCGGCATCGGGCACGTCTTCACGGCCAACATGACCGGCAACATCGTCCTGCTGGGCTTCGGGATCGCCGGCAGCGGGGGCCTGCCGGTGATCGCGCCGCTGATCTCGCTCGGTGCCTTCCTGCTGGGAGCCGGCGCGGGCGGGCTGCTGGGGGCGGGCCTCGCCGAGGACCTCCGCCGCCACCTGGCCACGGCGATCGCGATCGAGGCTGCCCTGATGGCGGGCGCCACGGCTCTTGCAGCGGCTGTGGAGATACACCCGAATGCCTTCTCCGGTGATGCGCTGATCGCCGTGCTCGCGCTCGCGATGGGCGTGCGCAACGCAACCGTCCGCAAGATCGCCGTGCCCGACCTGACGACGACTGTGCTGACGATGACACTCACCGGCCTGGCGGCCGACTCGCCGCTGTTCGGAGGCAGCGGCAAGGGATCAGCCCGGCGCACTGCGGCGGTCGCCGCGCTGCTCGCGGGCGCGGTGGCCGGAGGCCTGCTGTTGCAGATCAGCCTCGCCGTGCCGATCGCCGGGGCGGGCGTGATCGCGCTCGCCGCCCTCTTGAGCTACCGGCCGATTCGCTAGTCCCCGTGCGGCCGCGAGAGCCGCGCGTAGGCGTCGGGGCGACGCGTCTCAAGAAAGGGAAACAGCTCGAGCCAGTCACGGCGCTGGTCGAGGTCCAGTTCTGCAACCAGGACCGCCGGCTCATCCCGCGGCGCCTCGACCAGCTTCCGGCCGTAGGGATCGCAGATGAACGAGGAGCCGTAGAATTTCAGCGGCGCCTCCTCACCGATCCGGTTGACGGCCACCATGAAGACACCGTTGGCGATCGCGTTGCCGCGGATCACCTGCTCCCACAGCGGCTGGGTGTCGAACTCCGGATGGTCGGGCTCCGAGCCGATCGCCGTCGGGTAGATCAGCACGTCCGCCCCCTCCAGGCTGTATGCGCGGGCGACCTCCGGAAACCACTGGTCCCAGCAGGTCGGCAGGCCCAGTCGGGCCTCGGCGAGCGAGACGATCGGATAGGGCTCGCCCTCGCCCGGGCCGGGGCGGAAATAGCGATCCTCGTGATAGCCGGCGGTCAGCGGGATGTGCAGCTTGCGCGTGCGCGCAACCAGCTCGCCGTCTGGCGAGACGATGATCGCCGTGTTGAAGCCGAGCCCGTCCGGACCGTCGGCGCGCTCGTAGAGGGACGCGTGGACATGCGCGCCTGTCTCCTTCGCCATCGCGGCGGCGAAGCTGAAGGTGGGCCCGCCGGGAAGCTCCTCGGGGACGGCGCCCGCGGCCTGCGGCCCGCGAGGGTCGACCGCGAAGTAGCGGCTCAGGGTCAGCTCCTGGAGGCAGACGAGCTCCGCCCCCTCGGCCGCGGCTCGGCGGATCCCGCGCGCGAGCGCCTCAGCGTGCTCGTCGGGGTCGGGATGCCAGCGCTCCTGGACGGCCCCGATCCGCACGCAAGCGCGCCGGGGTGCGCGCGTGCGGGCCAACGAGACCTGCGGGCCTGAGGATGAGAACCTCTGCTCAGGATCTGCCATGAGGGCACTGTAAGGCTTTAGGCCCGGGGCGCCGCGCACCGATGATCGGCGCTGAACCCTCCGGACCGTGGGTAGAAAGCACGCGCATTCGGGCAACACCCCGAGACGGGACTAGTGTGAGAAGCACGCAGGCTGCCCGCTCCCACTGAGCGCCCCGACCCAGCCCAACCCGACCACCGGAGGCAAACATGCCCACGATCCGCGATCAGGCCCACCTTCCCAGCCTCGGCTCCCACGAGCGCGCCGAGGTCGGCAACCAGCTCCAGGACATGGTCGTCGAGCTCGTCGACCTGTCGCTGCTCGGCAAGCAGCTGCACTGGAGCGTCGTCGGGCAGCACTTCCGCTCGCTGCACCTGCAGCTGGATGAGCTCGTGGACTCCTGGCGGGAGCTTGCAGACACCGTCGCCGAGCGGGCTGTCGCGATCGGCGCCTTCCCCGACGGACAGGCTGCGACGATCGCCGCCGACAGCCCCATCGAGGGCGTCGAGCGCGGCGCCATCGAGGACCTCGAGCTCGTCCGACTGCTCTCGGTCCGCCTGGCCGAGGTCGCCGAGCGCGCACGAGAGCGGGCGGCGCACGTCAGCGAGCTCGACCCGGCGACCGAAGACGTCTTCATCGAAGTCATCCGGGCGCTCGAGGAGCAGCTCTGGATGGTCCGCGCGCAGCTGCCGGTCTGAGGCTAGTCCCCCGTCGCGGAGAAGTGCTCGGGGTCCGCGGGCCCGAGCACCCCACCGATCAGCTTCTCCGGTCCCTGGTAACCCCGCAGGACAGTGAGCAGCTGCGAGGGCTGGGTCACATCCACCGCACCGCCGGGGTAGACGGTCGTCTCGTGGTTGCTCACGCCCGCCGGCGCGCTGAATGCTCCGGCCGCGTTGAGCTGGGCCTGTTCGTAGTAGGTCCTGTAGCCGCTCGTGACCGTCCCGCTCCAGCCGTGAGCGGCCGCCCATTCGAGGACCGGGACGATCCAGGTCGCGATCGGCTTGGAGCGCGGGTTCCAGCTCGTCACGGGCGTCTCGATCTGGAGCCCCCCGGTGTATCTCGCGCCGGCTTCGAAGGAGGCCGCCGATTCGCCCGAGGGCAGGACGATCCCAGCCTTGCGGGCCTGTTCGATCTCCTTGCGCACTTCCGCGTCCGAGGGCGCCCCCGAGGCGATCTGCAGCTTGCCTTCGGCGACGATCCGGTCGGAGGAGACGTCGATCTTCGCGACCACTCCCCGCGCGGCCCCCGAGGCGGCCGCGGGCTTCGCGACCGCCACTCTCGCCGCCGCGGGCCGCGGGTCACCGCCCGCCGCCGGCCCGCGCGAGGCCGACGCTCCGCAACCGGCGCCGCCCAGCCACAGGCAGCACGCCAGCAGGGCGAACGCGCGGTTCGAGCGTCGCGGGGTTGAGCTCCGCATCGGCTCAGTCTCTCAAGCGATGCGACGGCTGCGCCGCCCTACAGCTCACCCGGTGGCGGTGCCGGGCGGGAAGCTCACGCGCCGGGCTCGCGGGCACCCTTCGTGCGGCGCGCCAGCCCCGCGGCGGTCTTCGCAATCTCGGCGGGCTCGCGCAGGAGTGCGATCGTTCGCTCGAACAGCTCCGCCTGGCCGGCGAACAGCCGTCCTGACTCCTCAAGCGCCGCGCCAGCGCGTTCCAGTGCCTCGCCCTGGCTGCGCATCGAAACGGCCGTCTGCTGGAGCAGGTCGAACACGGCGTCGAACGGTGCCACTGCCCGCCCGGCGAGCTCTCGCTGCAGCCGCTGCTCGCGCTCGAGGATCTCCTGCATCAGCTCGTACTGCCTGCGCATCGCGGCCAGCAGCTCGCGCGGCAGCTCGGTCCTACCCGCAGCCGAGCTTGCGGATGCCATCAGCGACTCCACCACGCCACGCCACTCCTCGAGCAGCTCACGCCCGCCGAGCTCAGCCACGGTTGCGCCTCGCGAGGGCGGCGGCGAGCACGGGCGCGAAAGGCGATCGGGACATCTCGCGCAAGATCATCGCCGCTCGCCCGATTCCGCGGCTGCGTAGTTCTCCGTGGCCGGGCTGTGGCGAACCGCTCTCGCGCGCAGGCGACGGCGCGCCTAGCCTCGCTCGGAGCGAGCCGAGGAGAGACGATGGCCGACACGAGCGCTGCACGTATCCCCCGCGTCCTTGCGATCGATGCGGGCGGCACGATGACCGACACGTTCATCGTCGACGCCCACGGCTCCTTCGTCGTCGGAAAGGCGCAGACGACCCCGCAGGACGAGTCGATCGGCTTCATGGCGTCGGCACGCGACGCGCTGGCCCAATGGGGCTCGGCGCCCGAGGCCGGCTTTCCGGCCGTCGTCTCGGGCATCTACTCGGGCACCGCGATGCTCAACCGGCTGCTCTCACGCCAGGGCCTGCGGATCGGCTGCATCGTCAACGCGGGCCACGAGGACTACCTGCGCCTGGAGCGAGGGATCCAGACCCATCTCGGCTCCTCCTACTCCGATCGGCTGCACCTGGCCACGCATCACCACAACGAGCCACTGGTCCCGCGCTCGCGGATGATGGGCGTCCGGGGACGGATCGACGTGTTCGGAGAGGAGGTCCTGCCGCTGCGCGAGCAGGACGCCGTCGACGCTGCCGAGTCGCTGCTCGACGAGGACGTGGAGGGGATCGTCATCTCGCTGCTGTTCTCCTACCGCAACCCCGCCCACGAGCAGCGGGTGGCCGAGATAGTCGCGGCCGCGAAGGCGCGCCGCGGGATCGACGGCGAGGTGCCGGTGTTCCTCTCCTCGGAGCTCTACCCGATGCGCCGGGACCTGCCGCGCCTGAACTCGACGGTCATCGAGGCCTACGCCGCCGAGCCCTCCCGGGCGACGCTGCAGGCGGTCCGGGGGGTGACCAAGGAGCACGGCGCCCCGTTTGAGCTGCGCGTCATGGCGGCCCACGGGGGGACCATCTCGATCGAGGCCAAGGAGCTCGGCCGGACGCTCGTATCGGGCCCCGTCGGAGGGGTCGTCGGGGGTCAGTCGCTGGCCGGGCGGATGGGGCTGGCCAATGTCCTGTGCACCGACATCGGCGGCACGTCCTTCGACATCGCGCTGATCACCGACGGGCGCTTCGAGATCACCCAGACCCCCGACATCGCGCGCTTCGTGATGAACATGCCGCTGGTCAGGATCGACTCGATCGGCGCCGGCACCGGCTCGTTCGTGAGGGTCAACCCGAACTCCAACCGGCCCGAGCTCGGCCCCGACTCGGCCGGCTCGCGGATCGGGGTCTGCTGGCCGGAGGGAGGCCTCGAGACGATCTCGGTGACGGACCTGAACCTCGTCCTCGGGCGGCTCAACCCCGACTACTTCCTTGGCGGCGAGGTCGACCTCGACGTCGAGCGGGCCCATGCCGCGGTCGACCGCCAGCTCGCGCGGCCGCTGGGACTCGACGTGCCGGGCGCGGCCGCCGGAGTGATCGAGCTGTTCGAGCAGACGCTTCGCCACGAGGCCGTCGGGCGAATCCTCGGCAAGGGCTACTCGCCGGCCGACTACACCCTGCTCTGCTACGGCGGCGGGGGCCCACTGCACGTCGCCGGTTACACCGACGGGGTGACCTATGACGAGGTCCTCGTGCCCGCATGGGCGGCGGGGTTCTCGGCCTTCGGCTGCGCCTGCGCGGACTTCGACTACCGCTACGACCAGACGATCGACCTGCCGCTGCTGGCCTCCTTCGGCGACGCCGAACGGGCGGGGATCGGTGCGATGATCACCGCCGCCTGGCACGGCCTGCAGGGGCGCGTGGCACAGGAGTTCGCGAAGTCCGCCATCCCCCGAGAGTCGATCCGCTTCACCCACGCGGTGCGCATGCAGTACTACGGGCAGCTCAACGACATCGAGTTCGTCTCGCCGCACCCCTCGCTGGAGAGCCCTGAGCAGGTTGCGGATCTGATCGAGACCTTCGAGCAGGCCTACGCGAAGATGTATGCCTCCTCGGCCCGCTCGCCGGAGTTCGGCTACCTCGTCACCCACGTCGTCGTCCACGGGACCGTCGATGTCGAGAAGCCGGCCCTGCCGGAGCTCGAGGAACTCCCCGGCAGCCCGGCCCCCAAGGCACTCCGGCCGGTCCATTGGGGCAGCGCCAGCGACGGTCTGTTCGTCGAGACGGAGATCTTCCAGCTCGAGTCGATCGCCGCCGGCAACGCGGTTGCGGGACCGGCGATCATCGAGCACTCGGCCACCACCTTCGCGGTCCCCCCGGGTCGCACGGCGCGGCTTGACGGCCATCAGATATTCCACCTCACCGAGACGGAGGGAGCAAGCAATGGCAACGGTTGAGGCCGCCGCCGAGCGCCATGTGCCGGGCGCCGGCATCGGCTGGGACGGGCAGCGGCTCGAGGACATGCTGGCCGACTCGGAGCGCCTGTTCGCCGAGACCGGGCACTATGCCGGCCTCGAGCAGCTGGAGCTGATGGCCGACGATCCGATCGGCTACGAGAAGCTCTTCTCGCGGATCCGCGGCGGCCTGGTCTCCGCGCGCGAGACGGCGCTCAACATCTCAGCCTCGCCGATCGTCCGGGAGCTGGGCGAGCTGTGTTTCGCCCTGTACAGCCCCGAGGGGGACTCGCTGGCCCTATCGACGGGAATCATCGTCCACGTACACACGATGTCCGACGCGATCAAGTGGATGGTCCGCCACGGCTACGAGGACAACCCGGGAATCCGTCCCGGAGACATCTTCGCCAACAACGACCCGACGATCGGCGACGTCCACAACGCCGACGTACAGACCTTCGTGCCGATCTTCTGGGAGGGCCAGCTGATCGCCTGGGCCGGGGGTGTGACGCACGTCCTGGACATCGGCGCGAGCACTCCCGGCGGGGTCCCGGTCGGGCCGACGATGCGCTACGAGGACGGGATCGACCTGCCCTGCATGAAGATCGGCGAGCACGACCAGCTGGCGCCATGGCATCTGGAGCGCTGCAAGAAGCGGACCCGCGCGTCGCTCTACTACCTGCTCGACGAGCGGACCCGGCTGGCCGGCTGTCACATGATCCGCGACGCGGTCGAGCGGATCCTCCACGAGGAGGGCGCCGACCGTTTCAAGCGCTTCAGCCGCGAGGTGATCGAGGAGGGCCGGCGCTCCTTCAAGGCGCGGATCCGCGAGATGACCGTGCCGGGCCGCTACCGCTCCCCGGCCGGGTTCGATGCCGAGTTCGCGGACAAGGCGCAGCTTCCCGCGCGGGCCAGGCGGGACATCGTCATGCACTCCGCCTTCGAGGTCCGGATCGGCGGTGACGGCACCTACGAGCTCGACTACGACGGCTGCTCGGCCTGGGGCTGGCACTCGATGAACTGCACCCCGTCGGGGATGCAGGGGGCGATCTGGGTCATGTTCACCCAGACCCTGATCTGCAACGACAAGGTCAACGACGGCGCCTACTTCGCGATCGAGACCAACTTCCCCGAGGGCACGATCGCGAACATCGGCGACGCCGAGGGCTCGACCGCGATCGCCTGGGCCTTCCTGCAGCCCTCCTTCACCGGTTTCCCCCGGACGATCTCGCGGGCCCTGCAGGCGCGCGGCTTCATCGAGGAGGTGCTGGCCGCCTACTCGGTGTCGGGCAACGTCCAGCAGGGTGGCGGGATCGACCAGTACGGCAGCTCCTCGGCGATCATGAACTTCGAGGTCTCAGCGCAGGGGATGGGCGCCAAGTACGTGCTGGACGGGACCGACTACTGCGCCGCCATGTTCAACCCCGAGGGAGACATGGGCGACGTCGAGATGTGGGAGCTGATCTCCCCCTTCGTCTACCTCTCGCGGCGGGTCAAGGCCTCCTCCGGGGGGGCCGGGCGACACCGCGGCGGCTCGAGCTTCGAATCGCTCTTCATGGTCAACAAGACCCCCTTCTGGGAGCTGCAGAACATCGGCACCGGAAGGGTCCTCTCCTCGGCCGGGCTGTTCGGCGGCTATCCCGGAGCGACCGCCTACATCCACAACATCCACGGCGCCGACCTGATCGAGCGTGCCGGACGCGGTGAGGCCTACCCGGTCTCCGACGGCGATTTCGAGAGCCCTGCGCTGATGGAGATCCAGGGCACCTCACGCGAGTACAAGCGCGATGGCATGACGCTGCTCGAGCCGTTCGCCAACGGCGACCTGTACCTCTCGGTGATGAAGGGCGGGGCCGGCCTCGGCGACCCGCTGCTGCGCTCGCCCGAGCAGGTCCGCCGCGATGTCGAGGAGGGCCACCTGCTGCCGCGCTTCGCAGAGTCGGTCTACGGCCTCTCCGACCGCGAGACCTTCCGTCAGCGGCGCCGTGAGCGGGCGGTCGCGGTACGGGACTGGATGATCGGCGAACGCGAGCGGATCCTGGCACAGGAGTTCGCCGAGCCGGTCAAGGCGATGTACGCGGAGTCGATGCGCCTCTCGCCCCGCTGGGCGGCCGAGTACCGCGGCTTCTGGGACCTGCCCGAGGACTTCGACTACGACGTCGCGACGCCGACCGTCAAGGCAGAGCGGGCCGAGCCCGGCAGGCTCGACCCCGACGCCGCCGCCGACGCGTTCCTCGCGCAGTCGGACCCCCGGCCCGGTGAAGGCGCAGCCTCCCCGCCGGGCGCCGAGGCGATCGACGCGGAGACGCTCGGAGCGCTGCTCGACGAGCGCCTCACGCGGCGCGAGGTCAAGGAGATCCAGTCGGGCTACAAGGATGCCGACCGCTTCGAGAAGTGGCTCGCCGTGCTGCAGCAGCGCGTCCCCTACGAGGACCCGATCGTGCTGCCGGCCGGCGAGGGCCTGAACATCGTGCGCCGGCGCTCGGACGGCGAGCTCGTCTACCGCTGCGACTGCGGCCACGACTTCTGCGCCCACAACCGCAACTGGAAGCTCGACGCGCTGATCAACGTGCGTGACACCGAGGAGGCGCTGCTCGAGATCTACCCGAAGATGGCCGGACCCGACCCCGCGCTGCAGCAGATCCGCGAGTACCTCTGTCCCGGATGCGTCCGCCAGCTCGAGGTCGAGGCGGTCCAGCCCGGGTATCCCGTCGTGCACGAGTTCCTCCCCGACGTCATGGGCTTCTACCGCGGCTGGCTCGGCCGGGAGCTGCCCTACTAGGCACCGGAGCGCCGCAAACGCCGCCCGGAGCTCCTAACGTGGGGCCCGTGGACGCCAGAGCGGCAATGCACACCCCCGACGTGCTCGTCCTCGGGGGCGGCGGGATCCTGGGCGAGGCGTGGATGAGCTCCCTCCTCACGGGCCTCGACGAGGGCGCGCACTTCGACGCCCGCAGCTGCGGGCTCTACCTCGGCACCTCCGCGGGATCGATCGTCGCCGCCTCGCTGGCCACCGGTGTCGAGCCGGGCGCCCGCCTGGGCCGGCTCCCCGAGCAGCCCGAACTGGGGCCCGGTGAGCAGACCCCCGACGGCGATCGCGGCTGGCTGGCGACGCCGACCGCCGGCGGGCTCCCCGGCGCCGCGGCCGCCTCGCTCGCCTCGCTCGCGATCGGCTCGAGTGCCGGCAGCGGCGCGCTCCTGCGCCGGACGGCACTGCGCCGGGTCCCCCGTGGCCGGCGCTCGCTACAGGGCCTCGCTGCGGCCGTTGACGCGGCGGGTGCGCGCTTCGACGGGCGGCTGTGGATCACCGCCGTGGAGCTCGAGAGCGGCCGCCGTGTCATCTTCGGCTCGCCCGGGGCGCCGCCGAGCCGGGTCGGCCGCGCCGTCGAGGCCTCATGCTCGATACCCGGGGTCTTCGCGCCGGTCGCGATCGCCGGGCGAACCTACGTCGACGGCGGAGCCTGGAGCCCGACGAACATGGACGCGATCGACGTCAAGCCCGGAATGGTCGTGACCTGCCTGAACCCGACTGGATCGATGCGCCCCAGCGTCGGCTCGGTGCTGGGCGCGCTCGGCTCGGTCTCCCGCGGGGTGGCGGCGGCCGAGGCGCTGGCTCTGCGACACCGCGGCGCCCTCGTGGCGACGATCGCTCCCGATGAGGAGAGCTCGGCCATGATGGGCGTCAACCTGATGGACGGCTCGCGTCGCAGCGGGGTGATCGCCGCCGGCCTGGCCCAGGGCCGGCGGATCGTTGCCGAGGAGCGCCGCCGCGCCGCCTGAGCAGGCGATGGTCTCCCCAGGCGTCTGACCCTGCGCTTGCCTGCGTGGGCTTCGCCGATCGCGGGCATAGAGGAGTGCGATCCCCCTCGGACCCTCGACTACAAGGAGCGCGCAGATGGACGACCTACCGCCCGGCACGACCAAGCTGATCCAGTACCTCAACGAGGCCTACGGGCTCGAGCGCAGGCTCGAGGTCGCCCTCCAGGCCCACCTCGCGATGGCCGCCCGCCCGACCTACCGCAAGCGCCTGAAAGATCACCTGACCGAGACCAAGCGCCACGCTCGCGAGGTCTCCAAACAGATCAAGCGCCTCGGCGGGACTGCCGAGACGATCGAGCTGCCCGGCCCGGAGCTTCTGAGCGAGGTCGCCCAGACCGCCGTCGCCGGAGTACAGCGCGCCGCCGCCGCGGCCCAGGGCCCCGTCGATGCGCTGCGCGGAACCGGTGAGGCCGAGCGCCAGCTGAAGAACGCCAAGACCGAGTACGCCTCCGAGGCCGAGGAGATCGCGACCTACAGCGCGATCATCGCCCTCGCGGAATCCCTCGGTGAGCGTGAGGCGGCGCAGCTGGCCAGAGCCATCCTGCGGGAGGAGCAGCGGATGTCCAGCTTCCTCGAGAAAGAGATCCCCAAGCTCCTGGGCGACGTCGCCAGAGCCGAGATCCCCAGCGGCGAGCGCAACGGCGCGAGGGCACGGAGGACCTCGACGGCGCGCAAACGGACCACGACGGCCCGCAACGCATCGACGGCCCGCAAAACCTCGACGTCCGGCCGGGCGGGCGCCGGGAAAGCCAAAGCGCGCAAAGGAGCCACGGCGCGCCCGGCCGGCGCGGCGCGGCGACGCAGCGCCGCAAGCGCCTGAGTAGGCCACTCGCCTACAGCGAGCGCAGCGCGGGCAGCAGCTCGCGCTGCGCCCAGGCGGCGGGCCGGCTCAGGAGCGCTCGAGGATGACGACCGGAATCTGGCGCTCGGTCCGCTGCTGGTATTCCTCGTATGCGGGCCAGACCTCGGCCATCAGCGACCACAGCCGCTCACGCTCGGCGCCCTCGGCGACGCTCGCCCGGGCCGGGAAGACCTCGTCGAGAACCTGCACCGTGACCGCCGGATCGGCCGACAGGTTCTTGAACCAGGCGGGGTCATCGGGCGCTCCCCCCTTGGAGGCGACGACGATGTAGCGCCCGTCCTCGACGCGATGTATCAGCGGCGTCGTGCGCTCCTCCCCCGAGCGCCTGCCGGTCGTCCCCAGCAGCAGGATCGTCGTTCCGCGCCAGTGGTAGCCGCGCTGCCCGCCCGTCTCGCGATAGACACGGACGTGCTCGTCGAGAAACAGATCGTCGTCGGAGCCGGCCATCGGCTCGAGTCTACCCCGCCGCTCGCGAGCGCCGAACGCGCCAGGCGCCATCCGTCCAAGCGCGGGCACGGCGATTTCGACGGGCGTCCGGTGTGTCGCCGTCACGCAGGCCAGACTATGGCGGGGCGTCATCCCCGCCTCCAGCGGGGCAGGCCGTGGCAGACCCAGATGGCACAGACACCTCACGTATCGACAGCTGAGCTTCCGGCCGGCGCCCCCCAGGGGCCCGACTGCCGCGCCTGGAGCGGGCACGTGATCGTCTGCGGCCTGCGCGGCGTCGGCCTGCGGATCGTGGAGCAGCTCCACGCCGCCGGCGCGCGTGTCGTCGTGATCGACGAGGAGCCCGATCGCCTCCTGGACCGCTCGATCGCGGCGCTCGGGGTGCCCCGGGTCGCGGGCTCCACGCGCGAGCTCGCGACGTTCGAGGAGGCGGGTCTCGGCGGCGCGGCAGCGGTCGCGTGCGTCATGCGGGATGACCTGCGGACGCTCGAGACGGGCCTGTTGGTGAACGAACACAGCCCGGGCACCCGCGTGATCCTCGGCCTGGACAACCCGGCCGTGGGGCGCGGCGTCGAGGGAGTCCTGGGCGCCGGCAGCGTGCTCGACATCGCCGGCCTGTTCGCTCCCAGCGTGATCGAGACGTGCACCCGCGAGAACGCCCACCGCCTCAGCATCGAGGGCGCCGAGTTCGCGCTGGCCGAAGCGGTCGTGGACGAGAAGTCGACCCTGCGCGAGCGTTTCGCGGACCTCGCGCCGATGGGCCTCGCCGCAGGCAACGAGGGCGAGCTTCAGGTCTGCCCCGGTCGCGACACGCCGATCGCCCCGGGCGACCGGGCCTGGGTGTTCGGCACCGTCGAGGAACTGACCGCGGCGGGCGTCGTCGGGCGCCGGCCGCGGGTCGGCGGGCGGCCGGTCGAGCACCCCCGGCCGGCCGCGACCCAGTGGAACCCGTTCCGCGTCCTCGGGCGCCCCGACCGCTCGATCGTCCTGGTCCTGGCCGCCGTGCTGGTCCTCGTCGTCCTCTCCTCGCTGCTGTTGCGCTTCAACTACCACCGCCCCGGGACGACGGGTCACCTGACCGTGCTTGACTCGATCTACTTCACCGTCGAGACGATCTCGACGGTCGGCTTCGGAGACTTCTCCTTCTCGGGACAGGCCCCGTGGCTCGAGGCCTTCGGCGTCCTGTTGATCGTCCTCGGCGCGGCGATCCTGACGACCCTCTTCAGCCTGATCACGAACGCCCTGGTGCGCCGGCGGATCGACCAGTCGCTCGGCCGGGCCGGAGTCACGAGGGTCTCATCGCACACGATCCTCGTCGGTCTGGGCGCGGTCGGGATGCGCGTCCTCGAAGGGCTCCTGGCACGCGGGCAGGAGGTCGTCGTCGTCGAGCATGACGAGGGCAACCGCTATCTGAACCAGGCACGGGCGCTCGGGGTGAGGGTGATCGTCGGGGACGCGACCATGCCGCGGACGCTCGAGCTCGTGAATCTCAGCGGCGCCGCCGCGGTGGCGATCCTGACGAGCGACGACCTGACCAACATCGAGACGGGCCTCGCCGTCCGCGATGCCCTGGCCGGGCGTTTCGGCGATGTGCCGATCGTCCTGCGCGTCTTCGACACCGCGCTGAGCCGCCGGGTCCAGCGCAGCTTCCGCTTCCACCACGTCTGGTCCACCTCGGCGATCGCCGCCCCCTGGTTCATCGGCGCGGCGCTCGGTCTCGACGTGCTCGCGACGTTCTATGTCGACCACGAGCCGTTCCTGTTGGCACGGCTGACGGTCGCGCACGAGGGCGGGCTCGCGGGAGTGGCGATGCGCGAGCTCTCGGCCGAGATGCGCGTTGTGGCGATCCGCCGGGCCGGCGGCCCGGAGCTCGAGCATCCGCCGCGCCGCGACACCCGTTTCGCCCCCGGCGATCGCGCCTACCTGGCAGGCCCCAGCGAGGAGCTGCTGAAGGTTCTCCGGCGCGAGCAGCACGAGATGTGAAGAACCGGGCGCTGCGACTGGCCAGAAACGTCCCGGTGCCCTACCCTTATGTGCTCGAGGGAGCCGTATGCGGGCCCGCGGCCGGAGTCGAGGGGCTCGGCGGGCGTCCAAGGACGCGGACAGACGACAAGGGGAGCGGAGATGGAGATCAGCAGAGCGAAGCCAGCGACGGTCAACCGCGGCATGACGCCGCGCCCGGACCGCCGCCTCAGAGGACTGATGCTCGCCTGCGCCGCGCTCGTCCTGCTCGCTCTGGCCTTCACCGGCGTCGCTCAGGCCCGGATTGTGCGGCCGTTCGCCAACACGAAACCGGAAATCACGAAGAACCCTGTGTCGATCGTCGTCGAAGCGGGCCAGCCGGCCACCTTCGAAGCCGCCGCCACCGGCACCGCCCCGGTGACCGTGCAGTGGGAATCCTCGTTCAACTCCGGGATCAGCTGGAAAGAAATCCTTCACGCGAACTCGACGACATACACGATCGCCAAAGCGCTCAACAGCGAAAGCGGCCTCAAGTTCCGTGCCAAATTCACGAACAAATACGGCGAAGCCGTCACCACTGCGGCGTCGCTGACGGTCGGCGAAAAACCGGTGATCACGAAGGAACCCTCGAACGTCGCGGTCGGGGTCGGCTCGACGGCAATCTTCGAAGCGACCGCAAGTGGCAGCCCGACGCCGGAAATCCAGTGGGAACTCTCTGAAAACAAAGGCGCGAGCTGGAGCGAAATCGCGGGCGAACACCTGCCGACGCTCGACATAACGCCGCCGAGCCTCTCCTACAGCGGCTTCGAGTACCGGGCGCGCTTCACGAACACGATCGGCGCCAAAGTCAACACGCTCTACACGAAAGCCGCGATCCTGACCGTCCAGTCGCTCGCGAAAGTGACCGAGCAGCCCGAAGAACAGACGGTCATTGCGGGTACCAGCGCGACGTTCGAATCGGCCTCCACCGGCGGCTTCCCCGAACCCGAAGTGCAGTGGGAAGTCTCCACCGACGAAGGCGCCGTCTGGAGTGACGTGGCCGGGGCCCACAGCGACCGGCTGACGATCTCGCCGGCGCTGCAAAGCGACAGCGGCTACGAGTACCGCGCCGCGTTCATCAACAGCGCCGGGACGGCGTACAGCGAAGGCGCCTTCCTCTACGTCGCCGCAAACGACTACAGCGCCTTCGGCTGGGGCCTGAACGTCCACGGTCAGGCCGGTGTGGGCTCGAACGAATCGACGATCCCGTCCCCGCTGCCGATCAAAGGCCTGAACTGGGTGACGGCGGTCTCCGGGGGCATGCGCCACAGCCTCGCGCTGCTGGCCAACGGGACCGTCGACGCCTGGGGCTTCAACGGCCGCGGGCAGCTCGGCAACGAAGACGAGACCTCCACGAGGGTCCCCGAGCCCGTCGAACATCTCAAGCACGTGGTCGCCGTCGCAGCCGGCGGCAGCCACAGCCTCGCGCTGCTCGCAAACGGCACCGTGATGGCCTGGGGAGACAACGAAAGCGGACAGCTCGGCGTCGCTAAAGCTCCGCTCGAAAGCGAAGTGCCGCTGCCGGTCGAAGGCCTGACGGGCGTCAAGGCGATCGCCGCCGGGGAAGAAGACAGCCTGGCGTTGCTCGCAAACGGCACGGTCATGGCCTGGGGCAACAACGAACGGGGACAGCTCGGGACCGGCGGCAAAGCGTCGAAATTCAGTCCGACACCGGTCCTGCGCCTGACCGGCGTGAAGGCGATCGCCGCGGGCGGTCAGTTCGGGCTGGCCCTGCTCGAAAACGGCACAGTCGAGGCCTGGGGCGACGACCAGCACGGTCAGCTCGGCAGCAAGGCGTACCTCGAAGAATCCTCCGAACGACCTGAAGAAGAAGGGTTCTACAGCCCCGCGCCGATCCCCGTGGAAGGGCTCAGCGGCGTAACCGCGATCGCAGCCGGGCGCACCCACGCCCTGGCACTGCTCTCCAACGGGACGGTCGAGAGCTGGGGCAACGACACCGAAGGCGAGCTCGGGAACGGGACGATCGAGCCACAGGGCACCACGCCGGCGGCCGTCTCCGGCCTGACGGGCGTCAGCGCCATCTCGGCCGGTGACCAGGAGAGCGTCGCCCTGCTGAGCTCAGGCGGCATCGAGGCCTGGGGCTCGAACAACTCGGGCACGCTCGGGGACGGCGTCACCGGCGCACCGAGCGACCTCCCCGTGGAAGTCCACAACATCGGCGGCGCGGCCGGCATCTCCGCGGGCGCCTCGCAGGTGATCGCCTTCGGGGCCTCGCTGCCCGCGGTCACCGGCGTGAGCCCGCAGAGCGGGCCCACGGGCGGTGGGCAGAACGTGACGATCACCGGCACCGGCCTGGGCGCAGCGACGGCCGTGCACTTCGGTGCGACCGCTGCGACGGGGCTCATCGTCAACTCCCCGGACTCGGTTACGGTCACCTCTCCGGCCGGGACCGGGACGGTTGACATCACCGTCACCACACCCACCGGCACGAGCCCCACGGGAGGCGCCGACCGATACAGCTACCGGCCCGCCCCGACGGTCACGAAGCTCTCCGCCAAGAGCGGCCCGGCCGTGGGCGGGACGAGCGTGACGATCACGGGCGACGACTTCACCGGCACGACGAAGGTCGAATTCGGGAACGTCGCCGTCACGCCGCTCAGCGTGAGCGAATCCACAATCACGGTCCTCTCCCCCGCCAACGCCGGCGGCACCGCCGACGTGCGGGTCACGACGCTCAGCGGGACGAGCCCGATCACGACGAAGGACCACTTCAAGTACATCCCCTCGGTCGAAGGCGTGAGCCCCGGCTCCGGCCCCGTGGCGGGCGGCACGAGCGTGACGATCACAGGCTCCGGGTTCGCGATCGGGACCAGCGCGACGGCCTTCAAGTTCGGCAAGGCCAAGGTGACAGCCGAGGAATGCACGAGCACCACGACGTGCACCGTGACGGCGCCCGGAGCGAAGACCGCCGGCACCGTCACCGTCACCGTCGAGGTCGCCAAGGCGAAGGGTGTCTCCGCCCCGGCGGCCCAGTTCACATACGAATAGGCTCGCGCGCTCAGCCCGAGTAGACGCGCGAGAGGCTCTCCGCCACGCAGACCGGCTTCTCGCCGCCCTCACGCTCAAACGTCAGCTCGGTCGTCAGCTGGGCACCGCCGGGGATCTCCTCGACGCTGAGCAGCTTGGCGCGCATCCGCACCCGCTCGCCGACCGGCATCGGCGCCGGGAAGCGCAGCCGGTTGAGGCCGTAGTTGACGCCGAATGCGAAGCCCTCGAGGCTGAACATGTCGTAGGAGAATCGCGGGGCCAGCGAGAGCGTGAAGTAGCCATGGGCGATCGTCCCGCCGAAGGGGCTCTGCCTGGCCCGCTCGACGTCGATGTGGATCCACTGGTCGTCCCCGGTGACGGCGGCGAACTCGTCGATCTTCTCCTGCGTCACGAGCAGCCAGTCGCTGACGCCGAGCTCCTTGCCGACGTAGCCCTTGACCTCATCGAGGCCGTTGAGGGTAAGCATTGAGGGTGTCCTCCTTCGATATCCGGGCGCTCGGCGGCCGCCGGCCCGCCGGGTTGGCAAGCGCAGCCTACCGTCGGCCGAGCCACTAGGCTCCCGCGATGGGTTGGGTGATGGACTTCCAGGACGGCTCGCGCGAGCTGCGCGAGCTGCTAGGCGGCAAGGGCGCGGGCGTCGCAGAGATGACCCGCGTGCTCGGCGCCGAGCGCGTCCCGGCGGGCTTCACGATCACGACCGAGGCGTGCGTCGCCTACATGGACGGCGAGGGCGAGTTCCCGCGCGGGCCTCGAGGACCAGATTGCACGGCGATCGAGCGCCTGGAGGCAGCTGCGGGCAAGCGCCTGGGCGATGCCGAGGACCCGTTGCTCGTTTCGGTGCGCTCGGGTGCGCGCGAGTCGATGCCGGGGATGCTCGACACCGTCCTCAACCTCGGCCTCAACGACGACACCGTCGGCGGCCTCGCTGCGCGCTCGGGCAACGAGCGTTTCGCATGGGACTCCTACCGCCGCTTCGCGCAGATGTTCGGCAACGTCGTCCTCGGCGTCAGCGGCGATCGCTTCCAGCAGGCGATCGCCGGACGAAGGCCGGCGCGGGGTGTCGCACGACACCGAGCTCGACACCGAAGCGTGCGCGAGCTGACACGGAGTTCCAGAGCTTCTACGCGTTCCCCGCCGACCCGCGCGAGCAGCTCGTGCCGGCCGTTCGGGCGGTGTTCGACTCCTGGCAGGGCGAGCGCGCGATCGCCTACCGGCGGATCAACCGCATACCCGACGGCTGGGGCACGGCGGTCAACGTGCAGCAGATGGTGTTCGGCAACCTCGGGGGAGCAGCGGCAGCGGCGTCGCCTTCTCGCGCGACGAGCTGACGGGCGCGCCGACCCCTTCCGGCGATTTCCTGCGAACGCGCAGGGCGAGGATGTCGTCTCCGGCGTGCGCACGCCGCGCGACATCGCCGAGCTCGCCGATTGGCTGCCCGACGTGCACGCGCAGCTGATGGAGATCCTGCGCACGCTCGAGCGCCACTACGGCGACATGCAGGACACGGAGTTCACGGTGCAGGAGGGCCGTCTGTACATGCTGCAGACGCGCAGCGCGAAGCGGCCCGCGCAGGCCGCCGTCCGCTTCGCCGTCGACGCCGTGGAGGAGTGCCTGCTCGACCGCGAGGCAGGCCCTGCTCACGATCGACCCGGCCTCGCTGGACGCGCTGCTGCACCCGACCTTCGACCCGCGGCGCCGACTACGAGGTGATCGCGACCGGCGTGGCCGCTCGCCGGGGCGGCCAAGGGCGAAATCGTCCTGAGCGCCCCCGACGCCGTGCGAGGCCGGGGCGAGGGCCGCGACGTGCATCCTCGTACGCTCGTTCACCGAGGCCGACGACGTCGCGGGCTTTCATGCCGCCCGGGGCATCCTCACGAGCGAGGGCGGCAAGGCAAGCCATGCGGCACTCGTCGCACGCGGCATGGGCCGTCCCGCCGTGACCGGCGCGTCGGAGGTGCAGATCGACCTCGCTGCCGGCCTCGTGCGGGTCGCCGGACACGGCTGCGCGCCGGCGATCGCATCGCGATCGACGGCAGCCTCGGGACGGATCACGCTCGATGATGTGCCGCTCGTCGAGCCGAGGTCTCCGAGCACCTCAGACCGTCCTTGCGTGGTGCCGACGAGCTGCGTCCGCTCGGCGTCCGCGCCAACGCCGACACGCCCGCCGACGTCGAGCAAGGCGCTCGAACTGGGCGCCGAAGGCGTCGGGCTCTGCCGCACCGAGCACATGTTCCTGGGGGAGCGCCAGCCGCTGATGGCGGCGATGATCATGGCCGAGGATGAGGCCTCCAGGGCTGAGGCGATCGCCCAGCTGCGGCCGCTGCAGGAGGCCGACTTCGAGGAGATCCTGACGGTCGTCGCGGGCCGGCCGGTGACGGTGCGCCTGCTCGACCCGCCGCTGCACGAGTTCCTCCCCCACCCGCGACTCGCTGGCGGAGGGCTCGCCGGCGCGCCGTCGCGTGGAGCAGCTTCAGGAGACCAACCCGATGCTGGGGACGCGCGGTGTGCGGCTGGGCATCCTTTTCCCGGAGCTATACGAGATGCAGGCCTCGGCGCTGTTCGCCGCGGCCGCCCGCGTGTCCGGCAGCCGGTGGAGGTGATGGTGCCGCTGGTCGCCTACGAGCGCGAGCTCGAACTGGCCCGCGCGATGATCGAGCAGGTCGCCGCACGTCAGGGCTACAGCGGCTTCACGATCGGCACGATGATCGAGCTCCCCCGGGCCTGCCTGCAGGCCGACATGATCGCGGCCGACGCCGACTTCTTCTCCTTCGGCACCAACGACCTGACCCAGACGGCCCTGGGCTTCAGCCGCGACGACATCGAGGGCCGGGTCCTGGCGCGCTACATCGACGTCAAGATCCTCGACCGCTCGCCGTTCGAGACGCTGGACACCCCGGGTGTGGGCCAGCTGATCAGGATGGGCGCCTGGCTCGGGCGCAAGACGAGTCCGGCGTTGAAGCTGGGGGTCTGCGGCGAGCACGGTGGCGACCCGGACTCGATCGACTTCCTGCACCACTCGGGGATCGACTACGTCTCCTGCTCGCCCTACCGCGTGCCGATCGCGCGGGTCGCCGCGGCCCAGGCCGCGATCCGCGAGCGGGTGCAGGAGGGCTAGAGCAGCTCTGCGCGGGCGAACGTCAGCTTGACGGCGGGCCGGCAGGCGACGAGCAGGTAGCCGGCGTCGCGCAGCCCGTCGATCAGCCGGCGCGCGTCGCGGACGCTGCCGGTCGCGTGGACCTGCATCGAGAAGACCTGTACGCCGAGCCTGCGCAGGTCAAGCGTCGGCAGGAGCCCGTACTCGGCGCCCTCGACGTCGAGCTTCAGCAGATCGATCCGCTCGTCGCCGAGCTCGCGCATCAACCCCTCGAGCGTCCGGCCGGGAACCTCGACGTAGCGGTCCGATTCATAAAGGCCCGCCGAGGAGACCGAGCGGCTCTGCTCGTCGTGGCTCAGCTGCATCCGCAGCGGGCCGTCCTGAACCGCGACGGCGGCATGGTGGGCGGAGAAGCGCGGCTCGCCGGCGCCGTCGCGAACCGCCAGCTCGACCAGGTCCGGGACGGCCTCGAAGGCCCGGACCGTTGCATCGAAGCGCCTGCTGAGCTCGAGGTCGAAGCTGATGTCGCCCCCGGCGCCGACCGAGTAGCAGGTCCAGCCCTGCCCGATCAGATCGCAGGGCACGAGCCAACCGCCGTAGCTGCTCCCGAGGTCGGCCAGCCCGGGAGCGGGGTGTTTGGGCAGCTGTGCGACCCGCAGCTCGAACCACCGCCGGTGCAGTCCGCGGCGTATCTTCGCTGGGCGGAGCCTGTGAAGCGCCGCTGTGATCCTCTCCCGGCGCAGGTCCATCTCGATACCGCGCATCCCAGATGCTTGGGTGTTCATCCGACGATAGTCCTCTTCGCCAGCGGGTCGCGCAATCGAAACATTCGTCCAGTCCCCGGGGGCCGGGTTAATGGGACGGGTACCGACGCGCCCCGGGACGCTCAGACGGTCGCGAACGGTGTGACGAAGCGCAGGAAGGGCTCGATCTCAAGGCCCCTGCCGGTCGCCTCTTCGAGCAGCGGAATCGTGTCCAGGCGCCGGCCGTGGCGGTGCACACGGGTGGCCAGCCACTCCTGGATCGCGGCGACCTCCCCACGTTCCAGTTCCTCGTCACGAGGGCCGATCTCCTGCTCCATCGTCTCCCACAGCTGAGCGGCGATCAGGCAGCCGACGGCGTAGCTCGGGAAATAGCCGAAACTGCCCCCGCCCCAGTGGATGTCCTGCAGGCAGCCCAGCGCATCCGAGGGGACCTCCAGGCCGAGCAGCCGTTTGATCCCTTCTCGCCATGCCCCCGGCAGCTCGGCGACCGCGAGATCGCCTTCGATCAGGGCCAGCTCGAGTTCGAACCGCAGGACGATGTGCAACGGATAGGTGAGCGGGTCCGCAGAGACACGGATCAGTGACGGCTGGACCGCCACCAGCGCGGTGTGCAGTTCGGCCGGGGCGAGCGCGAAGCCGGCGTCGGCGAGGTCGGCGGCGAGCACCGAGGCGAAGGCCGGATGGCGGGCGACGTGGTTCTCCCACAACTTGCTCTGGGACTCGTGGATCGACATCGATGTTCCGCTGCCCAGGTTGGTCCGCTGCAGTGCCGGATCGACCTGGCGCTCGTAGAGGGCGTGGCCGTACTCGTGGAGGGAGCTGAGCAGCGACTCGATTCCGCCGTCGTCATAGCGTGTCGTCACACGGGTGTCCCGCGGCCCCATCCAGGCCGTGAAGGGGTGCGCCGAGACGTCGACGCGCCAGCTGCGCTCGTCGACGCCGATGCGCCGCAGCGTGGCCGCGACGGCACGCTGCTGGGCCGCGGCGGGGACGGCCGGCTCGTGCACCGGGGCGCGGTCACGGGCCTCCTCGACGAGCGCCGAGAGCTCCCGGGAGAGAGAGCCGAACAGGGTGCGCAGATGGTCGGCCCGCAGACCGAAATCGAAGTCGTCGAGCAGGGATTGGTAGATGCCGGAGCTGCCGTTGGCCTCGACGTGGCATTCGCCGTAGGCGCGGGCCAGCTCGACGTTTCGGGCCAGTGCCGGAGCGAACAGGCCGAAATCGTCCGCCGCACGCGCGATCCGCCATGCCTCCTGGCCGTCGGCGTGGGCCTCGGAGAGCTCGGCGGCGAGGTCGGCCGGCACCCGCCTGGCGCGCTCCCAATCCCGTCGGGCGAGCCTGACGATGTCACTGTCGAGGTCCTCCAGGCTGCTCTCCTCGAGCTCCGCCAGCCATTCGCCGATGTCCTCCGCGGTGGCCCGCTCGTGCGTGATCCGGGCGAGGGTCCCGAGCACGTGCCCGCGGCCCGCGGCGCCCTCCCCGGGCATCATCACCAGCTGATCCCAGGAAGCGAGCATCTCGAGCGAGGCAAGGTCCACCATCTCGGCCAGGCGCCTGCGGAGCTTCTCGATCGGCGTCACCCCGTGAAGCCTATGCCCTGCAGTGGCGGCGCCGGTGGAAGATCAGGCCGGCGTGCCCGCGGCGGCGGTCTGTGCGGACTCCCCGGTGAGCGGCGCGATGGCGCGGACCAGGTCCGCGGCGCGCTCTGCGACGGCGATCGTGGGCGCGTTGGTGTTACCCCGCGGAACCGTCGGCATGACCGAGGCATCGACGACGCGAAGGCCCTCGACCCCGTTCACGCGCAGCTCCTCGTCGACGACCGCCTGCTCGTCGGTTCCCATCCGGCAGGTGCCGACGGGGTGATATATCGCGAACGTGGTCTTGGCCACGTGGGCGCGCATCGCCTCGCGCGAGTCGCCGGCCGGGACGTTGAAGGGCTCCGCGCAGTAGGGGGCCATCGCCGGCTGGGCGCAGATCTCGAGCGCCCGGCGCAGGCCGGCGATCATCCGGTCCATGTCATCGCCCTCGCTGTAGAAGGCGTTGTGCACCAGGGGCTTCGCCGTCGGGTCGTTCGATGCGAGGCGCACCGCGCCGCGGCTGCGCTCGGTGAGCAGGCAGGGAGAGACCCAGACACCGTGCGCTTCGGGGTCGCTCATGCCCTCGTTGACGATCTGCACCGGGGCGACGTGGAACTGGATGTCAGGCGCCGCGGCGCCCTGCTCGACGCGGATGAAGCCGCCGGCCTCGGCGAGATTGGAGGCGAAGGGTCCGGTCTGGGTGGCTTCGAACTCCGCCAGCGCAGCCGGCTCGAGGGCCAGCAGCAGGCTCTCCGGCTCGGGCGTCGTCCAGACGAGCTGGGTCGCGGGATGGTCGGAGAGGTTCTGCCCGACGGCGGGCCGATCGAGCAGTACCTCGATTTCGCGCATCATCAGGTGCTCGGCCGGGCCGATGCCGGAAAGCATCAGCAGCTGCGGCGAGTTGTAGGAGCCGCCGCAGAGGATCACCTCGCGCTCCGCGCGGAACTCCTGCGGCTGCCCGAGCTGGCTTGCCAGCACACCGGCGGCGCGCCCGCCCTCGAGGAGGATCCGCTGGACGTGCATGTAGGGCATCACCGTGAGGTTCTCGCGCGCCATCGCGGGATGGAGGTAGGCGACGGCCGTGCTGCCCCGCATCCCTCCGCGCTGGGTCACCTGGTAGAGCCCGACGCCGTCCTGGGAGGCGCCGTTGAAGTCCCGGTTGCGCGCCAGTCCCGCCTGCACTCCGGCCTCGACGAAAGCCTGGGAGATGCGGTTGCCCGAGCGCTGTTCGGAGACCGGCAGCGGCCCGCCGGCCCCGTGGAACGCGTCGGCGCCGCGCTCGTTGTCCTCGGAGCGGCGGAAATAGGGCAGCAGATCCTCGTAGGACCAGCCCGGGACACCCCATTCGTCGTAGTCGAGCCGGTTGCCGCGGATGTAGACCATCGCGTTGATCGAGGAGGAGCCACCCAGGACCCGTCCCCGCGGCAGGGTGATGCGGCGGTTGTCGCAGTGCTCCTCGGGGGCGGAGTGGATGTCCCAGTCGACCTCGGTCCCGCCCAGCTGGAGGTAGCCCAGGGGAACGTGGATGTTCTCGTTGACGTCGGGAGGCCCGGACTCCAGCAGCAGGACCTTCACGTCGGGGTCCTCGCTGAGGCGAGCCGCAAGGACGCAGCCGGCCGACCCGGCGCCGACGATCACGTAGTCATACATCGCTTGAAGCTCCCCTCTCGCGTTTCCCCTGCCGCGAAGATAGCGCAACCCACACGGGCGCGGGCCCGCGCCCGCAGGCCGCCCGGGAGCCCGGCCGCGCTCGCTGCGGCGCGCCCGCGATGATGGTCGGGGTGCTCAGCTTCGGAACGCTTGTCGTGGTCGTCCTCGCGGGCCTCGCGGGACCCCTGCTCGGCCTCACGCCGCGCTGGTTCGTACCGGTCGTCGCCGGGGAGATCCTGGCCGGCATCATCGCCGGGCCGCAGCTGACCGGTGCGGTCGACCCGGCCAACGCCTCGCTGTCCTTCCTCGGCGAAGTGGGGTTCGCGATGCTGATGCTGACGGCCGGAATGCACCTGCCGCTGCGCGATGACCGGCTCGCCGCCTCGGTGCGCGGCGGTGCGCTGACCGCGGGGCTCGTCTGCCTGCTGGCGGTCCCCGGCGGGTTGCTGGCCGCAGCACTGGCAGGGACGGGACATGCGGCCGTCTACGCGGTCGTGCTGGCGTCCGGCTCGGCGGCGGTCCTGCTGCCCGCCTTCGAGGAGGCGAAGATCGAAGGCCCGGCGGCGCTGCGGGTCATGGCCCAGGTCGCGATCGCCGACATCCTGACGATCGTCTCGATCCCGATCGTCCTGCAGCCGGGGCGGGCCGGGCATGCGGTGCTCGGCGGCCTGCTCGTCGCGGCAGCCGCGGCGCTCACCTGGGCGCTCGCGCGGATCCTCGCGGGGCATCCCTGGGCCCATCGCGTGCGCCACCTCTCGAAGACCCGCCACTGGGCGCTCGACCTGCGGGTCTCGCTGCTGTTCCTGTTCGTGCTGGCCTGGCTTGCCCAGCAGGGCGGAACGAGCGTCCTGATCGCAGGCTTCGGCGCGGGCGTGACGGTCGCGCTGATCGGCGGACCGAAACGGCTCTCGACGCAGATGCGGGGCATCGCCGACGGATTCTTCATCCCGATCTACTTCGTCATCCTCGGCGCCCGTCTCGATCTGGGCGGGCTGTTCTCGGACCCCGCGGCGCTCGGCCTGGCCGCGGCACTGGTCGCGCTGAACGTCGTGATCCACCTGCTCGGCGCGATGTTCACGCGAGGCCCGGCGGCGGGCGCGCTGGCGGCCAGCGCGCAGCTGGGCGTGCCGGCCGCCGTCGCCTCGCTCGGGCTCACCGAGCACGTCCTCTCATCGGTCGATGCCACCGCGGTCGTGGCCGGCGCGCTGGTCAGCCTGGCGGTCTGCACGGCCGGTGTCGACCTGATGGCGCGGGCCGAAGCCACCGCTCGCCGGGCACGACCGACGGCCGTCTGAGGACGCTCAGGCCCTCGTCGCGGAGGACGCCGCGGCCGCGGCGGGGGCGCCGAGGACCGAGGGGCTCTGGAGCGCCTTTACCCCGGCGGCGGCGTAGGCCTCGG
Organism: uncultured Solirubrobacteraceae bacterium; assembly: GCA_963787765.1. GTDB lineage: Bacteria > Actinomycetota > Thermoleophilia > Solirubrobacterales > Solirubrobacteraceae > Palsa-744. The sequence continues at coordinate 122,790 of CAWBEF010000010.1, read as the reverse complement.
GCGAATCCAGCGTCTCCGCGGCAAGCAGGGCGCGGGTCAGGCTCTCGAGCTGGTCACGGTGCTCCTTGAGCAGCGCCGTGACCTCGGCGTGGGCCTGCTCGACGATCCGCCGGACCTCCTCGTCGAGCAGCCGCTGGGTCGTCTCGGATGCCTCGGAGGAGCCGGGGAAGAACATCCCGTCGCCGTCGGCGGGAAGCACGGCGATCGGGCCGATCGCCTCGCTCATCCCCCAGCGACCGACCATCTGGCGGGCGATCTGGGTGAGCTGCTGGATGTCCGACTCGGCGCCGGTGGTGATCGCTTCGTAGACGACCTCCTCGGCGACCCGCCCGCCGAGCGCGACTCGGAGCTTGGCCATCAGCTCATCGAAGGTGTAGGAGACACGGTCGGAGTCGGGCGTTGAGAGCGTCACTCCCAGTGCCATGCCGCGAGGGATGATCGAGACCTTGCGCACCGGGTCGGCGCCCGGCGTCAGCATCCCCACGAGGGCGTGCCCGGACTCGTGATAGGCGGTCCGCTCGCGGTCCTCGGGGGAGAGCAGGATCCCGCGTGGCGAGCCGAGCATGATCTTCTCGAGCGAGTCCGTGAAGTCGGCCATCTGGACCTTCTGGTGTTCGCGCCGGGCGGCCAGCAGGGCCGCCTCGTTGGCCAGGTTGGCGAGGTCCGCCCCGACCATTCCCGGGGTGGAGGCGGCGATCGCGGCGAGATCGACGTCGGCGTCGAGCGGGATCGAGCGGGTGTGGACCTCGAGGATCTTGACCCGGCCGTCGCGGTCTGGTGCCTGGACGGCGACGCGACGGTCGAAACGCCCGGGACGCAACAGCGCCGAGTCGAGCACGTCGGGACGGTTCGTCGCCGCCAGGACGACGACCGCGTCGGAGCTCTCGAAGCCGTCCATTTCGGTCAGGATCTGGTCGAGGGTCTGCTCGCGCTCGTCGTTGGCCCCGCTGACCGCGACCGAGCCCTGGCGCGAGCGCCCGATCGCGTCGAGCTCGTCGATGAAGATGATCGCCGGCTCGGCCTCGCGGGCCTTGGCGAACAGGTCGCGGACACGGGAGGCGCCGACGCCGACGATCGCCTCGATGAACTCCGAGGCGGAGATCGAGAAGAAAGCTGCATGGGCCTCACCGGCGACCGCCCTGGCGAGCAGCGTCTTGCCCGTGCCGGGGGCACCGGAGAGCAGGACTCCGTGGGGCATCCGCCCGCCGAGGCGCCCATAGCGCTCGGGCGTGCGCAGAAAGTCGACTATCTCGGCCAGCTCGGCCTTGGCCTCGTCGATCCCGGCGACGTCGGCGAATGTGACGCGGATCTTCTCGGGGTCGATCCGCCTGGCCTGGGATTTGCCGAAGCTGCCGAGCGCCCCCATCCCGCCGCCGGCTTTCGCGGCCCGTTTGGCCAGCAGGACGAACAGGCCCACGATCAGCAGCGTCGGGCCGAAGCCGAGCAGCAGCTCGGCGAGCAGCGACTGGCTGGTGGTGGTCGATTCGGCGTTGATCTCGACGGACTTTTCCTGCAGCAGCGTCGAGAGCTCCGCGCCGTTCCAGAAGCTCGGGACCTGGGTCGCGAACAGCTTGGTCTTGGTGGGTGTCTTCGAGCTGGGCGGGTAATCGAGCTGCTCGGTGAAGTTCCCCTGGACGGTGTCGCCCTTGGTGTTGACCGATTTGACCTTGCCGGCCTTTACCTGTTCCAGGAAGTAGGGGCTGAAGGGGACCGTGACCCGCGTTTCGCCGGTCGAGGGCGTGAAGAACAGAACCGACAGCCAGTTGATCGCCAGCAGGGCGATTACGAAGTACAGGAAGGCGGGCCGGCGGTGGGCCGGCGGCCCGCTTGGGGTCTGCTCGGGCATCCCGCGCCCGTCGGGCGCCGGGGAGACCTGCCAGCCGCGCTTGTCGCGCGGCAGGGGCGGGTGGGCATCGCTGCGGCTGGGGCGGGCTTGCTCGGGCTCGTCGGGCACGCGAGTCATGCTAGTCGCGCCGGGCCCTCAGAGCGGACCGGGGCGCCATGCGCGAACATGCTCTGCAGTGCAGGCAACAGAGCATCTCGACGGCAAGGGCTACGAACGCGAGCTGCTGCGACTGCAGACCGAGCTGGTCTACCTGCAGGAGTGGCTGGTCTCGACCGAGAGGCGCCTGGTGGTGGTCTTCGAGGGCCGCGACACCGCCGGCAAGGACGGGGCGATCAAGCGGATCATCGCCTACCTCAACCCGCGCACCTGCCGGGTCGTGGCCCTGCCGACCCCGAGCGAGCGCGAACAGACGCAGTGGTACTTCCAGCGCTACGCCGCCGAGCTGCCGGCGGCGGGGGAAATCGTCCTGTTCAACCGCAGCTGGTACAACCGCGCCGGGGTGGAGCGGGTGATGGGCTACTGCACCCAGGCCGAGTACGAGGAGTTCCTGCGCTTCTGCCCCCAGTTCGAGTCCTCGCTCCAGAACGAAGGGATCACGCTGATCAAGTACTGGCTCTCGGTCAGCGACTCCGAGCAGGAGCGGCGCTTCCAGAAGCGGCTGACCGACCCCCGCAAGCGCTGGAAGTTCAGCCCCACCGACCTTCAGGCCAGGGCCCGCTGGGTCGACTACGCCGAGGCCAAGGACCGGATGTTCGCCCGCACGGACACAGACCACAGCCCGTGGTTCGTCGTGGAGGCCGACGACAAGCGGACGGCGCGGCTGAATCTGATCAGCCACCTGCTCTCGCAGATCCCCTACGAGCGCCTCGAGGCGCCGGCGAAGGTGAAGCTGCCCCACCGCCAGAAGCGCGACTACCAGCGCCCGCCCCGCGACAGCCAGCGCGAGGTCCCGCGCCGCTACGAGGTCGACTGACCCGCGCCGCGCTCGGGGCCCGGGGTGAGGAGAATGGCGGGGATGAGCGAGGCGAGGATCAGCGTGCCGGAGGAGATCACCGGCGAGTGGCTCTCAGCGGTACTGGGCACCCCGGGGCTCGAGCTGCTGGGAACCGAGCGAATCGGGACGGGCCAGATGAGCCAGAGCCATCGCGTCGGCTTTCGCGGGCCCGAGGGCGAGAGCTCGGTGATCGTCAAGCTGGCCTCGGATGACCCCACCAGCCGGGCGACGGGCGTCGGCATGGGCGCCTACTACCGCGAGGTCGCCTTCTACGAGCACCTGGCGAAGCGGGTCGGCGGGCCGCTGGCGGAGTGCCACCTCGCCGTGTATGACCCCGTCGAGGGCTGGTTCACGCTCGTCCTGGAGGACAAGCGCGGCGCGGTCGTGGGAGATCAGATCGCGGGCGCAAGCGTCCCGCAGGCGCGCTCGGCGATCCGCGCCCTGGCACGCCTGCACGGGCCGGTCATGGGCGACCTGGCACTCGGAACCGCCGACTACCTGAACCAGCCCAACCCACTCGACCAGGCGCTCCTGAGCCAGCTGATCGAGCCCTTCCTCGAGCGCTATGGGGAGCGCATCGCACCCGAGCACGGCGAGCTGTGCAGACGCTTCGTGGCCTCGATCGACGCCTGGGCGGCGGACCGCCGCCCGCCGCTTGGGCTGATCCATGGCGACTACCGGCTCGACAACCTGCTCTTCGAGGGCGAGGGCTGCACCGCGGTCGACTGGCAGACGGTCGCCTGGGGCCCGGCCCTCGTTGACGTCTCCTACTTCATCGGCGGCTGTCTGAGCGTCGAGGACCGCCGCGCCCACGAGCGCGAGCTTTTGGGCCTCTACCACTCCGAGCTCTTGGAGCAGGGTGTCAAAGGTCTGGGGTTGGAGCAGTGCTTCGAGGAATACCGGCGCGCCTGCTTCCACGGCCTGCTGATGACGATCGCGGCCTCGATGGTCGTCGTGCGGACCGAGCGGGGCGATGAGATGTTCATGACCTGGCTTGCCCGCAATGCCCAGCAGGCGATCGACCTCGAGGCGGTCTCGGTGCTGCCCGAGCCAAACACGACACGCCTGCCGGCGCTGCGCCCGGATGAGCAGGACGAGGGCCGCCACCCGCCGGGGCCCGAGGCGATGTGGAACGAGAGCTGGTACTTCGACGGCGTCAGCGACGACGGGACGCTCGGCCTCTACGTCCGCCTGGGGCGCCTGCCCAACCAGGGGGTCTCGCTCTATACGGCCTGTGTCTGTGGGCCGGGGCGTCCCTCGGTCATGCTCGTCGACGCCGGCGCGCCGCTGCCCGACGCCGCCGACGAGCGCCAGGCGATCGACACGGCGGGCCTGCGGGCAGAGCAGGAGTGCCTCGAGCCGCTGCAGCGCTTCCGTGTCGGCGCGCGCGGCACGGCGGCCTCCCACGCCGACCCTTCGGCCCCGCTGCGGGGCGAGCAGGGGGAGCCCGTGGAGCTCGAGCTCGAGCTCGTCTGGGAGACCGACGGCATCCCCTATGCCTGGCGCCAGTCGACCCGCTACGAGATCCCCTGCCGCGTGAGCGGGACGATCCGGGTCGGCGATGAGACGATCGCCTTCTCGGGCCCCGGCCAGCGCGACCACTCCTGGGGCTCGCGCGACTGGTGGGCGGTCGACTGGATGTGGAGCGCCCTGCATCTCGAGGACGGCACCCACACCCATGCCGTGGGTGTGCCTCAGATGCCCGGTTATGGTGTCGGCTACGTACAGCGCGGGACGCAGATCGGCGAGATCGAGTCGCTGACGACGTCCGTCCAGGACGCCGGCAACGGCCTGCCCGAGCATGCCCAGATCGTGAGCGGGCCCGACGAGCTGTCGCTGGAGATCGAGCCGGTCGCATTCGGCGCGCTGCGCCTGGAGGCACCCGACGGGCGCCTCTCCTTCTTTCCCCGTGCGATGTGCCGGGTGCACGCCGCCGACGGGCGCCGCGGGACCGGCTGGATCGAGTGGAACCGCGTGCAGCACTAGGGTCAGCGGATGGAGCACAACTTCACCGGTCCGCGTTATACGGTGGGAGTCGAGGAGGAGTTGATGATCCTCGATGCCGGCTCGCTCGATCTGGCCAGCGCGATCGACCGGATCCTCGGTGCCGGCCCGGCCTCCGAGCAGATCAAGCGGGAGCTCCTGGAGTCGGTGCTCGAGATCGCCACCTCGCCGTGTTCATCGATCGCCGAGGCGGGCGAGGAGCTGCGCGAGCTGCGCGCCGAGGCGAGCCGCCGGGCGCGCCGGGCGGGCCTCGAGATCGGCGCCTCGGGGACTCACCCGTTCGCACGCTGGGAGGATCAGCGGGTGGTCTCCGACGACCGCTACCGCGGGCTGATCCGCTCGCTGGGGTTCGTCGCGCGCCAGGAGCTGGTCTTCGGCATGCACGTCCACATCGGCATGGCCGATCCGGAGGAGACGATCGCGGTCGCCAACAACCTGCGCCCCCACGTCCCGCTGCTGATCGCTCTGGGCGCCAACTCACCGCTGTGGCGGGGCGAGCCGACAGGGCTGATGTCCAGCCGGGTACCGATCTTCAGGGCCTTCCCCCGCGTCGGCCTGCCGCCCCGGTTCGACGGGTGGGCCGATTTCGTTCGGCGGGTCGAGATGCTCTCCGACGCGGACGTGATCGGGGACTACACCTACCTCTGGTATGACGTCCGGCCCCATCCCCGGCTGGGGACGATCGAGATCCGTGCGATGGACAGCCAGACGCGCGTCGAGCACACGCTGGCCCTGGCGGCGCTGGTGCAGTCGCTCGTCAAGCTCCTGACCGAGGAGTTCCAGGCAGGCGGGGAGATCCTCGACCCGCCCTGGGAGCTGCTCGACGAGAACCGCTGGCTGGCCGCTCGCCACGGCCTCGAGGCGGACCTGCTCGACCCGCTCACGGGCCGCCCGCGAGGGGTCCGCGAGATGACCGAGGAGCTGCTCGAGCGTCTCGCCCCGCACGCCGCAGAGCTCGGCTGCGGCGAGCAGCTGGAAGGGATTCGCGATCTGCTGCGGTCGGGCAACGGCGCGCAGCGCCAGCAGATGGTCTTCGAGGCCAACCACGACCTGCGCGAGCTGATGGGCGAGATCGTCGCCCACACCGCGCCCGGCGACGAGCGCTGAAGGCCGCCGGGTTGGGGGCGCCGTTCGTCCACGAGCTGCGGGTCCGCTACGGCGAGTGCGACCCGCAGGGAATCGTCTTCAACGCCAACTACCTGATGTATTTCGACGTCGCCTTCACGGAGCTGTGGCGCGCCGGTGTCGGGCCGTGGCTGGAGATGGTCGAGCGGGGCATCGATGCGGTCGTCGCCAACGCAAACGTCGACTTCCGGGCTCCGGCTCGCTTCGACGACGTGCTGACGCTCGAGGCGCGAATCATCCGCCTGGGCCGGACCGCGATCACCACGCAGATCGATGTGCGCCGAGACGGCGATCTGCTCGTCGGCGGAACGCTGCGCCACGTCTGCGTCTCGACCGAGACCTGGCGCAAGACCGACATCCCCGGCTGGGTGCGCGAGGGCCTGGCGCCCTTCGTGATGCCGGAGGACGGGCCGCAGAACGTCAGCGGGGTGCCGGGGTCGCCCTGACGATGACCCTCACCGTCTCGCGTAGTCCTCCCAGGGCATGGCTCGCATATTCGACCGATATGGGGCCGGGAGCCCGGTGCAGAAGCAACTGGAGAGCGGTGGTGACTTCCCCTACGGGGTGGCCGTCGAGCGCTAGGATCTCGTCTTCTTCGCGCAGTCCGACTTCGAAGAGGGGCGCGTCGGTTTCGAGGCTCGCCACGAAGATGCCGTGCGGGGCGGCGAGCTCGTAGGACCTCCGGATTTCCGGGTGGACGTCGAACAGCAACGCTCCGTCGAGCGGGTTCGAGAGGACGGTGTGCCTGCGCAGCGTCGCCAGATCGGATCGGAGTACGTCGGCTGGACGCATTATCTGCAGGGGATCACCGCGTTCACCTTCGTAGGAGAGGATCAGCCCGAGCACTTCGCCGTCGGTGTTGAGAACCGGCCCCCCGGAGTTTCCGCTGGCCGCGTTGACGTTCAGAGCTGTCGTCAGGACATAGCCGTCAGCGTCGCCCAGTCTCGCTTCCTCTGCCCGGCTGACGACTCCGACGGTCAGCGCGGCGAGTTCGAATCCCGGCGCGCCGATTGTCAGAGCCGGCGATCCGACGGCCGGTCGCCGGCGGGCAAGGGTGAGGGGATGGACATGTGGGTCGCCCGCCACTGAGAGCAGCGCCAGGTCGTCGTGCACGTCGACCCCCACTTGTTTGGCGGGGAACGATTCTCCGTTGGGCGAGCGGACATAGAGCGGTGAGCGCTGGCGTTGGGTTCTCGGGGCCGGCGAGTAGACGATGTGCCCGGCGGTCAGCACTTCGGTGGGCGACACAAAGAAGCCTGTTCCGCTGACGCCTTCCCTGTTCTTGCTTTCGTAGAGCCCGTCGGTTCCGCTGTTCGTCCCGGCCTCGACTCGGACGATCCCGGGCTGGACTTGCCTAAACAGACTCTGCAGGCCGGAGTCGGCCTGGGCGAGACCGCGTTGCTGTTCGGGCGAGCGGGCGATGACGGCGCCGATCAGCCCGCAGCCAACAGCGCCAAGGAGCAGCAATGTGCCCGTCGTCCTCCGGGAAAATGATCTCGCGCTCATGCGTTCCTCTTATGCTCACGTTACGCCGGGCTGAGGCCGAGCGGGTGTGATCCCGCCAACAGGCGCGCGCTCGGTGCGCACGCGACGACCAGATCAGGAGAGCGATGACCGGCCGACTGAAACGACCTCGAGGGCGCCGCCTGGTGGCGATGCTCATCGGCGGCGGCCTGGCGGCCGTGGTGATCGTCTTCCTGCTGATCTATTTCGTCCTGTTCCCGACGAGCTCGCCGAAGCCGTTCAAACTGACGCCCGCCTCGGCTACCGCGACCACCGCGACGACGGGCACCACGAGCAGCGCGAGCACAGCCGCGGCGGGATCGCTGACGGGCAACTGGCAGATCGCCACGGGGTCGCTCGCCGGCTACAGGGTGCGCGAGAAGCTGGCCTTCCTGCCGGCCCAGAGCGACGCCGTCGGGCGAACCTCGCAGATCACGGGCTCGGCCGTCTTCGGGCAACACGGCGATGCGCTCACGATCTCCAAGGCGAGCTTCACCGTCAACGTCCTCTCGCTGAAGAGCGACCGCTCGATGCGAGACGAAAAAATTCGCCAGATCGGTCTGGAAAGCGAACGCTACCCGACCGCCGTGTTCGTCCTCTCAAGCCCGTTGGCGCTCTCACGCAAGGCGATCGAAGGGAAGATCGGGCATGTCTCGGCGACCGGGACCTTCCAGATTCACGGCGTCACCAAGAGCGAGACGCTGCCGCTGGAAGTGAGCCTCGCCGGCTCGACGTTCGAGGCGGCCGGGTCGCTGACCTTCCCCTGGAGCGAATTCGGCATGACCGCGCCGAGCGTCGGCGGCTTCGTCAATGTCACCGACAAAGCCACGCTGGAGTTCGACCTGCGCCTGCAGCGCGTCTAGCATCCAACCGGGGAACACCTCCCAGCAGATTCCCAGGATCCGCACAGGCCCGGCCCAGCCGCGCGAGCGACTATGAGGGCATGGAAACCCAGGATGCGAGGAGGAACCCCTTGACCATGACGGCCGGACTGGAAAACGCCGGAGTAACCGCCGAGGACTCGGCCGGCAGCCGCGTGCTCGTCGTCGACGACGAACCGAACCTCGTCGAGGTCGTCTCGATGGCCCTGCGCTTTCAGGGCTTCACGGTCGAGACGGCTTCCTCGGGGCGCGAGGCGATCGCCGCAGTCGCCGCCTTCAAGCCCCATCTGATCGTGCTCGACGTGATGCTCGGCGACATGGAGGGCTTCGAGGTCGCCCGACGCCTGGGCGCCCAGCGGGCGGGCGTGCCGATCATCTTCCTGACGGCCCGCGACTCGACCGAGGACAAGGTCCGCGGCCTCAGCGGCGGGGGTGATGACTACATGACCAAGCCCTTCAGCCTCGAGGAGCTGCTCGCCAGGATCCGCACGATTCTCCGTCGCACGGGCCAGGTCCAGGCGGACACGGGCGTGCTGCAGTTCGCGGATCTGGAAATGGACGAGGAGTCGCGCGAGGTCCGGCGTGCGGGCGAGATCATCGACCTGACGGCGACCGAGTACCGGCTGCTGCGCTACCTGATGCTCAACCCGCGCCGGGTGATGACTCGCGCCCAGCTGCTCGATCACGTCTGGAACTACGACTTCGGCGGCGACGGGCGTGTGCTCGAGACCTATGTGAGCTACCTGCGCAAGAAGCTGGACGCCCACGGCCCCTCGCTGATCAGGACGGTCCGCGGCGTCGGCTACGGCCTGCAGGCGCCGCCGGCCTGATGCAGTCGCTGCGGGCCCGGCTGCTCCTCAGCGTCCTCGCGCTGGCCGGAGCCGGCCTGATCGCGCTGGGCGCCGTCACCTACGCCGAGCAGCGCTCGTTCCTGCTCGGAAGGGTCGACCAGGAGGCCCGTGCCGCGATCGGCGCGATCTCCCAGCAGCTCGACAGCCGGGGGTTTTTGCCACCCGGCTCGCCGCAGGAAAACTCTGGCCCAGACCGCGACGAGGCGGGCCCAGGGCGCGCCGCCGGCGGGCGGATCCCGTTCGTGAACCTCCCCCCGGGCACCTGGGGCCAGCGCCGCACGGCATCGGGCGAAGTGATCGGCGAACCGGTCCGGATCAAATACAGCGCCAACGAAGCGCTCCCCCCCACCCCGGTGCTGCCCGCCAAGATCACCGTCGGCGAGCTCTTCACCGTCGACTCCTACGGCTCCTCGGGCCTCAGGTACCGCGTCTACTCCCAGCACGACCCCGAGGACAGCGGCATCACGATCGTCGCGGTGCCGCTGAGCGATGTCGATCAGACGCTCAACCGACTGCTGCTGGTCGAGGCCCTCGTGATCGCGGCCGTACTGCTGGCACTCGGCGCCAGCGCATGGTTCGTCGTCAAAGCTGGGCTGCGCCCGCTCGAGCGGATCTCGGTCACCGCCGATGAGATCGCCGCCGGAGAGCTCGACCGCCGCGTCAGCCCGGCGACCCGCAAGACCGAGGTGGGCAGGCTCGGCCTCGCCCTCAACGCGATGCTCGAGCGCCTCGAGCGGTCGTTTGCGGCACAGACGGCCAGCGAAGAGCGCCTGCGCCAGTTCCTGGCCGACGCCTCACATGAGCTGCGCACGCCGCTGGCCTCGATCCGAGGCTATGCCGAGCTGTTCCGGATGGGCGCAACCCAAGGCGCGGATACCGAGACGGCGATGCGCCGGATCGAGGAAGAGGCCAAGCGGATGGGGATCCTCGTCGAGGACCTGCTCAGCCTCGCCCGGCTCGACGAGGAGCCCGACCGGGATCCCGAGCGGCTCGACCTGGCGGCCCTCGCCAGCGACGCGGTCGCGGATGCGCGGGCCACGGCCCCCGAGCGGGCGATCGGGCTCGACGCCCCGGCCCCCGCCATCATCATCGGCGACCCGCTGGGGTTGCGCCAGGTGCTCGCCAACCTGCTGCGAAACGCGATCATCCACACGCCCGCGGGGACCCCGATCGAGGTCCTCGTCGCGAACGAGCCGGGCGCCGTGCGACTGACGGTCCGCGACCACGGGCCGGGCATCCCTGCGGAGGCCCGCGAGCAGCTGTTCGAGCGCTTCTGGCGCAAAGAGGCCGGGCGCGAACGGGGCCGGGGAGGGTCCGGGCTGGGCCTGGCGATCGTCGACGGCGTAGTCGAGGCGCACCGCGGGAGCGTCACGGTCACCGACACCCCCGGCGGCGGCGCGACGTTCGAGGTCCACCTCCCGGCGAGCCCCGCAGCCATCCCCGCCGCGGCCGGCCAGGCGCACAGCTGACCCGGCCGGGACAGGCGCCGTGCCGGGCGCTCTTAGGAGCGCCTTAGTGAGGTGTTAGCGGCCGTTCAGCGGCTGATCCCACAGTGGATCGACCCGATCCGACGGAGGTTCTCCGAAGATGCGCCGCCCACAGGCCGTACCGTTCATCGCAAGCGTCCTCGGCGGCGCGACAGCCGCCGCGGTCGTGCTTGTGGCCCATCCACTGGGGGCCACCGTCCATCGCCGTGTGCTGAGCGCGCAGGGCGGCTCGCGGGCGTTCGCCTCGCTGACCAGCGCGCCCGCGACGGCGGCCGGCTCGATCTACGCGGATGACGCCCCCGGGGTCGTCGCAATCCGCGCCTCGAGCGCCACCGAAGGCGCCGGCGCGGAAAGCGCCGTGAAGGTCGACACGGGCAGCGGCATCATTCTCAATGCCAGCGGAGTGATCCTGACGAACGATCACGTCGTCGCAGGGGCCAGGTCGATCACCGTCGCGCTCGACGGCTCCCACGCCCGGCGGCGCACCGCAAGCGTCCTCGGCGAGAGCCCGTCGCTGGACCTGGCGGTGTTGAGGATCAGCCCCGGAGGCGAGACGCTCCACCCGCTGCGCCTGGCGAGCTCCGCGAGCGTCCAGGTCGGCGATCCCGCCTATGCGATCGGTAATCCATTCGGGCTCGACTGGACACTCACGACGGGCATCATCTCGGCGCTCAACCGCCAGATCACCTCGCCGAACGGCTCGGCGATCGGGCACATCCTGCAGACCGACGCGGCGCTGAACCCCGGTAACTCGGGCGGCCCCCTGATCGACGCCGCGGGAGCGGTGATCGGCGTCAACTCCCAGATCGCCTCGCTGTCGTCGGTCGCCGGCGCTCAGGCGGGCTCCGACGGCGTCGGCTTCGCGATCTCCTCCGACACGGTCAGCGCATATCTGAGGAGCCTCGGCGTGAAGGTCTGAGCGAGCCCCCAGGGCGCACTCAGCAAGCTCACAGCAAGCACGGCTTTGATGGAGACATGAACACCCTCGGAGCCACGACAATCGCCACCGCAGTCGGCCCGCACCTGTTCTGGATCACCAGCAGGGCCGCCGGCATCGCCGCGCTGATCCTCTCGAGCGCAAGCGTCTGCGTCGGCCTCTCGATGGGCCGGCGCATCAAGGGCCTGAGCGGCCCCGACCTGCGTGTCACCCACGAGGCCCTCTCGCTGGCGACGCTGGCCGCGCTGCTCGTACACGGGCTGTCGCTGATCGGCGACGCCTACCTGCACCCGAGCCTCGCCGACGTGGCGATTCCCTTCGTCAGCAGCTACAAGACCTTCTGGACGAGCACGGGCATCATCGCCTTCTGGGCCCTGGCGCTGCTCGGCCTCTCCTACTACGCCCGGCGCCGGATCGGCGTGCAGCTGTGGAAGAAGCTCCACCGCTTCACCGCGCTGGCCTGGATCCTCGGGATCGTCCACTCGCTCGGTGAGGGGACCGACGCCGGGCAGAGCTGGTTCCTGGCGATGACCGCGATCGCCGTCATCCCGCCGCTCATCCTGCTCGCGACCCGCTGGGCCGGACGGACGGCCCCGGCTGCCCCCGCACCGCCCGGACGACGCCCTCGCGATGACACTCAGGAGCCTCTCAGGAGCGCCTTGCCCGCCCCACAGCCGCGCGCCGCAGACTGGCACTGCCAACGCAACCCGAGCCCGAACGGAGTGACCATGCAGCCCAACGAGAGCGAGCACCTCAAAGACGCCCCGCGCGCCGCCGGCGCCATCGACGGCCGCGCCCTGGCCAGGGCCAAGCGCGAGCAGATGCGCCGCCGCGCAGCACGCATACGGCGCACCGTCGCGGCCGGCGGGACCGGTCTGTTCGTGGCCGCCTTCCTCGGTGTCTACGTTCAGCTGGCATCCGGCAACGACCCCGCACTGGTGGCTGCCGCGCGCCGCTCGAGCGCCGCCTCCGGCCTGACGGCCAGCACGAGCGCAACCGCCAAGAAATCCAAAGCGAGCACCGCGGCGAAGTCCTCTGGAGACGCCACCACCACCAGCTCGTCATCGGGCAGCTCGGAAGTCTCTGGCACCGCGACGAGCTCAGGCTCGAGCGCCGGCGAAGCGAGCACCGCGTCAAGCGCCGGGGAAGAGAGCTCCAGCTCGAGCACCGGCAGCGAATCGAGCACCGCCGGCTCCACGACGAGCAACGCCGGCGAAGAAACATCGAGCTCCTCGAGCAGCACCGAATCGAGCTCCCCGTCCTCCGTCACCACCTCGCAGTCGTGAGCCCCGAGGCGATCGAGCGCTTCGAGTGCTTCGGCGCCACCTGCGCGGTGCTGGTGAGCGGGGACGGGCCCGCAGGCAGCGCCGCGCAGGCGGCGGCCATGGCACGCCGGCGGCTGCTCGAGTGGCACGGTCAGTTCTCGCGCTTTCTGCCCGACAGCGAGCTCTCGCTCGTCAACCGGGACCCGCGCGCGACCGTCGAGGTCAGCCCGCTGATGGCCCGGCTCGCACGCTCGGTCGCCGAGGCCGGCGCGATCACCGGGGGGCTGGTCGACGGGACCCTGCTCGAGCAGATCGAGCGAGCCGGCTACCGCGGCGAGCTGCAGGGGTCGGTGGCGCTCGAGCAGGCGCTGTCGATCGCTCCGCCGCGGCGCCCCGCCCGCGCCGCCGACGCAGCGCGCTGGCGCAGCCTACGGGTCGACCGGAGCGGCACGAGGCTGACCCGCCCGCCCGGCGTGATGCTCGACAGCGGCGGACTTGCCAAGGGGATGTTCGCCGACGTCCTCGGCGAGCTGCTCGCCGGACAGGAGAGCTTCGCGGTGAACTGCGCCGGCGACCTGCTGGTCGGCGGGGCCGGCGGGCTGGAGCGCCCGATCGAGGTCCAGAGCCCCTTCGACGGGTCGATCCTCCACGTCTTCAGCGAGCGCGACTGCGGTGTCGCCACGAGCGGCATCGGGCGCCGCAGCTGGCTTACGGCCGATCGGCGCCCGGCCCACCACCTGCTCGACCCCGCGACGGGCATGCCGGCGTTCACCGGCGTCGTGCAGGCGACCGCGCTCGCGCCCACCGCCCTGCTGGCCGAGGCGCGCGCCAAGGCCGCGATCCTCGCGGGCCCGGCGGGCGCCCGGCGCTGGCTGCCCCAGGGCGGGGTGATCGTGCTTGACGACGGCTCGCACGAGGTCATCGAGCGCGCGCCGGTGATCAGCGTCCGCCGCGACGAGCTTGGCGCGCTGCGCCTGAGCGGGCGCGTCCTCGAAGGCGTCTGAGGCCGGACCGTCTCGCGCGGTGACCCACGGGGCCGCTCCGGCGCCCGCGCGCCATACTCGGGCCCGTGCGAGCACTCGTGCAGCGGGTCAGCCGGGCTTCGGTGTCCGTCGAGGGGAGTCCGGTGGCCTCGATCGGCCCGGGCCTGTTGGTGCTGCTCGGGATCAGCCACGAGGACGGCGCCGCGGCCGCCGAGCGCCTCGCCGCGAAGGTCAGGGCGCTGCGCGTGTTCCCCGACGAGGCGGGCCAGATGAACGAGCCCCTGGGCGAGCGCGAGCTGCTCTGCGTAAGCCAGTTCACCCTCTACGGGGACACCCGGCGGGGCAACCGTCCGAGCTTCGTCGCGGCCGCCCGGCCCGAGCACGCCGAGCCCCTCTACGAACGCTTCTGCGAGCTTGCCGGTGCCCGGCGGGGCACGTTCGGCGCCCACATGGAGGTCGAGCTCGTCAACGACGGGCCCGTGACGCTGATGCTCGAAGCCTGAGTCGACGCTCAGCCCCGGAGCGCGTGCGCTCGGCCCACCGCTCGGCCCAGTCGCTGAGCCCCGCAGCGAGCCCCAGCAAGAGCTCGCCCTCGCGCGCTCAGGCTGTAGCCGTCGGCGTCACGGTCGAGCACCCCGCGCCCCGCAGCTCTGAGAGGCGCTGGTTGAGGACGCTCGAGGACATCCCGTCACAGCGCTCCTGCAGCGCGCGGAAGGAGAGCGGGCCCGCAGCGCAGCTCCCACAGGATCCGCAGCGCCCAGCGCCGCCCCAGCAGGTCCAGCAATGCCATCACCGGGCGCCCGCTGCGTGAGCCGCGGACCGGTATGCCCGGGCCCGGGGGGCGCCCGCCGGAAGTGCCCGGGCTCATCTCGCCACCCGAATGGCGCTTCGGAAAAGAAAGCGATACGCTTTCCGCTGTGAAAATCGAAGCATGATCGATGGGAGTGTAATGAACCCGCCCGCCCGCGCCCCGCGACTCGCACCGCTCGAACCCCCCTACGCACCCGACGTGCAGGAGCAGCTCGCCCGGTGGATGCCACCCGGCGCCACCGTCGAGCCGCTGCGGCTGTTCCGGACGTTGATGCTCAACGAGGCCCTGGCCGCACGCATGCGCCCGCTCGGGGCGGGGATCCTGGGCGCCGGCGCGAGCGTGGCGCCCCGGCTGCGGGAGGTCATGATCGATCGCACCTGCGCCCTCACGGGGGCCGAGTACGAGTGGGGTGTCCACGCGGCAGCCTTCGCAAGCGCCGTCGGGCTCACCGACGAGCAGCTCGCCTCGACCGCGTGCGGCGAGCCGGGCGACGGCTGCTGGGAGCCGGCCGAGGCCGCGGTGATGAGCCTGGCCGATGAGCTGCACCGGACCGCGACGATCTCCGATGCGCTGTGGGAGACGCTCGCGGAGCTGTTCGAGCCGGAACAGATGATCGAGCTGATCGTGACCGCCGGCTGGTACCACGTGATCGGCTATCTCTGTAACGGCCTGGGGGTCGAGCTCGAGCCGTGGGCGCTGCGCTTCCCGGCAGCCGATGCCGGGCCCTCAGGGGGCGGGGATCGTGCCCGCGACGGCGTGCCCGTCGACGGTGCCTGAGACCTGAGCCAAGGCGTTGGTGCCCGCGGTCGTCCAGAGCGCGGTGAAGGACGCCCTGCGCAGTCCCGGCGCGCGGGCCGTCAGCTGTGCCGTCACGGTCTCACCGTCGGCCGGGTCGGCGCCCGGCGAGAGCGTCACGGTGCCGCTGACCGGCACGCCCGGGATCAGCTGATCGCCGGCGAGCGTCAGCCGCCGGCCGTCGTGTGCGGCGGTGACCGTGCCGGCTGCGAGACCCGCGTCACGGCTCTGTTCGATCGCCGCCCAACGAGCCACGGCGTCCCCCGCGGTCGCCACGGCGGCCCCCGCAAGACGCAGTTCTTCGGTCCCCGCTTCGATGCCCGGCGCCGGAGCCAGCGGCTGCTCGGCGTCCAGCCGTGCCGGGTAGGAGCCGACGGAATGGATCGCCGGGACCGCCGCCGCGCACGAGGCGTCCAGCGTGTCCAGCTGATCGGGGTGGGCGACGAACTCCTGCACCAGGGTCGAGCCACAGGAGGTGTCGCCCTCCCCCACGACATGTGTCGAGTTGGCCAGCTCGATGAAGCGCGTGTGGCCGCCGATCAGGGCCAGCACCTTGGGCGCGTCCACCGGGGGCGTCCAGGTGTCGAATTCGCCGCCGAGGACGAGTACCGGGAGTTCGCTCCCCAGCGGCAGGTCCCCGGCGGGGACAGGCGGCTGGGCGACCGTCGGGCTGGGCCAGTCCGCGCAGGCCGTATAGGCCTCGGTGTTCTCGTCCTGGGCCAGCCACTCGGCGGTCGTGAACGGCGCGAACGTCGATCCGGGCAGCGCCGCTTCCGCGCTCAGCAGTTCCTGCGCGCGCTGCTGCGGCGAGGCGGCGAGGCTGAACAGCTGCGGGTAGTCCGGGCAGGCCGCGGCGAAGTAGAGCTCGACCGAGTATTCGCCCACGGGCTCGCCGAAATAGGCCTCGTCGACGGCCAGGCGCTGGGCGTAGAGGCGCAGCAGGGGCGCCGGATCGCCTTCGAGCAGGTAGGCCCGCGCGGCGGCGTCCAGGTCGCGGTAGACCTGGGTGTCCTCGGCGGCGTCGTTGACCAGATCGACCAGGCCGACGACGCCCATCGAGACGTTTTCGCGCGTGCCCGCGGGCCCCGGCACGCGCCCGGAGACGGGAGCCTCGCGCAGGTGCGCGGCGAGTTCGCCGATCCGTTCCCAGGCCGAGCCGGGCTCTGCCTGCGCACAGGCAGCGGCGCGTGCACAGGCCGCGTCGAAGGCGGCGGGCATCGATTCGACGGAGCTGCGATACCAGGGATCCAGGCCGACCGACTTGTAGGTCGAGTCGAGAATCACGCTGCGCACGAGCTGCGGATAGCGCGCGGCGAAGACCTGGGCGAAGAACGAGCCGTAGGAGTCGCCGTAGAGGTCCACCTTGCCCAGGCCGAGTGCCCTGATGACCGCGGCCAGATCCTCGGCGGCGGGCGCCGAGTTGAACAGGTCCGAGGCGTGTACCCATTCCCCATCGGGATAGCGCCAGCGATGGTTGAGTTCTTCCGCGCAGGCGGCGAGCGTCCGCTGGAAGGCCGGTGTCCCCGTCGGGCCCGAGTAGCCCTGCAGGGCGGGGCAGTTCAGCGCCGTCGAGCGCCCGGTGCCGCGATTGTCGACGGCCAGCAGGTTGCGCCGGCCGAGCAGCGCCCCGTACATCGTCCGGTATCCCCCTGCGGTTCCCGGCCCGGCCGGGTATTCGACCGAGCCGATCGAGGGGTAGCCGGGTCCGCCCTCGACCGGCACGACCGTCCCCTGGGCCTGCCCGAGCGGAACTTCGCCGGCCGGATAGAAGCTGTAGGCGATCGTGATCGAAGGGCTCTGCGGCGCCGAGTAGTCCAGCGGCACAGCCAGCGTCCCGCAGTAGGCCACCGGGCTGCTCGAGCAGCGCGCCAGCTTCTGGCTGCCGAGGACTATCCGCTTCGGAGCCGCGAGCGCCCCGGGGGCGCACAGGCTCAGCGCGAACAGCGCGACGGCGACCCCGGCCAGAGCTCGACGGACGCCGCTCTCGATCGCCCTCCTGCCGCCGGCCCGCCGCACCTTGCAACCTCCCCGCTCCGCTTGGCGCCCGATACTAGCGCCGCCACGGGCCCCGTCGCGCCCGTAGCGGCGTCAGCCGCCGCCGAGCCTCCTGCCGAGCCAGGCAGCCCCCAGGCCGAGCGCGAGGCTGGCGAGCAGATTGGCGCCCATCACGAACCAGCGCCCGGCCTCGCCCTCTCGCTCGGACTCGAACACCCAGGTCGAGAAGGTCGTGTAGGAGCCGATCGTGGCGGTCCCGGCGAGCAGGTAGGCATTCCCTCCCAGGGCGGCTCCGGCGAGCACGCCGAGAACGAGCGTTCCCGACACGTTCACGGCAAGGGTTCCGAACGGGAACCCCCCGCGGGTCGCACCTGAGACGAGCCGCGAGGCGAGAAAGCGGCCAAGCGAGCCCAGGCCCCCCAGGACGCCGACCGCGAGCCACAGGCCGAGGAAGCTCACGCCGCCCCCCTCCGGCGGCGGGCCAGCCGGCTCGCCAGCAGGACCGCCACGAGGCCCGCCGCGAGGCTGGCCGAGCCGTAGGCCGCCGCGAGCCCCCAGCGCGAGCCTTCGAGCATCCCCAGCAGCTCGAGGATCAGGGTCGAGAACGTCGTCAGCGCACCGCAGACGCCGATGCCGATGAACGAGCGCCCGTACAGCGACGGCGGACGGCGCTCCTGGGTGCTCGAGATGAGGTAGCCGAGCAGTGCCGCTCCGAGGATGTTGACGGTGAACGTCGGCCACGGCCATTCACCGGCCGCGACCGGGAAGCCGTGGGCGAGCGCCGTGCGGATCAGCGATCCGAGGAAGCCGCCGAGGAAGATCGCCACGAGGTCGTGCCCTGCGACATGGCGCCAGCGGCCCGGCGAGGGGAGTTCCTGGGCGGGCCTCATCGCTGCGCGCCCGAGGATACCGGTCTCCGCTCCGGCGATGCCAGGTCGATGGACGTGATAGACCCCGCTCGAATGGGAGCCAGCGAGCCCTCCTCAGCGGCGCCCCGGCCACGGAGGCGCAGGCGCGTCGCGGCGGTCGCGGCCGCCGTCATCGTCGGCGCACTCGTCGCCTTCGGGCTGTCGCGGCTCGACTTCTCGCGCATCGGACATGCGCTGATCACCGCGAGCCCGGGCTGGCTCGCCCTGGCGCTCGCGCTGATGGCCGCGTCGCTGTTGCTGCGCTCGGTCTCCTGGCAGCAGACGCTGCGCGCCGCCCTGCCCGAGACCTCGATCCCGTGGCCCCCCGTCGTCCGGGCGACGATGATCGGGGTGATGGCCTCGGCGTTGTTCCCGGGCCGCATCGGCGAGCCGACGCGGGTGCTCGTGCTCAGCCGCCGGCTGCCGGGGTCGCGGCGCCATCTGCTGCCGATTGTCGCGGGCACCGTCTTCTCCCAGACGTTGATCAACCTGCTCGCGCTGGCTGCTCTGGCGCTCGTCACGTTCACCTCGGTCCCGCTCGGTGGCGGGCACGTGACGGCAGTGGTCGTCGCGCTGGCGATCCCGCTGGCGATCTGCCTGGTCGTGATCGCCGCGCCGCGGCTGCTGATCCTTGGACGGCGCTCGCGCTCGCAGCGGCTCGGACGCATATCCGAGCGTCTGGCCCGGGCGCTGGTCCTGGCGCGCCAGGGCCTGGTCGTCTTCGCGCGCCCCCGCCACGGCGCGGCCGCGGTCGCCTTTCAGCTGGGCGCCTGGGCACTGCAGTGGCTCTCCTGCTACTCGGTGCTGCTGGCGCTCGGCCTCGATGACCAGGCCGGGCTGGCCGGCGCCGCAGCGATCCTGCTGGCGGTCAACGTCAGCGCGGTACTGCCGGCGACACCCTCGAATGTCGGCGTGTTCCAGGCGGCCTGCCTGGTCGTCCTGGCGGCCTATGGCGTCGGCGCCGGGCCGGGGCTGGCCTACGGGATCATCCTGCAGGCGATCGAGGTCATCACGGCCGTCGCACTAGGGCTACCGGCGCTGCTGCGCGAGGGGATCGCCTGGGGCGAGCTGCGAGGCGACGTCGAGCGCTCAGCCGCCGAGGGCGCGGAGTGACTGGCGCAGCGAGCGGGTTGTCTGCAGGACGGCCGTGGGCTCATAGCCACAATGCGCCATGCAGTTTTCGCAGCGGGGATCCTTGCCGCGGCCGTATTTGCTCCAGTCGGTCGTCTCGATCAGCTCTTTGTAGGTCTCGGTGTAGCCGTCGGCCATCAGATAGCAGGGCCGCTGCCAGCCGAACAGCGAGTAGCTGGGGATGCCCCAGGCGGTGCAGTCGAATTCCGCCTTGCCCTCGAGGAAGTCGAGGAACAGCGGGCTGTGGTTCAGCCGCCACTTCTTGCGGCGCCCGCCGGAGAAGGCCTCGCTGAAGAGTTCGCGGGTCTGCTGGACACCCAGGAAGTGCTCCTGGTCGGGTGCTTTCTCGTAGGCGTAGGCGGGCGAGATCATCATCTCGTCGACTTCGAGGTCGTCGTTGAGGAAGTCGAGCACCTCGCGGATCGTCTTGGCGGAGTCCTGCGTGAAGAACGTCGTGTTGGTCGTGACCCGGAAGCCGGCCGCCTTCGCGGCCCTGATCGCCGCGACGGCCTTCTCGAAGACGCCCTCGCGCTCGACGGAGGCGTCGTGGCGCTCCTGCAGGCCGTCCATGTGCACTGCCCAGGCGAAGTAGGGGCTCGGCTTGAAGTTGGGGAGCTTCTTCTCCAGCAGCAGCGCGTTGGTGCACAGGTAGACGAACTTCTTGCGCCTGACGAGCTCCGCCGCGATCACGTGGATCTCCGGGTGGATCAGCGGCTCACCGCCGGCGATCGACACCATCGGCGCGCCGCTCTCCTCGACCGCGGCGAGCGCCTGCTCGACGGGCATCCGCCGGCGCAGCTCGTGCTCGGGGTGCTGGATCTTGCCGCAGCCCGAGCAGGCCAGGTTGCACTGGAACAGCGGCTCGAGCTCGACGATCAGCGGAAACTTCTCCCGTTTGGCCAGTCGCTGGCGCATCAGGTACATCCCCATGCGCGTGCTCTGTTTCAGGCGGGCTGCCATCAGGCGCCTACATTAGTCGCCCGGCGCCCACTCATGAAGGGCACCGGCAACGCGCCTCAGCGAGACGGCTGCCCGGAACGCGCCGCCCAGGGCCTGCGGGCGAAGCAGCTCGTGGGCCGGGCTGTCGAGGACGACCCTGACGACCCCGAAGGGCCGGCCGCGGGCGCCGGCGGCAAGCCAGACCGACTCCATGTCGACCGCGATCGCCCCGCCCTGCTGGAGCTCGGCGCGGCGCTCGCCCACAGCGGGGCGCGATACACAGACGACGCGCCCTGTGCGCACCTTCATGCCGAGCCCCGTCAGGCGCCCGAGCAGCGCCACGGCGAGATCGCAGGCGACCGGCTCCTCCGCATGCCCCTCCCCGGGCGCCGCGTAGACCTCCTCGGCTACGATCACTTCGCCGGGCACCGAGCTCTCATCGAGGCCGCCGCAGAAGCCGAGTACGAGCATCGCGCGGGCGGCCTGCTCGCCGAGCTCGCCGGCCGCGAGCCTGGCCCGGGCAGGGCCCATTCCGGTCTTTCGCACGAGCCCGCCGCGAGCGGCCGAGGCGATCAGGGCCGCCTCGAGGCGCATCGGCGCAGCGACGAGCAGCTCGCTCATCGGGGCCCCCGGGCCGGTTCGGGCGCACGCGGGAGGGCTCCGCGCGTGGCGCCGAGCTCCGCGAGCGTCAGGCGAGCGGCCTGATGACCGCTCAGAACGGCGCTCTCGAGCGTCGCCGGCCAGCCCGTGGCGGTCCAGGTGCCCGCCAGCGCGAGCCCGGCCACAGCCGTTCTCGCCGGCGGGCGCAGGGCGGCCGTGCCCGGGCCCGCCCGGAACGTGGCGGCGTGTTCGCGGGTCGCCACGAAGCACTCGACACGGGCCTCGCGGGCGCGCGGCAGGAGCGCCGCGAGAGCGGGCACGTAGCGCTCGCGCAGCTGCTCGACGCTCATCTCCATCTCGCGCGTGGCGCCGGACAGCGAGACCGCCAGGTACTGCGTTCCGGCGGGTGCGCCGCCGGCGGCGCTGCGGTCGAACAGGTACTGGACCGGTGTGCCGACCCCCGCGGCGAAGGCCTCCTCGAGGACCGGCCGGTCGTAGAGGACATGCAGGTTGACGATCGGTGAGCTCTCAAGCGGCCCAGGCATGCCCGCATCGGGGCCGAGCAGGCCCGCCAGCAGGCCGCCGGCCCGGTCGTGGGGCAGCGCGACGATCGCCGTCCTGGCGGCGAGGGACCACTCGCCCTCGCCGTCGCGGCCGTGCAGCTCGAAGCCCTCGGCGGTTCGCTCCAGGCGCTCGGCGCGGGCGCCCAGGCGGATCTCGACACCTGCCCGCTGCAGGGCGGCGCGGGCAGGGTCGCCGATGATCGCCTGGAGGGTCCCGACGTGGAAACCGATGTCGCCCGCGTCGGCCCCTGACAGGAGGCCTGTGCGGAACACGAAGGCGGCCAGCGCGAGCGAGGCCTCGGCGGCGGGCAGGTTGAGCGTCGGCAGCGCGATCAGGTCCCACAGCGCATCGACAGCGTCCTGGTCCTGCCCGTGGCGGGCCAGCCAGTGCCCGAAGCTGACCGCGTCGAGACTCGGGTCGGCCGGGTCGAGGCGCATCAGCCCAAGCGCGGCGCGTGCGACCCCGAGACGCTGTCGCATGCTCAGGTGGGGGTACCGGGCGAGCGCTCCCCCGAGGTGCAGCGGTGCCGGCAGCCCGCCACGGGCCAGGCGCGCAGGCGCTCGGCCGGGACTGAGCACGGGGATCGACAGCCGCGGCTGGACGCTGACGAGGTGCGTGCTGCCGAGCCGCTCGAGCAGCGCCCGGTAGGAGGCGCAGCAGCGCAGGAAGACATGCTGGCCGTTGTCCATCTGCAGGCCTTCCCGCTCGAAGGAGTAGGCGGCCCCGCCGAGCCGCCGGCGGACCTCGACGAGCGTGACACTCGCCCCGTCCTGCGCACAGTCGAGGGCCGCGGTGATGCCCGCGAGCCCTCCCCCGAGGACCACCACGTCGCTCATGCGCCCGCTCCGAGCAGCCCCCGCACGGCCACGAGGGCCTTCTCGCGGCCCGGCAGCGACATCCGCGCCGCGAGCGCCTGGGCCGGGTCGGCATCGATCTGCTCGAGCAGGCGCCGGTAGATGCCGGCCATCGCCAGCACGCAGGCGCCACTGCGACGGTCGAGCAGCGCCACGAGCCCCATGCCGCGGGCGAACCACTCACGGGCACGGTCGGCCTCCATCGCGACCAGCCCCGCAAGGGCGCTCCCCTCGCCCGGGCCCTCGCCGGCGGGATGCGGCCCTCCGCTGACAGCGTGCTCGATCACCTCGAGCAGGGCGGGGGCCGCGACGGCCAGCTCGCCCGCGGGCAGCCCGAACCGGCGCAGGTCCTCGGCCGGCAGGTAGACCCGTCCGTTGGCGGCGTCCTCGCGCACATCGCGCAGGATGTTCGTCAGCTGCAGCGCCACTCCCAGGTCGTCCGCCAGCGCCGCCGCCTCGGCCATGTCCGCACCGGCCTGCGCACGCAGGCCGAAGATCGCCAGGCAGGCGCGGCCGATCGCCCCGGCGACGCGGCGGCAGTAGAGGACGAGCTCATCGAAGCTCTCATAGACGACCCCCGCGACATCCATCCTGACGCCCTCGATCAGCGCCTCGAGCGCGTCCACCGGCACCCCGAATCGCGCCACCGCATCGGCCAGGGCCACAGCGACTGGATCGCCGGCGAGCTCGCCCGCGCCCGGTGCGCCCAGCCCCGCGAGCATCGCCGCCTCGCCCTCCAGCAGGGCGAGCTTCTGCTGCGCCGGGAGCGTTCCGTCGCCGATGTCATCGACCCGGCGTGCGAAGGCGTAGACCGCGCACATCGCTCGCCGGCGCTCGCCGTTGAGCAGCCTGATGCCCCAGAAGAAGTTGCCCGCCTGCTCGCGGGTGATCGCTTCGCAGCGGGCATAGGCCAGCTCGAGCGGGCTCGCCGGGCTCATCCGCCGCGCCCTGGGCCGCCCCGAAGGGTCCCCGCGATCGAGCCCAGCAGCCGCGCCCGGCTACGTGCGGCGGGCCTGCCAGCACTTCACAGCCGGCCCGCTCGATCGCATCGAGGGCAGCCCGGCCGCCACCGATGAAGGCTGCGACGGCGATCCGCGGGCGTCCGTGCAGCGTCCCGATCAGGGGGGCCCCTTCCGCCAGCAGGTTCCGCGCACGGGTCACCTCGAAGGCCAGCACCTCGCGCAGCGGCCTGCTCGCCTGAGCGCCGGCAAGGTCGGTGATCTGACAGCCAAAGCGCTCGAGGTCCTCCAGCGGCAGGTAGACCCGGCCCGCGCGGTAATCCTCGGCGACATCCTGGCAGTGCTCGGTCAGCTGCAGGGCCGTGCAGATCCGGTCCGACAGCGCGATCTGCTCCGGGCGCGACTCGCCGAGGACGGCAAGCACGAGCTCGCCCACCGGATCAGCCGAGAGCGAGCAGTAGGCGCGCAGCTCCTCCCAGGTCGCGTAGCGGCTGCGGCGCTGGTCGAGCCGGTTGGCCTCGATCAGACGCCGGAAGGGACCGGGTTCCAGCTCGCACGCGCGGAGCGTCGGTTCGAGTGCGATCAGCAGCGCGTGGCGTGCCCGGCCCGCGAAGGCGGCGTCGAGTTCTCCTTCGAGCCAGTCGAGCGCCGCAAGCCGGTCTCCCGTGGCGCTGTCGCCGAGCTCGTCGACGAGCCGGGCGAATCCGTAGATCGCGAGCAGGTGGCTGCGGACGGCCCGCGGCAGCACACGGCTGGCGACCGGGAAGTTCTCGGTCTGGGCCCGCGCCATGACGGCGTCGGGCGCAGGAGCGAGGAAGGGGGCGTCGGCCAGGAGCGTCACCCCCGGCTCTCGGCCGCCACACCCACGGCGTCCTGGAGCTCGAGGTCCGCGAGCGCTCCCAGACAGCGCCCGAGGGCCATCACGGGGAACGTCAGCCGGTAGAGGTGGTAGTTGATGTAGTAGTCGCGCGGGAAGCCCGTGCCGGTGTACTGGGGCTCGTCCCAGGTGCCGTCGGGGCGCTGGGTGCGGGCCAGCCACGAGACGCCACGGGCCATGGCGGGTGATCGGTCGCCGGCCGCATGCAGCGCCAGCAGCGCCCAGGCCGTCTGCGAGGCGGTGCTCACGCCGCGCGCGACCCAGCGGCGGTCCTCGTATGAGCGGGCGTCCTCGCCCCATCCGCCATCCTCGTTCTGGTGGCTCTTGAGCCAGGCGACGGCCCGGCGGATCGCCTGGCTCTGGGGGTCCACGCCGACCGCGACCAGGCCGGGGACCACCGCGCCGGTGCCGTAGATGTGGTTGACCCCCCAGCGCCCGAACCAGGAGCCGTCGGGCTCCTGATGCTCGAGCAGCCAGCGGACACCGTCCTGGGCCGGTGCCGAATCGCCGAGGCCCAGCGCACCGAGCATCTCGATCACGTGGGCTGTCACGTCGGCACTCGGCTCGTCGATCACCTCGCCGAAATCGAGGAACGGGAGCTCGCGGACCAGCGAGCGGGTGTTGTCGGCGTCGAACGCTCCCCAACCGCCGCCGGAGCTCTGCATCCCCTCGACCCACGCCAGTGCTCGCCCTCGGGCGCCCCGGTGGCGGGCGCCGACGGTCCGGTGGCTGACGCGCTCGAGGGCCAGAACGACCTCGGCGGTGTCGTCGATGTCGGGGTAGTTGACGTTGGCGAACTCGAACGCCCAGCCGCCCGGTGCGAGGCCCGGGCGCATCACCGACCAGTCGCCCTGTTGAACGACCTCCTCGCCGAGCAGCCAGTCGGCCGCCCGGACGAGCGCGGGATCATCGGCGGGGACACCGGCGTCGGACAGGGCCACGATCGCCAGGGCCGTATCCCAGACCGGCGACTGGCAGGCCTCCAGGCGCCGGCTCGGCCCCGCCGGGGCGCCGACGCCGCGCGAGTCGTCGCAGTCCTCGACCATGAACCCCTCGATCCCCTTCAGGCCCCTGCGCATCACCGGGTGCTCGAGCGGGTAGCCGCACAGGTGCAGGGCGATCAGCGAGTAGACCCACGGCGGCTGGATGCCGCCCCACGAGCCGTCGGCCTCCTGGCGGCGCACGATCCAGCGCTCGGCCCGCGCACACGCAAGACGGCGCAGCGGGGCGATCGGATGGCGTTCATAGACCCGCAGCAGCCTGTCCAGGCGCCCCAGCCAGCCCGAGCGCCGCGAGCTGCGCGCGCGGGTCCCCGGCGCGGAGGCCGACCCGACGGGCGCCGCCCACAGCTCGCGCAGGTCGAACCGGAGCGGGCGCACCGGCCGGTGCGCTTTGACGAGCGCGAGCGCGACGATCGTCTGGCGAGCCCAGCATGCGAAGTCATAGACGTTGAGCGGGACCCGGGGCCCCAGCAGGACGACCTCGGGCGGCAGCGCCGGGACCCGCTCCCACGACCACAGGCCGAACAGGGCCAGCCAGAGATGGGTGAAGACCCGAGCGCACTCGATGCCCCCTTCGGCGCGGATGAACTCGGCCGCGGTGCGCATGTGCTCCGCCTGCGGCTCGTCGCCGGCGAGGCGCAGCGCCCAGTAGGCCTCGATCGTCGTCGACAGGTCGCCGGGGCCCTCGAAGAAGTTCGCCCAGGTCCCGTCGGCTCGCTGCTGTGAGCGGATCCAGGCGGCCGAGCGTTCTGTCTCGTCCGCCCGCCGGATGCCGAGGAACTCGCGCAGCAGGATGTCCTCGGCGTCCATCGTCACGTTCGTCTGCAGCTCGCCCCGCCACCAGCCGCGGTCGTCCTGCAGCGAGAGCAGGTGCTCGCGACCTGCGTACAGGGCCCTCTGGGCCTGGCTGAGTGCATCGAAGATCACCTGTTGCATGGTGAAAAGCTAACCTAGCGCGCCGCCGTCACGCGGCCCGGGACGAGGACCTCGGGATGAGCGAGCGTTATCACGTGCCGGCGCAGCTCCGCCTCGGTCACCGGCCTGCTCGACGGCGCAGCGAAGCGGTAGACGAGCAGGCCGTCGATTTCCCGCCGTCCGAGCAGGTGGAATCCTGGTGCGGGCGGTTCGGAGGCTGACGCCCGCAGGGGCCGGTATCCCGTCTCGAGGATTTCGCGGACATCAACGACCGAGCCGGGCGCCAGGTAGTGCAGGCCGTGGATGTAGTACTCAAGCGGCGCCGCTCCCAGCTCGACGGTCGTGACCGCGCTCGGCCCGGGCGCCGCCCTGATGACCCGCGCGAGATCCCGCCAGTTGCCTCGCTGAAGGCGCGGGCTCAGATCGACGTCCACCGTCACGATCAAGAATCCCAGGGCGCTCAGCGCGAGCGCCAGGACGCCCGGCCACCCCGCCCGCGGCCAGGTGCCGAGCAGGGCGATCAGGACCGTCAGGGGGATCATCGCGGCGATGAGGTTGCGGGGGGCGAGGTAGTCGGCGCCGAGCACGGCCAGGATCAGCGGCGTCAGCACACCGGCGGCTGCGATCGCCGCCATCGCGCCCGCGCCGCGGCGCGCGGCGGCCTCCTGCGCCCACTCCGGCCGCGAGGCGGGCAGCTCGAACATGTGCCACACCCCCACCCCGATGGTGGCCAGGATCGGCAGTGCGAGCAACAGCTCGACGCCGTGGCCCAGCGGTGCGCCGGAGTTGCCGGTCAGGTAGTACTGGGGGATCGCCTGCAGGCGTTCGGAGAGCGGCCAGCGCCCGATCCACTGGGTCCCGTGGCCGCCCTGGGCGATGATCAGGGGGATCAGCGCAACGCCCGCTGCCGCGATCGCCGCCAGCGGCGCCAGGCAGATCCGGCGGGTGGCGGGCTCGGCCAGCAGCCACAGCGCCATCGGGGCGAGCAGGAAGACGGCGAAGTAGTGGGTCGCCAGGGCGAGCACGCCGGCAATGGCGAAGGCGCCCGCGCGCCGGGCCGAGGGCAGCTCGCGCAGGCGCAGGAAGCAGAGGATCGCCAGGGCTCCGGTGAGCACGAACAGGCTGTAGTCACGAGCCTCCTGGGAGTACCAGACAAAGAGCGGGTTGACCGCCACCAGCGCGGCGGTGGCGATCGCCGCCGGCGCCCGGCGAGGAGCTGCCCGATCGCCCAGCCGACGGGTACGGTCGCGATCCCGGCGAGTGCCGAGGGCAGGCGCAGCGCGATCTCGCCGCTGCCCAGGATGCGGTAGTCGAGCCACTCGAGCAGATACCACAGCGGCGGGCTGTTCTCGGTCCGCGACACGTCCCTGAGCGTCGCCGAGAGGCTCGCGTGCAGAACGTGGACCGGCGTGAACGCCTCGTCGTACCAGAGCTCTGCAGATCGAGCGTCGAGAGCCGGAGCACGGCGGCGAGCAGCGTCAGCGCCGCCAGCGGCCACCAGGGCGCAATCGCCCGCGACGCAGCGGCGGGCCGTGCGGCGGCCGGCTGCGCGACGGCGCTCATCGCGCGCAGAGGCCCTTCGTCGCGCTGCCGAAGCAGCCGTAGCGGTAGGCGTAGTCGTTGTGCTGGACATAGGGCGGCACGTACCACCCGCCGCGCACCTGGCGACGGCCCGCCCTGATCGGCCCGACGACCAGCAGGCACTCCTGGATCTTTTCGTCGGGCGCCCCCGGGGCGATGTTGCCGCAGACCGCATCGCGCGTGCTGGAGATGCCGAACAGGTCGGTCTCGACACCGACGTTGTGGTAGTTGTGCCCCGTGTAGATGCGCCAGGTCCGCTTGTCGGCGTTCTCGCGGCTGTTGACGTGGGTCTCGCGGACGACGTCGTTGACCGTCGCCACCGCCAGCACGACGGCGATCAGGATCAGCAGCGTCGTCTCGATCAGGCGGACGTTGCCCCTGCCGGGTAGCTCTGCCTCAAGCGGGCGCAGCCGTGGCGGCAGCCGCTCCCAGAAGCTTCGCTCGGTGGTCGGCGGCCGGCCCGCTCATTGCACCGGCACCACCAACGGCGCGAGCTGGTGGATCACGAACAGGGACTGGATCACGAGCGTTGCCACGAGCAGACGCCGATCGCGGGAGATCACGGCGAGCGGCAGGGGCCAGAGCGTGTACCAGGCCAGGAGCCAGGTGCTCGTCACCGAGATCGCCAGCAGCGTCCAGCCGGAGGCGGCGATCCAGTCATAGCCGCGCCAGGTCCGCCACAGCAGGTGCACGACGATCACGACCAGCCCCGCCTTGAGCAGGTCGTGGTCGACCGGGAAGACGCCGGGCTTGCCGAACAGGTGGGCGATCTCGTTGGCGAAGCTGTCGGTCGAGACGAGCGCCGCGTCGCGGTTCAGCGCGGCGACGATATCGATGCCGTGGATGCCGAAGACGAGATAGCCGATCACGGCCCCCGCCCCGAGGGCGGCGAGCATCCCGATGACCGGCGCGAGCCGGCGTCGAGAGATGATCATGAACGGCAGCAGGACGCCGAGGGTCGCCTTCACGAGCGCGCCCGCGACGATCACGGCGGCAGCCTCGCCTTCGCGCCGCGGTCCGGCTGCGGGAAGCAGCGTCAGGCTGACCGCGAACATCATCGCGGCGAGCATGATCAGGTCGTTATGGGCCCCGCCGAGGCCGTAGAGGTAGTAGAGCGGGTTCAACGCCACCGCGAGCAGCGCGAACATCGGGTTCAGGCCGCGCATCCGTGCGCAGCGCCACACGAGGACGAGCGTGGCGACGCTCGCGAGCGTCGCCCACAGCTTCATCGCCCAGACCGCTCCGGCGACCCCGATCAGCCCCAGCGGATATGAGAGCAGCGTGTAGACGGGCCCGTAGGCGGTCGCGGTGCGCACCCAGTCTTCGCCGACGTCGTGGAAGATCGGGTCGCTGACGATCGAGATCGGCCCGTGCGTGTAGGGGTTGATGCCGTGGACGACCCCCATTCGGGCATAGGCGATGTAGCTGAAGACGTCCGTCGAGAGCAGGACCGGGCCGACGAACAGGATCAGGTGGATGACGGCGATCAGCCCGACGGCGAAGCGTTTGGAGATGGCCCCGGCCCTGGCGCTCAGCGCAAGCAGCCCGGCGTAGGCGCCGCAGGAGACAAGCAGGGCGATCAGGAAGATCCTGAAGCCGAGGTGCTGGCCGACGTCCCTGAGCCACCCGTCGGTGTCCGGGGAGCGGGGGACCAGCGCCGAGTGCCCCGAGGCCGCGTCGATGACGACCTCGAGCAGGGCAGCAACCAGCAGCAGCCCCAGCAGCGACACGAGTGCCGACTGCCGGCGCTCCGAGCGGACGCCGGCCGCCGCGCGCCCGCTCTCTACGGCAACACTCACGAAGCCGGGAGGCTCACAGCGCGGTCCACACCGTCTTGCTCTCGAGGTACGCGTCGAGGCCGTCGTGGCCGTGCTCGCGCCCGAGGCCCGAGGACTTGAAGCCCCCGAACGGAGCGGACGGGTCGACGGCGCCCCAGGTGTTGATGAAGACCATCCCGGCCCGGAGTTTCGCGGCGAGCCTGTGGGCGTTGCCGACATCCCGCGTCCAGACGCCGGCCGCGAGCCCGTACTCGGTCGCGTTGGCCCGCTCGGCGACCTCCTCGAGCGAGTCATAGGGCGAGGCGACGAGGACCGGCCCGAAGATCTCCTCGCGGGCGATCCTGATGTTGTCGTCGGTGGTCGCGAACAGGGTAGGGGCGACGAAATAGCCGCCGCTGTCGGTCAGGGCGGCCTCGCCGCCCGCGAGCACCTCCGCGCCCTGCTCGCGGCCGGAGGCGATGTAGCCCATCACGCGCTCCAGCTGCTCGGCGGAGACGAGCGGCCCGAGCTGGGTGCCGGCGGCGAGCCCCGGCCCGAGCTGGGCGGCCTTGGCGGCCTCGGCCAGCCCGCCGACGACCTCGTCGAAGCGCTCGGCGGGAACGAACAGGCGCGAGCCAGCGTTGCAGGCCTGCCCCGAGTTGAAGTAGATCGCCTGGAAGGACCCCTTCACGGCGGCCTCGATGTCGGCGTCCGGAAGGATCACGTTGGGAGACTTGCCGCCGAGCTCGAGCGTCACCCGCTTCAGCGCCCGGCCGGCCTTGGCGCCGATCTCGCGCCCCACGACGGTCGAGCCGGTGAAGGCGATCTTGTCGACGTCCGGGTGCTCGACCAGGGCCGCCCCGGTCTCGCCGTCACCGGTGAGCACGTTCAGAACCCCCGGCGGAAAGCCGACCTCGAGCGCCAGCTCGCCGAGGCGCAGGGCACTGAGCGGCGTCTGCTCGGCCGGCTTGAGGACGATCGTGCAGCCCGCGGCCAGCGCCGGGCCGAGCTTCCAGGCGGCCATCAGCAGAGGGAAGTTCCAGGGAATGATCTGCCCGCACACGCCGACGGCTTCGCGGCGGGTGTAGCAGTGCATGTTGGGCGCCGCCACCGGCAGGACGCTGCCCTCGATCTTGCTCGGCCAGCCCGCGAAATAGCGCAGGTGCCCGACGGCGCCCGCGACGTCGACGTACTGCGCAAGGCCGACGGGCTTGCCGTTGTCGAGCGACTCGATCTGCGCGAACTCCTCCGCGCGGGCCTCGATCGCGTCGGCGAGGGCGTGCATCAGCCGCTCGCGCCCGGCTGCGGGCAGCGAGCGCCAGGGGCCGTTCTCGAAGGCCTCACGGGCGGCCGCGACGGCGCGCGCGACATCCTCGGCGCCCCCGTGGGCCACCTCGGCTATCTCCCGTCCGGTGGACGGGTCGAGCGTCGCGAACGTCCGGCCGTCCGCGGCCTCGAGGCGCTCACCGCCGATCAGCAGTCGGTGCGACTGGGAGATGAACTCACGCGCGGGTGCACCCAGCGCGTCCGGCAGGGCATCTGCGGAGATAGTGGTCATCGCTGGAGCCTACCTCCAACCCGCCCCCGGGCGGGGATCCCCGGGCGGGGCCGGGCCGGCGCTCAGGCGAGCAGGGCGGAGAGCGGCTGAGGGTGGCCGACCTCGTAGCCCTGGGCATAGTCGACGTCGTAGGCCTGCAGCATCGCGAGCGTCGGGGCGTCGCCGACGAACTCGGCGATCGTCTCGCGGCCCATCCCCCGCACGATCCGGGCCAGGGCCCGCACGACCAGCTGGTCCGTGCGCGAGGAGGGCAGGTTGCGGATGAAGTCGCCGTCTATCTTGAGGTGGCTGAAGGGAAGCTGCTTGAGGTACTGGAAGGATCCGAACCCGGCGCCGAAGTCGTCGAGCGCCAGCCCACAGCCGAGCTCGAGGACACCGGCGCAGAAGGCCTTGGCGCGGCCCATGTCGGAGATCGCCGCCGTCTCGGTCACCTCGATCGCGAGCCTCGAGGGATCGACTCCGTGGCGGGCGAGGCTGCGATCGATGACCGTCAGCATCGCCCCGTCGGTGACCGACAGGGCGGAGACGTTGATCGCGACGGTCGCGCCGGCGAGGGCGTCCTCGCGGCCCAGGAGGCGGGTAACCCGGCCGAGGACCATCCGGTCGATCTCCGAGATGAGCCCGTAGCGCTCGGCCGCCGGCAGGAAGCGCCCCGGCGCGATCAGCCCGCCGCCCGGCTGCTCGACGAGCCGCAGCAGCGCCTCGTAGTGGGAGATCGACCCGTCGTGCAGCGAGACGATCGGCTGGAAGTGCAGCTCGAACTCGTCGCGTTCCAGCGCCCGTCGCAGCCTTCCGACCCAGGGACGCCCGTGAAGGCCTGCGGGCGAGGACAGCGCGGCCCCCGGCGAGCCGCCGCGATAGCGCCCGCCGCGAACGCCCAGCGGCGTGCGGATCGAGACCCGCGGCATGGCATTGGTGCTCGTCGAGCTGCGCATCTGTGCTGATCTTCGACGGCCCGGCCGCGGTACCTGCGATCGGCCGCGCCCGTGCGGGCGCCCGCCCGGCGCGCGCTCAGCGGCGGCGGGGCGCCCGGTACGGTCTTCGGGCCCGGTCGGAGACGACCAGCAGCAGCGCGACGAGGACGAAGTTCATGACGACCGACGAGCCGCCGTAGGCGACGAACGGCAGCGTCACACCGGTCAGGGGGATCACCCGCGTGACGCCGCCGACGATCACGAAGACCTGCAGGGCGATGACGAAGGACAGCCCCGCGGCCAGCAGCTTGGAGAACGAATCGCGGGCGAGGATCGCCGTCTTCATCCCGCGGGCGACGAGCAGCAGGTAGACGACGAGCAGCCCGACGCCGCCGACGAGGCCGAGCTCGTTGACGATGACGGCATAGATCATGTCGCTTTCGGGCACCGGCAGGATCGGCGCGCGAACGAAGTGATGCGGTGAGATTTCGACGGTCTGCTGAAGCAGCGAGCGGTCAAAGCCGGTTCCCAGGAGCCCGCCGTCGGCCTGGGAGAAGAGCGACTGGGCGAGCTGGTAGCTGCCGTTGACTTCCCGTTCGTAGAGGACCTTGTTGAACGGTTCTTCCCAGGCCTGCACGCGGGCCTGCACGTGGCTGACATGGCCGACGACGAACCAGACGCCCAGCGCGAACAGGACGAGGCCGATCAGCGGGAACGAGAAGCGCCCGGTGGCCACATAGAGCAGCGCCAGGAAGGCGCCGTAGAACATCAGCGAGGTGCCCAGCTCGCGGGTGATCAGCAGGGTCGCCATGGCGGCCCCCCAGACGATCAGCATCGGCCCGAACTGCTTCATCGGCGGGATCGTCAGGCCGAGGAAGCGCCGCCCGGCCGTGACCAGGACCTGGCGGTTGTCGCGCAGGTAGCTGGCCAGGAAGATGACGATCGCCACCTTCGCGAACTCGGCCGGCTGGAAGGAGACGCTGCCGACGTGGATCGCCAGGTAGGCGCCGTTGACCTGCTGGCCGATGCCGGGCAGCCGCGGCAGGATCGTCATCCCGATCCCCGCCGCCGCGATCGTGTACCGGTAGCGCTCGAGGACCCCGACGCCGTTTCGCCGCAGCGCCAGGATCGTGGCTGCGAACCCCACCAGGCCGACGACCATCCATTGCGCCTGCTGACGCGCCAGGACCGGGTCGATGCGGTAGATCATCACGATCCCGATGCTCGCCAGGATGGCCACGAGCGGGAACAGGTAGGGATCGGCGTCGGGCAGCGAGAAGCGGATCACCAGGTGTCCCGCCAGGCAGATGCCGAGGAACAGGAGCCCGTAGCTCAGCGAGACGCTCGAGGCATGATTCAGGGTCAGGTTCGTGGCCGCCCTGGGCGTGTCCTGTTCGGCCTGGATGAAGATTGCCGTGAACCCCGCCATGACCAGCAGCGCGGACGGAATCAGGCCCAGGAGCTCGCGGTTGCGCGGACTGATCACCGCCCCGAGGGTAGCCGCCGACCCGGCGCTGCGCTCCGGCACGGCCGCTACCCTTGGGCCCGGTGCGAGGCCCCCCGGGCATCCGTGCCGGGCCTCGGCATTTATGCATCTCGACGAGCTGACAACCCATGGATGACGAGCGCCCGCCCTCCCTGTCGCGAGGGATGTGGCTGCGGTTTGCGATCGCGGCCCTGCTGATCGTCGGGCTCAGCGGTGCCGCGACGGCGACGGTGACCCTCAACAAGGCAAGCGCGATCGCCGAAGAGCTGTTCCCGACGCTCAACCAGATCAAAACCCCCAAAGGGCTCGTGACCCCCGAATACGGCGGCGGACCCCAGACCTTCCTGATCCTAGGCTCCGATCGCCGCGAGGGATCCAGGAACCTGCAGGAACGCGAAGGGGCCCGCAGCGACACGATCCTGCTGGTCCGCTTCGATCCAGCCCAGGGTCAGACCTCGGTCCTCTCGATCCCCCGCGATCTGATGGTCAACATCCGGACCCCCTCGGGGCAGCTCTACCCCGATACGAAGATCAACTCGGCCTACAACATCGGCAGCATCGGGAACTCCAACGACGGCGGCAGCGTCCTGGCGGCGGAAACGATCGAGCGCGAAGTCTTCCCCGAACTCAAAGGCCAGCTGAACGGGATCATCGACGTCAACTTCCAGGGCTTCATCAGGGTCGTCGACGCGCTGGGATGCGCCTATGTGAACGTCGACCACCGCTATCTGGGCGGCGGCTCGGCGCTCGAAAACTTCTCGGCGATCAACCTCCAGCCGGGCTACCAGAAGCTCTGTTACAACAACGCCCTCTCCTACGTCCGGTTCCGCCACTTCGACTCGGACCTGGTCCGGGTGGCCCGCCAGCAGGACTTCCTGCGCGATCTGCGCGAGCAGGTCTCACCGGAAATCGGCAGCATCGACCGGATCGCCAAGGCGGTCGGACACGCGATCAGGACGAACTTCAAAGCGTCGGCCAGCGAGCTGATCCTGCTCTCGAAGCTGATCGCCTTCTCTCAGACCAAGCCCCTGCGCCAGGTCAAGTTCCGCTACTCGAGCGCCGACTTCACGGGACCCTCGGGCGAATCGTTCGTCACCTCGACGCCGGAACTCGAGAAAGAAACGCTCGCCGACTTCCTGCATGGCGACGAACGGGTCCACCTGAGCGTCCCCCACAGCTCAGGCTCGGCCAAGCACCACCACAGCTCGAGGAGCACGGCGAGCGAAGCCAGGGCGCTGGACCTCAACCCGACGACCGGGGAGACCGAAGCGGTCAGGGCTGCGCTGCAGGTGCCGTTCCGCTTCCTCTACCCCACGCTGCAGACCGGCCCGGCCACACAGCAGGAAATCCGCCCCTACACGCTGCGCGACCCCCAGAAGCACCTGCACCACGCCTACATCATCGTCTGGCAGATCAACCTCGACGGCGGCTACTACGATTTCGAGGGCACCGACTGGCTCAAACCGCCGCTGTTCAACAACTCGCGGACCCAGTCGATCGACGGGCGTGAATACAAATTCGTCGATGACGGCTCGCACGTCCACGTGATCGGCTGGCGCTCGGGCGGCGCCCTCTACTGGGTCACCAACACGCTGCTCGAGGAACTCTCGAACGCCCAGCTGCTGGCGATCGCCAAATCCGCGCAGGGACTGCACTAGCCGCCGGGCCCGGGGCCGGGCGACTATCCCCGCGCGCGGTCGAGGGCAGCGTTGACGAGCGCGTCGGCGCGTGCGTTCTGGGCGCGTGGGACTGTGCGGATCGACCAGCGCTCGAAGCCCCGCAGAGCCTCGATCGACTCGAGGTAGAGGGGCCGCATGGCCTCGTGCTTGACCTTGTAGATGCCCTGTACCTGCTTGGCGATCAGCTCGGAGTCGCCGATCACCTCGACCTCGTCTGCGCCGAGCTCGGCGGCCTTGGCGAGCCCCAGCAGCAGGGCCCGGTACTCGGCGACGTTGTTGGTTGCCCGGCCCAGCAACTCGGCGTGCTCGCCGAGCAGCTCTCCGTCGGGTGAGCTGATCACGCAGGCCGCCGCAGCAGGCCCCGGGTTGCCCCGTGCGCCGCCGTCGACATGGACGATGACCTTCATGGCGCGGCGGACAGGTTCCTCGCGCGAGACTCTGGGCCGCTAGACGGCCTGGGCCAGCGGCAGGTGATCGCCGGGGACCCGCGCACGGCGGCGGTCCCTGACGATGCGCCGCTGGGCGCCCTCGGCGTCGGCGCCGTTGCGGGCGCTCCGCGCGCGACGGTCGAACTCCCGGCGCTCGACGATGACGGTGACGTTCTCATCGTCCTTGTAGCGCTCGACCATC
Organism: uncultured Solirubrobacteraceae bacterium; assembly: GCA_963787765.1. Classification (GTDB taxonomy): domain Bacteria; phylum Actinomycetota; class Thermoleophilia; order Solirubrobacterales; family Solirubrobacteraceae; genus Palsa-744. The sequence goes on along the minus strand of CAWBEF010000010.1, from coordinate 86,960 downwards.
TTCGGGTAGAGCTCCTCCGCCAGCGCCTTGGGTACAACGCAGTAGATCATCAGGGGTCCGATCTTACTCTCCGCCGCTCAGGAAACAAGGGGTGCCGACGCTATTGCGCGAGCGTCAGGGCGCCGGACTCATGCGCGAGCGCGTTGCCCTCGTACTCCTCGCGAGTGAGTTCGGAGAGCTCGGTCCCCTGCCCGTGGGCGACGGCGGCTGCCGCCGAGCCGTCGGTGAGGTCGACCTCGTAGCGGTACCAGCAGAGCTCCCAGGCGACGACGATCCTGACGACCTCCGCGTGGTGCTCTGCGGAGCGCACGTTCACGACGGGCGCCCCCAGCGAGCGGGCGACGCCCGAGACGCGGCGCGGGTACTCACCGGCGTTGAAGACGTCGAGGGCCCGTTCGAGGATCAGCTGTCCCTGGGAGGGCTCGGCGGGCAGCTCCTCCGGGCGGGTACTCGCCCCGGCGCCGGCACGGGCCGGTTCGGCCTTGACCCGGCGCGGGGGCGCGGAGTCGGGCGGAGCGTCGAACAGGTCGTAGGGCGCCTCGACGGCGGCGGGCGGCGTCTCGCCCTCGGCCGGGCGGGCGCCCTGGCGGAAGCGGTCGAACAGGCTGCGCCCGCGGCGGGGGCGCATCGGGGGCAGCTCGACGGAGGACTGGCTGGTCTCACGCAGCCAGCCCTCGTGGGCGGCGCGGGGGGCACACAGCTCGCAGACCGTCCGGCGCCTTCCGGCGGCGAGGAAGATGTCGGGCTGCTCGCCCCGGAGCAGCCTGCGCTCGCAGACGTCGCACTCCACGTCGGGCTGTGATGTCACGATCGTCCGGGTCCCCATCGCCAGGGAGCGTAGCGGGCGCGGGGGCGATTGACCAGCGCCGCAGGCGGCCGGCTCAGGCGTGTGTGGCCTGCTGCTCGCTCCCGGCCTCAGCCACGACGCGCTGAGCGAGATGCCCGGGAACCTCCTCGTAGCGCAGAAACTCGAGCGTGTAATCGCCCTGGCCCGGGTGATCGAGCGGAGGTCGGGCGCGTAGGCCAGCATCTCGGACATCGGCACCTCGGCCTTGATCTCGGTCATGCGCGCCGACCGGCTCCATCCCCTGGGGCGGCCCGCGGCGGCCGTTGAGGTCGCCGATCACGTCCCCGACGTGAGCCTCGGGGACCGACAGGGTCACCATCATCATCGGCTCCAGCAGCACCGGGTCGGCCTGCTCGAGAGCCTGGCGCATCGCCTGCGCCCCAGCGAGCTTGAAGGCGAGCTCGGAGGAGTCGACCGAATGGAAGGCGCCGTCGAACGAGTCGTCACGCGGACGCCCTGGACGGGATAGCCGGCGAGCACGCCGCTGCTCCATCGCCTCGCGGACGCCCTTCTCGACGGCCGGGATGAACGAGCTCGGGATCACGCCGCCCTTGATCTGGTTGACGAACTCGAAGCCCGCCCCGCTCGCTGGCCGCCGAGCGGCTCGACTCGATGTGGCAGTCGCCGAACTGGCCGCGCCCGCCGGACTGCTTCTTGTGCCGGCCGTGCGCCGCGGCGGCGCGCACGGATCGTCTCCTGGTAGGGCACGCGCGGAGGCTTCAGCGTGACCTCGACGCCGAAGCGCGTCGCGCAGCCGGTCGACGATCACCTCGACGTGCACCTGTGAGAGGCCCGCGACGATCTGCTCACCGGTCTGCGGGTCGCGGTGCAGGTCGATCGTCGGGTCCTCCTCCTGCAGCCGGCGCAGCGACGCGAGCACCTTGTCCTCGTCGCCGCGGCTCTTCGGGCGCGACCGCGAACGCCATCACCGGCGCCGGCAGCTTCGGGCGGGGCATCTCGATCGGCTCGTCGCGCGTCGGCGAGCCAGTCACCGGCCCGCGTCTCCTTCAGCTTCGCCACGGCGCCGATGTCGCCGGGGCCGAACTCCGTCGACGTGCTCGACCTGCCTTGCCCGAGAAGACGACCAGCTGGCCGATCCGCTCCTTGACGTGGGCGCGGGTGTTGAGCACCTGGCTGTCGGCCCGCATCACGCCCTGATAGACCCGGAACAGGTTGATCCGCCCGGCGAACGGGTCGGCGCGCGTCTTGAAGACGTAGGCGAACAGCGCGCTCGTCCTCGGCTGGGCGCAGCTCGACCTCGCCGACCTGCAGCGAGCCGTGCTTGACCGGCGAGGGCAGGTCCTCGACGATCGCGTCCAGCAGCCGGGTGGTGCCGAGGTTGCGCGTCGCGACGCCGCACACGACCGGGAAGATCTTGCCGTGGTTGGTGCCCTCCTTGAGGGCGTCGACGATCTCCGCGTGGGAGATCTCCTCTCCCTCGAGGTAGCGCTCCATCAGCGTGTCGGAGACTTCGGAGACCTCGTCCATCAGCTTCTCGCGGTATTCCGCGGCGCGCGTCGGCACTCGGTCGGGGATCGGGATCTCGCTCCAGCGGCGCCGCGGCGGCTCCGCTGGCAGTCCTCGCGGAAGGCCTTCATGTCGACGAGGTCGATCACGCCGCTGCACCTCGTGCTCGGAGCCGATCGGGATCTCGGTCGCCACGACGTGCTGCCCGAACGCGCCGCTTGAGCTGCTCGAGCGTGCGGAAGAAGTCGGCCCGCTCGCGGTCGAGCATGTTCACGAACAGCATGCGCGCGATGTCGAGCTCGGCGGCCCGCGCCCACAGGCGGCGTGCGTGGTCACCTCGACGCCCATCACGGCGTTGATCACGAACACCGCCGACTCGCAGACGCGCAGCGCGCCGAGTGCGTCGGCGACGAAGCTCGGCTCGCCCGGCGTGTCGAGCAGGTTGATCTTGCGCCCCTGCCACTGATCGAGTTGAGCGTCGCCGAGATCGACATCTGGCGCGCCTGCTCGTCGGGGTCGGCGTCCGAGACCGTGCTGCCCGTCGGGCACGGACCCGAGCCGGTTGATCGCGCCGGCCTCGAACAGGAGCGCCTCGTGCAGCGAGGTCTTGCCCGCCGCCGCGATGGCCGACGAGCGCGACGTTGCGAATCCGGTCCGCGGCGTGGCGATCCCCGCTCATCGGTCATCGTCGCTGCACTTCCGGTCCTTCGCTCGAAAGCACCAGTACCGCCTGAAGAGGCTCCGTGCGACCCGCGCGGGCGGTCAATCGTCGAAGGAGTCCTCCTGCATCCGCGAGCGCAGGCGCAGGACGGCCTTGGTGTGCATCTGGGAGACGCGTGACTCGGTCACGCCGAGCACCTCGCCGATCTCGCGGAGGGTGAGGTTCTCGTAGTAGTAGAGCGCGATCACGAGCTTCTCGCGCTCGGGCAGCTTCGCGATCGAGTCGGCGATCCGGTCCTTCAGGTCGCCGACGTCGAGCGCCTTGGCGGGATCCGGGGCGCCGGGATCCTCGATCGTGTCCATCAGCGAGACCTGATCGCCGCTGGAGTCCGAGACGGTCCACAGCTCGTCCAGCGCGACGATCGAGGAGTGCGAGATGGCGAGCAGCGAGTCGTTCGAGTTCATCGACGCGTGATCCCCATCTCGGCGGCCATCTCCTGGTCGGTCGGAGCGCGCTGCAGGAGGTGCTCGAGCTTCGAGTTGGCGCGCTCGACCTCGCGGGCGCGGGCGCGCACGCTGCGCGGGCACCCAGTCCAGCGAGCGCAGCTCGTCGATGATCGCGCCCTTGATGCGCATGATCGCGTAGGTCTCGAACTTGATGTCCCGCGACGAGGTCGAAGCGCTCGATCGCGGAGATCAGCCCGACGAGGCCGTAGGAGATGAGGTCCGCCTCCTCGACATGCGGCGGCAGCCCCGCGGCCGTGCGCCCGGCGACGTACTTGACCAGCGGCGAATAGGCGACGACGAGCCGCTCGCGCACGCGATTGTCCCCTTCGCTCTTGTACCGCCGCCAGAGTTCGCGCAGCTCGATCGGTTTGACGTTCGTCTCCAGGGCTTTCCTCCCCTGTTCAGGCCCGAGGGTGACTGCGCGCGTACGCGCCTTTCAGCCGGGCGGACTCTACCCGAGTGTAAATCTGGGTGCTCGACACGCTGGAGTGGCCGAGCAGCTCCTGGATCGATACGAAGGTCCGCGCCACCGTCCAGTAGGTGGGTGGCGAAGCTGTGACGCAGCGCGTGTGGCGAGGCCCTCGCCGGCGACCCCGGCGCGCGCTGTCCAGCGCCTGCAGGCGCCGCCGCACGTCGCTGGTGCCGAGCGGCCCGCCGGTCTGCGGCTGAGGAACAGGTTCTGCGCCGGCGCTCCGCGCAGCCCGGCGATCGGCCCCCGCCGCCAGCGCGGGCCGGGCGCGCTCCAGATAGCTGCGCACGGCCGCCATGCGCCTGCTCGCCGACCGGCACGAAGCGCGTCTTGCGCCCCTTGCCCTCGACGCGCACCTGCTCGCCGTCGAAGTCGACGTCGGCGGCGCGCAGGGAGACGAGCTCCTCGGCGCGCAGCCCGCACGAGTAGGCCAGCTCGAACATCGCCCGGTCACGCAGCTCGAGCGGCGCTCGTGGCGCGGGATGCGGTCCAGCAGGCGCGCGGCCTCGCGCGCGCTGAGCACGCGCGGCAGGTGCGGCGCGCGCCGCGGCGTGGACACCAGCTCGGCCGGGTTCTGGGCGATCGCGCCGTGCTCGCGCTGGCTGGCGAACAGCGCCCGCAGGGCGGCGAGCTTGCGCGCCGAGGTGCTCGGCGCGGCGCCCTGCTCGGAGAGGTGGGCGATGTAGCGGCGGACGTCGCGCGGTCCGACCTCGTGCGGGCCGAGGCCCTGCGCATCGGCCCAGCGTGCGAGACTCTTCGAGATCGACGCGGTAGGCACGGCGCGTCCGCGGCGCGGCATCACGGCGTACGAGGTCGTCCTCGAGCAGGCCGAGGGCCTCGAGCCACGCCGCAGAGATCGTCGGGGTGGCGCGTGGTTCGGCTTGGGGCAGCATCACCCGACCTTCTTCGCCGTGCGGCGAGCTGGGCCTGCCCGCCTGCGGGCGAGCCCTGGCTTTTCGCACTACCTTCAGCGTTATTGCCGACTGGGCTAGATTGGGCCGACGGGCGCCGAACCGCGAACTCAGCGCACTGAGCCGGAGCGCTCGTCGGCGAACGGCTCGGGCCCGGCGAGCTGGGAGAGCGTCGACTGGCGAACCCACCAGCGCTGGGTCGATGTCGCCGGGCAGACCCTGAACACGATCGAGCTGGGCCAGGGGCCGGCGATCCTGTTCGTCCATGGGCTTTCGGGCTGCTGGCCCAACTGGCTGGAGCAGCTGACCCGTGTTTGCCGCGAGCATCGCGTGATCGCCGTCGACCTGCCGGGGTTCGGGCACTCCCCGGCCCGGCAGATGGGATCTCGATGGCCGGTTACGCCGCGGTGCTGGACGGCCTGCTGGCCGAGCTCGGAGCGACGCGGGCGGCGGTTGTCGGCAACTCGATGGGTGGCCTGATCGCCTGTGAGCTCGCCGCCGCGTATCCCGCGCGGGTTGAGAAGCTCGTGCTGGTCTCCCCGGCCGGGATGTCGACCTACGCCAACCGCGTCACGGCCCGCTCGGTACCGCTGCTGCGCAGGCTCGACCGCGGCCTGGCGCTGGCGATGGCCTGGTCGGCCGCCAACTCCGAGGCGATAACCCGCCGGCCGAGGTTGCGCGCGCTGGCCCTGGGCGGCGTCGTACGCCACCCCGAGCGCCTCTCGCCGCAGCTCGCCGCCGAGCAGGTCCGCGGCGCCGGCACCGACGGGTTCCTGGCCGCGCTGGAGGCGGTCATCGCCTACGACGTACGCCCCCGTCTGGCGGAGATCTCCTGTCCCGACCCTGATCGTCTGGGGCCGCGATGACCGGCTGATCCCGGTCAGCGACGCAGAGCTGTTCGCCGCGGGAATCGGCGGCTCGCGCAAGGTCATCTACCCCGACACGGGCCACATGGCGATGCTCGAGCGCCCGCGGGATTTCAACCCGCTGTTGCGGGACTTCCTGGACGCCTGAGCGCAGACAGAGGTGCGGCCCGGGGTCTAGCGCGCGATCGCGCCCTCGGCGGCGGAGCCGACGAGCTTGGCGTACTTCTGGATCGCGATGTCGATGTGCTCGTCGGCCCGCGGTGGCGGCTGTAGGCGGCGGCCGCTCGGCGATCTGCTGATCGGAGAGCTCGACGTCCAGGCGCCGGCTGTCGGCGTCGATCGTCAGCAGGTCGCCGTCGGCGATGGCGCCGATCGGCCCGCCCTTGACGGCCTCGGGCGCGACGTGGGCGACCATGAAGCCGTGGGTCGCGCCCGAGAAGCGCCCGTCGGTGATCAGCGCCACCTCCTCGCCCAGGCCCTCTCCGACGATCGCCGCGGTCACGGCCAGCATCTCGCGCATCCCCGGCCCGCCGGCGGGACCCTCGCCGCGGATCACGACGACGTCGCCGGCCTTGATCTCATGGGCCAGGACGGCGGCCATCGCGGCCTCCTCGCCGTCGAAGACCCGTGCGGGACCGGTGTGTTTGCGGCGCTCATGGCCGGAGAGCTTCACGACGCAGCCGTCAGGGGCGACGTTCCCGCGCAGGATCGCGAAGCCGCCGGTCGGTTTGAGCGGGTCGCTCAGCGCCCGCACAACGCGCTGGCCCTCGGTCTCGGTGGCCTCCTCGGCATGTTCGCCGATCGTGCGGCCGGTCACGGTCGCGGCATCCCGGTTTAGCAGGCCCGCCTCGGCCAGGCGGCTGAGCACGAGCGGAACGCCGCCCGCCTCATACAGCTCCGTCGCGACGTACTGCCCGCCCGGCTGCAGGTCGCACAGCAGCGGCGTGCGCTCGGAGATCGCCTCGAACTCGTCCAGCTCGAGCGGGACGCCCATTTCGCGGGCGACGGCCAGGAGGTGGAGCACGCCGTTCGTCGAGCCGCCGCTGGTCGCGACTGCGGCGATCGCGTTCTCCAGGCCAGCCTTGGTGATCACATCGCTCGGGCGCTGACCGCGGCGGAGCACGTCGAGCACAAGTTCACCGCACTGTTTGGCGACCTCGATCTTGCGGCCGTCCTCGGCCGGGACCATCGAGCTGCCCGCCGGGGAGATCCCCAGCGCCTCGAAGGCCATCGCCATGGTGTTGGCCGTGAACTGGCCGCCGCAGGCACCCGCCCCGGGGGAGGCGGCCTCCTCCAGCTCGTGCAGCTCCTCCTCGGTGATCTTGCCGGTGGCGAACTGGCCGACCGCCTCGAAGACCTGCTGAATGGTGACCTCGGCCCCCTTGAACCAGCCCGGCCTGATCGAGCCGCCGTAGAGCATCAGACCCGGGATGTTCAACCGGGCCAGCGCCATCACGGTGCCCGGGATCGTCTTGTCGCAGCCGCTGATCGTCACGAGCGCGTCGAAGGCGTGGGCGCTCGCGACGAGCTCGATCGAGTCGGCGATGATCTCCCGCGAGACCAGCGAGGCGCGCATCCCGGATGTCCCCATCGTGATGCCGTCGGAGATCGCGATCGTGTTGAGCTCCATCGGCGTCCCACCTGCCGCGCGGATGCCCTCCTTGACCTTCGCCGCCAGGACCCGGTTGTTGAAGTTGCAGGGCATCGTCTCGATCCACGAGTGGGCGACGCCGATGATCGGCTTGGCCAGGTCCTCCGCCGAGTAGCCGATGCCGTGCAGGTACGAGCGCGCGGCGGCGCGCTCCGGGCCCTCGGTCAGGGCGCGGCTGCGGTGCTTGAGATCGAAGCGCCTGCGGTGGTGCTCACGCGGCGCGCACACTACCGGGCCGCCGCGCGGCCGGTTCGCCGCGCCCGCGTCCGCTCCCAGCGCTCGATCCGCAGCAGATCGCGCCGGACCCGCTCGGGGTCGACCTGACGGCCGGGGAGATGCATGTTCGCCTCGCCGATCAGGCGCCGCTCGTCGCCCGCCAGCGCCATCCACTTGGCGAGCACGTCATCGGAGTCCGGCAGACGCGGGCTCCCGTAGGGCCGGGACTCGTCGGGGAACGCGACGCAGTACTCGCTCAGCAGCTCGCCCGGTCTCCGGGACGTAGGCGACGATCGGCTTGTGGGGGTAGATCAGGTAGGCGTAGGGCGCCGGCCCGTCCGGGCGCCCGTCGCCTGGGCGCCGCGAGCACCCGCAGCAGGCCCAGGTCGCGGTACATCTCCCAGTCCTCGGCGCCGACGCAGGAGCGCAGCAGCTCGCGGGCGCGCTGCTCGGCACGCCGCTCACGTCCCGGGTCATAGCCCTCGAGCGGCGAGGACGGGGTCCGTTTGGCCCATGCGCTGCGGGCGCGGGCGAGGCTGTCTTTGAGCAGCGGCCTGAGGAGCTCCCAGAGCAGCACCACGAGCACCACCGCGGCTGTCCCCAGGGCGAGACCCACCGCGTCTCAGCAGCCGTCCGCGGGAGCGCCGCCGGCTGCGCGCGGGAAGAAGATCACGCGCTCGGCATCCCGGGGCACCTCGGCGAAGCTCTTGACCAGCTCTGCTTCGCGGCGACCGCCGGGCGTGCTCGTGGGGACCGCCGCCCACATCCCCTCGTCGAGCTGGCGGCGGAAGGCCTCGATCAACTCACGCTCCTGCTCGGGAACCTCGACATCGCCCTCGGCGAGCACGATCTCGCCATGACCGGGCTTCATCCGCAGAAGCTTCATGACTCCCGATTATGACAAACCGCCCAGCTCGCCCGGGCGCCCTCGGCGCCGGGCGGCCAGGTCCAGGACGTCGACCGGCCCCGGCCCGGCCCCCAGCTCGCGCAGACCGCGTCCGACAGCAGCGCCGGCGGCGCGCCGCGCGACCCGTGCCGCCGTCTCGAGCTGATCGCCCAGGGCCAGGCGCGCGGCCAGGACCGAGGAGTGCGTGCAGCCCGAGCCGTGCGCCGCCCCGTCAGGGTGACGAGGCCCCTCGATCGCGACCACGCCCCCGGTCCGGGAGTCCAGCAGGAGATCGGTCGCGGGGTCCCGGTGCCCGCCCGTGATCAGCACCGCGGCGGGACCGAGCTCGAGTATCGCCCGGCCGAGCTGCTCGGCCTGGGCATCGTCCGCTCCCGCCCGGGGCTCGCCACCCAGCAGCACCCTGGCCTCGAGGACGTTGGGCGTCAGCACCCGCGCCAGCGGCAGGATCTCCTCGATCAGGGCCTGCTCGGCGTCCTGTTCGAGCAGCCGTCCGCCGGACTCGGCCACCATCACCGGGTCGACGACTATCGGGACTCCCGGGGGCAGCTCGCGCAGGGCCTGCGCGACGGCGAGCACGACAGCTCTCGTGCCGAGCATCCCGACCTTGACGGCACCCAGCTCGAAGTCCTCGGCGACAGCCCGAATCTGTGCCTGGACGACTTCCGGCGGGATCGGGTGCACGGCGCGGACCGCGACGGTGTTCTGGGCGGTGATCGCGGTGATCGCGCTGGCGCCGTGGACGCCGCAGGCGGCGAACGCCTTCAGGTCGGCCTGGATCCCGGCTCCGCCGCCGGAATCGGAGCCGGCGATCGTCAGCGCCACCGCCGTCATGCTCGAGGTGGCGCGGCTCAGCCGCGCAGCTCGGGTGGCACCCGGATCGAATAGCTGCCGATCGCCGTCACGAGCAGACGCCCATCCTCGTGGCGGACCTCGGAAGAGAGGATCCCCACGGTCCGGTTGCGCCGGTCGAGCGTGGTGCGGCAGACGATCTCCCCCTCGGTGGCCGTCTGGATGTAGTTGATCGAGATGCTGATCGTCGCGATCCGCTCCTGCTTGGTCGTCTGCGCCCACAGGGTCGAGCCCATGCAGTAGTCGACCAGCGCATAGGTCACGACCCCAGAGAGCAGGCCACCGCGGTTGATCAGCTCCGGGCGGATCGTCAGCCGAACCGTCTCGGCGTTCTCCCAGCGCATCCCGATGAAGCTCGTGATCCCGTCCAGCGAACGCGGGCCACCGGCGCTGCCGCCGTCGGTCGAGCGCGGCGGAACACTCCCAGCGGGCCGCTCGCCGCCCGCGCCGCCCGCTGCGTGTGGATCCTCGGTCATGGCCCCGCAGGCTAACGCGAGCACCGCCCTTGACATTGCCAAGAAAGTCGATATGATTACTGAACAATGTTTGCCCTACACCCCGAGACGCGACCGCCGGCCCCCCTCCCGGCACCGCCTGCGATGAGCTGGCGAAGGTCTGTCCCGGGACCGGGCGAACGATGTCAAGTGGCCTGAGCACTCAGGTCCCTCCTCATTCCGCGGGGAATGTCGTGTTCCCCGCGGAGCTCCTCAGAGGCGCGCCGGCCACCCCCTCCGGCCGGCGCGCCTCCCCTCCTTCCCAACCCTGTCCACAAGGAGCAGCAGATGCCACGCGTAATCGTCACGAGCGACCCGACCCGCATCCCACCGCACGCCACGGTCCTGCTCGACGAGCAGGTCTCCTCGATCCACCTGGGCAGCGGCCATGCGGCCGCCCAGCTGATCGAGCGCCTCGCCTGGGCGATCAGCGACGCCGAGCAGGCCGAGAGCCGGCCCGCAGTATTTGCAGAGACCTGACAATCCTGACCCTGCGCTGACAGCAGGGCCCCTAGCTTGCCGGGATGGGAACGCCCGGGGCCGATCGAGCAAGCGCCGGCTCCGGGCCGCTGATCGGGCGCTGCGGCGAGCGCCTCGCGGCCGCGCACCTGGAGCGCCTCGGGCTGAGAGTGATCGCCCGCAACGTCCGGGTGGGAGCGGGCGAGATAGACCTGATCGCATTCGACGGACGGACGCTGGTGTTCGCCGAGGTGAAGACCGCCCGTGCCCGGCGCGGGGCGCCCGGCGTGCCGCTTGAGAGACTGGGTGTAGCCCAGCGTATGCGTCTGCGCCGGGCCGCGGTGCGCTGGCTGGCCGAGTCGCCGGCCCGGCCCGCCGCGCGGGCGATCCGCTTCGATGCGATCGGGGTCCTGATCGACGGCCGCGGGCGCCTGGTGGGCCTCGAGCACCTCGAGGGCGCCTGGTGAGGGGCTCTAGAGGGCGAGCTGCTGGTAGGCCAGGGACTGGAAGGACATCCGGTGCAGCGGCGAGACGCCCTGGCGGAGGATCGCCTCGCGGTGGGAGGGCGTCGAGTAGCCGACATGCTCGGCGAAGGCCCAGCCGGGGTGTTCCTGATCGGCATGGCGCATGTAGCGGTCGCGGCTGACCTTGGCGATGATCGACGCTGCGGCGATCGCGGCACTGGTCGCATCACCGTCCACGATCGCCCGCTGGGGCCGGCCGAAGTCGGCCACGCCGAAGCCGTCGAGCAGGCACAGGACCTCCCCGCGAACGTCCGCGGTGACCCCGATGCTGGCCTCGCGCAGGGCAGCCAGGTTGGTCTTGTGCAGGCCCCGGGCGTCGATCCCGCGCACGCAGCGCGAGACGACCACGACCCGCGCGGCCGTCCGCATGACCCGCGGGTAGAGCTCCTCGCGGGCCTCGTGCGTGTGCTGCTTGGAGTCGTTGAGCGCGCTCAACAGGCGCAGCTCCCTGGTCGTCAGGGCCTCGTAGTCGAACAGCACCGCCGCCGCCACCAGCGGGCCGGCGAGGCATCCGCGGCCGGCCTCGTCGGCGCCCGCGACGAAGCGGTAGCCGAGCCTGCGGTCGAAGGCGAACAGGCGCCTGCCGCTGCCGGCCCGTCGCGCCCGGCGGCGTGAGCGCGCCGAGGCCGCGCGGCCGGCCCCACCTGCTACGGCGCTAGAGGATGCCGATGCGGTCAGGGGGCCAGTAGGTGGCGAAGGCTCCGCCGATGATCCACCCTGTGGGGACGGGTCCCCAGAACCTGCTGTCGTCGGATTCGCCACGGTTGTCGCCCATCATGAACCAGTGTCCGGGCGGAATCTTGATCGGCGTCGGGAAGTTGCACTCCTCGCTGGCCCCACATTCGCGGATGTAGGAGTCCTTCTCGCGCACGAATTCACTCGTGCCGGCCGCCTTGCGGTAGACGTGGCCGGCTTCGACCTTGATTTCGTCGCCGGGCCCGGCGACGATCCGCTTGATGAAGTTGATGCCGGTGTCCTCTTCGGGGACCGGTGCCGCACAGGGCGCTCCGCCGAGGCGGATCACGTGGGGCTGAGGGCCGCACTCCTCCTGCTCGGCGCCCTTGGGCGGGTGGAAGACGGCGATCTCACCGACGTGAGGGCCTGAGAAGTCCATCCCGATCCGGTTGACGAGCACGCGCTGGCCGACCTGGAGGGTCGGTTCCATCGAGCCGCTGGGAATGCGGTAGGGCTTGACGATCAGTGCCTGGATGCCAAGCGCCAGACCGAGGGCGACGGCGACGATGACGACCAACTCGATGATCGAGTTGAGCGTTGATTTCGGGCCGGTCCGCCCTTTTTTCACGCGGGCGGATCGCCGGCGGACGCGCCCTGATCGGCGTCACCGGCATCGGAGGAGGGATCGTCCGCCCCAGCCGTGGCCGCCGGTGCATCGGCCGCCTCCGGCTCGTCTGCCGGGGCCTGCGGCGCGGATTCTCCGGCCGTCCCCCCCTGCTCCTGGCCGTCCTCCGGGACGGCGTCCTCGAGGGGCTGGCCGACGTCCTGGGCGAGGGCCTCCTCCGCCGTGACGGGCTCCGCATCGCTCGCCGGCTCGGCCTCGTGCAGCAGCCCCGGCTCGACGATCTCCTCCGGCCCGGTGTAGCGGCGCTCTTTGACGCGGGCCCGCTTGCCGACGCGGTCGCGCAGGTAGTAGAGCTTCGCGCGGCGGACATCGCCGCGCGCGGCCAGCTCGATCCGCTCGATCTTGGGCGAGTGAAGCGGGAACATCCGCTCGACACCGACGCCGAAGGACTGCTTGCGGACGGTGAACGTCTCACGGGCGCCGTGGCCCTGGCGCTTGATGACGACGCCCTCGAAGATCTGGATACGGCTGCGGGTGCCCTCGATGACCTGGAAATGGACCTTGACCCGGTCACCGGGCGAGAAGCTTGGGACGCGGCGCAGTTGCGCGCGCTCGATGGTTGCGATAACGCTGCTCATGAGAAAGGGACCGCACCTCGTTCCACGCGCCCAGGCAAACCGGGGGCACTCGAACGGTGCGAGTCGCAATGGTAGCGGACCGTCCGCCCGGCGGGCGTCGCCGGGCGCTCAGGAGGGCGGGGACGCCTCGCCGAGCGCCGCTGCACGTTCGCGGCTGCGCTCGCGCCGCCAGCTCTCGATCCGGGCGTGGTGGCCCGAGAGCAGCACCTCGGGAACCTTCCAGCCGCGGTACTCGGCGGGGCGGGTGTAGTGCGGATACTCGGGGTTCCCTTCGAGGGCGGCACTGAACGACTCCTCGGCCGCCGAGCGCTCGTCGCCGAGCGCCCCTGGGAGCTTGCGCATGACGGCATCGCAGAGGACCATCGCGGCGAGCTCGCCGCCGCTCAGGACGTAGCGCCCGATCGAGATGACGTCGGAGGCGAAGTGCTCGATGATCCGCTCGTCAAAGCCCTCGTAGCGCCCGCAGAGCAGCGTCAGCTCCGGCTCGCAGGCGAGCTCCTCGACGAGCTCCTCGTCCAGCAGTCGTCCGCCGGGGGCCAGCGCGATGACCCGCCGCCGCGCCGGCAGCTCCACCGGGTCGACGCCGTAGCGGGCCCGCAGGGCGCTGTCGAGGACATCGACCCGCAGGACCATCCCGGCGCCGCCGCCGAACGGCGTGTCGTCGACCTGCCCGGCGCTCAGCGGGGTGTGCTCGCGAAAGTTGATGCACTCGATCCGCGAGCCCGTGGCCGTCACGTTTGCCACGTGGCGCTGCTGCGAGAGCCAGCCGAACCACTCCGGGAACAGGGTGAAGATGTCGATCTTCACGCGCCCGCACCGGGAGGCTCGGCGCCGAGGAACTCCAGGTCGACCTCGACACGCCGCTCGCCGGGCTCGATGGCACGGATCGCCGCTTTGACCATCGGCACGAGCAGCTGGCCCGCGCCGTCGGCCCGGTCGACCTCGAGCGCCTCGCACGAGGGCAGCTCGAGCAGCCGTTTGACGGTCCCGACGAGGACACCGGAGTCGAACACGGTGCAGCCCTCCAGTTCGTGCGCCCACCACTCGCCCTCGCCGAGCTGCGGCGCGTCGGCGCCGGCGACGGTCAGCTCGCCGCCGCGCAGCGCTTCGGCGGCCTCGCGGCTGTCGATGCCCTCGAGACGGATGATCGGGCGCTCCTCGGTCCCCGCGCGGCGGACGATCGCGCGCTCGGCGGAGTCGAGCGTGACACGTGTCCCCTCGAGCAGCAGCCGAGGCCGGGGGCGGGTCACATAGAAGCTGCCATCGAGGCCGTGGGGCCTGCCGACACGGCCGGCCGGCAGCGGCGGGGCGCCGGCGGGCGCCGTCGGTCGGTCAGACTCCCCGCCGGCGCTCAATCGACGATGTCGACGAGCACGTGGCAGTCCTCGCTCGCCGCCGCGGCTTTGACGACCGTGCGCAGGGCGTGGGCGGTCCTCCGCCCCGGCCGATGACCCGGCCGTAGTCGTCGGCGCCGACGCAGAGCTCGAGCACGACCGTGCCGTCGTCCTCCTCGAACCGCTCGACCGACACGGCCTCGGGATCGTCGACGAGGCCTTCGGCCAGGTACTCCAACAGCCGCTTGGGGTTCTCGCCGGCCATCTGCGCGAGCGCGGGCCTAGCCCGTGCGGGTCTCGATGCCCTGGATGCGCAGCAGCTTGCGCACCGTGTTCGACGGCTGCGCCCCGCGGGCCAGCCAGCTGCGGGCGCGCTCCTCGTCGATGACGATCGTCGAAGGGTCGGTCTGCGCGTTGTAGTGGCCGATCGTCTCGATCACCCGCCCGTCGCGGGGAGAGCGCTGGTCGGCGACGACGACGCGCCATATCGGGTCCTTCTTGGCGCCCACTCGCGTGAGCCTCAGCCTGACTGCCACGGTTTCCTCTCTGGTGCTTGAAGACGGTGGATCGGTGGATCCTCGTCGCAGAGCTTAGACGGTGCGGGCCCGGCGCGCGGGCAGCAGCGCCCGCAGCCGCGCCCCGGCGCCCCGCCGTGGAGCCCTCAGCGGGCGTTGCGCATCAGGGCGCCGATGTCCGGCATCTTGCCGTTGCCGACCTGGCGCATGACCTTGCGCATCTGCCCGAACTGCTTGACGAGTTTGTTGACCTGCTGCACGCTCGTCCCCGAGCCGCGGGCGATCCGCAGCCGGCGCGAGCCGTTGATCAGCTCCGGTTTGCGCCGCTCCTGGGCCGTCATCGAGAGGACTATCGCCTGGACCCTGTCGAGCTCGCGTTCGTCGAGCTTCATGTTCTGCAGCTGATGGCCCGCGAGCCCCGGGATCATCCCGAGGATGCTCGTCAGCGGGCCCATTTTGCGGACCATCCTGAGCTGGTCGAGGAAGTCGTCGAGGCCGAATTCGTTCTTGCGCAGCTTGCGCTCGAGGGCCCTGGCGTCATCCTCGTCGAACTCCCGCTCGGCCTTCTCGATCAGGCTCATGACGTCGCCCATGCCGAGGATCCGCTGGGCCATCCGGTCGGGGTGGAAGCGCTCGAACTGGTCGAGCTTCTCGCCCGTCGAGGCGAACAGGATCGGCTTGCCGGTGACCGCTTTGACCGACAGCGCCGCACCGCCGCGGGCATCTCCGTCGAGCTTGCTCATGATCACCCCGTCGAACTGGACCGCCTCGGCGAAGCTCTCGGCGACGTTCACGGCGTCCTGGCCGGTCATCGCGTCGACGACCAGCAGGACGTTGTGGGGTTTGACGGCGTCGCGGATCCGGACCAGCTCGTCCATCAGCTCGGCGTCCACGTGCAGGCGCCCGCTGGTGTCGACGATCAGCACGTCCTTGCCCTCCTCGCGTGCGCGCTCGAGCGCCCACGAGGCGATCTCGACGGGGTCGGCGCCGGTCCCCTGCTCGTAGACCGCCGCGCCGGCCTGGGCGCCGACCTTGACGAGCTGCTCCACGGCGGCCGGGCGGTACACGTCGCAGGCCGCCAGGGCGACGCTCGAGGAGTGCTCGGCGATCAGATAACGGGCCAGCTTGGCGCTCGCGGTCGTCTTGCCCGAGCCCTGCAGCCCGGCCATCAGGATCACCGTCGGCGGGCGCGGCGAGAAGCTCAGCCCGGCCGAGGCGCCGCCCATCAGCGCCGTCAGCTCCTCGCCGACCAGCTTGACGACCTGCTGGCCCGGGTTGAGCTTGCCGATCAGCTCGGCGTCCAGGCAGCGCTGCTTGAGCTCGGTCGTGAACTGGCGGACGACCTTGAAGTTGACGTCGGCCTCGAGCAGCGCCAGGCGGATCTCGCGCATCGCCGCGTCGACGTCCTGCTCGGTCAGGCTGCCCCGCTGGCGGACCTCGCCCAGGGTGCCCTGGAGTTTCTCGGCGAGCGAGTCGAACATGCCGTCGAGCCGGCGTGCGGGCCCGGCGGGTCCAGCTTGGCCGGCCGCTCGGGCCTCGGTGCGCCCGTGGCGCCCTTCAGCGCCGCCCCGATGCCATCGAAGGCCTGGGCGAACTCCGAGGGGATCACGAACACCTTGTTGGAGTCGCCTTCGGCCAGCTGGGGGAGCATCTGCAGGTATTCGTAGCTGAGCAGCTCGCGGTCGGGTTTGCCCTCGTGGATCGCCGTGAAGACGGTGTCGATCGCCTTCGCTTCGCCCTCGGCGCGCAGAATCGCAGCCTGTCGCTCGCCCTCGGCGGTCAGCACGGCCGCCTGCTTGGCGCCCTCGGCAGTGAGGATCTGGGCCTGCTTTTCACCTTCGGCGGTCAGGATCGCGGCGCGCCGGTCGCGCTCGGCGCGCATCTGCTTCTCCATCGCCGCGCGGATGTCCTGGGGCGGGTCGACCGACTTGATCTCGACGCGGTTGATCCGGATCCCCCACTTGCCTGTGGCCTCGTCCAGGACGGTCCGCAGCTCCGTGTTGACGCTCTCGCGGGCTGTCAGCGTCGCCTCGAGGGTCAGCCCGCCGATGACGTTGCGCAGCGTCGTCACAGTCAGCTGCTCGATCGCCTGCAGCGGGTTGGCGATCTCGTAGGTCGCCGAGCGGGGCTCGGTGATGGTGAAGTAGAGCACCGTCTCGATCCCCACGACGACGTTGTCTTCTGTGATCACCGACTGGGGCGAGAAGTTCACGACCTGCTCGCGCAGGTCGACGAGCGGACGGACACGGTCGATGAACGGCGTCACGATCGTCAGCCCGGGCTCGAGCGTGCGGCTGTAGCGGCCAAGGCGCTCGACGACCCCGGCGCGGGCCTGGGGGATCACGCGAATCGAGCGAGCCGCGACGAACAGCAGGAAGACGACGATCACTGCGATGACGATCAGTGCGGCCATGGGCGGACTGTCCTTTTCTAGATTCCCTCGATCACAGCCTACCCGCGCTGCGGCTCAGTGCATAACGAGCGCCGTGGCTCCCTTGATCTCTACCACCTCGACGCGCTCGCCCGCCTCGATCACGTCGTCCTCGGCGTAGCTGCGGGCCGTCCAGACTTCGCCGTTGTCGATCCGCACACAGCCGACACCCTCATCGTTGGCGATCCGCTCGAGCACCATCGCCCGGCGCCCGACGAGCGCCGCGGCACCCGTCCGGATCGGCGCCGGCAGGCGGCGGTGACGGCGGGCCACCGGGCGCAGGGCGCCCACGACCACGACCGACGTGGCGAGGAACAGGATCCCGCTGAGCAGCGCACCCACGCCCAGCAGGGTGACCGCCGCCGCGAGGGCTGCGCCGATCGCGAACGGGAGCAGATAGAGGCCACCGGAGTGCATCTCACCGATGCCCAGCAGACACGCTGCGACGAGCCACAGAATCCAGGCCATAGCAGGAGGTTAGCTCTCCGCGATCAGTGCGCGTGCAAAATCCTCCGCGTCGAAGGGCCGCAGATCCTCGACGGCCTCGCCGATTCCGATCAGCTTCACCGGCAGTTGGAGCTCGGATGCGATCGCCAGGGCGATCCCGCCGCGGGCTGTCCCGTCGAGCTTCGTCAGCACGACGCCGCTCACCCCGGCGGTCTCGGCGAACATCATCGCCTGGCGCAGGCCGTTCTGGCCGGTCGTCGCATCGATCGTCAGCAGCGTCTCGTGGGGAGCCCCCTCGAGCTGACGGGAGATGACCCGGCGCACCTTGGCCAGCTCGCCCATCAGGTCGTCCTGGGTGTGCAGGCGACCGGCGGTGTCGATGATGACGACGTCGACGCCCTCGGCCCGCCCGCGGGCGATCGCCTCGAACGCCACGGCGCCGGGGTCCGAGCCGGGCGGCCCCGTGACGATCGCGCAGCCGGCCCGCTCAGCCCAGCCTTCGAGCTGCTCGGCGGCGGCGGCGCGGAAGGTGTCGGCGGCGCCCAGCAGGACGCTCGCGCCGAGCTCCCGCTGCAGGTGCCAGGCGAGCTTGCCGATCGTCGTCGTCTTGCCCGTCCCGTTGACGCCGACGGCCATGATCACCGTCGGCTTGGCGCGGATGTCGATTCTCCCCTCGCCGACCCGTGTCGTCTCGGCGAGCAGCGCGATCAGGCGCTCGCTCAGCGCCTCACCGCCCTCGAGTGCTCCGGATCCGACTTCCGACTCGAGCGTCTCGACGACCCTGGCCGTCGTGGAGGCCCCCACGTCGGCCATGATCAGCGCCTCCTCGAGCCGTTCCCAGGTCTGCTCGTCGAGTACCCCGAAGAGCGTCGCCTGGATCTCCGAGCCGAGCGCCTGGCGGGTCTTCGCCATGCTCTGGCGCAGCCGCCGGAAGAGGCCTCTGCGCTGAGGCTCGGCCGGCGCGTCCGGCGCCCGCCCCTCGGGGTCGGCACCTATGAACAGTTCACTCCATTCGCGCGCCACGGGCGGCGCGATGATAGCTGGCCCCGGCCCGGCCTCAGGCCAGCGCGGCCTGTTCGAGGGCCTCGGGGGCCTCGGATGTTTCGGCGGGCAGCCTGCGCGATAGCACCTTCGAGACGCCGTCGCCGCCCATCGAGACCCCGAACAGCCAGTCCGCCGCCTCCATCGTGCGCTTCTGGTGGGTGATCACGATGAACTGGGCCCGGCCGGAGTAGCGGCGCAGCAGCGCCAGGAAGCGATCGAGGTTCAGATCGTCCAGCGCGGCCTCGACCTCGTCGAGGATGTAGAACGGGCACGGCCGGGCAAGGAAGACGGCGAACAGGAAGGCCAGGGCCGTCATCGACTTCTCCCCGCCCGAGAGCAGCGTCAGGCGCTTGCTCGACTTGCCCGCCGGGGTGATCTCGATCTCGACGCCCGGCAGCTGCTCCTCCTGCGGGTTCTCGGCCTCCGCCTCGGCCTCGGCGGCCCGCTCGATGGCCTCCTCGCGATCCTCGCCGGCGGGCAGCGGCTGGCCTCCAAGCACAGGGCGTGGCCCCTGCTCTTCGTCGACCAGGCGCAGGCGGCCCGAGCCTCCCGGGAAGACATCCCCGACGAGTTCTTCGAAGTTCTTCGCGGCAGCCTGGAAGGTCTCCTCGAAGGTCTCGGAGATCTGACGGTCGGTCTCGCGGATCAGCGTCCGCAGCTCCCGCAGCGCCGTCTCGAGGTCGCCTCGCTGGGCCTCGAGCTCCTCGACATGGGCGATCGCCTCGGCGTACTCGTCCTGGGCCAGCGGGTTGACCGGCCCCAGCTGCTCGCGCCGCCGGGTCAGCCGTTCGACGCGCGCGCTCAGATCGGCCAGCTCGTCCTCGCCGAGCGCCGGGTGCTCGCCATCCTCGGCCCCATCGGACTGCAGGCCGAGGCGCTGCGCGACTGTCGCGGACTCGAGCTCCGCCTCGGCGGCCTGGTCGCGCAGTCGCTGGGCGGCGACCTCGGCCTCGGTGACCTGCTCGCCGGCTGCCCGCAGACGTCCCTGGATCTCAGCCTCGATCGCCGCGCACTCGCGCAGGCGCCCGGTCATCTCCTCGCCCGCCCGGCGGTCTGCGGCGAGCTCCTGCTCGAGCTGCTCGACCCGCTGGGCGACGCCCGCCGCGGCCAGCCGGATCGCCTCGCCGAGGCGCTCGGCCGCCGGTGCCAGCGCAAGGTCACAGGAACGCTGCGCGCGCAGCCGCGCGATCCTGGCCCGGCGGCTCTGCAGCTCGGCGGCACGCTGCTCGGCCTGGCGGCGCTCGGCCGCGAGCTCGCCTTCGAGCTCGGCCTTGCGTACGGCCAGCGGCCCCTCCGCGGGCGCTGAGCGACGCTGCTCGAGCAGCCACTCCGAGCGACGCACGGCCTCCTGGGCCTCCGAGCAGCGGCGCTGGGCCTCGCGCAACCCGTCGTCGGCCTGCGTGCGGGCCGCTTCGGCTTCGCGGACGCGCTCGAGGGCCGCTTCGCCCGCCGCCTTGGCGGCATGCTCGGCCTGAGCGGCCCGCTCGACCTCGGCGACGAGGCGGTCGCGTTCGTTGCGCCGGGCCAGGACGAGCTCGGTGCCACCCTCGCTGAGCTGGCGGACCTCGCCCCAGCCGGCGAACCAGACGCGGCCGGCGCGGGTCGCGGCGATCCCCGCGAAGGACTCCGGGAGATCCTCAAGGCGCTCCACGACCCAGGCGTCGGCCAACAGCCGCCGCGCAAGCTCGAGGACCGCCGGCGGGCCGCTGAGCAGCTCGGTCAGGCGCACCGCGTCCGGCACCGGCGCAGGGCGGGGACGGGCGGGCTCCCGGCGCCGCGGGCCAGCAGGGCGCTGCCCCCTTCGGGTCCGGCTCGGTCGAGGATCCGCTGGGCACCGGCGACATCGTCGACCAGCGCCGCATCGAGGCGACCGCCGAGCGCGGCAGCCAGCGCGAGCTCGAAGCCGTCCTCGATCCGCAGCTCCCCGCTCAGCGGCCGCGGGGCATCGGCCTGCTCGCCCGCGACGCCCAGATGACTGCGCAGGAACTGGTTCGCGGCCGCAAGCTCGGCGCCCACGCGGGCGGCCTCGCGTCGTGCGCCGTGGACGGCCTGCTCGGCCCCCGCAAGGCCCTCGCGCGCCTCGCGCGCGGCGACGTCGGCCTGCTCTCGGGCGCCGCCGAGACGCTCCATTGCGTCCAGCGCCGATCTCAGCGCCTCGCGCTGGAGTGCCAGCTCGGACTCGAGGCCCGCAAGCTCGGACTCGAGCTGCTCGGTGCGGCGTGCCTCGATCTCGGCAAGCTCGCCGGCCAGCGCCGCCATCCGATCATCGAGCGCGCCGTCGTCCGGGCCCTCGAGCTCGCCGGGCGGCTCCCCGGCCCCGGTGAGCTCGGCAAGCTCGGCCTCGGCCCGCTCGATGCGCCGCACCAGACGCTCGGCGTCGGCCGCGACCTGCTCCCCGCGCAGCCCCAGGCGCTCATGCGCCGAACGGGCCTCGTAGACGCGGCGGGCAAGAGCATCGTGGCGCTCGGCCCGCTCGGAGAGGGCGCGCTCGGCCTCTGCGCGGCGACCAAGGGCCCGCTCCAGCTCGGCCTCCAGGCCGGTGCGCGCCGTGCGCGTCTCGGCGACGCGGCGCTCGGCCGCCACCAGCCCGATCCGGCGGGCACGCAGCACGTCGCGGGCGATCTCCCAGCGCGCTTCGAGGATCTGGCGCTCGAGGCGCTCGTGCAGCTCGGCGGCTTCGGCCTGGCGCTTGAGCGGTCGCAGGCGGGTCCGCGCCTCGCGCTCGATGTCGAGCGCCCGGTCGAGGTTCTCCTGCGTCCTTTCGAGCTTCAGCTGGGCCCGGCGGCGGCGCTTGCGGTGCTTGCCTAGGCCGGCGGCCTCCTCGATCAGCAGCCTGCGCTCGCGGGGCTTGGAGGTGACTATCGCCTCCACCCTCCCCTGGGAGATAACCGAGTGCGTCTCCTTGCCGAGACCGGTGTCGGAGAGGACCTCGATCACGTCCGTGAGCCGGCAGCGTGCGCCGTTGAGCCGGTAGCCGCCCTCCCCGTTTCGATCGAGCCGGCGGACGATCGAGATCTCCGAGAGCGGCAGATCGACGGTGCCGTCTGAGTTGTCGAGGACGATCTCGACCTCGGCCGCGGCGCGGGCCTGCACGCCGTGGCCGCCCCCGAAGATGACGTCCTGCATCGACTGCCCGCGAATCGCCAGCGGGGACTGCTCGCCCATCGCCCAGAGGACCGCATCGGTGACGTTCGACTTGCCCGAGCCGTTCGGCCCGACGACGACACTGACGCCCTCGCCGAATTCGAGGTGGGTCCGCTGCGGGAAGGACTTGAAGCCGTCCATCGTCACCGACTTCAGCCGCATCGATCGAGCACCCCGCTCACCGTCACTCGCTCGCCAGCCGCTCGACCGCGATCCGCGCGGCCTCCTGCTCGGCGTGCTTCTTGCTGCGCCCCGAGCCGGTGCCCAGCTCGCGGCCCTCGACACGGGCCGCGACGGAGTAGATCCGCTCGTGCGGCGGGCCCTCCTCGCTGGTCACGTCGTAGCTGACCTCGGCGCCCCTGCGGGCAAGCAGCTCCTGCAGGGCGGACTTGAAGTCCACGGGGTTCGCCAGCGAGTCCTCGATCTCCGGCCCGAAGGCCTCGACGACCGCTTCGGCCGTGCGCTCGTAGCCGGCATTCAGGTAGCAGGCCCCGATCACGGCCTCGATCACAGAGGCCAGGACCCGCTCCGTCTCGACGAGCGCGGCCGCGCTCTCGCGCACGCTCTCCGGAGCCGCCGCGCGCAGCTTGCCGGGCAGCCCCAGGCGCTCGGCCACCGCGCGGCAGGAGACCCCCGAGACCGCCTGGGCGCGGATCTTCGTCAGCCGCCCCGCGCCGAAGCGCTCCGCCTCCAGACGGGGGTAGAGATAGGTCGTCACCGCCAGCGAGAGGACGCTGTCGCCGAGGAAGGCCAGGCGCGAGTAGGAGTCCCCGCGCCGCTCGCTCCAGGAGGCGTGCGTGAAGACCTGGCGCGCCAGATCCTCCGGGAGTTCCTCCAGCAGGTCGGCCAGCAGCATCCTCTTCCCCCTCCCAGCTATGCGTGCTCGGGCTCATCTAGGGCCGGGTCGTGTGCGAGCACGAAGTCGACCGCGGCCCCCACGGTCAGGATCTGGGCCGCCTGCTCGTCGGACATCTGGACGCCATAGGTGTCCTCCAGCTCCTGGACGAGCGTGTAGAGGTCCAGCGAGTCGGCCTCGAGGTCCTCCTTGAAACGGGTCGTCTCGGTGATCACCGCGGGATCGAGGTCGAGCTCGTCGGCCAGGTGCTCACGGATCAGATCGAGCACGTGCTCGCGGGTGAGGGAGCTCATCATCGCCGCAGGCTAGCGTCCGGCGCGGACGCCGGTGAGTGCCTCAGCGCACCCGCCTGCGAGAGCGCCAGGCGGGTCTTCCCCACCAGGTCCTCGCGGGCTCCCAGCTGAGCCCGCAGGATCGCCTGAGCGAAGCCCCGGCGCCCGAAGCGCCCGTGCGGGACGACACCCAGACGGCGCAGACCGAGCAGATAGGCACCGCCGCTGGCCTCCGGGTCGATCTCCGCGCGCAGGTCCTTCAGAGATCCTTTCAGCAGCGCCCCGCCGAGCTTGCCCCGCGCCGAGGACATCGCCGCGTCGCGAATCGCGCCCAGGATCGTCTGCGAGACGCCCTCCATCAGCTTCAGCGAGATGTTGCCCGTCAGCCCGTCGGTCACGACGACGTCGGCGCGGCCGCTGACCAGGTCCCCGCCCTCGACGTTGCCGACGAACTCGAAGGCCTCGATGCCCGCGCCGGCGCGCTCGCGGAGCTCGGCGTTCGCCTCGACCAGCAGGGCCCCGCCGCGGGCCTGCTCCTCGCCGTTGGAGAGCAGGCCGACGCGGGGACGCTCGACCCCCAGGACGATCCGCGAGAGCGCCGCGCCCATGAAGGCGAACTGGACCAGATGCTCGCGCCGGGCCTCGGCGTTGGCGCCGACGTCGAGCAGCGTCACCGGGTAGCGCGGGACGGGCAGGGGGATCGCCAGCGCGGGCCGGTAGATGCCACGGTCGCGCTTGATGTTGAACGTGCCCGCGGCGACCGCGGCGCCCGTCCCGCCCGCGCAGACGAGCGCCTGGGCGCGGCCCTCGGCGACCGCCCGGGCGGCCATCACGATCGATGCGTCGGGGTTCGCGCGAACCGCCTTCGCGGGGTCGGCGGCCTTGGCGATCGAGACGGGCGCATCGACGATCTCGACCCCCTCGAGCGGCTCGCCGAGCTCGGCCGCCGGGCCGAACAGGAGCACGCGCGCGCCGGCGGCGGCGGCGAGGGCCGCTCCGGCGGCGACCTCACCCGGGCCGAGGTCGGCGCCGTTGCAGTCGACCGCGATCACCGGGACGTCCTCGAGCGGGCCGCCGAGCGGCGGGTACGAGGGCACAGCCTCCTGCGTCACTGCCCGCTAGGCGTGGTCGTGATCGTGATCGTGCCCGTGCGATGCGGGCGCGACGATCTCTCGGCCGGCGTAGGTGCCGCAGACGGGGCAGACCCGGTGCGGACGACGCGGACTGTGGCACTGCGGGCAGCTGTTCAGGCCCGGAGGCGAGATCTTGTGCTGGGCACGCCGCTTGGCGGTGCGGCTGTGGCTCTGCTTTTTCTTGGGGACGGCCATGCGGCCACGAAGGGTAACAGGGCCGGGCTCCGCGGCCCGTGCCCGCTCGTCGCTATTCGAGCTTCAGCTCGCGCAGCTTCTGCCAGCGGGGATCGGGGGCGGCCTCGTGGCTGTGGCCGGGCGGCGCCTGGTTCAGGTCGGCGGCGCAGACCGGGCAGAGCCCCGCGCAGTCATCGCGGCATAGCACCTTGGCGGGCATCGCCAGGGCGAAGGCGTCGTGCGCCCAGGCCGCCAGGTCGAGCTTCTCATCGCTGACATAGGGGCTCTGCAGCTCCTCGCCTTCGCTCGGCCGGTCGACCTCGCGGGCGTCGACCTCCAGCGAGCGCTCGGCAGGTCCCAAACATCGCATGCAGGGGCCCGCGATCGCCGCCGAGAAGCGCAGGTGCAGCGCGTAGCCGCCGCCGGTCATGCGCGAGACTTCAAGCACCACGGGCACCTCGTGAGGGTCCGCCTCGTAGCGCTCGCCGCCCAGCTCGAGGCCGTCGATCGGCACGCGCAGCTCGAGCCGGCGCCCCTCCCCTGCTGTCAGGCGCATGCTCGCCAGGTCCAGTTCGGCGGTCAGCGGAGCCATAGCTCCAGGCTAGCGATGGGCGGGCGCCTGCGGGGACCTCTGCTTGACTGCCCGCGTGTCCTCTCCCATCGAGCCCCCCGCCCGGCGCCGGGCGAGCTCCCTGCTGGGGCGGATCGCGGTCGATGTCTCGCCGCTGCGGGCCTCGCGTGACTTCCGGCTGCTGGTGCTCGGCAACTTCATCACCGGCCTCGGCACCCAGGCGACGCTCGTGGCCCTCCCCTACCAGGTCTACGTCCAGACCCGTTCGCCGCTGCTGACCGGCCTGTTGGGCGCCGTCGAGCTGTTGCCGATCGCGACGATGTCGCTCTACGGTGGCGCGCTGGCCGACCGCATGGACCGCCGGCGCCTGCTGCTGTTAGACCAGCTCGCACTGGTGGCGATCTCGGGCGCGCTCAGCGCAGGGGCCTTCGCGGGGCACCCGCCGCTGGGGCTGCTCTATCTGCTCGGCGGCCCTGCTGGCCGGCTTCAGCGCGATCCAGAACGTCGCCCGCAGCGCGATCGTGCCGAACGTCGTCGCCCCGCAGCAACTGCGCGGCGCACTGGCGCTGAACTTCGGGCTCTACCAGCTGACGATGGTGATCGGGCCCACCCTGGGAGGCGTTCTGATCGCGCTCGCGGGCCTCGGCCCGGCCTACCTCGTCGACGCCGTCAGCTGTCTGGGGATGGTCGCGGCGGTCGTCGCGATGGCGCCCCAGCCGCCCCACGGCGCGGCCCACGAGCGGCCGGGGATCGCCTCCTCGATCCGCGACGGGCTGCGCTTCGTGCGCTCTGAGCGCGCCCTGATGGGGTCCTTCGGGATCGATCTGGCGGCGATGACCTTCGGCATGCCCAGGACCCTGTTCCCGGTCCTCTCGCTGAGCGTCTACCACACGGGCGCGGCCGGTACCGGAGCGCTGTTCGCGGCGGTCTCGGCAGGCGCGACGGTGGCCGCCCTGACGACCGGCTGGCTGTCGGGGGCAAGGCGCCTGGGCCGGGTGGTGATCTGGGCGGTCCTGGCCTGGGGCGTGGCGATCGCGGCGGTCGGGCTCGTGCACAGCCTGTGGGCGGCCATGGGCCTGCTGGCGCTCGCCGGCGCCGCCGACAGCGTCAGCGCGGTCTGCCGCTCGACGATCAACCAGACGGTCACGCCCGACGCGATGCGCGGGCGGATGTCCGCCGTCTTCTCGCTCGTCGTGACCAGCGGGCCAAGACTCGGGGACATCGAGTCGGGCGCAGTCGCCTCGCTCACGACGCCGCGCTTCTCGGTCCTCTCGGGCGGCATCGGCTGTGTCCTGTCGGCGCTGCTGCTGGCCCGCGCCTTCCCGGCACTGCTGCGCTACGACGCCGAGGAGGCGATCGCCGGCCGCGGCCTCAGGCCAGCTCGCGCTTGAGGATCTTGCCGGTCGCGTTGCGCGGCAGCTGCTCGAGGAAGACGACGTCGCGGGGCACCTTGTAGCGGGCCAGGTTCTGCTTGACGTAGTCCCTCACCTGCTCCTCTGAGAGCCCGGCCCCGCGGCGCGGCACGATGTAGGCCCGCAGGCGCTGGCCGAACTCGGCATCGGGCACGCCGACGACGGCGGCCTCTTCGACCTCGGCGTGGTCGGAGAGCAGGTCCTCGACCTCGCGCGGGAACACGTTCTCGCCGCCCGAGACGATCATTTCGTCGTCGCGGCCATCGACGAACAGGCGTCCGTCGCCGTCCAGATGCCCCACGTCGCCGGTGCTCATCAGACCCTCGATGATCTCCTTGCCCCCGCCCCCGGTGTAGCCCTCGAACATCAGCTCGTTGGCGACGAAGATCCGCCCGCTCTGCCCTGCGGAGACCTCCCGGCCGTGCTCGTCGAGCAGCTTGACGACGGTACCGGCCGGCGGGCGCCCCGCTGTACCGGGCGCCGCGCGCAGGTCCTCGGGCGTGGCGATCGTCGCCCATGCGACCTCGGTCGAGCCGTAGAGGTTGTAGAGCACGTCGCCGAACGTATCCATCGCGCGCGTCGCCAGTTCCCCGGGCAGGGCCGAACCGCTCAGGGCGATGATCCGCAGCGCCGAGAGGTCATAGCGGGCGATCGTCTCGGGGCCGAGGTCCATGATCCGCTGGAGCATCACAGGGACCAGCGCGAGGGCGCTCGCGCGCGTCTGCGCGACCGCGCGCAGCGTCTCCTCGGGGTCGAACTTGCGCCGCAGCACGAGCGTGGAGGCCAGCGGCAGAGCGAGCGTGAAGTGGGCAAACCCCCAGGAGTGAAACATCGGCGCGGCGATCACCGTCGTCTGGCGGGCCCGCAACGGGATCTTCGAGAACAGCGACGCAACCGGCTCGAGCGTGTCGGGCTGCTTGCGGGCCGCGCCCTTGGGGGTCCCGGTCGTCCCCGAGGTGAGGATCACGACGCGACCCTTTTCCGCCGGCGGCTCGAGCTCGGACCCGTCGCCCCGCTCGATCAGCTGCTCGATCGCAGTGTCGGCGCCCGCCTCGCCGGCGGGGGTTTCGCGCCAGGCGACGAAGCGTTTGCGCCCCGCGGCGCCGTCGGCTACGAGTGCTGCGAACTCCTCGTCGTAGACGACCGCGACGGGGTCCTCGCGGGCCAGCACATCGGTGATCTGAGGGCCTGCGAAGGCCGTGTTGAGGTAGAGGGCGCTGGCGCCCAGCTTCGAGCAGGCGACGGTGATGTCGATGAAGCCGCGGTGGTTGCGGCACATGATCGCGACGCCGTCACCTTCGCGGACACCGGCCTGCGAGAGGGCCCTGGCGAGGGCGTTGGTGCGCCACTGGACCTCGGCAAAGGTCAGGGTTCCGCGCTCGTCGCAGACCGCAAGCCGCTCCGGGTAGCGGATCGCAGAGCCCAGTATGCGGCCGCCGGCGTCGGGCCCCAGCGCTGCAGCGCGCGCACCGAGCGCAGCGCCCTGTCGGGGCGGACGGGCGCGATCATGCCCGTGTCCAGCAGCGTCCTGGCGACGAACAGCTTGTACCTGGCGCCGGACGTGTTCACCGGCAGACCCTACCCAATGAAGCGCTGTCCGCGGGGAAGCCGGGGCGGCTCAGCCGACCTCGGCCGGCTCGTCCTTGCCCTGCAGCCGCTCGCGCCCGCGCTGGACGGCGGCGATGAACTTCGAGAGGTTGACCTCGAGCGTGTTGAGGATCTCGTCGGCGTAGTCCTCGGCGCCCAGGCGGATCTCGCGCTCCCGTGCCCGGGCATCCTCGACGATGTCCTCGGCGGCGCGCTCGGCCTGCTTGGTGACCTCCTCCTCACCGACGAGGCGCTCCTGGCGCTCGCGGGCATCCTTGATGATCCGCTCGGCCTCCTTCTTGGCCTCCGCGAGCATCTCCTGGCGCTCCTTGACGATCCAGCGCGCCTGCTTGATCTCCTCGGGGATCGTGGCGCGCATCTGGTCGAGGATGTCGTAGATCTCCTCCTTGTCGACCCGCACCTGGTCGGTCAACGGCACCGGCTTGGCGTTGTGCACCAAGTCGTCGAGCTTGTCTATGAGAACCAGGACATCCATCTTTTTAGGCACCTCCGCGGAGCTTCCTAGCCCGCGTATCGCATGTCATTTCGTCAGCGTTTGAGCTCTTCCTGCATGCGCCTGGCCACCTGCTCGGGGACCAGATCGTCGATCTTGCCCCCAAACGTGGCCAACTCCTTGACGCCACTCGATGACAGGAAACTGTACTGCGGGCTGGCCATCAGGTAGACGGACTCGATATCCGGGTTCTGACGGCGGTTGAGCTGGTTCATCTCGAGCTCGTACTCGAAATCGGAGATCGCCCGCAGTCCCTTGACGATCGCACGGGCTCCGATCTCGCTCGCGAAGTCGACGACGAGGGTCGAGAACGGCTCGACGCGGACGTTCTCCAGATCGGCCAGCGCAGCCTCGATGAAGCCCACCCGGTCCTCGATCCCGAACAGGGCGCTGGACTTGCGCACGGATCGGTTGACGACGGCCACGACGACTTCGTCGTAGAGCTTCGCGGCACGCCGGATCACGTCCAGATGGCCGTTGGTGACCGGGTCGTAGCTGCCCGGACAGACGGCTATCGCGCTTGCGGATCGGGGCATGTTCGGGTGTGGATTGTTATCGAAGTGTCGCCGTAGCGGCGTTCGGTGGAGATCGGTGCATCGAGCTCGAGTGGTTCGCGGCGGTCGCTCTCGACGATGATCCGCCCGTCCGGGGCGAGCAGCGCCGGCAGGACAGCCGACAATCTCGAGCCCCACGCGGCGCCTGGCCGTAGGGGGGATCTATGAAGATCAGATCGTATGCCTCTCCCCGCTCGCGTGCGCTCCGCAGGGCCGCGAGCGCGTCGCCCGGCGCAGTTCGGCCTGCGCGGGCCGATCGACAGCGAGCTGAGGTTCTCGGCCAGGACGCCCGCCGCGGCGCTGTCGCGCTCGACGAAGACAGCTCGAGCGGCGCCCCGCGAGAGCGCCTCGATCCCCAGCGCGCCGGTGCCGGCGAACAGGTCGAGGACGACCTCGCCGTCGAGCGGGCCGAGCATCGCGAACAGCGCCTCGCGGACCCGGTCGGACGTCGGCCTCGTGCGCCTGCCCGCGGGGGCCTTCAGCCTCCGGCCGCCGTGGCTGCCCGCGATCACTCGCATGCGCCAACCGTAGCCGCGGGGGCCGGCTCAGCCGGGATTCGGCGCCAGCGCGTCCTCGCCGAAGCGCCGCTCGAACTCGTCCGCCAGCAGCGTGTGCTCGGGAGCCACCAGCTCGGGGTCCCCGGCGAGGATCGTCTCGGCCCGGGCGCGTGCGAGCTCGAGCAGCGGCGCATCCTCGGGCAGCCGGCGACCTCGAACTGGCGCAGCCCCGACTGGCGCGTCCCGGCGAGGTCGCCCTCGCTGCGCAGCGCCAGGTCGATGTCCGCCAGGCGGAAACCGTCGGAGTGCTCGACCAGCGCCCGCAGGCGGGCCGAGCCGACCGGCCCGACCAGATAGCAGGTGGAGGGATGCTCACCGCGTCCCACACGGCCCCGCAGCTGGTGTAGCTGGGAGATCCCGAAGCGCTCGGCGTTCTCGATCAGCATGACTGTGGCGTTGGGCACGTCGATCCCGACCTCGATGACCGTCGTGGCCACCAGCACGCGGGCGCGGCCGGAGGCGAAGGCGTCCATCGCGTCCTGCTTCTCGCGCGGGCGCATCGCCCCGTGCAGCAGGGCCAGCTCAAAGCCGGCGAGCTCGCCCTCGCGCAGGCGCGCCAGCTCGGCCGTGACGGCACGAAGCTCGATCCGCGAATCGCCCCCGGCGAGCGCCTCGAGCTCCGGGCCGCCCGCCTCGGCCTCCTCGATGACGGGGCAGACGACGAACGCCTGACGTCCTGCGGCGAGTTCGGCGCGCAGGTGCTCGTATGCCGCCGGGCGCTCGGACTCCCCCGCCACCAGCCGCGTGCTGATCGACTGCCTTCCGCTTGGCAGCTCGCGTAGCGCCGTCGTGTCGAGGTCCCCGTAGCGGGCCAGCGAGAGGGTCCGCGGGATCGGCGTCGCGGTCATGTGCAGGACATGAGCCTGGAGCGGCCCGGGGCCTCCCACGAGCGCCTCGCGCTGGCGCACGCCGAAACGATGCTGCTCATCGATCACCGCGACGGCCAGCGAGCGAAAGCGGACGTCCGGCTCGATCAGGGCGTGGGTGCCGACGAGCACCGACAGCTCGCCGCTCTCGAGCTTGGCGAGCGTGTCCGCGCGGCGGCGGGCGGGCGTCGAGCCGCTCAGCAGGGCGGCGCTGACCGACTCGCCGCCCAGCAGCTGCTGGATCGTCGCGAAGTGCTGTTCGGCAAGCGTCTCCGTCGGCGCCATCAGGGCCGCCTGGTGGCCGTGCTCGACGGCCCGGAGCATGGCGTGGAGCGCCACGACGGTCTTGCCGCTGCCGACCTCCCCCATCAACAGCCGGTGCATCGGGCGGCTCCTCGCCAGGTCGGAGCTGATCGCGTCCATCGCGCGGCGCTGGTCGCCGGTCGGGGCGAACGGCAGTGCATGTTCGAGCCAGCGGGCGCTGAGTGAAGCCGGCTCGGTGAGCGCCGCGGCCCCCGACTCGCGGCTGCGGCGCAGCCGCCGACGCAGGAACAGCAGCTGGGCCAGCAGCAGCTCCTCATAGGCGAGCCTGCGCCGGCCCGCCTCGAGGTCATCGCGCTCGCGGGGGAAGTGCATCGCCGTCAGGGCCGCCGCGCGGTCGGGAAGCCCCTCGCAGACGCGGGCCCCGGCGGGGAGGAACTCGACGACGTCCCCGAGCGCCGCCCTGACGCCCTGGACGAGCGTCAGGATCTGGGTGGAGGTGATCCCGTCCGCAGCCGGATAGTGGGCGACCGAGGCGCGCTGCTCGGGGCCGGCGGGCTTTCGCCGAGCGCCTGCGCCGAGGGAGCATGGTGGGAGACACCGAATCCGCCCCGGCCGTCGGCCTTGCCGTGCAGCAGCAGGCGTGTCTTCGGCGGGTAGCGCTCGACGAGCCAGGGCTGGTTGAAGAAGGTCGCTCGCATCGATCCCGTCGCGTCGAAGACGACGGCCTCCACCAGCGGGCGCATCCGGCGCCGCCGGACCGGCCGGGCGGCGATGGAGCGAACCTCGACGGCGACGGTGGCCTGCTCGCCGGCCCGCAGTCCCTTGACGCTGCGAGCCTCGCGACTGTCCACGGGCAGGTGCTCGAGCAGGTCCGCGACGGTCGCGAGCCCGAGCGCTGCGAGGCCCGCCGCCATGCGCTTGCCGGACGGCGCGACGGGGGCGGCGAGCCGCGACGGACGCGGCCAGCGCAGGGGCGCCGAGCTCAGCTCGCCATGGCTGAGCTCCAATGCGGAGGCGAAGGCGCGCGGCCCGCCGGCGGATCTGCTCACGCCGGTCTGCGGCGCCGGCTCTTGGAGGGCTCTCGCCGGCATCGGCGCATCATGATCGTGACAGCGGTCGTAACCGGCCCGGCTCCGGGAGCTACTCGGCCGCGATCAGCCACCAGTAGGCCGGCTGGCCACCGTGGCGCAGCTCGAGCTCGATGTCCCCGTCGGTCATCCCCTCGAGCTCACCGAAGCCGAGCGGGGGGTCCTCGCCGGCCAGGACGCTGATCAGCTCGGGCCGCTCGCCCCCGTTCGTCCCGCCGGCGAGCGCGGTGATGACGGCCTCCAGGGTCGCCCGCGGATCGCCCCAGGCGTGGACCTCGTCGTCGAGGAAGCCGACGGCCTCGCCGACCGTGAAGCGCCCCTGGGCGTCGTCGCGGGCCGCGGGGGCGACGGCCCCTGTGCGGACGCGCGACAGCGCCTCCGTCAGGGCCTGCGCGTTCTCCTCGAGCGAGCGGTCCGGGGCCAGCGCCACGGCCGCTGCGAGGCCCGCCTGCTGACTGGTCGCGGGAGCCACGAGGACCTGCTTGTCGGACAGCCTTGCCGCATGCTCGGCGGCCATGATCACATTGGCGCTGTTGGCGAACACGACGACCTCCTCGGTGGGGACGTCGTGGATGCCCGCCAGCAGGTCGTAGGTCGAGGGGTTCAGGGTCGGCCCGCCGTCGATCGTGTGGACCCCGAGCTCGTTGAACATCTGCTTGAGGCCCTCGCCGCTGACGACGGCCACCGCCCCGCAGCGGACGCTGCCCACCCCCGGGGCCGGGCGGAACCCCCCGGCGGTGGAGGGCAGGCCCGGCTCGGCCGCGGCCGCGGGCTGCTCCGGAGCGCCGTCGGCGGCCAGCCGCACGTCG
The DNA here is from genome assembly GCA_963787765.1 of uncultured Solirubrobacteraceae bacterium. Lineage (GTDB taxonomy): Bacteria > Actinomycetota > Thermoleophilia > Solirubrobacterales > Solirubrobacteraceae > Palsa-744. The sequence goes on along the minus strand of CAWBEF010000010.1, from coordinate 54,623 downwards.
CGCTCGGCCACCTGCACCCGCATGTCGGCGATGTCGAGCCGGGAGACCTCGCCGGCACCGTCGAAGAGGGCCGTCGCGAGCTCGGGCTCATCGGTGTGGAGATGGACCTTGAGCGTTATTTCATCGCCCACGACCAGGACCGAGTCGCCCAGCTTCTCGAGCGGCTCGATGAAGCGGCTCGCGCTGAGGCCCGAACCGGTGACGGCGAAGTTGGTGCAGAAGCGGTAGGTGCCCGAGCTGTGCTGGGGATGGGTTATCCGGGCGGGCGCATGGTGCTCGAGCTCGGGCGGGTCTTCCCCGCGCAGCGCCGCGACGACCCCGGCGAAGATGATTGTCAGCCCGTAACCGCCAGCGTCCACGACGCCGGCTTCGCGCAGCGCCGCCAGCAGCTCCGGTCCGCGCTTGACGGAGTCCTCGCCGGCGTGGACGGCGCTCTCGAGCGCCGCCGCGATGGCACGGTCCTGCTGGGTCGGCTCGGTGCCCGGATCGAGGCGGGGATCGTCCTCGCTGTGGGCCACGTCAGAGGCGATCCGGTGGGCCATCTCGCGGGCCACCGTCAGGATCGTCCCCTCGGCGGGCTCGCGGACCGACGAGTAGGCACGGTCGGCGGCATTGGCCAGCGCCGCTCCGATGAGGGTCGCGTCGATCAGCTGCCCGGGCCGCGAGACGAGCTCCTCGGCCGCGCCGCGGATCAGCTGCGAGAGGATCACGCCCGAGTTGCCGCGGGCCCCCAGCAGCGCCGCACGGGCCACCGACTGGACGATCTCCTCGCGGCCGATCTCGTCGATCGTCCGGTCTTCATCGCCCTCGAGCAGGCGGTCGAGCTCGTCGAGGACCGCCCGGAGCGTCAGCGCCATGTTGTCCCCCGTGTCGCCGTCGGCGACAGGGAAGACGTTGAGGTCGTTGACCTCCTCGCGGCGCGATTCCAGGTGAACCAGCGCACCCGCCACAGCCGCCCGAAAGCGGACCAGGTTCGTATCCGTCACGGCCACACTCCTATCAGCTTGGACCCCTCTGCGCCGGGCAGCCGACCCTCCCAGCGCCATCCGTCCACCCCGCCCGCTGTTCCAAGGGGCCGAAAACGGAGCCCGTCGGGAGCCCTCTTCGAGCCGCCGCCCCGACCGTCCGTAGCGTCGCCGGCCGAGTCAGGCAAGGACTCAGCGAGCGAACGAGGACGCCCGAAGCGGAACTAGGTTCGCTGGTCAAGCGAGGCAAGGACGCAGCGAGCGCCGCGTGCTTCGCACGCAAGCGACCGAGGACGCCGCCTGGCGAAGTCCAGCGGGGCTAGAGGGCCTTTTGGACCTTGCCGGCTTTGAGACAGCGCGTGCAGACGTAGACGCGCTTGGGAGCCGCGCCGACCTGGATCCGGACCTTCTGGAGGTTCGGATCGAAGCGCCGCCTGGTTGCGACCATCGAGTGGCTGCGGCTGTTGCCGAACGAAGGGCCCTTGCCGCAGCTGTGGCATACCTTGGCCATGCGCGCAGTCTAGCCGCTTCGCAGCTCGCGCCGCAGCGCCGCCATCCGCAGGACCGCCTCGGCGGCGTGGCGGCCCTGGTCGCGCTTGTCCCCGCCCGAGCGTGCGAGTGCCTGGTCCATCGTCTCGCAGGTCAGCACGCCGAAGGCGCACGGCACCCCCGTATCGAGGCCCACGCGCATCACGCCGGCGGCCGCCTCGGAGCAGACGAAGTCGTAGTGGTCGGTCTCCCCGCGGATCACCGCGCCGAGGCAGGCGACCCCGGCGAAGCGCCCGGAGAGCGCCGCGTAGGAGGCGGCCAGGGGCAGCTCGAAGGCGCCGGGGACGTCGAACACCTCGAAGCTCGCCCCGGCCTGCTCGAACGTGGCCCGGGCGCCGGCGATGAGCCGTTCGGCCAGCTCCTCGTAGAAGCGGGCGACGGGGACCGCGTAGGCGTCGCTCACGGCCGGTGCTCCGGGGGGTCGTCCTCGGGGACGGCGCGCTCGGCCCGCAGCAGCTCCTCGTCGAGGTTCAGGCCCTGGTGGTGGAGCGTGTGCCCCATCCGCTGGGCCTTGGTCCGCAGATACGCCTCGTTGTGGCGGTTGGGTGCGTGCTCGATCGGGATCTGGGCGGCGACGGACAGTCCGTAGCCCTCGAGGCCGCGGATCTTCTTGGGGTTGTTCGTCAGGATCCGGATCGAGCTAAGGCCGAGGTCGACCAGGATCTGCGCGCCGATCCCGTAGTCGCGCAGGTCGGCAGGCAGTCCCAGACGCTCGTTGGCTTCGACCGTGTCAAGGCCGTCCTCCTGCAGGCGGTAGGCCCGCAGCTTGTTCAGCAGGCCGATCCCACGGCCCTCCTGGGAGAGGTAGAGCAGCACGCCCCGGCCCTCGCGCTCGATCATCGCGAGCGCCGATTCGAGCTGCTCGCCGCAGTCGCAGCGAAGCGAGTGAAAGACGTCTCCGGTGAGGCACTCGGAGTGCACCCGGACGAGGACATCGTCCTGTCCGTCGACGTCGCCCTTGACCAGCGCGACGTGGTGCTTCTCGTCGACCAGCGAGCGGTAGCCGACCGCCTCGAAGTCGCCGAACGTCGTCGGCAGGCCGGTGGAGACGACCCGTTCGACGAGCTTGTCGTGGCGGCGCCGGTAGGCGATCAGGTCGGCGACCGTGATCATCGAGAGGCCGTGGCGGGCGCAGTACTCGGTCAGTTCCGGCACGCGGGCCATGGTCCCGTCGTCGTTCATGATCTCGCAGATCACCCCGGCCGGGTTCAGGCCCGCCAGGCGGGCCAGGTCGACGGCCGCCTCGGTCTGCCCGGCGCGCTCGAGCACGCCGCCCGTGCGGCTCTTCAGAGGGAACACGTGACCGGGCTGAACGAGGTCGCGGGGACGGCTCTCGGGGTCGATCGCCACCTGAATCGTATGGGCGCGGTCATGGGCGGAGATGCCGGTGGTGACGCCGTCGCGGGCCTCCACGGACACCGTGAACGGAGTTTCGAAGGGGGACTCGTTCTTCGCCGCCATCAGGTCCAGGCCGAGTTCGTCGCAGCGCTCGGAGGTCAGCGAGAGGCAGATCAGGCCGCGTCCCTCCTTGGCCATGAAGTTGATCGCCTCGGGCGTCGCGAACTGGGCGGCCATCGTCAGATCGCCCTCGTTCTCGCGGTCCTCGTCGTCGCAGACGACGACCATCTTGCCCTCGCGGATGTCCTCGATCGCCTGCTCGACGGTTGTGAAGGCCGCGTCGGCCCTGGGCGCGCTCACGCCCTCACCCCCAGCAGCCGCGCCACGTGCTTGGCCAGGATGTCGACCTCGATGTTCACCTGTGCTCCCTCCTCGATATGACCGAGATTGGTCCGCTTCAGGGTCTCGGGAATCAGCGATACGGCGAAGCCGTCCTCGCGCAGGGCGCTGACGGTCAGGCTGACGCCGTCGATCGCGACCGACCCCTTCTCCACCAGGTAACGGGCCAGGTCGGGCTCGATGTCGAGCTCGAGCACCCGCGAGAAGCCCTCGTCGCGGATCGCCGCGATCGTCGCGGTACCGTCGACATGACCCTGCACGACGTGACCTCCCAGCCGGTCGGTGGCGCGCATGGCGAGCTCGAGGTTGACCGTCTCGCCCGCGCCCAGCGCGCCCAGCGAGGAGCGGCGCAGCGTCTCGTTGATGGCCTGGGTGCGGAACGTCCCCGTGCCGACCGAGGTGGCCGTGAGGCAGACGCCGTTGAGCGCTATCGAGTCGCCCTCGGCGAGCTCGCCGGCGAGGCGGGTGCGGATCGTCAGGGTGGCACCCTCCTGGTCCAGCTCGACCGATTCGACGCTGCCGAGGTCGGCGATCAGACCCGTGAACATCTCACCACTCTCGCAGCCGGGCGGAGATCAGCAGGTCACCGCCGGTCCTCTCGCAGCTCATCGTCAGGGCCCTCAGGGCCTCCGAGATCCGCTCTACGCCTTCGCCCTCGAGGGGGTCACGGGCACTGGAGCCACCGAGCAGCATCGGCGCCAGGAAGAGCCGGATTTCATCGATCTCACCGGCGTCGAGGAACGCTCCGGCAAGGTGCGGGCCGCCCTCGAGCAGCACGGCGCTGACACCCATCGCACCGAGCTGGTCGAGCGCCGAGCGCACCCGGGCGGGCTCGTTTTCGCCGGTCGCGACGAGCACCTGGACGCCGGCCGCCTCGAGCGCGTCGGTGTCGGCCCGCGCCGCCGCCCGCGAGGCGATCAGGGTCAGCGGTATCTCGGCTGCAGCGGCGACCAGCTGCGAGCTCGGCGGCAGCCGGGCCAGCGAGTCGAACACCACACGGCGGGGCTGGGCGCTCGGCTCGGCCGGGAGCCCCGCCGGGCGGGCCGTCAGCTGCGGGTCGTCCGCGAGGGCCGTGCCGATCCCCACCACGACAGCGTCGACCGAGGCCCGCCAGCGGTGTGCCAGCTCGCGGCTGTCCTCGCCGCTGATCCACTTCGAGTCGCCCGTCCGCGTCGCGACCTTGCCGTCGAGGGTCATCGCCGACTTGAACAGGACCCACGGGCGACCGACCCTGGCGTGCTTGCGGAACGCCTGGTTGAGCAGCCGCGCGGAGGCCGCCACCTCGCCCTCGGCCAGGACCACCTCGACCCCCTCGTCGCGCAGGATCCCCAGCCCGCGGCCGGAGGCCTTCTCGGTCGGGTCATCGGATGCGACCACGACCCGCCGGATGCCCGACTGGATGATCGCGTCCGTGCAGGGCGGGGTCTTGCCCTCGTGGCAGCAGGGTTCGAGCGAGACGTAGATCGTCGCGTCGGCGAGGTCGGCCAGGCCGCAGGCCTCGATCGCGTTGACCTCGGCGTGTGCCCCGCCGTATTCCTGATGCCAGCCCTCCCCCAGGACCTCGCCGTCGCGGGCCACGACGGCCCCGACGACCGGGTTCGGCTTGACCGAGCCCGCACCCCGGCTGGCGAGTTCGACGGCCCGCTCGAGGTGGGCCATGTCGGTGGCGGTGACGCTCTGCATCTGAGGCCAGGATATCCCTGAGGCCGAGGGCGCCTGCGCCCGGTCAGGCCCGGCAGCGCCCGCCGTGCAGCCGGTAGACCGTCATCGACGGTCCCGGGCGCTCGTAGGCGAGTGGGTAGTAGTCAAAGCTCCAGTCGAAGCCGAACGGGACCGGTCCCTGCCCGGCGCGGTAGGGCGAGGCACGGTAGACGACGGTGCCCTGCGAGGCCAGGGCGCGGTAGTAGGCGATCGCCAGCGGCACCGCCCGCGGGTCGGCATAGGCCCGCCCGGCCTCGGTCGAGCCGGTCACGACCCAGCAGAACCCCTGGGACTCGTAGTAGGGGATCAGGGCCGGTGCCAGCGTGCGGACGTAGTCCTCGATCCCGACCTGATGGCGCCCGGCCGGGTCGATCTCTCCGGAGGGCGTGATGTAGGAGTACAGCGACGGCCACTTGCACCAGCGGTAGTTGGCGCTCGAGGAGGTGCAGGCGCCTTCGACGCCCGGTGCTTCGCGAGCCCAGGCGTCCGGTGAGACGGGCTCCACCACGACCCGGCTGCCGCCGGGGATGTTCGCGACCATCCAGCTCCGCGTCAGCGTCCGGGTGTCCGTCCGCGAGAGCACGAGGCCCGAGTGGATGCTGTGGACCAGGCCCTGGCCGAGCAGCGCGATGACGAGCAGCGCCGCGGCGGCCCCGGCGGCGGCGCCGCGGGGCGGCCCTCGCCGGCCGGGGGTGCTGTGGCGCGGGCCGTCCGCGTGGGGCTCGCGCGAGCGCACGAATCCGATCGCCTGCAGCGCGAAGCCCGCCGCCAGCAGACAGAGGATCGGCAGGATCGGCATCACCCAGCGGCCGAAGTAGCGGCCCTGGATACCCATGAACAGCAGGAACAGCACCGGCGCCGGGACGAGCAGCCAGCCGAGGCGGGCGTCACCTCGCCAGATGCTCACCGCACCGCCCAGCGCCGCCAGCGCGGGCACCCAGCCCAGCCCCCAGGTGAGCGACCACAGGTAGTAGAGCAGCCCGCCCTCGCGGCTGGCGCCGAGCTTGCCCTGGCTTTCGGAGGACTGGGCCGACTGGTGGACGATGCCCGCGTGGAAGCTCGAGTAGTCGAGCACCGCGTAGGGGTCGGCCACGAGGAACGCCGCCAGCGCACAGAGCCCGAAGGCCCCGAGGCCGCCCAGCGCCCTGCGCCGGGCGCGCGGATCGCCCTCCAGCCAGCTCGCGGCGGCCGCGGCCGCGTAGGGGACGATCACGATCCCGCCCGTGTACTTGGTCGCACACGCCAGCCCGAGGCCTACGCCGGCGATCACGTGGTCGCGCGCCCGGCCTTTGCGCAGGACCCCCGCCGTGCCGAGCAGCGACAGTGTCAGCGGCGCCAGCGTCGGCGCGTCGTTGAGGGCCAGGTGGGCGTAGAAGACGGGCAGGAAGGCGACCGCCTCGATCGCGGCCGCCAACAGACCCGCCGCCCTGCCGAGGAGCCGCGCCCCCGCGAGGTAGAGCAGCCAGAGGGCGATCGCGCCGAGCACCGCGGAGGCGATCCGGGCCAGCGTGTAGAGGTCGGCCGGATGGTGGGCGTAGGCGTGGGCCACGGCCTGCCCGGAGCCGTAGTAGACCGCGTAGAGGAAATGCAGGAGGTAGGTGAACGCCGGCGGGTTTTCGAAGTAGTGCGGGTTCAGGCTGCCGTTGGCGAACATCGCGACGGCGTGCGGCACGAAGTGATCGCCCTCGTCGGTGTTGTAGACGTAGGGCAAACCCTGGCGCAGCCCCCACAGACGCAGCCCCAGGCCGCCCCCGATCACGACCGCCAGGCCACCCCAGATCCAGCGCCGCCCGTCGCGCCGCGGCCGCCGTGGGGCGATCTCAGCAGTTGCCATAGACCGCGTAGTAGCGGCTCGTGTAGATCCGCGAGAAGCCCGGCAGCGGGACCTGGTCGCGCGGGTCGTCGCCGACGTCGACGATCGCCTCGAAGAAGACCGCTGCCGAGAGCGGGTAGACCGCGACACTGCCCTTTTCGAGGCGTTCCTCCAAGGCGCGGGAGTGCTTGCCGATGTCCGCCCTGGCCTGGCTGCGGGCGACGATGTCGCGCTGCCCGACGGTGTCGAGGATCCAGCGGGCATCGGGGATCAGCTTGTTGTCCGGCAGTGACAGCAGCGGGCAGCGGCGCAGCTCCGCGGCGACCCGCGGGTCGCGCAGGGCCCGCGCCAGGCCGGTGTGGAATTCCTCGTGGTAGGCGAGCGTCGTGCGCAGGCTCGAGAGGCTCAGCGTCGTCGCCGCCGAGACCGTCCCGAAGAGCAACAGCACCGAGGCCCCCGCGATCCAGATGCGGCGCGCCGCCGAGCCCGGGACGAGCATCGCCCAACCGCCCAGCGTGACGGCGCAGAACAGCAGCAGGACCGTCGAGGCGCCCAGCAGGTAGCGGTCGATCACCGACGCGCCCCCGGCGCCCTCGAGCAGGAACACGCCATAGAGCAGGATCGTCGAGACCAGCGGCACCGCCGCACGACGGGGCGCCATCCAGATCGCCAACGGGATCCCGATCGCGGCCCCCAGCAGGACGGGGACCTTGTCGATCCGTTCGGAGAACGTCCAGACCGAGCCGAGGACGGCGCCGAAGCCCTGTGTCCGTTCCAGTTCCTGGGCCAGGCCGGCCGTTGCCGTCAGCGAGTAGACGGGGTTGCCGGTCACGATCGTGTCGATCGCGACCCAGATCAGCGGCGCCGATGCCGCCAGGGCCGCGTTGCGCCCCCGCAGCCGCCAGCTCGCCCCCGGGAAGCACCAGAGCCAGTAGACGCCGCTCAGCACCCAGGCGTCGGGTCGCAACAGGCCGGCGGCGGCGAGCGTCAAGAACACCGGCCAGCCGCGCCGCGGCCGTTCGACCTCGAGCACGATCGCCCACACGATCAGGGCCACGTAGGTGATGTCCAGGTACCCCTGCGCGGCCAGGTTCTCGACGAAGAAGCGGCTCAGCAACAGCAGCGCCGCCAGCAGGCCGACGACCGGCCCGAAGCACAGGCGCCCGAGCCGGTAGAGCCCGGCGACGGCCGCCACGAACGAGGCGATCGAGCCGAGGATCATCAGACGCGCCCCGCCCTGGCCGAAGATCGAGCAGACCATCCCGAAGGCGATCGCCAGCGGGTGCTCCGTCGGCCCCCGGTAGACGTTGAAGTCGGGCAGGTGCAGGTGCAGGATGTCCCGCCCCCACAGCAGCGCGTAGAACGAGTCGTAGGTCGGGTAGGTCGGGAAGCTCAGATACCCGAGCAGGGCCCCGAAGCACAGCACCCCCAGGCCGATCCGCTCCCAGGTCCTGAGGGGGATGCCCCGCAGCGCCGCCAGCCTGGTGGAGCCCGGCCTGCGCCGGGTGGGAGTCGCGATTTCCATCTAGCCTTGACGGTAGGAGAGCCGGCACCGGCGCCGGGCGGGTGGTGGGCTCGACCCTTCCTGCCAAGACCGTGACCTGCGCTTTGGGATACTGCCGGTGGCCAAGTCTAGGCAATCCACGCCCATGAAGCTCATCATCCAGATCCCCTGCTTCAACGAGGCCGAGCAGCTTCCGCAGACGCTCGCGGACCTTCCGCGGGAGGTTCCGGGCTTCGACGAGGTCGAGTGGCTCGTGATCGACGACGGCTCGACCGACGAGACGGTCGCCGTCGCGCGGGCCCATGGCGTCGACCACCTCGTCCGGCTGACCAACAACAAGGGTCTGGCGACCGGATTCCAGGCGGGCGTCGACACCGCCCTCAAGCTGGGCGCCGACGTGATCGTCAACACCGACGCCGACAACCAGTACTACGGGCCCGACATCGTCAAGCTCGTCGAGCCGATCCTGGCGGGGCGCGCCGACATGGTCGTAGGGGACCGCGAGGTCGAGGGAATCGAGCACTTCTCCCCCCTCAAGAAGACCCTGCAGCGCCTCGGCTCGTGGGTCGTCCGCCAGGCCTCCTCGACGTCCGTGCCCGACACGACGTCGGGGTTCCGCGCCTACAACCGCGAGGCGGCGATCCAGATCATGGTCGTCTCGAAGTTCACCTACACGCTCGAGACGATCATCGCGGCGGGCAAGCAGCTTGTCGCGATCGACCACGTCCCCGTCAGGACCAACCCGAAGACCCGCGAGTCGCGGCTGTTCCCCTCGATGGGCGCCTACGTGCGGCGCAACGCTGTCTCGATCTTCCGCATCTACGCCCAGTACGAGCCGCTGCGGGTCTTCTGGAGCCTCGCCCTGCTGATGGGAACCGTCGCGCTGGCCGTCTGGATCCGCTTCGCGGTCGCCTACATCGAAGGCAACGGCAAGGGCCACGTCCAATCCCTGATCCTCGGCGCCGTGCTGTTCATCGCCGCCGTCGTCCTGTTCGTCCTGGGTGTGATCGGCGACCTGCTGGCGGCCCAGCGGCTGATGACCCAGCGAACCTTCGAGCGCGTCCGTCGGATCGAGCTGCAGCTGGGCGTCGCGCCCTCGCACTACGAACCCGGCCGGCCCGCAGCCGATGAGGAGCCCCGCTTGAGCACCCGCCAGGAGACGGTGCGCCTGTGAGCCCCGGCGTCACCGTGTCCGAGGACGGGATCGTCACCGGCAACACCTACGACAAGTACGGCTCGGGAAATCCCGTGGTCCGCCGGCTTATGGCCGGGTTCGAGGGAGCCCTGGACGATCTGTTCCTCGCCGCCGCCCCGGGGTCGGTCCTGGACGTCGGTTGCGGCGAGGGCGTGCTCGTGCAGAAGTGGGCCCAGCGGCTCGGCCAGGGCCGCGTCGTCGGCATCGACCTGGAGGAGGAGTCGATCCAGGCCGGCTGGGCCGAGCACCAGGCCCCGAACCTCGAATACCGGGTCATGCAGGCGGAGAACCTCCCGTTCGCCGACGGCGAGTTCGACCTCGCCTGCGCGATCGAGGTGCTCGAGCATGTCCCGGACCCCGAGCACACCGTCGCCGAGATGGCCCGCTGCGCCGGCTCGCACCTGCTCGTCTCGGTGCCCCGGGAGCCGCTCTGGCGGATGCTCAACATGGCACGGGGGGCCTACTGGAGGGATCTCGGCAACACGCCGGGGCACCTCAACCACTGGTCGCGGCGCTCGTTCGAGAGCCTCCTGGCCCGCCACGGGGAGATCGCCGCCGTACGGACGCCGTTCCCCTGGACGATGTTGCTTGTCCGCCTCTAGCTCGCCCCCGGCCGCCCGCTCCTACGGCAGCGGTGCCCGGATCCTCTCGATCGGCATCGCCTCGACGGGCCTGCTGACCTTCGCCTACTTCTCGATCGCCAGCAAGGTCCTGGGGGAAGTCTCAGCCAAGCGGATCGACCTGTTGTGGTCGGTCATGTTCGTGATCATCTCGGTCATCTACCGGCCGATCGAACAGCTGCTCTCGCGCACGATCGCCGAGCGGCGGGCCCGCGGCAGCGCCCACAGCACGCTGCGCGTGCCGATCATGATCCAGGGCAGCTTCGCGCTGATCTTCCTCCTGCTCGCGCTGGCCCTGCACGGCCCGCTGCTGCGGCTGTTCGACCACGACACGGCGCTCTACTGGGTTCTCGTCGTCGGCACGCTGGCCTACGCCGCCAGCTACTTCGCCCGCGGCTGGCTGGCCGGCCATCAGCGCTTCGGCCTGTTCGGCGCTCTCGTCCTGATGGAGTCGACCTCGCGGATCGCCTTTGCGATCGCCGTCGCCGTCGGCATCACGAGCGGCCAGACGGCCGTCGCGCTGGGCATCGCCGCCGCTCCCTTCGTCTCGCTGATCGTCGTACCCGCCGCCTTCGCCCGCTCTCGTGGACCGGGCTTGGCCGCCACGCTCGACGCCCCGATCACCGTCGATGAGGCCGATGCGGCCCTGGCCGGCCCCGGGACCGAGGGGGTCCAGGAGACGGCCGCCCACGACGATCTCTCGCTGCGCCGCGGCGGCGGCTTCGCCGTCTGGGTCTCGGGGATCATGCTCTCCGAGCAGACCCTGCTGAACGCCGCCGTGCTGACCGTCGATGCGACCTCGAGCAAGGCCGCGCTGGCCGGCATCGTCTTCAACGTCCTTTTGATCGCCCGCGCCCCCCTGCAGCTCTTCCAGGCCATCCAGACCTCCCTGCTGCCCCATCTGACGGGCATGGAGGCGACCGCCGGCCATGAGGCCTTCGCCAAGGCCATCAGGGTGACGGTCCTCGCCATCACGGCCTTCGCCGCCGCCGTCGCCCTCGGCCTGCTGGCGATCGGGCCGTTCGTCATGCGCCATCTCTTCGGGCAGGACTACACCTACCACCGCTTCGGGCTGGCCCTGATCGGCATCGGCATGGGCATGCACCTGACCTCAGGCGCCCTCAACCAGGCCGCCCTGGCACGCGACCAGGCCCGCTCGGCGGCCGCCTGCTGGATCGTCGCGGCGATCGCCTTCGTCATCTGGATGGTCATCCCGGCGATCTCCGAAGAGGTGCTGCGCACCGAGATCGGCTACGCCGGCGCGACCGGGCTGCTGGCGGTCCTCCTGACGCTGCTCTACCGCCGCGGGACCGCGCAGCTGCCGGCGGGCCCCGCCTGAGCCGCCCGCCCGCCCGGAGACCTCAGAGCGCGCCGACGGAGAGCGCGATCCGGCCGTAGGCACCCGCGGGGTCGGTCGTGGCGAAGATCGCCGAGCCGGCCACGAAGACGTTCGCACCCGCGGCCCTGCACCTCGGCCCAGTCTGCTCGTCGATCCCGCCGTCCACCTCGATCGCCGGCCCCTCACCCGCGGCATCCCGGACGCGAGCGAGCTTTGCGAGGGAGTGCTCGATGAAGGCCTGCCCGCCCCAGCCCGGGTTGACCGTCATGCAGAGAACCATGTCGATCTCCGGAGCCACCTCGGCGATCACCCCGGGCGCCGTGCCCGGGTTGATCGCCACCCCCACGCAGGCACCCGCCTCGCGGATCAGGCCGGCGGCATAGGCGAGATGCGGTGTGGCCTCGGCGTGCACCGTGATCGAGTCCGCCCCCGCCCGTACGAACTCGCCGGCGCTCCGCTCGGGCCGCTCGATCATCAGATGGACATCCAGCAACCCTCCGGCCCCGTGGACCGTGTCCGCCAGGGCCCCGACGACGTTCGGCCCCAGTGTCAAGGGCGGCACGAAATGCCCATCCATCACATCGCAGTGGATCACCCGCGCTCCCGCATCGAGCACCTCCGGCCACCTGCTCACGCAGCCGCCCGAAGTCCGCCGAAAGAATCGATGGCGCCACCCGAACCCCGCTCAGGATCTCCTTGGCGGTCATCGTCCGGGGCGAGGTGAGGGCGCGCCTGGCGCGGCCGCGCAGGCAAGGTTGGTCATACGGCTTGGAGCATGGAGTCGCCGCAGTTGTTGCACTTCATGATCGCCGTCGAGGACATCCGCACGATCGTCGAGTGCTCGCCGCAGTTGGGGCACACCGAGGTCAGCTCGAAGCGGTGCAGGCAGTAGACGCAGCGGTAGCGGCCCGGCAGGTTCGTCGGGCGCAGCCACGGCTCACCGCAGTTGGGGCACTGCGGCCCAAGGTCGATCGGCGCCCTGGCGGCGCCGGGAGTGTCTCCCTCCATCCTCAGCTCCTGCGCAGTCGGGCGATGAAGAAGCCGGCCGTGTCGTCGCGGTGGGGAAGTGTCAGCAGGGCACCGGGCGGCGCTCCCGCCGTCAGCTGTGACGGGCCCGCGAGGGCGAACTCCGGCCACTCGGCGGCAAGCTCGTCGAGAGCGAAGTCGGGGCGGGAGTCCAGAAAGTCGGCGATCAGGCGCTCGTTCTCAGTCGGAGAGACCGTACACGTAGAGTAGACAAGCACGCCACCCGGACGTAGAGCCCCGGCTGCAGCGTCCAGGATCGCGCGCTGGGTGGCGCGCATCTCGGTGATCGCCTCGGCGCTCGCACGCCAACGCCGGTCGGGACGGGCCTGCAGCGTGCCCAGACCCGAGCACGGCGGGTCGACGAGGACCCTGTCGAAGGGACCGTCGGCGCGGGGAGCTCGGCGTCGGCGACCTCGACCCTGATGTTCGCGGCGCCCATCCGGATCGCAGTCCGCTCGAGCTTGTGCGCCCGGCGGGCGTTGCGCTCGACGGCGAGCAGTGCCACGGCCCTCCATCAGGGCCGCCAGATGATGGGTGCTCTTGCCGCCGGGCGCCGCGCACAGGTCGAGCACCCGCTCGCCCGGTTCGGGGGCGAGAACCCGCGCGACGAGCATCGCCGCGCGCGACTGGGCGGTGTAGGCCCCCTCGGCCCACAGCGGCGAGGAGTGGATGTCCAGCGGCCCGTCCAGGACCACCGCCTCGGGGATCCTCGGTCCCGGTGAGTCGGGATCTCAAGGCGCTCGGCCAGCGTCTCGGGGTCGATCCGCAGGGTGTTCGCCCGCAGCGCAAGCTCGGCCGGCTCGTTGTCGCGGGCCATCAGCGCGCGCGCCTGCTCGGGGCCCAGGGCCTCCCACCAAAGCTCGGCGATCCACAGCGGATGTGAGTGCTTGATCGCCGCTTCGCCCGGCGTCTGATCGCCCAGCCCGCCCAACAGCGCCTCGCGTCCTTCGCGCGCCGCGCGGCGCAGGACCGCGTTGACCAGGCCGTGCCCCGAACGCTTGGGCGCCTTGGCAAGCTCGACGGCGTCATCGATGACCGCATAGTCGGGCGCCCCACCGAGATAGAGCAGCTCATAGAGCCCCGCCGCAGTGCGGCCAGCAGCGGCGCGTCGAGCTCGGCGGAGGGCGTCCGGTGAGCACTGCGATCAGGTGGTCGGTCGTCCCCCGTCGCTGAACCGCACCGTAGGAGAGCCGCATCGCCAGCGCCCGGTCGCGCGGGTCGAGCTCCCCGGCCTCGCCCAGCAGCGCCTTCTCGGCGTAGGCGCCCTGCTCGAAGACGCGGCGCAGCACCCGGTAGGCGCAGGCCCTCGCCGGCGACGGCTCGCTGCCTCGTGGCGGGAGCGGGGGTCATCCGGTGCGACTCGCCCGCGCCGGCGTCAGCACCGCCGCCAGATCCCCGGCCAGGCGGTCGCTGTCGGGCGGGCTCAGAGCGGCCGTGGTGATCCGGATCGCAGGGGTGCCCGGGGCCAGGCGGTAGCGCGAGCCCGGAGCGAGCACCCAGCCACGCTGGAGCATCGCCCCGAGAACGGCGGCCTCCTCCGGGACGGACAGCCAGACGTTCAGCCCCGACTGGCCTTCGGCCTCGATCCCTCGCGCCGCCAGGGCGCCGATCAGACGGTTGCGCCGCTCGCCGTAGAGCAGGCCCGCGCGCTCGGTCAGCGCCTGCACCTCGGGGTCGCGCCACAGCTCGAGCACCAATGTCTGGAGCAGGTGGCTCACCCAGCCCGGCCCCCGCTGCTGGCGGCCGCGGACACGGGAGATCGTGCGCTCGTCGCCCGCCAGGACCGCCAGGCGCAGGTCCGGGCCGAGCGCCTTTGCGACCGACCGCGTCGCCGCCCAGCGCTCCCGCCCGGCGAGCAGCGTGTGCAGCGGGTGTCCGGCGACGGGGCCGAGGTGGTCGTCCTCGACGACCAGCAGGCCGGGATGGCGGGCGAGGATCTCCGAGAGCTCCGCCGCGCGCTCGCCGTCGAGCGCCGCCCCCGTCGGATTCTGCCCGCGGGGCGTCAGGATCACCGCGCAGGCGCCGCGCGCGATCGCCCGTGCGAGCTCCTGCGGGATCATGCCCCGGCGATCGATCGGGACGGGCTCGAGGTTCAGCCCCTGGGCACGGAGCAGATCGAACAGATCCGCGTAGCCCGGGTCCTCCACGGCGACTCGGTCGCCGGGGCGCAGGTTGGCCTGCAGGACCCGCTCGACCGCGTCCATCGCGCCGCTGAGGATGCACAGCTCCTCGCCGGGAACGCCCTCGGCGTGAAGCCCGGCCCTCGCGATCTCGACCAGCTCGGGTAGCTCGGGCGCTTCGCCGTAGAGGCGGACCGGCAGCTCGGCGCGCCTGATCGCCCGGCCGAGATCGGGCAGCAGCGCCGGGTCGGGGTTGCCCCGTGAGAGGTCCCGCGCCCCCGCGGGCACGGGCATCGGCGCCGGCAGGGAGCGGACCGGGGCGCCCTCGCCGATCCGTGTCCCCCGCCGTGGCTCGCTCACCACGACACCGCGGCGGCGCAGCTCCGCCAGCCCCGCTGCGACGGTCGCCGGGCTGATGCCCGCGTCAGCTGCCAGGCGGCGCACGGACGGCAGCCGCTGGCCGGGGCTGAGCGTCCCCTCGGCGAGCGCAGCTTCGAGCTCGCCGACCAGGCCTGCGGCGCTCCGCGCACGAATTCGATACTGTTTCAGCTCAGTCATACTTCTGTACTATTACAGAAAGGGCAACGCTGTGGGATCTCGAGCAACCTCCGCCCCGCCGGCCTCCGATCGCGTCCGGCTGCGCCGCCGCCGCGACCGCGGCAGCTACGACCGCGAGACGATCGACGCGATCCTCGACGAGGCCCTGATCGCCCATCTGGCGATCGTCACAGCCGACGGCCAGCCGATCGCCGTCCCCACGCTGCATGCCCGCCACGGTGACGTCGTCTACTGCCACGGGGCCGGTGCCGGCCGGACGATGCGGGCGATGGCCGCGGGGATACCGGTGTGCCTGACCGTGTCGCTGATCGACGGGCTCGTGCTGGCGCGCTCTGCGATGCACCACTCGGCCAACTACCGCTCGGTCCTCATCCTGGGCCGCGCCCGCCAGCTCGAGGACCCGGCCGAGAAGCGGGCCGCCTTTGAGGCGATCGTCGAACGGATCGTCCCCGGCCGCTGGGGTGAAGTGCGGCCCCCCACCGAGAAGGAGATGCGCGCGACGGCCGTCCTCGAGCTGGCGATCGACGAGGCCTCGGCGAAGGTCCGCAGCGGACCGCCGCTCGACGACGAGGAGGACTACGAGCTCAGCGCCTGGGCGGGCGTGATCCCGCTGTCGCTCAGCGCCGGCACGCCCGAGCCGGACCCCCGCCTGCGCGGGGACATCGCGCTGCCCGAGCACGTCAGCTCCTACCGTCCGGCCGGTGCGCCGTGACCGCGCAGGTAGGCGGGCGCGTCCATCGCCCGCCCGCCCGGCGGCTGAACCTCGAGCAGCTCGAGCAGTCCGGGAGCACAGCCGAGCAGCAGCCCGCCCTCCCTGACCACAAGCTCACCGGGGGGCGCCGGCTCGCCCTCGGCGAGCCGCGCCCGTCTGACGCCTAAGAACCGCTCCTCGCCGATCTGCAGGCGGGCCCCGATGTGGGGATGCAGCGCCCGCACGACGCGCTCCAGCTCGACGGCTGGACGGCCCGGGTCGAGGACCCGGTCGGCGGCCGTGATCTTCTCCGCGTAGCTGACACCCTCCTGTGGCTGCTCAGCGAACGGGGGCTGCTCCTCGAGCGAGCGCAGCAGCAGCTCGCCACCCAGCTGCTGCAGCCGCGCCGCGAGGCTCGCGTAGTCGTCGCTCGCGGCTATCGCCACGGCGCCCTGCAGACACACGGGTCCGCTGTCCAGGCCGGCCGTCAGACGCATGATGCTGACCCCCGTCTCCTCATCGCCCGCCATCAGGGCCCGCTCGACCGGCGCGGCACCCCGCCATCGCGGCAGCAGCGACGGGTGGACGTTGAGGATCTCGTAGTCCGACAGCAGCGGCTCCTTGATCAGGGCCCCGAACGCGCAGACGATCACCGTCGGGCGCGTGCCCGGCGCGGCCTGTCCGATCAGGGCACCGACGGCCGGGTCGTTCACGCTCGGGGGCTGCTCGAGGTGCAGCCCCAGGCGCCGGGCCGTCTCGGCGACGGGTGGCGAGGAGATCCGGCGCCCGCGGCCCGCGGGCCGGTCCGGGCGGGTGATCACGAGCGCCGGACGGTGAGCGCCGCCGGCAGCCAGCCGCTCGAGGATCGCCGCGGCGAACTCCGAGGTGCCGAGGTAGACGGTGCTCAAGCCTGCTCGCCGGCGCGCCGGCTAGGCGGCACTCGGCGACCTCTGGGCCTCGCGCAGCGCGCATCGCCTCCTTGCGCGCCTCGCGCGAGATCCGGTCGAGGATCAGGACGCCGTCCAGGTGGTCCATCTCGTGCTGGATGATCCGGGCGTCGAGCCCCTCGGCCTCGACCTCGAGGTCCTCCCCGTGCTCGTTCTTGGCCCGCACCGTCACCGCCGCGGCACGCTCGACCTCGACGTGGACGCCCGGCAGGCTCAGGCAGCCCTCCTCGCCGAGCACGAGCTCATCGCTCTTCCACTGGAGCTCCGGGTTGACGAGCACCGTCAGCGGGTCGTCGAGGTAGGCGCGGTAGACGAGCACGCGGTGCAGGATCCCGACCTGCGTCGCCGCCAGGCCGACGCCCAGCGCGTCGTGCATCAGCTCCCCCATCCGCGCGGCCTCGGCGGCGAGCCGCTCGTCAAAGCGCTCGACCGGGAGCGCGCGGGCCCGCAGGACGGGGTCGCCCAGCTTGCGCACCTGCGCCAGGGCCGCGTCGCGGCGCGCCCTTACCTCGGGGTCGAGCTCCTCCGGGGCGCCCTCCTCGCGCTCGACCTCGACGTCCTCCTCCTGGGAGCGGGGAGGCTCCTGGAACTCATCTGAATCGGGCTGCTCGCTCATCGCCGTCAAGTCTAGGCCCGCCGCGCCAATTCCTCCCTATTGCGGGTCGACGTCCACGCTGAAGCTGACCTCGGCGTGGCCGCGATCGGCGGCGACCCGCGCGACCGCCTCGCCGACCGCCCTGACGGCGGGCCTGCGCGCGGAGGCCTTCACAACCAGCACCTGGCGCTCGCGCCCGCGCAGGCGGAACAGCGCCGCGGGCCCCAGCACGCTGTTCTCCGGATCGCCCGAGCCGGTGCTCGCCAGGGACCCGAGCAGAAGCTCGCGCACCGCCCCGGCCGCCGCTCGTGCGGGGTCGCTCGTCTCGGCCGCGAAGACGATCCGGATCAGATGAGCGAAGGGCGGGTAGCGCAGGGCGGCGCGACGGTCGAGCTCGTCGGCGATGAAGCCGGCGCTGTCGTGCGTCGCGGCGTGGCGGATCGCCCGGGCATCGGGGGCGATCGTCTGCACCAGGACCCTTCCGTGGCTGCCCCGGCCGGCTCGCCCGGCGAGCTGGGCGATCAGCGCGAAGGTCCGCTCCTCGGCGCGGAAGTCCGGGAAGCGCAGGGTCGCGTCGGCATCCAGCACGACCCCCAGCCCGACATCGGGAAAGTCGTGGCCCTTGGCCACCATCTGGGTGCCGATCAGGACGCCGCTGGCAGCCGCCTGGAACTCGCTCAGGATCGCCCCCGGCTCGCTGCTCGCGCCGCCCGTGATCACGTCGGCGTCGAGGCGGAAGACGGGAAAGTCGCCGTCGTCGAAGACGCTTGCGAGCTCGTGGGCGAGGCGCTCGGTGCCGGCGCCGTGGCGCGCCACGGTCCGCGAGCCGCAGTCGGGACAGCCCTCGGGGGTGCGCTCGCGGTGGCCGCAGTGGTGGCAGGCGAGGTAGCCGCCGGCGCGGTGCAGGACCAGCGCCACATCGCATTCGGGGCAGTTCCAGACCCGCCCGCACGAGCGGCAGGAGAGGAAGTTCGACCAGCCCCGGCGGTTGAGCAGGACGATCGCCTTGCCGCGCTGGGCGCGGACCTCCGCCAGCGCAGCGGCCGTGTCGGGGTGCAGTCCCGTGCGCTGGCCACGCATGTCGAGCACCTCGATCGGCGGCAGCGGCCGGCCGTCGACCCGCCGGGTCAGCTCGAGGACCGGGGTGCGCCGGACCGTCTCCGGGCGCGGCGTGGCGCTCCCGGCGAGCAGCAGCGCACCGGCCCTGGAGGCCCGCTCGGCGGCGACGTCGCGTGCGTCGTAGCGGGGATCGCCTTCGTTCTTGTAGGAGGAGTCGTGCTCCTCGTCCACGACGATCAGGCCGAGCCCCGCGACCGGGGCGAAGACGGCCGAGCGCGGGCCGACACAGACGCGGGCCTCGCCCTCGCGCAGCCGCTGCCACTCCTGGTGGCGCTGGGCCGTCGTCATGCGCGAGTGCAGCACCGCGACGGTCTCGCCGAAACGCTCGATGAAGCGCGAGACGATCTGCGGCGTCAAAGCGATCTCGGGCACCAGGATGATCGCCCCCGAGCCCTGCTCGAGCGCCTGCGCGGCGCAGCGCAGGTAGATCTCGGTCTTGCCGGAGCCGGTCACCCCGTGCAGCAGCATGCTGCGAGCGCCGCCCGAGCGCAGCGCCTCGATCAGCGGTTCGAGCACGGCCCGCTGGTCGGCCGTCAGCTCGGGCGCTGCGGGGCGGGAGATCCCGACGGCGCGATGGCGCGGTCGCGCGACGACCCGCCGCTTGCGCCCGCTGAGACGCCGCGCCGCTCCCGGTGGGAGCACAAGGCTGAGCGCGCGGGCAAACGTCGAGCAGTACTCCGCAGCGATCCATTCGGCCAGCTCGACGAGCTCCCGCGGCAGGCCCGGCTCGAGCAGCCGCAGGGGCTCGAGCAGACGGCCCTCGGCGACCTCGCTCGAGTCGGCCAGGCCGACGACCACGCCCAGGATCTGGCGGCGGCCGAAGGGGATCACCAGCAGCGAGCCGACCTCGACGGCGCCCGCCAGCTCCTCGCCGAGCCGGTAGTCGAACGGCCCCTGCAGCGAGCGGGCCGTCGTGATCGGCTGGACCTGGGCGATCGCAGGGACGCTCAGAAGCCCCGCAAGGGGCTCCAGCTGTGCTGTCGGAGACACCTCCCCGACACTAGAGGTCGATGCGGTCAGAGACCGGCGGCGCTGCGCAGCGCCTCGGCCTTGTCCGTGCGCTCCCAGGTGAAGTCGTGGTCCTCGCGGCCGAAGTGGCCGTAGGCGGCTGTCTTCTGGTAGATCGGGCGGTGCAGGTTGAGCTCCTCGCGGAAGGCCCCGGGACGCAGGTCGAAGACCTCGTCGACGGCCTTTGCGATCTGCCCGCGGGTCCGTCCCTCGAGCTCGGTGCCGAACGTCTCGACCATCACCGAGACGGGGTGGGCGACCCCGATCGCATAGGCGACCTGGACTTCGGCCCGTTCGGCGAGTTTCGCCGCGACGATGTTCTTGGCCACCCAGCGCGAGGCGTAGGCCGCCGAGCGATCGACCTTCGAAGGATCCTTGCCGGAGAAGGCGCCGCCGCCATGGCGGGCCATGCCGCCGTAGGTGTCAACGATGATCTTGCGGCCCGTCAGGCCACAGTCGCCGACCGGCCCGCCGATCACGAAGCGCCCCGTCGGGTTGACCAGGAAGTTCCGCCTCAGCTTGCCGGCGTCGTACATCCCGTCCGGCAGGATCGGCTCGACGACGTGCTCCCAGAGGTCGTCGGGGATCAGCGCTTCGGCGCCGTCGCGATGCTGGGTGGAGATCAGGAGCTTTTCGATCTCGACCGGCTTGCCGTTCTCATAGCGGACGCTGACCTGGGTCTTGCCGTCCGGGCGCAGGTAGTCGAGCGTCCCGTCCTTGCGGACCGCCGAGAGCCGTTCGGCGAGGCGGTGGGCGAGGGAGATCGGCAGCGGCATCAGCGCGTCGGTCTCGTTGGAGGCGTAGCCGAACATCATCCCCTGGTCGCCCGCTCCCGCCACATCGAGCTCGTCGTCGTCGTTGACGTCCGTCCGCGCCTCGTAGGCCTTGTCGACCCCCTGGGCGATGTCGGGGGACTGCTTGTCGATCGCGTTCAGGACGGCGCAGGAGTCGGCCGAGAAGCCGAGGTCGGCGTCGGTGTAGCCGATCCCCCGGATCGTCTCGCGGGCGATCTCCTGGATGTCGACGTAGGTCTCGGTGGAGATCTCCCCGGAGACGACGACCAGGCCCGTGTTGACGAGCGTCTCGCAGGCGACCCGCCCGTAGGGTTCGTCCTTGAGCACCGCGTCGAGGACGCCGTCGGAGATCTGGTCGGCGATCTTGTCGGGGTGCCCCTCGGTCACCGACTCGGAGGTGAACAGGAACTCGTGCTCGGTTAGCTCAGTCATGGCGGGGTGGATCAGCTCCAGGATCGTGGGGGCCGGCGGCGGCGCTGCGCCGGGCGGGTTGGCAAAAGTCCGGGAAGTCTATGCGGCGCGGGCGCCTCCGCGCTGACCGCGCTCGACGAAGTCGATGATCAGCGGCACGCCGTCCATGCCGTAACGGGCGCGCAGGCGGTTCTCGATGTAGTAGGCGTAATCGCGGGTCACCCGCGTGCGGGAGTTGACCTGAATCGCAAAACGCGGCGGGCGCTCGCCGATCTGGGTCATGTAGATCAGCTTCAGCCGGTGCCCGCCGGAGCTGCGCCGCGAGCCGATCGGCGGCTGGCGCGCCTGGGTGGCCTCCGAGAGGAAGCGGTTCAGCTCGGGGGTCGGGATCCGCCCCATCATGCGGTCTCCCAGCGTGATCACCTCGGTCAACAGGCGCGGCACATGGCGCCCGCTCTTGGCGCTGACCGTCAGCACGCGAGGGCGCAGGCGCAGCTGTTTGGCGACCCGCGCCCGCTCATGGTCCAGATCGAGGCCCTCGGGGCCGTCCTCCTCGCCGCTGCCGGCCTGCAGGTCCCACTTGTTGAGGACGATCGCCGTGGCGCAGCCCGCCTTCATGGCGAGCTCGGCGATCCGCAGATCCTGCGCCGTGACCCCGTCGCAGGCGTCGCAGACGACCAGTGCCACGTCCGCCCGCTCGGCCGCCCGCTGCGAGCGCAGGGCCGTGTAGTACTCGACCGAGTCGGCGACCTTGGACTGCCTGCGCATCCCGGCCGTGTCGATCAGCGTCAGCTTGCGCTCATCGACCATCAGCGGCATGTCGATCGCGTCGCGGGTCGTGCCGGCGACATCGGAGACGATCACCCGGTCTTCGCCGAGGAAGCGGTTGACGAGCGAGGACTTGCCGACGTTGGGCCGGCCGATCACGGCCAGGCGGATCGTGTCGTCGGGCTCTTCGTCATCGCCCTCGGGGAGCAGCTCGACGATCCTGTCCAGCAGATCCCCCGAGCCGAGCCCCTGCGCGGCGGAGACCCCCAGCGGCTCGCCCAGGCCGAGCGAGTGGAACTCCGCGGCGTATGGCAGGTCGCCGACGCCGTCGCACTTGTTGGCGGCCACGATCACCGGCAGCGAGGAGCGGCGCAGCAGGTCGGCCATCTCCTGGTCGCCGGGCGCAGGCCGGCGCGGGCGTCGACGACCAGCACGGCCACCTCGGCATCGGCGATGCCGGCCTTCGCCTGGTCGCGGATCGAGCCGGCCAGCGGATCCTCGTCCTCGAAGTCCACGCCGCCCGTGTCGATCAGCGTGAAGCGCCGGCCGTTCCACTCGCAATCGAGCTCCTTGCGGTCGCGGGTGATGCCCGGGCGCTCGTGGACGACCGCCTCGCGGGTGCCCGTGAGACGGTTGATCAGCGAGGACTTGCCCACGTTTGGATAGCCGACGACGGCGACCTTCATCGGCCCAGTATGACTGGGCAGGCCCCCTCCCGGTCAGGCCGCGCCCGGCGCCGGGCGAGCGAGAGCGGCGATCCGCTCGACCACCGAGCCGACGTCAAGGCCCGTCGTGTCGAGCACGACAGCGCCCTCGGCGGCCCGCAGGGGGCTCTGGGCGCGGGAGCGGTCGCGCTCGTCGCGGATCGCCTGCTCGGCCAGCACGGAGCCCGTATCGGCCCCCAGCTCGACGGCCCGCCGGCGGGCCCGCTCGGCCGGGTGCGCGTCGAGATAGACCTTCAGCTCGGCGGCGGGGGCAACGACCGTGCCGATGTCGCGCCCCTCGGCGACCCAGTCCCCGTCGGCCAGGAGGGCCCGCTGCTTGGCGACGAGTGCCTGGCGCACATCCGCCAGAGCCGCGAGCACGGAAGCCTCCCGCGAGACCTCGGCGGTGCGGATCGCGCCCGTGACGTCCTGACCATCGAGGACGACGGCCCCGCGCGGGCCGCCCAGCTCGATGTCGGCCCGAGCGGCCAGCTCGGCCGGGTCGGCGCCGGGGCGGCGCAGGTGCAGGAGCGCCACGCAGCGATACATCGCCCCGCTGTCGAGGTAGGTGAAACCCAGCCGCTGGGCGAGCGCCCGGGCGACTGTCGACTTGCCGGCCCCGGCAGGGCCGTCGATCGCGATCACCACCGCCGGTCGCGCCGCTCAGCCGCCGGCGAGGCTTTCGATGTCGGCCATGAACCCGGGTAGGAGACGCCGGCGGCATCCATCCCGATCACCTCGACCCCCTCCTGCGAGGCGAGGCCGGCGACGGCCCCGACCATCGCCAGGCGGTGATCGCCCAGCGAGTCGATCCGCCCGCCCCGCAGGCCGCCCGTGCCGCGGACGGCGAACCCGTCAGCGGTCGCCTCGATGTCGGCCCCCAGGCCGCGCAGCCCGTCGACGACGCCGGCGATCCGGTCGGACTCCTTCAACCGCAGCTCCTGGGCGCCCTTGACGATCGTCTCGCCCTCGGCGAAGCAGCCCAGCAGCGCCACCAGGGGCAGCTCGTCGATCGCCAGCGGCACCTCCTCGGCCTCCACGACGGTCCCCTCGAGCGCCCCGTGGGCGACGTCCAGGTCGCTGACGGGCTCCGCGGGGGAGATCTGCTCGCCGGCCTCCTCGAGATCACCCAGGACGATGCCCTCCATGCGCCGCAGGATCCGCAGGAAGCCGGTCCGGGTCCAGTTGACGCAGACGTCGCGCAGCAGCAGCCGCGAGCCCGGCACGAGCACCCCGGCGGCGATCAGGAACGCGGCCGAGCTGGGGTCGGCCGGCACGCGGATGCTCTCCAGCTGCAGCTCGTCCACGTTGACGAGGGCCACCGTGGAGCCGTGGCGCTCGATCGGCACCCCCGCGCGCAGCAGCATCCGCTCGGTGTGATCGCGGCTGCGGGCCAGCTCGCGGACGCTCGTCGAGCCGTCCGCGGCGAGACCGGCGAGCAGCACGCAGGACTTGATCTGGGCGCTGGCCACGGGCAGCTCATAGTCGATCGCATGGAGTCTCGTGCCGTGGACTTGCAGCGGGGCGAAGCGCCCACCGCTCGCCTCCAGGCGGGCTCCCATCAGGCGCAGCGGCTCGGCGATCCTGTCGACCGGCCGTTTGCGGATCGACTCGTCGCCGTCGAGCGTGAAGGAGCGCCCGTCCTGACCCGCAAGCCAGCCCGGCAACAGGCGCAGCAGCGTGCCGGCGTTGCCGACGTCGATCGGCTCGTCGGTCTCGCGCGCCTCGCGCAGGCCCGTGCCGCGGATCACCAGGTCGTGCTCGCGCTCCTCGACCAGCGCCCCCAGGGCGCGCACGGCCTCGAGCGTCGAGCGGGTGTCGGCCGCCTCGAGGTAGTTCTCGATCCGCACCGGCTCGGAGGACATCGCGCCGAGCAGCGCCGCCCGGTGGGAGATCGACTTGTCGGCGGGGACCTCGAGCTCGCCGCTCAGCCCTCGCGAGGGGTCGAAGCGGACGTTCACGACTGCGCCCTCATGGCAGCACGACCGGCAGACCCAGCTCGCCGATCAGCCGCTCGGCACGGCCGGCCTGCTCCGCTCCCGCGATCCACAGGGCCACGACACCGCGGCTGTTGTCCTGCGAGGGCGAGAGGGCCATGTCGACGATGTTGACATCGGCGCGGCCCAGGGCAAGGGCGATCTCAGCCAGCACGCCGGGGCGATTGGGCACCGGAACGCGAAGCTCGTGGACGGTCTCGCCGGTCAGCCCGGCCCCCAGCAGCGCGTCGCGGTCGGCGCGTGCGGCGTCGTTCCACTCGCCGATCCGATCCGCCTCGCCGGCGGCGAGGACCCCGCGGATCTGCTGCAGGCGGGCGGCGAACTCGTCGACGGCGCCGATCAGGGCATCGCGATTGGACATGTAGATGTCCGTCCAGATCGCGGTGTTCGCGCCCGCGACCCGGATTCCGTCGCGGAAGCTCGGCCCCACCGCCGGCAGGCGCGCCGGCGGGCCCTGCGCCGAACCGGCAGGCTCGCCGAACATGCCCGCTGCCTGGGCCGCCAGGAGGTTCGCCAGGACATGGGGCAGGTGTGAGACGCAGGCCATCATCCGGTCGTGCGTGTCGGCGTCGATCGCGGTCGGCCGGGCGCCGAAGCGGCGCAGCAGCGCGTGCAGGCGCTCGTAGAGGACCCCCGCGGTGCGCTCCGGCGCCGGCGTCAGATACCAGGTGGCCCCCTCGAAGAGGTCCTCACGGGCGTGATCGACGCCCTCTGTCTCTGCCCCCGCGAGCGGGTGCCCGCCGACGAACCGCTCGTCGTCGGCGGCGGCGGAGAGCAGCCGCTTGGTGGAGCCGACGTCGGTCACGACGCAGCCGGGCGGTGCCGCCTCGAGCGCCGCCGCGACCGTCCGCTCGAGGGCGCCCACGGGGACGGCGACGAACACGATCTCGGCGCCGGCGAGCGCCTCGGTGAGGGAGTCCGCGGCGATGTCCAGAGCCCCCAGTTCGAGCGCCCGCGCGCGGACCGACTCGTCGGGGTCATAGCCGCAGACCTCCGCACCGGCCCGCGAGCGTGACGCGAGACCGATCGAGCCTCCGATCAGCCCGACTCCGAGGACGGCTATCCGCATCCGCCGGCGCTACTCGGACCGCGCACCGGGCGCTTTGCGGTCGCGGACGGACCGTGCGAGGCCCTCGAGCACCTCGACGGTCGTCTCCCAGCCGATGCAGCCGTCGGTGACCGACTGCCCGTAGCGCAGCGGCGTGCCGGGCGTCAGCTCCTGACGGCCCGCAACCAGGAAGGACTCGAGCATGACTCCGGCGATCGCGTCGTTGCCGGCCGCGATCTGGGCTCCGACCTCGCCCGCCACGGCGGGCTGGCGCTCTGGGTCCTTGCCGCTGTTGTCGTGGCTGAGGTCGACCATCAGCCGCCGGGGCAGGCCGGCGGCGGCGAGCAGCTCGAGCGCCGAGGCGACGCCGGCGGCGTCGTGGTTGGGACGGCCTTTGCCCCCTCGCAGGATCACGTGGCAGTCGGGATTCCCGCGCGTGTGCAGGATCGCCGGCCTGCCGCTGGGGTCGATTCCCGCGAAGGCGTGAGCCGTGCCCGCCGCGCGGACCGCGTCGACTGCGACCTGGACGTTGCCGTCGGTGCGATTCTTGAAGCCGACCGGCATCGACAGACCCGACCCGAGCTGGCGGTGGATCTGGCTCTCGGTCGTCCGGGCTCCGATCGCCCCCCAGCAGACGGCGTCGGCGATGTACTGCGGCGTGATGGGGTCGAGGAACTCGCAGCCGACCGGCAGGCCGGCGTCGAGCACCCCCAACAGGACCCGCCGCGCAAGGTGCAGGCCCGCGTTGACATCGAAGGACCCGTCGAGGCCGGGGTCGTTGATCAGCCCCTTCCAGCCCGTCGTCGTCCGGGGCTTCTCGAAGTAGACCCGCATCGCGATCAGCAGCTCGCCCCTGAGCGTCGCCGCCAGGGCGGCGAGGCGAGCGGCGTACTCGAGCGTCGCCTCCGGGTCGTGGACGCTGCAGGGCCCGACCACCACGAGCAGCCGCGGGTCGGTGCGGTCGAGCACGTCGCGGACCTCCTGCCTCCCGCGGATCACGACCTCGGCGTGCTCGTCGCCCAGCGCCAGCTCCTCGAGCAGCGTGTCGGGCGCGAGCAACGGGACGACCCGCTCGATGCGGCTGTCGCGTACGTAGTCGGCGGGATGGATCGGGCGATCCTCCCCGGGGCGCCATGCGGCGGGAGATGCGGGTGTCTCAGGCAAGCGCGGGCTCGTTCGGATTCAGCGCTTTGCCCGCGAGGGCCGCCGCCTGCTCGATCGTGTGTGCGTACGCCGCGAAGTCAGCGGTACGCAGCTGCTGAGGACCGTCACAGACCGCCGCGTCGGGGTTCGGATGGACCTCGACGATCACCCCGTCGGCCCCGATCGCGGCCGCGGCCAGCGAGAGCGGCGTGACGAGGTCGCGACGGCCTGCGGCGTGGCTGGGGTCGACGATCACCGGCAGATGGGTCAGCTGCTTGAGCACCGGCACGGCCATCAGATCGAGCGTGAAGCGGTAGGCCGTCTCGAACGTCCTGATCCCCCGCTCGCAGAGCATCACGTCGGTGTTGCCCTCCTTGAGGATGTACTCGGCCGCCATCAGCAGCTCGTCGAGCGTCGAGGAGAGCCCGCGCTTCAGGAGCGCCGGGCGCCCGGAGCGACCGATCTCGGCCAACAGGGCGTAGTTCTGCATGTTGCGGGCGCCGATCTGGACCACGTCGGCGACCTCGAGGACCGCGTCGAGGTCGGCGATGTCCATCAGCTCGGTCACGACCGGCAGGCCGGTCTCGGCCTTGGCCTCGGCGAGCAGCCGCAGTCCCTCCTGCCCGAGGCCCTGGAACGCGTAGGGGCTCGTCCGCGGCTTGTAGGCGCCGCCGCGCAGCATCGTCGCTCCGCCCTCGCTTACGGCGCGGGCGGTCTGCATCGTCTGGTCGCGCGATTCGACGGTGCAGGGACCGGCGATCAGGGCGAAGTTCTCCCCGCCGACCTTGCGCCCGGCGATCTCCAGGACGCTGTGGCGACCGTGGGTCATCTGCAGCGAGGCAAGCTTGTAGGGCTTGAGGATCGGCATCACGCGATCCACGCCGGGTTGGCCCTCGAGGCCCAGGCTCTCGACGCTCGCGTCCTGCTCAACGTCGCCGATCGCGCCGATCACGCTGACGCGGGCGCCCTGAATCCGGTGCGCCAGCGCCCCGGCCTCCTCGATCTTGTCGACGACCGCCTGAACCTCGTTCTCGGTGGCCGTCTCCTTCATGACGATCATCATCAACTCATCCTTTCAACAACGCCTGGAGATGGTAGGCCGGGGCTTTGGCCCGGCGGGTGAGAGCCGTGAGCGAAGGACGCACACGGCGCCCTGGGGCGGCGCCTGGTCCCGCGGGCGGGACTCGAAGGATGCGCCCGCTCACGACGGGCGCGGATCCTGGCGCCTAGCTAAATCGCCAGGCAGAGGCGAACGACCAGCGATAGCCGAGGGCGGTGCACGGAGATGTCATCGGCGTCGCGGTCATCTGTTCGTCTGGAACGTTTGTAGCAGACCGCGAGGGCCACGTAAAGCGGAGGGCCGGGCCGCAGGCTAGAGCAGCTCTTCGAGCGCGTCGAGGAAGCGGCGGTTTTCCTCCGGCAGCCCGTAGGTGACGCGCAGCGCCGGTGTGGGGCTGCCGAGCGAGCTCCCGCCACGCACGAGGATGCCCCGTTCGCGCAGGCCGTCCATGATCGCCTGCTCGTCGCGGTCGGCCCCGAGGCCCACCCAGCAGAAGTTCGCCTGCGACTCGGCAGGGCTCAGCCCCATCGCCCGCAGGCGCTCATCGACGGAGATCCGCTCGGCGACGGTCCGGGTGACGCGGTCGAGGACCTCGTCCTGGTGGGCCAGCGCCTCGACCGCCGCGGCCTGCGCCAGGGCGTTGCAGAAGAACGGCTGGCGGACCTGGTCGAGCGCCCGGGGCAGGGCCTCCGAGCCGCACAGGGCAAAGCCGACGCGCAGTCCGCACAGGCCGTGGACCTTGGAGAAGGTCCGCAGCAGGACGAGGTTCGGGTGGCTCTGCAGCAGGTCGATCGAGGCGTCGGGGTCCTCGAGCAGGTTGAACTCGCAATAGGCCTCGTCGAGGATCACGCAGACGTGCGCCGGGACCTCGTCGATGAAGGCCGCTATCTCGGCCAGGGGCAGGGCGGTGCTGGTGGGGTTGTTGGGGTTGCAGACGATCACCAGGCGGGTGGCGACGGTGATCTGCGCGAGCATCGCAGGCAGGTCGTGGCGCTCGCGCTCGTCCAGGCCGACCGTCACGGCACGCGCTCCCGAGGCGGCGGCGAGATGTGGATACATCGAGAAGGAGGGCCAGGCGTAGACGAGCTCGGCGCCGGGCTCGAGCAGTGCCTCGCCGGCGGCCAGCAGCAGGTCGACCGAGCCGTTGCCGATCGCGATCCGTGCAGGTGGGACTTCGTAGCGCTCGCCGAGGGTGGCACGCAGCAGCGAGTTCGAGGGGTCGGGGTAGCGGTTGAGCGTCGCCATCGCCCGCTCGATCGCCTCGCGGACGGCCGGGAGGGGCGCGAACGGCGACTCGTTGCTGGCCAGCAGGGCCAGGGTCTCGTGCTCGCCGTAGCCACCCGCCGCCGGATAGACGGGGATGCGCCCGATGCGCTCTGAGAACTCGATCGCCATCGGCCTATTGTGCCGCGTGGAGGTCGGCCCGCAGCGCCCGGGTTTCGCCGAGGTAGACGTGATCGGGCTCGTGGTCCTCGGGTGCGTGGTAGTGGATCAGGACCCTGATCACCCGCGGCATCGAGCCGGGTACCGGGATCTCCTGGGCGCACAGCAGAGGGACGCGATCGAAGCCGATCGCCCGCGCCGCCACGGCCGGGAACTCAGAGCAGAGGTCGGCCGTCGCCGTGAAGATGCAGCTGACGGTCATTGCCGGCTCCAGCCCGTTGCGGGCGGAGATCTCCCGCATCAGCTCGGTCGTGGCATCGAGGATCGCCTGGGGCTCGTCCCGCTCGACGCTGTTTGCCCCGCGCAGGGCGAATAGTCTCATCCGGCCGATTCTGTCAGAGCACCGCTGCCCGCAGGCGCTCGAGCTCGGCCTGATCGAGCAGCCGCCAGGAGCCCGGCGCCAGGCCGGCGAGCGCCAGCGGCCCGAAGGCCGTTCGCGTCAGCGCGATCACGGGATGACCGACGGCCTCGCACATCCGGCGGACCTGGCGGTTGCGGCCCTCGTGGATCGTCAGCTCGAGCGTCCGCGGGCCGAGGCGGCGCACGCGCGCCGGAGCCGTCGGGCCGTCGTCGAGCTCGAGGCCCTCCCGCAGCCGCCTCAGGGTCCGGTCGGTGACCGGCGCTCCGCCCACCTCCGCGAGGTAGGTCTTGGGGACCTCGAAGCGCGGATGGGTCAGGAGGTTGGCCAGCTCGCCGTCGTTGGTCAGCAGGATCAGGCCCGTGCTGTCGGCGTCCAATCGTCCCACCGGATACAGGCGCAGCCCCTCGTCCGGCACCAGCTCGAGGACCGTCCGCCGGCCATGGGTGTCGCGGGCTGTCGAGAGAACACCCAGCGGCTTGTTGAGCGCGTAGACGACCCGCGGCTCGGGACCGGGAAGGAGCCTCCCGTCGACGGCGACCCGGTCTGACTCGCCGACGTCGAGCGCCGGATCGGTGACGGGGTGCCCGCCGACCGTGACCCTTCCGGCGGCGATCACCTCCTCGGCCCCGCGGCGCGATGCCACCCCGGCGTGGGCGAGGAACTTGGCTAGACGCATGGGCCGGCGGCCGGGAGGTTGCTCATCGGCTGCAACCATAGGGGTGGCGAGCACCTTCCCGGGGGCCCGCCCGACCATGGACCTCGCACTGCTCGACAAGCTGCTCGCCGAACGCGGCGAGCCATCCTTCCGCGCCCGGCAGGTGTGGTCGTGGGCGGCCAAGGGCGCGACCGGCTACGAGGAGATGACGAACCTGCCCGCCCAACTGCGCGAGGCGCTCGAGCAGCAGCTGCCCTTCTCGACGCTCAGCCCCCGCAGCGAGGCCCACGCGCTTGACGGGACGCTCAAGACGCTGTTCGAGACAGCCGACGGGCGAGCGCTCGAGGCGGTCCTGATGCGCTACCGCGACAGCCCCGGGGCGACCCGCCGAGGCCGGCGCTCGATCTGCGTCTCCTCGCAGTCCGGATGTCCGCTGACCTGCCGCTTCTGCGCGACCGGGACGATGCGCTTCGGGCGCAACCTGACCGCCTCGGAGATCCTCGACCAGGCCCTGCACTTCCGCCGCATCGAAGCGATCGACCACTGCGTCTTCATGGGCATGGGCGAGCCGATGCTGAACCTCGACGCGGTCCTCGAGGCCTGCGAGCGCCTGCCGGAGATCGGCATCACCCACCGGCGCACGACGATCTCCACCGTCGGCTGGATCCCCGGGATCGAACGGCTGGCCGAGTCGGAGATGCCGCTGCGCCTGGCCCTCTCTCTGCATGCGGCCGATGAAACGCTGCGCTCCGAGCTGATGCCGGTCAACGAGCGCTACCCGCTGCGCGATGTGATCGAGGCCTGCCGTGCCTTCCACGAGCGCCGCCGCCGGCGGGTCTTCATCGAGTACGTGATGCTGGCCGGCGTGAACGACCGCTACGAGCAGGCCCTCGCGCTGGCCCGCGCCCTGCGTGCCGGCCACGAGTCCGAGGTCCCAATCTTCAAGGTCAACCTGATTCCCTTCAACCCGTCGGGGACCGAGTTCAACGGGTCAGGCCGGGAGTCGATCGCCGCCTTCCGCGCCGCCCTCGAGTCCCGCGGCATCCCGGTCACCGTCCGCCTCACCCGCGGCCGCGACATCGCCGCCGCCTGCGGGCAGCTGGCCGCAACCGCGGCGTCGTGAGGGCGTGCGGTCCCGTTAGGGGGACGCGAGTCAAGCCCGGCCAGGACGCAGCAAGCGAAGCGTGCTCTGCACGCGAGCGCGCGAGGACGCCGCCGGGCGCAGCGCTCGCGTTCTCCTAACCCGCGCGGGCCTCGCCGGCTCGCAGCAGCCTCTCGCGCAGCTCGGCCTGCTCCTCGGGGCTGGGGTCCCAGCGGGCGACATCGGGCAGCTCCTCGAGGTCGCGCAGCCCGAACAGCTTCAGGAACTGCGTCGTCGTGCGGTAGAGGACGGCGCCGAACTCCGAGTGCCCGGACTCCTCGATCAGGGCCCGCTCGAGCAGTGTGGCCGTCGCCGAGTCCGCGCTGACACCGCGGATCCGCGAGATCTCCGGCCGCGAGATCGGCTGCAGGTAGGCGACGATCGCCAGGGTCTCGGCCTGCGCCGGCGTGAGCGTGGCGATCCGGGGCCTCGAGAAGAGCCGCCGGGCCGCCTCCTCGGCCTCGGGGACGCTGGCCAGCGTCCAGCCGCCGCCGAGCTCGCGCAGGGCGATGCCGCGCCGCCCCGGGGCATACTGCTCGCCCAGGACCGACAAGGCCGCCATCACGGCTCCCTCCCCCACCCCGATCGCCTCGGCCAGCTCGGCCGGCTTGAGCGGGTCGGCGGAGAGAAACAGCAGCGCCTCGACGGTCCTGGCCAGCTCCGGCGTGCCGTCCTGCGCGAGGGGCGCCTCGTTGCCCTCGGGTGCGCTCACCCCGCGAGGCCTCCCGGCATCGCGGCGGCGGCGATGCGCCCCTCGGCCTGCGGGGAGCGCGCGGCATGGACCGAGATCTCCCCGAAGCTCTCGGGCTGCTCCCAGCCGGCCTCACCGAGTTTGTAGAGCTCCAGCAGCGCGAACAGCGTGACGGCGACCGTCATCCGGTCGGCACCGCGGACTGCCTCGTCGAAGCTGAAGGCGCCCTTGCGCAGCAGGCTGCGCAGGTGGGCGAGGCGCTCGCCGACGCTGACGCGGGGCACGGCCATGTGGCGCAGGTTGATCGCCGGGGGCATCAGCAAAAGGCGCCCCATCGCCGCGCCCAGCACCTCGGCGTCGGCCGAGCCGTCTGGCGCCGGCAGGATCCGCCGCCGCAGCGCCGGCGGCAGCGGCGCCGCGCGGAAGCGCACACCGGCCTCGGACTCGAGCAGCTCACGCAGGTAGCCGGCGGCCGAGCGGTAGCGGCGCGCGTCGAGCATCCGCGCGAGCAGCTCCTCGGCCGCCTGTTCGGGCTCGATATCCAGCAGCTCCTCGTCTTCGGCGCTCAGCATCAGGCGCGACTTCAGCTCGAGCAGCGCGGCGATCAGGACGATGAACTCCGTGGCCGTCTCGAGGTCGAGCTCGCCGCGTGCCTCGAGGTGGTCGAGGTAGGCGAGCACGACGTCGGCCAGGGCCAGCTCGAGCAGGTCCACCTCTTCGCGCAGGATCAGCGTCAGCAACAGGTCAAAGGGCCCGCTGAAGACCTCCAGGTCCAGATCGAGCGTGGCGAGGCTCATCGGCAGCCGGGAGCTGTCGGGCGGGGGCTCATTCCGCCACGGTAGCGGGCGCTCCCGACGGGCCGCCCGGGCCGGGCTGCCCGGCCGCGCCGAAGCCCATCGCGCGGCGCAGCTCGGCGAGCGTCGGGGCGGCGACCCGGGCCGCCTGCTCGGCGCCGCGGGCGAGTGTCGCCTCGAGGCCCTGCTCGTCGCCTCGCAGCGCCTGGTAGCGCTCGCGGACCGGCGCGAGGTACTCGATGACCTCCTCCGCGACCGCCTTCTTGAATTCGCCGTAGCGAGCCCCGGCGAACTGCTCGGCGACGGTGTCCGCGTCGCTCGCGCGGACCGCCGCCAGGATTTCCAGCAGGTTGCTGATCCCGGGCTTCTCGGGGTCGCGGCGCACCTCGCTGCCGGAGTCCGTGACGGCGCTCGCGATCTTCTTCTGGATCGCCTTGGGCTCGTCGAGCACGTAGATCGTCCCCTGCTCGCTGCCGCCCGTCGTGGACATCTTCGCGGTCGGGTCCTGCAGGTCCATGATCCTCGCGCCGACGGCCGGGATGCGGTCCTCCGGGACGACCAGAAGGCCCTCGCCGTAGCGCTGGTTGATACGCCGCGCCACGTCGCGCATCAGCTCCAGGTGCTCGCGCTGGTCCTCGCCGACCGGCACCTCCTGCGCCCGGTAGGCGAGCACGTCGGCCGCCATCAGGACCGGATAGAGCAGCAGGCCCGCGGAGACCAGCTCGCGCTGGGCGAGGGACTTGTCGCGGAACTGGTGCATGCGCTGCAGGCGACCGAGCTCGGTGGCGCTGGCCAGCAGCCAGGTCAGCTCTGTGTGGGCCGGCACGTCGCTCTGGCGGAAGAGGATGCAGCGCTCGGGGTCGAGGCCCGCCGCGAGCAGGATCGCCGTCGTGTCATAGACGCGCTCACGCAGTTCGGCCGGGTCGTAGGGGACGGTGATCGCGTGCAGGTCGACGATGCAGAAGATCCCCTCGCCGCGCTCCTGGCTCGTCACGTACTGGGCGATCGCGCCGATGTAGTTGCCCAGGTGCTTGCGCCCGGTGGGCTGGATGCCGGAGAAGATGCGCATCAGGTCTGGATCGCCGGTCGACGTTCAGCGACGCCGCAGCGAGCTGTCGGTGAGCCAGGGGGCGTCCCAGCCGGTGTCGTTCGGGTTGACGTTCGTGCCGGGCGGGACGATCTCGTCGATCCGGTCGAGCAGCTCGGGACTGAGCGTCCGCTCGAGCGCGGGGAGCTGACTGTCGAGCTGCTCGATCGTGCGCGGCCCGATGATCGCGGCGGTCACGGCACGGTGGGCGGTGACGAACGCGAGGGCCATCTCGATCAGCGGGATCTGCGCCTCGTCGGCCAGCGCGCCGAGCGCGTCGGCCGCCTCGAGCTTGGCCTGGTTGCCGGGCAGCGACATGTCGTAACGCTGTGGCAGCATCTGCGCGCGGCGACTGTCACCGGGCGAGTCGCCGCCCTTGCGGTAGCGGCCCGAGAGCCATCCTCCGGCGAGCGGGCTCCAGGGGATCACGCCGATCGAGTACTTCTCGCAGACCGGCAGCACGTCGGCCTCGATGCGGCGGATCAGCATCGAGTAGGGCGGCTGCTCGCAGACGAAGCGCTCGCGGCCGCGCCGCTCGGCGACCCACTGCGCCTCGACGATCTGATGGGCCGGGAACGTCGAGCTGCCGATGTAGCGGACCTTGCCTGCGCGGACGAGGTCGCTGAGCACGCCGAGCGTCTCGTCGATGTCGGTGTCCAGCTCGGGGCGGTGGATCTGGTAGAGGTCGATCCAGTCGGTTTTCAGCCGCCGCAGGCTGTTCTCGACCTCTTTGACGATCCAGCGGCGAGAGTTGCCGAACTCGTTCGAGTCCTCGCCCATCGTCCCGTGGACCTTGGTCGCGAGCACCACCGAGTCGCGGCGTCCGCCGGCCAGCGCCTTGCCGACGATCTCCTCCGACTCGCCGCGCGAGTAGACGTCGGCCGTGTCGATGAAGTTGATCCCGGCGTCCAGCGCCCTGTGGATGATCCGGATCGAGTCCTCGTGGTCGGTGTTGCCCCAGGCTCCGAACATCATCGCCCCGAGACACAGCGGGCTGACGCTGACGCCCGTGCTGCCCAGTTTGCGCCGCTCTGGGGCCATCGTCTAGAGCATCTCCTGCCTGATCACGGGATGCTTCGCGGCACCGACCTCGTCGAGCCGGCGCACGGGTGTCGAATACGGGGCGTGGAGCGCGATCTCGGGGTCCTCGGCGGCCTCCGCGAGAATCGCCGCGATCGCCTCCGCGAAGGCGTCAAGCGTCTCCTTCGTCTCGGTCTCGGTCGGCTCGACCATCAGCGCCTCGTCGACGAGCAGCGGGAAGTAGACGGTCGGCGGGTGAAAGCCGAAATCGAGCAGGCGCTTGGCCAGGTCGAGCGTCTTGATCTTCAGCGCCCGCTTCATCGGCCCACCGGAGAGGACGAACTCGTGCATGCACAGCTCGCCGTAGGCGAGCGGCAGATACTCCTCGACGCCCAGACGGCGCAGCCGGGCCAGCAGGTAGTTCGCGTTCAGCACGGCGACCTCGGAGGCGTCCTTCAGCCCGTCCCCGCCGAGCGAGCAGATGTAGGCGTAGGAGCGGACGAAGCAGCCGTAGTTGCCGTGGAAGCCGCGCAGCCGCCCGATCGTCTTGGGCCGCTCCTCGTCGAGCACGAACGCGCCGTCGGAGT
The DNA here is from genome assembly GCA_963787765.1 of uncultured Solirubrobacteraceae bacterium. Lineage (GTDB taxonomy): Bacteria > Actinomycetota > Thermoleophilia > Solirubrobacterales > Solirubrobacteraceae > Palsa-744. The sequence goes on along the minus strand of CAWBEF010000010.1, from coordinate 19,432 downwards.
CGCGCGCGACGACCGGCACCGGCAGGTACGGCGCGACGCGGTCGGACACGGCGATCGGCCCGGATCCGGGGCCGCCGCCGCCGTGCGGCTGGGTGAAGGACTTGTGGAGGTTGAAATGGACGATGTCAAAGCCCATGTCACCCGGCCGCGACAGGCCCATGACGGCGTTCAGGTTGGCCCCGTCGTAGTAGAGGGTCGCACCGACCTCGTGGACGATGTCCGCGATCTCGGCGATGTTCGGGTCGAACAGGCCCAGCGTGTTCGGGTTCGTCAGCATCAGACATGCGACATCGCCGTCGGCCTTGTCGCGCAGATCGTCGAGGTCGATGCCACCGTCGGGGTTGGTCGCGAGCTTGACCACCTCCAGTCCCGCCATCGTCACGGTCGCCGGGTTCGTCCCGTGGGCGGTGTCGGGGGTCAGCACCTTGCGCCGCGTCTCGCCACGGTCCTCGTGGTAGGCGCGCGTCAACAGGACGCCCGCGAGCTCGCCGTGGGAGCCGGCCGAGGGCTGCAGGCTGACGTGTGGCAGGCCTGAGACCTCGGCGAGCGCCTGCTGGAGGTTCCACATCAGCTCGAGCGCCCCCTGTGAGCGCTCGGTGTCCTGCAGCGGGTGCAGCCGGGCGTGGCCGGGGAGGGCCGCGGCACGCTCGTGCAGACGGGGGTTGTGCTTCATCGTGCAGGAACCCAGCGGGTAGAAGCCGGAGTCGAGGTCGAAGTTGCGCTTGGAGATGCCGACGTAATGGCGCACGATCTCGGGCTCTGAGACCTCGGGCAGGCGCGGCGGGGCGACGCGACGGAAGCGCTCGGGCAGCAGCTCGCCTACATCGACCGGCGGGACGTCGAGCTCGGGGCACATGAAGGCCCGCCGGCCGGGCGCGCCCTTCTGGAAGATCGTCCTCGCGCCGTCGCGCTGAAGCGGCGAGGGGCCCGCAAAGGCGACGGCAGGCCCGCCGCCCTCCTCGGCCCGCACCTCGATGCCGGGGTCGGAGTGCAGGTGGTTCTCGTCGATCGGGCTCATACGGCCAGCGCCGTCTCGCCGGCCGGCAGCGGCGCAGACGCTGCGACGGCCGCCTCGAGCACCTCGGCGAGGCGGTCGATGTCGGCGCGGGTGCGCCGCTCGGTGATCGCGACCAGAAGACCACCGCGGTCCTCGGGGCGATTCGTGATCGCCTGCAGGTCGGCGCCCGGGTTGATGCCGTTTTCGGCGCAGCGCCGGCGCACGGCGGACACGTCGGCGTCGAGGCGCAGCGCGAACTCCCGCACCACCGGCTGCTCGTGGAGCTTCTCCACACCCGGCAGGGCGGCCAGGCGCTCGCGGGCGTAATGGGTCCGTGCGAGCAGCAGCTCGCCCAGCTCGACGATCCCGCTCCGGCCAAGCCAGGAGAGGTAGACGACGCCGCCGAGGGCGTTCAGCGCCTGGGCGGTGCAGATGTTCGACGTCGCTTTCTCGCGGCGGATGTGCTGCTCGCGGGTCTGCAGCGTCAGCACGAAGCCTCTGCGGCCGTCGACATCCTTGGTTTCGCCCGCGATCCGCCCGGGCATCCGCCTGAGGTAGGCCTCGCGTGCGGCGAACAGGCCGAAGGACGGTCCCCCGAAGTCGAGCCGGTTGCCGAGCGACTGCCCCTCACCGACGGCGACGTCGACACCGCACTCTCCGGGCGGGCGCAGGATGCCGAGCGTCAGCGGATCGACCTGCGCGATCACCACCGGCCCGTCTCCCGGCTCGCGCCCCGAGGCCGCCGCAGCCGCCTCGCTCAGCGCCGCCGCGTCCTCGACGGCGCCGTAGAAGTTCGGCTGGGCGAAGATCGCGGCGCTCGTCTCGCCGTCGATTGCGGCGGCCCAGGCGTCGGGGTCCGTGACGCCGTCGCGCAGGGGCACCTCGACGACCTCCATGTCGTAGCCGTGGGCGTAGGTCCTGAGGGTCGCGATCGTGTGCGGGTGAAGGCCGGCGCTGAGCACGAACCGGCGGCGGCCGTTGTGGAGCTTTGCCAGGTAGCCCGCGGCGGCGACCGCCGACGGTCCCTCGTAGGTGGAGGCGTTCGAGACCGGCAGGCCCGTCAGCTCGGAGATCGCCGTCTGGTACTCGAACATCACCTGCAGGCCCCCCTGGGAGATCTCCGGCTGATAGGGGGTGTAGGGCGTCAGGAACTCCGAGCGCTCCATCAGCATGTCGATCAGCGCGGGGACGTAGTGGTCATACATCCCGGCGCCGAGGAAGCTGAGCTCGTCTTCGGTGCTCGTGTTGCGAGCGGCAAGGCCCCGGAGGTGCTCGAAGACGTCCTGCTCGGGCCTGCCCGAGGGGAGATCCAGCTCGCGGCCGAGGCGGACACCGTCGGGGATCTGTCGCTCGAACAGCTCGCCCACGCTGGCGACGCCGATCGCCGCGAGCATCGCGTCGAGGTCCTCGGGGGTGATGGCGGTGTAACGGCTCAAACTGCTTCCAGCCTAGCCACTGAGCGTCGCCTTGTAGGAGGCCGCATCCATCAGGCTCTGCGACTCGCCCGCGTCGGAGAGGCGGACCTTGACCAGCCAGCCCTCGCCGTAGGGATCCTCGTTGATCAGGGCCGGATTCTCGGCCAGCGCCTCGTTGACCTCGACGATCTCGCCCGAGAGCGGCGCGATCACGTCGGAGACGGCCTTGACCGACTCGACCTCGGTGTACGGGGCGTCCTTGCTCAGCTTCGATCCGACGGAGGGCGGGTCGTAGAAGACCACCTCTCCAAGGGAGTCCTGCGCATACCAGGTGATCCCCAGCGTCGCCTGCTCACCGTCGATCCGCGCCCAGTCGTGCTCGGGGTGGTAGAGCAGGTCCTCCGGGTAGCTGGCCTCGGCCATTCGTCTCAGCTCCTAAGCTCGGTCCCGCACGTCCTCGGCCGCGGGGATCTTTCGGTCGATCGCCCAACTCTATGCGCTCGCGGGGCGGGTCCCCGAGCCGGTCGCGTTTCAGCCGTGCTTGGGCACTAGCGGCTTCTTGGCGACCAGCGCCGGGCGTGTCCGCCCGCGCACGTCGATCTCGATCCGCGTCCCCACAACCGAGCGCTCGGCGGGCACGTAGGCCATGCCGATCCCCACGTCCAGGCAGGGCGAGAGGGTCCCGCTCGTGACCTCGCCGCCGCCGAGCACCGGGTTGCCCTGCCGGGCGATCCCCGGGCCGTCGATCGTGAACGCGACGAGCTTCTCGGCCGGACCGGTCTCGCGCACAGCCCGGACGGCCTCGGCGCCGATGAAGCCGGTCTCCTCCTTGCAGCACCAGCCCAGGCCCCCTTCGATCGGGCCGCGCTCGAGGCTCAGGTCGTTGCCGTAGAGGTGGAAGCAGACCTCGAGGCGCAGCGTGTCGCGCGCGCCCAGCCCGGCGGGACGGGCGCCCCGGCGGACCATCTGATCCCACAGCTCGACGGCCAGCTCGGGCCGGCAGAGCAGCTCGACGCCATCCTCGCCGGTGTACCCCGTTCCGCACACGTACATCTCCGCGCCACCGATCCGCCGGGTTGCGATCGTCATCCTGGCGGGCAGCGGGGAGTCCGCGCCGGCCTGGACGATCTCCCGCGCCAGCGGGCCCTGGACTGCAAGCATCGCCCAGTCGTCGATCCGGTCGGCCACCTCCACGTCTGCGAACTCGCCCGCATGCTCCTGGAACCAGGCCAGATCCGAGGCATGGTTCGAGGCGTTGGTGACCGTCAGATAGCGCTCGGAGCCGAGGCGGTAGGTGAACAGGTCATCCAGGATGCCCCCGTCCTCTCGGCACATGACGCTGTACTGCGAGCCGCCGACGGGGATCGCGGAGACGTCGTTGGAGAGCAGGCGCTGAAGCAGCTCGAGCGCCTGCGGGCCCGAGGTTTCGATCTCGCCCATGTGGGAGACGTCGAAGATCCCCGCGGCCTGGCGGACCGCCATGTGCTCTGCCCGGACACCCTCGTATTGGACGGGCATCTCCCAGCCGGCGAAATCGACCATCTTCGCCCCCGCCTCCACGTGGCGGTCGAACAGGGCGGTGCGCCGGAGGGTCTCGCTCACGGCACGCAGGCTAGCGCGGGCGCGCTCGGGGCCTCAGTAGGTCTCGCCCATGAGACGCTCGAGCTCGGCCGTGATCCGTCGGCGCAGCTCGCCGTGACGCTCCTCGGAGTAGGCGTGCGCCCGGTCTTCGCGCTCGGCGGGTGGATAGCTCCACACGGGCCAGCCGATCCGCTCGGCGGGCTCCCACTCGTAGCGTGCGTGGACATGGCCGTGTAGCCAGTCCAGCGAATTGCCCAGCACCTCGTAGTTGATCCTGCGCAGACCGTTCTCGGCGCAGGCCGTGAGCACCGCCTCGCCGAGCAGCGCCATGTCGCGCAGGAAGGCGGCCCGCCGGGCGCGGTCGAGATCTGTGAGGTGGTTGATCGAGGCGTCCTCGCAGAGCAGCAGCGAGTAGCCGGGCAGATGTTGCGTGTCGCCGATCACGGCGAACCCGCTGTCCATCCGGGCCATCACCATCGGGTTTTCGCCCCGGTGGGCAGAGCCGATGCGGTCCTCGTGCCAGTCCGCCATGCTCAGATGCGCGTGACCCTGCTCACGGCACGGCGCATTCGGTGTCCGCGTGTGTGAGCAGGCCGGCCTTCACGAGTGCCTGGCCGCTGCAGTAGTTGGCTTGGGTGCGCAGCGTGTAGCTGCCCGGCGGGAGCTGGAAGACGTAGCTCTGCTTTTCCGAGACGGTCTGGCTGGCGAGGACGGCGCCGCTCGAGTTGAGCACTTCCACGACCGTCCCGGTCCCCTCCGAGCAGGCGTGGACGCCGGGCGCGGGCCCGCCGTCGATGTAGACGCCGCCGATGATCGCTCCCTCGCCCGGAGCGAGCACGGGTGTGGCGGGTTCCACGCACAGCACCGGCGCCTGTCGGACGAGCTCCTGCTGCGCTCTCCCGGCGAGGAGCAGCCTGCCCCGCGGGCCGGCCAGCGCGAAGCGAATCATGCGCTGCAGCCCGCCCGCCCGCGGATGCCAGGTGATCGCGAAGGCGCCGCCGCGCAGGGTAACCCGGGCGAGCGTCCGCCAGCCGGCGCCTGCGCTGGCCTGAAGCTCCACGTAGGCACCGCGGGGCGCGTTGCGAACGTGCCCGTGCAGTACGAGCGGCTGCCCTTCGCGCGCCTGCCCCGCCACCGGCTCGGAGATCACCGGCGTGGGGTGCGTCGCGGCGAGCGCAGCAGGCGCCAGCGTCACGGTGATGACGGCGAGCGCCGCCAGGCCCCTCATACGGCGGGATTCTATTTCGTGGGGCGGCCTCGGCGACCGTCGTGGCGGCGAGTCAGCGCAGGAACGGCGGTACGTCGATGTCGTCGTCGGAGATCTCGAGGCTCGAGCGCTGACGGTCGGAGATCCGCGGGTTGCGGTCGGGACGGCTCGTGCCGCGCTCGCGCCGCGCGCCGCGGCCGGGCCGGTGGTCGAAGCCGGTGCCGATGACGGTCACGCGGACCTCGTCGCCCATCGCCTCGTCGATGACGGCGCCGAAGATGATGTTGGCGTTCGGGTCGGCCGCGTTCTGGATGATCTCGGCGGCGTCGTTGACCTCGAACAGGCCGAGGTCTTTCCCGCCGGTGATGTTCAGCAGGATCCCCGTCGCGCCGTCGACGCTCTCCTCGAGCAGCGGCGAGGAGATCGCCGCACGTGCCGCGTCGCCGCAGCGGCTCTCGCCGGATGCCGTGCCGATGCCCATGAGCGCCGAGCCGGCGTCCTGCATGATCGTGCGGACGTCGGCAAAGTCGAGGTTGATCAGGCCCGGGATCGTGATCAGGTCGGTGATCCCCTGGACACCCTGGCGCAGCACGTTGTCGGCCTCGCGGAAGGCGTCGAGCATCGACGTGCGGCGCTCGACGACGGCCAGCAGCTTCTCGTTGGGGATCACGATCAGCGTGTCGACGACCTCGCGCAGGCGCTCGATTCCTTCGGTCGCCTGGCGGCCGCGCTGGGAGCCCTCGAAGTCAAATGGGCGGGTCACGACGCCGACGGTCAGAGCACCGATCTCGTTCTTGGCGATCTCGGCGATCACCGGGGCCGCGCCGGTGCCCGTGCCGCCGCCCTCGCCGGCCGTCACGAAGACCATGTCGGCGCCCTTGAGGGACTCCTTGATGTCGTCGCGCGACTCGGATGCGGCGGCAAGCCCGACGTCGGGGTTGGCGCCCGCGCCGAGGCCCTTGGTCGAGTCATGGCCGATGTTCAGCTTGATGTCGGCGTCGCACATCGCGAGCGCCTGGGCGTCGGTGTTGGCGGCGATGAACTCGACGCCGCGCAGGCCGGCATCGACCATCCGGCTGACGGCGTTGGTCCCGCCTCCGCCGACGCCGACGACCTTGATTACCGCCAGATAGCTTCCGCTGCTCTCCATGATGGTTCTGTCCGAAGCCTTCAGTAGGAATTTAGGGTTCGCAGCATACTGGTCGCCGAACCGCCGGGATGCGCACGTTATGCAGGGAATCTCGCCCTGTCAACGACGGGGTCGAGTCTCGCAACAATCGTTGCAGATCGCCGGAGTCTCCAGCGGTCCCTGAGGTCAGCCCTCAGCAAGAATCAATCTCGAGTAGAGCCTGAGGCTATCCTCCGGGTGTCGAAGCTGCGCTTTCCGAGGCTTCTGTTCCGCCGGCCGGCGACCCGGTTTCCTGAGTCCCGCCGGAGGCGGAGGAGGGTTCACCGGAGCTCGCAGACTGGGTTTCGGCCGGCGGCGTGGCAGGCTGGGGGCTGTCCGAGCTTTGAGGCCCGCCGCCAGCGCCGCCACGGTCGATTCGCTCGCGGACGCGGCACTCGTCTGGGGGGACCGGCTGGGTTTCACCCGCGGCGGCCGTGCCGAATCCGGCGGCCGGGCGTCCGGGCAGCCCTGACGTCGATGTAGCCGGCACCGGCCGAGCTCGGATCGGCCAGGACGGCGAGCAGCGAGAGCCACTTGGCGTGCGGGCGCCCCCGCGTCGCCGAAATAGACCAGCAGTCCGTTGCGCATCTCGACCGTCAGGCCCCGCGGGCCGAAGTAGGCGCGCGAGATCAGGCCGCTCAGGGCGTGGGGCGCGTCGCCGAGGACGGTCATCGCCGCGAGCAGCAGCGGGTTCTGCAGATGTGAGCCGATCGGGGGGATGACGGCGCCGGTGACGCTCGGCAGCGTGGCGCCGGCGAGCGCGGGGCCGAGCACCACGCCGTCGCCCGCCACCGCCGTGCGCAGCCCGAGACGTCGAGGACCGCGGCCGGTGCCTGCTCGACGACGACGATCCTGGAGGCCGTGTGGAAACCTCGGCACGGCCCGGACTTCGCTGACCTGCGGGAACCGCGCAACTGCCGCGCGGAGCGTCGCGACGCTCGGCGCCAGCGTGCTCATCCCGTGGGCGGCCCCGGTCAGAGCGGCTTCGATGGCGCCCGCCTGCGGGCCGCTGGCTCCGCTGACGGTTACCTGCTCGGCGCTCACGAACGAGGAGTGGCGAAACCACATCCAGCCCCCTCCCAGGAGCGGCGCTGTGACAAGCCCGATCAGCAGCGCCAGCCGCAGGCGGCGACGGGCCGAGAGCTCACGGGCCAGGCCTGCGCCGACCCGGCGCAGCGCCGCTCCGGGGGCGAAGCGCGAGCCGTCGCGAGGACCGTGGCGGGCTCGCCGCGCGCCGGCCGGACGGCCGATCGTCGAGCGGGCGGCGAAGCTTCGATCCATCCTGTCGTCTTCGACCTCGAGGCCCCATCCCCTACCTCATTGCCAGGGGAAACGGACATCTCCGAGCGTCTGCACCTCGGGCTCGAGCTCGACACCCGTCGCCTCCAGCACCCGCCGGCGGCCCTCGGCCATCACGGCCAGCACATCGGCCGTCGTGGCGGCACCGGTGTTCTCGATGAAGTTGGCGTGCTTGGGAGAGAACCTGGCGCCGCCGACCGCCACGCCGCCCCAGTCCCGCGCGCGCCCAGCAGCATGCCGGCGCTCTCGCCCTCGGCGCGGGGGTCCTCCGGGTTCTTGAATGTTGAGCCGAACGTCTTGATGCCCTGCGGCTGGGCCTCGTGGCGCCGCCGTCGCAGCTCGGCGAGGCGCTCGGTGACCACGTCCTTCCCGGCCGGCTCGAGCAGGAGCCCCGCACGGGCGACGATCTCCCCCGGAGCCAGGTTGGAGCTGCGGTAGCGGGAGCCCCAGCTCCCGCGGCGAGCTGCGGCGCCAGGCCGGCGCCGGAGACGATCTCGACCCACTCAAGGGCCCGGCCCAGCTCGCCGCCATAGGCGTTGGCGTTCATCCGCACCGCGCCGCCGACCGTGCCGGGGATGTTGACCCCGAACTCGATCCCCGCCAGGCCCTCCCGCGCCGCGCGGGCGGCGACGGCCGGCAGCCGGGCCCCGCCGCCGACGGTCATCCGCGGTGCTCGGGCCTCGATCGCGGCGAGGTTGCCGTCGAGCTTGATCACGAGCCCGCGGACGCCCTCGTCGGCGATCAGCAGGTTCGAGCCCGAGCCGACGACGTTGACATCGAGCCCCGCTCCGGCGGCCCAGCTGAGCAGCCCCTGCAGCACCGTCACCGAGCCGGCGCGGGCAAAGAACTCGCCCGCGCCGCCCGTGCGGATCGTCGTCAGGCGCTGCAGCGAATGCTCACGCTGGACCCCGACGGGGATCTCGGCGAAGCTCATCCGCTCACCGCCGCAACTGATCCGAGCAGGGCCCGGCCGAGCTCCTCGACATCTCCGGCGCCCATCACGACGCAGATGTCCTCCTGCTCGAGCAGCCCGCCGAGCACCCGCTCGGCGTCCGCGAAGGACCTCAGCCAGTAGACGGGGCGCCCGCCGGCCGCGTCGGCCGCGGACTCGGCGAGCAGCAGGCCGCTGACGCCGGGGAAGTCATCCGCCCGCTCACGGGCCGGGTAGACCTCGAGCACGACCACGACGTCGGCCTCGGCCAGCGCGCGGCCGAACTCGCGCGCGAGGATCGCGGTGCGCGAGAACAGGTGGGGCTGGAAGACCGCCACCAGCCGGCGGTGGGGGAGCGTTCTCGCGCCGCCCAGGGTGGCGGCGATCTCGGTCGGGTGATGGGCGTAGTCCTCGAAGATCCGGGCTCCCGAGCCGCTGCGCCCAAGCTCCTGAAAGCGCCTTCCTGCGCCGGTGAAGGAGGCGAGCGCAGCGATCGCCGCACCGGCGTCGGCGCCCGCGAGGCGGGCCGCCTCGAGCGCACCGGCCGCATCGGAGGCGTTGTGGGCCCCAGGCACCCGCAGCAGCACGTCCCGGCCCTGCCAGCGAAAGCTCGAGCCGCCCGCGGTCAGCGTCAGCTCGCGGGCCTCGTAGGCGACGCAGGGGCCGCTGCGCAGCTCGAGCAGCTCCGGTCGATCCCAGATCGCCGCCTGCGGCGCGCCGGCCAGGAACTCCGCGAACAGCTCCCGCAGCTCGGCCAGCGAGCCGAAGCTCGCGTGATGGTCGAGCTCGACGTTGGTCAGGACCGCGATCTCGACGTCCAGGCTCAGCAGTGAGCGGTCGGACTCGTCCGCCTCGACGACCAGCCACTCCCCCGCCCCCCAGTGTGCGTTCTCAAGGCCTCCCCCGATCGGCGCGCCGATCAGCCAGCCGGGGTCAAGGCCCGCCCCGAGCAATGCGTGCGCGACCATCGAGGCGGTTGTCGTCTTGCCGTGGGTCCCACCGACCGCAATCGTCCGCCGCAGCGAGGAGAGCTCGCCCAGCAGCTCGGCCCGCGGGCGCTCGGGGACACCGCGCTCGCGCGCGGCGAGGCGCTCGGGGTTCTCGGCGGGGATCGCCGAGGAGTAGTAGAGCTCGAGCTCCCCGCCGGCGGGCAGGTTCTCGGCCCGATGGCCGATCAGGGGCTCGAGGATCCCGTCCGCAGCCAGGCGCTCGAGGTAGGGCCCGGGGGCGCCGTCGGAGCCGCTGAGCTGCGCACCGAGCGCGGCGGCGGCCCTCGCGTAGGCGCTCATCCCCGCGCCGCCGACACCCACGAGATGGATCCGCCGGCCCGCCCAGGGGCGCTCCGCGGCGCTCATACGCCCGCCGCCTCGAGCACCTCGGCGGCGACGTCGCGAGCCGCCCGGGGCCGGGCCAGGCGCAGCGCGGCGCTCTTCATCGCCGCCAGACGGCGGGGATCGGCGAGCAGCGCGGCGACCTCGCCGCCGAGGCGGGCGCCCGTCAGCTCTCCGTCGGGGATCACGATCGCCGCCCCGGCATCGGCAAGCCACGCGGCGTTCGAGCTCTGGTGATCGCCGGCCGCGCTCGGATAGGGGATCAGGACCGCCGGAAGGCCGTATGCGGCCAGCTCGAAGACGGAGCCGCCCGCGCGGGCCACGACGATGTCCGCCGCGGCCAGCGCCTGCGCGAAATCCTCCAGCTCGAGATAGGGACGCAGGTCATAGCCACCCGGCCTGCCCGCCACCTCGCCGGGGTCGAGCTCGTGCGCAGGCGCCCGGGCCGCGATCAGCTCGAAGTCCCGCCGGCCGCACACGTGCAGCACGCGAAACGGCGCCCCGGCGAAGGCTTCGACCGCCGCCAGGTTGACCGAGCGGGCCCCCAGGGAGCCGCCGAAGACGAGCAGGCAGCTGACGCCCGGCGGGATCGCGAAGCGCTCACGGGCCGCCTCGCGGTCACCTTGGAGCGGCGGGATCGGCCGGCCCGTGAGGCGATAGCGCGAGCCCTCGCGACCGGCGATCGGAAACGCCAGACAGACCCGCCGCGCGAACGGGGCGAGCATCCGGTTGGTCAACCCCAGATGGCTGTCCGCCTCGGTCAGGACGAGCGGCAGTCGTAGCGTCAGCGCCGCCAGGCCGACGGGGCCCGCAACGTAGCCGCCGCCGCCCATCACGACATCGGGGTCGATCTGGCGCAGCAGCCGCCGCGCCCGCAGGACCGCCGCGCCGGCCTGAGCGAGGGCGCGCAGCGCCTTCAGCGGGTTGTTGCGGCTGAGGCCGCTGACGGCGAGCGTGTGCAGCTCGTAGCCGCCCGCCGGGACGAGCCGCGCCTCGGCCCGGTCGGAGCCGATGAAGCTGACCTCTGCGCCCTCAGCCCGCAGCGCGTCCGCGACGGCCAGCGCCGGCACCACGTGCCCCGCGGTCCCGCCGGCTGCGATCACGATCTTCTTGTGCGCGCTGCTCACCGCTCAATCCTTGCGTTTCGCGCCCGGCCGCGTCGGCGCCGCCCGCCCGTGCCCCGGACGGGCGCCGCCGCGAGGCGGGCGCGACCGACCGCACATGGCCCGTGGCTCCCGAGGCGACGTTCAGCAACAGCCCCATCGCCGCGAGCATCACGATCAGGCTGCTGGAGCCGTAGGAGACGAACGGAAGCGGAACGCCCGTCAGCGGCGCGAGGCCCAGGACGGCGAACGTGTTGAGGATCGCCTGCGAGCAGATCAGAGCCGTCACCCCGACGGCGATCAGGGCGCTGTAGAGGCTCTTCGCGGCCTTCGCGGCCCGCAACCCGGCATATGCGATCAGGCCGTAGAGGAACAGCAGGGCGAACACGCCGACCATCCCCAGCTCCTCCGCGATGACGGCCAGGATGAAGTCGGTCGGCGCCTCGGGCAGGTAGAAGATCTTCTGGACCGACTGTCCCGGACCGACCCCGAACAGGCCGCCCGAGCCGATCGCGATCTGACCCTGGACCGCCTGGAAGCCGCTGCCCGAGGCGTGCGCCCAGGGATCGATGAACGAGGTCAGCCGCGCGCGTGCGTATGGCTTGACCAGGGCATACAGGAAGATCAGCCCCGCCCCGCAGCCGGCCATGATGCCGAGGTTGCGCAGCGGGATGCCGGCCACCACGAGCATCGCGGCGACCGTGAAGACGATCACCAGTGCCGTCCCGAGGTCGGGCTGGGTGAAGATCAGCAGCACCGCTCCGCCCACGACATACAGCAGCGGTTTGGCCAGGTCCTTCATGTCCATCACGCGGCCGGGGCGCTTGGCGAGCAGGGTCGCGCAGTAGAGGACGAGGGCGAACTTCATCAGCTCCGAAGGCTGGAACTGGAGCTGACTCGGGCCGATCCAGCGTTTCGCGCCTGATCGAGACGCCGATGTGTGGCACGTGGGAAGCCGCCACGAGCACGAACGAGACCGCCAGCAGCGGACCTGTTATCTGGTGGACTTTGGCGATCCCGTCGCGGGCCAGGACGCGCATCAAAAGAAGCCCGATGCTGCCGTAGGCGACGAAGCGGATCAGGTAGCTCGAGCCGTTGCCCTGGCCCTGGAGCAGGGTCGTCGCAGAGGAGGCGCTGTAGCCATCACCGCACCGAAGGCGAGCAGGCACATGGTCGCCGTCAGGAGGATCCTGTGCTCCAGCGGCTGGGCCGGGCGGGCTTTGGCCTTGCTCCGCGTCTTCGCGCCCCCGCCGGCAGCGGACGGTCCGCTGCCCGCCTTGGCTCGAGGACGGCCTGCTCTGATGGAGGGCATCCAGCCTGCATTCGACACCACGGCCCGGTTGCCTTCCGGTTTCCGAATCGCTCAGTGCCGCGACTCTGACGGTAGACCGCGAAGCCGATCGCGGCGCAGATCGAGGCCACGATCCAGAAGCGCAGGATGATCTTTGTCTCAGACCAGGCCTTGAGCTCGAAATGGTGGTGAATCGGCGCCATCAGGAAGACCCGCTTGCGGGTCGTCTGGAACGAGATCACCTGAATCGCGACCGACAGGGCCTCGATCACGAAGATACCGCCCAAAAGGATCAGGAGAACCTCGGTTTTGGTCATCACCGCGAGGCCCGCGACAGCGCCGCCCAGCCCCAGCGAGCCGGTGTCGCCCATGAAGATCGTCGCCGGGAAGGCGTTGTACCAGAGGAACCCGATGCAGGCGCCTCCCAGGCAGCCGGCGAGCATCGCCAGGTCGTACTCCCCGGCGAGGAAGGTGATGCCGATGTAGGCCAACAGGACGATCGCCGCGCAGCCTGCGGCCAGCCCGTCGAGCCCGTCGGTCAGGTTGACGCCCGAGGTCGTCCCGGCGACGACGAGGTAGATCAGGACCGGATAGGCCGGGCCCAGATCGATGTGGTAGTCGGCGAAGTTGAGGAACAGGTAGCTGGGCAGGTGGACCTCTTCGTGTGCGATGTACCAGAGGCCCAGCGAGATCGCGATCGTCACCGCGAGCTTGGTGCGGGCGCGCAGGCCCAGCGACCGGCGCCGGACGAGCTTGAGGTAGTCGTCGGCGAAGCCGAGCAGCGCACAGGCGATCGCGGTCGCGAAGACACCGATCGACTTCCATTCCCAGTCCGTCAGGATCAGGAACGGGACGCTCACCGCGAGAAGATCAGGATGCCGCCCATGGTCGGTGTCCCCGCCTTCAGGTGATGGCCCTGTGGGCCGTCCTCGCGGATCTGCTGGCCGAACTCGCGGGTGCGCAGGAACTCGATGAACTTCGGGCTCAGGAAGATGCAGATCAGCAGGGCCGCCATGCCGCCGAAGACGATCCGGCCCATTCAGCGCTGCCCTCCGGGCGCACCGGCCGGCGAGCCGGCTCCGCGCAGCGCCTGGGCTACCAGCTCGAGGCCGACGCCCCGGGAGGCCTTCAACAGGACCGTGTCGCCGTCCTGCAGCAGGTCTGGCACGAGCCCCGCGGCGGCTGCGGCATCCGGCGGCATACGCCTCGCCGGCGAAACCCGCGGCGATCGCGACCGCGCGCGGACCGACGGCGACGAGCAGGCCCACGCCGCGAGAGCGGGCGTGCTCCCCGACCTCGCGGTGCAGCGCCTCGCTCTGCGGGCCCAGCTCGAGCATGTCGCCCAGGACGGCGACAGAGCGCCCGCGGGCGCTCTCGGCGAGGTCATCGATCGCGGCTCGCATCGACATCGGGTTGGCGTTGTAGCAGTCGTCGATCATCACGATCCCCCCCAGCCGGCTGCGCTGGCCGCGCATCGCCGAGAAGAACGACCTCCAGCGGGCCGCTGGGCGTGTGCCCCAGGGCCCGGGCGGCGGCCACCGCGGCCAGCAGGTTGCGCAGCTGGTGGGCCTGTTCGAAGGACGGTCGCAGCCTGATCGGGGTTCCCGCGTCCTCGATCAGGACCTCCCCGTCGGGAAGCCGCTCGCAGAGGCGCACCTCGCCCCCCTCGCCGAACGTGACGGTCCGCAGGTCCTCCCGCAGGTGCGCCTCCAGCAGCGGCTCGCGGGCAGGGATGATGATCGTCCGCCCGGGCCGCAGACCCGCGATCAGCTCGGCCTTGGCGGCAGCGATGTTCTCCAGCGAGCCCAGCAGCTCGAGGTGGGCGTGCCCGAGTTGACGATCACCCCGACGTCGGGCTCGGCGAGCTCGGTCAGCTCGGCGATCTGCCCCGGGCCGCGCATCGCCATCTCGAGGATCAGCGTCCGCGTGCCCGCAGGCGCCGCGAGGATCGCCAGCGGCAGCCCGATCTCGGTGTTGAGGTTCGCGGGACTCGCAGCTACCGCGCCGAAGGGTGCCAGCAGCGCCGCGAGGATGTCCTTCGTCGAGGTCTTGCCGGTCGAGCCGGTGACGGCGATGACCCGTGCGCCCGAGCTCGTCAGCGTCTCGCGCCAGACGCGGGCGAGGACCTGCAGCGCGAGCAGCGGATCGGGGTGCGCCAGCACCGTCCCGGCGTCCGTCCCGGCCAGGGCGGCGGCCGCGTGCTCGGGCCTGACGAGGATCCCCCAGGCGCCCCCGGCCAGCGCGGCGGCCCCGTGAAGGCCACCGTCCTCCCGTCGCCCCGCCAGCCCGACGAACAGCGCCCCGGGAGCGAGGCTGCGCGAGTCGACGCCGACCGAGCGCGGTCCCGGCTCCGGGCCCACCGGTGTACCCGCCCGCAGCAGCTCGGAACCGGCGAGCACGGCGAGCTGCTCGGCGTCCCAGCCCCTCATCTGGTCCCGGCCCGGGCAGGCGCATGCCCGCCCCCGGGCGCGGGTCCGGGCTCCCGGCGCGCCGGACGCCGAGCGCCTCGCTCGGGTGCCCGCTTGATCCGGCGCGCTCGGTGGAGGATCCGTGCTACCGATGTCACATGGATGTGCGCGGCCAGTTCAATTTGCCGACATTATCCGGTGCCGGAAGGGCGGATGAGCTGCATTGAGTGCCATCCGCCGCATGGGGGCGCGGCCATGGCCGGGGCGGCACGCGGCCGCTTCCGCTGAATGATAATTCCGTGCGCTGCCATCCCTCACAGCAGGGGCCGTTCGTTTTTGAACACGAGGCGTTGCGCAGGGCTGCGTCACCTGCCATTCTCCGCACGGGAGCGTCAATGACAAATTGCTCACCGAACGCAACGCGAACTTGTGTTTGAAATGCCATTTCCAGCAGGTGCAGAACGGGGCGATTCTGATCGGCGGGGTGGACCACACTTCGCGGTTGAGCCAGGGAGCGTGCTGGAGTGCCGGCTGCCACGAGGCGGTCCACGGTTCGCGGGTGAGCCCGTCGTTGAGATTTTAACCGGGGCGTGTGATGAAAAAGAAATTTTGCAAATCCAAAAAATTTCGTGCGGCCTGGCCGAAGCGGCGGAATGCCGGTTTGGGCCGGTGGGTCATCGGTGCTTCGGTTGTGGTAGCCGGGGCGCAGGTGAGGGCGGGTGACGCGTTGACGCCGAACCAGATATTCGAGGGGGCAGACACTTACAGCAATTGGATCGAGCTGTCCACGGGCGCGCTGTTGACGCAGGGAAATGCGAACCAGGCCAGCCAGGGGCGGCAGCTCGGCACGGGAGTTTTTGGCGGCATCGAGGATTTGCATTACGAGAGCGAGGTGGCGAAGAAGACGACGCTGTCGGTGGACGGGTGTTCCATTTTTGACGAACACGATTATAATATCGGCATCGGTCGGTGCGCGATGATGTCGGGTTTGTCCGGGTTCGTGCCGCGGATTTTCGCACGTGGAGTTCGGGCAACGGGGGTTATGTGCCGACGGATGGGCTGGCGTATGCGCTGCCGGGCGGGCCGCAGGCGGTGGATCGGGAGTTGATTTCGTTTGAAGATGGGGCTCACCAAGCCGAATGTGCCGCAATTGACTTTCAAATACAGCCACAATTACCGGTATGGCAACGAGGGTTCGACGCTGCGGGGGTGGGTGCATGATCCGGGCTACAACGTGGATTGGGCGTATCCGGGGATTGACAGCATCAATGAAACGTCGGACACGTTCCAGCTCGATTTGACGGATCATTTAACGGTCGCGAAAAAGACCGTGAATTACGGCGCGGGGGTGAGTTATCAGATGGGGAATTTGAATGACGCGAATGAGCTGGGCTTCTGGCAGGGTGAACCGATCCAACAGAAAGTCACCGAGCAGCAATGTTTCCTACGATTTGTGGAGGCCTATGGTTCGCGGAATCGTGGATCAAGAACAACCTGTTTCTGTCCACCGGCTTCATGTATGCCAATCTCGACAACTCGTTCGCCGGCAGCCAGATTTATGGGGAGGATTTTGACGTGGCGTATTCGCCGGCTTTTCCGGGCCTTGGTTATGGCTACACCAGCCTGAATCGCGGCGCGCATCAGAATGAGTATATCATGAACGCCAACCTCATGTGGCTGGCGACGAAAAATTTCAGCATCGCCCCTCGTTGCGCGTGCAGCAGGAGGATTGGAACGCCAATTCCACCGGCACCGGCACCCTGGGCACGGACACGCAGGATTTCAACAGCACCAGCGATAGCGACACTCTCGACGTCTGTGAACGTCTGGATCTCCGTTACACCGGCGTGACCAACTGGGTCTTCAATGCCGGCGGCCAATGGACGGAAGGCCAGGGTAACTACTGAAAACGGCGGGCTGACGCAGGTCAATGGCATCGGCCAGACGCCGGTGATTTTCGCGACGGATAATACGCGCCTCCTGCAAAAATATTCGCCAGCGCCCGGTGGTATCCTGTCAGGCAGGCCAGCGTGGATTTGGCGGCTACTACAAAATCAACACCTATAATTACAACATCACCAGGACAACACGCCGAATGATGTGACTACGGGAAACCCTGTTATCCGGGCTTTCTTGTCTATCAAGGGTTTGAAACGCTGGACGGCAACGTCGGCCTGACATTGCATCTGCCGAAAAACATCATGCTCGTCAGCCGCTACGAGTATCAAGACTCCACCATCACCACGCGGCCCGACCCCGCCCCGGTTTGAGCCAGCAGGTCGCCTCAACGATGAACAGCCAGATCATCGGCCAGAACGCGAGCTGGTCGCCGGTGCAATGGCTCGGCTTGCAGGCCGGATTCAATTACGTCCTAAGCGAAACCAAGACGCCAGCGTCCGACTACACCCAGGCCATCCTCAATTCGCAAAACAATTATTGGACCGTCAATTTCAACTCCGACTTCGTGCCGGACGCCAAGACCGATTTGAACCTCGGCTATTATTATTATCGCGCCGCCGACGGCCAGGACAACATCGTTGGCGGCCTGCCGCTCGGAACTGATGCGCAGGAACAGAGCGTCACCGCGACCCTCACCCGGCGCATCAGCAAAAATCTCCGTTGGAACCTGGAATCGCCTTCAGCCATTACCAGGATTACGCGTCCGGCGGCAATTTCGACTACAACGCCCATCTCATTTATTCCAGCCTCCAATACCGCTTTTAAGCGCCGCGTGCCGTGGAGGCGAACAGGGGCTGCGCCGTCTTTTCAAAGTATTGAATGTTTATCAGCCGAGGAACTAATTTACGATATGTCAATTCATCCGACTAAAAGGAGCGGCGGCAAATTCGTCTGGCTGCTGTCGCTGGCGATGCCGTTGCTGCTGGTCGCTGGCTGCCACCGCGACGAAACCAAAGTCTATCGCATCGCCAAGGATCAGGATGAATCCTCGCAACAAACCGCTCCGGCGCTGCCGACGGATGCTCCGAACCCGAAATTGCCGCCCGGACATCCGGACATTTCCTCCGTGCCTGGCGCTCCGGTGTCCGCATCCGGCTCAACGCAGTTGACTTGGAAAACCCCGGCGGGCTGACCGAGTTCCGCCGAGCCAAATGCGCGTAGGCTCGTTCAAAGTGGCGGGTGCAGACGGCAAACAGGCGGACGTAAGCATCGTTCCGCTGCCCGGCATGGCTGGCACCGACTCGGCGATCAACCGCTGGCGCGGACAAGTCGGCTTGTCGGTGGTGACGGACGAAATAGGCAAAAGGCGGCGGAAAATGTTGAAGCCGGCGGCCAGCCCGCGCAGCTTTACGATATTGCCGGGAAGAACCCTGCCGGCGGCGGCGCGGAACGGATTGTCGGTGTCATCCAGCACCGCAACGGAAGCCTGGTTTTACAAAATGACCGGCGACGCCGATCTGGTCGAGCAGCAGAAACCGGCATTCGTTGAATTTCTCAAGTCGCTGAATTTTGGTGCGGCACGCCAACACAGGTGGAAATGCCAGCGGCAATTCCCGCCGCCAGCGGCCATATGGGCGCGCTGCTGTCCGCTGCCGCGCCGACTGCAAGCGCGAACAAGCCGAACTGGCAGGTGCCGGCGGGCTGGCAGGAAGTCGCCGCCGGACAATTTCTCGTCGCTAAATTCAACATCACCGGCGACGCCGGCGCAACGGCGGCGGTCAACGTCAGTTCATCTCCCGGTGACGGCGGTGGTTTGGCAGCCAATTGCAATCGTTGGCGCGGACAATTTGGTTTTGCCGCCGATCTCCGAAATTTTGACGACCAAGTTGGACGTCGCCGGTGGCAAGGCGCAGATGGTCGACATGAGCGGGACCAACGCGCAAACCGGCCAGCCTGCGCAATTGACTGGCGTCATCGTGCAGCAAAACGACCAGACGTGGTTTTACAAATTGATGGGCGACGCGAAGGTGGTCGAAAGCCAGAAGGATGCGTTCACCCAATTTGTGAAGAGCGCGAAATATTGAAATGCTCAAGGCGCTTTTCAAATTTTTCTCGTCGCTCAAGCTGACGGTGGGGTGCCTCGCGCTGGGTTGCATCCTGGTGTTCTGGGGCACGCTGGCGCAGGTGCATCTGGGACTGTTCAAGGCGCAGAACGAATTCTCCGCAGCCTTCTCGTTTATTGGCAGCCAGCGGGCGCGTCGTTCCAAATCCCGATTTTTCCCGGCGGCTATTTCATCGGCACGGTGCTGCTCATCAACCTGCTGGCGGCGCACCTGCGTTATTATCAGCCGGGGAAGCGGAAAATCGGCATCGCGCTGATTCACCTTGGCGTTGTGCTGCTGCTGGTCGGGCAGATGCTCACGGATTTTCTGGCGCGGGAAAGCGCGCTGCACCTGCGCATCGGCGAGACGAAAAATTATTCCGAGGCCGACCGTGCCTACGAACTGGCCGTCATTGACACGACCGACAAGGATTCCGCAAAGGTCGTCGCCATCCCGGGAGCGTGCTCGTTCCGGCGGGGCGGGGCGACCGAACCGGAATGCCGTTCGCCATCCGCGCAAAAACATTTTACGCCAATTCCGAGTTGGCAAATACAAACACTGCCGCTTTCGAGCCGGTCAAAACCACCGTCGGCGCCGGTTCAAATTTCTGGTGGCGCGAAGTGCCGCGCGAAACCGCGATGGACCGCGTGGATTTGCCGTCGGCCATTTGAAATCATCACGCCCAAGGCAGCCTCGGCAC
>CAWBEF010000009.1:0-148879 GCA_963787765.1 uncultured Solirubrobacteraceae bacterium | reverse complement strand
GCCCCCCCAAAAAAAAAAAAAAAAAAAAACCGCCCCCCCCCCCCCCCCCCCCCCCCCCCCCCCCCCCCACGACTTCCCAAGATGCCTGGTTTGCAGTGCTGCTGGCGCCGGCCGGGACACAGATGCTCCTCACGGGGGCGGCCACGAGACCGCCCCGAGCGCGTGAACGGGCTCAAGCTCATCCTGACGGCCGTCCTGGTCGCGATCAACGCGTTCTTCGTGATCGCCGAGTACGCCCTGGTGCGCTCGCGCCGGGCGAGACTCGAAGTTATGCGCGACGACGGCGCCAAGGGTGCCGCCCTGGCGCTCGAGCAGCTGGCCGAGGTCAACGATTACATCTCGGCCGTCCAGATCGGCGTGACGATGACCTCGATCGGCATCGGTGCGCTGGGCGAGCCTGCCCTGGCGGACATCCTCAAAGGCGCCCTGCCGAATGCGCTCAGCCACGGCCTGGCGGTGGCGATCGCCGCCGTGATCGCCTTCGCCCTGATCGCGACGGCCCAGCTGGTGGCGGGGGAGATGGTGCCGAAGTTCTACGCGATCGACCGGGCCGAGGCCGTCGCCCGCCGGGTGGCCCGCCCGTTGCGGACCTTCCGGATGCTGTTCCATCCCCTGATCGTCGGCCTGACGGCCGTCTCGAACCGGATCCTGCGGCTGCTGGGCGTTGACATGAAACGCCAGCAGGCGGGGGGCTCGCCGGATGAGCTGAAGCTGCTGATCGCCGAGTCCCATGCGGGCGGGCACATCGACCCCGGCGAGGCGGGGATGCTGACGGGGGTGTTCCACCTCCACGAGCAGGAGGCCCGGCAGGTGATGACGCCGATCCCCGCGGTCGTCACGATCGACCTCTCCCAGGACGTCGAGAGCGCCCTGCGCGAGTGCGTCTCCAGCGGCCACACCCGCCTGGTGGTGACCGAGGACGACGACCGCGACAGCGTCCGCGGCCTGGTCCATGTCTCCGAGCTGGTCCGCCGCCTGATGCAGGACGGCCCGAACGCGCCGATCGAGCCGATCGTCCACGACGCCCTGATCGTCCCCGAGACCAAGCCGCTGGACGATCTGCTGGCGGACCTGCAGCGCCAGCGGACCTCGATGGCGGTGGTCGTCGATGAGTACGGCAGGGTCGTCGGAGTGGTGACGGTCGAGGACATCATCGAGGAGGTCGTCGGCGAGATCGCCGACGAGACCGACCCGGCCTCGGGCGAGGTGCGCAAGCTGGCCAACGGCGACTGGTTCGTCCGCGGCCATGTCGCGCTGACCGACCTGGCCGACTACGGCCTGGACCTGCCGGCGGACAGCGACGCCTACAACTCCGTCGGCGGCTTCGTCTTCGCCGAGCTCGGCCGGCTGCCCCGCCGCGGCGACACGATCACCGCGGACGGCTTCTCGATCCGTGTCGAGTCGGTCCGCGACAACCGGATCGAGGCGCTGCGGATCCGCGAGCGCCGCCCGGCGCCACCGCGTGAGACGCGCGAGACGGGCGGCTGAGGCGGGCCGTTAAACACGTCCGGCCCGCGGGGGGAGCGGACCGGATCGTGCGCACTTGGGAGGAGGCGGGTGTGCGTTGCGAGTTTGACCTCGCATGAACCAGTATCGCCAGGTTGATGAATCTCAGCTAAAAGTCCGCTCAGGCTGGATAAAAGTTCGTTTGCAAGCAGCTGGAACGCTGCCGTCGAGGGCCCTCGGAGCCATCGCACGGGAGGCCTCCTGCGAGCGCAAGCTCTCTCGGCCGGCCGGGACGGGCCTCAGGCCGCTCGCGCGCTCGGCGCGCCCGCCGGCTGGGATCCCACGCCACGGGCCCACATGACCGTCAGGGTCTCGATCAGAGCCTCGGCCGCCGCCTCGCCGCCGCCGCTCGTGACGAGGTCATGGATGCTCCACTCGCTCATCAACATCAGGGCGCGGGCGATCTCGCCGGCGAACGGGCCCTCCGTCGGAGCGAGGCCGGCGCGGCGGTCGCGCTCGATCAGCAGGCGGGCCTGCTCGACGGACTGCTCGAAGCGCTCACGGCAGATCCGCTCGATCGTGGGATGGGCACGGTTGTCGGTCGCCGCCCGGATGACGCCGGCGTTGGCCTCCCCGGCAGTGACGGCGGCTGCGACGCTGGCCCGCAGCCAGGCGTCCGCGTGGTGCTCCTCGCCGGCCAGCCAGCGCTCCGTTTCAGAGGCCATCTGCCCGAAGACCTCGGTCAGCAGGACCTCGAATATCTCGAACTTGTCGGCGAAGTAGAAGTACAGAGAGGATCGGGGAAGGCCTGCTGCCATCGCGATCCGCCCGACCGTGAGCTCGGCCAGCGAGCCTTCGTCCAGCAGACGGCGGGCAGCATCGAGGATCGCGCCTTCGCGCTCGTCGCCGCGCCGGGGCCTCGCTCCCCGTCGCGCCCGTCTCGAAATCGCCGCCGAGGTCATCCCGAAAGCTTACTGGACATGATGTTCAGTAAGCTTTCGCTCGTCGCGGGCATAGGGCCCGCGGAGTGAGAGGCGTGGGTGATCGAGATGAGTGACGGGCTTCCCGACGGGCCGGCCCTGCCGGCCATCCTGCAGACGATCGGCTGGGTCACCCGGCCGACGGCGCTGCTCGAGCGCTGCCGCAGTCGCTACGGCTCGCGCTTCACACTGCGTCTGCTCGGTGCCGGCCCGATCGTCGTCCTCTCCGACCCGCGCGATCTCCGCGAGGTCCTGACTGCGCCGCCAGACGTCCTGCACCCCGGCGAGGGTGCGAAAGTGATCGAGCCGGTCGTCGGGCCGAGCTCGGTGATCGTGCTCGACGAGGACCGCCATCTCGAGCAGCGCCGCCTGATGCTGCCGCCCTTCCACGGCGAGGCGCTGCGTCGCGCCACCGGCCTGATCGAGGACTTCTGCGAGCGAGAGGTCGAAAGCTGGCCGGTCGGCGAGCCCGTGGCGCTCCATCCCCGGCTGCAGCGTGTGACGCTCGAGATCATCCTGCGGGTCGTCTTCGGCCTCGAGTCCGGCGAGGAGCTCGCCGAGCTCAGGGAGGCCCTGACGGTAATGCTGGAGAGCGGAACCGGTCCATGGGCTGCCTTCCTCTCGCTGCCCGCGCTGGCATCGACGCCGCCGGCGAGACGTCGGGACGCTCGACTGGCCGACGCCGACCGGCTCGTCCTGGAGCTGGTCGACCGGCGGCGCGCCGAAGGCCGTGGCGGAGAGGATGTCCTGTCGCTGCTGCTGGCGGCCCGCCACGAGGACGGCAGCCCGATGAGCGACGGCGAGTTGCGCGACGAGCTCGTGACTGCGCTGGTGGCCGGTCACGAGACAACCGCCTCCCAGCTCGCCTGGGCCTTCTCGATGCTGGCCGAGGCGCCGGACTTCGCGGCCGGGCTGGGGGAGGAGCTCGAAGGCGGCCGGGGCGAGGAGCTCCTGACCTCGACGCTCCAGGAGCTGATGCGGATGCGCCCGGTGCTGCCGAATGCCGAGCCACGGGTGGTCGCCAAGCCGGTCCGGATCGGCCCGTTCCTCTACCCGCGCGGGACGACGCTCTTCCCGAGCAGCTATCTCATCCAGCACGACCCCGAGATCTACCCCGAGCCCTACCGCTTCCGCCCTGAGCGCTTCCTCGAGACGCCCCCGGGCACCTACACGTGGTTGCCCTTCGGTGCCGGCCGGCGCCGGTGCGTCGGGGCGAGCTTCGCGATGCTCGAGATGCAGACGCTCATGCGGGCGGCCCTGCGGCGCTTCGCCATCGCCCCCACCGGGGTGGAACGGGCGGCCCGCAGGGGTATCACGATCACGCCCTCCCGGCAGGCCACGGTCGTCCTCTCACGGCGCGCCGCCCGTGGCGTCCCGGCAGCCTCCCGGCTCGCCGTGGCGGCGTGAAGCTCAGTAGGTGTGCAGCCCCCGGCCGCTCTTGCGGCCGAGGTGGCCGTCCGCGATGAGCTCGGTGATCCGTCTGGGGACCGGTGCGCCGATCGTTTCCCCGATCGCCTGTGAGACGTCCAGGCCGACCAGGTCCAGGAGCGCCAGGGGGCCCATCGGGTGCCCGGCGCCCAGCTTCATGCAGGTGTCGATGTCGGCCGGGTCCATAGCCGTCTCTTCGAGCAGGCGCACGGCGCTGAACAGGTAGGGGAACAGCAGCCTGTTGACGACGAAGCCCGGGATGTCGGGAACCTCCACGGGCGTCTTCTCGAACGTCTCGCAGAGCGCCAGCGCCCGGCGCCGGGTCTCCTCGGAGGCCGCCTCGGGAAAGATCAGCTCGACCAGGCGCATCTTGGTGACGGGGTTGAAGACGTGCAGGCCGAGGAAGCGCTCGGGGCGTCCGCTGGCCTCGGCCAGGCGCTCGACCGACAGCGAGGAGGTCGTGCTTGCGAGGATCGCGTCGGGCTCGAGGATCCCGTTCAGTTCTGCCAGCAGGCCGGACTTGACCGCGAGATCCTCGACGACGGCCTCGACGACGAAGGTGGCCTCGGCCAGGGCGTCGGGCTCGGTGACGATTTCGACGTGCTCGGGATCGACCTCGGCGCCGAGGCGGCTGAGGGTCTTCTCGACGGTCGCCCGGGCCCGGTCGGCCGAGCTCTCCGAGCGGGCCAGCAGGAGCACCGGCCCGTGATGGGCCGCGGTCGCCGCCAGCCCGCAGGCGATGGCGCCGCTGCCGGCTACGGCCAGACGTTTGCTCACGATGCTCCTTTGCTGTTCGAGTTCGGTTTGGCGCCGGTAGGGGCCTCGGCGGGTCCTGGCCGCGCCAGGAGGCGGCCCACGATCAGGCGTTAGAGTACGCGCTGCAGGGTCCGGGCATTTTCCCGCCAGCGCGCTGACCGCGGCGGGACCCGGGGCTGCGCACCCCAACCGCCGGGCAAAAACCCTTAGGAGGAGTTCCAGCATGAGGCAGCCAGAGGGCCGCGAAGTCGTGATCGTCGAGGCAGTCCGCACGCCGATCGGCCGCGGGCACAGGGAGAAGGGCTACTACAAGGACACGCACCCCAACGTGCTGCTCGCCAAGACCTACACCGAGGTCATCGAGCGCTCCGGGATCGACCCCTCTGAGGTCGAGGACGTGATCGCGGGCTGCGTCCAGCAGTTCGGCGAGCAGGGCTTCAACATCGCCCGCAACGCGTGGCTGGAAGCGGGGCTGCCGATCGAGACCCCCGGCACGACCGTCGACCGCCAGTGCGGCTCGGCCCAGCAGGCCGTCAACTTCTCCGCCGCCCTGATCGCGGCGGGGATCCACGACGCGATGATCGGCTCCGGTGTCGAGCACATGGGCCACCTGCCGTTCGCCGCCGGGATGAAGACGCAGGAGGATTTCGGCTACGCCTTCACCCCCGAGCTGATGGCCAAGCACAACATCGTCGGGCAGGGCATCGGCGCCGAGATGATCGCCGACCAGTGGGAGATCTCCCGGGCCGAGCTCGATGAGCTGGCGGTCCGCTCGCACAGGCTGGCCAACCAGGCGACCGAGGAGGGCCGCTTCGAGCGCGAGATCGTGCCGATGAGCGTCGGCGGCGAGACGATCGTCAAGGACCAGGGAATCCGCCCCGACACGAGCCTCGAGACGCTCTCCCAGCTGAAGCCCGCCTTCAAGCCCGACGGCAAGATCACGGCGGGCAACGCCTCACAGATCTCAGACGGCGCGGCCGCCGTGCTGCTGATGTCGGCCGAGAAGGCCAAGGCGCTCGGCCTGAAGGCAAGGGCGCGGATCGTCGACCAGACGACCGTGGGCTGCGACCCGGTGAAAATGCTCGAGGGGCCGATCCCGGCGACCCGCAAAATCCTCGCGCGCAACGGGATGTCGATCAACGACATCGACCTGTTCGAGATCAACGAGGCGTTCGCGCCCGTCGTCGCCGCCTGGCGGCGGGAGCTCGAGCCCGACATGGACCGGGTCAACGTCAACGGCGGCGCGATGGCCCTGGGCCACCCGCTCGGCTCGACCGGGGCCCGCCTGATCACGACCCTGCTGCACGAGCTCGAGCGCTCCGACAAGGAGACGGGCCTCGTCACGATGTGCTGCGGCGGGGGACTGGGCACCGGAACCCTCATCCAGCGGGTCTGAGAGCAGTTTCATGGGCCGGCTCGGGCCGGCCTGGGTGGTTTGCGGGGCGTCCTTCGGGGCGCCCCGTCCTGTCAGTGGGCGTTCTCGCCGCTGAGCATCCCGTGGGCCAGCTCGAGCCTGGCTTGGGTCTGCTCGGCCCGCAGGCGCCCGCCGGCCTGGAGCGTCGCGAGGCCGTGCAGCATCGACCAGGCCACCTCCGCCCGGGTGCCGTCCGCGTCGGGGAACGCGTCGCGGATCGCCGAGAACGCACGCCGTAGCGGTTCGGGAGCGTCGCCGCTCGCAAAGTTCAGCCCCGAGGGCAGCGAGAACATGGCCTCGTAGAGGAGGGGGTAGGCGGCCGCGAAGTCCAGGTAGGCCCGCATCCGGGCCATCGGCGAGGCGCCGGCCGCCTCCAGCGCCGCCGCGACGTCCTCGAAGCCGCTCAGCGCCACCGCATCGATCAATGCCTGACGGTTGGCGAAGGCCGAATAGATCACCGGCTGGGTGACGCCCAGCTCTCCCGCCAGGCGGCGCATCGTCACGGCGGGCCAGCCGTCGGCTTCGGCGAGCTCGCGCGCGGCGCCGACGAGCTGGTCTCGCCTCAGGCTCAGGTCCGGGGCAGGTCTGGGAGACATTGACAATAGTATAGCAATGTTATATAACGTTGTTAGTCATCAACTCGAAAGGACCTTCCGCCATGTCCCTCGCCGCCCTCTTGATCGTCCTCGCCGCCTGTGCCGCCATTATCGCGATCGGCACCCGATTCCTTCTGGCACCGAGGCAGGCCACGCTCGCCTTCGGCGTCGCCGCGGACAATCTCCGTGCGTTGACGGAGATCAAGGGTGTCCGCGACATCACCTCCGGGGCGGTGCTGCTCGTGGTCTGGATTGCCGCCGGTCGGACGGACCTCGGCTGGGCGGCGATCGCCGCGGCGATCACACCGATCGGGGACGCGACGATCGTGCACACCAACGGCGGCAAGCTCTCCACCGTGCTGGGCGTTCACGGGCTCACGGCCGCCGTGCTCGTGGCAGCCGGCCTGGCTCTGGTGCTGGCGTGATGTACCAGTCGGCCCCTCCCGCGCTGACGGCGGACAGGCAGCGCAGACCTTCAGTCAACCTCACAACCAAGGAGATCAGATGACACCGCTCGATCAAGACGAGCCGCAGGGCTGGCGGGTACTCGGTTTCGGCAAGCACCCCGAGAATGCGGCCGCGATCCAGGCGCGCCTGCGAAGCGAGGGTCTGCGCGCCCGCAACTTCGCGCTCACCGATGACCGCGACGGCGACGAACAGCTGATCCACGAGCTGACGGAGGCCACCTACGATGCCGTCGCGATCGGCGGCTTCATCAACGGACAGGACCCCGAGATCCCGCCGACCGAACAGACGACGCTCTGGTTCAACCGGGTCCTGAACCTGATCCACACCCACGCCCCCGCGGCGAAGATCATCCTCGTCCGCACTCCACCCGACGCCCTGCCTGCGGTTGAGCGCGTGCTCGGCCCGATCAGCCGGGCGGGCTCCAAGGGGAACTAGGTCGATGGCCCTTTCGCGCCGGTCCATTTGACTTCGACCGGGGCGAGGGCCAGCAGGGCCGCCCAGGTGGCGGCGTCGGAGACGCCGCTGGCGGGGATCCCGTGGGCGGTCTGGAAGGCCTCGAGGTTGGCCGTCGTCTGGCTGCCGAACAGGCCTGTCGTTTCCTGCGTCGGGATCGCCGTCGCGAGGTGCTCCTGCAGCCACAGGACCTGGTCGCCACGGGCGCCCTTGGAGAGTTCGGGGTAGGTCGTGTTGGGTGTGACCGTCGTCAGCGGGGTGAGCGGGGCGTCGAGGGCGCCCCAGCCGCTCGCGGTCGTTTCCTGCCAGTCCCAGAACGACCAGCCGCCGGCGCCGTAGTCGACGGCCTCCTCGCGGAAGCGGAGCAGTTCGGCGGCGGAGACGCCGCCGTAGGTCTGCCCGAGCGGGTAGATGGGCCGTCCGTAGATGCGGTTGGCGATGTAGGTGTTGGCGTAGACCGTGTCGACCGAGACGCCGATGTCGTGCCAGTACATCTGGGGTGCGTTGAACTGGGCGCCGTTCGGGCCCAGGAAGACCGAGTAGGGGAAGGATGGGTGGTAGGAGACGTAGGGGAAGGAGGCCAGGGCCAACGGGTAGGCCGCGCCGATCCTCGCCCGCAGCTCGCCGATGTAGGTCTGGGCCGCCGCATATTTGCCTTCGTACTGTTCCTCGGCATCGATGACCAGACATTCGGCTCCGTTGGCGACCGCCTCGGCGCCCAGTTCGGCCTCACCGACCGGGTTGGTCCCATACACGTACTGCCAGGCGCAGACCTTCAGGCCGCCCGCATGGAGTTCGGCCACCAGTTGGGGGGAGAACTGGCTCCAGTAGTTGGTCGAGCCGTCGGAGCTCTTGACGAAGACCGTCGTCACACCGGCCGCGTGGGCCTGGGCGATGATCGCCGGGACGCTGCCGCCGCTGGAGCGGTTGACGTACCAGATCCACATCCCCTGGCCTTCCAGGGCCCCGGCGCTGGCACCGCCGGCGATGACCGGGGTGGAGATTTTCGGGGCGGGTGGGTGCAGGGCGTGCTTGACGACCTGGATCGGCCCGAAGGTGTTGCTCGAGCGCCTGCGGCCCAGCAGCAGCATGACCTTGCCCGAGTGGGCCGCCTTGGGCACGACGGCAACGAGCCCGACGCTGAGCGCCCGCAGGGTGGATTTGGGCGAGCTGCTCCGGGGGGTCCCGCCCGGGCTCGAGGGGAAGGCCAGGACCATCCCGGCCCGCAGGCCCGTGCCCTGGACGAGCAGGAGCCCGTGCAGGGTGACCTGGCGGGGGTTCCCCGAGCAGTGCGCCACCGGGACGCAGCTGACGTTGGTGATCTTCGGCTCCGCGGCGCTCGAGGCCGGTTTGCGCGTCGCCGGGCTCGTCGGGTCCGTCCCGCCGGCCTTCGCGCTCGTGGTGCCAGTGCCGCCCACCTTGGCGGGGGCTTCGCTCGAGCCGGCCGCCGTCCCGCCGGGGTTCCCTGCGCCCGCGGCTGCGCCTGCCGGCCCGAGCAGGGCGAGGACGAGCGCCGCCAGTGCGCCCGCGCCGAGTGCGCTCAATCTGTTCTGCGCCAACATCACGAAGGCCCTTTCGTGCCAGGTGATCGTCCCGGCCGCCGTCCGATACGGAACTTCCGCGCCGGCCGGCCCCCGACGTTACCGGCTCTGCGCCTGCAAACGCCCCGGCGCCACGGAAGTTGCGCTCCTGGCCCCGTCGCGCCTCAACCCCAGCGGAAGCCCAGCGGCGCCGGGGCCGGGGCCAGCGGGCTGGCGGGCAGCCCGCCGGGCGGGTGTGTCAGGTTGTAGCCCGTCGGCGCCACGTCGTTTGGCGCGTCGGCGTGGAACAGGGAGGCCAGGTACTGGTTCTGGGCACGGCCGACGCCCAGCTCGAACTGCCCGCCGCCGTAGTTGCCGATACCGCGCTCGGCGCAGTAGTCGTAGGCGTCCGTGAGGTTGCGCAGGCCGCCGAGGCGCGAGGGCTTGATGTTGACCATCCGCGGCGGGTAGGGAAGCGACTCGATGTCGGCGATCGAGTGGATGTTCGCGTCCCAGGAGAAGCGTCCGCGGTGCTCGGCCAGGACCGCATCGGTCTCGGGTGTCAGGGCGGGGTCCTCGATCCAGGCCTCGGGGAAGGCCTCGACAACCCGCCTGTAGAGCAGCGGGTCGGCCGGCTGGTCGACGATCGAGCCCACGTACAGACCCTTGAAGTCGACCGACTCGACGGCTCCCGTATCCACCAGGGCGGCGATCAGCCGCTCGTCCCAGGAGCTCGTCGGGTCGAGCTTGAAGCGCAGCGTCGGGTATGCCTCCAGACGCTCGCTGACGGGCTCGAGGCTGGGCGGCTCGCCGAGGCGCAGCGAGACGACGAAGCGGACCGGCGCCGGCGTC
Source organism: uncultured Solirubrobacteraceae bacterium (assembly GCA_963787765.1). Lineage (GTDB taxonomy): Bacteria > Actinomycetota > Thermoleophilia > Solirubrobacterales > Solirubrobacteraceae > Palsa-744. The sequence continues at coordinate 138,966 of CAWBEF010000009.1, read as the reverse complement.
CTGCCGAGGGCGCCGTGCAGGGTCTGTCCGGCCTGGCGCAACGCAAGGTCCAGCGCCGCGGACTCGTAGGCCCACACCCGGTAGCGCCGTGAGACCTCGCGCTGGGGCGCCACGGGGAACAGCTCGAGCCCCGCGAGGTGCTCGCAGAAGGAGGCGATCGTCCAGCGCCCCGCCAGCGGCAGGTTGGGCCCGGCCTGCTGGAGGATCAGCTGGTCCTCGGCGTCGTACGTGACGTCCTCTCCCAGCCCCTCGAGGCCCGCGCCCCGGAGCGCGACGACCGTGCTGAGGCGCTCGAAGTCGCTCGAGACGCTCTCCCTGAGCCCTTGCAGTGAGTAACCCTCGATCTCGAGCTCCAGGCCCGCAAGCTGCTCCCAGGTGCTCACTGGCCCGTCGCTTCCTGCTCGAGGCGGCTGACGAGCTCGTCGAGCTTCAACTCCTCGAGCGCCCCGGCGACGGCCGCGAGCTCACCGGCGCACTGCTCGATCAGCCGCTTGCCCTCGCTGACCAGGGCCAGTGTCTCGTCGAGGCTGGCCTCGCCCGAGTCAAGGCGCCGGATGATCTCCTCGACGCGCCCGGCGGCGGCCTCGTAGCTCAGCGGTGGGCCATCGGGGGATCCCGGCTCGACGCTCATCGCTCCTCGATCCTCGCGGGGAGGGTGGCGTCGGCGAAGCGCAGTGACAGCTCCCCGGCAAGCCGGGCCGCCTCAGCGGTGGCGAGCGGGCGCCCCTGGGGCGAGCTGGCGAGGACATATCCCCGTTCGAGCGTCCGCTGGGGGTCGTGGCCGGCCAGCGCGAGGCCGAGGCGCTCGAGCTCGCGCGGGCGGCGCTCGCGGCATTCGGCGATCGTCGAGGAGGCCTTGCGCGAGATGACCAGGGCCCGGGTGGCGCCGGCGGAGCGCTCGGACTCCAGCCGCCGGCGCGAGCCGGCGCGGATCTCGCGCAGCTGCTGGTGCAGGCTGGAGCGCTGGCGCTGCAGGTGCGCGCCCGGCGCCCGCGAGAGCAGCGCCAGGCGCCTGGCCCGGCCGAGCACCGCGCGGCGGCCGTGCTCGCGCAGCCGCCTCGCGGACTCCAGCTGGCGCGAGCGGACGCCCAGGGCGCGCCCGGCGTGCTCGGCCAGGCGCCCCGCGGCGGCGGCCTGGTCGCGACGCGCCCGGAGGCAGTCGATCCCCACCGCCGCCTCTGCGGCATGGGTCGGCGTCGAGCAGCTGACCGCGGCGACGTCGTCCAGCACGGTCCTGTCGGTGTGGTGCCCGACGGAGGCGATCACCGGGACGCTGAGCAGAGCGACCGTCCGGCAGAGGGTCTCGTCACAGAAACAGAGCAGGTCGGCCAGCGAACCGCCGCCGCGGGCCACGATCACGACCTCGACCTCCCGGGTGCCCGCCAGCTCGCCCAGCGCGCGGGTGATCAGCGGCGCCGCATGGCGATCCTGGACCGGAGCGAACGCCCACACCAGGCGCCCGGCCCAGCCGCGGCGGGCGAGGGCGGCCAGCAGGTCGTCGCGGGCCTTGCCGCTCTCCCCGGTGATCACGCCGATCGTTCGGGGCAAGAGCGGCCTGGCCAGGCGCTGCTGGTTCTCGAGCAGGCCCTCGCGGTCGAGCTGCTTGCGCAGCCGGTCGATCCGTGCGAGCAGGTCGCCCGCGCCGGCGATCCGCAGGTCGGAGACCGAGAAGGAGAAGCCCGGCGAGGAGGTCGCGCTGCCGGGGTAGTAGTCGCAGCCCCCCGCCACGACGATCTGCATCCCCTCGGCGGGCGTCTCGCCGGCGCCGGCCAGCATCGCGTCCCAGTCGCGCCGCCAGACCGCGCAGGGGATCGCCCCGCCGGCGTCACGCAGCTCGAAGTAGACACGCGCCCGGGCCATCCGCAGGTTGACAAGCTCGCCCAGCAGCTGGACGTGGGTGAATTCACGCAGCCGGTCGCGCAGCTTCGCGGCGTACTCTCCCACCGGGAAGGGCCCGGCGAGCTGGCTCTCGGGGATTCCGGCCGGGATGGCCGGATCGTTCCCGGCGGGCGAGGACATCGGGGCTCAGCATAGGCGTTAGGATCGACGGCGATGCCGGGCAGTCCAATCCGGCCCGGCGCCTGACGCCGTGGCCAAGCGCAACAGCGGCCGGCGGGGCCGTTCTCGAAAGCGCCGCACGCCCGCGCCCGCCGGCGCGACCGAGACGGCGGCCGGTGAGCAGGGGGCGCCGTCGCCCCCGCAGCGGCGGGCGCGTCGACCCCGCAACGAGCCCCCGCCGCAGGGGGCCTACCGCGATCCCGGCGGTGTCGGCGAGCGCCCCAGGGCCCCGTGGCATCCGTGGCCGCTGTCGGAGCTGTTGATCTTCGTCGGCGCGATCGGGACGCTGATCGGCTTCGCGCGGGGCTCCGCCGGCAGGCCGGTCCTGTTCGCCGGACTGGGGGCCGTGATGCTGGGGACGCTCGAGTTCACCGTCCGCGAGCACCTCGCCGGCTATCGCGCCCACACAGCGATGCTGGCGGCGATCCCGACGGCCCTGTTTCACTCCGCGGCCGCCGTCGGCCTCTACTCGCTGGGCGCGCCACGGGTCAGCTGGATCGTCGTCCCGCTGGCCCTCGACGTGCCGATCTTCTGGTTCCTGTTCAAGGGCCTGCGGGCCCGCTTCGACGATGCCCGTCGCGAGCGGGTCTTCGAGCTCTCGGGCCGCTGAGGCGTTCTCTACCGAGGGCCGGCCGGGGCGATGCTCAGCGAGGGCATCGGGCGCTCGCCCTCGGTGAGGCCCTCGCCGCGGGTCTCACCGGTGAAGCCCAGGCGCTCCAGGCGCGCGATCTCGCGTTCGCCTTCCAGGCGCGCCGGGTGCTCGGCCGGCAGGCCGGCGATCAGCTTGGCGATGCGGTTGCGCAGCTGGAGCGCGAAGTGGGGCGTGGATGCCCCCATCAGCTGGCGGACGTCCTCGAGGGTCACCTCGTCGGCGTTCTCGATGCGGCTCAGGCGGCGGGGGTCCTCGGCTTGGCTCATCTCGCTCCGGCGTTGGGTTATTCGGGAGCCAGCACCGACGCTTCGGGTGACGCGCCCTGCTGGCGGGGGCTGATCTCCAACAGCGAATCGAGTTCCGCCTGGGTGGCCAGGGGGATCGCCCGTTCGTCGCCGATCAGCCAGCCGTGATTGTAGACGCCGCGCACCGGCTGGTATTCGGGCGCCGCCGAGTAGGCCGGTTGGATGTCGCCCAGGTAGGCCGACAGGGACGGCGGGATCGCGCCGTCGGCTTCCAGCAGCAGCAGGGGCCCGTAGTCGGCCGTCGCCGAGAGCAGCGCCGCCGCCGGCGCGTCCAGTGGCCGCCCGGGGTTGGCGAACACCAGGCCGTGGCCGGGTTCTTTGATCCCCCAGCCGAAGCTGCCGTCGGTGAACCGGGCGATCGCGATCGCGCCGGCGGCCGGCCCGCCGCCTTCGCCCCCGGGAAGCTTCGTGACGCGGCCCAGCCCGGCGAGCTCGCCCAGCGCCTGCCGGCCGAGCGCGGCGGGGTCGAGCACGTAGATCGAGGGCCGCTTCATGGCTTTGAGCGCCTCCGTCGTCGCCGCGCCCAGCCCCGGCCCTTCGGCCAGCAGGATCGGCGCCCCGCTCTCCGCCGCGAGACCCGCCGCCGGCATTTCCAGCGCCGGGGCGCCGGAGCTGCGCATCACGATGACCTGCTTGGGGGCGCCGCTGCCGCGGGCCGCGACGAGCAGCCCCTCGATCGCCACGGCCATCCCGGCCGGGGTGCCGGCCGCGATCGTGCGCACCTGCAGCCCGCGCGCAACGGTGGCTTCGGTTCCGATCCGGATCACCTGCGCGCCACCCAGCGCGGAGGCGCCCTGGGGGTGCATCGCTTCGAGTGCCTGCAGGCTGACGGCGGGCAGCTTGTCGGCATTCGCATAGAGGATCGGTGCGCCCAGCGGGGCGCCGGAGAGGACCGAGGCGGCCAGGGCGACGGGCCAGTCGCGGGCATTCACCAGCACGACGGCCTGCGGGCGCGATCCGGCGGTCAGGCCCGGGTAGACGACGCGTGCCACCGAGGCCGCATCGACGAACGTGTCGGCACCCCCGACCCTGGTCGTGTTGCGGGTCGTCAGGCTGACCGCCCCCTGCGCTTCGACCGGCGCCAGGCGCCGCAGCGGGCCGCCGCCTGAGACGGGCTGCGGGCCGGTCTTGCCGCAGCCCGCGATGATCGCGGCGATCGCCACAAGGGTGAGTGCGCACAGGAGCCGCGGCTGGGGAGGGGCCATCGCGGCCAGACTACTCCCCGCGTCGGAATCTACGTGATTTGCGGGGAAAAGCAGATTTATGTCGAACTAGGAAGCGCAACCGTCGTACCACTTTGCTAGTTTGCCGTCCCGAATGCCGAATCCCTGGCTAGGTGTCAGGGAACGGGGGACCCAGTTTGTTGGGGCTAATCCCACGATGTTCGTGAGAAGCGCAGTCTCTTTCAGCGCTAGCCCGTCAGCTAACCCCGCAGGCCGAGGAAAGAGGTCGTTGTTTTGCACTTCCGTATCAAGACCGCGCTGATCTGTTGTCTGGTCGTTTCCGGTGTCGGCACGAGCTCCGCTCTCGCCGCCAACACGGGCGGCGCAGCCCCCACCGCCACCCCCGCCACGCCGCTGCCCGCGGCGGCGCCCAAGGTCCACGCCTTCCCCGTCACCTCGCGCACCTCGAGCCTGCGCTACCGCGGCGCGGTGTACGTGCGGACGGCGACCGGCGAAGTCGTCCCCTTCGTGGCCGGCTCGACCAGCGCCCAGACGAACGGCCAGGCCGCCAGCCTGACCGGCGGAGTGACCCCGACGGGCGCGACGACGGTCACGGCCAACCCGTTTCCCCCGGCCGGGCAGAGCTCGGCGACGGGCCCCGTCCTTCGCCCCGAGCTGCTCGTCCCCGGCTCGACCGCCCGCTACATCGACGGCCTCGCGGCCGCGCCGATGGAAGCGCCGGCCGCCGTCCAGCAGATCATCTGGGCAGGCAACGAGCTGATCGGCCTGCCCTACATCTACGGCGGCGGTCACGGCTCGTTCATCGATCAGGGCTATGACTGCTCGGGCACCGTCTCCTTCGCCCTGCACGGGGCGAAGCTGCTCAACACCCCCGAGGACTCCTCCGAATTCGAGGGCTACGGGGCGAGCGGCCCCGGGCGCTGGGTGGCGATCTTCGGCAACGCCGGGCACGCCTACATGACGGTCGCCGGCCTGCGCCTGGACACGAGCTCGGCGGATGACCCCTCCAACGAGCAGGGTCCCCGGTGGCGCCCGCTGCGGCCCGCCAACGCCGGCTTCGTCGTCCGCCACCCGGTTGGTCTGTAGACCCCCGGGCCGCTTGGCCTCCGGCGTCGGCTACGCTTGAGGGCATCGGCCGGTCGCTGACCGGCGGGCCCCTCGGATAAGCAACAGGAGGATCCAGATGGCCGGCTTGACCGGGCGCATGTCCACGGTGGTGAAGGCGAAGGTCTCGAAGCTGCTTGACCGGGCCGAAGACCCCGCCGAGACCCTGGACTACAGCTACCAGAAGCAGGTTGAACAGCTCCAGAACGTCAAGAAGGGCATCGCCGACGTTGTGACGGCCAAGAAGCGGCTGCAGATGCAGGAGAGCACCCTCCAGCAGAGCGTCGTCAAGCTCGACACGCAGGCCCGCCAGGCGGTGGCGGCCGGCCAGGAGGATCTCGCCCGGGCGGCGCTCGAACGCAAGAACGTCGCCCAGACCGAGCTGCAGTCGCTGGACACCCAGGTCAACGAACTCGAAGCCCAGCAGCAGAAGCTGACCGACTCCGAGCAGAAACTGCGCGCGAAGATCGAAGCCTTCAGGACCAAGAAGGAGGTCATCAAGGCCCAGTACTCCGCCGCCGAGGCCCAGGTGCGGATCTCCGAGGCCGCGACGGGCGTCGGCGAGCAGATGGCCGATGTGGGCCTGGCGATGCAGCGGGCGGTCGACAAGACCGAAAACATGCGCGCCCGCGCCGACGCGGTGCAGGAGCTCGAAGCAGCGGGGACGTTCGACGACGTCACTCAGCTCGGATCCGGTGAAGACGACATCGACCGCCAGCTCAAGGCGCTCTCGAGCCAGCCCGCCGTCGATGACGAGCTGGCCAAGATGAAGAGCGAACTGGGAGCGGGCGAGGGCGCCGGCACGGCGCAGATCTCCGCGGGCGAGCCGGCCACGCCGGCGGACGGCGGCGCGGCATGATCGTCCGTATCTCCGGCGAGAACCAGTACGAGCTCGCCGACGACGACAAGGATCACCTCAACGAGCTGGAGAACGCCGTCGCGGCGGCCGTCGAAGCCGGCGACGAGGCAGCCTTCAGCGACACCTTCGCTGCCCTGCTGGACTTCGTCCGCCAGGCCGGCACCGTGGTCGCAGACGACGAGCTGGAGGGCTCCGATGTGATCCTCCCGCCGGCCGACATGAGCTTCGCCGAGGCGGGCAGCGAGTTCACCGGCGAGGGACTGATCCCCGACTAGATCGGGATTCCCCAGAGGGGGAACCAGCGCTCCAGTTCCGGCTCGATCGGCAGTTCGCCGCTCATCTGGGCCTTGATCTGGAGCTCGCGCTCGGTCGAGCGCTGCTGCTCGCCGGGGGCGGGGACGAACGGGTACCAGTAGCCCCGCTTGTAGTTGTAGATGAAGTAGATCGGCGCGCCCTTGGCGTCGGTGAATGCGAACACCGCGCACAGCAGCCGGGCCCCGTAGCCGGCCGTCTCGATCGAGCCGGAGACGGCGTTGATGCCGACGGCCAGGTCTTCGATGCTGGGCGCGCCCGCGGGGTTGGCCAGGACCATCCAGCGGTAGCCGTAGCTGTCGTCCTGGGTGGTGACGCCGGTCCCGCTGTCGCCGCCGGTCGCGGTGACGATCGCTTCCATTTCCTTGAGGGTCGTTTCGAACTCGCTGGTGGCCAGCGCCTGGAAGACGATCGCCGCCTTGCCGGCGGGCGAGATCTGATGCTCGGCCTCGAGCGTCACGTAGGCCGTCGTGATCGCGAACATGTGGTCGGGGGCGGGCCCCTTGACCTCATGGCGCCCCGTGAGGATGTCGCGCAGACCCACCGGCTCAGGCGGTGCCCTGGAGCTGGGCCTCGAGGCGCTCCAGCGCAGCCAGGCGCTGCTCGAGCGGGGGGTGGTCGGCGAAGATGTTCATCAGCGAGTTCTTGGCGCGGGCGGGGATGATGAAGAAGGCGCTCATCCCTTCGGCCGCCCGGAGGTCCTCCCGCGGGACGCGTTCGATCTGCCCGCTGATCTTCAGCAATGCCGAGGCCAGCGCGCTGGGACGGCCGGTGAGGACCGCCGAGCCGCGGTCGGCGGCGAACTCCCGGTAGCGGGAGAGTGCCCGCAGCAGCAGGAAGGAGACCGCGTAGACGACCGCCGAGACGGCGATCACGATCATGATGTCCTCCTCCTCTTCGCGCCCACCGCGGCCCATCCCGCCGCCGAAGAAGAAGGCGAACTGGAGGATCATCGAGGCCAGGCTCGCAAAGAACCCCGCGAGCGTCATGACCATCACGTCGCGGTTGATCACATGGGTCAGCTCGTGCGCCATGACGCCTTCGAGCTCGGCCGGCGAGAGCATGTCGAGGATCCCCCGGGTGGCGCAGACGGTCGTCGTCTTCTTCGAGCGGCCCATCGCGAAGGCGTTGGGCATCGAGGTCTCCATCACGCAGACCCGCGGCTTGGGGAGGTCGGCCTGCACGCAGAGGCGCTCGATGATCCCGTGCAGCTCCGGCTCCTCGGCGGGGGTGACCTCTTTGACCCCCAGCGTCGCCATCCCGATCTTGTCCGAGGCGAACAGCTGCAGCAGCAGCAGCGCCACGGCGACGACGATGATGATCCCGGCGCCGGCCCCGGCGGCGAACAGGACGCCCACGAAGACGACGTAGAGCAGCCCCAGCAGGAACATCGTGAAGACCATCCGCGCCTGCAGGCCCGTGTCCTTGCCGAAATTCGACCGATTGGTGGCCACGGCCTGATTCTCGCAGACGTTGATTGCGGTGCCCTAAAGTGGCCCGCGGATGACAACGGCGGACCGACCCACCCGATGAAGCCCGAAGTCGAAGTCCTGGGGCTGTCGATCAAGACCTTCGGCGTCTGCTTCGCGCTGGGGTTCCTGGCCTGCGGCGCGGTCGTCGCCCGTCGCCTGCGCGAGCTCGACCGCTCGCCCGACTGGTCCTACGAGATCGTCTTCGCGGCTCTGATCGGCGGCGTCGTCGGGGCCCGGGCCTACTACCTGATCCAGAACTACAGCTCGCTCAAAGGCGGGATCCTGGGCAACATCTTCTCCGGCTCGGGCCTGGTCTGGTACGGCGGCGCCGTCGGTGGGGCGATCGGGGTCGTCCTCTGGATGCGCTGGCGCAAGGTTCTGGAACTGCAGATGTTCGACATGTGTGCCACCGCGCTGGCGCTCGGCTACGCGATCGGGCGGATCGGCTGCCAGGTCTCCGGCGACGGCGACTACGGGATCCGCTCCAAACTGCCCTGGGCGATGGGCTATCCGCACGGGACGGTGCCCACGCCTCCCGGCGTCACCGTCCAGCCGACGCCGATCTACGAGACGGTCACGATGTGCCTGCTGGCCTATCTGCTGTGGCAGCTGCGCGACCGGGTCCGCCCCGGGGTGATCTTCGCGCTCTACCTCGTCGGCTCGGGCCTGGAGCGGTTCCTGGTCGAGTTCATCCGCCGCAACAGCGAGGTCGCGCTGGGGCTGACGGCGCCGCAGATCGAGAGCGTCGCCCTGCTGCTGATCGGCCTGGCCTGGCTCGGCGTCATGGTCTCGCGCGACGGCGCGGCCTCGCTGCGGGCGACCCCCGCCTGAGCGGGCAGGCGATAATCAGCCCATGATCACCGGCACGACGGTCTCGCGCGCCTTCCCGCTGGGCAGTCGCCTCAACGAGCGCGGCGTGCTCGAGGTCGGCGGCTGCGACACGCTCGAGCTGGCCCGCGAGTTCGGCACGCCGGCCTACGTCGTCGCCGAGGATGACCTGCGGGCACGGGCCCGCGCCTTCCTCGGCGCCGCCCGCGCGAGCGGGCGGGCGGACGTGCAGATCGTCTTCGCCTCCAAGGCCTTCCCCTGCACGGCCGTCCTCGCCCTGTTCGCGGCGGAGGGGCTGTGGTGCGATGCCGCCTCGGGCGGCGAGCTTCATCTGGCCCTGGCGGCCGGCTTCGCGCCGGAGCGGATCGTCCTGCACGGCAACGCCAAGTCCGAGGCCGAGCTGCGGATGGCCCTGCGCCACCGTGTGGGGACGATCGTGATCGACAACTTCGACGAGATCGAGCGGCTGCGGACGCTGATCGCCGACGGTGTGCTGGCCGACAGGGGAGCGGAGGGCCAGCCGGTCCTGCTGCGGGTCACCCCGGACGTGCGCGGCGATACCCACGAGAAGATCTCGACGGGCCAGGCGGACTCCAAGTTCGGATTCTCGATGGAGGCCGCCGCCGCGGCGATCGAGCGGGTCGGCGAAATCCCGGGGCTGGCGCTGCACGGCCTGCACGCCCACATCGGCTCACAGCTGCTCGAGCTCGACCCGTTCACCCGCGCCGCCCGCCAGCTCGCCGGGCTGGGCGACTTCCCGGTCCTGGACATCGGCGGCGGGCTGGGCGTCCAGTACACCGAGGACCAGCCGGCGCCGCCCTCGATCGAGGACTACGTCGGGGCGCTCGTCGGCGGCGTCGCCGCGGGCGGGCTGCCCGCCGCCAGCAGGCTGCTGATCGAGCCCGGCCGTGCCCTTTGCGCCAACGCGGCGGTGACGCTCTACACGGTCGAGAGCGTCAAGCAGAACGTCTCCCGCTGGGTCGCCGTCGACGGCGGCATGTCTGACAATCTGCGCCCGATGCTCTACGGAGCCCGCTACGAAGCCGAGCTGGTCGATCGCTTCGGCGGCTCGACCGAGTGCCGGCTCGCCGGCAAGCACTGCGAGTCGGGCGACGTGATCGTCGCTCAGGCCCGCCTTGAGGACCCGCGCCCCGGCGATGTCGTCGTGACCCCGGTGACGGGGGCCTACGGTTACGCGATGGCCAACAACTACAACGGCGTCCCCCGGCCGCCGGTGATCTTCTGCCGCGAGGGCGAGGCCCGCGTCGTCGTACGGCGCGAGAGCTTCGAGGATCTGACAGCCCGCGATGTCGGCTGAAGCCCCCGCGACCGCGGCCCCCTTCCGGGTGGGCCTGCTCGGCCACGGCAACGTCGGCGGGGCGTTCGCGCCGCTGCTCGACCAGCGGGCCGACGAGATCGAGCGCATGAACGGCCGCCGCCCCGTGCTGAGCGGCATCCTGACCCGCTCGCGGGGGGACTTCGAGGAGATCCTCGAGGGCTCCGAGCTGCTCGTCGAGGTGATGGGCGGCATCGAACCGGCGCGTGAGTACCTGCTGCGGGCAATGCGTGCCGGTCGCCACGTCGTCACCGCCAACAAGCAGCTGCTCTCCCAGCACGGCGAGGAGCTCTATGAGACGGCCCGCGAGCACGATGTCAGGCTGCGCTTCGAGGCCGCCGTGGCGGGCGCCGTGCCGGTCGTCCGGGTGCTCGAGGAGTCGCTCTCGGCGACGCCCATCGAGCGCATCCACGGGATCGTCAACGGCACGACCAACTTCATCCTCACCGAGATGACCGGCGGCTCGACCTACGCCGAGGCGCTGGCCGAGGCCCAGCGCGTCGGCTACGCCGAGGCCGACCCGAGCGACGACGTGTCGGGACGCGATGCAGCGGCCAAGATGGCGATCCTGGCCCGGCTGGCATTCGGCTCGCCGGTCCACCTGGACGAGGTCCGCTACGAGGGGATCGAGCACCTCTCGACCGACGATCTGCAGTATGCCCGCGAGCTCGACCTGGCGCTGAAGCTGATCGGCACAGCCGAGCGCCGCGACGGCGGCCTCTCGGTCCACGTCCACCCGACGTTCCTCTATCCGGGCCATCCGCTGGCGGCGATCTCGGGGCCCTTCAACGCCGTCACCGTGGAGTCCGAGGCGATCACCGAGATCACGATGTCCGGCCCGGGGGCGGGGGGCCTTCAGACCGCCAGCGCAGTCCTCGGCGATGTGGTCAGCGTGATGACCGGCGGCGCCCGCCCGCCCGCACCGCCCCTGGCATTGACGCTGGTCGAGGATGTCGAGAGCGCCTTCTACATTCATCTCGACGTGGCCGACCGTCCAGGCGTGCTGGCCTCGGTCACCCAGATCCTGGGCGAGTACGGCGTTTCGATCAAGTCGGTCCTGCAGCGGGGCATGGGCGAGCATGCCCGCCTGGTCATGGTGACCCACCCGGTGCTTGAATCGGGGTTGCGCAGTGCCGTCGAGCGGATCGGGTCCTTCGACTTCATGCGCTCCGCACCCCGGACCATCCGTGTGATCGAAGAGGAGTTTCTGTGAGCAAAGCTGCCAGCGCGTGGAGCCGCCACCTGCGCCCGGTCGAAGGGGCCGCCTTCTCCGGCACCCACGTGCCGCTGATCGAGCGCTACCACGAGCGCCTCCCGTTCACCGCCGGCGACCCGCTCGTGACCCTCCAGGAGGGCTCCACGCCGCTGCTGCGGGCACCCGTGCTCTCGGAGATGGTCGGCGCGACCGTGCGGCTGAAGCTCGAGGGCGCCAACCCGACCGGCTCGTTCAAGGACCGGGGCATGACCTGCGCCGTCTCGGCCGCCGTCCGCGAGGGCGCCAAGGCGGTCATCTGCGCCTCGACGGGCAACACCGCCGCCAGCGCCGCCGCCTACGCGGCCCGCGCCGGCATCACCTGCGCGGTGATCGTCCCGGACGGCAAGATCGCCCAGGGCAAGCTTGCCCAGACGCTCGTCCACGGCGCCCGTGTGATCTCGCTGCAGGGCAACTTCGACCAGGCCCTGACGATGGTCCGGGAGCTCACCTCCTCGCACCCGATCGTGCTGGTCAACTCGGTCAACGAGTACCGGATCGAAGGGCAGAAGACGGCCGCCTTCGAGATCCACGAGGGGCTCGAAGGGTCGCTCGAGGCGCTCTGCATCCCGGTCGGCAACGCCGGCAACATCACCTCCTACTGGCGCGGCTTCCGCGAGGTCGGGGCGGCGCCGCGGATGCTCGGCTACCAGGCCGCGGGTGCGGCGCCGCTGGTCGAGGGCCACGTCTTCGAGAGCCCCGAAACGGTCGCCAGCGCGATCCGCATCGGCAACCCCGTCCGCTGGGAGGACGCGATGGCCGCCGCGACCGACTCGCGCGGCTCGATCCGCTCGGTGACGGATGCCGAGATCCTCGCCGCCTTCCGGCTGCTGGCCTCCCGCGAAGGGATGTTCTGCGAGCCCGCCTCGGCCGCATCGGTGGCGGGCCTGTTGAAGTACGGCGCCGAAGGCGCCGAGTCGATCGTCTGCGTGCTCACCGGGCGTGGTCTGAAGGATCCCGAGACGGCGATCGCCAACAACGACGGCAGGGTCATCTCCTGCCCCGTCGAGATCGGCCCGATCGAGGAGGCGGTACTGGGTGACCCGTAGGCGCCTCGTGCGGGTGCCGGCCTCATCGGCCAACCTGGGGCCCGGGTTCGACTGCATGGCGGGCGCGATCGCCCTGACGCTCGAGCTCGAAGTCGAGGAGACGGGGCGGTTCGCGGTCCAGACCGACCTGGCTGTCGCCCGCGGCCGGGAGAACCTGTGCGTGCGGGCCTTCGAGCGCCTGCACCCGGCGGACGGCTTCACCTTCAGGATCAGCTCGGAGATCCCCCTGTCGGGCGGCCTGGGCTCGAGCGCCTCGGCGATCGTCGCCGGGCTGATGGCGGCCGACCACCTGTTCGAGCTGGACATCGATCTGCTGGCCGAGGCCACTGCCCTGGAGGGCCACCCCGACAACGTCGCCGCCGCGATCCACGGCGGCTTCGTGATCTGCGCCGACGGCCGCGCGACGCGCTTCGAGCCGCCAACGGGCCTCGAGGCGCTCGTCGTCGTCCCCGAGGAGGCCGTCCGGACGAAGGCGGCGCGGGCGGCCCTGCCCGAGCAGGTGCCGATCTCCGAGGCGGTCTTCAACGTCGCCCATGGCGCTCTGCTGACGCTCGGACTCGCCCGGGGGGACTGGGAGGAGCTCGCCCGCGGCCTGCAGGACCGCCTCCACCAGGAGCGCCGCTCGCACCTGTTCCCGCGCTCCTACGAGCTGGCCCTCCGTGCGCCCGAGCTCGGCGCGCTGGGGGCGACGATCTCAGGCGCCGGACCGGCCGTCCTCGTCTGGTGTCACTACGAGCAGACCGGCGCCGTGGCCGAGGCGCTGGCGGGCGAGGCCGAGGGCTGGGCGGCCGTCCTGCGTGCGCCCTTCGAGCCTCAGGGCGCCTACGTCAGCGAGCTTTGAGCTACGCCGGCCCGGCGGCGGCCCGGGCCAGTGCCTCGACGCGCTCACCGGCGCCGTCCAGGCCGCCCAGACGCTCCAGCAGTTCCCCGGCCAGCGCCATGTAGTCGGCGCCAAGGTCGGGGCGGTAATCGAGGATCGAGCGGGCCCGCTCGGCCGACTCGGCGTAGGCGATCGAGCTGCGGATGACCGTCTGGAAGACCTGCTCGCCGAAGCGCTCCTGCAGCGAGACGAGTGCCTCGCGCGAGTGGACCGTACGCATGTCGGCGAGGTTGAGCAGGACGCCCAGCAACCTCAGGCGGGGGTTGAGGCTGTCCCTGGCCAGCTCGACGACCTCGATCGCCTGCTCGACACCCTGCAGCGCGAAGTACTGCGCCTCGGCGGTGATCAGCGCCTGGTCGGCCGCGACCAGGGCGTTGATCGTCAACAGCCCCAGCGAGGGCGGGCAGTCGATCAGGACGACGTCGTAGTCCGCCCCGGCCTTGGCGAGGGCCTTGCGCAGGGTCAGCTCGCGGCCCATCTTGCCGCCGAGCATCAGCTCCGCCTCGGCCAGGCTCAGATTGGCCGGGACGATGTCCTGCAGGATCGCCTCGTCCAGGGCCGAGCGGCCCGAGAGGACGTCGGCGATCGTCGGCTCGGCGTCCGTCGGCAGGTCGAAGTAGTCCGACAGGTTGCCCTGTGGGTCCAGATCGATTGCCAGCGTCCGCAGCCCGGCCCGGCGCAGCACGTCTGTCAGCGTCCGGACGGTTGTCGTCTTGCCCGTTCCGCCCTTCTGGGAGAGCACCGCGATCGTCTGCGCCATGCCGTCGATACTACGCTGCGGCGCCGCAGCGCGGAGCTCGCCCCGCGACGCTCAGGAAGAGCCCCCGGCGCCCGCTTCGGGGCTGGCCGCGAGCAGCGCCTCGGGGGTCACGCTGAGGAAGGTCAGCCGGTAGCGCCCGACGATGATTTCGTCGCCGTCCTGGAGCACCCTTCCGTCGATCCGGGCGCCGTTGACATAGACGCCGTTGAGGCTGCGGTCGTCGAGCAGGCGGACCCCGTCGGGGGAGCGCACGATCAGCGCATGGCGGCGCGAGACCGTCGGGTCGTCGAAGCGCACGTCGGCAGCCAGGCTGCGGCCGATCCGCGTCCACTCACGGGCCAGGGGGACGACGTGGAGCTCATCGCCCTCCTCGTAGACGAGGTACTCGCCCGGTTCGCCGAGCTGTGCGCGTGCGCCCTGCAGGCGCGCGCCGAGGCCGGGCGTGACGGGCACGACCAGCTGGGCCTGCGAGGTCTCCTCGGCGTCCCCCGGGGAGATCCGCTCGGTGGCGAACAGCGACGCCCGGACGAACTCGGTGGCGCCGCAGCTGGGGCAGTCGGTCAGCCGTTCGTTGCCCTCCAGGGTCAGCGCATACCCGCAATGCTGACAACGGAAGGAGCCGGCGCCGACGAAGGTACCTGAGGTGTGTGTTTCCATGACCTGCCTCTCCCTCTCTGGATGCGCTGCGCTGCCAAGGGGGCGCTCCCTCGCCGGGGGAAACTCGTAGCGATCATAACAATCCTTCGCGCCCGGTGTGGATCCCACATAGCCGAATATTCGCCGGTTCGGCCGCTCTGCCCGGGGCCGCCGTGCTCTCTCTTGGCATACCCGGCCCGTGGCGGCGGGAAACAGGGCAGCTGACAGCTGCAGGAGCGCCCGGCCCGATGGCGAACCAATCCCCATGCCCGACATCCAACAGGACATCGAAGCGCTCGAGCGGAGCCTCTTCATGCGCGGTCTCGGCAGCCTGACGGCGGACCGGACGAGCTGCTCGGACTGCGGTCGCACGCCGCTTACCGGCGAGCTCGTGCACCTCTACGAGGGGCGCTCGGCCGGCGGCTCGGAGGTCGTCTGCGAGCTCTGCAGGCAGCTGCGCCGTGAGGTGCCGCTCGCGAGCGAGTCGGTTCGCCACTGCGAGCACGGCCAGACCGTGCGCCTGACGGCCCGCGCCGCCTGAGCTCACCCGCGCGCCGTCGCCGCCGACGGCGCCCTGCTCCACGCCGGGCCGGGCTAATAGACTTCCCCTCGCCGTGGACCCAGTCACCGTCTCAACCGTCATCTCCGCTCCTCGCGAGGAGGTCTTCGACTACCTCCAGGACATCGCCAACCACCCGTCGTTCACCGACCACTATCTGATCGACTGGCACCTGACCAGGATCGACTCGGTCGGCGCCGGGGCAGGGGCCCGCTTCCGCGTCAAGGCGCCCGGGAACCGCTACAGCTGGGCCGACGTGACGTTCAGCGAGGTCGAGCGCCCGCACCGCATCGTCGAGATCGGGCGGACCGGCAAGAGCAACCGGATTCGGACGCTGGGCGTCTGGGAGCTGAGCCCGCGCTGCGGGCGGGGCGACGCGTCTCAGCTTCACGCTGCAGACCGCCCCGGCGACGCTTGCGGACCGCCTCACGGAGGCGCTGGGCGCCCGTTCGTTCAACCGCCGCAAGGGACGGAAGGCGCTGCACAGGCTCCGCGCGATCCTCGAGGAGACGCCCGCCACGGGCGCCGCCGCCGACCGTGGGCGGCGCGTCACCGTCGCCGGTGGGTAGACTGCCGCCTCGCATGATCAGCCGCCTGCGCAAGCTCGCCCTCATCCTGCCCGCCCTGCTCGCCGCCGTGGCACTCGGCGCCTGCGGCGATTCGCACACGAGGGTCACCACCGGCACCTACGCCGGGGAGTCCGGCGTCAACGCGCCCTACCTCGATGTCGGCCCGCTGCAGTACGAGGTTCAGCTCTCGCGCGAGCTCAACCCGACCAACTCGGAGGACTCCGCCTACCTCCAGGGCCTGAGCCCGGCCGAGCGGAAGCTGGAAAAGGGCCAGGAGTGGTTCGGTGTGTTCCTGCAGGTCTACAACCACGGCACCCAGCCGCAGCCGGCCGCCACATCGATCACGATCAGCGACACCCAGGAAAACGTCTACAGCCCGATCATCCCCGACGAAATCAACCCCTTCGCCTACCGGGGCGGCAACGTCCCGGGCGACGGGCAGCTGCCGGCCCCCGACACGGTCGCGAGCGCCGGGCCGACCCAGGGAGCCCTGCTGCTGTTCAAGATCCAGGTCGTCTCGCTGGACAACCGGCCGCTCGAGCTGAAGATCGTGGACCCCGAAGAACCCAGCCAGTCGGCCTCGGCCGAGCTGGACGTCTAGCCGCAGCTAGCCCCGCAGGGCCCGCAGCCCCGCTTCGAGCACGGCGCGGGCCACCGGCGCGGCCGTTTCCCCGCCGGCGCCGTCTTTGACGAGCATCACGCAGACCGCGATCCGCGGGCGCCCCGCCGGCGCGAATGATGTGAACCACGCGTCGGTGTTCGCGCTTTCCGGTTCGGAGCTCTTGCAGCCTTCCCCCGCGGGCGGTTCCCCGGATTCCCGTTCGTCTTCGGAGCTGCTCGTCTGTTCGCTCGGTTTGCAGGGCGACTTCAGTTCGGCCGTCCCGGTCTTGCCCGCCACCGTCACGCCGGGGATCGCGGCCGCCTTCCCCGTGCCCTCGCGGACGACCTCGGTCATCAGGTGGCGGACCGTCCGGGCGACTTCACCGCTCAGGACCGTCTCGCCGCCGCCCGCCCCGCCGTCCTGGAAGCTCGGCGCCGGGCGGTGCCCGCCGTCGGCGATCGTGGCCGCCACATCGAGCATCTCCAGGGGGCTCGCCAGCACCTCGCCCTGGCCGATCGCCGTCGAGCCGGTGTCCAGTTCGCCCTGGATCTGCGACGCCGGCGGGAGCGTGCTCTCCGGCGCCCCCGGCACGCCGGTCTGCTGGTTGAAGCCGAATTTTTCAGCCATCGCCACGAGCCTCGCCGAGCCGAGCTTGACCCCCAGCGGGGTGAACACCGAGTTGCAGGAGACTGCGAAGGCCAGTTCCAGCGAGCCGCCGCATTCCTCGCCGTTGGCGTTGTTCAGGCGAACCCCGTCGAGGGTCGCATAGGTGGCATAGGGGTAGACCGTCTTCGGGGTGGCGATGTGGGCCGAGAGGGCACCCGAGACCGTGATGATCTTGAACGTCGAGCCCGGCGGCTGCAGGCCGTCGAGGCCGAGCCCGGCCACGGCCAGGATCTCCCCGGTGGACGGGATCATCGCCACGACGCCCCCGAGCTGTCCGCCGAGGGCGCTGACCGCGGCGCTCTGGACGGCGGGCGAGATCGAGGTCCGCACGGCCGGAGCGGCGCGGGGGGTCGTGGAGGCCAGCACGCGTTCGCCCGCCAACAGCTCGCCGCCCGGGCGTCCCCGCAGGCGGTCGTCGAGTGCCTCCTCGAGCCCGCTGATGCCGACTTCGGCGTCCGCCGGCACGCCTTCGGCTTCGAGTTCGTGCAGCCGTGAAGCCGGGATCGGGCCGACCGAGCCGACGACGGCGCTTGCGAGTTCCCCGAGCGGCGTGCTGCGAGGTCCCTGGCCTTCGGCGGGGCTTTCGGCGAGCACGGAGCCGTCGCGCGCCAGCAGCGTCGCGCGACGGGGCAACGAGGTCCTGCGCGTGAGCGTCTCGCCGGGATCGAGGCCCGGGAAGACGAGTGCGGGCGTCCAGGAGACCCGCGGTTCGCCGGCGATCGAGACGATCGGCAGCTCGAGCGTCAGATCGAGCGTCCCCCACAGCCTGCTCCGGACCCGGACGGGGACCGTCGTCACAGTGGAGCTGAGCGCGTGCGGGCTCCCCGCGAGCGCCGGCGTGGCGGCGGTCGCCGTCCGCATCGCCTGTTCGTAGTCCGCGCCGAAGCCGGCCGCGGAGATCGTCCGCTGCGATGCCGGCGTGATCTCGCCGTACATCGCGGCGTAGTCCCCCCGCGACCAGGCCAGCGTGAAACGCCGGGCCAGCTCGACCGACGCCGTCGAGCCGCGATGTGCCCCCACGATCGCCCCGGTAAGGAATGCGACGGCCGCCAGCGCGAGCACCGGACGGGCGCGCCGCAGCCGCTGGTTGTTGTTATCGGTCAAGGAGCTTGTAGAACATGGCAGATGACCCTGCTGGACTGGCTAATTGTGGCGTTCGCCGCCACACTCGCGCTGCTCGGCTTCCGCCAGGGGTTCATCGTCGGCGTCCTGTCCTTCGCCGGATTCGCCGGCGGAGCCTTCCTCGGCACCCGCCTCGGGCCGCTGCTCCTGCCGCGGGGCTCCTCCTCGCCATACGCTCCGGCGTTCGGGCTCGTCGGGGCTCTGCTGGGCGGCGCGATCCTCGCCAACGGCCTCGAGGGCCTGGGCTTCAAAATCCGCCGGACGCTCGTGATACCCGGCCTGGGGCTGCTCGACGGCGCGCTCGGCAGCCTGTTGGGCGTCGCCCTGGGGCTCGGGATCGTCTGGATCGCGGCGGCCGTCGCCGCCCAGACGCCCGGCCAGGCGGCGTTGCGAGAAGACATCCAGCGCTCGGCGATCCTGCGGAGCCTGAACGAGATCCTGCCGCCCAGCGGGCCGATCCTCGACGCCCTCGCGCGGCTTGACCCGCTGCCCTCGATCGCCGGCCCGAGCCCCGACGTCGCCGCGCCCAACCCCCGCACGCTCGATCTGCCGGGCGTGCGGGCGGCGGCGCGCAGCGTCGTCCGGGTGCTGGGGAGCGCCTGCGGCCTGGCGATCGAGGGCTCCGGGTGGGTCGCGGCGCCCGAACTGGTCCTGACCAACGCCCACGTGGTCGCCGGCGAGCAGGACACGACGGTCCAGGTGGGGGGAACGGGGCCGGCCCTGGAAGCAGAACCGATCGGCTATGACCCGACCGACGACCTCGCCGTGCTGCGCGTCCGCGGGCTCCACCTGCCGGCGCTGAGCCTTGCCGGCGAAGTCACCAGCGGGGACGGCGGCGCGATCCTCGGCTACCCGGAGAACGGGCCGTTCGACGCCGAGGCCGGGAGGGTGGGGCGGACCCAGACCGTGATCACCCAGGACGCCTACGGCCGGGGACCCGTGTCGCGGCTGCTGACCCCGCTGCGGGGCCTGGTGCGCCCGGGCAACTCGGGCGGCCCGCTCGTCGACGGGGCCGGCGAGGTCCTCACGACGGTCTTTGCGGCGACCGTCGGAGCCGGCCAGCACGGCGGCTACGGGGTCGCCAACGCGACCGTCGCCGCGGTCCTCGCGAAGGTCGAGGCGGGCGGTGGAGGCACCGTCGCGACGGGGCCCTGCACCTCCGGCTGAGGGCCCCGGCCCGGTTGCGCCCCCCCGCCGGCCGCTACGCTGACCGCCATGTCGAAGACCCTGCTCATCGCCGAGAAGCCGTCGGTCGCTCAGGACCTCGCGCGGGTCCTGCCGGGACCGTTCAAGAAGAGCGAGGGTTTCCTCGAGGGTCCCGAGCACGTCGTCAGCTATGCCGTCGGGCACCTCGTCCAGCTCGCCGAGCCCGAAGCCTATGACCCGAAGTACAAGAGCTGGCGCATGTCCGACCTGCCGATCGTGCCCGCCAAGTTCAAGCTGATCGTCCGCGACGAGCGCTCGCGCAAGCAGATGGCGGTCGTCACCAAACAGCTCGGCCGCGAGGACATCGACGAGGTCGTCAACGCCTGCGACGCAGGCCGCGAGGGCGAGCTGATCTTCGCCTACCTCTACGAGAAGGCCAAGGCCAAGAAGCCCGTCAAACGACTGTGGCTGAACTCCATGACAAGCGCCGCGATGAAGCAGGCGCTCGCCTCCCTGCGACCGTCGGAGGAGTTCGCGCTGCTCGAGCAGGCCGCCCGCTCACGCTCGGAGGCCGACTGGATCGTGGGCATGAACGCGACCCGGGCCGCCACGATCCGCCTGCGCAGCTCCTTCGACGGCGCCGTCTCGCTGGGGCGCGTCCAGACGCCGACGCTGGCGATCGTCGCCCGCCGCGAGGAGGAGATCCGGGCCTTCAAGCCCGAGCCCTACTGGCTCGTGGATGCGACCTTCGCGACCGTCGAGCAGCTCCCCGGCGAGAGCGGCGCGCCCGCGCGGAGCTACCTCGGCCACTACCAGGCCCCGCCCGGCAGCCCCGGCAACACCAAAGGGCCGCGGATCGGCACCGAGGAGGAGGCCAGGGCGATCGTCGCCGCCTGCGAGGGGCGGACGGGAACGATCACCAAGCTCGAGAAGAAAGAGCAGCGCGAGAAAGCGCCGATGCTCTACGACCTGACGACGCTTCAGCGTGAGGCCAACAACCGCTACGGCTTCTCGGCCAAACGGACCCTCGCAGCGGCCCAGCGGCTCTATGAGGAGCACAAGGCGCTCACCTATCCGCGGACCAACTCCCGTTACCTGACGAGCGACATGGTCGAGGAGATCAAGCCGACGGCCGAGATCGTCGGCAAGCAGAAGGAGTACGCCAACGGCGCCGGTATGTGATCGGCCTCGACGTGCTGCCCCTGGCCCGGGTCGTCAACGACGAGAAGGTCACCGACCACCACGCGATCATCCCGACGCGCTCCGAGCACCCCGTCGAGAAGATGAGCTCTGACGACCGTCGCATCTACGACATGGCCGTCAGGCGCTTCCTGGCGGTCTTCCACCCCGAGGCCGTGTTCGAGAACACCCGTGTGGAGACGACGGTCGCGGCCTCCGAGGACGGGCAGGCCCCCTCGCACCTCTTCCGCACCCGCGGCAAGCTGCTGCTCGAGCCGGGCTGGCGAGGCGTCTACGACGAGGTTGCGGCGGACGCCGAAGGCGAGGCCGACCGCGGCGATGACGATGAGGCCGCCGAGCAGACCCTGCCGCGCCTGATCGAGGACGAGGCCGTCTCGACACGGGAGATAGCGAGCGCCCGCAAGGAAACAAAACCGCCGCGCCGCTATTCAACGCCTCCCTGCTGGGGGCGATGGAGACCGCCGGCAAGCTGGTCGACGACGACGAGCTGCGGGAGTCGATGAAGGAATCGGGGATCGGGACGCCGGCCACCAGGGCGGCGATCATCGAGCGGCTGATCACCGTCGGCTACGTCGAGCGTGACGGGCGCGCCCTGGTCGCGACCGAGAAGGGCCTCAACGTGATCCGGCTGCTCAACGACCACGCCCTCACCTCGCCCGGGCTGACCGGCAGCTGGGAGCAGCGCCTCGGCAAGATCGAGCGTGGCGAAGACTCCCGCGAGCAGTTCATGAAGGACATCGCCGGCTTCGCCGAGGAGACCGTCAAGGAGCTCGACGAGACGCTCAAAGATGTCCGCATACCCCGCGCCCGGCTGGGGCCGTGCCCGGTCTGCGGACATGAGATCGTCGAGAACCGCAAGGGCTACTCCTGCTGGGCCCGGGAGGACCCGGGCTGCGGGTTCGTGATCTGGAAGGCCAAAGCCGGCAAGCAGCTGCCGCTCGCGGTCGCCAAGGAGCTGATCAAGAAGGGCTACACCGCCCAGGCCGTGACCGGCTTCCGCGGGCGCAGCGGGCGCAGCTTCCGCGCGCATCTGGCGCTCAGCCAGACCGAGGAGGGCAAATGGCGGGTCGAGTTCGACGAGCTGTGGGCCCGCGAGGGCGCGAAAGCGCCCGAGGCCGAGGCGGACGGCGAGGCGCCGGCCGAGGGCGCCACCGAGGCCACCTCGGCGCGCAGCGCCGCCTGAGCCGCGCACCCGGGGCGCGTCGGGCGCGTACGCCAGGATTGCCCGTGTGCCCATCTCGCTGATCACCGGCCCCGCCAACGCGGGCAAGGCCCGCCTCGCAATGGACTCCGTGCGCCGCGCCGGCGCCCGGGGGCGTGAGCCGCTGCTGATCGTCCCGACCCGTGCCGACGCGGAGTACTACCTGCGCGAGCTGGCCGGGGACGGCGTCGCGGCGGGGATCCGGGTCGAGCGCTTCGAGGGGCTCATCCGCGAGGCCGTCGCACGGGCGGGCACCGGCGGGCCACGCCTTGAGGGGATCGCACGCGAACGGGTGCTCTGCGCGCTGGCGCTGCGCGCCGGCGCGCGGCGGCCGACCCCGGGCTACCTCGCGGCGCTCGGCGAGCTGTTCGCCGAACTGCAGATGCGCCGCATCGGCGCCGGGCGGTTCGTGGGGGCGCTCGCGAGCTGGGCGGCCACCGACGGCGAGGACCCCGCCCGGGCGCGGCTGGGCCGCATCTACTCCGATTACTCGGCGACGCTCGAGCGCCTCGGCCGGCCCGACGCGGAGCTGCAGGCGGTGCGCGCGCTGGATGCGCTGCGCGAACGTCCGTCGCGCTGGGGCGGGCGCCCCGTCCTGTTCTACGGCTTTGACGACCTGACGCCGCTGCAGCTCGATGCGATCGAGACGCTCGGCCGGGTCGTCGACGCCGAGGTCACCGTCTCGCTCGCCTACGAGCCCGGCAGGATCGCCTTCGCGGCCCGCGCCGGGGTGTTCCAGGAACTGCTACCGCTGGCCGAGGAGGTCCGCCGGCGGCCGCCCGCGGGCCGACCACTACGACCCCCTGTCGCGACCCGTCCTGAGCCACCTCGAGCGCTCCCTGTTCGAGGCCGAAGCGGGCCGGGTCGAGGCGGGGGCGACGGTGCAGCTGCTCGAGGGCGGAGGCGAACGGGCCGAGCTGGAGCTGGTTGCCGCCGAGGTCGCCCGCCTGTGCTCGGAGGGACTCCCCGCCGAGGAGATCGCGGTCCTCGCGCGGCCGCCGCTGCTCGGCTCCGAGCTTTTGCGAGAAGTGTTCGAGTCGGCCGGCGTGCCGCTTGCCGGCCCGGCCCGGCGGTGGTTCGCCGACACGCCCGTGGGCCATGGCCTGATCGGGCTGCTGCGCAGCCTCGAGGGGCCTTCGAGCGCCCGGCCGGGCACGGCCGCGGACCTGCTTGGCTGGCTGCGGACGCCGGGACTGCTCGAGCGGGGGGCGCTCGCCGATCGGCTCGAGGCCGAGCTGATGCGCCGCGGGCTCACGGGCGCCGACGAGGCACGGGCGCTGTGGGAGGAGCGCCACTGGCCACTGGAGCGGCTGGAGCGGCTGCGTGAGGCGCAGGCCCGAGGCCCGCTGGCGCTGCTCGAGCGGGCCGCGGTCGAGTTGGGGCTGCTGTTCGCCGCTCCGCGCCGTGGTGAGGCACGGATCCTCCCCCATCGACGAGCTCGAGGATGCGCAGGCGCTCGCGCAGGGCCGCCGGGCGCTCGGCGAGCTGCGCGAGCTGGCGCGCCTGGAGCCCGGGCTGGCCCCCTCCAGCGGGCTCGAACTGGCCGATGCCCTGTCGTTGATCGAGCTGCCCGGCCCCGCCCCCGAGCCCGGGACGGTCGCTGTGCTCGACCCGCTGGGGCTGCGGGCCCGCCGCGTCCGGGCGCTGTTCCTGTGCGGGCTGCAGGAGGGCGTCTTTCCGGCCCGCTCGCGGCCCGAGCCGCTGCTCTCGGAGGAGGAGCGGGGCCGGCTGGCCGAGCTGACCGGGCTGCGCCTCGGTTCGGCCGGGGATCGTCTGGCGGCCGAGCGCCACCTCTTCTACGCCGTGCTCTCGCGCCCGGAGGAGTTCCTGGCGCTCAGCTGGCACGTGGCCGACGACGAAGCCGAGCCGACCTCGCGCTCGCTGTTCGTCGAGGATCTCTGCGACCTGTTCGCCGAGGGACTGATGGAGCGCCGGCAGCGGCGGGCGCTGGGGGCCGTCGAGGGCCCCGTTGCGGCGCCGCTGCTGGCGGGCTTTCGCTCGGGCCCCGAGCCGCTCAGCGACGAGCGGCTCCTGGCGAGCCTGCGCGAGCGGGTCTGGTCGGCCTCCTCGCTCGAGCGCTGGCTGGGCTGCCCGGTCAAGTGGTACGTCGAGAGCGTCCTCAAACCCGGCGAACTCGAGCCCGAGGCGGAGCCGCTGGCGCAGGGGGGCTGGCCCACGCGGTCCTCAACGACACGCTCGAGGGGCTGCGCCGCGAGACGGGCCAGCGCCGTCTGGACACCGCTCGCCTGCCGCTGGCGCGGGAGCTGCTCGACGAGGCGCTGGAGCGCCACGGCGGGGCCGCTCGCTGTCGGTCTCCCCCGAGCGCAGGGCCGCGATCTCCACCCGTCTGCGCAGCGATCTGGAGCGCTACCTGACCTACGCGGCCGAGCGCGCCGGGACGCTCGAGCCGGCCCACCTCGAGCTGGGGTTCGGCTTCGACGAGCGCGACGAGCGTGGCGAGGCTCGACGCTGCGGGCGCTCGAGCTCGGCGAGGGGTTCCGCATGCGCGGGCGGATCGACCGGGTCGATCAGAGTCCCGCCGGGGAGGCCGTGCTGGTCGACTACAAGAGCGGCCGGGTCTCGCCGGTCAAGCGCTGGGAGCAGGAGGGCAAGCTTCAGCTGCCGCTCTACATGCTGGCCGTCGAGCAGCTGCTGGGACTTCCCGCCGTCGCGGGCATCTACCAGCCGCTGTCGGGGAGTCTGCAGGCCCGCGGGGTGATCGACGCCGACGCGCGAGCTCGAAATCGACGCGGTGCGCACGGACGTGCTCGAGCATGACGCCGTCCGTGAGCTGCTCGAGCAGGCGGCCCGGACCGCCCGGCAGATCGCCGCCGAGGCGGGGCGGGGGGAACTCGAGGCGCGGCCCGCCAGCTGCGCCTGGGGCGGCGGCTGCAGCTACCCGGCGATCTGCCGGTGCGAGCGGTGAGCCAGACGGCCCGGCTGAGCGACGAGCAGGAGCCGGCGGCGGCGCGCCGCTCGGAGCCGCTGGCGCTCGCCGCCGCGGCGGGCAGCGGCAAGACATCCGTGCTCGTCGAGCGCTTCGTCAGGGCGGTCATCGACGACCAGATCAAGCCCGCCCGGATCCTCGCGATCACATTCACCGAGCGGGCCGCCGGGGAGTTGCGCGCGCGGGTCCGCGCCCGCCTGCTGGAGCTCGACCGGCGGGAGGATGCCCGGGACACCGAGGCGGCCTTCGTGGGGACCTTCCACGGCTTCTGTGCCCGCCTGCTGCGGGCCCATCCGCTGGCGGCGGAGCTCGACCCGGCGTTCGCGATCCTCGACGAGGGCCGCGCGGGACGCCTGCGCGAGCAGGCCTTCCGGACCGCCTGCGCGGGTTTCCTGAAGGACGGACGCCCGGCGGCCGTCGAGTTGCTGGCCGCCTACAAGATCGACCGGGTCGCGGGGATCATCCAGGGGGTCCACGCCGAGCTGCGCAGCCGCGGCCAGCGGCGCCCGGCGCTGCCCACCCCGGAGCCGCTCCCGGGGGACGTCGATGGAGCGGATGCGGCACGGGCCTGCGCCCTCTTCGACGAGCTCTTGGGGCGGTTCTCCGACGCCTATGAGGAGCTCAAGCAGCTTCGCGCGGGCGTCGACTTCGACGATCTCGAGCTGGCCGCGGGGCAGCTCCTGACCGAACGCCCGGAGATCAGACGGTCCTGGTCGGAGCGTTTTGAGCTGTTGATGGTCGACGAGTTCCAGGACACCAACCCGCGTCAGCTCGCGATCCTGCGGGCACTCGAGCGGGGCAACCTGTTCACCGTCGGCGACGAGTTCCAGTCGATCTACGGCTTCCGCCATGCCGACGTCGATCTTTTCCGGGCCCGCCGGGAGGAGCTTGCGGCGAGCGGGCGCAGTCTCTCCCTGACACGGAACTTCCGCAGCCGCCCGCAGCTGCTGGAGATCGTCAACCCACGTCTTCTCCGGGCGCTTCGAGGGCTACTCGCCGCTGCTCGCCGGCCGTGAGGGGGAGGCCCAGCGCGGTGAGCCAGAGGTCGAGCTCCTGATCAACGACTGCAACGGGTGGGAGGACTCACCCGAGCTCGCCCGGGCGGTCTCGGCGGGCCTCGGACAGGGAACCCTCTGGCGTCAGGCCGAGGCCCGCATGCTGGCCGCTCGGATCGCCGAACTCGTCGCCGGCGGGCAGGCGCGGGCGGGGGAGATCGTCCTGCTGCTGCGCTCGACGGGTGACCTCGAGCTGTTCGCGCGCGCCCTCGCCCTATGCGGGCTGCGGACGCTGGCGGGCGTCGGCGCCTTCTGGGGCCAGCAGCAGGTCGCCGATCTGCTGGCCTATCTGCGGGCGCTCGCGAACCCCCTGGACGAGCTGGCGCTCGGGTCGGCGCTCGCCTCGCCGCTGGGGGGCTGCTCGCTCGACGGGCTCGCCCTGCTCGCCGAAGCCGCCGCAGCACGCGGCCGGGGCCTTTGGGAGACCGCCGGAATGCTCCTCGCCGGCGAGGATGGCGAGCTCACCGAGCTCCTGGGAGCCGCCGACCGGGCGGCGCTCGAGCGTTTCTGTGCGCTGCTCGCCAGCGAGCGGGCCCGGCTCGCCCGCCGGACGATCTCCGAGCTGATCGAGCAGGCGCTGCAGGCCAGCGGCTACCGCGAGTATGTCCTCGGCCTGGACTGGGGCGAGCGCCGGATCGCCAACGTCCACAAGCTCCTGCGCCTCGCCCGCCGTTACGAGGCGGCCGAGGGCCGCGACCTGCGTGGCTTCTTGGATCAGGTCGCCTACCTGCAGCGCGCGGCGGCGGTCGAGCCCGACGCCCCGGTCGAGGGGGTCGAGCCGGACGCAGTGAGGCTGATGACGATCCACGCCGCCAAGGGCCTGGAGTTCCCTGTCGTGGCCGTCGCAGACATGGGCCGCGGCCCCAACAACCAGAGCCCCGACCTGCTCGTCGACGGGCAGCGGATCGGCCTGCGGCTCGTCCGCCTGGACGGCGGCGAGTCGACCCATGCGCTGGAGTTCGACGAGCTGCTCGCCGAGCGCCGTCGCCGCGAAGCCGAAGAGGAGGATCGGATCCTCTACGTCGCGATGACCCGGGCCCGGGACCGCCTGCTGCTGTGCGGCAGCGCCAAGTTCGAGAGCTGGCCGAAGCCGACGGCCTCGCCGATCGCCTGGGTCCTCCCGGCCCTGGAGGAGGGCCTCGTGGAGCTGCTCGCGGCCGGGGCCTCGCCCGGCGAGCTGCGCGTGGGGCCCGGGGGCGTCGCGATCCGTGCCCAGGTCAACCGGCCGGCAGGCGCGGAGAAGCCGCCCGTCCCTGCCGCGGGCCCTCCCGGTGAGACACCGCCCCCGCCTGCGCCCGGCGAGTCGGTCCCCGCGCCGCGCCGAGCGCAGGGCCGCACCGAGCCCCCGGCGGCCCCTGCGCCGGGCCCGGCGGCGACGGGGCCGCTGAGCTACTCCTCACTCAGCGAGTTTGAGCGCTGCGGCTACCGCTTCTACCTCGAACGGGTCCTGCGCCTTGGCGAGGACGCCACCCCGCTCCCCGGTGGCGAGGTGCAGGCGGGACTGGACGCGCGAGCGAGGGGAACGCTCGTGCACCTGTTGCTGGAGCGGCTGGACTTCGCCTCCGCGAGCGGGCCCTCGGCGACGCAGCTCGCCGCGGCAGCCGGCGAGCTCGGGCTCCGGCTCGGCGCGGAGGAGACCTCGGGGCTGCTCGACCTGCTCGCCCGTGCGGCGGCCGCGCCGACGGGGAGGCGGATCGCCGCCGCGGAGGTGATCGGGCGCGAGTACCCGTTCGCGCTCTCGCTCGGCCCGGGTGAGCCGCTGCTGAGCGGGGTCATCGACCTGCTCGCCGAGGAGCCCGGCGGTGGACGGCTGCTGATCGACTACAAGAGCGACCGGGTCGGGCCCGACGCATCGCTCGAGGAGCTGGTGGAGCGGGAGTACGGGGTTCAGCGCCTGCTCTATGCGCTCGCCGCCCTGCGCTCGGGTGCGCAGCGGGTCGAGGTCGTCCACTGGTTCCTGGAGCGGCCGCAGGAGCCGGCGGCGGCGGTCTACGAGGCCGCCCGGCTGGGCGAGCTCGAGGGCCGTCTCGGGGCGCTCGTCGCCCGCGCCCGCTCGGGCGTCTACGAGGTCAGCCCCCGGCCCCACCGGGCCCTCTGCCTGAGCTGCCCGGGGCGCCGGGCGCTGTGCTCGTGGGGCGAGGCCGAGACGCTCGCCGCCGAGCCCCCCGGCGAGGGCCCGGGGCCCGCCGACCCCGAGGGCCCGCTGCGGCTGTTCTGAAGGGCCGGATTGCAGGCCATAGATATTCGTGCAGGCCGCGAGATACGGGGCCGATCCACTGATACCCTTTCCGTTCGCCTCAGGTGCCCGCCTGCCCGTGCCACTGGGCTGCACCACCCCAAGGGAGCACTTCCATGTCCACGCACAGCAAACAGCCGCCAAAGGCCGTCGGTCTCTACGACCCCCGTTTCGAGCATGACGCGTGCGGTGTGGGCATGGTCGCAAGGCTCGACAACGAGCCGACCCATGAGGTCGTCACCCGGGCGATAACGGCGCTCGAGAACCTCGAGCACCGCGGGGCCTCCGGGGCCGACCCGCGCACCGGGGATGGCGCCGGGATCCTGATGCAGATGCCAGACGAGCTGCTGCGGGCCGTGTGCGGCTTCGAGCTCCCGCCGGCCGGCCGCTACGGGGTGCTGATGTGCTTCCTGCCGACCGAGGAGGGCGAACGGAGCGAGCTCGAGGGGCTGCTCGAGCGGGTCGTCCGCGCCGAGGGCCAGGAGCTCTTGGGCTGGCGCGACGTGCCGGTCTGCCCCGAGGAGACGGGCGAGGTCGCAGGCGCCTGCCGGCCGGTGATCCGCCAGCTGTTCGTCGGCGCGGGCGAGGCGCAGGCATCCGACCAGGACGCCTTCGAGCGCAAGCTCTACGTGATCAGGCGCGTCGCCGAGCTGGAGGCCAACCACCCCGGTCTGTATGTCGCGTCGAGCTCCTCGCGGACGATCAACTACAAGGGGATGCTGATCAGCTACCAGCTGGCCGCCTTCTACAGCGACCTGCGCGACGAGCGCTGCAAGAGCGCCCTGGCGCTGGTCCACTCGCGCTTCTCGACCAACACGTTCCCGAGCTGGGAGCTGGCACACCCCTACCGGGTGATCTGCCACAACGGCGAGATCAACACGGTGATGGGCAACGTCAACTGGATGCGGGCCCGCGAGTCGGAGCTCTCGAGCGTCCTGTTCGGCGAGGACCTGCAGAAGATCCTGCCGGTCGTCGGGCCCGGCAACTCCGACTCGGCGACGTTCGACAACGTCCTCGAGCTGCTGATGCTCGCGGGGCGGACGCTGCCCCACGCGGCCATGATGATGATCCCCGAGGCCTATCGAAACCGCGATGACCTGCCCGAGCACCTGAAGGGCTTCTACGCCTTCCACTCCTGCCTGATGGAGCCGTGGGACGGGCCCGCCTCGGTGGCCTTCACCGACGGGCGGGTCGTGGGCGCGACGCTCGACCGCAACGGCCTGCGGCCGGGACGGTGGGTCGAGACCACCGACGGCCACGTAGTGCTCGGCTCGGAGTCGGGCCTGCTCGACATCCCGCCGGCCGAGATCAAGCGACTCGGGCGCCTGCAGCCGGGCAAGCTGTTCCTGGTCGACCTCGAGCGCGGCCGGATCGTGGAGGACGAGGAGGTAAAGCGGGAGGTCGCCACGGCCCAGCCCTACGGCGAGTGGTATGCCCGCAATGCGGTCCCGTTCAAGGACCTGCCGCCGTCGCACGAAGTGACGCTCTCCGACCAGCCCCTGCCGCGGCGCCAGCGGGCCTTCGGCTACACCCAGGAGGACCTCCGGGTGCTGCTGGCCCCGATGGCGATCGACGGCGCCGAGCCGATCGGCTCGATGGGCAACGACCTCTCGCTGGCTGTCCTCTCCGACCAGGCGCCGCCGCTGTTCTCCTACTTCAAGCAGCTCTTCGCGCAGGTCACGAACCCGCCGATCGACCCGATCCGCGAGGAAATCGTGATGAGCCTCTCAACGACGCTGGGCAACGAGCGCAACCTGCTCGACGAGACGCCCGAGCACGCGCACAAGCTGCTGCTCGAACAGCCGATCCTGCTCAACCGCGAGCTCGAGACGCTGCGCCACGTGGACCACGAGGTCTACAAAGCGCGGACGATCGACGCGACCTGGCTGGTCCAGAAGGGGCCGGCGGGGATGGCCGAGGCGATCGAGCGGATCTGCCGCCAGGCCCACGAGGCGATCGAAGAAGGCTGCAACATCCTGATCCTCAACGACCGCCTGCTCGGCCCGCGCCGTGTGCCGATCCCGTCGCTGCTGGCCGTCGCCGCCGTCCATCACCACCTGGTGATCGAGGGCACCCGCCTGCGGGCGGGGATCATCGTCGAGTCCGGCGAGCCGCGCGAGGTACACCACTTCGCGACCCTGATCGGCTACGGGGCCAGCGCGATCAACCCCTACCTGATGCTGGAGACCCTCGACCAGCTCGTCCTCGACGGGCGGATCGTGCGCACCAAGGACGGCAGGGAGGTCCCGATCGATGCCGAGACGGCGGCCCAGAACGTGGTCAAAGCGATCGGCAAAGGCCTGCTCAAGACGATCTCCAAGATGGGGATCTCGACGATCCAGTCATACCGGGGCGCCCAGATCTTCGAGGCCGTCGGGCTCGAACGGGGCCTGATCGACGCCCACTTCACCCACACCGCCTCGCGCATCGGCGGCGTCGGCCTGGAGGTCCTGGCGAGCGAGGCGCTCGAGCGCCACGCCCGCGCCTACCCGCTGATGAGCGACTCGCTGCTGCCGGTCGGCGGCATCTACGCCTGGCGGCGCGACGGCGAGCACCACATGTGGAACCCGGAGACGATCGCCCTGATCCAGCACGCCGTCCGCTCGGCCAACGGCGACGTGGCGGCCGCCCTCAGCGGCGACGCCGAGGCCGAGGCCAGCGTCCGCGCGAGCCCGGCCCAGGAGAAGTACCGCGAATACGCGCGGGCCGTCAACGAGGATGCCGCCCGCCGGGCGACGCTGCGGGGACTGCTGGAGATCGGCGGCGCCGGCCACGCCGCGCCGATCGCGCTCGAGGACGTGGAGCCGGCGAAGGAGATCGTCAGGCGCTTCTGCACCGGCGCGATGAGCCTCGGCTCGATCTCGCGCGAGGCACACGAGACGCTGGCGATCGCCATGAACCGCCTCGGCGGGCGCTCGAACACGGGCGAGGGCGGGGAGGACCCGTCCCGCTTCACCCCGGACGCAAACGGGGACCGGCGCCGCTCGGCGATCAAGCAGGTCGCCTCGGGGCGCTTCGGCGTGACGATCCACTATCTGGTCAACGCCGACGAGCTGCAGATCAAGATGGCCCAGGGCGCCAAGCCCGGCGAGGGCGGGCAGCTGCCGGGCCACAAGGTCGACGAGTACATCGGCTCGATCCGCCACACGACGCCGGGGGTCGGACTGATCTCCCCGCCGCCCCACCACGACATCTACTCGATCGAGGATCTCAAGCAGCTGATCTACGACCTGCGCTGCTCCAACCCGCAGGCGCAGGTCTCGGTCAAGCTCGTCTCGGAGGTCGGCGTCGGTACGGTCGCCGCAGGCGTCTCCAAGGCCAACGCCGACCGGGTCCTGATCGCGGGCCACGACGGCGGGACGGGCGCCTCGCCACTGTCCTCGATCCAGGCCGCCGGGATCCCCTGGGAGATTGGCCTGGCCGAGACCCAGCAGACGCTGCTGCTGAACAACCTGCGCTCGCGGATCATCGTGCAGACCGACGGGCAGCTGAAGACGGGCCGCGACGTGGTCATCGCGGCGATGCTGGGCGCGGACGAGATGGGCTTCTCGACAGCGCCCCTGATCGCGACGGGCTGCATCATGATGCGGGCCTGTCACCTGAACACCTGCCCGGTCGGCATCGCCACCCAGGACCCCGAGCTGCGCAAGCGCTTCCAGGGCACCCCGGAGCATGTCGTGAACTTTTTCTTCTTCGTTGCCGAGGAAGTCCGCGAGATCCTCGCCTCGCTCGGCCTGCGCTCGCTGGACGAGGCGATCGGCCGGGTCGACCTGCTCGGGGTGGGACGGGCGGTCGAGCACTGGAAGGCCGCGGGTGTCGACCTGAGCCACCTGCTGACAAGCATCGAGCTCGCCGACGGCGCCCCGCGCCACCGCGTCGAACCGCCGCCGGCGGTCCTCGAGGATGCGCTGGACTGGCAGATCCTGGCCGGCGCAGAGGCGGCGATCGAGCGCGGCGAGCGCGTGACGCTGAGCTTCCCCGTCCGCAACCGCAACCGCTGCGTGGGGGGCATCCTCTCGAGCCACATCGCCGCCCGCCACGGCGCCGAGGGCCTGCCGGAGGGGTCGATCGAGGTCGACATGGAGGGCTCGGCAGGCCAGAGCTTCGCAGGCTGGCTGGCGCCGGGAGTCACGTTCACGCTGCGCGGCGACGCGCAGGACTACGCCGGCAAGGGGCTCTCCGGTGGCGTCTTCGCGATCATGCCGCGCGACGGGATGGGCGAGCACTTCAAGGCCGAGGAGAACGTCATCGTCGGCAACACCGTCCTCTATGGCGCGACGGACGGGCGTGCCTTCTTCCGGGGTCTTGCGGGCGAGCGCTTCGCGGTTCGCAACTCGGGCGCGGTGACAGTCGTGGAGGGCGTCGGCGACCACGGCTGTGAGTACATGACGGGCGGCCGCGTCGTGGTTCTGGGTCCGACCGGGCGCAACTTCGCGGCCGGGATGAGCGGCGGCGTCGCCTACGTCCTGGACGAGGACCGGACCTTCGAGTCGCGTTGCAACATGGGCATGGTCGGCTTTGAAGCCCTCTCCGAGGCCGACGTGATCGAGCTGCGGGCGATGATCGAAGAGCACGGCCAGCGGACCGCCTCGCCGGTCGCCGCCCGCGTGCTGGGGCAGTGGGAGGAGCTGATCGGCGGCAAGGCGTTCGTCAAGGTGATGCCCCACGACTACAAGCGGGTCCTGCGCGAACGGGCCGAGGAAGAGGCCGCGGCGGCGGCGCGCAGCAACGGCTCGCCGGCCGGCCGGCCGCTGGATGCCGTCGGCGGGGAGGGCTCCTGATGGGCAAGGTCGGCGGTTTCCTGCAGATCGAGCGCCAGGGCGTCCCCTACCGCGACAGCCGCGAGCGGGCGCATGACTACCGCGAGTTCCTGCTGGGGCGGCCCACGGAGGAGCTGCAGGCCCAGGGCGCCCGCTGCATGGACTGCGGCGTGCCCTTCTGCCACAACGGGTGCCCGCTGGGCAACCTGATCCCCGACTGGAACGACCTCGTCTACCACGATCGCTTCGCGGACGCGATCGGCCAGCTCCACGCGACGAACAACTTCCCCGAGTTCACGGGCCGCCTGTGCCCGGCGCCCTGCGAGGCCGCATGCGTGCTCGAGATCCGCGAGGGCGACGCGGTGACGATCAAACAGATCGAGAACTCGATCGTCAACCGGGCCTGGGACGAGGGCTGGATCACGCCCCAGCCGCCGCGGCGCGAAAGCGGGCAGAGCGTGGCCGTCGTCGGCTCGGGCCCCGCGGGCATGGCCGCCGCGCAGCAGCTGCGCCGCGCCGGGCACCGGGTGACGCTGCTCGAGCGCGACGAGGCGGCCGGCGGGCTCGTCCGCTTCGGCGTGCCGGACTTCAAGATCGAAAAGTCGGTCGTCGAGCGCCGCGTCACGCAGCTCCTCGCCGAGGGCGTCGAGCTGCGCTGCGGAGTGGAGGTGGGCAGCGACATCAGCGCCGAGGAGCTCCGCGCCGGCTACGACGCCGTCGTGCTGGCCACCGGATCGCGCGTCCCCCGGGACCTGCCGGTGCCGGGGCGCGAGCTCGAAGGCGTCCATTTCGCGATGGACTACCTCTACCAGCGCAACCGCTGGGTTGCGCGCGAGCTCGGCCCCGCCCCGACGAGCTCCCAGCCCACGCCGGAACGGGAGATCACCGCCCGGGACAAGGACGTCGTCGTGATCGGCGGCGGGGACACGGGGGCCGACTGCGTCGGCAACTCGCTGCGCGAGGGCGCCCGCTCGATCGTCCAGTTGGAGCTGCTCGCCGAGCCCCCTGCGCGACGCCCCGACGACCGCACCCCATGGCCGCTGTGGCCGCAGAAGTACCGCCTCAGCTACGCCATGGAGGAGGCCCGCGAGCTGCACCTCGGCGAGCAGGACTACTCGGTCGCCACGCGGGGCTTCGTCGATGACGGCTCCGGGCGCGTCTCGGCCCTGACGATCGCGACGGCCGCGCCCGAGCCGCCGTTCGCACCGGTCGAGGGAACCGAGCGCGATCTGCCGGGTCAGCTGGTGCTGCTGGCGATGGGCTTCCTGCACCCCGAGCAGACGCTGCTCGAGCAGCTGGGCGTCGAGCGCGACGCGCGGGGGAACGTCAAGGACTCGAGCCCCTACACGACCTCGGTCGAGGGCGTGTTCGCCGCCGGTGATGCCCGCCGCGGGCAGTCGCTGATCGTCTGGGCGATCAACGAGGGCCGCCAGTGCGCGCGGATGGTCGACCGCTATCTCTCCGGCCGTGCGAGCCCCGACGAGGGCCTGGCCGGGCACGCGGACGCCGATTCCGGCCCCGAGGGCCCGCCGCAGCATGTCGGCCCCGGCGTCGGCGCAAGCTAGCTACGCTCCAGGCATGCAGGCCAGCTCCCCCAACGGGCACGCCGCGGGCAACGGCTCGCCGCGCGTCTGCCTGATCGGCGCGGGATCCTCGGGGATTGCCGCGGCCAAGGCGCTGCACGAGCGGGGGATCGACTTCGACTGCTTCGAGAAGTCCGACCGCGTAGGGGGGAACTGGGTCTTCGCCAACAAGAACGGGACCTCGGCCGCCTATCGGGAGCTGTTCATCAACACCTCGCGGCCCCGGATGGAGTACTCGGACTTCCCGATGCCGGCCGCCTACCCGGATTTCCCGCACCACACCCAGATCGCCGCCTACTTCGACGAATACGTCGATCACTTCGGCTTCCGCGAGCGGATCACCTTCGAGACCGGCGTGCGCCACGCCGACCGTGCCGAGGACGGCCTGTGGACGGTCGAGCTGGACAGCGGCGAGGTGCGCGAGTACGAGGACCTGATCGTCGCCAACGGGCATCACTGGGACCCGCGCTGGCCTGAACCGGCGTTCCCCGGAGCGGACACGTTCGCGGGCGAGCAGATGCACGCCCACTCCTACATCGACAACTCGATCTTCGCCGGCAAGCGGGTCGTGGTGCTCGGCATGGGCAACTCGGCGATGGATATCGCCGTCGAGTCCTCCTACGTCGCCCAGAGCACCTACCTGGCGGCGCGCCAGGGCGTCTGGATAGTCCCCAAGTACATCTTCGGCAAACCGGTCGACCAGATCCGCAACGACCCGCGGGTGCCGTTCAAGATCCGCCAGCGGATGACCCAGGCGCTGATCAGGAACTACGCGGGCCCGCCCGAGCGCTATGGGCTGCCCAAGCCCAACCACCGCTTCGGTGAGGCCCACCCGACGGTCTCCGGGCGGATCCTCGACCGGCTCCAGCACGGGACGATCACCCCCAAGCCCAACATCGCGGCGCTCGAGGGCACCAAGGTCCGCTTCGAGGACGGCAGCGAGGTGGAGGCGGACATCGTCGTCTACTGCACGGGCTACAAGATCACGTTCCCCTTCTTCGACGAGCAGCTGATCTCGGCGCCGGAGAATCACATCGAGCTGTTCCGCCGCGTCTTTCACCCCGACATCGCCAACGTCCAGTTCATCGGCCTGCTGCAGCCGCTGGGCGCCGTCATGCCGCTGGCCGAGGCCCAGGGTACGTGGGTCGGGGACTATCTGCTGGGCGATTACGCCCTGCCCGAGGCGGCCGAGATGCGTGCCGACATCGAGGCCGACCAGCGCGCGATGCGCGAGCGCTACGTCGCCTCCAAGCGCCACACGATCCAGGTCGACTTCGACGACTACCTCCATGCCCTGGCCAAGGAGCGCCGGGCGGGTGGCGCCCGCGCTCGCGCAAGGGGCTACCGTCCACCGGCTCTATGCCGACGTTCTGCCGTCACAACCGCTTCATAGAGCGCTGCCCGATCTGCAGTAAGACGCTGCCCGGCAAGGAGCCGGCCGGCGGGGCGCCGCGGCGGGCGCGCACGGCGGGCTCCGGCTCCGGCGCGGCGGGCCCGCGCCGCGGCGCCGGCGGACTGCGGGTGCGCCGCGAGGGCCGTGCCGCCGAGGACGGCTACAGCAACGAGCTCGTCCCCGGCCTGCGGGCCTCGGCCGACGCGGCCCGGCTGGCCGAGGAGATCGAATTCGCAGCCGGGCGCCTGGCGGCGCTTGCGCTGGAGCCCCCGGGTCTCTACGGCGAGGCGCGGGCGGTTGCGGGCGCGGGGGACCTCGAGCGGGCCACCTGGAGCTGTGTCCTGATCGCCTACCTGGGCCCGACCGAGCAACCGGACCCGTTCGCCGCGATCCGCGCGGTGCTCGCGGCGGCGCCAGGCCCGCGGAGGCTCGGCGAGGCCCTCGGCGAGCTGCTGGACGGCTCGGAGCTGGGGCCTCGCAGCTCACACGAGCCGGGGCGCGGTGAGGCGACGCTCGAGGCATACGGCCAGTGGGTCGGGAGAGCCGGTGCCGACAGCCAGGCCGCCGCGCTCACCGGTGATGAGGCCTGGACGCCGGAGCGCCGTTTCGCACGGCTCTTCGAGCGGCTTGCCCTGCCCGGCTTCAGCCGCGCAGGGCGCTATGAACTGCTCGTCACGCTCGGGCGCCTCGGGCTCTATGAGCTGCAGGCGGACTCGCTCCAGCTGGGCGGGGCGGGGGAGGACCCGACGACGCTGGGCGCAAAGCGGGTCTTCGGGATCGGCGACCCGCTGCTGCTGGAGCGCCGCGCCGGGGCACTGGCCCTGCAGGCCGGTGTGCCGGTCGAGGCGCTCGACCTCGCGCTTGCGAACTGGGCCGCTCCGCAGCGGGCCAGCGCCGGGTTCCCCGACTGGGAGCCCGAACCCGGCGCCGCCGGCGATGCCGCGGGCGCCCTGGGGCTCTGAGCAGTGCGCGAGAACCCCGCCTATTCCGCCACCGACGCCGGTGTCGTGCGCAGGCTGATCGAGGAGAACCCGTGGGCGACGATCGTCAGCCAGGGCCCCCGCGGGCTGATCGCCTCCCACTACCCGGTGCTGGTCGACGAGGAGCGCGAGCAGCTGACGGTCCTGACCCACCTCGGGCGCCCCGACGAGGAGCTCCACGGCTTCGGCTCGGGCGAGGTCCTCCTGATCGTCGCCGGCCCCCACGGCTACATCTCGCCGAGCTGGTATGCGGCGGGCGCGACGCGGGTGCCGACCTGGAACTTCGCGGTCGCCCACTGTTACGGGACGCCCGAGATCCTGGACGCCGAGGAGAACCTGCGCGTCCTCGGCCGGCTGGTCGAGCGCTTCGAGCGCCGCGTCGAGGAGCCGCGGCTGCTCGACCCGGAGATCGGCGCGCGGATCGCCCTCGGCACGGTCGGCCTGCGGCTGCCCGTCGAGCGCTTCGTGTGCAAGGTCAAGATGAGCCAGAAGGAGGACCGGCCGAGCCAGGAACGGGTTCTCGAGCAGCTCCGCGGGGACGGGCCATATGCGAGTCCGGCCCTGGCGGCGGAGATGGCGCGGGCGCTCGGCGGCGCCGCGGGCTGAACTTGCAAAAAAGCCGTCCACACGGACACCTACAGTGGCTGGCGTCAGTTCCTTCAGACCGCCGGGAGCCCCGATGCCACTCTGTTTCATTCAGCCCCAGGATGCGATCCGTGTGATTGCCGAGTCGGTTGGCCGCGAGGCCCGTCGCCAGCTGGTGGGAGAGGTTGTCCGGGCATGGGTCGACGACATCCCCGATCAGGAACTCTCCGTCCACTACGCCAGGGCGATCGCCGACCTCGACGAGGACGACCTGCACCTGCTCGCCGCCTGGCACGCGTCGCTCGAGGTGGGCCAGCCGATCCCCAACACCGAGTTTCTCGTGGGCGTCTTCCCGAGCCTCGGGGAGAACCGCCGCGAGGCGCTGAAGATCGCGGCCGGATTTCGGGGCGAGGAGGCCTTCCAGGCCGGTGTGGCCGAGGATCAGGCGCTCGACACGGTCCTGCCGCGGCTGTCGATCGAGCGGGCCAGCGAGCTGGCCAACGAGTGCATCCAGCTGTACATGTGGGACCGGCTGGGCTGCGACAACTAGCTGCCCCGCGGCTAGACTCAACCGATGAGCGATCCCGCAGAGACGACCGACCCGGTCGAACTTCAGGCCGATGCCGACATTGCCGACGCGACGGTCACCGTTGAGGACGTCATGGATGCGCTCTCCAACGTGATCGACCCCGAGCTGGGGCTGGACTTCGTCGAGCTCGGTCTGATCTACGGCGTCGAGATCGCCGGTGGCGGCGACGTGAAGGTCACCTTCACGCTGACCACGCCGGGCTGCCCGATCGGGCCGCAGGTCAACGAACAGATCGAAGAGTTCGTCGGCGAACTGGACGGCGTGAGGACGATCGAGTCCGAGATGGTCTTCATCCCGCCGTGGTCGCCCGAGAAGATGAGCGAGGACGCCAAGTTCGCGCTCGGCTACTGAGCCGGCACAAACGAGGTCATCGAGCTGGTGCTCGACGGAGTTCGACCTCCACCAGCCTTGAGCTCTGGGCGGACCTCGTCGTAGGGGCCGACGGAGCCCTCGTCAGCCTTCGGAGTGGATTCGCCAGCGTCCTGCCGGCGCCTGCTCGGCGCCCGATCCGGGGGTGCCCGCTCAGGCCGCGGGCGTTGCGGCCTCGGCGCGCGCCAGCGAGACGAGGTTGGCCAGTTCCTCGGCGATGCTCTGGCCGATCTTGTCGATGTCCGGGAGCGCGTCGAAATCGCCCAGCAGGCCGAAGTTCATCTGGCCGTTGTAGGACATGATCGCGATCGCCAGGGCGTGGTTTTCGGGCAGGAATGCGACGGGGATCGCCTCGAGCATCTCACGCCCGAGGACATACAGGGGGAACTGAGGGCCGGGAACGTTCGTGACGATCAGGTTGAACAGGCGGGTCGAGAAGTTCAGCCGGGAGGCCTGCGCAAGGATCGTCGGCGGCGCGAAGCTCTGCGCGCCCGCGATCACCTCTGCGCCGAGTGCCTGCTTGGACTCCTTCAGGCCGTCCATCGCGTGGGAGACGAAGCGCAGCCGGTTGAGCGGGTCGGCGATGTAGACGGGCAGCGGGCCGCGCATCACGACGATCCGGTTGCCGGCGCCGTCGTGCTGGTCCTCGGTCCGCACCGAGACGGGGACCAGGGCCCGCATCTCGACGCCCTCGGTGCGCCGGCCCCGGGAGATCAGGAACGTCCGCAGAGCCCCTGCGACGACGGCCAGGACGACATCGTTGACGGTCCCGCCGAAGGCGTTCTTAACGAGCTTGAAGTCCTCGAGCTGGCTGGTGACGCCGACGAAGCGCCGGTGGGGGCCGATCGGCACGTTCAGCGGTGTCTCGGGAGCCGGGTTCAGGCCGGCCCAGACGATCTCGCCGATTCCCTCGGCCGCCTCGCGTGCTTTGCCGAGCGCACGCTCGGGGTGAGCCATCGCCTCCAGCGCCCCCTCGACGAGCGCGAGGCCGGTGCGGGCCGCGCCGACGACGCCGGCCGCCAGAAGCTGGGGGGTGCCCGGTTCGGGGTGCGGTTTCCACGGCCGCCCCGAGGTGGGGATCTGGGGCGGGTCGGGCGAGAGGTCGAACAGGACGGTTGCAAGGTCGACGCCGGCGATGCCGTCGATCAGCGAGTGATGGGTCTTGGTGATCAGCGCGAAGCGGTTGTCCTCGAGGCCCTCGATCAGCCACATCTCCCACAGCGGCTTCGAGCGGTCGAGCTGCTGGGAGTAGATCCGGGC
This sequence comes from uncultured Solirubrobacteraceae bacterium, assembly GCA_963787765.1. Classification (GTDB taxonomy): domain Bacteria; phylum Actinomycetota; class Thermoleophilia; order Solirubrobacterales; family Solirubrobacteraceae; genus Palsa-744. The sequence continues at coordinate 99,458 of CAWBEF010000009.1, read as the reverse complement.
CGTCAGCTCCTGCAGCTGCTGCCACTGCCCCGGCGCCGGCAGCGCTGTGTGGCGGACGTGGTACTCGAGGTTGAAGCTGGGGTCGTCGATCCAGACCGGCCGGCCGCTGTCGATCGCCGTGTGGGCCAGCTTGTGGCGGTAGCGGGGGACGAGATGCAGGCGCTTGCGGATCTGTTCGAGGAACTCGTCCATCGTCGGCGGCGGGCCTTCGACGAGCGTCAGCCCGCCGATGTGCATGTGCGAGACGGGACCCTCCTGGTGCAGGAAGGATGCGTCAACCGGAGTCAGCCGATCGAGGTGGCGCTGGGGCATCGGCGCTTAGCGTACCTGGAGGGCCAATACAATGACACCCATGGCCAACACGGTCGAGAAGCTGGTGCTGGCGGCACCGCGCGGATATTGCGCGGGCGTCGACCGCGCGGTACAGACGGTCGAACAGGCGCTGCGCCTGCACGGCGCGCCCGTCTACGTCCGCAAGGAGATCGTCCACAACAAGCATGTCGTGGAGGAGCTGCGCCAGCGCGGGGCGATCTTCGTCGAGGAGCAGACCGAGGTTCCCGAGGGAGCCGTCTGCGTGTTCTCCGCCCACGGCGTGGCGCCCTCGGTCCGGGCGGGGGCGATCGAACGGGGGCTGCAGACGATCGACGCGACGTGCCCGCTGGTGACCAAGGTGCACCGTGAGGCGGTTCGCTTCGCCGAGGACGGTTACACGATCGTCCTGGTCGGCCACGCCGGCCACGAGGAGGTCGAAGGCACGATGGGCGAGGCCCCCGAGCGGATCCGCCTGGTCCAGGACGAGGCCGATGTCGAGCTCCCTCGAGGTCGAGGATCCCGAGCGGATCGCCTACGTCACCCAGACGACCCTGGCGGTCGGCGAAACCGCGGCGATCGTCGATCGCCTCAAAGCGAAGTTCCCGCAGATCGTCGGGCCCCGGACCGATGACATCTGTTACGCCACGACCAACCGCCAGGCGGCCGTGAAACAGATGGCTCCGGGTTGCGACCTGCTGCTGGTCGTCGGCTCGCGCAACTCCTCCAACTCGGTCCGGCTGGTCGAGGTCGCCCGCGACTGCGGCACCGAGGCCCACCTGATCGACAATGCCGGCGAGGTCAAGGAGGAGTGGCTGGACGGCCGCCGGGTGGTGGGAGATCTCCTCGGGGGCCAGTGCGCCCGAGAACCTCGTCGCCGAGCTGGTCGAGTTCTTCCGCAGCCGGGGCGTCAGCGACGTCTCCGAGTACGACGTCGTCAAAGAGGACGTCCGCTTCATGCTTCCCAAGAAGATCCGCGAGGCGATCGCCGCCGGCGCCCCGGAGCCCGATGGCATCGCCGGAGCCGGCTGATCGCTGCGCCCCGCCGCCCGGCCGTGTGCCGGCGGCCCGCTGAGAGCACCGAGCCGCCGCCATGACGGACGCTGATCCTCTCCGACCTGCATCTCGGCAGCAACTCGCGCAGCGATCTCCTGCGCCGCGCCCGGTTCCGCCCAGGCGCTGCTGTCGAGCGCTCGAGCGGCGTCGATCGCGTCGTCCTGCTGGGGGACGTCCTCGAGCTGCGCCATGGCCCGATCGCGATGCGCTCGCCGCCGCGCGAGCCGTTCTTCGAGGAGCTCGGGAGGCTGCGCTGGGGGAACGCGAGCTGGTGCTCGTCTCGGGCAATCACGACCACGCGCTCGTCGAACCGTGGCTGGCCTCCCGCGGGGATCGACGGGGACCCCGGGCCGCTGGCGCCGGAGCAGCTGCTCGAGCCGGCCGAGGTCTCGCCGGCGATCGCGACGATCGCGGGGTGGTGCTCGCCCGCCAGGGTGCGGGTCGCCTACCCGGGCATCTGGGTCCGCGAGGACGTCTATGCGACCCACGGCCACTACCTGGACTGCCACATGACGGTGCCGACCCTGGAGCGCCTCTCGATGGGCGTCATGAGCCGGCTGCTGCGCCGCCCCGCCGCGAGCTTCGGGAGCGTGGAGGACTACGAGTCGATCGGCGCTCCCGTCTTCGCCTGGCGCGACGCCGTGGCGCGGAACACGAAGACCGGTGCGGCGCTCAACGGAATGGCGACCGTCAACGCCTGGCAGGCCCTCGGCGGGGCCTCGGGGTCGGCCCCGGGTGCCGCCGCGGGTCGTTCGCGCGGGCGCCTCGCGCGCCTGGTTCCGGCTCGCACCCGCGTGAAGGCGATCCGCCGGGCGTTCCCGTGGGTCGTGGCGGGACTCAACCGCGCCGGGGTGGGACCGCTGCGGGCGGACATCTCACCGGTCGAGCTGCGCCGCGCGGGGCTCCGGGCGATGGGCGAGGTGGCCGCCCGGCTGGAGCTCGGGGATGCCTTCGTGATCTTCGGGCACACCCACCGCGCGGGGCCCTTCCCGGGCGATGACGAGCTCGAATGGCGCGGGCCCGGCGGGGCCAGGCTCGTCAACACGGGCAGCTGGACCTACTCCTCGATCTTCATGGACGGGACGGGCTCTGAGAACCCCTACTGGCCCGGCGTCTGCGTGCTCGTGGGGCCCTCCGGCCCGCCGATGCTGGCCCGCCTGCTCAGGAAGCGCCTGCAGGAGGAACTGACCCCACCCCGGGCGTGAAGCAGGTCGCCAGGCAGGCAACGCCGGCGGAGGGGACCAGTTCGAGCAGTCCGCTCGTGTGGCGTGAGTGCTCGAGCAGCTGATAGGCGCCGGGGCCGGGGATCGCGAGCTCGGTGCCGTTCACGCGAACCGACCCGCTGCCGCCGAAGACGCCCCACACGCCCCCGGCCTCGTAGGGGCCGCTGTAGGCGCCGGGCTGGTCGGCGCTCTGCGGCTCCAGTTGCGCATCCGGGTCGTCCTCGGGGCGCTGGGGCGCGAGCGGCTCCCGGCGGACCCCCACGGCTCCTGGATCGCCAGCTCGGTCTCGCCATAGGAGCCCTCTCCGTAGTGGTACTCGAACAGCCGCCCCCGCCCGTCGAAGAGGTAGCGGGCCGGCCAGCCCTCGTTCTCATACTCCTGCCAGAGCTCGAGCTCGCTGTCGATCAGGACGGGGTACTCGATTCCCAGGCGAATGACTGCGTCCCTGACGGCCTGCTCCTCGCGGGAGGGCTCGAACCCCGGGCAGTGGACGCCGACGACGCGCAGGCCGGCCTCGCGGTAGCGCTCGTGCCAGGCTCTCATGTAGGGCAGCGTGCGGATCGAGTTGGGTCTGCAGAAGTCCCAGAACTCGACCAGCAGCGGGCGTCCCTGCTGGATCGTCGACTGCGGACCCGTCGCGTTGACCCACGGCAGCTTCGTCGGGAACAGCGGCGCGGCAATCGTGTCGACGGGGACTCTCACGACCTCAGACCGTACTTCGCAGCGGGCGCACTCAGGCGCCGCCCATCGCGCCCCTAACCGATCGAGCCGACCATCTCCAGCTGAATCAGCCGGTTGAGCTCGACGGCGTACTCCATCGGCAGCTCCTTCGTGACCGGCTCGATGAAGCCGTTGACGATCATCGCGGCGGCCTCGTCCTCGGTGAAGCCGCGTGATCCCATGTAGAAGAGCTGGTCGTCGGAGATCCGCCCGACGGTGGCCTCGTGAGCGACCGTCACGTGGGGGTTCTGAATCTGGATGTCGGGCCAGGTGTCGGATTTCGATTCGCCGTCCATCATCAGCCCGTCGCACTGGACGCGGGCTTTCGAGCCTGCCGACTTGGGGCCCATCTTGACGAGCCCCCGGTAGCCCATGATGCCGCCGTCCTTGGAGATCGACTTGGCGAGGATGTTGGAGGTCGTGTTGGGCGCCAGGTGGACGACCTTGGCGCCGGTGTCCTTGTGGACGCCTTTGCCGGCCACGCCGACGTTGAGGTGGTCGGCCCGTGCGCCCTCACCCATCAGGAACGAGCCCGGGTAGAGCATCACGTACTTGGCTCCCATCGAGCCGCCGACCCACTCGACGGTGCCTTCGGCATCGACGATGGCCCGCTTGGTGTTGAGGTTGTAGACGTCCTTGGACCAGTTCTGGACGGTCGTGTAGCGGGCCTTGGCGCCCTCGTGGACGAAGATCTCGACGACCGCCGAGTGCATCGAGTTGACGCTGTAGGTCTGCGCCGTGCAACCCTCGATGTAGTTCACCTCCGAGCCCTCGTCGGCGATGATCAGCGTGTGCTCGAAGGTGCCCTCGCCGGCGCCCTCCATGCGGAAGTAGGACTGCAGCGGCAGGTCGCACTTGACGCCCTTGGGGACGTAACAGAAGGCCCCACCGGACCAGACGGCGCCGTGCAGTGCGGAGAACTTGTTGTCCTGCGGCGGGACGCACTTCTTCATGAAGTACTTCTCGACCAGCTCCGGGTACTCGGTGATCGCCGTGTCCATCGAGCAGAACAGGATCCCCTGCTTGGCGTACTCCTCCTTGAGGCCCTCGTAGACAGGCTCCTGGCGCCAGACGCCGACTACACCGGCGAGGTGCTCGCGCTCGGCCTGGGGGATGCCGAGGTCCTCGTAGGTCTGCTTCATCTCGGCCGGGACGTCATCCCAGCTGTTGAAGCGCCCCGCCGTCGGAGGCGAGTACAGGACCAGGTCGTCCAGGTCGAGGCCGCTCAGGTCGGGGCCCCAGTTGGGGACGGGCTTGCGTTCGAAGATCTCCAGCGACTCGATCCGTTTCTCGGCCATCCAGTCGGGCTCGCCCTTGATCTTCGAGAGCTCGCTGACGACCTCACGTGAGATCCCCTGGCGTGCCTTGAGCTGCCCCTGCTCGTCTTCGACGATCGGGCTGGGCTTCGAGATGCGGTCAATCGTGGCCATTTGTGTCCTCGCTGGGGGGTTGCCTTGCGAATCCTGTGCTGGTAGGTAGGAATTGTATCGCGGCTCCCGGGCCGACTGGAACCGGGGTCCGCGCGGTGACCTTCTAGGTCGGCCAGGCGTTGTCGCCGGTGACCGCGCCGCGGACGACCTTGAGGTTCAGCAGGGCGCACTTGCGCCTGGTCGCCGAGACGGGGATCCCCAGCAGCTCGATCATCCAGTCGGCGTCGAGCTCACCGACCTCGGCCAGGGACATGCCCTTCAGCTCCTCGGAGGCGATCGACGCCGAGGCCTGGGAGATCGCGCAGCCGTGGCCGTGGAAGCGGAGGTCCTCGATGCGCCCGTCCCTGACGCGGATGTGCACGCCCAGCTCATCGCCGCAGAGCGGGTTGTGCTCGAGGCCCTCGAGGTCGTGGGGCTCAAGCTCGCCGAAGTTGTGCGGGCGCTTGTAGTGCTCGAGGATGTAGTCGCGGTAGAGGTCGTCCATGTTCAGAGGCCGAAGATCTCGCGGCTGTGCTCGAGTGCGGTGATGAGGGCGTCGATGTCGGCCCGGTCGTTGTAGACGCCCAAGCTCGCGCGGGCAGTCGCGCCGACGCCCAGGCAGCGCATCAGCGGCTGCGCGCAGTGGTGCCCGGCACGGACGCAGACGCCCTCGCGGCCGAGGATCTCGGCGATGTCGTGGGGGTGGAGGCCCTCGATGGTGAACGAGGCTAGGGCGCCGCGTGAGGCGGCCTCCGGCGGACCCACGACGCGCAGGCCCGGGATCGTGGCGAGGCCCTCGAGCAGGTGGCCGGTGAGCGCCAGCTCGTGCTCGCGGACGCGGTCCATGCCCACGGCTGCCAGGTAGTCGACGCCGGCTGCAAGCCCGACCGCCTCGGCCACGGCGGGGGTGCCCGCTTCGAACTTGAACGGCAGCTCGTTCCAGCTGGCACCGTCGAAGTCGACCGAGGCGATCATGTCACCGCCGGTCAGGAAGGGCGGCATCTGATCGAGCAGCTCGGCCCTGCCGTGCAGTACGCCGATCCCGGTCGGGCCGAGTGCCTTGTGGCCCGTCCAGGCGTAGAAGTCTGCGCCGATCTGCGCGACGTCGACGGGCATCTGGGGTACCGCCTGGGCGCCGTCGATCAGCGACACGGCGCCGGCCCGGCGGACGCGTGCGGCCATCTCGGCGACCGGGTTGATCGTCCCGAGCACGTTCGAGACATGGGCGAAGGCGACGAGCTTGACGTCGCCGCGGGCGAGCTCGGCGTCGAGCGCCGCCAGCGAGAGCTCGCCGCGCTCGTCGAGCTCGAGGTAGCGAAGCGTGGCGCCGCGCTCGCGGCAGAGGACCTGCCACGGGACGATGTTCGCGTGGTGCTCCATCTGCGTGATCAGGACCGCGTCGCCCGCGCCGATGTTCGCCCGGCCCCAGGCGTAGGCGACGAGGTTGATCGCCTCGGTCGCGTTCTTGGTAAAGATCGTCGTCCGCGCCTCGGCGCCGGTGAAGGCGGCGACCCGCTCGCGGGCGCGCTCGAAGGCCGCGTCGGCCTGTTGGGCGAGGGGGTAGACGCCGCGGTGGACGTTTGCGTTGTGGCTGCGCAGGTGCTCGGCGAGCGCCTCGATCACGACCCGGGGCTTCTGGGAGGTGGCTCCGGAGTCCAGGTAGACGAGCGGCGGCGCTCCGGGCTCGCGGGCGAGGATCGGAAAGTCGGCGCGGAGGTCCAGTGCCCGCTCAGCGACTGGTGGCATACGCTTCGATGTCCTCGCGCGCAGAGGCCAGTTTGCGGGCGATCCGAGCGCGCACGATCTCCTCGAGAGGCTCGTCGGAGAGCTCGGAGATGAGCGGCTCGAAGAAGCCCTCGACGATCACCCGGACGGCGGACGGGCGGTCCAGGCCCCTGGTCTGCATGTAGAAGATGACGGCCTCGTCCAGCTCGCCGACGGTGCCCCCGTGGGAGGCAGAGACGTCATCGGAGGAGACCAGGACGGAGGGGATCGCGTCGATCCTCGCTTTGGGGGAGAGCATCATCGAGTGGATCTGCAGGTAGGTGTGGGTCTGCTGGGCCCCGGGGTCGATCTGGATCAGGCCCTCGAAGCTGGCCCGGCTCTCGCCGGTGGCCGCGCCGCGCCAGTGGACGTCGCCGCCCGACGGGCCTGTCTCGTGCAGGTCGGCCGCGAACACGTCGAGGTGCTCGTGGGCCTCGGCGAAGAAGATCCCGCGGAATGCCATGTCGCCGCCGGGCTCGGAGACAGCAAGCTCGAGATGCTGGCGGACAAGGTGCCCACCCAACAGGGCCGGTAGCCAGTGGCAGTAGGCGTCGCGGCCGATGCCGACGAAGCGGGTCGAGACGTCATAGACCTCGCCGGTGCCCCAGTCCTGCAACTGGGCGAGCCGGCAGCGGGCCCCGTCCTGGAGGTAGAGCTCGAAGGCGCTCGCGTGCAGGGCCTCGCCGGCGAAGTCCTCGGCCAGGTCGTACTCGTGGACCTTGAAGTCGCTGTTCGGCGCGCCCACGACGAGCGTCCGGCCGTACTGGGCCAGGCCGGGCCGGTCGATCGCGTAGACGAGCTCGAACGGGTGCTCGACCACGACGCCCTCGGGCACGTGCAGGAAGATGCCCCCGGTCCAGAAGGCCGCATTGGCGGCCTCGAGCTTGTGCCGGTCGAGCAGCAGGCGCTTGGAGTACCACGGTGCCACGAGCTCGGGGTGCTCCGCGAAGGCCTGCTCGAGCGAGCAGAGGATCACGCCCTGCTCGGCGAGGGCCTCGTCGAGCTCGCGGTGGACGATCGCGCCGGCGCTCTGGACGATCCGCCCGGCACGCGGGCGGTCGGGCAGCGTGCGGGTCACGACGTCGGGCACGCCGTCCTCCTCGACGCTGGTCTGGAGGGCGTCGAAGTCGAGGCTCTCGAGGCTGGTCGTCCAGAAGCCCGAGCGACGCCAGACGGGCAGCGCCGAGGACTCGAACGCCCTCAGCGCCTGCTCACGCAGCTCGCCCAGGGTGCGCCCGTCGCCGGCTCCGGCGCCGGCCAGGGCCTGGTAGAGGGTCGCAGGACGATGACGGCCGGCCTTTTCGGCGATCGCCGGCGCGCCGTTGGGCGCGCTCATACCGCGAGCTCTCCGACGCCGCCGAATTCCTGGCGGATCTGGTCGTAGCCTTCGCGCTCGAGGCGCTCGACGAGCTCGACGCCGCCCTCGAGGACGATCCGGCCGTCCATCAGGATGTGCACGAACTCGGGCTGGACGTAGTGCAGGATGCGCTGGTAGTGGGTGATGATCAGGGCGCCCAGGCCCTGCTCGTCGTGCAGCCGCTGGACACCCTCGGCGACCGTCCGCAGGGCGTCGATGTCGAGGCCCGAGTCGGTCTCGTCGAGGATCGCCACGTCCGGGGCCAGCATCGCCATCTGCAGGATCTCGGCGCGCTTCTTCTCGCCGCCGGAGAACCCGTCGTTGAGGTGGCGCGAGGTGAACGAGCGGTCGACGTCAAGCAGGTCGATCGCGTGCTGGAGCTGGGTGCGGAACTCCTTGACCTGGATCGGCTCCTCGCGCTTGGCGTTGATCGCCATCCGCAGGAAGTTCGCGACCGACACGCCCGGAATCGAGACGGGGTACTGGAAGGCCAGGAACAGGCCGGCCTTGGCCCGCTCGTGGGGCTCGGCCTCGGTGATGTCCTCGCCCTTGAAGGTGATCGTCCCCTGCGTGATCTCGTAGGCCGGGTGGCCCAGCAGGGTGTTGGCGAGCGTTGACTTGCCCGAGCCGTTGGGACCCATCAGGGCATGGATCTCGCCTCGGTTGATGTCGAGGTCTACGCCGCGGAGGATCTCGCGCTCCTCGGTCCGGACGTGCAGGTCTTTGATCTCTAGGTCGGCCATGTTCGCGTTCAGGCTCCGGTCGTGAGGGGTTCGATTTGCAGGGTCGGCGTGGCGGGCAGGGGCGGGCTGACGAGCAGGTCCGCGAGCGTCGTCTCGCGCAGCGTGTTGACGATCGAGAAGCGGACCCGCGTCCACAGCAGCTTGGTCGGGCAGGAGTGATCGAGACCCGACTCGCGCGAGCAGACGATCGAGCCGTCGGCGGCCTCGGAGATGCACTCGATGGGGGCGATCGAGCCCTCGAGCGCCTCGACGACCTCGGCCATCGTGATCTTCGCCGCGGGCCGGGCAAGCAGATAGCCGCCGCGTGAGCCGCGGCGCGAATCGACCAGCCCCGCCTTGCGCAGGCGGGCGACGAGATGCTCGAGGTAGGCCAGCGGCAGGCCGTCGTGGGCCGCTATCTCGGCGAGGGGGACCGGCTCGCCACCGGTCCTCCGAGCGAGCTCGACCATCACGCGTACGCCGTACTCGGCCTTGGTTGAGAACATCATCAGCGATTTCCTACCTGCGAGCTAGGGTATCAGCCGCTCTCGATCTTGCGGATGTCGTGAGCCAGCGCTTCGGGTGTCAGCTGTTCCTGTCCGTATAGGACGCGCTCGCGCCCCAGCGCGTCGAGCAGCAGCACGGTGGCGTACTTCGCATACGCCGCGGGGCCGGCCGAGGCGGGCGTGACGTGGTACTCGCTCCAGACCCGGCGCAGGGTCGCGGGCGTGCCCGTCAGATAGCTGGCACGCCCGGTCAGGGAGACCCGGTCGAGGAAGCTGCGGATCGCGGCGGGCGTGTCGGTTGCGGGGTCGGCGCTGATCAACAGGACTGCGGGCCGCTGCGTGGTCAGTTCATCGAGCGCACCCCGGATCTGCTGTGCGAGCACGACGCAGCTGTCGCGGCACGCGGTGTAGGGGAACGCGATCACGACCGGCCTCCCGCGCAGCGCGGAGAGCGAGACATCGCGCCCGTACTGGTCGGTCAGCGTGAAGCCCGGCGCGGGGATCCCCGGCAGGGCCGCGCCCTCGAACCCGGTCCCCGGCCCCGAGCTCGCCGGGGCGCCGGCCTGGCCCTTGCCGCTCGAGCCCGCAAGGATCGCGAAGGCCAGTGCCGCCAGGACCAGGAGGCCGGCGGCGGCGGGCAGGAGCAGTCGCGGGCGGCCGTTCATCGAGCGCAGCCTAAGGTAGGGATGATCGCGCTGCATCGGACCCCCGCAAGCGCGATTCGAGCCGCTATACTTTTTGAAGTCTATGAATCCCGACCGTGGTTTAGGAGTTTCAAGATGAGTCCGTCCGGTCCAGAGCTGCTTCGCCGCATCAAGAGCCAGATCGAGGAGGTCGACCCCGCCGAGGTCAATGAACTGATCGACGAGGGCGTGGCGATCATCGATGTCCGAGGTAGCGAAGAGTTCGCCACCGGCCATCTGCCGGGCGCCAAGAGCGTGCCCCGCGGGCACCTGGAGGCACGGATCGAAGGGATCGTCCCGGACCGCTCCGGACAGGTCATCGTCTACTGCGCCTCCGGCCAGCGCTCGGCCTATGCCGCACGGACGCTGATCGAGGATCTCGGCTACGAGCACGTGCGCTCGATGACGGGGGGGATCACCCTGTGGAAGGACCGCGGCTATGAGGTCGACGTTCCGCGGACGCTGACGGCCGAGCAGCGCGACCGCTACTCGCGCCACCTGCTGATCCCCGAGATCGGCGCCGAGGGCCAGCAGAAGCTGCTGGACGCAAAGGTGCTCCTGCTGGGTGCCGGCGGGCTCGGCTCGCCGACCGCCCTGTACCTGGCCGCGGCGGGCGTCGGAACGCTGGGGATCGTCGATGACGACGTCGTCGACACATCCAACCTGCAGCGTCAGGTGATCCACACGACCGACCGCGTCGGAACGCCCAAGGTGGACTCCGCCGAGACGGCGATCAAAGCGATCAACCCCGACGTCAAGGTAGTCAAGTACCAGACGCGGATCGACGCCTCGAACATCATGGAGATCATCGAGGGCTACGACGTGATCGTCGACGGGGTCGACAACTTCCCGACCCGCTACCTGCTCAACGATGCAACAGTCCGCCTGCAGATCCCGGTCGTCTCCGCCTCGATCCTGGGCTTCGACGGCCAGCTGTCGGTCTTCAAGCCCTACGAGGGCCCCTGCTATCGCTGCCTGTTCCGCGAGCCGCCGCCGGCCGAGCTGGCGCCCTCGTGCGGTGCCAACGGCGTCCTGGGCGTGCTGCCGGGGACGATGGGCCTGCTCCAGGCCACCGAGGTCGTGAAGCTGATCCTCGGCATCGGCGAGCCGGCGATCGGCCGCCTGCTGCTCTACGACGCGCTCGGAGCGACATTGACCGAGGTCAAAGTCCACCGTGACCCGGAGTGCCCGATCTGCTCGCGCGACCCCGAGGACATCCGCGACGAGGAGCTGGGCGTGTTCCCCGACTACGAGGCGTTCTGCGCCGCCGCGGGGTAGGCTGCTCCGCGACTCATGGCGACGATCAAGATTCCACCGGTGCTGCGGGCCTCCGTCGGCGGCGAGAAGGAGGTCGGCGCGTCCGGCGATAACGTCGGCGCGGTCCTGCGCGACCTGGCCAACAGCCACCCGGCGACCGAGAGCCAGCTGTTCTCCTCCGAGGGCGAGCTGAACCGCTACGTCAACGTCTACCTCAACGACGAGGACGTGCGGGTGCTGGACGGCCTCCAGACGGCTGTCGGCGAGGGCGACACCCTGGTGATCCTGCCGGCCATGGCCGGCGGCGCCGTCTGAGTTCACCCGACGGACCTGTCGGTCGGCCGTTCGTCGATTGCCGGCGAACATCGCGGCGGGCATCGGTACGGTGAGGCGATGAGCAGGCGCGCAAGACGGCCCCTGAGATTCCCGGCGGGCAGGGCGTCGGTGGCGATTTGCGCCCTCTTGCTGGCGCTCGGCGCGGGGAGCGCGCTGGGTGAGGCCGACCACGAAGGCTGGCCTCCCCAGGAACACCACGAGGGCCACCCGAACAACGAAAGCGGCGTCATGCGCGGCCTGAAGCACGTCCACAACTACCTGCTGGGCGGCAACGGCGACGACACGATCTACGGAGGCGAAGCCGGCGATGTGATCTGGGGGGATTCCCACCCGGAAGACCCGCCCGACCAGAGCGACCGCCTGCACGGCGGCAACGGCAACGACTTCATCTATGCCAGCGACGGATTCAACGAAATCTGGACCGGGGCCGGCAACGACGAGGTGGCGCTGGTCTACGGCCACGGCGTCGTGCACTGCAACGGGCCGGGACTGAAGACGCTCGTGATGCGCTACCTGCCGTCCAATCGGCCCTGGCAGCTGATCGGCTGCACGCACTTCAGGCTGATCCGCTACCGCGCCTGAAGCGGGATACCCCCTACGGAGCGCCGGCCAGGGTCACCCCCCTGCCTCGGCCGATCGGCTGACGGGCAAAGGCGCCTGTTTCCGCCGCGCTCCCTTCTAGCCTAACCGTCGAAGTTTGCAGGCTCGCCTAAGGCTGATCGCGTCATCCAACGATGGGGGCCGTCGAATGAGAAGTACTTGCCGTCCCGTGCGGGTCCGCCCGCGTCGCAGTCCTCGACTCCGGGCGCCGGTGTGCGCCCTCGGGGTGGCGCTGCTCGCGCTCGCGGCCGCGGCGATCCCTGCTTCGGCGACCTCCGGCCACGGGCCCCAGTACAGCCTCACGATCCTCGAGGGCGCGACAACGCTGCCCGAATACGAACAGGCGTCCTCCACGAGTGGCCATGCCTATCCGGCGAAAGGAGTCGCCGTTTCGATCATCCGTGCCGGGACGACGCTCTACCGCGACGTCGAGAACGGCGAAAATGCCTACCTCTCGCAGGTCCCCGCGGTCGGCGACGAAGTCACGCTCGAATCGCCCGTCGGCACCGTCGTGGCCAGGACCACCTATGACGGGCTTCCCACGATGGACCCGACCGTCTGCGCCGGATCGACGAACTTCTCAGGTCAGAACTCCCCCGGCGAGATCGTCGAAGGCAAGTACTTCGACAAGGTTCTCGTCCACCCCTACCACCGCGGCGTCGAAGTCCACCAGACGGCCTATGGGGAAGCGCAGGTCAAAACCCTTTCCGGCACCTCGTTCGGCGGCAGCTTCCTGACCCCGTTGGTGCTCGGCGAGGACGTCGAGGCGATCGAGACCCTGAAAACGCCGCTGGCCGGGGAAGCGACCTACACCTACACGAGTGAAGTGGAGCGCCCCGTGGGTGCCTGCCCCGTGGCGCCGCTGCCGTTCGTACCGCCGCCCGCCCCGGCGCTCGAGGGCACGATCGCAAAACTGCTCCGCACGACGATTCATGCTCTCCTGAAGTTCGGCGCGCGCGACGTGGTCACGATCAACCAGCCCGGGACCGTCATTCAGGACCTCTACCTCGCGGGCGGGAGGGTCCCGGCCTTCGCCTCCTCATCGAAGCACCACTCGTCCCCTCCGGCGCTGCTGCTGGCCCGCGGGAGCGCCACGGCGAAGGCCGCCGGCAGGGTCGCGGTGCTGCTCAGGGCGACCGGGCGAGGTCGCGCGAAGCTCAGGTCGGCAGGCGGCGTGAAGGCGATCCTGGTCACGACCCTCCACGCGAGCACCGGAGCCAAGATCGATCTGGCACGCCACACGATCACGCTGCATCGCTGAGGCCGCACAGCGGCTCAGGCGGTCACTCGGCCTCCTGCTGAGCGCATCGCTCTGGCTGATCCCGCCGGCGGTCCTGCCCGTGACCTCGGCCAGCGGCCCCGAAGGGCCACCGCGCCCATACGGGGCAGCGCCTCACGCGGGAGCCCAGCCGCCCGGCACGCGCAGGGGGCTCGCCGCGGCGCAGAACAGGGCACTGCTCGACGGGCCGTTTCCAAACACCGGGCTCGTGCGCGGGATCTCCGAAGGCACGCTGCTGCTCGACCGCGGTGGGCAGGCCCGCGAAGCGGCATTCGCCCGGATCCGCGAAACCGGTGCGACGGTGGTGCGGATCCCCGTCGACTGGCGCGATGCGGTCTCGGCGAGCCCCGCACCGGGTTTCGACGCCCGCGATCCGGGCAGCCCCGAATACCGCTTCGCGGACCTCGACGCCGCCGTGCGCGGTGCCGCGGCGGCGGGGCTCACCCCGCTGCTGGTGGTCTCCCATGCCCCGGCGTGGGCTGAAGCCCCGGGGCGCTGGCCCGATGCCTACCCCGGGAGCTGGTCGCCGAGCCCGGCGGCGCTCGAAGCCTTTGCCGCGGCGCTTGCGGCGCGCTACAGCGGCAGGTTCCCCGACCCCGCGGCCGCCGGCGCCGCACTGCCGCAGGTGCGTGCTTTTCAGGCCTGGAACGAGCCGAATCTGGCCCGTTACCTGGAGCCCCAGTGGATCGTCGAGAACGGCCGCTGGCGGGCCTTCTCGCCGCTCGCCTACCGCCAGCTCCTGAACGGGTTCTACGCCGGAGTCAAGTCGGTTGCGCCCGGCGATACCGTCGTCACGGCCGGGGTTGCGCCGGACGGCGACCCGGAAGGGGTCGGGCGGATGGCGCCCGTCAGCTTCCTGCGGACGCTGCTCTGCCTCTCCCCGGCGGGCGACCGCGAGCCCTGCCCCGAGCCGGCCCATTTCGATGCCCTGGCATTCCATCCCCTGTCGGTCGAAAACCCGGACCGGCCCGCACCGTCCTCGCTTGATCTGGCGATCTCCGATGCGGCGAAGCTCACCGGCCTGCTGGCGAGGGCACGGCGCCTGCGGACAGTTCTGCCGGCCGGTCCCAAGCCCGTGTGGGTAACGGAGCTGAACTGGGAAAGCGCCCCCCAGGCGCCGGGCGGGGTGCCACCCGCGGAGCAGGCCGGCTGGATCTCCCGGGCCCTTCACCGCCTCTGGGTCGCCGGAGTCAGCCTCGTCTCCTGGCAGTTCTTGATCGACCCCTATCCGGGCGTCCGGGCGGGCACACCCACCGGTGGCCTCGTCGAATACCAGCGCCCGGCGGGGCTGTTCAGCGCGGGCCCCGGCGGAGAACCCGCTGACGCCCGTCCGAAGGACTTCCTGCGGGGGTTCAGCTTCCCGTTCGATCCGCTGCGTGTCGACGCCCGCCATGTCCGTATCTGGGCGCTCGGTCAGCGACCCCCGCTTGCCCGTCGAGCTCCAGCGCCCGGGGGCGGGGCGCTCATGGCTGACGTTCGCCCGTCTGCGCAGCGCGCCGGACGGCGTCGTGAACGTGTTGCTCAGGCTGCGCGGGCCGCTCACGTTGCGGCTGCGCGCCGGGGCCGTGGAGAGCGCCCCGGAGAGCGTCGGACGGCGGCCGGCGAGGTTCTGACGCTCAGGCCGCTGCGGGGAAAGCGCCGGCGGACTGGCCCGGGGCGCCGGCGTCGCCGGCTGTGGCCGCGGCCGGAACCCGGCTCATCGCATGCTCGGCCAGCGCCGTGATCGTCAGCGACGGGTTGACGCCGACGTTGGCAGGGACCGCAGAGCCGTCACAGACGAGCAGGTTCTCGTAGCCGAACACCCGCTGGTCTGCGTCGACGACGCCCTGGCCGGGGTCGGGGGCGATCACCGCGCCGCCGAGGATGTGGGCGGTCGAGGGGATGTTGAACAACGCCTCGGTCGTAGAGCTCTGGGCGATTCCGCCGGTCCGCTTGGCGAACCATTCGGCGGCTTCGTTGGCGACCGGGATGAATGTCGGGTTGGGCCGCTCGGGGTCCTGTTCGGTCTGCAGCCAGAACGTCCCGAAGGGACCTTTGCGGGGGCGCAGAGCGATCGCGTTGTCGAGCGTCTGCATGACCAGCAGGATGATCGTCCGGCGCGACCACTGCTTGGCGAAGAGGATCTTGGCGAGGCGGCCGGGGTGGCGGATGATCTGCCCTGCCAGCTTCAGCGGGCGCGTCGCCCGGGTCCCGTCCCCCGTCAGGAGCGTGTAGAGCAGGCGCATCGAGTCACCCCCGTCGCCGTAGGTGACGGTCTCGATGTGCGTGTTCGGGTCGGGGTAGATGGACGAGGTGATGGCGACCCGTTTGATCAGGTTCTCGTGGTAGTCCTCGGGCACGGTCACGGTCAGGATCGACTCGGAGTTCGTCCGCACGAGCTCGCCGAGGCGGCTTGAGATACGCGGCAGTGAGCCGCCCAGGCGGCACAGCTGCAGCAGCCTGTTCGTTCCCAGGGGGCCCGCCGAGACGACCACGCCCCGGGCCCGTTGTACGCGCCGGTCCTTGCGGATCCACGCGCCCGAGCGGACGCTTTCGACCTCGTAGCCGTCGGACCCGTCGGCGGCGCCCAGCGGGCGGATGTCGACGACGGTCCGTTCGGGCTCGACCCGTGCGCCGAGCTTCTCGGCGAAGTAGAGGTAGTTCTTGACGAGCGTGTTCTTGGCGCCGTGGATGCAGCCGACCATGCAACGTCCGCACAGGTGACAGCCCGTCCGGTCGGGGCCCTCGCCGCCGAAGAAGGGATCCGGGACCGTCTTGCCGGACTGCTCGCCGAAGTAGATCCCCACGGGTGTCCGTTTGTAGGTGTCCCCGACGCCCATCTCCTCGCCGAGCTCGCGCAGCAGCTGATCGGCCGGGTCCTCGTGGGGGTTCTGGGTCACCCCGAGCATCCGCTGGGCCTCCTCGTAATGGGGTGCGAGGGTGCTCTCCCAGTCCTGCATCGCCCCCCACTGCTTGTCTTCGAAGAACTGTTTGGGGGGCACGTAGAGCGTGCAGGCGTAGCCCAGGCTGCCGCCGCCGACGCCGCACCCGGAGACGACCGAGACGTCCTTGAACGTCGTCAGGCGGAAGATCCCCTTCATCCCCAGGCGCGGGTTCCAGAAGTAGCGCTTGACATCGGCCGTCGACTTCGGGAACTCATGGTCGGCGAAGCGCCGGCCGCACTCGAGGACCCCGACCCGGTAGCCCTTCTCGGACAGGCGCAGCGCCGAGACGCTGCCTCCGAAACCGGAGCCGATCACGAGCCAGTCGTAGTCGTATGAGTCCTGATGGGAGGCCATTGCGTTCACGCCCCTCCTCCGGGGCGAGGGGAATACTAGCCCTTGACTGGCCGGCTGGCCAGTTCCCCGTCAGCCGCGCAGGACGCCGAGACCTTCGGTCGGGGTACCCGCCAGTTCGACCCCGGCCAGCTGCTCGACCCGCGCGCCGGAGACCCCGAGCCGGGCGAGCCCTGCAAAGCCGCGGGTGATGCCGGCCTGCGTCTGGGCGCCACTCAGGCCGAGCGTCAGTTTTGCGCCGGCGATCAGGCTCGCCACGGCACGCCCGGCGGAGCTCTCGGCCGCGTCATTGGAGCGCAGCTGGGCGGCGAGCGAGTTCGCCTGGCGGGTCTGGATCCTCAGCGCCGAGCCTGCTTTTGCCCGCGCGGCGCCGGAGATGCGGTCGGTGGTCGTGAGCAGCGCCGCGGCCACCGCCTGGCCGGCCCGCAGCGCCGCCAGGTAGCGCAGCTCCTCGGCGCGGAGCGTTTCACAGAATCTGCGTGCGCTTGCCGGAGCCGATGTGCAGGCGGGGAGCTTTGCCGCCGGCCCGCGCGGCACCGATGGTCTGGCGAGCTTTCGGAAGCTGCCCGCCGGCGGGTCTTCGATCGTCTTGGCGTCGTCGTAGATCCGCTTGATCAGGATCGCGCAGGCCGGCCCCGAGGTGAGCAGCACCTCGGCGCCCGCGGGGCCGGCCACGACGAGGCCCGCGCCGGCGCCGAACTCGGGCGCGATCACGCCCGCAACGAGCAGGCTCGTCCCGACCGCGGCGATCCCGCACTGCAGCGTCAGCGGGTCCAGCTGGGCGCGCAGGTCCTTGGCGGCGGCCAGCCGCGCAGCCTGTTTGTTCGCACAGCCGGGCTTCGAGCCGGCGCCGCAGCTGATCGGCGCCGGGCCCTTGCCGCTCGTCCCGGTGACAGGGCCGCTCGAGACCCCCGATTTCGGCAGCGCCGGCGAGGTGAACTTGAGCGTCGAGGTCAGCGTCACCTTGAAGCTCTGGTTGGGGTTGGCGGGGGAGGTGTAGGGCGGCGGGTCGATCGACTGCGTGTAGGGCAGGCCCGGCGGGAAGTAAGTCGACCGGGCCGGTCGAGCCTTCATAGCCCGGCTGGCTGAGGGCTTCGCCGAGCCAGGCTTCGGGGCTGTTCCATGCCTGGGCCTCGCAGCGAGTGTTCCGTCGAGCTGCTCGCGAGGAGGCTCAGGGGAATCCCCTGGGGCGGGGCGACGCGGTAGTCGGGGTTGGTGGCGGGGTTGCCGCCGCCGGCCGGGTAGCCGGGCTGATCGAGCGGCAGTTCGATGCCCCCGCCGCCGCCGTCCTGGCTCGTCGGGCTGAAGGTGCCTTTGCAGCTGCTCTTTGCTTTCGACGCCTTGTTTTCTTCTTCGTTGCTGACCGTCCCGGCGAGTTCGCTCACCTGCCAGTGGATCGCGCTGGCTCCGTAGATCGCCTGGTACTCGATCTGATCGATGGGCCCGGCGACTTTGGTGTTCCATTTCAGTTCCGCGGTCCGGTGATCGTGTTCGATGATCGTGTCGGCGGTGCTTTCCTGTTTGAGCGTGCCGCTGTATTCCGCCGTCACGTAGGGGTTTTCGTCCGTCAACGGCGCCGAGGGGCTGTACAGCGGGCTGCCGGGCGAGAGTGGTTCGCCGGCGGCGAGCGACGGCAGCGCGAGCACGCTGCACGTGCCGGCGAGGCCGATCAGCGCGCGCATGCGACGACGAGGGCTGGTGCGGGGCTTGGGTTCGCAGGTCATCGCTGCGGTCTCCTCCGCCGGCGGGGCGGTATCGAGATCCTCGGGTGTGGCCGGAGATGCTAACGCCAATTCCGAGCCTTCGCGGGCGGCGATCTATTTGAACTTGTGCTTGGTGAAGCGGACGGTTCCCGACCAGGTGTAGTTCTGGGTGCAGACGTTCCCGCCGCCGCTGCCGCAGTCGCTTGCGACCATCTCGGCCGCTCCGATCGAGACGTGCTCGAGGACGCTCCCATGCTTGAGATCGGCGGGCGTCAGCGTGACCGTTGTCGAGAGCGGCTGCACTTCGGGCAGGTCTGAGTCGGTGTGCTTGGTCCCGGGGCTCACGAAGCCGCGGATGATGTCCTGCCAGTAGTCCATCGGGTCGCAGGGCAGGACCCCGTCGCCGGCGCCCGAGGTCGTTTCATAGCCGTCCAGCGCAATCAGATTGAAGACCACGCCCTTGCCCCCGGCACGACGGTGGACCTTGACCCCGCCGCCCCCACCGCCGCCGATGCCGTCCTTCGGCAGGCCGAGCGTGCCGCTGTTGGAGCAGTTCTCGTCTTCGCTGCCGGTGTTGGTGATCTTCCAGGTGCCCTTGCCCTCCTGGCCGAGGCCGTAGGCAGGGAACCCTGACGCCAGCAGCGGGCTCGAGGCCTTGGTCGGGATCAGGATGTTGGGGTAGACCGTGTTCCAGGTCCACGAGGCTTCTTCGGAGAGCTTCGAGCCCCCTTCACCGGTCAGCGTCCGCGTGTAGCTGCCTTTGCCGTTGAAGGCGATCGTGTACTCGTAGAACGACTGGAAGGAGAGCGCGCCCGCCTGGGCGCAGAAGCCGAGCAGGAGCAACGTGGCGGCGGTGAGCCCGAGCCCGGCGAGCCCGGGCCGTCTCATTGCTCTCATACTCGCAACCCCCTGATGATGTCGTTGACCCGGGCCGCCCGGGACACTCGCGGGCGCCGGCGAGCCTACCATCGTCCCCGGAGGGATCGACGAGGCCTTCGCCAAGGCCGAACGGGGCCGCTATATTCCGTGAAGTAATGGCGGCTGAGCGGCTGAAAAACCGGCCTTGTGGGGGGCGCTACGGCGACGTCGTCCAGTCGATCGGCAACACGCCCCTGGTCGAGCTTCCCCACCTTTCGCCCAAGCCCGGCGTGCACATCTGGGCCAAGCTCGAGTCGCGCAACCCGACCGGCTCGGTCAAGGACCGGGTCGCGCGGGCGCTGATCGAGGACGGCGAGTCAAAAGGCGCGATCTCCCCGGGCCAGACGATCCTCGAACCGACCTCGGGCAACACGGGCATCTCGCTGGCGATGATCTGCTCGCTGAAGGGCTATCGGCTGAAGGTCGTGATGCCCGACAACGTGACCCCCGAGCGCACCCAGCTGCTGAAGATGTACGGCGCCGAGATCGTCTACTCGCCGGGCGACCAGGGCTCCAACGGCGCCGTCGCGATGGCGCTGGAGATGGCCGCCGAGGACCCGTCCGTCTACATGCCCTACCAGTACGGCAACGAGGCCAACCCACAGGCCCACTACAACGGGACCGCCCTCGAGATCCTCGAGGAGCTCGAGGAGGTCAGCGCCTTCGTCGCGGGCCTCGGCACCGGCGGGACGCTGATGGGCAACGGCCGGCGCCTGAAGGAGACCTTCGGCGACGCCGTCAAGATCGTCGCCGCCGAGCCGATGCAGGGCGAGCCCGTTCAGGGGCTGCGCTCGCTGGAGGACGGCTTCATCCCCCCGATCATCGATATCGGCCTGCTCGACCGGAAGATCTTCGTGACCAACCGCGACGCGATCCTCTGGACGCGCAAACTGCTCGACGAGGAGGCGCTGTTCGCCGGTGTCTCCTCCGGGGCGATCGCCCGCGTGGCCGTGCGGATCGCGGGCGAGCTCGATGAGGGCAACGTCGTCTTCGTGGTCTGTGACGACGGCTGGAAGTACCTCTCCAGCGGTCTCTACACGCTGCCCGTCGACGAGATCGAGAACCTCGAGTCGACCCTCTGGTGGTAGCCGTCCCCGCGTGCGGGACGGAGCGCCCATGAAGATCACGCAGGAGCTGCTCGAGCAGATCGTCGCCCACGCGCTCGAGGACCCGGCCAACGAGGTCTGCGGCGTAGTCGCCGTCACCGAGCAGCCCGAGCCCATGGCGAGCCGGGTGCTGCGCGCACGCAACGTCCACGCCAGCCCGATGAAGTTCGAGATCGATCCGCAGGAGCTGCTCGCGCTCTACAGCGCGATCGAGGAGCAGGGCGAGGAGCTCGGCGCGATCTACCACTCCCACGTCCGCAGCCCGCCCTATCCCTCGCAGACCGACGTCAACTTCGCGGCCAACTGGCCGGGGGTCGAGTGGATCATCGTCGGCCTGAAGGCCGGCGCCGAGCCTGAGGTTCGCTCCTACCTGATCGAGGGCGGGACGATCAGCGAGGTTGATCTCGCCGGGCCCGCGGAGTGAGCTCCGGCCCACTCGTCTGCCCTGACTGCGGACGGGCCTATCCGATGAGCGAGCGCTTCTGCGTGGACTGCGCGATGCCGCTGGTCCACCTGCCCGGCCCCGAGCGCGACCCCGGTGAGCGCCGTCGCCTGGCACGCAAGATCAAGCCGCAGTACGCGCAGGGCTACCTGGTCAAGGTGACCCAGGCCCAGAACCTCTCGGAGGCCGAACTGATCCTGATGCTGCTCCTCGAAGAGGGGATTCCCGGCCTTCAGCAGCGGGCCGTCGGTTTCGATCAGCCCGACTACAGGGACATCCTCGTGCCTGAGTCCGGAGCCGAGGCCGCTCGTGAAGCCCTGGCCCCGATCGAGCGCCGGACGGTCGACTGACGCTGCGAGGGCGCTCAGGCGTAGACGGGCTGGCCGGCTTCGCTGGCGATGCCCCGGATCTCCTCGGAGGCGCGCTCGAACTCGGCGTCGGAGAGCACCGGGGTGCCCTCGAAGGGGAGTTCGCGCTGCAGCTCGACCCAGGCGTTCGGGCCGGTGTACTCGTCCTTGACCTTGACGGTCACAGGACGGGGGATCCGGTAGGTACGCAGCAGCATCACGTGCAGCGGCTGACGGCCCGGGCGCCAGCCGAGACGCTTCTCGGCGTAGTCGGGCGTCCAGACGTAGAAGGGGGAGAGCGCGTCGACGCAGCGGGGGTCGACGATCGTGAAGTGGTCGGTCACTTCCGCCCAGGCGCGGATCCGGACGCGGTCCGGCTGCTGCACGGGGGCACCCGAGACGAAGTTGTGCAGTGGCGGCTCGCCGTCGCTCCAGACGCCCTCCTCGAGTGCGCGGCGCAGCTCGGGCTGGTGGGACTCGCGGACGAGGTCACCGGTCTGGTGGTCGAACGTGGGGTAGAGGAAGAACCGCTCGTGGGCCAGCCTGAACGGCTTTCCGGCCTGCGGCAGAACGCCCTTGCGGAGCGTCAGGAGCTGCTCGCCTTCCGCTAGGGCGCGGACGGTGACAGCCCATTCTTTGAAAGCAATTGGCATAGAGAAGGCGGTGCTGTTGGGAGGGAACGTCCTGCTATGAGCCGCGTGTGTCGCCCCTCGGCGACGTCGCCAGCCCGTTAAAGATTACGAAACCTGAGCGAAAATCCCAAATCGCCTGCAAATCGAGGCCTTTTTTGGCTGATTTTCCGCCGAAAGAGCGAAATCGACTGGCCAGTCGGCCAGCTTATGGAGCGCCGATCACAGCCGGCGCCCGGCGAGCCCCTCCGCGGCCTCGATCAGCGAGGCGTAGTCGTCGTCGGCGTGGCCCCTGCCCATCGCGGCGGTGAGCAGGTCGCGGGCGTGCGCCGCCGCCGGGAACGGGACTCCCGCGGCCTGGGCCTCCTCGAGGCAGAGCCGGACGTCCTTGAGCATGTGTGCCGTCTTGAAGAGCGTCGTGAAGTCGTGCTCGCGCATCGCTCGGGACTTCAGCGTCATCTGCACCGAGCCGCCCGAACCGGCACCGACGACCTCGACGAGCGCGTCCAGGTCGATGCCCGTCCTGCTCGCGAGCACCAGCGCCTCTGCCACCGCGGCTGCGTTGGCTGCACCCAGGGCGTTGTTGATCAGCTTGAGCATCTCGCCCTGGCCGAGCTCGCCGACGTGGACGATCACCCGGCCCAGCACCTCGAGGACCGGGCGGGCACGCTCGAAGTCCGCCGTCTCGCCGCCGGCCATGATCGTCAGCGAGCCCTCCTCGGCCCGCGGTGCCGAGCCGGTCACGGGCGCGTCGAGCAGCGACGCACCCCGCTCGCGCAGCGCCGCACCGATGCGGCGCGTGTCCGGCGGGGCGATCGTCGACATATCCACGCACAACAGCCCCGGCCTGGCCGCCTCGATCGCGCCGCCCTCGCCCAGCAGGATCGATGCGACCTGCGCGCCGTCGACGACCATCGAGATGACGATGTCGCTCTGGCCCGCCACCTCGGCCGGACTGGCAAGAGCCCGGGCGCCGTGCTCGGCGGCCCAAGCCTCGGCCTTGCCGGCTGTGTGGGTCCAGACCGACAGCTCATAGCCGGCCCGGGCCACGTTGGCGGCCATCCGCGAGCCCATGATCCCGAGGCCCAGGAAGCCGATCCGCTCAGTCGGGCTGCTTGGCGTCATCCCCGAATCCTCCCCCACCGGGCGTTTCGATGCGCAGCCGCTGCCCTGGCTGCAGGCGCCCCGTGCTCTTGGCCGCGATCGGGCGCCCGTCGAGCAGGTCCCTGCCCGGCTCGCCGGGCGCGCCGCCCTGAGCGCCCCGGGGCCCGTGGCGGCGGCGCTCGGCGATCAGCGAGAAGCTCATCTCCGCGAGCGCCTCGAGCTCCCTGACCACGCCGTCGCCGCCGCGGTGGCGCCCGCCCCCACCCGAGCCGCGGCGCAGTGAGTACTCGGTGACCCGCAGCGGGAACTCCCGCTCGAGCGCCTCGATCGGCGTGTTGAGCGTGTTGGACATCGCCACATGGACCGCGCTCGGGCCGTCCGCGTCCGCGCAGGCGCCCTGCCCGCCGCCGAGCGTCTCGTAGTAGGAGAAGCCCTCCCCGCCGAGGCTGAGATTGTTCATCGTCCCCTGCCCCTGGGCCCGGCCGAAGGCGCTCAGGATCAGGTCGGCGACCCGTGAGGAGGTCTCGACGTTGCCCGCCGCGACGGCCGCCCCGGGGCGGGCGTTGAGCAGGCTGCCCAGGGGCGCGCGCACCTCGACGGGCCGACGGGCGCCGGCGCTGGCTGGGATATCGGGATCGGTCAGGACCCGCACGGCGAACAGGCAGGCCGAGTCGGTCACGGCCAGCGGGCAGTTGAGGTTGCCACCGTGCTGGGCGGCGCTGCCGGCGAAGTCGAGCACGAGACGCTCGCCGGTGAGCTCGGCGCGCAGGCGCAGCGGCAGGTCGCCCTCGGGCGCCTCCAGCACGTCCTCGCTGAGGCGCACACCGTCGGGGAGGGCCGTGAGGCAGGCCCGGGTGCGCCGCTCGGAGTAGTCGAGCACCGCGTCCGTCCCCTCGCGCAGGCGCCCCGTGCCAAGCCGCTCGGCCAGCTCGGCGAGGCGGATCGCGCCGGCCCGGTTGGCGGCCAGCTGGGCCCGCAGGTCGGCCCTGCGCTCCCGTGGCTGGCGCATCTGCCCCACGAGCTCGTCGATCATCGCCTCCGTCAGGGGCCGTGGCGAGATCACAACGCCCTCCTCGGCCAGCGTACGGCTGTCGGCCGGCATCGAGCCCGGGGTGCGGGCGCCGACGTCGGCATGGTGGGCCCGGCTGGCGGCGAAGCCGATCAGCTCGCCCGCGGCGCTGAAGACGGGTGTGATCACGGTGATGTCGGGCAGGTGGGTCCCGCCGGCGAACGGGTCGTTGAGGATCCATGAGACGCCCGGCGCATGGCGCTCGCCGGCAACGGCGGCGACGGCCGCCCCCATCGCGCCGAGGTGGACCGGGATGTGCTCGGCCTGCATCGTCATCTGCCCGTCGGCGTCGAACAGTCCCGTCGAGGCGTCCCTGCGCTCCTTGATGTTCGACGAATGTGCCGAGCGGATCAGGACGACCCCCATCTCCGCACAGGCGGCCCGCAGCGCGCCGGTGAGCACCTGAAGTTCGACCGGGTCGAGCACTCAGTCCGGCTCCCCGCGGGTGAGCCCGATCGTGCCGTTGGCGTCGACCTCCCCGCTCCAGCCCGGCGGGATCAGCAGCGTCGTGTCGGCCATCGCGCAGAGGGCCGGCCCTGCCAGCCGCGTCCCCGCCGCCGGCTCGCCGCGCACGAGTACGGCCCTGACCGGCTCGCCGGCGAAGACCACCGTGCACTGCTCGGGCCGGCCCGCCGGCCCGCCGGCGCCCGTCCAGCGCAGCGCCGGGGCCGGCGCCCAGGCCGAGACCCTCAGGTTGACCAGCTCCAGCTGGGCCTGCTCGTCGCGGTAGCCGTAGCGGGCCTGGTGCGCCTCGCCGAAGGCCTCCCGCAGGGCCTCCGGGCCGAGCGCCCGGGGCGGGCGCCCCGGGAGGCGCTCTTCATCGACCGGGAGCTCGAAGGACTGGCCGCGGTAGCGCAGCTCGTGGCGGACCCTGATCCGCACCGGGTCCTCGGCGAGCTCCCGGAGGGCCTGTTCGATCAACGGCCCGCGGGCCGCCTCCAGGCGCTCGGCGCTGCCGGGGCCGACGGCGATCATGACCGTCCGCGCGACATCCCGCCGCGGCGCCGCCGCCGCGAGGCCCAGCGCGGACAGGACGCCCGCGCCGCGGGGGCAGAGCACCCGGGAGATCCCCAGCTGCTCGGCCAGCGCCGCCGCGTGAAGTCCGCCGGCGCCGCCGAAGGGCATCAGGGCGAACGAGCGCGGGTCGATGCCCCGCTCGACCGTCAGCAGGCGCAGAGCGCCCAGCATCTCTGCCTCGGCCACCGCGACGATGCCCTCGGCGCAGGCCGTCGTGGAGATGCCCAGCTCGCCCGCCAGGGCGCCCACTGCCCGCTCGGCAGCCTCGCAGTCGAGGATCAGGCCACCGGCCAGGGGGCGCTCCTGCGCCAGCCTGCCCAGCAGGAGATTGGCGTCCGTGACCGTCGGCTGCCGGCCGCCACGCCCGTAGCAGGCGGGCCCCGGCCGGGCGCCCGCCGAGGCCGGGCCCACGCGCAGAGCGCCACCGGAGTCCCGCCAGGCGATCGATCCGCCGCCGGCGCCGACCGTCTGGATCTCGAGTGCCGGCAGCGAGACCGGACGGCCCGCGATCACGCGCTCGGCCGTCTCGGGCACATGACCGGACTCGATCAGGCAGACGTCGCAGGAGGTGCCGCCCATGTCAAAGCAGGCGACGTTCTGCTCGCCGGCCAGCCCGGCGGCGAGCAGCGCCCCCGCGACCCCGCCGGCGGGCCCTGAGAAGCACGGTCAGCGCAGCGTGAGCACCCGCCCGGGCCGCGCCGGTGAGGCCTCCGGAGGACTGCATGATGCTGGGCTCGATCACCCCGGCAGCGGCGGCCTGGGCGCAGAGGTCGGCGAGGTATGCGCCCAGCAGCGGCGAGAGGGCCGCGTCCAGGGCCGTCGTCGCCGTCCGCTCGTACTCGCGGAAGGTGCCGACGAGGTCGCTCGAGAGCGAGAGCCCGACACCCGGGAGCAGCTCGCAGATCAGCTCGCCCAGCCTCAGCTCGTGGCGCGGGTCGGCGTAGGAGTGCAGCAGGCAGACCGCCACGGCCTGCGGTCCCGCCTCGGCGAGCTCTTTGCACAGCGCCCGGGCGCCGGCGTCCTCGAGCGGGCGCAGGACGCCCGTCGGCCCGATCCGCTCCTCGGCCGCGAAGCGGAGCTCGCCGGGGACGAGCGGCTCCGGCGAGGCCTCGCAGAGCCGGTAGAGATGCGGCCGGTCCTGGCGGGCGAGCTCGATCACATCGGTGAAGCCCGCCGTGGCGACCAGCGCCGTCCGGGCCGTGCGGCCCTCGAGCAGGGCATTGGTCGCGACCGTCATGCCATGGGCGAAGCGCTCGACCTCGAGCGCTTCGGCGCCGGCCCGCTCGAGCACCAGCTCGACGGCCTGCATCACGCCGAGTGACTCCTCGGCCGGCGTCGAGGCCACCTTGGCGGTGTGGAGCCGGCCGCTGCGGTCGATCAGGACCGCGTCGGTGAAGGTCCCGCCGACATCGACCCCCAGCAGCATCGGCCCAGACTATGCAAGGGCACCCCGAAGCGGGGGCGCCGCCGAGCCCCGGTCGCGGCGGGCGCCCGGGCTCAGGCGGCCGCGAGCTCCCGGTCCTCGGTGTCGGCGAG
The DNA here is from genome assembly GCA_963787765.1 of uncultured Solirubrobacteraceae bacterium. GTDB lineage: Bacteria > Actinomycetota > Thermoleophilia > Solirubrobacterales > Solirubrobacteraceae > Palsa-744. The sequence goes on along the minus strand of CAWBEF010000009.1, from coordinate 73,091 downwards.
GTGCTGGTGTGAGGGGCAGTAGCCGTTGCGGGCCAGCGGCGTCCGCTGGCAGGCCGAGCCCTTGCGCGTCGTCGCACGGCAGCGGGGCTGGGCGCCGCTGACCGCCGCATAGGCCTCGTTGGGGTGCTCGGCGAGGAACTTCTGGGCGTAGCCGAGATAGCGCGAGACGACGAGGTGAACCCGGCCCTGGGCCGACATCGGGAAGTAGCCCCGGATGTCGCAGAACAGCGTCCGCTCGGGGCGCGCAAAGTAGTGGCGATCGACCGCCAGGCGCGTGATCACGGCCTCACAGGCCCGCAGCACCGCTGCGTGGTTGTTCTTCTCGGTGCTCCCGGGCGAGGGCTCGAGGATCTGATCCGAGAGCTCTCTGTAGATGGCCCGACTGAACTGATACATGGCGAAACTCCTGTCCCTCGATCGAACCGTGGTTGGGAGCACACCCGCCTTCTCCTGACTGACTCCAACCGGCCGAAAGCCTTCCTGAGCTCTCCAACACGGCTTCCCCGCAAAAGGATCGAGATAAAGATCAGAACGCGAAGTTCTTATGTCCGCGTTCGGACCGCCGGCCCGGCGCGGCCCGCGCGCCGCTCAGCGCCAGGTCTCCCAGGCAGGCTCGTCACTGCCCGCGAGGACCGCGTGGCGGTGGTCCAGGGCGGGGTCCGGCCGGGGGTGCTCGCGGCGCCGGTGAGCCCCTCGGCTCTCCTCACGGGCCAGGCCGCAGCGGGCGATCATCCTGGCCAGCGGGTGAGCGTCCGTCAACAGGCGCGTCAGTCCGGCCTCGTCCCGCAGGATGCCGGCGTCGCGCCAGAGAGCCTCGCGGGTCGCTCGCTCCGCGGGCGGCGGCGCCGGCAGACGCTCCAGCGAGTCCAGCTCCGCCCCCTGGGGGGGACCGCCCGCGGGGGCGTCCGTTGCGAGCGCGTGGGCGACCGCCCGGCGCGCGAAGACGAAGCACTCGCTCAGTGAGTTCGAGGCCAGCCTGTTGGCGCCGTGCAGGCCGGTGCACGAGGACTCGCCGACGGCGTAGAGGCCCTCCAGCGTCGAACGGGCGTCGAGGTCGGTGACGATCCCGCCCATCATGTAGTGGGCCGCCGGAGCCACGGGGATCAGCTCACGGGTCGGGTCAAGGCCCGCCTCGCGCAGCGCTGTGACGACGTTGGGGAAGCGGGCCGGGTCGATCGCTCGCATGTCCAGCCCGACCGAGCGCCCGCCGCTCGCGTCGAGCAGCTCCTGGATCGCTCGCGAGACCTCGTCGCGGGGCGCCAGCTCCTCGACGAACCGCTCGCCGGAGGCGTCGTGGAGGGTCGCCCCCTCGCCGCGGATCGCCTCCGTGATCAAGAAGCCCTCGCGGCCGCCGACGCCGATCACGGCAGTCGGGTGAAACTGCAGCAGCTCGAGGTCGGCCAGGGCCGCTCCGGCCGCCGCGGCCAGCAGCAGGCCGATCCCCTGCGAGCCCGGAGGGTTTGTCGTGCGTGCCCACAGGGCCGCCGCGCCGCCCGTCGCCAGGATCACCGCCCGGCAGGCGATCACCGGGCCGCCGTCGCAGATCAGCCCGCGGCAGCTGCCCTCCGAGCGCCACAGCGCCCGGGCCCGGGATCCCTCGAGGATCGAGATACGCGGCTCGGAGGCCGCCAGCGCGGAGAGCTGGCGGACGACGCGTCGGCCCGTCGCGCTGCCCCCGGCGTGAACGACGCGCCGCACGGAATGGCCTCCCTCGAGGCCGAGGGCCAGGTGCCCGAAACGGTCCGCGTCGAAGCGGACGCCCATGCCCTGAAGGTCGCGCACGCAGGCGGGCGCCTCGGCGACCAGGACCTCGGCCGCCGAGCGGCGCACCAGCTCGCGCCCGGCCGCCTCGGTGTCGCGCAGGTGCAACTCGAAGCTGTCGTCGGCGGCCAGGGCGGCGGCCAATCCGCCCTGCGCCCAGTAGCTGGCCGTCTGGGCCAGGGGCGTTGCGGAGATGAGGACGACCCGGGCTCCCTGCCGTGCGCCGCAGAGGGCTGCGTAGAGGCCGGCCGCGCCTGCGCCCACGACGGCGATGTCGGCATCGTGTGCGCTCGCCGTGGGGGAGACGGGCATCGTGGGAACCGTATCCCTCGCGGCCGGGCGGGGGCGGGCGGCCCCCGGGCGGCCCGTGCTAGCGGTCGAGCAAAGCCCTGTGTTTGTGCCGCCTGGCAGCGAGGACACTTGCGCTGCCCGCCACCAGCGGCGTCGTGCTCGGCGCCGCCGAGCCCCTCGTCGCGGCGGGGCCTGCGAGCCCCGCGCCGGGGACGGCCCCCTGCGCCGTGGTCGAGGCGGGCAGCGTGCTCGCCGGTGCCGCTGCGGCCGGCTGCGCCGTCGTGACGGTCATCGTGCGTGCCGGCGGCGCCGGCCCCGAGTCGCCCGCGAGCTTCACCAGCGCCGCCGCGAGGATCGCCAGTGCCAGCGCGCCGATCACCGCGAGGGTCACGAGCGGGGCTCTCCAGTTCGGCGCGGCCGCCAGCCGCGTGCGGGCGGCCGCGCCGCATTTCAGGCACCACTCCTGGTCGGGGCGCAGCGGCGCCCCGCAGAGCGGACAGCTTTCAGCCGCGGGCGCTGCGCCGGGTGGGCCGCCGGCGCTGATCGGGGGGGCGGCCGCCGTCACGGCTTGGGTGCTTGGGGATGGAGGATCTCGGTCGAGTCCTCCGGCCCTGCCGGGCTGATCGGAGCGGGTGTGGCCGCTGGAGCGGCTCGCGCAGGCGGCATCGGCGCCCGCCCGCCCGGCGAGCCGCCGGCCGGCGCAGGCGAGCTCTCCGCCGGTGCGCTGGAGGGCGGCTCGGCGGCGGTGGGAGCCGCGGCAGCTGCGACGGGCGTCGCAGGCGCGGGCGAGGAGGCGCCGGCCTGTGGGGGTACACCAGCCGGCGGGGTGGCGGGGACCGGCGTGGAGGGGGGGACCGGAGTGGAGGCGGGGGCCGGCGCGCCGGCGGGGGCCGGTGCCTCAGCCGCCGGGACGGGGACGGCCGGCCCGCTGCTCGCGGCCCCCGCGATCGGTGCCGCGGCGCCCGGCGCCAGCCCCAGCCCGCAGTTCGGGCAGAAGCGGTCTTCGCTGCCGTGGATCGCCGCACAGCGCGGGCAGGCAGTGATCCCGGCCTCGCGCAGGACCGTGATCGGGCTGCGCTGTGAGAGGGCCGCCTCGATCGAGCGCAGCTCGCTGTCGATGTGGCCCACCGTGGCGAGCTTGGCCAGGACCAGCGAATCGTTGCGCTCGCCGAAGCGGTGCAGGTTGAAGACAAGTCCGCCCAGGTCGCGGTAGGCCAGCTCGCGGGCCTTGCGCAGGAAGCGGGCCCGCCGGCGCAGGCGCCCACGCGAGCCGAAGCCCGGCTGCTCGGCGGCCGGGGTCTCGGCGGGAGGGGCCAGCGGCTGCGGCTGTCCCTGCGCCGCTGCTGCTTGAGGAATCGTGCCGGATGTCTGCTCCACGACCGTTTAACACTATCCGCCGGGTTGGCGCGAGCGGCTCAGTGCCTCGCGCCAGGCACCGGCCACCGCTTCGGCCATCGACTCTGCCGAGAACCGCCCGATGCGGCTGCGTCCCTGCACCCGCGGGTCCGCCGCCTCCAGGTGGGGCTCGAGCGCGGCCAGCCAGACGCTTGGCTCGTAATCGGCGCAGAGCGTCCCCTCGATGCCCGCCAGCGCCTGCGGGTGGATCCCCACCGGCGTGGCCAGCACCGGCACATCGCAGGCCAGCGCCTCGAGCACCGCCAGGCCGAACCCCTCGCGCTCGGAGGGGACGAGGACGGCGTTGGCCGCATTGACCCACAGCGGCACCCGCTCCGGCTCGACCGCTCCCAGGGTCAGCAGTCGCGTGCCGCTCGCCTCGGCCAGCGCCAGAGCGCGGTCGTGGCGCTTCTCCGCCCTCGAGGGGTCGGCCGGGAAGAGCAGGTAGGGGCCCTCCGGCGCCAGCCCGAGCTCCGCTCGCGCCCGGCCCCGCTCGAGCACCACGAAGCGCTCCAGGTCGACACCGCAGGGCAGGACCCGTGCACGCGCCCGCACCCGCCGGGGCAGCTCGGCTGCCAGCGCCTCCGAGACGGTCGCCAGCAGGTCGATCCGCCCCAGCACCGCAAGCGTCGCCAGGCGGGTCCGCGGATGTGCCAGGTCCGTCCCGTGGAGCGTCAGGGCCCGTACCTTCGCCCCGACCGTCAGCGCCGGCCAGGCCGTCAGGCCGAAGTGGGCGTGGACCACATCGAAGCCCGCCGAGCCGAAGCGCCGGCGCAGCTCGATCGCCGCCGAGGCCAGCGAGCGGGCGCCCGGTGCGAACTCGTGCAGCTCGACCTCGAGGCCGTCCAGCCGGCGCAGCGCCGCGACCTGGTCGCGAACGAAACGCCCGCGCTCGGGATGGGCCGCGTCGGGGAGCATGTTGGACAGGACGAGCGCGCGCACGAGGCCCGGACCGTAGCGTCTGGAATGATGGCCCGCATGGCGACACAGACGAGCAGGGCGCGCAGCTACGGGCGCGGCGCCGGAGAGCTGAGGCCCTGCGAGATCGAGCCGGGGTTCGTCCGCACCGCCACGGGCTCGGCGCTGATCTCGGTGGGGGAGACGCGCGTGATCTGCACGGCCTCCGCGCAGGAGAGCGTGCCGCGCTGGATGGCCGGGCAGGGCAAGGGCTGGGTGACCTCCGAGTACGGGATGCTCCCGGCCTCCACCGGTGATCGCAAGCAGCGCGACTCCACCCGCGGGCGACCCGACGGGCGGACCGTCGAGATCCAGCGCCTGATCGGCCGCTCGCTGCGGGTGATCGTCGACTTCAAGGCCCTCGGCGAGCGGACGATCTACCTGGACTGCGATGTCCTGCAGGCCGACGGCGGTACCCGCTGCGCCTCGATCACGGGCGCCTACGTCGCGCTGGCGCTGGCCTGCGAGAGCCTCCAGGCCGCGGGGCGCCTCGAGCGCACCCCGCTGACAGGGTCGGTCGCAGCCGTCTCCTGCGGCGTCATCGGCGGCGTGCCGCTGCTGGACCTCGACTACAGCGAGGACTCCAAAGCCGAGGTCGACGCAAACGTCGTCATGAGCGGCGACGGCGGGCTGATCGAGCTGCAGACGACAGCCGAGCGGACGCCGCTCTCGCGGGCACATCTGGACGAGCTCCTGGCGCTTGCGGCAGCCGGCATCGAGCGCCTCCGGGCTGTCCAGGACGAGGCGATCGCGCACGGCTCGCACCACCCCGGCGCCGGCTGAGCAGTGCGCCTGCTGCTGGCGACACACAACGAGCACAAGCGGCGCGAGTTCGAGCGGATCATCGCCGCCTGCGCCCCCGGCCTGCTCGAGCTCGAGCTGCTCGCGGCCGACTTCGAGCTGCCGCCGGAGGACGGCGAGACGTTTGCCGAGAACGCCCTCGGCAAGGCGCGGGCCGCGGCGCTCGGCACCGGCCGCCTCAGCATCGCCGACGACTCCGGCATCGCCGCCGCGGCCCTCGGGGGCGCCCCCGGGGTGCGCTCGGCGCGCTACGCCGGCGAGCAGGCCAGCGACGAGGAGAACCTCGCCCTGCTGCTGCACGAGGCGCCCGCGGGCAGCGCCCTGGAGTACGTCTGCGTGATCGCCTACGTCGATCGCGCCGCGGGCGTCGAGCAGCTCTTCGAGGGCCGCTGCGCAGGGCGGCTGGCGGACGCTCCCCGGGGCACGGGCGGCTTCGGCTACGACCCCGCCTTCCTGCCCGATGAGGGGCCGGAGGGGCTCACGATGGCGGAGCTCTCCGACGAGCACAAGGACGCCATCAGCCACCGCGGCAGAGCGTTGCGAGCGCTGCTCGAGTGGCTCGGGACCCAGGCCCCCGGCTGAGCCCCGGCCTCGCCTCAGAAGAGGTTGATGGCGGCCGAGATCGCCACCGCCACGCCCAGCCCCGCATACCCGTCATAGCCTGAGAGCAGCAGCAGCAGCGCTGTCACCAGCGATGCCAGCACCGTCACGATCCAGGCCACCCGCTCAACTGCCATCGGCCCATTCTGACGCAGGCGCCCGTCCGCCTGCGGTGTTAGCGTCGAAATGGACCGTTTCACGAATGAGGAGGGCGAAGGTGACGAAGTCCGAGCTGATCGATCAGGTCGCTGACCGCGCTCAGCTGACCAAGCAGGACGCCTCGCGCGCCGTCGATGCGGTGTTCGCGACAGTCGAGGATGCCCTGCGGCGTGGCAGCGACGTCGCCGTCTCGGGCTTCGGCAAGTTCCACGTCTCCGAGCGCGGCGCCCGGCGCGGCGTCAACCCCCGCACCGGCGAGCCGATCGAGATCGCCGCGGCGAAGGTCCCGCGGTTCACCGCGGGAAGCGGCCTCAAGAGTGCTGTGAGGGGTCGCTGAGCTCGGCCCCGAGCTTCGGTGACACCCTGGCCGCGCGGGTTCTCAAGCGCGGCTCACAGCTCGTTCTCGGCCTCGACCCCGACCCCCGCGAGCTGTGGCCCGGTGCGGTCGGGCCGATGCCGGCCGGCGCCACGCCCCAGGAGGCCGCCGCGCGGGCGGTGCTCGCCCATTGCAGGGCGCTGATCGACGCGGCCGCACCCGCCTGCGTCGCGGTGAAGCCCCAGCTGGCCCGGTTCGAGGCCCTCGGCCCGCCCGGCTGGGAGGCCCTGCGCAAGGTTGGCGAGCATGCCCGCGAGCAGGGCCTGCTGGTGATCGCCGACGGCAAGCGGGGTGACATCGACGTGACCGCGGCGGCCTATGCGGCCGCCCAGTTCGGCGGGCTCGGGAGCCCCTACGGTCACCTCGACGGCCTGGGCGCCGACCTGATCACCGTCAACCCCCTGATGGGACGCGACGCGATCGAGCCGTTCGTCGCCGCCGCCCGCGCCGCCGGGGCCGGGATCCTGCTGCTCGTCCGCACATCCAATCCCGGCGCGGCCGATCTCGAGGACCTGCGCCTGGAGGGCGGCGGGAGCGTCTGGGAACGGGTCGCGGAGATCGTCGCGGAGCTCGGCCGCCCGGGCCTGGGCAGCTCCGGCCTGAGCGATGTCGGCGCGGTGATCGGCGCGACCGCGCCCGGGCACCTGGAGCGGGCCCGCGAGCTGATGGGCGCGGCCGTCTTTTTGCTGCCCGGGATCGGAGCCCAGGGCGGCCGCGTCGAGGATCTCAGAGCGGCATTCGCCCCGGGGCCGGCCGGCGGCCTCGTGTCGGCCTCCAGAAGCATCGCCGGCGCCCACCTGAAGGCCGGCGGCGAGCCCGCGCCGGCTGCCGCGGCCGAGGCGGAGCGGCTGCGCGAGGCGGCCTGGAGGCTCTCCGGGGGCTCCTGAGGCGTGGGCCGGGGCGGGTCCGTCCAGACCCGCATGCGCCCGGCAGGCGGTTCGCTAGCCTGTGGGAGTGCATCCCAGGGGATCGCCGTCGGCAGGGGAGTGCCCGGGAAGGGATGGAGCGTCAGGATGATCATCACCGTCACGCTCAACGCCGCGATCGACAAGTCGCTGGCCGTGCCCAGCTTCAGACTCGGTCGCCGTCACCGGACGGTCGAACAGCGCACCATGGCGGGCGGCAAGGGGGTCAACATCGCCCGCACCCTGAAGGCCCTCGGGCAGCCCGTGATCGCGACCGGCTTCGCCGGTGGGGCGACCGGCACCCACATCGTCGAGGCCCTGACCGAAGAGTCGATCCTCAATGACTTCGTCCGTATCCGCGAGGAGTCCCGGACCAACACCTCGGTGCTCGACCCGACGACGGGCGAACAGACCGAGATCAACGAACGGGGCCCCTCGGTCACGCCGCACGAGGTTGAGCTGTTCCGGGACAAGCTCGTCTACCTCGCCCGCGGCGCGGCGATCGTCGTCTTCGCCGGCTCCCTTCCACGCGGCGTGGACCCCGACCTCTACGGATCGCTGATCCGCGATCTCGAGCGCTCGCAGGTGACGACCGTCGTCGACGCCGACGGTGAGCCGCTGCGCCACGCCGTCCGGGCCGAGCCCGACCTCGTCTCGCCGAACGTCGTCGAGGCCGAGGAGCTCGTCGGGCACGAGTTCGCCGGTGAGGACGAGCGCTCGATGGCGATGGCCGAGATCTGCGGCCTGGGCGCCCGCGAAGCGATCATGACGCTGCCCGACGGCTGTCTGGCCCAGCTCCTGATCGACGGCCAGCCCCGACTCAAACGGGCCCGCATCGAGCCGCGCGAGCCGACCGGCAAACGCGGCTCGGGCGACGCCCTGCTGGCGGGCTACCTGGCGGCCCGCTACGAAGGCCGCCCGCCCGACCAGTGCGTCCGCTTCGGCGTCGCCTGCGGCGCGGAGTCCACCGGCCGCGTCGGCGCCGGGCTGATCGACGCCCGCGAGGCGCGCAGGCTGATGGGTGACGTGGAGCTCGGCGAGATCGAGCTGCCGGCCGAGGTCGGCTGAGCTCAGCCGCCCGCCACGTCGCGGCGCAGGAAGACGAGGTAGGCGGCGAACAGGGCCGGCGCCGCATACAGCGCGCAGACCCAGATCGAGTGGAGGATCGGTTTCCAGTAGGTCGGTGTTCGCAACAGGCCCTGCCAGGCCTGGAACTGTTCGGTGAGGATGTAGGGGCGCAGGCTTTCAAGGCCCGGGATCTGAGCCAGGATGTAGAGCAGGATCACGATCCCGATCGTCGCCACGACAGCCGCGGCGCTGTTTCTGGTGCTCGTCGAGAGCAGGATCCCGATGCTCACGACCGCGAACAGCGGGATCAGGTAGCAGGCGTTGCCCGCGACGATCAACAGCAGCGCTTCGGAGGCGGAGACCTTCGAGCCCGACAGCGTCACGATCCCGTGGAACCCCCATGCCGCGAGGCCCGCGACCGTGCCCACGGCCGCCGAGATGTAGAGGGCGATCGCCGCGTAGCTCATCGCCGCGAGGGTCTTCGCGGTGAACACCTGGCCGCGGTCGACCGAGCGGGTCAGGATCGTCTTGAGCGTCCCGTTGCCGTCCTCGTTGGCGACGATGTCGCCGGCGACCAGGGCCGCGATCACGGGGATCATGAAGGCCGACAGGAAGATCAGCATCAGCACCGGGGTCACGAGCCCCGACTGGGTGATCTCCGAGAAGAAGATGCTGTCCCCGCCGTGGGGCCCGTGGTTGCGCAGCAGCTGGACGATCACGAAGGCCAGCGGCAGGACCGCCCCGAGGCCGAAACCGAGGTAGGTCCGCTTCTGGGAGACGAGCTTGCGCAGCTCCCAGCGGTAGACCGTCCGCACCGGCGGGCGGGCGCTTCGCCTCCCGGCCCGGGCGATTGCCGCGGGCTGCCGGGCCCCGGCGGCGGCGCTCATCGGGCCGGCACCAGCTCGGCCGGCTCACCGGCGGGCGGCGGGCCGCTTGCGGCGCCCTGGCCCTCGGTCAGGCGGAAGAAGAGATCCTCGAGCGTCGCCAGCTCGGGCGTCAGCGAGAGCACCCCGACCCCGGCCCGGCCGAGCGCCAGGGAGAGCTCGCCGACAGCCCGCTCCTCGGCCTGGAAGACGAGCCCGTGCTCGCCCGGCTGGGCATGTTCGACGCCCGCCTGGGCGCCGGCCAGCTCGAGGGCCCGGACATCGTCGGTCGTGTGCATCCGGTAGCCCGCACCGCCCTGGCGGCGCAGATCGGCCAGCGCGCCCTCGTAGACGACCCGGCCGCGGCTGACGATCGCAACCCGGTCGCAGAGTTCCTGGACCTCCGGCAGCTGGTGGCTGGAGAGCAGCACCGTGATGCCCGCTTCGGCCAGGCGGCGGATCAGCAGGCGCATGTCTCGCATCCCCGCGGGGTCAAGGCCCGTGGCGGGCTCGTCCAGCACCAGCAGCCGCGGCCGGCGCAGCAGGGCGGCGGCGATTCCCAGCCGCTGGCGCATCCCGTGGGAGTAGCCGCCGACGCGGTCACCGGCCCGGTCTGAGAGCTCGACCGTGTCCAGCACCTCGCCGATCCGCCCCCGGGCGCCGTCGCCGTCCAGTGCGGCCAGCAGTTCGAGGTTCTTGCCGGCGCTCAGATACGGATAGAAGCGGGGCGCCTCGACGAAGCCCGCGACCCCCTCGAGGGCGGCGGCGCCCGCCCGCATCGGGTCGCGGCCGAACAGCTCGACGACCCCTTCGCTCGGCGTGATCAGCCCGAGGGCCATGCGCAGGGTCGTCGTCTTGCCGGCGCCGTTGGGCCCGAGGAAGCCGTAGACATCCCCGGCATCGACGTTCAGGTCGATGTGGTCGACCGCCACCAGCTCCCCGTAGCGCTTGACCAGGCCACGGGCCCTGACGGGCGCCGCCTCCCCGCCCGCTGCGCTAGAGGCCACGTGCGAGCGCTTCGAGGCCCTGCGGCGCGAGGGCGCCGGCCAGGACGTAGCTGACGCCCGAGCGCTGGAAGGCGAGGACCGTCCCCAGGGCCGTCCGCAGCTCGCTGGCGCTGACGCCGTTGATCTGGACCTTGGGCAGGCCTTCGAGCGACTTCGAGGTCCCCTTGCCGGCGTGCTTTTCCTCGAGCACCCAGATCGAGCTGAGGCCGTGGCCGTGGCTGGTGGCGCTGAGATCCGCACCGTGGGCGCTCTTGCCCTTGGTTCGCCTGTCCGCCCGGGGGGCTTCGGGCGCCTTGACTTCGACCAGCTTCGCGTTGGATGGCGGGGCGAATTCGAACACCGAGTTGCCGACGGGTTCGTAGGAGACTTCGCCCGCGGCCAGTTCGATCACCGGCGAGGAGCTCTGCGAGGAGTAGATCGCAGCCCGCAGCGGCGTCCCGTTGCCCGCGTCGAAGGACAGCTCGGCGCCTCCGATCAGGCTGCCCGTTTCCCGCGGTGAGACCCGCACCGTGTAGGCGGCCTGCCCGCCCACGTCGGTCGGGGTCGCGCCCGAGAGCAGCGCGTGCTTGGAGGCCCTGGCGATCGCTTCTTCGAGCTTCGCGACCGACGGCGGTTCCTGGGCGCCGCCGCCGGCCCCGCCCGGCGGGTGCCCGGCGCCCTTCAGCGGCGCGTAGCCCGTCCACCCGGCCGACTGCGATTTGGGCGTGTAGCGGTAGAGCGTGTTCGTCGAGGCGTCATAGAGCTCGGCCGTCGTGCCGTCGTAGAGGATCTGGGTGTCGCCTTTCTCGGATTGCAGCTCGAGGCGCACGCGGCCGTCGGCGGAGACCCACAGCCGGCCTTCTCCGCCTGCGAGCAGCGGGTTCGAGGTCAGTTCGCCGCCGCCGCCCGCGGCACCGCCCCCACCGTTGCCGCCGGAGGCCAGGTTGGCGCCTTCGAGCAGGGTGTCGGTCAGCTTGATCGAGGCGCTGAAGCCCTTCGGCCGTGCGCCTGAGAGAGCATCGTGGATCGCCACCGCCAGCGACCTTGGGGGCGGGGTCGGCCCGGCGCCCACCGCGAGCGCCAGCGCGGTCAGCGAGACTCCGATCGCCAGCACCGCGCCGCAGAGGGCCAACAGGCGTGAGAGGGGCAGGCGGCGCAGGATGTTCACGGCTCTGGCTTCCCTTCGATGGGTGGTTCGGCGCCGGGGTGGAGCGCCAGCTCCCAGGTTAGCGCGGCCCCTTACGCTCAGCTAAGGCTTCTGGACGCCCGGCCGCGAGCGCCGTGCGCAGGCAGGAGGGCCGCCCGGCGGGCCGTTCCGGGCCGCCACTCGATATCTTCCCTGCCCGCATGGTCATCATCTTCCTCGGCATCTGGATCCTGCTCGGGCTGGGCGTCTTCTTCGCGGCGATGCGCCGCGGCGGCCCCGCGAAACCGGGCGGCTCGAAGTTCGGCCAGCGCCTGATGACGCTGGGGATCGTCGTCCTCGTGGCCTTCGGGCTGGCCGTGCCGGCCCTGGTGCTGGCCTTCAACGGCAACGACAAGTCCAGCGTCGCCGTCGGCGGGCTGACGCTCAACAAGCCCGAGCGGGCCGGACGCGAACTGTTCTCCAAGGCATGCGTCGTCTGCCACACGCTGGCCGCCGTCAAGTCGGTCGGCAGGACGGGACCGAACCTCGACGTGCGGATCGGCGAGGACATCTCGACGCCCGCGGGGCGCAAGGCGCTCGTCCTCAATGCGATCGAGGAAGGCCGGGCCCGCGGGCTGGGGCAGATGCCCGCCCTGCTCTACCAGGGCAAGGAAGCTGAAGAGGTCGCCGATTTCGTGGCGGCCGTCGCCGGTCACTGAGCCGTCCGTTTTGGCCAGTCGTCGATACCGGCCGGCGTTCCCCATCGGCTAGGGTCCGCCACGATGGGAGATCAACCGCAGACCGCCGAGGACGTCAAGGCGCTCGTCCAGGAGCGGAACATCCGCTTCATCCGCTTCTGGTTCACGGACATCCTCGGGCAGCTGAAGTCCTTCTCGATCAACGCCGCCGAGCTCGACGACGCCTTCGAGGCCGGCATGGGCTTCGACGGCTCCTCGATCACCGGCTTCAACGCGATCGAGGAGTCCGACATGATCGCGATGCCCGACGCGAGCACGTTCCGGGTGCTCCCCTGGCGCCCGGAGGAGCAGGGCGTCGGGCGGATGTTCTGCGACGTCATCACCCCCGAGCGGACGCCCTACGAGGGCGATCCCCGCCACGTGCTGCGCCGCGCCGTCGAGCGCGCCAGGGCGATGGGCTTCGACACCTTCAACGTCGGCCCCGAGCTGGAGTACTTCCTGTTCAAGGACGCCCACTCGACCGAGGTCCTCGACCACGGCGGCTACTTCGACCTGACGACCCTCGACGCGGGCTCCGACGTGCGCCGCGAGACGGTCCTGGCGATGGAGCAGCTGGGGATTCACGTCGAGTACACCCATCACGAGGTCGGCCCCTCCCAGCACGAGATCGACATGCGCTATGCCGACGCCCTGAAGATGGCCGATGACTGCATGACCTACCGCATCACCGTCAAGGAGTACGCGATGAAGTACGGCTGGCATGCGACCTTCATGCCGAAGCCCCTGTTCGGCGAGAACGGCTCCGGGATGCACACCCACCAGTCGCTCTTCGCGGACGGCAAGAACGCGTTCTATGACCCCGACGACCAGTACTTCCTCTCGGCTGTCGGCAAGGCCTTCATCGCCGGCCAGCTCAAGCACGCCCGCGAGATCTGCTCGATCTTCGCCCAGTGGGTCAACTCCTACAAGCGCCTCGTCCCCGGCTTCGAGGCCCCGACCTACGTCGCCTGGTCGCGGCGCAACCGCTCGGCCCTCGTCAGGGTGCCGATGTACCACCCCGGCCGCGAGCAGGCGACGCGGATGGAGCTGCGCTGCCCCGACCCCGCCTGCAACCCCTACCTGACGTTCGCGGCGCTCCTGCAGGCGGGCCTCGAGGGGATCGAGAAGGGCTATGAGCTGCCCGAGCCGATGGAGAAGAACCTCTACCACCTCTCCGGCGAGGAGCGCAAGCGCCTGGGCGTCGAGCAGCTGCCCGAGAGCCTCGGCGAGGCCATCGAGATCACCGCCCAGTCCGAGCTCGTCCTGCGGACCCTGGGCGAGCACATGTTCAACCGCTACGTCGAGATCAAGCGCCAGGAGTGGGACGACTACCGGGTTCAGGTCACGAGCTGGGAGCTCGACCGCTACCTGTCGATTCTCTGAGGCAGCGCGCAGGCCAGCGGCCGCGCGGGGGAGAGGTACCAGTGCAGCGCCTGCAGCAGGTGCCCGAAGGCGCCCGGGTGGCGCCCGGCGATCTCGTGCTCCAGGCGCAGGACCGACAGGGCGTGGGCTTCGAAGTCCGCTCGGCCGGTCAGCTGGGAGAGGCGCAACAGGCCGTTGGCGGCGCTCGAGGAGCCGGCCGGGGTGGGGCTGTCCTCGAGATCCTTGCGCCGCGCGATCAGCTCTTCGCCGTCGGCCGCGGTCGTGAAGAAGCCGCCCTGCCCGGGGTCGGAGAAGCGCCCGATCATCTGCTCGGCCGTCTCGATCGCCGCGTCCAGCCAGCGCTCCTCGCAGCTCGCTTCGAACAGCACGAGCAGCGCCTCCAGCAGGTAGGCGTGGTCCTCCAGGTAGGCGGTGATCTTGGCCCGCCCGTCGTTGTAGCTGCGCAGCAGCCGGCCCTGCCCGTCGCGCATCGTTCCCAGCAGGAACTCCGCGCAGCTCGCCGCGGCGCCCAGCAGCTCATCGCCCGAGGGGCCCTCGGGCCCCCCGGGGGCGCCGGCCTGCAGCTGTGCGCCCGTCTCCGCCAGGGCGGCGATCATCAGCGCGTTCCAGGCCGTCAGGCGCTTGTCGTCGAGGCCCGGGCGGACCCGCTCCGAGCGCTTTTGCAACAGTCGCCTGCGGATCCGCCGGCGGATCTCCTCGGGCGGCTCGGGCCCGCGGGCGCTGAGCACGTTGAGGCCGGGCTCGGGGTGGTGGGGGTCTGAGAAGTTGCCCTCGGCCGTGACGCCCAGCCAGGCGATCGCCGCCGGCGCATCCTCGCCCAGGGCATCTCGCAGCTGTCCCTCGGTCCAGACATAGAAGCGCCCCTCGACGCCCTCGGAGTCGGCGTCCAGGGCGGAATAGAAGCCGCCCTCGGGCCCCCGCATCTCGCGCATCGCCCAGCCGAGGGTGCCCAGGCAGACCTCCAGCAGCGCCTGCTCGCCCGAGGTCTGCCAGCCGTGCAGGTAGGCGCGGGCCAGCAGCGCGTTGTCATAGAGCATCTTCTCGAAGTGGGGGACCGTCCAGGACGCGTCGACGCTGTAGCGGGCGAAGCCGCCGCCCAGCTGGTCGTGGATGCCCCCGGCGGCCATTGCCCGCAGGGTCCGCAGCGCGATCCGCTCCCCGCCGCGCAGCAGCAGCAACTCGAGCACCGACGCCTGGGGGAACTTCGGCGCCGGCCCGAAGCCTCCGTTGGCCTCGTCGAAGGTCTGCCCGAGCGCCTGCACGGCGCTGTCGAGGGCCGCCGCGGTGATCGGCCGGCTTGAGGGCTCGAGGCCCGCGCCGCCGGCCAGCTGGGCACGCAGGCGCTCGCCCCCGCTGCGGATCTCGGCGGCGTTCTCGCGCCATGTCTCGGCGATCGCCTGCAGTACCTGAGTCCAGGCCACCATCCCGCGCCGGGGCTCGGGCGGGTAGTAGGTCCCACCGTAGAAGGGCAGCTGCTCGGGGGTCAGGAAGACGTTCAGCGGCCAGCCCCCGTGCCCCGTCATCCCCTGGACGGCATCCATGTAGATCGCATCGACATCCGGGCGCTCCTCGCGGTCGACCTTGACGCAGACGAACTCCGCGTTCATCAGCGCCGCAGTCGCCGGGTCCTCGAAGGACTCCCGCTCCATCACGTGGCACCAGTGGCAGGCCGAGTAGCCGATCGAGACCAGCACCGGCACATCCCGCTCGCGGGCCAGCGCGAATGCCTCGGCGCCCCAGGGGAGCCAGTCGACGGGGTTCTCGGCGTGCTGGCGCAGATAGGGCGAGGTCTCGCGAGCCAGGGCGTTGGCCATCGGCTCACATTAGCTTCAGGGTGCAGCAGCCGGCTGGGGCGCGAGCGGTTCGCGCCCCAGCGGCGAGAGCGCCGGCGCGACGGCGGGCCATTCGCCCGTCCCGGCGCCGGCCGAGGCGACGCGGACGGTCGCGACGCCGAGGTTGAAGCGGTGCCCGCCCAGATCGCCCGAGACGCGCTTGGCGGCCGAGCCGAAGCGGACGGTTCCCGCCGCGGCGCTTGCGCCGCCGATCCGGATCGTGCTGGTCAGCAGCTGGCCCTTGCTGACCGGGAAGGTGCCCGTCAGCCTGACCCCCGTCACGAAGGCGAACCCGTTCAGCGTGACATCGCTGGCGCCGAGTCTCGCGTACCCGCCCCGCAGGCCGCCGAAGCTCGCCCCGTTGGGCAGCTTCTCGCCCGCCTGGAGCGTCGCCGCGACCACCTGGCGGCCGAGGTCGCGCAACGTGTCGAGGACGGCCACGACGGTCTTCCCGGCCCGGCCGGGCAGTCCGCCCGGGGGCCTCAGGCCGGCCAGGCCGGTGGGCGTTATGGGCGTCGGCGGCAGGACGTCCCTGGCGCCGACGCAGGGCTCCACCGGCGTGCCCGCGAAGAAGGCCGAGAGCGCTTTGGCGGCACACCCCGTCAGGTCGCTGCCGATCACCGAGTGCCCCGTGAAGGGAACCACCTCGAGCTGCGCATCGGGGATCAGCGCGGCGACCTTGAGCGCCAGCGACGTCGGCGTCCTGAGGTCCTGGGCGCCGGAGAGGATCAACGTCGGGACGTTCGGCAGCGGCGCCTGGGCGGGGGGCGGTGGCGAGGCGTCCGGCCAGCGGTCGCAGAGCACGACCAGGCTCGCCCCGAGCGCCGTCGCGGGGTCGAACGGTTCGAAGTCGGCGGCGGGCTGGGAGTGCAGGAAGGCCAGCGCTTCGCTGTCCCTGGTGCTCGTCGGGGCGCCCCGCTGCCACGGGAAGGGGGCCTCTTCGCAGGTCGTCGTGGCGAACAGGGCTTCGTCGATTTCATCGCCCCCGTAGTGCGTCGCAAGGACACTCGGCACGTTCGGGACCAGGCCCTCGGCGAGCGCCTGCAGCCGCAGCAGCGGATCGGGATCGTTGTGCAGCGCCGAGTGGACGGCCGCGGGGACGAGCGCCCTCAGGGCGGGGTTCAGATCGCCGTCCTTGAGGATCCCCAGCAGCCCCAGCTCGTCCAGGTGGGTCGTGTAGCGGTGCCCGGCGCCGTCGTAGACCGAGCCGCTCAGCGAATGGCGGCGCAGCCGCGCGATCAGCTGAGCCAGCTCGGCGACCGGTTCGGCCGTGATCCCGGCGCAGAGCCGCTGCGAGCAGAGCTCACGCAGGACCGGGCCGATCGCCTCGAGGGTCGGGATCCCCAGCGGTTCGGGCCCGTTCGTCGGGACGACCGAGTCGAGCAGCAGCGCTTCGACGTGTTCGGGGTAGCGTTCGGCGTACTCGAGGGCCACCTTGGTCCCGTATGAGGTGCCGTAGAGGACCAGCTTCTGATAGCCCCCGGCCACGCGCAGCGCCTCGATGTCGCGGACCGTTTCCTGGGTCGTGAAGGCGGCACGGGCCGGGCCGATCTGTTCGGCACAGCGCTGATAGACGCGGTCTGCGGCGGCGAAGCTCGAGGCTTCGAGGGCCGGGCAGCTGAGTGGGTCCGAGCTGCCCGTCCCGCGCTGGTCGAAGACCAGCAGGTCGCGGGTTCGCAGGCCGGCGGCGAGTGTCTGCGCGACGAAACCGGCGAACGGCAGCGCGGCCTGGCCCGGGCCTCCCGCGAGGGCGACGATCGCCGAGGCGCTCGGCCCGTCGGCGGCTGCTTTGCGTGCGACGCTCAGCGCGATCGTCCCTGTGACCGCGCCGGAGCGCTCCAGCGGAACGCCCAGCTCGGTGCAGGAGAAGCCGGGGTTTTCAGGGCAGGGCAGGTAGGTCAGTGCCGCCGGTGCCGGGGCCGGCGAGGCCAGGGCGAGCACCAGCAACGCCGCGACGGCCGCGAGGATCGTTCTCTGCGCGCGTCGCCGCATCGATCCCGACAATAGCCGCCGATATCTCGGAATCTGCCGCTAGGCGGACGGCTTGGCCCCCCAGGGACCCCACCAGCGCCCTGCCGGAGCCGCGGTGCAACGTCCCGGCGGCGGCCGCGGAGCCGCCGACCTGCAGCGTCGCCGTTTCCGGGCGGATCGTCCCCGAGAGCTCGAGGCCCGGAATCAGCGAGTAGCCGTGGAGCGCCAGCGTGCTTCCTGACAGCAGCGCCCAGCCCGAGCGCAGCCCGCCGATCCGCTGCTCGGAGACCGCGAAGGGTTCGGGCCCGGCGCCCTCCACTTCGCTCAGCAGCGCCAGCTGACGCGCCAGGTCGGCGACGGTCTGGGCGATTCCCGCGGCCGTCCGTCCGGTGAGCCCGTGGTAGCCACGGGCCGATGCGAGGTCGCCGAGGCTCGTCGGTGGCGGTGCCACCGGGCGCAGCCGAGGCGGTGGGGGGCCGTCGGCGCAGGGCCTGATCGGGGCGTCCTTGAAGAGGGCCTGCAGGGCGTCGGAGCTGCACGAGCTCGGATCGGAGCTCAGCACCGAGTGCCCGGTGAAGGGCACGACCAACAGGTGTGCGCCGGGGATCGTCCGGGCCAGCGCCCGGGCGCCCGAGGTCGGCGTCCGCAGGTCGTCTGCGCCGCTCAGGATCAGCGTCGGCACGGCCGGCAGCGGCGCGCTCTGGCTCGGCGGCCCGCTCGCAGGGTAGGGCCAGGCCGAGCATGCCGGGATGTCGCTCAGGGCGAGCGCGTCCTGCGCGGTGAACGGGGCGAAGGTCCCCGCCGGCAGCGCCCGGGCGGCGGCTTCGGCTTCCTGCAGGCGCCGCGCGGGGCTCGAGGTCCGCCGCCAGGGGAAGACCTGCTCTTCGCAGGTCGTCGCGTAGTAGAGGGGGCCGTCGACTTCCCCGCCTTCGCCGCCGGCTTCTTCGAGCGTCTCGATGGTCCGTGCCAGCGGCGCCGGGTCGCCCAGCGCCGCCGCCCGCACATCGGTCACGAATTCGGCCCGCAGCCGGCCCGAGAAGTCCCCCAGAGCAGCATCCCCAACAGGTCCTGGGCGTTGATCGCCACGGTGCGCACGCGCCCGTCTCCCCTCACCGCGCGCGCCCGCAGCGGCGCCCGGCGGATTCGCCGCAGCAGCCGGGTCAGGTCCGCCAGCGGGTTCGGCGTCACCCCGCGACAGGCGCCGTCACGGCAGATCTGTCCCAGCACACGGGGCAGCGCGGCGAACGTGGGGCGGTTCAGGACGTCGGGCCCTTCAGGTGCGACGACCGAGTCGAGCACCAGCGCTTCGACGTGTTCGGGGTAGGCCTGCGCGTACTCCTCGGCGACCTTGGTTCCGTAGCTGGTCCCGTAGAGGACCAGCTTTTCGTAGCCCCCCGCCCGGCGGATCGCCTCGATGTCGGCGACCGTGTCGGGGCTCGTGTAGAAGGCCCGCGCCGGGCCGAGCGCCGCGGCGCAGCGGGAGACCGCCTGCTGGACCGTGCGCGGCCGGGGGCTGCCCGGTGGGCAGGAGAGCGCCTGCGAGCTGCCCGTCCCGCGCTGGTCGAAGACGATCAGGTCCCGGGTGTCGGCGATCGGCCCGAGGATTTCAGCGAACTGTTCGGCGAACGGGATCGCCGCCTGCCCGGGGCCCCCGGCGAGGGCGATGATCGCCGTGCGCGCTTCGCCGACCGCCGCCCGGTGGCGGCGTATCGCCAGCGTCACGGTGCCCGGCGTCTGGCCGCTCGGGTCGAGCGCCACGACCAGGTGCGCGCAGGCGAACTGGTTGGTCTTGGGGCAGGGGCCGTAGTCGATCGCGGCGCCCGCCCCGCCGGCTCCGCAGAGCAGCGCCAGGCAGGCAGCGGCGGCCGCGGCGGGCACGTGGAGGGCGCGCTGCATCCGGCTGAATCTACCCCTCGGGTGGGCGGCGGGCTGTGCGTGCCCGCGCGCGCTAGGGTCCAGGGCGATGGCGCACGAGCGAGTAACCGTCGATGCCGCCGGGGCTCCGGCCGCGGTGGGTCCCTACAGCCACGCCGCGCGGACGGGCGAGCTGCTGTTCTGCTCCGGGCAGATCCCGCTCGACCCCTCGACCGGGGAGCTCGTCGGTGCGAGCGCCGCCGAGCAGGCCGCGCGCTGCCTGGCGAACCTCGAGGCCGTCTGCTCGGCCGCCGGGACCTCGCTGCAGCGGGCCCTGCGCCTGACCGTCTACATGACCGATCTGGGCGAGTTCGCCGCGGTCAATGAGGTCTACGGCGAGTTCTTCTCGGGTGGAGAGCCGCCGGCCCGCGTCGCGATCGGCGTCGCGGCGCTGCCGAAGGGCGCTCAGGTCGAGATCGACGCCATCGTCTCGCTGTAGGGCGCGCCCGCGCCGGCTTCGCCGTCGGCCGGCTCGATGCCCCGCAGCGCCCGCGTCAGGAGCTCCTGGAGCGTCGCCCGCTCATCGTCGCTGAGGGCCGCCAGGACGTCGTCCTCGATCGCTCCCTCGGCCCGCTCCGCCAGGGCCAGGGCCTCGCGGCCCGCGCCGGTCAGCTGAACGAGGTGCCGGCGGCGGTCGCAGGGGTCGCGCAGGCGGTTCGCGTAGCCCATCTCCTCGAGCTCGTTGAGCAGCAGGACGACGTTGTTGGCGTCCATGCAGAACGCGTCGGCCAGATCCTGCTGCGGGCAGGCGTCGTGGTCGCGCATGTAGGAGAGGGCCACCAGATGGCGCAGCTGGATCCCCAGCCGCTGCTCGTCGCTGCGCCGGTAGGCCTGCTTGGCCAGGCGCGTCAGCAGGACCATCGTCCCGGGAGCACATGCCCTCTTGCCCATGTTCTGAAGTCTATAGCTCATCGATGCACCAATCGTCACTTTACCAGCGATCATAAGTTTTCCATAGATAATCCCTGAAGCAAGGATTATCATTGCTATGGTGTTCTCCACGCACAACCTTGGAGGATCCCGAATGACCGCATTGACCAACCTTTTCCGGGCCGCACCGGCCGCCACCGCCGAGCAGACCGAGCGCCGCCGCTGGATCGCCCTGGGCGTCCTGTGCCTGGGCCAGCTGATGATGGTCCTGGACGCGACGATCGTGAACGTCGCACTGCCCTCGATCCAGCGTGAACTCCACTTCACCCAGGGCAACCTGACCTGGGTCATCAACGGCTACCTGATCACGTTCGGTGGCCTGCTCCTGCTGGCCGGGCGGATGGGCGACCTCCTCGGGCGAAAGCGCGTGTTCCTGACGGGGCTGGTGCTGTTCACGAGCGCCTCGGTCCTGTGCGGGCTGGCGAGCAGCCAGGCGATGCTGATCGGCTTTCGCCTGCTGCAGGGCGCCGGAGGCGCCGTTGCCTCGAGCGTGATCCTGGCGATCATCGTGACCGAGTTCCCCGGCCGCGCCGAGCAGGCCAAAGCGATGGGCCTCTACGCGTTCGTCTCGGCCGGCGGCGGCTCGATCGGCCTGCTGGCCGGCGGCGCGCTGACCCAGTCGCTCAGCTGGCACTGGATCTTCTTCGTCAACGTCCCGATCGGCCTGTTCACGCTCCTGATGGGCTCCGCATTGATCGAGGAGAACGAGGGGATCGGCCTCGCCGGGGGCGTTGACCTGCTCGGCTCGCTGCTGATCACGCTGGCGACGATGATCGGGGCCTTCGCGATCGTCAAGTCCAGCGAATACGGGCTGCTGTCCGCCCGCACACTCGGCGCCGCGGGCGCGTCGGTCGCGCTGCTCGGTGCCTTCCTGCTCCACGAGGGGCGGGTCTCGAACCCGATCATGCCGCTGCGGATCCTGCGGCTGCGGATGCTGATGGGCTCGAGCCTCGTGCGGGGGCTGCTCGTGACCGGGATGTTCTCGGCCTTCTTCCTGGGCGCCCTCTACCTCGAGCGGGTACTGGGCTATGACGCGATCGAAACGGGCCTCGCCTTCATGCCGCTGACGATCTCGATCGCCGTCATGTCGCTGGGGCTCTCGGCGCGGGCGATGAACCGCTTCGGGTCGGTCCGGACGCTGGCGGCGGGGCTCGGCGGAATCGCGGCGGGCCTGCTGCTGCTGACGCTGCCGGGAATCCACGCGGCCTACTTCCCCGGCATCTTCGTTGCCTTCCTGCTGCTCGGGCTGGGCGCCGGCAGCTCCTTCCTGCCGCTGCTCACGATCGGCATGGCCGACGCTCCCGCCCGCGATGCGGGCCTGGCGTCGGGGATCATCAACGTCTCGGTCCAGCTCTTCGGGGCGATCGGCCTGGCGACCCTGGGCACGATCGCGACCGACCACACGAAGGCGCTCAGCGCCTCGGGCCACGGACTGCTCGAGTCGCTGACGGGCGGCTACCACCTGGCCTACCTCGTCGGGGCGGCCGCGGTCCTGGTCGGGATCCTGGCGGCGCTGCTGATCCTGCGCCCGCCGCGATCCGCGGTCCGGGAGACCGACGAGCGGCTCGCGCAGATCGAGGCGATCGAGGCCTCCGAGCCGGTGGCACAGGCAGCATGAGCGCCCTGGTGACAGATCTCGATCAGGCGCTCGGAAGCGATCAGGCGATCCGCCGCTCGGCGCGCGCCCGGCGGGCCGAGCAGGGTGCGGTGGCCGAACTGGCGCGGCTGCTGGCCCGCGAGGCCCACCGAGCCGCCGCGCCCGCCGAGGCGCGGTGCGCCTCGAGCGGAGCGCGCCGGCCGGTCGCGAGGATCCAGCCGGGGCGCACCGGGCGCCCCGGCCGCCTCAGCCGGCGGCCTCTCGCAGCAGGGCGCGCCTGACCTTGCCCGAGGCGGTCTTCGGCAGCTCGGCGGCGAAGTCGACGATCCGCGGGTACTTGTAGGGCGCCGTCTGGGCCTTGACGTGGTCCTGGAGCTCGCGGACCAGCCCCGGGGAGGGGACATGGCCCTCGCGCAGGACGACGACCGCGCGGACCACCGAGCCCCGTTCCTCGTCGGGCGCCGCGACGGCCGCGGCCTCGGCGACGGCGGGGTGAGCGACGAGCGCCGACTCGACCTCGAAGGGGCCGATCCGGTAGCCGGCGGAGACGATCACATCGTCGTTGCGGCCCTCGAAGTGAAGCCAGCCGTCCTGCTCGGCGGTGACCCGGTCGCCGGTCCGCCAGCGCCCGCCGTCGCGGCGGTCCTCGATCAGCCAGCCGCCGTCGGGCCCGCGCCGGGCGTGCTCGCCGAGGTAGCCGAGGAAGAAGGTCGGCACGCTGCGTGGGTCGACGGTCAGCTCGCGCTCGATGATCTCAAGCCGAGACCCCGGGCAGCGGCGGGCCCATCGAGCCGGGCCTTGACGCGACCGACGGGGGAGCACCGGTCAGCTGACCGGTCTCGGTCTGTCCATAGCCGTCGCGGATCTCCAGGCCGGTCGCCTCGCGCCAGGCGCGCAGCACCTCGGGGTTCAGGGCCTCGCCGGCGGCGACCATCCCCCGCAGCGAGGGCAGCGGGCGCAGGTCGATCCGCTTGGCGATCACGCGGTACTCGGTCGGCGCCATGCACAGCACGGCCACGCGCTCGCGCTCGAGCAGCTCGAGTCGCTCCCGCCGGGTCGAAACGTGCGTCATGCAGCAGCGCCGCCGCGCCGCGCAGCCAGGGGGCGATGAAGACGTTGCGGGCCGACTTCGACCAGCCGCTGGCGGCGGTGCACCAGACCAGCTCGCCCGCCGCCGGTGCCAGCCAGTGCTCGGCCTGCAGGCGCTGGCCCTGCAGGTAGCGCTGCGCGTGGAGCACCCCGCTGGGCTCACCCGAGGTCCCGCTGGTGAAGGTGATCAGGCAGGGATCCCGAGCGCTCAGCTCGGCCGGGGCGGCCGGCTCGTGGTCGTAGAGGCGCTCGTCCGGGATGCTCAGGACGGGCGTGCCGAGCCCGGCAAGCTGCTCCAGGTTGCGCTCGTCGGCGAGGATCAACGAGGGCTCGGCCAGGCCGATCCGCAGCGCGAGGTCCTTCGGGCGCAGCTGCTCGGTGCAGGGCAGCACCACGGCGCCGATCCGAAAGCAGGCGAGCATCGTCAGGACCCACTCCGGGCGGTTGCCGATCAGCGTCATCACGACGTCGCCACGGCCGATCCCCCGCGCCTGCAGCGCGCCGGCCAGCCGAGCCGAGCGGTCGCTGACCTCGCCGAAGCTCCACTCCCGCCGCGAGCCGTCCCGTGCCAGCTCGAGCAGGGCCAGGCGCTCGGGCGGTGCGGCATCGGCGATCTCGGCGGCAAAGTTCATGGGCAGAGCGAGAGATGATGCTATTCAGCGGCGGGTATGCTGCCCTTAGCGGCTCGCAGCCATCGCGCCGACGCCGCCCCCGATGCGCCCGGCGGGCGCGAGACCCCGACCTTGGAGCCCAGATCAGCATGGCCGTAGCCTCCCCCTACACCGACCAGACCGACGAGCAGCGGGCGATCACCGAGATGGTCCACCAGTTCGTCGACGAGCAGATCCTGCCCAACGCCGAGCACTACGACCACGAGGACAGCTTCCCCGAGCCGATCGTGGAGCAGATGAAGGAGCTCGGTCTGTTCGGCGTCACGATCCCCGAGGAGTACGGCGGGATGGGCCTGGACCTGACGACCTACTCGATGATCGTCGAAGAGCTCTCGCGCGGCTGGATCTCGATCTCGGGCATCGTCAACACCCACTTCATCGGCTCCTACCTGCTGATGAACTTCGGCACCGACGAGCAGAAGCAGAAGTACCTCCCGCGCCTTGCCACGGGCGAGATCCGGGCGGCGTTCTCGCTGTCGGAGCCGGAGCTCGGCTCCGACGTGCAGGCGATCAAAACGGCCGCCAAGAAGACTGCCCGAGGGCGACTATGAGATCAACGGCCAGAAGATGTGGGTCACCAACGGCCTGCTCTCGACGCTGGTCTTCACGCTCGTCAAGACCGACCCCGAGGCCGACCCGCGCTACAAGGGCATGACCTGTTTCATCTGCGAGAAGGAGCCGGGCGTCGAAGAGAACACCGGTCCCTACAAGGGCTTCAAAGTCCCGCCCAAGCTCAAAAAGATGGGCTACAAGGGCGTCGAGTCGACCGAGCTCGTCTTCGACGGCTACCGCTGTCCCGGCCGAGAACATCCTCGGCGGCGAGGAGGAGGGCCTGAACAAGGGCTTCGTGCAGATGATGGACGCGCTCGACCTCGGCCGCGTCAACGTCGCCGCCCGCGGCGTCGGGCTGGCCCAGCGGGCGCTCGAGCTGGCCCTCAAATACTCACAGGAGCGACGCACCTTCGGCAAGCCGATCTCCGAGCACCAGGCGATCCAGTTCAAGCTGGCCGACATGGCCACCCAGGTCGACGCGGCCCGCCTGCTCGTCCGTCGTGCGGCGCGCATGAAGGACGCCGGTGAGCGCTCCGATCTCGAGGCCGGGATGGCGAAGCTGTTCGCCTCCGAGGCAGGGCGCTTCTGCGCCGAGGAGTGTCTGCGCATCCACGGCGGCTACGGCTACTCCAAGGAGTACGAGATCGAGCGGATCTACCGTGACGCCCCGCTGCTGTTGATCGGCGAGGGGACCTCTGAGATCCAGCGCATGGTGATCGGGCGCAAGCTGCTCCAGCGCCACAAGATCTGACGCCATGTCAGAGGACGCCAAAGCCCTCATCGAGCTCGCCACGCGCAGGTTCACCGAGGAAGTGACGGCTCTCGAGCAGATCAAGCTCGTCGTCGGCGTGGACCTGCGCGGCCGCGGGGACGTCCAGATGTATCGCCTGGAGATGCCCGGCGTGAAGGTCACCAAGGGCGACGCCGCGGACGCCCGGCTGCGGGTCGAAATGCGGCGGGAGTTCTTCAACGTGATGGCCAAGGAGGGCAAGGTCCCCGACTGGGTCGAGGCCTTCACCTACGGCCAGGCCAAGGCCTCGGGCCCCGAGCAGATCGTCCGGCTGATCCAGAAAGTCGTCGAGGCCCAGGTGGAACGCGAACACACGCGCAGGGCCCGCAGGCACGACTGACGCGGGACTAGAAGACCGGCCGCCAGGCCAGGGCGCCCGCGGCGGCGGCCTTCGCCAGGCCGAGCTGGCGCTGCCCGGTCCCCGCGGCCGACATCACGTAGAGATGATCGACGCCTTCGGCCGGCGGGCAGCTCGCGGGTGTTTCGCCGAGGAAGGCGATCTGTGCTTCTTCGGGTGAGAAGGAGGGGTCTTCAAGGCGGGCCCCGGGGCCGCTCAGCTGCCGGCGTCCCGAGCCGGTCGGGCTGATCTCGTAGATGGCGTCCTGAAGGGTGCAGGCCGCCGGTTCCTCGAGTCCGCCGACGTAGACGATCTCGTGCCCGTCGGGGGACCAGTCGGGGTCGAAGTTTTCCCGGCCCGTGTCGGTCAGCCGGCGCAGGCCCCGGCCGTCGGGTCTGATCAGGAAGATGTCCTCACGGGCCTCCATGCGGCCCAGTGGGATCGATCGCGTGAAGGCGATCTGCGATCCGTCAGGGGAGAAGGCGGGCCCCTCGTCGTTGCCCCTCGTCAGCCGGTGCAGCCGGCGCCCGTTGGCGTCCATCACGTAGATGCCCTGCTCGGAGTCACCCGCGAAGGCGATCAGGCGGCCGTCCGGTGAGAAGACCGGCGGCCCCTCGCCTGCTCCCCACGGCGTCAGGCGGCGCAGCCCGCGCCCGTCGGTTCCGATCGAGAAGATCGCGCAGGGGCCCCGGACGACGCTTCTGCAGCGGTCGAAGGCGATCAGCCGCCCGCCGGGCGAGAAGGCCGGGTTGCCGTTGGTCGCGCCGTCGGTCAGCCGGTGCTCGCTGCCACCAGCCGCCCCCACCAGATAGAGCTCGCTGCAGCCCTCACAGGCACCCGCTTCTTCGCGGGAGAAGACCAGCTGCTCACCGTCGGGGGACCAGGCGAAGAACGGGTCGGTGGCGCCTGCCAGTTCGAGCGGGCCGGCACCAGTGGTCGAGATCAGCTCGATGCTGTTGGTCCCGCTGAAGACGCTGACGGCGAGCGTCGTGGACGTCGGGGCCGGCGGCGCCTGGGCGACGGTCCGCCCGACAGGGCCAGCCAGCGCAAGCGCACACCCCAGCGCGGCGATCATCAGACGAACACGCTTGGCCCCCACGTGGCGGATGCTACTGCGCCGCCCGGGGGCCGCTCAGTGGTAGGACGTCAGCTGCTCGGCCAGGAAGGCCAGCGACCCGAGCAGGAAGATGCACATGACGACGAGTGAGAAGTTTTCGTTCATCGGCTTCTGATCACCATAACGGCAGCGGCCGTCGGGTGGAAGGGCGCCTACAGCGCCGCGCCGTCCTCGTAGAGCTTGAGGATCCTGACGCCGTCGGGGACGGCGTCCAGGCAGAGCCTGCACAGAACGCACTCGTCGAGGTTCTTCTCCACCAGCTCGACGCCCGCGGGGGAGGCGGCGAAGATGTCGACGGGGCAGACCTCGGCCAGCCGGGCCGCGACCTTGGCGTCCCCGGCGATGGCGTCGTCGACCTCGACCGCGATGAAGATCCCGTCGCTGCGCATCAGGCGCTCCGCTCGGCGATCTTGGCCTTGACGAGGTCGGGGATCTCGTCGATCCGCTGCACGACGGGGATCCCGGCCTCTTCCAGGCGCGCGATCTTCTGGGTCGCCGAGTCCTCCTTGCCCTCGACGATCGTGCCGGCGTGCCCGAAGGACATGCCCTGCATCTCCTCGTCGTCCATGAACTTGCCGGCCATGAAGGCGATGATCGGCAGGCGGGAGTCGTGCTCGGCCACCCACTGGGCCAGCTGGGCCTCCATCCGGCCCCCGGGCTCGGTGTAGATGACGATCGCCCGGGTCTGCTCGTCGGCCTCGAAGTAGGGCATCAGCTCGGCGTAGGTGGAGCCGATGATCGCGTCGCCGCCGATCGAGACGGCGGTGGAGACCCCGAGGCCCGCGGCGGTGAGGGTCGAGGAGATCTCGGTGGTCATCCCGCCGGAGCGGCTCATCACGCCGACGGAGCCGGGCTGGTAGGCGACGGCGGCGTTGCGGGCCGGGCCGCCGATGCCGCCCATCTTGGCGACGCCGGGGACGATCAGGCCGAGGCAGTTGGGGCCGATGATCCTGGCGCCCTTGCGGTCGGCGAGCTCGACCATCATCGCGACGTCGCGGCGGGGGATCCGCTCGGTGACGATGACGATCGTCCTGATGCCCGCGTGGAGCGCCTCGAAGACCGCGTCGCGCGTGCCCGCGGGGGGGACCGTGACGACCGAGCCGTCGGGGACGACGCCGCCGTTGTGCTCTACGACCTGCTCGACGGTGTCGAAGACGGGGACGCCGTGGACCTCGCGGCCCTTGCGCCCGGGCGTCACGCCGCCGACGATCTTCGAGCCGTAGTCGAGGCACTCGCGGGTGAGGTTGACGGCCTCGCGCCCCGTGATGCCCTGGATGATGAAGGTCGTGTCCTGGTCGATGAGAATGGACATGGCTAGGCGGAGGCTCCCTGGATCTTGGCGACGGCCCGGCCGGCGGCCTCCCAGAGGGAGACGGAGCGGTCGCAGTACTCGATCCCGTAGCGGTCGAGGATCTTGAAGCCCTCCTCCTCCCAGGCGCCGGGAATGCGGAAGATGGCGATCGTCTCACCGGGGTCCTTGCCGAGCTCCAGGCAGGCCTTGATGACGCCGCGGGCGACGATGTCCACGCGCGTGTTGGAGACGATCGACATCATCACGGCGATCTTCTCGACGCCGTCTTTTTCGAGGACCTGCCGGGCGAGGCCGCAGGCCTTGGCGACCGAGGGGTTGCCGCCGATCTCCGAGTAGTTGGCGGGCTCGCCGCCCTGCTGGCGGACGGCGTCGGTGAGCGTCAGCGAGCCGCCGCCGGCGCCGATGACCAGGCCGATGTTGCCGTTGAAGCCGGTGTCCTTGCCCTGGATCACGCCGCGGTGGTCGGCCGCGTCGATCGCCTTGACGGCCTCTTCGAAGGGGGTCGGGGTGTGGTCCTCGCGGGTGCCCTCCTCCGGGCCGATGCCGAGCGCCCTGATCAGCGCCTGCTGGCGGGGCATCCCCTCGTTCTCCATCTCCATGTGTGCATCGAGTGCGACGAACGAGCCGTCCTTGAGCTCTGCCAGCGGGTTGATCTCGGCGAGCGTCATGTCGTTCTCGAGGAACATCCGGGCGAGGCGGGCGAGCACGGGGGTCGCGCGCTGCAGGGCCCTGCCGGTGACGCCCGCCGCGGCGATGACCTGCTTGGCCTGGAAGTCCGAGAACGGTTCGAGCGTCGAGAAATGGCCGCGGCCGACGTGGTCGGGGTGCTCCTCGGCGACCTGCTCGATGTCGATTCCGCCCATGTCGCTGAACAGCATCAGCGGGCGCTTGGCGGTGCCGTCCCAGACGACGCCCGCGTAGTACTCCTGCGCGACCTCGGCCTTCGGGTCGACGAGGACGCCGCGGGGCATGTGGCCGTTGATCTCCAGCGCCAGGATGTCGCGTGCGTGGGCTTCGGCCTCGGCGGGGGTGTCGGCGAACTTGACGCCGCCGGCCTTCATCCGCCCGCCCGTCAGGACCTGGCTCTTGATGACCGTCGGGCCGCCGATCCGCTCGGCGATCACGCGCGCCTCGGCGGGGTCGGTCGTGAAGCCGTAGTCGGTGACGGGGATGCCGGCACGCTTGACGACCTCGCGGGCCTCGAACTCGAAGAATCTCATCTGGGTCGGCTCATCACTGGAGGGGGCGCTGCGGCGCGAAACCCTATACGGAGTCGGGCGCGGGCGCTCCGAGACCCGACCGCAAGCCCCGCCGGGGATACCCTGGGGGTGTGAGGAGAGGGCTCCGCAGAGGGAGGGGAGCGACGTTCCCGCGCCGGCGCGCATCGCTGGCGGCGCTGGCGGGTGGCGCCGTCCTCGCCCTCGCCGCGCAGGCAGCTGCCGTGGCGGCCCCGATGCCGACCTACATGCCGACCGAAATGGTCCATTCGCTGATGACGCCCGCCCAGGTCGGTGTGGTGCTGGGCGAGCTGCACGAGTACTCGCTCGATGAAGCCCTGCTGCAGATGCCGCGCTTCAAGAAGACGGGCAAGCTGACGCTGCCCTCGACCAACGCGACGATGCTCGGGGTCTGGGCCTCGGAGAGTGCCGCCTGGAGCGCCGAACACGGGACCTCCATCAGGCCGGTGGCCGTCTTCAACGGCGTTCCCGCGGCGCACGGGCTGAACCTCGAAAACGCCGGCACGAGGGAGGCGATGCTGGCCGCCATCGAAGGCGTTCTCGAACGGGGATCGGAGCCGTCCAGCTGGACATCGAGCCATACCCCACGGGTGCCGGCTATCTCGCGCTGCTCGAAGCCGTGGACGGCGCCCTGTTGCGCCACGGGGACGCGGGCGGACTCTCGGTGGTCGCGCCGGGGGACACCGCCACCTGGAGCCCCGCCTACACCCGGCGGGTCGGCGAACTCGTCGGGCAGTTCGACCCCACCTACTACGACAGCGAAAGCACCGCCGCGGGCGAATACGAGCAGTGGATCGAGCGGGGGCAGGCCTACTTCAGCGAAAACCTCCCGCACGCCACGGCGATCGTCCCGATCATCCCTTCCTACGGTCCCGACCCATGGCACATCCCGGCTGTCGAGGACATCGCCAACGCCACTGCGGCGCTGCGCGAATCGCTCGCGCAGGGTGCCCGCGCCGAGGGTGCCGGAATCTGGTGGTGGTATGGCTTCTACGAGGAAGAAGCCCACCACCGCTTCCACTCGGCCGCGGACCGGGCGGCATGGCTCGAACAGACGCTGGCGCTGGCCTTCTCGCCCTGATCCCGGCGCGTCCTACAGGCCGTAGGCCTCGCGCAGCTCGGGGTCCTTCCTGGCCAGCATTTCGGCGAGGTTGACCATCACCTTGCACTGCTTCCAGGTGGCGTCGTCCTGCATCTTGCCGTCGATCATGTGCACGCCACGCCCGTCTGGGATCGCCTCGATGACCTTTTTGGCGAACGCCACCTCGTCGGGGTCGGGCGAGTAGACGCGCTTGGCGATCGCGATCTGGGCCGGGTGCAGCGACCAGGCGCCGACGCAGCCCAGCAAGAAGGAGGCCCTGAACTGGGTCTCGCAGCCCTCCTCGTCGCGGATGTCTCCGTAGGGGCCGTAGAAGGGCAGGGCCCCGACCGAGGTGCAGGCGTCGACCATGCGGGCGATCGAGTAGTGCCAGGGGTCCTGCTGGTAGCTGGGCCTGGGCGCGTCGGGGTGCTCGGGGTCGGGGTCGGCGATCGTCCGGTAACCGGGGTGCCCGCCGCCGACGCGGGTCGTCTTCATCCGCCGCGAGGCCGCGAGGTCGGCCGGCCCGAAGCTCATCCCCTGGATGCGGGGCGAGGCGCAGGCGATCTCCTCGAGGTTGGCCACGCCCTGGGCGGTCTCGAGGATCGCGTGGATCAGGATCGGGCGATCGAGGCCGGCCTTCGCCTCGAGCTGGGCCAGCAGGCGGTCCACGTAGTGGATGTCCCAGGGCCCCTCGACCTTGGGGATCATGACGACCTCGAGCTTGCTGCCGATCTCCATCACGATTTCGGTCAGGTCGTCCAGCACCCACGGCGAGGCGAGCTCGTTGACCCGCGTCCAAAGCGCCGTGTCGCCGAGCTCCATCTCGCGGCCGACCTTGATCAGCCCGGCCCGGGCGGCGAGCTTGCGGTCGACCGGGACGGCATCCTCGAGGTTGCCCAGCAGGATGTCCACGGTCGGCGCGATGTCGGGCACCTTGGCGACCATCTTCTCGTTGGAGAAGTCCAGGAAGTGGATCATCCGGGAGGGCTTGAAGGGAATCTCGCGGATCGGCTCGGGGGCGTCGATTGCGAGTGGCTTGAAGAAGTCTCGGGGGTTGCGCAAGGGCTCTCCTGGTCGTGTCTGGTGGCGGCGTGAGGGCCGTTTGGGTGCTAGGAAGTATCAATGATGCGTCGTCTCGCCGGGAGCCTGCTGTTGCTGGGTGCCTGCCTGGCGGCGTGCGCCGCCGCCGCGGCGTCAGCCGCCAAGCCCCTGGACCGCAGCTGGGCGGTGACGGTCTCGCCGGACCCCGGGGACGTCTCGCTCCTGCAGATCGGCTTCCCCCGGGCGGGCGCGGCCCGCGTCTCGGCGGCGACGCTCGACGTGGCCGCTCCGCCGGCCTTCGGCTCGGACTACCTCGCCGTCGCGGCGGTTCGCCCGGGCCTCGGCGGCGCCCGCGCGCTCGTCCTCGTGGCCAACCGGGCCTCGGCGCTGGAGGACCCGTCTCGCCCGGCGCTGGCCATCCGGGCACGACGCGCCCTGGGGCCGCCCGTGGTGCTGGCAGCGCAGAACCTCCTCGCCACCCGGCCGAGCGCGGCCCCGCGACCGTCCCTCTGCGACCTGGCCCTGGGAGGAGCGCCCCTGGGCGCGGCCTCGCTGAGGATCCTGGACGGCGCCGGGCAGAGCCTGAGCGGCCTCGGCGGCGCGCAGGCGCTGGCCGAGGCCTACGACCTCGCCTGCGGCCTGCCCAACTCCGGCACGCTGCGCGCGGCGCTTGCGCTGCCCGTGGGCGGCGGGGGCTGTGAGCCCTGTGATCCCGCCCCGGGCTATGCCTGCCCGCTGGCGCAGGCCGTCACGGCGCTCTGCATCGGCCCCGTCAGCTCCGGCCTGCGCGGCTGACCGACTACAGTTTTGCCACGGCGCCGCGGCCCGGCCGCGACCGAATTACCGCCGCCGCGTCGCTGTGTGCCGAGTCCGCGCGCGCGTTCCACCCATCAAGGAGACCACCGAGAGCCCATGAGCGAGACCCTTTCCTTCGAGACCGACCAGGCTGCCCGCGAGGCCAGCGGCGCCCACCCCTACGGCCGCTACCTCGAGGAGTTCGAGGTCGGCGACGTCTACAAGCACTGGCCGGCGAAGACGGTCACGGAGTCCGACGACCACCTGTTCTGCCTGATCACGATGAACCACCACCCGCTGCACCTCAACGATGTCTACGCGGCCAAATCGCAGCAGGGCCGGAACGTCGTCGTCGGGCCGCTGGTCTACTCGCTGGCCCTCGGCATGTCCCGTCAGCGACGTCAGCGGCAAGGCGATCGCCAATCTGGCCACCGAAGAGCTCAAGCATCCCGCCCCGGTGTTCCACGGCGACACGCTGTTCTGCGAGTCCGAGGTGCTGGAGAAGAAGGAGTCCCGTTCCAAGCCCGACCGCGGCACGGTGAAGGTCCACACGCGCGTCCTGAACCAGGACGGGGTCCTCGTGGCCGAGTTCAAGCGGCTCGTCCTGGTGCCCCGGCGCGAGCCCGGCGAGGCCGTCTAGGCGAGCGGGGAGCCGATCGCCCGCCCGCCCGGGGCCCCGCGAGGGCCCCGGCGCCGCGGCGGGACATC
Source organism: uncultured Solirubrobacteraceae bacterium (assembly GCA_963787765.1). Taxonomy (GTDB): domain Bacteria; phylum Actinomycetota; class Thermoleophilia; order Solirubrobacterales; family Solirubrobacteraceae; genus Palsa-744. Next base: position 40,708 of record CAWBEF010000009.1, on the reverse strand, counting down.
CGTGGAAAGCCGCGGCCAGGTGTCGGTACGCCCCCTGGCCGTTGCGATCGTCGTACGGTACGCTTTCCTGGCCCGCCCCCGAGGGCGTTTTCTGTTTGCCGAGGCCCATTTGCGCGGTAAACAAGGGTCTAACGCGCCCCCCCTGCCCGCGAATCGAGGAGTAGTCCGGATCAAATGAACACCACCGTTCCCGCACCCACAAAGAACGAGCGCCTGCTTGCCTGGGTGCAGGAGATCGCGGCGATGACCGAACCGGACTCGGTCCACTGGTGCGACGGCAGCGCCGAGGAGTACGACGAGCTCTGCGCGCGCCTGGTCGAGGCGGGGACCTTCGAGCGGCTCTCCGATGCGAAGCGCCCCAACTCCTACCTGGCCCTGTCGGACCCGGGCGACGTGGCCCGCGTCGAGGACCGGACGTTCATCTGCTCGGCCAGCGAGGCCGACGCCGGCCCGACCAACAACTGGCGCGAGCCGGCCGAGATGCGCGAGACGCTGACCGAGCTGTTCAGCGGCTCGATGCGCGGCCGGACGATGTACGTCGTGCCCTTCTCGATGGGCCCGCTGGGCTCGGACAAGAGCCACGTCGGCGTCCAGCTGACCGACTCGACGTACGTCGCGGTGAACATGCGGATCATGACCCGCATGGGCCAGGGCGCCCTCGACGCGCTGGGCGAAGGGGACTTCGTGCCCTGCCTGCACTCGGTCGGGATGCCCCTCGACGACGGTGTCCAGGACGTTGCATGGCCCTGCAACGCCGAGAACAAGTACATCGTCCACTTCCCCGAGTCCCGCGAGATCTGGTCCTACGGCTCCGGCTACGGCGGAAACGCGCTGCTCGGCAAGAAGTGCTTCGCCCTGCGGATCGCCTCGGTGATGGCCCGTGACGAGGGCTGGATGGCCGAGCACATGCTGATCCTCAAGCTGACCTCGCCCGAGGGCGAGACGAAGTACGTCACGGGCGCCTTCCCGAGCGCCTGCGGCAAGACCAACCTGGCGATGCTGATCCCCACGCTCGAGGGCTGGACCGTCGAGACGGTCGGCGATGACATCGCCTGGATGAAGTTCGGCTCCGACGGCCGTCTCTACGCGATCAACCCCGAGGCGGGCTTCTTCGGCGTCGCGACGGGCACGAGCGAGGACACCAACGCGAACGCGATGAAGACGATCGAGCGGAACACGATCTTCACGAACTGCGCCAGGACCGATGACGGGGACATCTGGTGGGAGGGGATGACCGACGAGAAGCCGGCCCACCTGATCGACTGGCACGGCGAGGACTGGACCCCCGCGACGGGTACGCCCGCCGCCCACCCCAACTCGCGCTTCACGACCCCCGCCTCACAGGACCCGGCGATCGCGGCCGAGTGGGAGGACCCGGCCGGTGTGCCGATCGACGCGATCCTGTTCGGCGGGCGGCGCTCGACGACGGTGCCGCTCGTGACCGAGGCGCTCAGCTGGGAGCACGGCGTCTTCCTGGGGGCGACGATGGGCTCGGAGAAGACCGCCGCGGCCGCCGGGACCGTCGGCGAGCTGCGCTTCGACCCGTTTGCGATGCTGCCCTTCTGCGGCTACAACATGGCCGACTACTTCGCCCACTGGCTCGCGATCGGCAAGACGCCCGGCGCGAAGCTGCCGAAGATCTTCTACGTCAACTGGTTCCGCAAGGACGAGGACGGCAAGTTCCTGTGGCCCGGCTACGGCGAGAACTCCCGCGTGCTGGCCTGGGTCTTCGCCCGCTGCGCCGGCCACGGCGCAGGCAACGAGACGCCGATCGGGATCATCCCGCCGACCGGCCCGGAAGGGATCGACACCCGGGGGCTCGACGTCTCCGAAGAGGCGATGGCCGAGCTGCTGCGGGCCGATGTCGAGGAGTGGCGCGGCCAGCTGGCCCAGTTCCACCAGCACTTCGCCCAGTTCGGGAACCTCCCCGATGAGCTGATGGGCCAGCTGAAGGCCCTCGAAGAGCGGCTCGCCTAGGCGGCCACGGGATGCCCGGCCCTGACGCGGGCATCCCCAGGGTCGACCCGCTGAAGGCCAAAGGCGCGCTGGCCGAGCTCGCGACCAGGGCGGCGCTGACGAAGCCGGGCACCTGGTTCTACTCGAAGGTCGCCGCCAGGATCGACGGCCCGCTTGTGCGGCTGAGCCGCGGGCGCATCAACAGCACCGTCGGCCTGTTCCCGGTCGTCCTGCTCACGGCCAGGGGCGCCAAGAGCGGAATCGAGCGGACCGTCCCGCTGGTCTACTTCTCAGACGGGGATGACGTGATCCTGATGGCCTCGAGCTTCGGGCGACCCCGCTTCCCGGCCTGGTATCACAACGTCAAGGCCAACCCCGAGGTCCGCCTCGAGGCGATGGGGGGCAGCGGCAGCTATGTGGCGGCCGAGACCGAGGGCGAGGAGCGCACACGCCTCTACCAGCTGGCCCAGCGCGTCTACCGCGGCTACGGGATCTACGAAGAGCGGACCGCCGGCATCCGCCACGTGCCCGTGCTGCGCCTCAGCCCCCGCTGAGCGTCACCGGGTTTCGTCGGCGGGCCGCCAGAGGTTCGCGCCGTGCCAGCGGGCCTCTAGTCGTGGGGGTGGGACTCGCCGGCCGCCGCCGGCGGGCGGGACTCCTCGGCAAGCGATGTGATCGTCAGGGCGCCCCGGGCGGAGGACTCGAGCACCTCGGTGGCCTCCTCCAGCGAGCGCGCATAGAGCTCGACGAGCAGGTGTACGATGATCCTGGCGTCGTCTTCGTGCTTGTGGAAGCGGACGTGGGTGAAGAACTCGCGGACGCCGTGATCGCCGAAGGCGGCGTAGGAGAGCGCGTCGCCCGCCTCGGGGCCCGAGCAGCTCTCGACATCCTCGGACTCGACAGTGACGGTGCACGAGGCGACCCAGGGGGTGCCCGCGATCATCCGTTCCCAGCGGTCCTCGATCGGCTCGACGCGGCCGTTGTTGAAGCCCAGGTGGGGCTGGTCGTGCATGCAGTCCAGGCACTGCACGACGGCCTCCTGCAGCTCGTCGACGACTTCGGCGCGCTCACCGGTCTCGGGGTCGATCTTGTGGATGCCCTCGTAGTGGACCTGGACCTCCAGATCCTGGGACCAGCAGCGGTAGCAGCGCAGCCAGCTGCGCGCGCTCGTCTCTGCCATCGAGCCCTCCATGTAGATCATTGTAGGCGCCGCCGCCGCGCCGGCGTGGATCAGCCGAAGGTGAAGGCGTAGCCGGTCACCCCGGGGGCGAAGCGCAGGGTCAGATGCCCGCGCTGGTCGCTCGGCAGGGAGACCAGCGAATACAGACGCTGGCGCCGGACGGTGACCGTGGCGTCATGGACGTCGGCGCCGGCGTCGGCGGCCGAGATCGGCCGGCCGTTGAGGAGGACCTGCACCGGCAGCGGCCGTTCGCCGGGCGAGCTCAGGACGAGGTAGACGTGCTTGGCCTCGAACTCGACGTCGATCGACGCATTGGAGAGCGCTTCGGCAGGCTGGCCGGCGATGTTCCAGGTGCCGCCGTAGGCGAACTCGTTGAGCGCCAGTTCGCCGGTGACGGGCCCGCCGTAGTTGTGCACCCCCGTCTGGGGCTCGTGCATCCAGCCTTCGGCCCGGTTGGTCCCGAGATAGGTCTCGGGGGTGGCCTCTTCGGAGGGGACGATGACGCCGGTCGCGTGGCTGCGCCCGCCGACCTGGTGGCCGGCTTCGGCGAGCAGCGCCCGGATCGCCGTTTCGGTCTTGTCGTAGTCGCCCTCGCCGAAGGCGGCGTAGCGGACGTTGCCCTGCGCGTCGATCAGGTAGTCGGCCGGCCAGTACTCGTTGCCGTAGGCGTTCCAGGTGCCCATCTTGTTGTCCTGGACGACGGGGTAGTGCAGGCCGAACTGCTGGATCGCGTTTTCGACGTTGCCGGCATCGCGCTCGAAGGGGAACTCGGGTGCCTCGACCCCGACGATCGTCAGGCCGTCCTTGCGGTAGGCGGCATCCCAGGCCTTCAGATAGGGCAACGTGCGGATGCAGTTGATGCAGGTGTAGGTCCAGAAGTCGACCAGGACGACACGCCCGCGCAGTCCGGCGAGCGTCAGGGGCCGGTCACCGGGCGTGTTGAACCAGCGCTGGGTTTCGGTGAATTCGGGCGCTGCGCCGAGGTTTTTCAGGCCGGCGGCGGCCGCCAGCAGCGTCGCCTGCGAGGCGCCTGCGGCGGCGACTTTGACCTTGCTGGCCGAGCTGCCGCAGGTGTCCGAGCCGTTGGCGGGGGCGAAGCGGGCATGGCGCCCGGTGATCTCGTGCAGGCGGCTGGTGACCGCTTCAGAGCACTCCAGGGCGGCGGCGACGTTGACGTCGGGGATCTCTTCGGCCACGAACTGGTCGAAGTTGACATCGAGGTTGACCGCGATTGCGACGGCGGTGACGATCATCACGACGCCCAGGGCCCGTTGCAGGGCGGGACCCCGGCCCGCTCTGCGGATCCGGTCGAAGAGCTTGCGCCCGCCCAGCGTCAGCGCGAGCAGCACGACGGCCGATCCGGCCGAGTAGGCGAGCGCCAGCAGAACCGTTTTGCCAGAGGCGGCACTGACGGAGATCACGGCCGCCAGGATCGGGCTTGCGCAGGGGGTGTAGACGAAGCCCAGGGCGCCGCCGACGAGCAGCCCCGAGAGGAACCCGTCGCCGGTCGTCTTGGGCCCGAAGCGCGCGAGGCGCGAGAGCGGCGCCTCCAGGCGGTCTCCCAGCGACGGGATGAACAGGACGACGCCGAAGATCAGCAGTACCGCGATCGCCACGTCGCGCAGCGGATCGGCGCCCAGGCCGACGCCGTCGACGACCGTTGCCAGGCCGACGATCGTGACGGTGAAGGTCAGCGACAGGCCGAGGACGATGCCCAGGGGGCGCCGGCGCCCGCCGACGCCGCCGGAGGCGAGCAGTGCGGGCAGCACGGGAAGGACACACGGCGACAATGCGGTGCCGGCACCGGCGAGGACGGCGAAGCCAAGTAGGACGATCATCTGCTCACCCTTCAGTCCGGCGGCGGCGCGATCCGTTACACATGCCGCCGAAGGGAAAGCCTAGAGGGCATCCGCGGCGGGCGAGCCGGCCCCGGCGCGCAAGGTCGCCTCGAAGTCCGTCCGGGGGATCGGCCCGAGGCAGGGGGAGCTGGCACCTGCGGCCTGGTAGCGCTCGATCCCGTCCCGTACGCCCTGCGCGTCGCCGACGGCCGTCAGCGCTTCCAGGAAGCCGTCGGAGATCGCCGCCTGCATCCCCTCGAGCTCGCCGCCCGCGGCGTCATAGGCGGCGATGTCCGCGGCGAAGCCGGTCCGCTCGATCATCGCCCGGTAGAAGGGCAGGCCGAAGTAGGGGATCAGGTCGCGGCGCATCGCGGCGTAGGCCGCTGCCGGGTCCTCGCTGAGCGCACCGGGGACGGCGGCGACGACGTCGAATCCCTCGATCCCCAGACCTGCCCGTTCGCGCCCGGCTGTCACCTCGGGGATGACCACCTCGGCGATGTAGCGGGGGTTGCACAGCCACAGGATCACTCCGTCGGCGATCTCTCCGGCCAGGCGCAGCATCGCCGGGGAGAGGGCGGCGATGTAGATCGGCAGCCGGGGCCGGGTGTCGACGCCGAGCAGATGGAAGGCGGTCCGCCACTTCTCGCCGGCAGGCGGGTCCTCGCCGCGCAGGATCGCCCGGACGATCCCGGCGTACTCGCGCATCTCGGCGACCGGCCTGTCGATCGTCTGGCCGTGCCAGCCCTCGACGACGATGCGGTGCGAGACGCCCAGTCCCAGCGTCAGGCGCCCGCCGGAGAGCTCGTCGAGCGTCGCCGCCGTCTGGGCCATCGTCGCCGGGGTGCGGGTGTAGATCGGGACGACTCCGGTGCCGATCCTGATGCGGCTCGTCGCCTGGGCGTAGACCGAGAGGACAGTCAGGGACTCGCGGCCGGCCGTGTGGGTCACATATACCGACTCGTAGCCGAGGGACTCGGCGAGCTTTACCCGCTCGACGGCCTCTCCCAGTGAGCGGCCCGTCGATATGAAGCAGCCTCTCGACACAGCATCAGCCTATGCCCTGGCGGGCCCGGCTGCAGCTCAGCGGCCCCCGAGGGCGCGCTCGCGGGCGGAGCGGCGCACGGCCCTCAGCACGAGGCCCATGGCCAGCCCCACCGCGAACAGGGGGATCAGCGCGGCGAGCCCGATCAGAAGGACGGCGAGCGCCACCGTGAGCACCCGTCCGGCATCGTGCAGGCCGCGGCTCAGGGTCAGGCCCTGCCCGGCGGCCTTCGCGTCGCCGAGGACCGTCACTTCGATCGTCGAGTTGGCGGCCTCGCCGGCGATCGCGCCGAAGGCGGAGCGGGCCTGCTCGATTGCCCCGCCGGCGATCGCCAGGCGCCGGTGGAGGCTTTCGATCTGCCCCTGGGTGCTCGCCGCGGCGAGCGCCCGCAGCAGGGCCGAGCGTTCGGCCAGGGCATCGCCGAGGGCTCGTTTGGCGGCTTCATAGGCGTCGGTGATGTCCTGCAGCGACTGGCTCTCGGCGCGGATGGCTCCGAGGCGCCCCAGTGCCGCAAGGGTCCGTGTGAGGTGCCCGCTGGGAACGCTCGCCTGCAGGGTCGCGCTGCTCGGAGCTGCCGTTTCGACCTGGACCTGGGAGCTCGTCACGTAGCCGCCTTCGGAGTTCACGATCCGGCTCACCCCGGCGGCGAGCGCCTGTACTTCGCCCGGCGTGCCGGCCAGCGTCAGCGAGGCGCCGAGCTGCTGGACACGGCCGGCGGAGGTGCTGTTCGCCGGGGCGCTCACCGCAGGCCCCACGGCCGGGGCCTCGTCGGATTTCAGCTGCGGGGCGGCCTGCGCCCGGGCGGGGCCGTTTCGGGTCGCCCCCGAGCCAGGCTGCGGGGCACGGCCGAGCGTGATCGCGCGATCGGGGCTCTCGCTCGTGAACGCCCCGACGGTCACGAGTGCGATCACCAGCGCGGCCAGGGCACCGGCACCGCCGAGCACCAGCGCGCGGGGGCGCCGCGCGAGGCCCCTGCGGCGAACGTGAGCGGGCCTCCGGTGGCGCTCGGCTTCGGGCGCCGTGACGGGCCCCAGCCGCTCGCGCAGCGCGCGCTCGAAGCCCGGGTCGATCGCAGGGGCGAGCGCACGGATGTCGCTGCTCAGCTCGCGCCAGGCGTCCGCCCCGGGGGCAGTTGCGCCTGCGAGCGCCGCCTCGAGCCCGGCGATCAGCTCGGGGTCGGCTCCCTCGCCGCCGGTGGGGAAGGGGATGATCTTCATGCGACCTCCTCGCGGCCGCCCTCGGCACAGTGCTCGCGCAGACGTGCCAGGGCCCGGTGCAGACGGGTCGCGGCGTTCGTCTCGCTGATCTGAAGGACCCGGCCGAGCTCGGCATTGGTCAGCTGGCCGTGGAACTTGAGCAGCACGATCTCGCGCTCGCGGAGGCTCAGCGAGGAGAGTGCGGCGCGCACGGTCTCGCGGCGCTCCAGCTGCGCCAGGGGATCCTCGGGGTGCCGGGCATCGTCGGGCTCGGGATCGGGCACGAGCTCCGGCTGGCGCCCGCGGCGGCGGAGCTCGTCGAGGGCGGCATTGCGGGCGATCGTGAACAGCAGTGCCCGAGGAGTCCCGCGGGCAGCGTCGACCCGCGAGCGGGCACGGTAGAGGCGCTCGAATGCCAGCGCGGTGACGTCCTCGGCGCTGGCCCTGTCGCCCAGCAGGGAGATTGCATAGCCGTGGAGGTCCGCGAGCGATTCCCGGTAGAGCTCTTCGAAGGAGAGATCCCCGGCCCGCGCCCGCGTCGCGGAGCGCCTCGATGCCCTCATCGGGTGCTCCGCGCTGGTCCTGGACTCATCGTCATACCTCTACTACGTCCGGCGGGCCCGATCCATCACAGCGGTCGCGGGCCTCCTCCCCTGAGCACGGGGGCTGCTCAGCGCCTGAGCATCACGTAGACGGTCGTGATCGCGAAGGCGATCTGCCCGAAGGCCAGTGCCGTGCCGAGGTTGGTGGCACCGAGTGCGCCGGCGATCGCGCTGGCGGCCACGAAGGCGCCGAACATCAGGAGCAGGCTGAGCCTCATGCGGGCCGGCTCTGGAGGACGCCTGCGAGCTGTGCGACGAGCGCCGGCCCCTCGAGGCCCGGGTCCTGCTCGCAGAGCAGCGCTTCCGCGCCGCTGCGCCCGCCCAGCGCCCGCAGGCCCCGCTCGCCGTACTCCAGCGCGAAGTCGCTGAGCGCACCGGCGCGGCGGGAGCGCAGCCGCCGCGCGGGAATGTCGAGGGCGCCGCGGTGCTCGGCGATCGCATCGATCAGAGCGTCGATCCCGCTCGGCGGGGGCAGCGAGGAGACGCTCAGAACCGGGGTTGAGCGGCTCCCCAGCGAGCGCAGCGCCGCGGTCAGGTCGCGCCGCGTGCTCATCGCCACCCGGCCGAGGTCGGACTTGGTCACGACGAGCACGTCGGGAGTCTCCATGATTCCCGACTTCAGGAACTGCAGCACGTCGCCGCTGCCCGGCTGAACGACGACGACGACGGTATCCGCGAGCTCGGCGATCTCGGTCTCGGCCTGCCCGACGCCGACGGTCTCGACCACGACGACGTCGAACGCTGCCGCGAGCGCCTGAGCGGCGGCCCGCGTCGCGGGTGCGAGGCCGCCGAGGCGCGTTCCGGCGGCGCTCGAGCGGATCAGGATCCCCTGATCGGCGGGGTCGAAGTCGATCCGCGCCCGGTCTCCCAGCAGGGAGCCTCCGGAGCGGCGCGAGCTCGGGTCGACGGCAAGCATCGCGACGGTCTCGCCGCGCGCCCGCCACGCCGTCAGGAGCGCCGAGAGGAGCGTCGACTTGCCGGCTCCGGGAGGCCCGGTGACACCCACCAGGTGGGCCGGGGCCTCACCGCCGAGCGCGGCGGGGGAGACCTCCCGCAGCAGCGCCGCGGTCTCCAGGACCTCAGCGGCGGCGGAGCTCTCGATCAGGTTCAGGGCGGCCGGGGCCGCGGTCAGGTCCCGCTCGCGCAGGCGCCTCCCCAGCGTCGATCCGGCGCCGCTCACGCGAGGCCGTCGGCGGTCGAGCCGCCGACGGCGATGGGTGTGTGCGCTTCGCTGTCCAGCAGCCTGACGATGTCCCGCATGATGCGGGTGATGTCGAAGTCCTTGGGTGTGTAGACGGCCGCCACGCCGGCCTGGCGCAGCGGCTCGACGTCCTGCTCGGGGATGATGCCGCCGACGACCACGGGCGCCTCGACGCCGGCCTCGCGCAGGGCCCTGACGACGGCCGGGATCAGCTCGCGGTGCGAGCCCGAGAGGATCGACAGGCCGACCACGTGAACGCCCTCCTGGAGCGCGGAGGCCGCGATCTGGGCGGGCGTCAGGCGGATCCCTTCATAGACCACGTCCATGCCCGCGTCGCGGGCCCTGACGGCGATCTGCTCGGCGCCGTTGGAGTGCCCGTCGAGGCCGGGCTTGCCGACGAGGATCTTGGGGCGGCGCCCCAGCTTCTCCTGCAGCCGGGCGACCTCGCCGCGCAGCTCCTCGAGCTCGCCGTCGCCGGCCGCAGCGGCTGCCTCGCCGACGCCGGTGGGAGCGCGGTAGCCGCCGAAGACATCGCGCAGGGTGCTCGACCACTCGCCGGTCGTGGCCCCGGCCCGGGCAGCAGCGATCGTCGGCTCCATCAGGTTCTCGGCGCCGGCAGGCTCGCGCGCGGCCGCCGCCAGGCGAGCCAGGGCGTCCTCGACGGCCTGCTGGTCGCGCTCGGCTCGCCAGCGCCGCACGGCCTCGATCTGCTCGGCCTCGAGCGCCGGGTCGACGACCAGGATGCCGCCCTCGGCGTCGGCCGTCAGCGGCGAGTCCTCGGACTCGGCGAAGCGGTTCTGCCCCACGACAACCTGCTCGCCGGTCTCGATCCGGCGGATCCGCTCGCGGTGGGAGTCGACCAGGGCGGCCTTCATGTAGGGGACCGCCTCGACTGCTCCGCCGAGCTCGGCGACGTTGGCCATCTCGGCCCGGGCCCCCGCGAGCAGCTCCTCGACGAGCCCTTCCATCACCTTCGAGCCCGCGAAGATGTCGGGGTACTCGAGGATGTCGGTCTCATAGGCCAGGATCTGCTGGATTCGCAGCGACCACTGCTGATCCCATGGGCGAGGCAGGCCGAGTGCCTCGTTCCAGGCCGGCAGCTGGATCGCCCGGGCCCGGGCGTCGCGGCCCAGCGTCACCGCGAGCGCCTCGAGGACGATCCGCTGGACGTTGTTCTCGGGCTGGGCCTCGGTCAGGCCCAGAGAGTTGACCTGGACGCCGTAGCGGAAGCGCAGCAGGCGATGGTCGCTGACCCCGTAGCGCTCGCGGCCCAGCTCCTCCCAGAGGATCGACATCGCCCGCAGCTTGGCGTGCTCCTCGATGAAGCGGACGCCGGCGTTGACGAAGAACGAGATCCGCCCGAAGACCTGCTCCATGATCTCCTGGCTCGCGACCCGCTCGCGGGCGGCGTCGAGGACGGCGATCGCGTTGCTCATCGCGTAGGCGATCTCCTGCACGGGCGTCGCCCCCGCCTCCTGCAGGTGGTAGGAGCAGATGTTGATCGGGTTCCACTTGGGGACGTGCTCGACCGTGTAGGCGATCATGTCGGCGATCAGGCGCATCGAGGGGGCGGGGGGAACGCATAGGTCCCCCGGGCCAGGAACTCCTTGATGATGTCGTTCTGGGTCGTCCCCTGGAGCTGCTCGGGGGCGACGCCCTGCTCCTCGGCGGCGACGATGTAGAGCGCGAGCAGCCAGGCGGCGGTCGCGTTGATCGTCATCGAGGTGTTCATCTCGCCGAGCGGGATCCCGGCCATCAGCGCAGCCATGTCGCCGCGGTGGGCGACGGGGACGCCGACCTTGCCGACCTCGCCCCGAGCCAGCTCGTCGTCGGGGTCATAGCCGGTCTGGGTCGGCAGGTCGAAGGCCACCGACAGCCCGGTCTGGCCCTTTTCGAGATTGCGCCGGTAGAGCTCGTTGGAGGCCTTGGCCGTCGAATGCCCGGCGTAGGTGCGCATCATCCACGGCCGGTCGGGCCGGGGCAGGCGCGGAGAGTCCTCGACGCTCATGTTCGTAATTGTACGGTCGCGCCGCGAGCTTTATCCTCCGGGCAATGGACCAGACGCTCGAGGCGCCGCGAATCGATGGGCCGGGAACCGGTCACGGCGGGGCCTGGCGGGTGATCGTGCGCAACGACGACCACAACACCTTCGACCACGTCGCCCGGACGCTGTCGAGATTCATCCCGGGCGTCACGCTGGCGCGGGGGATGGAGATCGCCAACGTGATCCACACCTCGGGGCAGGCGATCGTCTACACCGGCCACCAGGAGCTCGCCGAGCACTATTGGGAGCAGCTCAAGGATGCGGGCCTGACGATGGCGCCCCTCGAGCAGGGCTGAACGGCCCCCAGCCGGGCGCGCCCGGGAAGTCAGCCCGGCTAGTTCGCCTCGTGCGCGTGAACGCCGTTGGTGTGCCCGTTCACTCCGTTGGCGGGCGCCGCGAGTCCGCCATGAGCCGTCCGGTCCCACCAGCTGTAGAGCACGGGGACCTGGTACCAGCTCGAGTGAGTGGTCCGGAAGTAGACCATCTCATCGCCTTCCCAGTAGCGCTCCCAGTCGAGTTTGCTCTCGAACTCTGCGAACTGCTGGAAACGGTAGCGGTCGTCCCGCGAACGGTAGACGTCGTAGGAGCTGGCGCCGTAGCGGATCGCCGTGGCGGCCACCTCGTTGAGCGCCTGCTCGAAGTCGTCGCCCCGGAAGCCGGTCGCGTACCAGGGGACCATCACCGAGCCGGCCATCAGGCACCGACCTCTGCGTGGATCGCCCCGGGGCCCTCGGCGGTCTTGCCCTGGCCCTCGGAGTCTGCGCCGACGAGGATCGAGATCTTGCCCAGGTGCTTGTTTTCGAGCATTAGCTGGTGCGCTTCGGCGACGCCCTCAAAGCCGAGGGTCCGCCACAGGACCGGGCGGATCTGGCCGCTCTCGATCAGCTCGTTGGCCTTCGTGCACTCGTAGGCATTGGCGAAGTGAGAGCCGAGGATCTCCTTCTGGCGCATCCACAGGACCGCCACGTTGAAGTCGACGTCGATCCCCGTCGTGCCGGCGCAGATGACGACTTTGCCGAACGCCTTGGCGGTGAAGACCGAGACCGGCAGCGTCGCTTTGCCGACGTGCTCGAAGACGATCTCGGGGGCGTCGCCGAGGATCTCTTTGACCCGCTTGGCGAAGCCGAGGGCGACCTTGGAGCGGGCCTTCTCCTCCTCCGCGGTCTCGCCCCCCTTGCGCATCATGCCCGCGAACTCGTTGCGGTCGATGAAGTCGACCGCGCCGAGGCGCTTGACCAGCTCGCCCTTCTCTGCGGAGGAGACGACGCCGACGCAGTTCGCCCCCGCGGCCTTGCAGATCTGGGTCGCGAAGACGCCCAGCCCGCCCGCGGCGCCCCAGATCAGGACATTCTGGCCGGCCTGCAGTTTGCAGCGGGTCATCAGCATCCGCCAGGCCGTGAAGTAGACGAGTCCGTAGGAGGCGGCCTCCTCCCAGTTCAGCGCCTGGGGCTTGGGCAGCAGCTGCTGGGCCTGGACCTTGGTGAACTGGGCGAAGGAGCCCCAGGTCGTCTCGTAGCCCCAGATCCGCTGCGACGGCGCGGCCATCGGGTCGAGGCCGTGGACCTCGGGGTCCTCGTAGGACGCCTGGTTGCAGTGCACGACGACCTCGTCGCCGACCTTCCAGCGCGTCACCCCGGCGCCGACCTTCCAGACGATCCCCGAGGCGTCCGAGCCGCCGATGTGGTGGCCGAACTCGGGGTGGTCGCCGTACTTCATGACCGACACGGGCTTGCCGAGTGCGGCCCAGACGTTGTTGTAGTTGACGCCGGCCGCCATCACCCGGACGATCACCTCGAAGGCGCCGGGCTCGGGCACGTCGATCTCCTCGATCTGGAAGGCGTCCCTCGGTTCGCCGTAACGCTCCTCGCGGATGACCCAGGCGGCCATCGTCCGGGGCAGCTCGCCGGGCTCGACATCGACGGCGGACACTTGCTGAAGATCGATTGCCACTTGCTCTGGACCTCGTTGCTCGGGGGTTGGCCTGCGGGCACAATCCTACCCCGGCGCCGACCCGGGGGGCGTGGCGCCGTCGCGTAGCTCCCGCCGCCAAACGAGTCGCAGCCCAGACCAGTCCTCGTCGATCGCGGCGACCTTCACGTCGACGAGGCCCAGCGGAAGGGCCAACTCACGGATGTCCCGGTCGCCGATGTCGCTCTCGTGACCACCGGCGCGCCGCGGCCAGGCGACCCAGAGGGCCGCCTCGGGGAAGATCCGCCGGGCGAGCTCGGGTAGCGCAGCGGCGAGCTCTGCTCGGGCGCCGAAGAAGGCGATCAGCACCTCATCGGCGGATCCGGGCCCCGCCGAGTCCGCGGGGAGCGCTTCGACACCGGCTCCGGGGGGAAGCTCTGAGAGCCCCCAGCCGCCGGGCGCGCCGATGTGCAGCAGCCGCCGGCCCTCCTTCAGCCCCAGCTTCTTCCAGAGCGGCGTGCCCGAATAGCCGGCGGCGCTCATGCCGGCTCGCATCGATCCGCGGGGCTCGGGGCCACCGCCCGATTATCGCCTAGACGTGGACCGTCTCGGGGAGCCGTGGCTCGGCGGGCTGGGTCTCGGGGCCGTCGAGTCTCCTGGGCACCGGCGCGCACCGGGGCGTCACGGCCGACGAGCGACCAGGCGACGAGGGCGCCCGCGAGAGCGACGGCGGAGCCGAGGCGCAGCCCGTTCTGGAGCGCATAGACGAAGGACTCATGTGCGGCGGCGACGATCTGCGCGGGCGCGCCGGTGTGGGAGCTGGCACCGGAGCCGAGCGCACTGGCGATCTGGGCGCGGGTGCCCGACGGCACCGAGGGGAGCAGTTCGTTGAGCTTCGAGCGCCCGAGCGTCGCAACGAGGGCGCCGAGGACGGCAACGCCGAAGGTTCCGCCGACCATCCGGCTCATCGAGAGGATCCCGGAGGCCACGCCCGCCTTGGCAGGCTCCACCGAGTTCATCGCGGCGGTGGACATGGGGGACATCACGAAGGCCATGCCGATGCCCATCAGGATGAAGCCGGGCAGCAGCGCCGAGTAGGCGCTCGAGACGGTCAGATGCGACTGCCAGAACAGCGAGCCCGACACGCAGAGCAGCCCGAAGGTCATCAGCGGGCGCGAGCCGACCCGGTCGGCCAGGCGCCCGGCGATCGGCGCAATCAGGACGATCATCAGCGTCGAGGGCAGGAAGCGCACGCCGGCCTGCAGGGGGCTGTAGCCGCGGATGTCCTGCATGTAGAGGGCCAGGAAGAAGAACATCGCGAGCATCGCGAAGCTGACGATGAAGGCAACGATGTTGGCCCCGAGGAAGGTCTTGGAGCGGAAGAAGCTGAAGTCGACCATCGGCACCCGCCGGCGCGTCTCGACCAGCGCGAAGCTCGTCAGGCCGATCGCCGCCACGATGAACAGGGCGATCTCGCGGGCCGATCCCCAATGCCAGTCGTTGCCCTCGACGAGCGCCAGGACGAGCGCTCCGAGGCCCACCGTGAGCGACGCGACGCCGGGCACGTCGACCGTCCGGGCGACCGTCTCGTCGCGGGACTCGCGGACCGCGAACAGCGTCACCACGACGGCGGCGACGGCAACGGGGAGGTTGAGGAAGAAGATCGACTGCCAGCTGACGTTCTCGACCAGGAAGCCGCCGAGCACCGGGCCGATCGCCAGGGCCAGCGCCGAGACGCCGGCCCAGGTGCCGATCGCCTTGCCGCGCTCCTCGGCGGGGAAGGCGTTCGTGATGATCGAGAGGGTGGCCGGCATCATCAGCGCCGCGCCGGAGCCCTGGACCGCCCGCCAGGCGACCAGCCAGGTGTCGTTGGGGGAGAAGCCGATCGCGGCGCTCGAGCCGGCGAAGATGATGACCCCGGAGAGGAACAGTTTGCGCCGGCCGAACAGGTCGCCCAGGCGCCCGCCCGTGACCAGCAGGACCGCGAAGGACAGGGTGTAGGCATTGACTGTCCACTCCAGGGATGCCGTCGAGGCGTTCAGGCTGCGCTGGATCGACGGGAGGGCCACGTTGACGACCGTGTTGTCGAGCATGATCATGAAGAGGGCGAAGCACATCGCCCCGAGCGCCCACCAGCGCCTGTTGTCGGCGTTCATCTGAAGCGATCGGATCCGGTCGGTCATCGGCTGCGTCCTTTCGGTGTGGCGGGGCGGTAGGCGGCGATCTCCTCACGGCGCTCGAGGATCAGGCCGAGGGCGCCGGCGAGTGCGTCGGCCTCCTCGGCGGTCAGCGAGCCGATCAGCTCCTGCAGCGCCGACAGGCGCGCCTCGTTGAGCGCCAGCGGAACCCGCCGGCCGGAGTCGGTCAGGCGGACGCGCTTCATGCGGCGGTCGGCCCTGTCCTCCTCGCGCCCGACGAAGCCGCGCTCGAAGAGGCCGTCGACAGCCCGGCTCATCGCCGGCAGCGACACCCCCAGCGAGTCGGCCAGGGCCTTGACGGAGCGTTCCTGCCCGTCCATCTCCAGGGCGCAGAGCGCCTTGATCTGGGTGAACGAGAGGTCGAGTTCGGCGATCGCGTTGAAGGTGCCGACGTTGGCCGAGCGGAGCATGTAGGCCGCCAGGGCGTACATGTCCCCGGTCAGCGACGAGCGGTCGGCGTCCAGTGCGGGCGGAGATGCTTGCATCGGCGCAACTATATTTTCCGCGCAATGGTTGCAGTGTGTTCTTCGTCACACATGACGGTGCCGCCGTCTAGGGTCGAGGGCATTCCGGGCACCGACCACAGCCACTGGATCACGACGGGGACGCCCGAGTCCCGGGCGCTGGTCGAGCGGGTCAGGGTGGCCACCCGGCTCTCGGCCGAGCTGAGCGTCCATCGGATGGACGAAGCGGAGGCGATCCGCGCAGCCTTCGAGGAGCTGATCGGCAAGCCCGTCGGGGACTCCTTCACGCTGATCCCGCCGTTCTACTGCGACCACGGGCTGAACATCGCCGTCGGTCAGGGCGTCTTCATCGGCCACCAGTGCGCGTTCACGGGCCACGCGCCGATCGAGATCGCCGACCGGGTGATGATCGCCCACAAGGTCAATCTGGTCACGGCCGGCCATCCCGTCGAGCCCGACCGGCGTCGGGCCCACATCACCGCCGAGCCGATCACGATCGAGACGAACGTCTGGATCGGTGCCGCCGCCACGATCCTGGGAGGTGTGCGGATCGGCGCCGGCTCGGTTGTCGGCGCCGGCGCGGTGGTGACACACGACGTCCCGCCCGCGACGCTCGTGGCCGGTGTCCCGGCCGTCGTCATCCGCAGGCTGTGAGCGCGGGCCGGCAAAGGGCGGGGCGATCCGCGCTATAAGGACGGTATGGCGCTGAGCAGGAACCTCTGGCCGGGCAAGGACGCTTGGGTCGCGGGGCCGGAGGGCGAGGAGTCCGAGAGCTCACGCCACGCCCGCCGCGAAGCGCGCGAGCGGGCCATCCGGCGCCGTCGCCACCCCGGGCCCCTGCGCCGCGCGCTGGCCCGGGCGCGTGGTCTTCTGCGCCGCTCCTGAGCGGCCAGCGCCGCCGGGCGGGGCTCAGAGGCCGTCGCGGAACAGGCGGCCGAGGCGCGGGGAGATGCGCCCGGCGTGCCTGGCCATCCAGCCGCCGAAGCGGGGCGAGAGGAAGCAGGCCGCGAGGGTCAGCGCCAGCACGAGCGCCACCGTCGAGGCGATTGCGAAGATCGTTTCGACTTCCATCAGCGCGCTGTGGAGCCGGTGGCGAAGGGCAGCTCGACGACGACGCCCCGCCCGGACTCGCCGACCTCGATCCTCGCCCCGACCTCGGCCTCGCGCCGCAGCAGGGCGAGCCCGATCGGGCCGAGGGCGGGAGAGTCCGCGACGCTCGTCAGCTGCCCGACGACCCGCTCGCCGAGGCGCAGCTCGGTGCCGGCCGGGGCGGTGGCGGACAGGAGCACTCCGCGCAGGTGGCGGTTGGGCCTGCCCTTGTAGAACAGCCGGGCGACCGTCTCCTGCCCGACGTAGCAGCCCTTGGTGAAGCTGACGGCGCGCTCGTTGAGCCCCGCCTCCTGGGGGATCACCGTCTCGTCGAGGTCGATCCCGTAGCGGGGCCGTCCCCGCTCGATCCTCAGACACTCGGCGGCACTCTCGCCGACGGCGAGCGCACCGCGCCGGCGCAGGGCTTCGAGCAGCGTCCCCGTGTCCGCGGCGGCACAGATCAGATCCACGCCGAGCTCGGTTCGGACGGCCAGCGTGTCGAGCCCGTCCAAGCTGAGCGCGACATTGGCGTGCTCGGGTGCGCCCTCGAGCTGCTCGGCCCCGGCCAGCTCGGCGGCCCGCGGGCCGATCAGGGCCAGTTCGCCGGTCTCGAGGGTCCGCTTGTGCAGTTCGACGTCGTAGCCGACCTTGAAGCGGCGGATCATGTCGAACAGCGATTGCAGCGCCGGGCGCTCGGTGTCGAGCAGCAGTTCGACGCCGCCCCCGCCTGGGGCCGCGACGGCGATGATCCGCACATCGCCCAGCATCTTGCCCTTGTGGGTCAGGAAGGCCGCGTAGCGCCCTTCGCCGCCGGCCAGCCCGTCGAGCTCGTTTGTGACCTGCCCATTGAGGAACTCGACCGCGCCGGGGCCACTCAGCGCGAGCCGGCCGCGGTCGGAGCGATCGATCACCCCGGCCCCGCTGCGCAGGGCGAGATGCTCGCTCTCGAGGGTCTCTGTGCCGGTGGCCGCCACTGACTCCGAGAATAGCCGCGCTAGGCTTTCCCCGATGGGCCTCGCCGACACCTTCCAGACGATCGTCGACTCGTTGCCCGACGACTGGACCGACCTCGAGCTCGACATGCGGATCGCCGACGAGGACCGCTACGTCGAAGCGTCGCTCTATCTGGCCACCTGTGGCGCGCGTCCCTACTCGCACAACGACTGGCACTGGCGGCTTTTGGTCGCCCACCGCTTCGGACATGCCGCGTCGGCCGAGACGGTCCACGGGGCGCTGCGGCTACTCGATGAAGCGGGCGTCGCGGGCGAGCTGGCACTGCGTGAGACCCGCTCAGGGCGGGTCGAGGTCACGCAGATGTGGGGCCGCCCCCAGTCGGCCCGCGAAGAGTTTCGCCGCCTGCGCGCCCAGTAGCCATGGCCAGGGTCCTCCTCCTCACCGGGGACCTGCTGTTCGGCTCGAACCTGCAGGGCGCCCTGACCGCGGCCGGGCACAGCGTCGAGCTGCTCGCCGACGGCCCCCGCCTCGAACGGGCGCTGAGCGACCCGGCCCCCGGCCCGCCGCAGCTGCTGGTCATCGATCTGACTGACCCGGCCCTGGCGGGCGCGGAGGTCTACGCCTCGCTCCCCGAGCAGGCCCGGCTGCTGCCGAGCCTGGGGTTCCACTCGCATGTCGACCCCGCCTCAAGGGAGCAGGGGGAGGCCGCCGGGATCGGCCAGGTCGTGCCTCGCTCGCGGATGGCCCGCGAGGCGCCGGCGCTCGTCGAGCGACTGCTCGCATCCGCCCCCGTGCCGGGAGCCTAGGCCGCCGGGGAGAGGGCGGCGGCGGCCGCGGCTTCGCGGCGGCGCACCAGCGGATGCTCGGGCGCCGCGCCGGGGCCCGGCAGGGCAACGGCGTCGCGTACCTCGACGCGCGCGCCGCAGGTCTCACAGATACGGTGATCGTCGACGTCTCCGCCGCAGCCGCGGTGTTCGAGCAGCACCGGCGGGCCGCCGGGGGGGACCGCGTAGCGGTCGCCCCAGTGCATCAGCGAGATGATCGTCGGCCACAGGTCCAGGCCCTTCTCGGTCAGGCGGTATTCGTGGCGGGGAGGGCGCTCCTGGTAAATGCGCTTCTCGAGCACACCCTGCTCCTGCAGTCGGGTGAGCCGCGTCTGCAGGACGTTGCGGGCGATCCCCAGGTGCGCCTGGAGCTCATCGAAGCGCCTCACGCCCAGCATCACGTCGCGGACGATCAACAGCGACCAGCGCTCGCCGACGACCTCGAGCGCGCCGGCGATGGAGCAGGTCTGGTTGGCGTATTCGTTGCCGAGCATCACCGACACCATAACCGATGAAGTTGCATGATGCAACTCTTGTGTGCTAGGGTCCGTTTCATCATGCAACGGAAATGGCGCGTCTCGCTGATCGTCTGTGTCGGGGTCTTCATGTCGAGCCTCGACCTGTTCATCGTCAACATCGCCTTCCCCACGATCGCCAAGCACTTCGGCGGCGCTTCGCTGGCTTCGCTGTCGTGGATCCTGAGCGCCTACGCGATCGTCTTCGCTGCGCTGCTGGTGCCGGCCGGGCGCTGGGCCGACGCGTTCGGGCGCAAGCGTGTGTTCCTGCTGGGACTGGGGATCTTCGTGGCCGCCAGCGCGGCGTGCGCGCTCTCACCCTCGGTCGGCTTCTTGATCGGCGCCCGCATCGTGCAGGCCGTCGGCGGGGCCCTGATGCTGCCGACCTCGCTGGGGCTGATGCTGCCGGAGTTCGGGCCCCACGAGCGCCACGTCGCGATCGGCGTCTGGGCGGCGACGGGCGGCATCGCCGCCGCCAGCGGCCCGCCGCTGGGTGGCCTGCTGGTCCAGGCCGATTGGCGCCTGGTCTTCCTGGTCAACGTCCCGGTTGGCCTGCTGGGCATCATCTTCGGGATCCGGACCCTGCGGGAGCGCCGCGAGGCGGACGCCGGGCGCCCGGACCTGGTGGGGGCGCTCGCGCTGATCATCGCGGTGGGCGCGCTGGTCGTGGCGATCGTCAAGGGCCAGGACTGGGGGTGGGGATCCCCGGCCGTGCTCGCCCTGCTCGCGGCGACGGCCGTCCTGCTCCCCGCGATCTGGTGGCGCTCGGAACGCCACCCGGCGCCGATCGTCGAGCCCTCGATGCTGCGGGTGCGCTCGTTCGGACTGGCCGTCGGGGGCTCGGTGCTGTTCTTCGCCGGCTTCGGGGCGATGCTGCTGGCCGGCGTCCTGTTCCTGACCGGCGTGTGGCACGAGCCCGTGCTGACGGCCGGGCTGATGCTGTTCCCCGGCCCGGCGATGGCGACGACGTTCAGCGTTCCCTCGGCCAGGCTGGGCGCGCGCTTCGGCTACCGGCTGCCGGGAGTGATCGGGGCGATCGTCTTCGCCGCGGGCTCGGTCTGGTACATCACCCAGACGGGCGACAGGCCCGCCTACTTCTCCGAGTACCTACCGGGTGCCCTGATCAGCGGCGCCGGTGTCGGCCTGGTCATCCCGACCCTGACCGGGGCGGGAGCATCCTCGCTGGCGCCAGAGCGCTTTGCCACCGGCGCGGCGGTGCTGACGATGGGCCGCCAGATCGGCGCGGCCCTGGGCGTGGCGATCCTCGTTCCCGTCCTGGGCACCTCGGCGAGCAGCGCGGCGGACTTCCACAGCGCCTGGGTGATCACCGTCCTCGGGGGCCTTGCGACGGCGGGCGCACTGGCCGCAATCGGGCCGCCGGCCGGGCGGCGGGCCGTGGCCCAGCGGCTCGACGAGGTACCGGCGTGAGCGCCATCAAAGAGCGCCGGATGCGCACGATCGAATGGGAGGACCCGCTCGATTCCGCCGAGCGGGGCGCCGCCCTGTCGGGGCTCATGCTGATGCGCTCGATCATCGACGGCACGCACCCGGCCCCGCCGATCGCCCGGCTGTTGGGCATGACGGTGCTCGAGGTCGAGCATGGACGGGCGGTCTTCGCACTCGAGCCGGCCGAGTGGATGTACAACCCGATCGGCTCGGTCCATGGCGGGATCGCGGCGACGATCCTGGACTCCTGCATGGGCTGCGCCGTCCATACGACCCTCCCCGCCGGCATCGGCTACACGACGACGGACCTGCAGGTCCGCTACCTGCGCTCGATGCGCGCCGGCGACGGGCGCGTCCTGGCCGAGGGTCGCGTCGTTCACGCGGGCCGGCGGACGGCCACGGCCGAGGGGCGGATGTTCCTGGAGCGCGACCCCGAGCGGCTGCTGGCCCACGCCAGCACAGGCTGCGCGATCCTCCGCTGAGTCAGGCCGCCGCCCGCGCGGCGCCCGCGGCGGGGAGCCCGGCGGCGAGATCGAGGAGCTCCGCCGCGACCCGGCCGGGCTCGGTCGTGTGCGGCACGTGGCCCGTGTCGAGCACCGTCAGGCGTGATCCGGGGATCAGGCGGGCGATCCGGCGCGCGATGCGGACGGGGATGACGGGATCCCGCCGGCCCCAGATCAGGAGCGTCGGCGCGGTGATCGCGTGGGCCTCGCGGCGCAGGTCGTGTTCGTGCGTGGCGAAGCTCCGCCACAGCTCGGCGATCGCACGGAGGCCCGGATCGGCACGGGTCGTGGCGATGGCGGTCTCGCGCGCCCGCTCGTCGGCGGGGGTGCGCCCGCGCATGTAGGCGGCACTGAAGGCGGGGTAGACGGCCCGCAGGAAGCGGGGCCTTGCCATCAGGGCGCAGACCGCCCGTGTCAGCGGCGAGCGCCCGCCGAAGCCGCCGCCGTCGATGATCACGAGGCCCCGGACCAGCTCCGGCCGGCGAATGGCGAGGCGCGCGGCGGCGAAGCCGCCGACCGAGTTGCCGAGCACGATCGCTCCGCCGGGGGCCAGGCGCCCGACGATCTCCTCGGCGACGTCGGCGCAGCGCATCGCGCTCACCGGGCCCTCGCCGGGTGGCGACTCGCCATGGGCGGGCCAGTCGATGGCGATCGTGTGGAGCTCCTCGGGCAGCAGCGCACGCAGCGCGTCGAAGTCGTGGCGGTCGTGGGCGCCGCTGGGCAGCAGGACCAGCGTCGGCCCGGAGCCGGGTGTGCCCGTCTGGTCGTAGGCGACCGGGCCGGTGGAGGTGTCGATGAGTGATGGCATGGGCCGGGACCCTACCACAGCCGACTGACCGGTCGGTCAGTCAAAGTGACCGGGTGGTCGGTTAAGCTGTCCCGCAGATGTCCGCGACCCCGACCGAAGCCCCGCACCGGACGCTTGAGCTGCTGCTCGACGCCGGCGCCGAGGTCGCGGCGCGGGAGGGCCTGTCGGGGCTCAGCGTCAACCGCGTCGTCGCTGCCGCCGGGGTGGCGAAGGGGACCTTCTATGTGCATTTCGCCGACCGGGAGGCGTTCGTCGATGCGCTCCACGCCCGGTTCCACGAGCGGGTCCGGGCGGCCGCGGCGTCGGCGAGCGTCTCGACCGAGCCCGGCGCCGAGCGGCTGTGGCGCGCGGCGGAGGCCTACCTCGACGTCTCCCTCGAGCACCCTGCGATCAAGGCCCTCGTGCTCGAGGCCCGGGGGGAGGGAGCGTTGACGGCCTCGATGGAGGCCCGCCGCGAGGCGCTTGCGGCGACGGCCGCGCCGAGCTTCAAGGCGATGGGGTGGCCCGACGCCCGGGCCGCGGCGCAGCTGCTGGGCGCGATGGCCGCCGAGATAGCGATCACCGAGCTCGAAGCCGGGCGCAGGGTGCCGGCGGCACGCCGCGCACTGCGCCGCTACCTCGGACTGAACGCGCCCGTGGGCGCTGGAAAGGGGTGAGATGAAGTACTACTCGGTCGCCGAGCCGGGCCGGTTCGCGGGGCACGTTCGTGGTCCTCGCCGGCGAGGATGTCAACGGGCTCGCCCGAATCGAGGACTGAAGCCGGCTCAGCCGGCGTGGGTCAGCAGGTCGTCGAGGATCTGACCGTAGGAGCCCACCACCAGTGAGAGATGGCCGTGCTCGGGGTGCAGCTCGCCATGGGCCCCCGCGACGTTGCGGGCAAGCCATTGGCCGTGCGAGTAGGGCACGAAGCGGTCCTCGCCGCCCTGCCAGATCGTGACCGGCCGCGTGAGGCCTTGGAGGTCGAAGCCCCAGTCGCGGTAGAAGGCCTGGTCGTCGTCGAACCAGCCCCAGACACCGTTTTCCACGGCCGCGCCGGTCGAGCGGGCGAAGTACTCGGCGAACTCGCCAGTGAGGGTGCGCCGGTCGACGTCCGAGAGCAGCTCGCCCAGGCCCCCGAGCAGCTCCTCGGCGTCGGTCGCGGCCATCGCCGGTGCCTCGCGCTCGAGGTAGGCGAGCAGCTCCGCCTCACCGGCTGCGGTCGCGCCGAACTCATCGAGGTTCTCCTGACCCATCCCCGCAAGCCAGTCAAGTCCCTCGGCGCCGAACGGTGCGACCCCCGCGAGGCTGGCTGCCGCGATCACCCGCTCGCCCAGCAGGCCGGCACAGGCCAGGGCATGCGGCCCGCCGCCCGACCAGCCGGCAGTAAGGAACCGCTGGACGCCAAGCGCATCGGCGATCGCGGCGACATCGCCCGCGCAGTCTGCGACGGTCCGCCCGGCGTGGCGCTCCGAGCCGCCGTAGCCGGGGCGCGAGTAGGTGATGTGGCGCACGCCCCTGGAGCGGCCCGCATCGACCATCGGCGCGAACAGCCTGCCGGCGCAGGGCGTCCCCACGTGGAAGATGAGTGCAAGTCCGTCCTGCGGTCCCGCCAGTTCGACTTCGAGCCGGCGGCCGTCGGGCGCGGTGATCTGGGCCGTCTCTGGCATCCGGCCACGATAACGGGCGCCGGCCTCAGCTGGGCGTCGTCGCCGCGCCGCCGCCGAGCTCCGCGTTTGCCGCCGCGACCGGATCGAGCGGGACCAGAGCAGCGTTCGGGACGCGGGTGAAGGCCAGCCCCTGACTGCCCATGCGGGGATGCATCGCCGCCCGGATGACCATCCCGTGGCAGACGACCAGCGCCGGCAGCTCGCCGCGCATCACATCCGCCAGCGCCGCCTCGACACGGACCTCCTGCTCGGCGAAGGACTCACCGCCGGGAAATCCGAAGCCGGGCTCGGCGGCCGCAAAGGAATCGAACAGCTCGGGTGCTTCGGCGCGGACCTCCGCAAAGGGACGGTCGGTCCACTCGCCCGCGTCGGTCTCCATCAGGCGAGCATCCTCGATCGGGCTGAGGCCGGTGCGGGCGGCGACGGCGTCCGCCGTTTCGCGTGCCCGCAGCAGCGGGCTCGTCCACAGCGCCCTGAAGCCGTAGGGGACGGCCCGCTCGGCCAATTCGAGCGCCTGCGCGCGGCCGGTGTCATCGAGCGGGATCTGCTGCTGGCCCTGGAAGCGCCCCTCGTGGTTGTAGGCCGTCTGGCCGTGGCGGGCGAGGTAGACCTGGCGTTCGGCGGGGTCGGGCATCGGCCGCCGAGGATAGTCGGTGAGCAAACACTCGCCACGGCGCCCCCTCGGCCGGGGTCGAGCAGGAAGGCACCGTAGTAGCCGGTGCTGTAGCTCGGCCGGATCCCCGGAGCGCCGTTGTCGCGGCCACCGGCCGCAAGGCCGGCAGCGTGGAAGGCGTCGACCTGCTCGCGGCTGTCGGCGGTGGACCCTGCCCGGGCCCGCCGCGTCCTAGACTCCACCCATGCGCCGCCGGGTCACCTTCTCGCGCAACCTGACGCTGTCGCTGTCGAGGACCTGCCGCTGCTACTGCAAGTACTGCGCCTTCGCGACCCACCAGGCGCACCTGTATTCGCCCGAGCAGGTCATCGAGCAGCTCGACGGGGCGGCCCGTCGCCAGGTCAAGGAGCTGCTCGTGCTGACCGGCGAGCGTCCCGAGGTCAACCCCGAGGTCCGCCGGCTGCTTGGCGAGTACGGGCATGAGGATTTCACCGCCTATGTCGTCTGGAGCTGTGAGCGGGCGCTCGAGCGGGGCCTTCTGCCGCACACCAACCTCGGCGTCCTCGAGCGCGAGGATCTGGCGCGGCTGCGCGAGGTGACCGCTTCGCAGGGGCTGATGCTGGAGTCCGTCTCCGAGCGGCTGATGGAGACCGTCCACGCCGGCTCGCCGACCAAGCACCCCGCCCGGCGGCTCGCGACGATCGCCGCGGCCGGGGAGCTGCGAATCCCCTTCACCAGCGGGATCCTCGTGGGGATCGGGGAGACCGAGCAGGAGCGGATGGACTCGCTCGCGGCGATCGCCGAGCTGCACGAGCGCCATGGGCACATCCAGGAGGTGATCCTGCAGAACTTCGTCCCCCACCAGCGCTACTACGGGCAGGAGCCGGCCGCGATCGCCGAGCAGGCGGCCGCCGAGTACTGGCGCACGGGCGTCGCCGACGGGCGGCCCGAGCTGCCGCTGCCCGACTGGGCGACCCCGGTGACGATCGAGGACATGAAGCGCCTGATCGCCGAGGCCCGCCGGCTGATGCCGGGCGTCGGCATCCAGATCCCGCCGAACCTGGCCGACTGGTGGGGTGAGCTCGTCGGTGCCGGCGCGAGCGATCTCGGCGGCCTCTCGGCCAACGGCGATCACATCTCGCCCGAGCATCCCTTCCCCTCGCCCCATCAGGTGCGCAAGGAGCTCCAGCGCGACGGGGTCGCACTGACGGAGCGCCTCTGCGTGTACCCGCAGTACATCGACCGGGAGTGGATCGCCCAGGGCGTGATGGACACGATCAAGCTCAAGTACTGGTCGTTCATCCCGCGCAGCGGCTCGGGCCGCACCGAGCCGCCGACGCCGATTGCCCCGAGCCTCGTGCCGAGGGCCATCCAGCGCGGCCGCGAGGGCCTCGCGCTGACGCCCCAGGAGCTGACGGCGATGTTCGCCGAGACGCGCCCGGAGGCGATCGAGGACATGCGCCAGGCAGCCGACGAGCTGCGCGCCGAGCTGGCCGGTGAGCTGGTCACCTTCGTCGTCAACCGCAACATCAACATCTCGAACGTCTGCACCGTCGGCTGCGCCTTCTGCGGCTTCGGTCAGGGCAAGCGCTCACCGGAGGCCTACGAACACGACGAGCAGGAGTTCGTCGGGCGGATCCACGAAGCGCTCGACTACGGCGCGACCGAGCTGTGCATCCAGTCGGGGATCCATCCCGACTGGGACCTCGAGGACTATCTCGGCTGGCTGCGCCTGGCGAAGCGGACCGCCGAGCAGGCCGGGCGCGAGCTTCACCTCCATGCCTACAGCCCGATGGAGATCGCCCACATGTGCGACATCTCCGCGCTCCCCCCGGCCGAGGTCTTCGGGCGCCTGCGCGACGCAGGCCTCGGCTCGACGCCGGGGACGGCCGCCGAGGTCCTCCACGACGGGGTCCGCGAACGGATCTCGCCGAACAAGCTGCCCGTCGCGCGCTGGGTGGAGATCATCCAGGCCAGCCATGAAGCGGGGCTCCGCTCGACCGCGACGGTGATGTTCGGCCACATCGAGGAGCCCTGGGAGCTGGCCGAGCACATGCGGGTCGTGCGCGAGCTGCAGGAGCGGACTGGCGGGATCACGGAGTTCGTACCGCTCTCCTTCATCCCCTTCCAGACTCTCCTTGGACGCACCCACGGCGTCGAGGAGATCTCGCGCGAGGAGAACCTCAAGCACACGGCCGTCTTCCGCCTGGCGCTGGGCAGGACGGTCCCGAGCCTGCAGGCGAGCTGGGTCAAGATGGGCCTCGAGGCCGCCACCGAGTCGCTCTCCTGGGGCGTCAACGACCTCGGCGGGACGCTCATGGAGGAGTCGATCAGCCGCCTCGCAGGCAGCTACCACGGCACCCGCCTGGACCCCGAGCAGCTGATCGACGCCGCCCACGCGGCGGGACGCCCGGCGGCCGAGCGGACAACGCTCTACGCGATCCGCCGCCGCTATCCGCTCGAGTTCCAGGGCGGCTGGCCGCTGGCGGCCGCGGCGGCGGTCTGAGCTAGCCGGCGCGGGCGAACTGCCCGTGGAAGCCGAACGGGATGTGGTGGGGCACCTCGGCCCGGGCGAGCTCGTTGAGGTGCATCGCATCGAGGATCAAAAGGAAGGAGCGCTGCAGGCGCCCGTCGAGGACGACCGACAGGAGGACGCCCTGATCCTCGTGCTCGGCGCCGGGCTCGGCGACGAACACGGGCTCGCCCGCGTAGCAGCCCGGTTCGGACCATGAGATCGAGCTGCCCTCCTCGGTGTCGGCCTTGACGATCTCCTCGAGCCAGCCGCCGGCGCCCGAGCCGTTGCCCCAGACGTAGCGGTAGGGACGACCGTTGCAGGCGCCGTAGTTGATCCGCGGCAGCTCCAGGTCGCGGTCGGTGAGCGTTTCCCGGCGTACTTCGCCGCCGGTCAGGTCGAGCCTGAAGCGGGTCAGGGCGGCCGGCGTGACGGGCTTGCCGGCCCGCAGGCGCTCGAGGTAGAGGTCCTCGATGATCCCGGCGTCCGGGTAGGTGCACAGGTCGACGAGCACCTCCTCGCCCTGGTCGAAGGCGTTGACGTGGTGGAAGGAGAAGCAGGGATCGGTTCGGAACTCCGGCCCGGCGGCGCCGGTGTGCCGGTCGATCAGCGTGAAGCGGGTCCCGCGATGGGGCTTCCAGCGATAGTTCTCGATGTAGGGCCGCCCGGAGAGGGCCAGCGCCAGGGGATTGACCACGAACGGGAACTCACCCAGCACGATCCAGCGCTCGGTCAACCCGAAGGAGTGCATGTAGGCGGGCTCGGAGACCGGCCGGGAGGCGATCACGCGGGGCTCGGAGCCGCCCGGATCGACGGCGAAGAAGCGATAGCTGCTCCTGGGCCCCAGCTTGGCGGCGTAGTTGAGCATCCCGCCCCCGTCGCGGTCGAGGTGGGGGTGGGCCGTCGAGAGCTGCCCCGGCGCCCGATAGGGGGGAGCCTCGGCGGCCTCGAGGGTGCGCGCGTCGAACTCGACCGGCAGCGGCGTCTCGGTCATCGCGATGAACCGCTCGCCCAGGCGCCCGACGTTGACGTTGGCGTTGTCGGAGATCGAGGATCCGGGCGAGAACAGCGTCTGCACGCGCTTGAACAGCGAGCGGCAGGGATCGGTCGCGAACTCGCTGAAGCGGATCTGCCCCTCGGCGGTGGCGGTGCGGTAGGCGCGGCTGTGCAGATAGCGGTTGCCGTAGGCGACCCGTCCGCCGCCGATCGTGAAGCGATGCAGCATCGCCAGCCCGTCGAACCAGTGGCGCATCGAGTGATCGCCGACCTCGAAGCGGGCCGGTCCGGTGCGCAGCAGCGACCCGTTCAGCCAGGGGGGCAGGCTCCCCGTCACGGGCAGCTGCTCGATCGTGCGCTCCTGCTCGAGCGTCGCGAAGCCGAGCGCGTTGCCATCGCTCAGGGGGTCTCTGCGCTCTGCGCCTTTGAGATCAATAGCCACAGTCGTACCTCTTGTACCGTGCGAGCCGAACCGTTCGGTCTCGTAGTCTAGGCTCTCCGCCGTGTCCGGTGCGCGGATGAGCGAAACGTCGTTTATCGTCCTGGGGCTGCTCGAGCGGCTGGAGCCCGCCACGCCGTATGACCTCAAGCAGATGGCCCAGCTCTCGACGTTCAACTTCTGGAGCGTCCCCCACACCCAGATCTACACCGAGTGCGCACGGCTCACGGACGCCGGCCTGCTGAGCGAGGAACACGAGCTGACCGGCCGGCGGCGGCGCATCTACCGCCTCACGGCCACCGGTAGGCGGGAGCTGGACCGGTGGCGGGCGACGCTGCCCGATGAGCCCTACCAGCTGCGCGACCCGGCGACGCTGAGGCTGTTCTTCGGCGCCGAGCCCGGCCCCCTGGCCGAGCACGAGGTGCAGGCGCATCGTGAGCGCCTGGCGGGGCTCGAGGAGCTGCGCGAGCGCGTCGCCGCGGGCCCCGAGGGCTGGCGGCTGGCGCTGGAGCTGGGGATCTCCGAGGAGCACCAGTTCATCCGCTTCTGGTCGGAGCTGCTGGAGCGCGAGCGCAAGGCGGGGAGGATGCCGGCCGCCGCCGGGGCGGCGGGTGGCTCGAAGCCGCTAGGCGAACATGTCCTCGGCCGGCGGGCGCAGCAGGGCCAGCGCTCCCGGGCCGTCGTCGGCCGCGATGAAGCGCTCGAGCCCCTCGATCAGGACGACCGGCTCGGAGGAGTCCTTGGCACGGGCCAGGTCGGCGGCACCCGCCGCGGCGTCGGCGATCGCCAGCCAGGTCGCCTGCAGCCGCAGCCCGTTCGCGTCGGTCCGCCCGCGCCAGTCATCCAGCGCCGCCAGGCCGGCCAGCCCGATCGCCACGTCGGTCTGGCCGTGGCGCCAGGCACGGCCGAAGCTGTCGGTGATCATCACCGCCGGGCGCTCGGCGCCCCTCAGCCCGGCCAGCTCGCCGATCCGCGCCCGCAGCGCCCTCGCGGAGGCGTCGGGGTCCAGCGGCAGGAGCACCACCTGGTCGGGGCCCGGGGCGTTGGAGCTGTCGACGCCCGCATTCGCACACACGAAGCCGTGGTGGGTGCGGCTGATCAGCACACCCCGTTCGGCACGGAGGATCTCGGCCGACTGGTCCAGGGTCACCTGTACCAGTCGGGGGTCCTTGTCCTGCTGGTTCCCCAGCTCGATCGCCCGGGCGCTCGGCCGCACGTCGGCCAGGTGTACCAGCGCGCCCTCGGCCTTCGAGACGACCGTGTGGGCGATTGCGAGCACCAGCCCCGCTCTCAGTGTCCCCGGGCCCGCCGCCGTGGCGATCGTGCCGGCCAGGTCATCGCCCGGCTGGATCTCCGGGATGCCCGCCAGGGCGTGTGCGGTCACCCTCGCCACGGCGCTCTAGGCCGGGCTGCCGCTCAGCAGCGCCTCGAGAAAGCGGGGGCCGGCGAGCACCTCGCGCGTGTGCCTCGCGCGCCCGCCGTGATCGGCCAGGCGCGCCCGCAGCACCGCCAGATCGGCCCCGGTGTCGATGTCCAGGAGCAGTGACGGAAGCTGCTCGATCCGGCACGCAACGGCCGCGGCCCGCGCCACGGTTAGGTGGCGCTCGCAGCTGCCCGGGCCGAAGCTCGGAGCGATCGCCCCCGGGGGGCAGGCCAGCAGCCCGTTGGTCCCCGTCCCGTGGCGGTCGGGCACGATCACGACCTCGGGGCCGGCGAGCCCGTGGCCGCGGAGCAGCCCGTCGAGCTCGCCGGGGTCGGCCGCGGGGCAGTCACCGGGCACGCAGATGATCCGCTCGAAGCCCTCCTGCAGGGCCCGGTCGATCCCCAGGGCGGCCGCCGCCGACTGGCCCTCCGCGCCGCCGTCGTCGAGCAGCAGCGCGCCTGCGCCCAGGGCGGCCTCGGCGATCTCCGGCTCGCGGGTCACGACGATCGTCCGCTCGATCTCACTGGTCCGGGCCAGCGCCTCGATGACGTCTGCGACCATCGCCCTGGCGAGCTCGAGGCGGACCGGGTCGGCAAGGCTCGCGCCGAGGCGCTGCTTGGCTCGAGCGAAGCTCTTGACGGGGAGGATCGCGGCGGTGCGCACGGCCCGATGAGCCTAGCTGCCCGTGTCGGCTCGGCCGGGCCTTCGCAGACCCTCGGCGAACGCGACGGCCGCTCGCGCCAGATGCATCCGGGAGGGCCCGTCCGCCATCCGGGTGTCGGTCTGCAGCGAGGGCAGGCCCTCCAGCGGCTCGTCTGCGAGCAGGCCGTCGAGCAGGCCGCCGTAGTAGTCGCGCGACCCCCGCGGCGCTCGCGGGCAGGCCGGCGAAGGCCATGAAGTCGCGGGTCGGCCCCTTGAGCACCTCGCCGCCGACGATCGGGCTGATCGCGACGACGGGCGCCGCCGCGCGGACGAGCGCCTCGCGGATCCCCGGCACGGCGAGGATCGGGGCGATCGAGGCGAGTGGGTTGGAGGGGCCGATCAGGATCACCGAGGCCGCCTCGATCGCCTCGAGGACGCCCTCGCCGGGCGCCGCGGACTCGGCGCCCCGGAACTCGAGGCCCTCGACGGGCCCCTGTGCCCGCTCGCGGATCATGAACGGCTGGAAGGCACACCAGCCCGTGGCGGGGGTCTGGACCCAGGTCCGGACGGGCCCGTCGCTCATCGGCAGGACCCGGGAGCTCACGCCGATCGCCGCGCCCAGCCGGGCCAGGGCGTGGCGTCGGGCTGTGCCCCTCGGCGAGCATCCTCGCCCGCTCGATGCACCAGGCCAGATCGCGATCGCCCAGGTTGAACCAGACGTCGCTCCCCGAGCTCGCGCAGGCTGTCCATGACCGTAAAGGTGTCGCCCTCGATGCCCCAGCCGCGCTGGTCGATCAGGCCTGCCAGCCAGAAGCAGACGAGATCGGGGTCCGGGGAGACGTGGGCGCCGTAGATCTCGATGTCATCGCCCGTGTTGACGATCGCGCTGAGGCGCTCGGGACCGAACGCTTCGGCGATGCCCGCGGGCCAGCTTCGCGCCGCCGGTCCCGCCGGTCAACAGGACGATGTCGTGCTCGGCCGGGCTCAGTCCCACAGCTGCTCGGGCAGCCCGCTCAGCCGGATGCCCGCGTGGATCTTGTAGCGGGCATTGACCGAGATCAGCATCGCCGTCAGCGACTCGGTGGTGCGCGACATCTCCAGGCGGCCGCAGTCGATGCAGCGCAGGCCCTCGATCTGCTCGATCAACAGAGCGGCCTCGCGCTTGTCCGCGCGTGCGTCGCCGCAGACGAGGACGTCCTGATCGAGGGGATGCTCGAGATCGGTCAGGGAGGCGGCGCTCACGGTGTGGAGCGCCGAGACGACGCGCACCCCCTCGGGGGCCATCTCCGCCGCCTGCTGGGCCGCCGAGCCCTGCCAGACGCCCAGCATGCGGGTCGCCTTGCCGCTGACGGCCGCCGCCAGCGGAACGGTCGCGTCGATCAGCAGCTGGCCCGCCGCCAGCGCATCCTTGAGGTTCGTCAGCGTCTCGGACTGGCTGCGGAAGGGGACGCTCAGGATCACGACCTTCGCGGCCCGGGCGGCGTCGGCGTTGTCATGGCCCGTGAAGCTCCCCTCGGGCATCAGCTCACGGGCCCGCTCGGCCGTCTCCAGGGCCCGGGCGCGCTCGCGCGAGCCGATCACGACGGGGATCCCCGCGCGGGCGAAGCGCAGTGCCAGGCCGAAGCCGAGGGCGCCCGAGGCGCCGATGATCGTGACCGGATCGGGGGAGCTCTGAGACAAGGCGGCCGAGTATAGGCTTCCGAGGATGAGGCTCGAGGGCAAGACCGCTCTGGTGACCGGCGGCGCGTCGGGAATCGGCGCCGCCACGGCCCGCCGGCTGGCGGCCGAGGGCGCCCGCGTGGCGATCGGCGACGTCAACGAGCAGGGGGCCCGCGAGGTGGCCGCCGAGCTCGACGGATTCGCCTGCCCGCTCGACGTGGCGGACGTCGCGTCGGTGCTCGCGGCCGTCTCCGGCGCCGAGGCCGAGCTGGGGCCGATCGACGTGCTCGTCAACAACGCCGGCACGGACCGCTTCGCCTTCTTCGTCAACACCGACGAGGAGCTCTGGGACTTCGTCCTCGGCGTCAACCTCCGCGGGGTCATCGCCGTGACCCACGCGGTGCTGCCCGGGATGCAGGAGCGCCGCTCGGGCTCGATCGTGAACGTGGCCAGTGAGGCCGGGCGGGTCGGCTCGCAGGGCTCGGCGGTCTACTCGGCGGCCAAGGCGGGGGTGATCGGCTTCACGAAGGCGATCGCCCGCGAGGCGGCCCGCTACCGGGTCCGCTGCAACGCCGTCGCTCCGGGGCCGATCGAGACGCCGCTCTTGAACTCCGCGCCGCTGATGCTCGGCGAGGTCGGCGAGCGCCTCAAGCAGGCGATGGTCAACGCGACCGCGCTGGGGCGCAGCGGCGAGCCCGAGGAGGTCGCCGCGGCGATCACCTTCCTCGCCGGCGATGACGCCTCCTACGTGACCGGTCAGACGCTGAACGTCAGCGGCGGCCTGTCGATGTGGTGAGCGGCCCGGCCCGATCGCTGCCGGGGTCGGTCCGGATCCGCGAGGTCGGCCCGCGGGACGGCTTCCAGAACGAGCCCGAGGTGATCGCCACCGAGCGCAAGGTCGAGCTGATCGATGCGCTGGCCCGGACCGGCCTGGGGCGCCTGGAGGTGACGAGCTTCGTGCGCGCCGACGTGATCCCCCAGCTGGCCGACGCCGCGGCGGTCCTCGCCGCGATCGACGTTCCTGAGGATGTCAGCGTCTCGGTCCTGATCCCCAACGAGCGGGGCCTCGACGCCGCGCTCAAAGAGCTCGAGCGCGGGGTGGGGGAGCGGCCCGCCTTCGACGAGGTCAACGTCTTCCTGTCCGCCTCCGAGACCCACAACCGCAAGAACGTCAACCGCACGATCGCCGAGTCCCTGGCGGGTGTCGAGCAGGTCCTGCGGCGTGCGCGCAGGCGGGCCTGCGCTGCGAGGGGGTCATCTCGACCTCCTTCGGCTGCCCCTACGAGGGCGAGGTCCCCGTCGAGCGGGTCCTCGAGATCGCGGGGCGCCTGCGCGACGCGGGCGCGCAGGAGGTCGGCTTCGGCGACACGACCGGGATGGCCAACCCGCTGCAGGTCCGCGCCTTCTTCGCGCGTGCCGGCGCCGAGCTCGGCGGGCGTCGAGCTGACGGCGCATTTCCACAACACGCGCGGGCAGGGCCTCGCGAACGTGCTCGCGGCGCTCGAGGCCGGTGTCGAGAGCTTCGAGTCGAGCTTCGGCGAGCTCGGCGGCTGCCCGGTCCCGGCCGGCGCGACCGGCAACATCGCGACCGAGGACCTCGTCTCGATGCTCGACGAGATGGGCATCGAGACGGGCGTCGACCTCCCGCGCTGCTCGCCTGCGCGCGCCGCGTCCAGCGAGATCCTCGGCCGCCCGCTCGGCAGCCACACGCTGCTCGCCGGCCCGGTCGACTGGCACCGCGAGCGGCTCGAGCCGCGCTAGCTTCGCGACGGGCTCCTGCAGGCCGCGGGCCGCGTCCTTCGCGCATGCGGCCACGCAGTACTCCTGGACGGCGACCTCCATCTCGAGCGCTCGTCGCGAGCGTCGGGCGCGCGGAGGCGTCGAGCACGCGCTTGGAGCGCCCGACCGCGATGTGAGAGTTCGCCAGCAGTTCCTCGACCAGGGCCCGGTCGCCGCTCGAGCTCCTCGGGTGCGACGACGCGGTTGAGCAGGCCGATCCGCTCGGCCTCCTCGGCATCGATCGTGCGCGCGGTCATGATCAGCTCCTTCGCGCGGCCCGAGGCCGACGACCGCCGGCAGGCGGGTCGAGCCGCCGACGTCGGGGATGATCCCGAACTTGACCTCGGGCAGGCCGAGCTGGGCGTCGTCGGAGGCGACCCGCAGGTCGCAGCCCAGCGCCACCTCGAGCGCGCCGCCGACGCAGGTGCGGTGGATCTGGCAGACGACCGGCTTGGCCATCTCTTCGCAGAGGTTCGCGCACTCCAGGAAGACATCGCGGAACGGGCGCAGCATCCCCGGGGTCGCGGTCGAGGACATCAGCTCGCCGAGGTCGACGCCGGCGGAGAAGACGGGCCCTTCCCCGCGCAGCACGACGCAGTGGACCGATTCCTCGGCCGCGGCCTGCGCGCAGGGCCTCGCCGAGCGCGAAGCAGCAGCTCCTGGTTCATCGCGTTGCGCTTCTCGGGCCGGTTCAGGACGATGTGGCGGACGGGGCCCTGATCCTCGGTGAAGACGATGCTCATCGGTCTGCTCCTGTCGTCGTGGACCACGGATAGGTTATTCCCAACGGCGTCTTCGCGAGGAGCGCCAACCATCGCGGCGGAGCCGCCAGGCGGGCCTCATCGGCCGTTCAGCTGAGGTCGAGCACGGTCGTCGGCGGCCTGGATCTCCTCTCGTGCCCTCGCGCGGGACGATCGCGGTGCCGATCGCGAAGAACTCGATCGTGTGGCTGCCCCAGCCGTGGCTCTTCTCCTGGAGCTGCGACGCCGACGATCCCCTCGGCCTCGACTCGCGCGCCTCGGCTCTGCATCCGCTCCATCGCGAGCTCGCGCGCGTCGTAGAGGGCCTGGGTGAAGTTCGAAAGCTCGACGTTGCGGCCCGTCTGGGCCATCGACTGGAGCATCCCCCGGTGGGCCACGTGGTAGACGCAGCTGCCCATCACCATGCCCGACCGGGCGGTGCCCCGTGCGCAGCAGCGTCCAGAAGTCCTGGCCGGAGA
The DNA here is from genome assembly GCA_963787765.1 of uncultured Solirubrobacteraceae bacterium. GTDB lineage: Bacteria > Actinomycetota > Thermoleophilia > Solirubrobacterales > Solirubrobacteraceae > Palsa-744. Next base: position 6,012 of record CAWBEF010000009.1, on the reverse strand, counting down.
GGTCGCTCGTGAACGGCCTGCCGTTGGGCGCGCGGTGCAGCACGCCGTCGCGGTGCTTGACCGCGGTGCCGATCGCGATGAACTCGGCCATGTCCTGGCCCCACTCGTAGCGGCCGATGTCCAGGCGCACGCCGACGATGCCGTCCGCGCCGAGCTGGTCGGCCTCCTCCTCCATGCGCGTCATCGCGAGCTGGCGCGCGCCGTACATCGCTTCGGAGAGGACCGTCATCTCCTGGCTTTTCTTCCACCCCGCCATCTGGATGCCGATGTGGTAGATCGAGCTGCCCACGACCAGGCCGAGCGGCTCGAAGCCGGCCTCCTTGACGAGCAGGAACTCGTTGACCGACAGATCCGAGGTGAACAGCCCCGCCCGGTTCTGCGCAGGCGCGCCCGCCCGGCCTCGGGTACCCCCTCGAGCGACGTCGGGTCGTAGGCGGCCTCCGCTCGATCGGTTCATCGCTCATCATCGCGCTCCTTCGGTCAGGTCGATTGTCAGCTTGGTGCTTCGGGAGTGGTTGGCCGAGCTTTCCCGGATCGCCGTGCCGATCGCGCTGAAGCTCATGATCAGCCCGTTCTGGGCGCTCCCGTGGTGTTGTGGGCGATCCTCATGCCGACGACGCCGCTGGCGCCGACGCGGGCTGCCTGGGCGCTGACGCGGGACATGACCGCCTCGCGGGCCTCGTAGATCCCCTGGGTGTAGTCGGTCATCTCCATGTTCCCGATGAAGCTCATGCCGAGCCCGCCGCCGTGCCTGCCCGGCCGCAGGACTGGACGTAGAAGACCGAGGTCCAGGCGACGACGCCCGGCGTCTCGATGCCCGCTCGCCGGAGCTTTGCGAAATCGGGCACCGAGAGCTCCGTGAGAACCGTCCCGGCCGCGGCGCCCCCGCGGGGGCGCTCGCGGTCGCCGCGCGGACGGCCGTCCCGATCACGACCACTCGATCGCCCCTTCTGTGAACTCCCGGGCGCCGCTTGAGATCTGGACCCCGACGACGGCGTCGGCGCCGACGTGCCGTGCCTCCTCGGCCAGGCGGCCGAAGGCCAGTTCGCGGACCGAGTTCCAGGCCTGCGAGAGGGCGTCCAGCTCGAACATGAAGCCGCCCGCATAGTCCCCGGCATCGTCGGGGGTAGCCGACCTGGTAGATCGAGTGCCCATCACCTGTGCCAGCGGCTGCAGGCCCAGTTCGTGACAGAGGGCAAACGAGCCGACCGACAGATCCGAGGTGAAGGCGCCCTTGCCCGCCGAGAGCTCCGCAGCCGGCGCTCGGCGCCGAGCGGGATCCCGCCCGCTTCGACCCGTTTCAGGGACTCGCGCTGCTCGGCCTCGCTCTCGCCGGGAGCCTCGTCTCCTCCTTCGGGCGGCGAGGCGTTCATCAGGCCAGCAGCCGTTCCAGGGCGCTCCGCGCCTCGGCGCTGCGCTGGGCCTCCTCGCGCAGGTCTTCGGTCAGCGCCGCCACCCAGGCGCCCGGGTCGAGCGTCTCGCGCTTGATCGCGATGCCCCCGCTCTGGCGCTCACGGTACCCCTGCAGGCGCCCGTCGCTGAAGTCCAGCCGTAGGCGCAGTCGCCGAGCTCGAGGGCCACCGTGCGGACGCGCTTGGGGCCGCGGCCGAGCAGCCCCGCTCCACGCCGCTCGACCCGGGCTCGCCCGGGCAGCGCCTGCTCGAGCTTCGCGGCCAGCACCTCGACCGAGATCTCAGCTCCGCGCCGTCGGCGCGCAGGCCGGCCGGAGAGAGGTCGAAGGTCTCATCTGGCTTCCACGCAGAGGCGCTCACCCCTGCTCGCGAGGACCGACCCGGCGCGGCGGTGGACGCGCGCGTAATAGGCTCTGGCTCGCCGACCGGCGGGCGGCCGGCGCACGAGCTTGGTGGCGGGCGCTCAGAGCGCCCACTCAATGACCGCAAAGGGAGCGATGGCGCAGAAATCGAGAAGGTGGGCGTGCTGGGGGCGGGCCTGATGGGGCACGGATCGCGCAGGTGGCCGCCAGGCCGGCTATCAGGTCGTGCTGCGCGAGGTCGACGAGCGACGCTCGCGAAGGGGCTCGCGAAGATCGAGAAGCAGCCCGCGCGCGCCGTCGAGAAGGGCAGGTCCCGCAGGAGGACGCCGACGCGGTGCGCGGGCGGATCAACGGCACGACCGCTACGGCGACTCGCCGACTGCGACCTGGTGATCGAGGCGATCACCGAGAACCTGGCGCTGAAGCTCGAGATGTGGCGGGAGCTCGACGGGATCGTCAAGGCCGGCGCGGTGTTCGCGACCAACACTTCCTCGCTGTCGGTCATCGACCAGGCGGCCGTCACCGGCCGGCCGGGCCAGTTCGTCGGGCTGCACTACTTCAACCCCGCGCAGGTGATGAAGCTGGTCGAGGTCGTCCGTGCGTGACGACCTCCGACGAGGCGTTCGCAGACGGCCCTCGAGTTCGCCGCTCGGAGGGCAAGCTCGCCACCCCCACCAAGGACAACGCCGGCTTCATCGTCAACCGGCTGCTGGTGCCCTACATGCTCGACGCGATGCGCGCCTATGAAGAGGGCGTCGGCTCCGTCGGCGAGATCGACGAGGCGATGAAGGCCGGCGCCGGGCACCCGATGGGGCCGCTGACGCTGGCCGACTTCGTCGGCCTGGACACGCTCGGCTCGATCTGCGACGTCCTCTTCGAGGAGTTCCGCGAGCGGCGCTTCGCCCGCCCGCCGATGCTGCGCAAGATGCTCGCCGCGGGCTGGTTCGGGAGCAAGTCCGGGATCGGCTTCTACGACTACTCCGGCGAGGCACCGGAGCCGAACCCGGCGTTCTAGGGAACGGAGCGATGGATTGAGCGATCTCGAGCCTGCGCGTCGCCGATGCCGATCGCGAGCAGCTCGCCGCGGAGCTGCGCGAACACATGCTCGCGGGACGCCTCACCTCGGAGGAGTTCGAGGAGCGTCTCGGGGCGCGCCTACGCCGCGACGACGCGCGGGGAGCTCGAGGCCGTCAAGCGCGATCTGCCGCTCAGCCCGGCCGCAGTTGAGCGCTCAGCTGGCCAGGCGCCGGCGGCACCTGCGCCGCGCGCGCTCGTGCAGGAGGCCGGCGGCGCCGTCGGCGCGTCGCTGATCGCGTCGCGATCTGGGCGGCGCGACGGCGCGAGCGGAAGCTTCTGGCCGATCTGGGTGATCTCGCGATGCTGCTGCCCGTCTGCGGGACGGCTGGCGCCTGTTCGGCCGGCGCCGACGAGGAGGCGCTCGAAGCGCGCCTGAGGCCGCCGTGCGCGGCGGCTGCGCCACGAAGCGCGGCGCTCGAGCCGCCGGAGCTGCCGTGATGGGCGTCCCGACTGATGGGCGCGCTCGGCGAGGCGATCGCGCGCGCTCGCCGGCGGCCCCGAGCGCCATCGCGAGAAGGCCCGCGAGCAGGGCAAGCTCCCGGTGCGCGAGCGCATCGCGCTGCTCCTCGACGATGGCTCCTTCGCGGAGGAGGGGCTGCTCGCCAACTGGCAGGAGGACGGACTCGGAGCCGACGGCGTCGTCACCGGGATCGGCACGATCGACTGCCGCGCGGTCGCGCTGATGGCGAACGACCCGACTGTCAAGGCCGGCTCGTGGGGGCCGAAGACGGTCGAGAAGATCCTCCGCATCCAGGAGCGCGCGCTCGCGCTCGACATTCCGATGGTCTACCTCGTCGACTCGGCCGGAGCGCGGATCACCGACCAGGTCAGATGTTCCCGGGCAGGCGCGGCGCGGGGCGGATCTTCCACAACCAGGTCAAGCTCTCGGGCGTCGTCCCGCAGGTCTGCGTGCTGTTCGGGCCGAGCGCCGCGGGCGGCGCGTACATCCCCGCGTTCTGCGACCTCGTGATCATGCGCGAGAGCAACGCGTCGATGTATCTCGGCTCGCCGCGGATGGCCGAGATGGTGATCGGCGAGAAGGTCAGCCTCGAGGAGATGGGCGGCGCGCGCATGCACACCGGCGTCTCCGGTTGCGGGCACCAGCTGGTGCGCAGCGACGAGGAGGGCATCGCGATGCGCGCGCCGCTATCTCTCCTACCTGCCGGGAGCTGGCACGACAGCCGCCGGCCTGCGCGCCGCGGCGCCCGCGGCCGGCGGACGGCGCGGGGATCGCGGCGCTGATCCCGACGACGAGAACAAGCCGTTTGACATCGCACGGTGATCGATGCGCTCATCGACGAGGACTCGCTGATGGAGATCCACCCGCGCTGGGCGAAGGAGCTGCTCGTCGGCTTCGCGCGGCTGGAGGGCCGCGCGATCGGCATCGTCGCCAACCAGCCCAAGCACAAGGGCGGCGTGCTGTTCTCCGACTCCGCCGACAAGGCCGCGCGCTTCATCTGGACGTGCAATGCGTTCAACGTGCCGCTGCTGTTCCTCGCCGACGTCCCCGGGTTCATGATCGGCACGCAGGTCGAGCGCGAGGGATCATCCGCCACGGAGCGAAGATGATCAGCGCGGTCAGCGAGGCGACCGTGCCGAAGATCTCGGTGATCGTGCGCAAGGCCTACGGCGCCGGGCTGTATGCGATGGCCGGCCCGGCGTTCGAGCCGGACTGCTGCATCGCGCTGCCGAGCGCGTCGATCGCGGTGATGGGCCCGCAGGCGGCGATCAACGCCGTCTACTACAACCAGCTCCAGGCGATCGAGGACGACGCCGAGCGCGCGGCCCGCACCGAGGAGCTACGTGCGGAGTACGCCGCCGACATCGACATCTTCCATCTCGCCTCCGAGCTGGTGATCGATGCTGTGATCGAGCCGGACTCGCTGCGCGCGGAGCTCGATCCGCCGCTTCGCCCATGCTGCAGGCGAAGCGGCGCGAGTGGCCCGCCAAGCACAACCCGGTGACGCCGTCTAGCGACTCACGCGGCTCCCGCTGGCGCGCGTCTGCTCGTCCTGAAACGGCGGGTAGGTCTCGGTCAGCAGGAACACGTATGCGTCGCTGCGCGCGGTGTAGGAGTTGGCGAGCACCATCAGGTCGAACAGGCCGCGAGGCATCTTGCCGGTGATCACGATCACGATCCAGGCGGCGATCGCGCCGATCTCGAGCAGAGATCCCCATCACGTAGCGCAGGATCACGATCGGGATCGCGAGGATGATGCGGAAGAAGGGTCTTCAGGCGGCTGTAGTCTCGAGTCGCGCGAACTGCATGCGCACCGGGTACGCGTCGTCCTCGGCGCCGCCGAACGCTGGGTAGGGATCGCAGAGCAGCGCCGCATAGGCCGTGAAGCGAGCGAGAAAGCGCGTGTATCCCGCGATGAAGTCGTAGAGCCCCGCTGGGTAGCTGCCCGTGAAGACGATCGCGAGCCAGGCGATCACCATCGCGATCGACGCGACGATCCCCTAGATGTACAGCCAGATCACAAGCGGGATCGCGAGGATCAGGCGGAAGAACGTGGTCAGGCGGCTGCGGTGCTCGACGTAGTCCGCCTCGAACGTGACCGGATATGGCATCGATGCTCCCCCTCGTTCGGTGGTCGCGGAACACTCGCTGCTTCGCCCTCCGCCGTATCGCCGATAGCCGACGGGGCGCCTGCCGAGGGTCGCGCCTGATCCTAGGCGGGTCCGCGGCGGAGCGGAGGCGAACGGGCGCGAGCCCGATTTTCAACTAGATTGCAGCGCATGGACGCCACCGAGCTCGCCTACGCGGGGATCGCCCGCCAGGCCCAGATGATCGCCGCCGGTGAGCTCTCCTCGCGCGAGCTCGTCGAGCTCTACCTCGAGCGGATCGCGCGGCTGGGCGGGCGCCTGAACGCGTTCAGCGTCGTCTTCGCCGAGCGCGCGCTGCTGGAAGCCGACCAGGCTGACGCGCGCCGCGGCGCCGGCGGCGAGCGGCCGCTGCTCGGCGTCCCGCTCGCGGTCAAGGACGACATCGACGTAGCCGGCGAGCTGACCGCGTTCGGCACCAACGCCGTACGGGAGCCCGCGCGCGCGGACGCCGAGGTCGTCCGCCGCCTGCGCGAGGCGGGCGCGGTGCTGATCGGCAAGACGAACGTGCCGGAGATGACGCTCTGGCCGTTCACCGAGACCGCGACGTTCGGCGT